>NZ_JASBRH010000002.1 GCF_029961155.1 Pontibacterium granulatum | reverse complement strand
CATTGGGTGACCTCACCCCCTGGGAATATCTGGCCAAACATGACCCGCTGGAAAACTCTAATTATGCGTGTAACTAATTAGGGGAGGTTTACATAACCAACTCAGCGCCCGATGAACCCTTAAACCTAAAGATTCAGGGTATAAATCTCTCTCTCGACGCTGACGCAGCTTCAACTTCTCAAAACACAAGTCTGTTGCTTTCAATTCCATATGTTTTACCTCTAACACTTCCTTCTAATACCTACGCTACAAAACGTAAAGTCGAAAGCCCACCCAACTACTTGGTATCAATCAACTCTGACTTCCTGGTACGCGCCTTAAGACGTTCAATTGATCGATCCATCTCTAGTTTAGAATCGCTAAGATTATCAAGTGATACATCCACAGATTTTTCTGACTCTGCCAATTCGAATCGACTGTTTTGCGCATCTATCACTCTACCAAGACAGCGCTTCGTATCTTCATATCCTTGCTCTGTCCAAGAATCCAACGTGCCTTCATCAAACCCCAGCATATCGACACCAAAACCAGCTTTAGAAATATCTGATTCAGGCCTAATTTCTAAAATATTGGCATCTCTGAATCTTTGCCTACTCCACAAAGAGCCATCACTCAAATGGGTGACAATGATCGTTTTACATCCAGCATCCAACAATGGCTGAATTGGCGTATTTCCCTGCACTCGTGACCACCCGCCTTGCCCCCCATCGGAGTACAACGAGCCATTTACTCTGCGTGGAGAAAAAAGTAGAGGGATCGCTGCAGAAGCAAGGAGCGCTTCGTGTTGCTCTGATTCAGATTCAAGAGACTGCAAAAGAAGGAATTCAGATTCAACTGTATCCTTGATGCCTAACGCAGCACCTACACTTGCAAGGAAGTCTGGCAAAGCACCTTCGCTCGGATACAAAGATACGTATAAAGGCAAACCCTTCATCAAGCTTTCTGAAGAAAAGAAACGCGCCAGTTGTTCTCGTAAAGGAGAATCATCCATTAAGCCTTGAGAGAGCTTGTCCATCTGCTCCCAGCTAGTTTTTAGAAAGTCAGGAATGAATTCGAGAGTAATCACTCTCTCCAGCTTTCCGAGCAACGTTCGAAGCGCAACAAGTCCTCTTGCTTCTAGCCCGAAACCTGCCAATAGCACCAAATAATAAGGCACGGCCTTACCATTCACTTGTAATGGTGAGGATTGAGCTAACGTTCTCCACAACTGTTCCAGTCTTCGAGAACCCTCTGCTAAATCTGGCGAACACGCCAAAACAGCGCCATTCAATGCACCAATACTAGCACCGGCTATTTTATCTACCTTTACTCCCAACTCCTCCAAAGCCCGAACGACGCCTACTTGGTATGCCCCTTTTGCTCCACCACCTGAAAGTACAAGACCTACGCTATCCATACTCATAATTTCACTTCCCAAATAGCTCATCAACAAAGGCACCGCTGGCCCGCTTAGATGAAAAAATTCGTGGCATGTACACTAGTTCTGTATTTAGCGGCTGGGAGCTAAAACACACAAAAGGATGTTCTCTAGAATCAGCCCATTCACCTAGATACTGAATACCCTCTTCAAGAGCCAGATTACGACTCACCTCTGAAGGAGCCATCCATTTTGTTGAGGCAACTCGCATATGCTGGGAAGCGTTAAGGTCCTCCGCCAACTGAACTGTGAGTTTATCCATCAATTGCTGCTTAAGAGAGTTCTTCAGATCTTGACTAGCTGCACGAACACAATCACCAAATGCCCCCCATCTGAGCTCCTCCGCTACTACATAGCAACGCGTCAACACAGGCAACTGATTGAAATGACCTGCCTTCCATCGATCAAATTGTTGCTGGAGCTGCCGAGATGCGCTTTGCTCCAAGTCCACCCTACTCAACTCTGCCTGAAGCTCATTAACTCTACTCTCAACATGGAGCGATAGAGCTTCCAGCTTGTCATGCAACAAATAGGTTTGATCCGAGAGAAACGCCACATTCTTCTGAACGTCATCAATACGAGCACTAACTTGGCATAACGCGTAGTTACTTTTGGCTACTGAAGATGTTAATTCAGTTAACCATTTCAATGCCCCTTCCACACCATCAACTAGACTTGCGTTTATTTCCGTCTGCCGCCTTGCGCTATCTCCAGTTAGGTGGTCCCCAACCCTACAAAAGAACGAAGAACGGTTATCCTGTGTTCGTAAATGATCTTTTGTCACGTCAATACTGTTGGCAAAGTCAACAATGTACTTTTCTTGCAAACAGGGTAATAAGTCACAAACTTCCTTGATTCCAGCTTCTGTACAAACAGCCGTATTCATTCAGAAGCCTCCTTTGCAAGAGATTTACGATCACCAACCAAGCCATCAAGGTCTTCCTTTACAGGAACTACTTTAACTACCAACAGCTCCAAAAAGCCCATTAGAGCTTTTTGTTTATCTTGATTCAGCCTATGGTCTCTCTCACTTGCGAGAAGGTCAGAACGCAAGCTTTCTACAACCTCCCTCAACTCAGAAAAGGCAGCTTCCTGCTGGGTTTTCAGGCCAGAGGTTTGCTTATTCACCTCCTTTCTTAGAGCAGAAAATGATTGATTTAACCCTTGGGTGACAGCATTTTTCAGGGCATCTAGATTTATCACCCTATATTTAACGGTTTTTTCCCTTTCTTCATAGCCCCAATCATTATCAAAGAAGTCAAAGAATCGCTTAACCCCACCCCAAGCTCCTCTTTGCTTAACTCTATAAACTTTCTTCTCTGACTTAGATTTAACTAATCCTGCTAGCTTAAGCCCTTCAGACTCAAGACGAGAAAACTCTCCGGCCTGAGGAACATTGATATCTAGCTGAAACCCTTCCTTTTCCATTTTTTTATTCAAACGATCTAGTAGGTTTTTTGACTGATAAACCACTTCTTGCTCAAACAGCAAGGAAAATGACTCAGTAGAGCTAAGCACCCTTTCAGACACTTCATCATTTATATTTGAAAAGAGAGAGCATGCCCGATCCTCGATAGTTTCTATAAACGACCGTTCTTCCTCTTTTGTATCAAACCTAATCTCTGAGGCGTTAGAATTAAAGTCACGACCTTTCTCTTTCTTCTTAGCATTAAGTGAAAAAAAATCGCTAAGAAGATGGCCATAAATACCTTTATGACTTTCACCTAAACCAGCCTTTTTAGAGACAGCTTCTAGTTCATATCTTTTCTTTTCTTCTAACTTACCTTCTTTAAAGTACTCTTCAATATCCCTTTCCATATCGTGATACGAACGATCAAAAATACTTTCAACACTATCTTTAAGGTCTTCAAATAGGCCGTCCGACTTCTTTTTTACCTCTTTCTCAAGCCTATTAACTTCATCTATATCAGCCTTTAGGTCACCAATCAGTTCAAAAAGCCTATCAATATCTTTACTTAATGCAGTACTACGAAGATTAACCAGATTACTAATCGACAGCAAAGTATCTTGTAATTTAGCTACAGCAGAATCTAGAGCAAGAAATGCGGCATCACCATGTGCTTTTTGAATAACTTGATCTAGGGGCTCAGCAAACATCGAGTCCTCCCATAATGCCTCGATTGCTTCGTTAACCTCATCTAGATCATTAATCTTACGATGCCAACGCTTACCTAACCCTTCTTCACCAAAATCAGCTACCCACTCATTTTCATCAGCATCAGGTAAATTTCCTGCCTGATAGAGCTCGTGACGTGCACGGTTCGCTAGGTATGCCCAATTTGCAGATACGGGAAAGACAGAATCTTGAAGTATTTCGCCTTCCATCAAGCCATCTGCCACAAGTGCTTTCACACCTTTTTCATCCAATCCATTGCGATCTTTCTGATCAAATTTATTTACCAGTGCAAACATACGGTCGCCAGTAACGCTTGCAATGGCGCGCAGCTCTTCCCTAACCTGGTGATCAGCATCTGAACGCAATTGGGTATAGTCCATTACAGCAAGCACACCCGACGCCTTTCTAAGCTGTTCCGTCAACATGGCTTTCAGCTGCTCCTGGCCCGCCTCATTAGGTCCAGGCGTATCTAGAAGCGCAAACTGTCCCTTTGCTGCTTCTACTTCCCTAAGATGAACAAACTCCACTTCAATCACTGGAAGGTGATATATCTTCTCATACTCAGAGAACGGAAATTCTATTTCCAGTGCGTTTGCCAACCGCACTAGGTCATTAAGCTGTTTAAGAAATACAAAGATTTGTTCTGAACCTGAGTATTTCGTTTTTGGCTTCAACCTGGCGACAACTGAGTCAATAATTTCAGGATTTGGGAGCTCTTTATGAAGCATCTCCAATTGCTCTGAAGTCATTTTAGCAATGAGATCACCAAGCTTTTTCGCAAGTTCAATTACAGGCTGGGTATGCTCAAAGCTAAGAATAGGTTCCTTCTGATCAACTTTATGCCGAATTAAGGTCGGGATTGCTGTCATTGGCTCGTTGCGGCTTGGCAGAACCTCTGCGCCAACAATTGCATTAATAGTAGTAGATTTTCCCGCTTTCATCGTACCTACAACTGCAAGCACCATCTCAAGCTTTTCTAACTTATTAGCTTCTTCTTGTAATATCTCAATACGCTTATGCGCAGATTCACGGGTAAAGCTTTGACCTTCCATATCCGTAAGCAGATCAGGGGTATCCAGCATTTCTTTCAGAAAATCTGTTTCTACTTTCACTAAACGACATGCTTCTTCGCGTAGTAGGTCAATATTGATATCGTGCATCTTCAAGTCCTTAGAATAGAAACGCCCATATATCCAAATTAAAGGGCGTAAACGTGGTCGATACGGAAGGCGAGTTGGGAAAGGCTACAACGAGGCAAGATATTAAATGCTATCAGCTTCATGCTATTTCCATTTTAAGATCGCAATCCTTGCAACAGCACTCTACCCTGAGTGCTAGTCTTTTATTTTTAAGTGAAGGCTTTAACTACGAGGTACAGCTACTATATTTTCTACCACACAGCCATCCTCAGACCTTCAATGAGGCATCTGTATTTTCAACTAAGCGTTTAAAAAATCCTATACATTTTTTCATGTCTTCTCGGCTTACTAAATGACTTGACTGTTTATCCGTGACAGATCGGTGAACTGCATCTCCTCTTTTTTGGATCCACTTATTCAACTTAGTACGTACAGCCTCTTGATCCATGTTGTCCCATTTCCAGTGCTCAGTGACGTCCAGACCAACAAAGTCTTCGAAGATATGCTTCGTCTTCTTAGAGTTAGGGTTATGGAAAAACTTCAGATCGTTCTCCAGCTGCTTTCGAATATAGTTGGCGACCTGACTCCCATCTAAGGCACGCAAACGAGAATCCACCTCTTCTTTCACGCGGTCTTCAACATAGGTTTCCCAGGCGGTCAGGGTCATAATTAGCGCTGCTCGCTTAAGCTCCTCTGGTTCACGACCACCAGCTCTGTCCTTATTTAGGAGGTCATACGCTTCTAAGATCCGTTCAGAATCCAAAATTGAGATTTTGAAATTTTCGTATGCTACAGACATTGTCAAAATATCCTTTTTCTCTTGCTCCCATTAAGGAGCTAATTCCAGCCAGTCAGAAAACATATGAAGTGGATCACATAGTCTCTCCATCACCTGGCTATGTTCACCAATAAGCACTCCATGCACAGCAAGTGCATGACTTTTCTTACGTCTTTTAATTTTAGAAACCAGGTTGTCTGGGCAGGCAAACTCACCATCGGTTACAAGCAATATATCCGCTCGTTCCCACTGCTTTTGTTTGCACTTTTCCAGCGCCATCTGCAACGGACCTTCTACATCAGTCCCGCCACCGAATGACATTGAAAGAAAACTTATCAGGCGCTCGAGCCCTTGCTCGTTAGGGCTTAGTTCAAGCTCTTTGACTTCATTTCGGCTACCAAACAGATAGACATAACACCCTCGTTTTTCTTGGGCGGAGACACTCAAGCACTCAAGCACGAGAGCTTTCGCAACGTTCTCTGGTGTGCCACGCATAGAACCGGAGGTATCCAGGCAGATAATCATCGGTCCGCGCTCTTCATTTCGCTTCTTTCCTACTCGCTGTACTTCCGATAACACTTCTTGTTCTTCTTCAACGGCTTCGAGTTCAGTACCTTCCACCGCATAACTCAAAAGCGCATGTTCAGCTCTTCTCGCATGCCATAGTCCCTTTAAGACTGGGTGCCCCAAGTACGCAGCTTCCTGGGGCAGCATCCGGCTTATAGAATCTGAACGGGTGACACCACGTGTTTCCATGGGGATAAGGGGGCTTTTTATCTCTCGGTCCCGCATTCGGCTTACACGTATTGCCTGCAGTATTGATTCGACGATGAGGGCTCCATCGGCACTTTTCATTCGCCCAATCGTACGAATAACATCTTGCAGCTGAGGCAGTGTTTTGAGGACTTCTCTTAGCTTCACCAGATTGAGCCAGCCATGACTTTGGAAAAGCCCCTTTGACAAATCAAAGCCCAGACTCGTCACCAACTGCAGATCACGAAAAACAGCTTCTAGTTCACCCCAAATGCTTAAACGTTCGTGCCAAACATCAGGGACCCTCAATCCTTCAGCGGACAAGAAACTGATCCAGCCTTTTACTTCGGATAAAGCATCTAACTCCGCGAGCTTCTCGGCGGGTATTTTGACGCTTGGTTGTTTACGACGTTTACGCTTCCGGGAAGACAGCTCTTCCTTCAGACGATTGAGTTCCGCTTTTTGGTACTCCAGCGCAAGCACCAACTTTGTCTTTAGAAATGAGGGCTGAAGCTCTTCTATCGTCAACAGAACATCAGCCAACAAGGCATCAACAACTTCTTCGTTTTCGCGACAAAACCTTGGTAGGTCTAGCTGGCGTAACGTTTTATTCAGCTGCTGCTGAATAGGCACTGCTGGCCAAGGCAATGACTCAGTGGGCAGCTTTCCCAGCAATAACGCGTGTCTAAGCTGAAGAACACCTTCTACCCTGCTTTGAAACTCTCCATGCGGATGAGTCACCACTGTTGGAAGCAGAGCTTCTGGTAAGAGATCCAGCTGAGAGTAAGCATCGTCAAATCGCGACAACACCAACAGATCTCCCGGACTCGACTCCGTACTGTTTGTCTCAGTCACAGAGTTCACCTTCGATCACTTCAGGTTCCTGAGGACCATCAAAAGACTCTAGATCTTCGCTTTCACGGGGTAGTTCGTTGAACCCATTAATCAATTTATCCGTACGTTCAAGCAGCCTTTCAGTCTGCTGTATAGCGGTTTGAAGACTTTCACTTAACTCCGGCAAGATAGAAGCATCTGCCCAGATGTGATCGGATAATAGTCTTGCAGCTGAAGAGCGCTGATCACATAACAGATCATGAAACGTCGATATTTCTCGTTGTAGTTTTTGTACTTGCTCAACCCGACTTTCTATATGTGCGGCTGAATAGCAGATCGTTGCCAAAAATGGCTGGTTGGGTGTATCAACCAATAGCGGTTTATTCGAAGACCCATAACTTCTCTCGCTATATGTCTCTTCACCATATCCATCATCAAACAACGGCTTCCCTTCATCATCTAGCTTTTGCTTCTTGCTACTCTTCGAGAGAATAGGTTCTCCCTTCTTACCAACAAATAATGGGTCGCCCTTTTCATTGTGAACGTGCTGCTTATTATTTCTATCCAGTTCTAGCTTCGCTTCCCAAGCCAATAGCACCTTGGTCAACCTTGTTGGCTGAAAATCACCATCTATCGCAATATTGGTCTTATAGAGTTTAATCAGCCCTTCCAGCTGATCTGGCGTTTCCCACAGGCAGTGCGGCAAAAGCCAAGCGTCGTACACAGACACCTCGGTCTGGTTGTTGGTAAATGCAGAAACCTGCAACAGCTTGATGATCTTTCGCCAACGGCGGTCCGATACATAAATGTTCTCTTGGACCAGGTATTTCCGAAAAGCTTCACACAACACCAACACACTGGATGACAGTGTCACCTTCGCTGAAAGAGCTTGTACCTCCTTAAGCTCATCCACTCTCAAACGAGTAGCTAAATCAGGATCACATTCATCGCTTTCCAAGCAAAGCAGTGATCTAAACGCATTGTCAGAAACCGGTTCCACAAAGCTGCGCAACATAAAGCGATCATAGAGAGCTGTTAGCTCCTCCCCTTCGGGCAGCTCATTACTAGCAGCAATAACGGAGATCAACGGCACCTCGTGCCGTCGATTTCCGTTATCAAATTGGCGTTCATTCAAAAGAGTCAAAAGGCTGTTGAGGATGGCACTGTTGGCTTTAAAGATTTCATCAATAAACGCCACCGATGCCTCAGGAAGATAACCACTGGTAAGGCGGTTATAGCGATCCTCCTCCAACGCACGTATCGATAGCGGACCAAACAACTCTTCCGGTACGGAAAAGCGCGTCAGCAACCGCTCAAAGTAATTCGCTTCAACAAAGATGCTTTTCAGGCGCTTGGCCAACTCACTTTTGGCGGTTCCGGGAGGCCCAAGAAGCAACACATGCTCACCTGCCAGAGCCGCCAACAAAATCAGTTTGGTTTGAGTCTCTCGCTCCAACAGCCCCTGCTGCATCTCCAACAACAGCTTCTTTAATTTAGACTTCCGATCAGGAGTAATTACGAGCGTGTTTTCCATGTTTGATAACGTCCTTAACATTTACTCGAATAACTTCTTAAAATTCGGACTCTCTCAGATATCCGATAAACTTAGAGAGAGTCCCTATAAAGTTGAAGAAGAAATCTACTCTTCGAATTCCAGAACAGCGATACTATCCAGATGTGGGAGAGAACTAGCAGAAATCCCCTGCAACTCACCACACAGGCTGATCATTTGGTTACTGATACGACCTATCTGGCCTTCACGCTTCTTCCATAATCGCTGCATTGCCCTCTTCTCCTTATCGAGATCGCTATGCATCTCTTCATACCCTTCAACTACTGATCGCACACGTTGAGCAAATTGGTTACTGCAGATGTAATCGAATAGAGCTTCCATCTGCTCGTTCTTACCAACACTAACAGTTCGTTGCCGCTGTGCTTCGATCAATACGGTACGCAGTGCTTCGGAAAGCCCTTTAGCCAGTTCAGGCTTAACCAGCCATACTCCATCGTGAACCAACATCGGCTCGTTGATATCTGCGGGAAAGGCAGTGCTGACTAATACGGCGATGTCTGCGCCAACCGCTTGTTGATCTTCCTTGAGTTTTGGAACCCAACTGCCGGACCAGTTTTCAGCGCGTTTGGTTTCCCACACGATCATCCCGCAGGCAGTACCAGAGCGCAGATGAACACTCTGGATCACGTCAGCGCCACGTGCGCCCTTTTTAACCTCTTTAATTTCATCAAAGGGGTAGCTCTGACGAAGCATGCTCTCAATCTCTAGCTCTAGCACTTCTCCCTGCAACTGCTGAGAGCCCTGCTCCAGTTTTCGAGTCAACTCTTCATTAGATTTCTGAGCATCAGCGATCTTCTTTTTCAACTCAGCTTCACGCAACGCAAAACTGTCGCGAACTTTGTTTTCGATCGTAGATTTTTCAGCTGAGAGCTTACGCTCCAGCTCCAATGCCATGTCGGCCTGTTTCTCCTCCAACTGCTTCTGTTGTTTACGAAGTGTTAATTCTGCTTCACGAAACTCGGCCAGCTTCTTATCCTTTTCAGCGAGCTCATCCTGTAGCGCCTTAGCTTCGTGCTGAGCTTCGATACGTACCTGCTCTGCAGCTTTAAGCTTCGCAGCCTCTAGCTGTTTTTTTGCGCTGGAAGCCTGAACCTGACTGTCTTCAAGCTGGCCTCTCAGTTCGGCGAGCTTCGCTTCAAATTCTCGGGTCTGTTTGCGTGCCTGCTCCTTACCAATACGCTGTTCCAGTGCTTCGCGCTCCTTCGCCAGCATTGTTGCGTATTCGTCTTCGTAGCGGTCGATCAGTTGATGGGTGAGCGCATCGCGCAGTGCAAACTGCTGCTCGCAGTGAGGGCAGGTGATGTGTTCTTGCGGATCTAGGATAATTTTATCGGCCATGGTCATGCTCCCTAACTATTCGGTTACACTCCTTGTAATACAGTAACCGTGCCAAACGTCTTACACTTATAAATATTTGTTTTTAAAAGAGTATTTTCAGAAAACAATTTCTCCTACAAAAGAGAATGTAAAGAACTTTCCCTTATAGAAAAAATATTAGCCACCCTTAAGTTTCGCCGGGTTATTTTTGGACAAATCAGATATCAGAATCTGAGCGTTCAGCTCACAGCCCAAACCTCTTTCAACCGCTCAACGGTATAGTCCCACTTAGATGTTTTCGGTTGAGCAACAGAGTTCTGGTTTCCGAACAAACCAACTTCATTCACCGCTTCGTTCTCAGCCACCGCATAAAGCCACTCGACGGGTACGAAGTACTCTGCGTTATCCTCTCCATGCTCAGCCTCAGTACCATAGCTACCCACCAGTTGCATATCGTCCTGAATGAACTCATCTGCGACCAACGCTGTACCAACCACTTTGGCAACGCCTACATAACCTGTCTTTGGAATGTTCACCCAAACACGATCACCAGGAGCAAGTTTGAAAAGTGTTTTGCTGTACCAGCGCCCACCACCCGCAGAGATAAATCCGCAGCGCTGAGCGTCCTGCCAACTGCGACTGTCATGAGCAACACCAAAGGAAGCATAGAACTCACCGTTCCACTCCCCTTTACTGCTATCACTGACCGCTTTATCTTCGGTTTCAACCGGATCGATCATCCATGCACGGCTGAGATACTGACTTTTACCATCCTGGAATACAGTAAAGAACACCGCATTAACCGCAATACCGGCCTTACTATTGAGATAATTGATAATCCGTTCGGTACTTGCATCCAGTTCAGCGGCAACAATCACCATTTGGTGTGAACTGTTCACCTCATCTTCGGATGGCTTCACACCAAACTTAACCTGAAATGCATCATCAAAATTGGTGATTTCCAAGCCATAGCTGATGGCGAACTTGTGGTAGATCTGACTGATTCGTTCAGTAGGTAGTGCTTCCACCCAGGATGCGTAATCAATGGTCTGCGCCACCACATCCCGAGGGGTTTTGTGTTTCTTCAGTTCAATGACGATTACCGAGCCGAAGGCATCAATCGCTAACAGATCGATGTATTTTCCGAAATCGGTATAGACCTGGCGACCAATCAGCAGCCAGTTGCAGTTTAGGATGGAGACATCCTGAAAGATCTGTTCTTCCAACAGCTCTTCAGTATCCAGCTTGGCAGGAGCGAGCGCCTTGGGGCGCTCGCCGATTTTCCACATTCCGTGTTCGACGGCCATTCGCGTTCCTTTGTATAGTGATGAAGTGGCTACCAATTAACGAAGCTATCAATAGACGTTGACGTCAAAACCAAGAGCACGTAAAGCCTTACTAGTACGTCCATTTCTAGGCGGAGCAACCTCTGGCCTTGCCCAACCAACCACTTCAGCTATAGAGTTAAGTCCGTATCGAGAAATGCTGTATTTGCTATCACGGCCAGCATGATAAAGGCGCTCCCACACTTTGCTTTCATCTCCACCATAGAGTACATAATGGAGTAGTTGTCTCACATCCCAACCTAGCTCGTTGCGCACATTTTCCATCATTTGAGCGAACAAAGATAAACGCCCCTCTCGATCCATACTCTTAATTTCTGGACGCCCTAAAACCGCCATTGGAATCTTAATCACATGATCTTTCGTTGCATGTGTTTTAGCAAATAGCCTTTCTAAATCCTTAACGGTGAGCTCCAAAACGTTCCCTTTATCTAGTAAACGCTTAATTTCTGGAGCATGTTCATAGAGCATTTCATGTTCGCTAGTTGGCGCTTCAGACAAACCTTTCCACCACGTCAGCTGCTCTTGCAACGCGATCTTAGGGTTTGATTTGTTTTTTTCGTAATACTCTTCGTAAGGCTTGCGTACATTGTCGCCTACTTGATTGTAGTAATAGGCATGTAAGAACTGATCTACTTGCCATGCAGTAGGCACACTACTATCTATCCATTGAGGCCTATAATCAGGCAACTGCTGTTGAATACTTTGCAGAATTCCCAGCGTTTCCTGCCACTCAGCTCTAAAGCGTTCCTTGCGCTTAGAAAAAGCATCTTTTTTGCTCACATAAGCAGGCCCTTCCCAAATCGGGTACGCCCTTTCCTTTTTGGATTTAGCATGAGCCTCTTTATTAAGCTCGCTCAGTCTCTCCATCTCAGAAACATACTCTTTTGAGATGGGTATTGCGTTATTCAGTCCTCTAAGATAATCAAAAAAATCCAACAACTGATTATCCATTCCGCTCGCCACTAATTCATCTTCCTCCAAAAAGACTCCGGCTTCTACGTTTGTTAGCCACCCTCGATCTGTGTGATTTGCTGACCCAATATATGCACCGTAGCCTCTCCACCAAATCACTTTCGCATGAAAACAATCAGGTACAAACTTAGTGAAAATATTGTCAGGAAGATGCCTTAATAAGCGAGCAAGTAGAGGCAGCGCGACCGGAACTGTATGGTCATATCGCATCCACAGATCCAAACGTAATTTATTTGCAACAGCATGCCCCACAAGATCTTTAGTTTCATCCGCAGCGCTACGGCCATAAGCTATGGCTGCCAATATGCTGTCGACTTGTACTTGCTCTGATAGAGTCGGTAATAAGTCTCGAAGGTGGACCTGATTGATACGATTAGCAACAAACTTCATATGTAAAATCCTTCTCCTACTCCCAAGAAGCGTACTTAATTGTTTACGTCACCACTTCTAGAGATGAATCTTCACCAGTTTGATAAGCAGCTCTCAGTCATAGATTGGACTGACCCTGCTTCCATGGAGATAAGAAACGGGCTGGGCCAAAGGTCTCACGTCTGCCAGACCCCATACATAGCTCCCCTTTTTTCCTATTTAGGTAACATTTTTCCAAAATGCTTTAATCACATTTTTAGGCTTGTGAAACAACTTCAAAACACAACTCTTCAACGAACTGCTTCCACTTCTTTTCGTAAACTTCTCTCTCTAAGAGCGTGAGTTCATCGGTATGAGAAGGCCTCTCAGATACATCAACGCCGTTCCCAAGACTAACTCCACCGAGCTCTGTCAGTATACAGCGGTTGTGGAACACATCTTCGCCTTCAATCTCCTCAAGTTCATACACTCGAAGGATTAAAGCCTGTGCACACCCACCCACTCGTCGTTCAATTTCTGCCTTAACATGAGATGCAGACGGTGTTCCCCCATTCCTTTTTTTCTTGTAGTACAAAACTATCTCGGGAATAGCACTGTGGACTCTTCCCTGAAAGGCATCACCAATTAAGCGCCCGATAAACCCAATAGCTCTCTGATTCCAACCAAAGCTGTCAACGAAAACGATTCTGTCCTTAGCAAGGCGCAGAACATCTCGCAACACCGGTGAGCAGCTTTCATAGGTTCGAGCTACGTTCTGCTGTCGAGGGTGATTCCAAATACTCTCCCGTGAGTACATAGTAGCGGGGGTCAAGCACCGATCGCTTTCCAGAGGTGCCGAAGCTAGCAATGCATAGAATGGCTCTCTAGCGTCCTCAGATATCACGCTTTCAGACCATTCAGAAGATGCACATTCAAAGCCATCTCTATGAACAAGCGCACAGGTGAGGTGGTTAACCATTTCAATATAACGCTGAGCTTGCAGAGACTGCTCATCTGCAGGACCCTCCCGCAAGTAGAAATTACGGTATTTAGCCGCTTTTTGCTTTGGGAAGGAGCTTGCAAGGCGTGGAGTACCCAACCCATATTCTCGGAAGAATTCATTGTAGTCCCGATCACTCGATGCCCATGTTTTAAGTAACTCTGGATCGAGGGCGTATTCATGTATCACGACATTAACTCCTCTCGACGTTCAGCAAAGAACCCTTTTGGCCAACGCTGTCGGAACTCACCATCCTCATCGATTTCGATCCGCTTGGCTTTCGTGCCATAGGGCGTTGGCTCCATATAAACGATAGATACATCACCAGGATGAACCGGGCAGACATCTTCAGGAAGCTCGTTATCAGTGGTTTGGCGAATTCGCTTCAGAATACGAAGAATCAGGTGCTCACTGTGGGTCTCGATCAAGAAGTTTTTCTTGCCTGAATTCTGCGTCAGCAAATCACCGATACCTACCTGAACTCGCGGGTGAACGTGTAGTTCTGGCTGCTCGCAGGCAACAATGCCTTTCTGGCGGTCAACCGCAGCAACAATGAGAGGAAATAGTTGAGAAACACCAACACCGATATCAGATGAAGACACTTCAATGTTGTTAATCTCATCCCATAACACGACTTTGTTATGAGCTTCAGTATTCTTTGGTAGATTTTTCGATTCAGCGTATTTTTCAGTTTTATGAAAAACCGCTTTTACATCCTCAATGCTCACAGGAACCTGCTCGGCCTGGGGGTTTTCTGCAAGATCCTCTTTCGATATGGTGAGTTGGAGCTCATCACCAAACTGCTCAATCGCTGCCCCCAACTCGCTTAATGCATCACGTCCTCCGGTATACACTACCCGACTCATGACCGATTTATTACGAATTGAATAGCCTAAATTCAGTCGATTGGCGTCTCCCATCCACTGGTTTATGGCTAAAACCTGGTTCCCAGTACGCCCAACAACGTCCCAGGCGGCAGCCCCTGAATACCAGTCTTTTTGCTGCGGGTAGGGGTTGGTTTGATGTAATGCGTCAGGAACCACACGAAGCGGACCAATACACAAACTGTCTTTGAGCAGCTCCAATAGATTATCGAGCGGTGCAACAACCACATCCGAGAGAATTTCGTGAACCCTGGCCGAGATGATCCGGTCATGGAAATAGAGGGATGTGTGCAAGGCTTTATGCAGTACCGGTAATGCTCCAGCAAAACCTTTAAACCCGATCGGGACATGAGTCAGTACTTCAATGTTTTCGTCATAGGCCACACCGGGTGAGTACCCTTCAACCATCCGCGGTTCGTTAACGATCTCCTGAAAACGACTGACGAAATCTCCATCATCGAAGTCAGATTGATAGTCCGCATCCTCGTCACATATCAACGCCTGATGGCGGTAGTTCAAGTAGCTAATGACGGGCTGTTTAAGGCCATCATCGCTGGTCAGTTCGGCGATCAGCTGATCGTCAAACCATACCCTATAGCACGCCACATAAGCAGCATTGGTCCTTTTGGATGTACCGATGTGAAGTTCGATCGCAATCTTATCCGCGTCTGCCGCCGGAGTGTCGACCGTAAGTCCCAGCTCTTCATCAATTAATTCCGCGACTTGATTGTAGCTCGAACCAATTGTGCCTCTCTTATCGCAAGTTATCTTGAGAACAATCTGCTTGCTGAGGTCGCGACCGTTGACAAGATTCTTAAATCCACCAATATGCTTTTCCCCTTCAGCATCCAATCGAACCGGGTCACAGTGGCCTTTTTCCAATATCTGTTGGACATAAAACAACGCCATCAGCACAGTACTTTTACCAACGCTATTCGGCCCGAACAACAGCGTTACCGGAGCGAAGTCGATCTTTTGTGTAGATCGAAATGACCGGAAATTCGTTAACTCCAAAGATGTGATTCGCATAGTGAGGTCCATTAACTCTTAAAAGCGGCTTCGTTGAAAAATATAAAGGGAGACCTGCCTGCAAGGCGCTGTAGCACACCTGCCGGTCGGCTGACAGCACAGGCAAGCAAGCAAGCAAGCAAGTTGAAGTATTGAGATTTCGCCATGGCAACGTCCGTGTTATTGGGAGGTTCTTTATGGTTGCGTAGCGGCTGGCATATGCTTCATAGTTTTCCACTGAAGGCTTGCTGCGACATCGAATGAAATAACGATTTTATCTCAGTGTCGCTAGCGCTAACTCTCGATAAACTGGATCTAACTTTCTCTACGAGGGCAACGTATTTAAGCTGCTGATCCATTGGTGGAACGATTGCTGGGTAAGCGCTCAGTACGGTTTTGTTAATTGTTGCTATGCCCGTTGTCTGCTTGCCGACCTTTAGGAAATAGCGCTTCCCTCTCTGGGAGCCGATTTGTGCACTTAAGAATTCAGGGTGTACAGTCTCTGCATCGGCACGCACACAGAAGATATGGTTCTGGTGTATGCAGGGCATTACTTCACCGTGCCAAACAGCCCCACGACCCAACTTATCGGGGTCACCACCCTCGGTTAATAGTAAGTCTCCTGGATTGAGAGCATAGCGCTCTACATCTGTCTCGAGCACTTCAATTTCTTGGACGTCATCTAGTTTGATATGGCCATCCTGGACATTGGCAACTCGCATGTATGGTACAGACACAGTTTTCTTGCCCTCCAGCTTCCGGCCTTTTGTCACACCAGAACGAACCAGAGCGATATCTGAAAGCGTACGCTCCTCCCACTCCTTCGGATTGGTGACCGGATCGCCGAACATCTCCAGAAACACGCTGCGAAGGAACTGGTCGGCGAGATCGATGGCTCGCTGACGTTTGCGGCGCAGCGCGTCGGCCTTGTCGAGGATGACTGCGATACGCTGTTGCTCGGTTAGGGGAGGGAGGGGGATTTCAGATCCTTTCACCACACGATCAGAAACAGCAGGATAGCTTGCACCAGTAGCTTGCTTCATCATCAATTCAACAAAGTTCGGCATCTGAACCCAATAAAATAAATACTTACTGTCCAGCTTGTTTGGGTTAGGCCGAAGTACACAATATCCCGTTGAAGCGGTCGCCCCATCGAACTGGTCACAAACCAATGCGACACCATTCAAGTTAGGGCGCACCGTGGATACCAACACATCTCCTGCAGCAATGAGCTGTCTGGCACGACTTGGCGCTTCAGCCGGAGCAACAATCGGAACATCTTCCAATGAGATACTTTTGGTCTCTTTGTTTACCGAACTCAGATCCACATATGGAAACGCCTTTGCATCAGCTTCTTGTCTCGGATTCCATTTAGAAACCTTCGTTACGCAGTTAGCGATAGGTGTGGGGATGTAACCCATTACAGCATCCCCTCTAACTCATCTAGATCCCGCTGAATCTCTGCCTCCAGAGACATCAACCGTGCCAGTATCTCCTTGGGAGAGTCGTACTTCTCAGCCTCATACTTCTGCTCCTTGTAACGGTTCAGCGACAGGTCATATTTGTTGTTCACGATCTCATCGTGACCAACCCAGAACGCTTTGGTAGTGCGGTCGTTGGCATCTGTTTCAGCTGTCGTTTTGTCCCGCGTTTTAAACTTCGCTACCAAATCAGGCAGATCGTTCTCATCCAGTGGTTGACGTCTATCATCCAGCGAGAAACCATCATTCTTTACATCGTAAAACCAAACATGGTCGGTCTCACCACCTTTGGTAAAGATTAGAATGGCGGTTGAAACACCCGCATAGGGCTTAAACACACCACTTGGCAGACTGATCACAGCTTCCAACTGGTTATCATCCACGAGATGCTTACGCAGTTGCTGGTGGGCCTTAGAGGAGCCAAACAAAACGCCATCCGGTACGATGGTGGCGCTACGCCCACCCACACGCAGCATACGCATAATCAGTGCTACAAAAAGCAGTTCGGTCTTTTTAGTTTTAACCACCCGCAACAGCGCTGGATCTACGTCCTCTTCATCCAAACTGCCTTTGAACGGAGGATTGGCAAGGATCAGGTCAAAACCTTCGTCTGCGGCCTTAGGGAAACGCTCTGAGAAACGTTGGCTGAGAGTGTCCTGATAGTGAATATCCGGCTCAGCCACGCCATGCATCACCAAGTTCATTGCGGCGATACGCAGCATGGTGGCATCAAAGTCGAAACCGTGGAACATATCGGTATCCACATGCTTACGGTGGTCATATAGCAGGTCGCCGGTGAAGATTTTGTTCTCTACCTGTTCGCCTTTTTCATTGGTTACCATCTCTGTAACCACTCCCTCGGGCGAGCTGTATTTCTCCAACAGGTACTCATAGCAGACGGAGAGGAAGCCTGCTGTACCGCAAGCAGGATCAGCAATACGGTGTTTCGCCTCCGGCTCTAGCATTTCCACCATCGCACGGATCACATGGCGCGGCGTCCGGAACTGTCCATTGATACCTGCCGTAGTAAGCTTAGAGAGCAGGTATTCGTAGAGATCACCCTTGGTATCGCTTTTCTCTAGAGGCAGCTCATTTACCATATTGACCGCTTTCACCAACAGACTTGGTTTCTGGATCATCAACTGAGCGTCTTTCATAAACTCAGCGAACAACGTGCCTTCACCCGCGAGGTCCTTAAAGTGCGGAAACACTTCATCCCTCATTAGCTCAAACATCTGCTCTGCAGGCAGGTGATGGAACGCTTCCCAACGCAGATGCTGCTCAGGTGGTGTAAAGCGGCGATTGAAGGTTTTACCTGTACGCTCAGCACGCTTTTCGTCGCGACGCTCATTCATGTCCAGCATACGGGCGTACATCAGGAAGGTGATCTGTTCAATAACGGTCAACGGATTGGTGATACCTCCCGTCCAGAACTCTTCCCAAAGTTTATCGATCTTGCTTTTCAATTCGCCTGTAATCATTCAATGTTCTCAATACGTGCTCTATTCTGCGATTAACGGTCAATGGTACGCGTGGTTGATTCCCGACGCTGCCCTAACTCAACACCAAACTGTTTTACGAGGGCCACCAGCGCATCTGCCTGCTCTTCACGGTTGAAAATGCCATCCAGGCCATCGTGGTGAACGGCGGTAAATGGGGGGTCGTAAAGCTGGGCAACGTTGATTGTGCCGTACTTACAGAGGTGGTTTTTTAGCAGTGCAATAAAACGCTGCTGCTGAGCGTTCAAGTTGATGTGGTGCGATTGTACAAACTCGGTAAAGGCAGACTCAACCGCTTTTGCATCCATTCCAATCAAGGTGCGCAGCATCTGATCAAGGCTTGCACCTGACTCAGGGAAAAACTCCGTGAGCGTATCCAGATCCAAGTTAGGATTCTGTACGTGGACCAGTGCGTTCAACTGTTGCAACTCAGCATCAGATACCGGTTCTCCATTGCGTATCTTCTGCAAGACAGGATCAGTATCAAACAGTGGAGCCAAGGTCTGTTCTACTTCCTGCCGAAAGATCTGGTAATCCACTGTGACAATAGTCGTCGGACGCTCGGCGATATGATATCCACCCTGATCCTCCTTTATATCGATCACCGGCAATGGTTCTGCAGGTGGCAGAGACCCTTTATCCCGTAAGTGGATAATGCCACGCAGTGCCATACGTTTCTGCTCAAGTGCATCAAAGGTAAGGCTTTGCCAGAAAGCATCCTGCTGAATCTCTTTGATATCCCCTGCTTTGGCCCGTACCGGATTCAGATGCATAGAGAGCTGAGCAACCTTGGTCAACACCGCTAATTTAGCCACATCCATTTGAGAAGGCTTTGTCAGCAGGATCTGCTGCAGCTCGGTTATCTGTTGATCCCAACGAAGCGCTTCCGCTTCTCCCCGAATATCACGCCACTGCATCAGCGGTGCCATTTCAGCACGCAACAAGTGCCGTGTATCCGGCGCAAACTGATCAAGCTGTTTCGCATCAGACAGCTGTGCTTTCAGTTGCCACTTATCACGCACGGCAATACAACGATCATCCAGTGCGTCAATGTCCTCCCTGACCAGCGCGATGACTTGCTTGAACAGCTCCATTTCAGCCTTTTGAAGCGCAGTTTCTGCCAACTCAATCCGCGTCTCAAATAGCTTTTCACAGAGTGATTTACCCGTGCGACCATCATCTTCTGGAGGGTCCATTTCGAAGTAATCGAAGTTGGCCCAATGGTCGAAGATTAGGAAGTGGGTTTTATGATTTCCTGTGCCATAGAGATGCTCACATAGACGGGTACCGCGCCCCACCATCTGCCAAAATTTAACCTTGGATTTAACCGGCTTGGCAAAAACTAGGTTAACCACTTCCGGTACATCAATCCCGGTATCCAACATATCTACAGATACGGCGATGGTTATTTGATCCGCTGAGCCATCGGTTTTCTTAAAGTCGTCAATCAGCTCTTCGGCGCGCTCGTATTTGGAGTGAATCACTCGACAGAAGTTTCCGCCATGCTGGGGATACATTTCGCCAAACAGCTCAGCTAATAGTTCGGCATGCTGAATACTACGCGCAAAGACAATACTCTTACCTGGTAACTGCCCATCCACATCGCGCAGCCCCCGCTCCATCAAGTTACGCAGGATGGCGCGATTGGTATCTTTGTTAAATACCGCTTTATCCACGTCCGGTACATCGAAATCCATCTCGTTCGGATCAAAGCCTTGATCTTCTAACTCTGCGATTTGTTCATCAGACAGAGTATGACCTTTGATACCTTCACGCAGGAATTGAGTGGTGTGGGTTACAACCTTAAAGGGCACCAGGTTGCCTTCTTCCACAGCCTGCTCTAACGGGTAGTTGGCCGTTGGCATTTTGTAGTCACAACCAAACAGCTTACAGGTAGATCGACTCACCATCTCAACCGGAGTTGCGGTCAAGCCCACCTGGCGAGCATCGAAGTACTTAAACAGATCACCAAAGACGTTGTAGACCGAACGATGAGATTCATCAGCAATGATCAGATCAAAGTAACCCACATCAAACTGCTCATAGATCCCCATCATTCCCGGATAGGTCGCAATATAGATACGTGCGTTATGCTGATCTTCCTTTTTACTACGCCCCACTACGTAAAGAGGCTCTTTAACAAATTCGCTGTAGGCATTTTTTGCTTGCTTACGCAGCTCTTTACGGTCGCACAAGAAAAGTACGCGCTTAGCCCACCCCGCATCCAGCAGGCGCTTGGTCAAGGCGATAGAGACTCGTGTTTTACCGGTACCCGTCGCCTGAACAATCAGCGCCTTACGATGACCGTCGCTGAAGCGCTCACTGACGCGGGTGATCGACTCCATCTGGTAGAGACGACCGGCAATATTAGTATCGATAGTTGTGCTGTTGAGTTCTTTACGAAGCTGACGCTGGCCAATTAGGTACTGCAGACTGTCTTTGCTGTAATAGCCGTACAACTTGCGCGGTACAGTATCCAGCACATCATCCCAGAGCCAGATATCGTATCCGTTGGTGTAGAAGATCACTGGTCGCTGCTGATGTTTCTTCTCCAGCGCATCAGCATATAGCTTGGCCTGTTGCCGCCCCTTCTCTGGATTTTCACGTGCACGCTTAGCTTCAACCACCGCCAACGGTTTGCCGTTATCATCCCAGAGAACATAATCGCAATATCCGATACCAGACTTCGTAGGCTGGCCATCGACTTCGTGCTCTAGCGTGACTTGTTCGGTATCGCTACCATCCGCCGCGATATCCCAACCCGCCAAACGCAATTCACTGTCGATTAGGCGACGACGTGTCTCCGCTTCGTTAAAGTTGAGAGTTTGAGTCGCTTTCTTGCTGCCCTCACTAAACCTCTGAGCTTTGGCTTCATCAATCTGTACTTTTAGCTTTGCAGCTTGCTGCTGCGCCTCAAGTGCAGAATGTTTGGCGTCCTCCAGCTCTTTAAGCGCAACTTCCAGCTGAGCCGATTGGCTGGCTAATTTCTCCTGGAGCGCTTTGTTCTTTTTCTTGAACTCGGCCTTTGCACCTCCTGATGAATCAAGCTTCGGAGCCTGATAATCAGGGCAGGTTTCCCGACTACCTTCTCCTTGCGCTACAAATAACCAGCACCCAAGGTAGTAAGCTTCCTCAACCAGCCACACTGCAGTCGATACAGAAACATCACCTTCATGGGCAGCTTTGTTCCCATGGATACGAACCGCATGCAGCTTGTCGAGAATGACGCGAGGAACAACAGAGGTAAAGCCGTTGTTGTTCAAGCGATCCATGAAAGTGGAGTTTGGCTGAATTGGGAGCTTTAGATCTTTGTAGATCTCGCCCACCAGCTTCTCGACGAAGCAACGCAGCTTAACTAGGGCGCTTTGTGGATCAGTGCAGGCATAGGTTTCGGCATATGCTCCTAAGTCTGCGAGTGCTGGCCAATTGTTTCGGAGGTGTTCAAAATTCATGGACTTCATGTCATGTAGCCTTTAGTTACTTCCTGTACTTCAGATATCGTGCCAATTTAGCGAAATGCGCTTTCTATTGATCAGGTATTTCTAACTGTTTCATCCAATTCGAAAGCGTCTGGTGATTACTGAGACCTATCAGTCTAGCAGCTTTTCCTTTTTGGCCAGCAGTTATTTTTAGTGCTTGTTCAATCGCGTATCTCTTTGTTTTTTCTAAAACTTCATTGATATCGATACCACTGGCAATATCAAATTCCAGCCCTGCTTGAGCTCCTTTTTTAGTCCGCAGGATAAGCGCTCTCTCCAGGTGCTCAACATCTAATATCTCTCCGTCACTCCAGATGGACGCTCGAACTAGCGTATTCCAAAGCTCTCGAATATTCCCTGACCATCTTTGGGATTTGATAAATTCTATTCCCTCTTTGGAAATTTTCTTACTTATATATCCCGGCTGACTCTTCGCTTCATCATTCAGGTTATCAATCAATACCGAAACAAGGGACTCAATATCCTCTTTTCGCTCCCGCAATGGAGGCAAGCTAATCACTCCCACTGCCAACCGGTAAAACAGATCCTCACGAAACGAACCGTCGTCGATCATCGTTAAGAGATTTCGGTGCGTCGCAGCAATAATGCGAACATCCACCTTTACTGGTTTACTACCACCTACAGGCATGATCTCCTGTTGCTGCAGCGCTCTAAGTAGCTTGGCCTGAGCATCCAGGGGGAGCTCCCCAACTTCATCAAGAAACAATGTGCCGCCGCTCGCCACCTCAAAGTACCCCTGGCTGTCGGCAACCGCTCCCGTAAAAGCACCTTTTTTATGACCAAACAGGTGAGAATCTATGAGACTTTCGGGAATCGCACCGCAGTTCACCGCCACAAATGGCTTTTCAGCCCGCAACGAACCGCTATGAATAGCGTTTGCCATAACCTCTTTACCAGAACCAGTTTCGCCATGAATGATGGCTGGGATGTCCCTCTGAGCAATGCGTTGTGCCAAAGAGACACATTCTTTCATTGCAGTAGAGTTTGCCTGAATGTGGGAAAACTCACTGTTGGTGGAGGGCAATGCTGAAGCAATTGAGCCAAGCCTAGCGTCCTGGTGCTGTTGATAGGCAACAGAGACATCAAAAGGAAGCTCAACTTTTGAAGCACCGTCCTGACGTGAAGTTTGAGTTAACTGACAATCAAACACCCCTTTACCCAGCAAAACCCAGATAGCGGTCATCGCTGGCGTCCCAGAGGTTAGATTCAGTGTTACTTTAAAGTCACTACTCGTCAGAGCCGCCAGCTGCTCATGGACAATCCCATAGATAGCCTCGTAATCAATAGGACTACTGAGCTCAACGGGCTTGAGAACTATTCTTGTATTTCGGGATTGCTTTCGAAGTACCTGCTTCAACCAAGATTCATACTGCTGGGCCTGTTCCTTCCAGTTCTGGACCAGGATATGCACTTCATCAAATGGAAAAGGTGTTTCCATCAGAATTGACCCGATGGCACCGAGTTCTTGGTTACTCTCGGCATCCAGATCGTGCTTGCCAAGCCATGTGAGGAGCAACTGCTTCTTCATATCACCACAAATCCTTATGCAGATTTGTAAAATAAATTACCACACAGTTATCAATCCGACTATGCGACGAACCCAAAGCCTCCCCACCAGCCGTCTGCATAGCTGGTGGGAACAGGATAATAAGCTCAACTTAGCTCGCCAAATCACGCTTCTCGATCTTGTCTAGAATCCAGTCGCTTACTTCGCTTTCTACCCATGCAACCGCGCGTTCTCCCAGCGAAACTGGCTTTGGAAAAGCCCCCTCCGAGATGTATTTGTAGATAGTAGAGCGTGCCAACCCTGTGGTGTTCATTACTTCCTTCAGTTTGATCAGTCTCATGACTCGTTCCTCTTGAATTAGGTCATGAGATACGGGGCGCTAGTAATAAATTATTCTGAGTCCAACGCCTAAAGCTGTTTCACCGAAATTTCAGATAGATATTACCTACCTGCACCATCCAAACGCTCGGTGGATAACCGACGCTCATTCACTTCAAAACGCAAGTAAGGAGAACCTTATGCCAATTGTATTCGTTGCTGGCTTTATCACCGGTGTTGGCATCTATTGCTCCCTAAAGGAGAACGACAATGTTCGCATTTTTAACCGCTAAACCTGCTGCAGAGCTCTTTGTCATCGGTGTTGTTGCTGGTTACAACTGGGCAGTATCCGAAGACCTCTAGTCACTAAGGCAGAAAAACAAACGGGAGAGCCTACTGGCTCTCCCGTTCTTACATTCAGCTTTTTTTTGAACCTATATCACCTATGTGCATAACCCAAAAACACTGGAGAAGAAACTATGCACAACTCTGCAGATACCACTTATGTCCTCAACGGCCCTTTAACTCAGCACCAGATCCTGGAAAAAGCCTCTGAGATCCTTGCTCAGCAACTGATAGAATCAGACGTCTATAGCGCCCCAGAAAAAGCTAAAGCCTTTTTAGAGTTCAAAATGAGTCATTATGAACGCGAGGTTTTCGGGGTGATGCTACTAGACAACCGGCACAGACTTATCGATTTCAAAGAGCTGTTTTTTGGCACGATTGATTCAGCAAGCATTTATCCAAGAGAAGTCGTAAAAGCTGTTTTGGCGGATAATGCCGCTGCCGTCATATTCGCCCACAACCACCCTTCAGGTATCGCCGAGCCATCCAGCGCTGACATATCAATCACCCAACGGCTTGTTGAGTCTTTGGCCTTGATTGATGTCCGCGTCCTGGATCACATCGTGGTGGGACAGAACAGCGTTTCTTTTGCTGAACGAGGGCTTCTGTGAGGAGGAACAGGGTATGCAGTCGACCTAACGTCGACTGCAACCAAACCAACGATTTCCGTCATCGTAATGCTTGGTTTCTTTTTTGGCTAAATAGCTCGTCCGAAATATTAGATTTCTGTACGTTTCATTGAACTGAGCGGGATCATTAACATTCAGAATGTAATAGGGATTTTCAGGAAAATGAACCAAACTCCCAAAAAAACCAACCTCCGTATCTGGGTACAAGCCTAAAGCACTAAGCCATGCTTTACGAATGCGGTTAGCCAAGTTAGGTCCAGAAGATTGGTAGCTACCCAATGTATGGTAAGCATCTTTATTCAACAGCAGCACTACATGGTAGTGATCTTTGTGCTGTTTATTTTTTTCCCTCACCCACACGTACCTCAACGTACATGGGTAGGCTCTTTTTCCTTCGACAATCTTGCGCTGAACATCCGCTGAGATCTGAGCATTTAGAGACGCAAAGAATCTTGAAATCACAGCCGAATCTGTTCGTATAGATGCTATCAGGGGATCATCCGAACTTCCGTACAAGGAACCCACTTGATCAGGCAACCGCAGATCTACCCTAATTGCCAAAGTTCGTGGATACTCGGATAGAGCATATTGTATTGTCTCTTCTATTCTCGACTGATAGTGGTTATTTAGTGGACCGTAGCTAGCTAGTTGATTACTGTTCATGAAACCCTTCCTATGATGTTTTGATTCATAGGAGAGGCAAAGATAATATTTTTTTACTACATGCCCTCAAAACCTAATAAATACTACCAAACCAACAATTCTGAACCTCATTGCAGCGTAAATTTGATGAACTACATCCCTTAGATGCCAGTCCCTTTGGGCCAAGTCCAGCTCTGGAATTAGTTCATAGACGGGCATTGTCGCACTTCATAGTTTGAGGAGTTCTCGCAGCTCTTTCGGCACCTTTTCCTCGCTTTCGTATCGCACCATGACATCTCCATCAACACCAACTTTCCGCCACTCTTTTGCGGATGACTCCAGCTCCTTTGGATGTGATTCAACAACTAGAGTGAAAACACCTTGAAGAAAGGGAGACAGGTGAATCACATGATCCATTTCACACATAGGAATCTCTGTGCTTGCATGCTGTAGCTTACGAACTTTCACAGCTATTCGAAGCGACAACCGATAGATCAGAGAGGCTAGCTCATTCCACTGATCTTCTGTTGGATCTTTTTGAAAAGAAGGATTTGATAGCGAAATATTTTTAAGTTCTTTCTCAATTTTATCTTTCACATACTTATCCCCCTCCCATGTCTCGCAAAGCAAATTACCCCAACTTCTGGAAAGCAGGTCAGATGCATATTCGTTCAACTTGGACTGAAAATACATTTGAAAACGAGATGAGGTCTTCTCGTTAAAAAACATGAACAGCTTTTCAACCCCCTTCGCTACTAAACAAACCCTACCTTCCATCTGTAACACTACTCTGTCCGGGTTCAATAGCCCTTCTTCACATTCTTTGTACCTACCAATTCCCTGAAGCCGATTCATTTCGCTAAACAACGCCCCCGCCCCCATTCGGAAATTGGTATTCTTACAAAACACTATAACTCCAGCTGTGGAGTACCCATCGTACAGTTTAGGTAGATTTAGATAGTAAGAGCCCTTGGCGGCCCCAAACAACAAACGATGCGTTGCGCCAGCGACGTAAGTTCGGACATAACCAAGAGCGAGCATTTTCTTGAGCTGAGACTTTAATCGCTCATCACTCATCCCAGTTAATCTCCTTAAGTCCGAACGACCAAGAGACCTCACTACGCCGCATGCATCCATATGTGCCAGCAACACCCCAAGAAACAATTTATTCGATATGCTTAGGCGCTGCGTTTTGGAAATCTTTTCTGAACAACAATCCAGTTTGAGCAACGATGCGATAGCACCTGTCTGCTTCAATGAAATCTCATCAGAACAAGTCTGAAGAGAGCTTCTACATTGACTCTTAAGAACATAAGTGAAACTAGGCCGACCACGGCCTGATACATTCCTTTCTCGGACCAACCATCCTCGTTTCTCAAAGTAACTAATTGCGTCCGAAACCACATGAGTAGATACACCTAGCTTTAGCGATAATTCCTTAACCGTATGATGCACAACCCTGTCGCCAAACTGATAAATATAGGCAACTAAGAAATATCTAATCTCTGGGCTAGCTCCAATCAACTCCGTCTGCAATACAGCTATATGCATATCCTCTCCAATGAACATGTAACGTAAGTAACTTTTATCTCATGATAACCCCTGGGTTAAAAATAGTACTATTTATTTTCGTTACGTGTAACGTTACATGTAACGTGTCTTAATTTATCTTATTGATGAATCAGTTCTAAACGACTTAGTAGGACGAAATATGTCACACACTGAAAAAATTACTCAATGGATTGACCTCAACGATCAGCAACAGTGTGAGTGGACATACAAATACCTAACCAAAAAATGGCCCGGATTTTTAAGCAACCAATACCATCACTTAGAACCAAGCACTCAAATCGTTAGTTTTATAAACACAGTCAGAGACATTCCTGAAGACAGAGAGCTAATAGAAAAGATGAGGGCCGCCTGGCGGCAAGAGCGATACCGCAAGTCGAATAGAAAACGTAATAAAGAACAACACAGTTTCGTGCTATCCAAGAGTGTAAATACGCAACTAGACTACTTAGCCAGACAGCTTGGAGGCACACGCAATCAAGCGCTTGAGGCTCTGATTACTGACCAATATAAGCAGGAGAAACAGGAAAGAAAGAAACGACAGCTTGAGGTACGGGAGATACGTAACAGAGAAAGATGGAACGAAGTCCTCGGCGCTATCCCACTGAAGGACCATCAGAAAGCTCTATCGGACCTAGAAACTCTCAACCAGAAATACAAAGAGCTGCAGGAAACCTTAAATCTACTTAATCGGAAGCACGAAGAAACAAAGGACGAACTCGAAGCCCTAAGAAAATCTCCAGAAAGCAGCCATACGCCAGCAACAGTCCAAGCCCTCTCTCAAACAAGCTCTTCCAAAGAGCCTCTACACAAGAGAAAAACAATCACATTAGTTGTAAAGAAGAGACGCAGTACAAAAAACATACTCTCAGAGAGGCGCAGAAAGCGCCTGAGCAAAAAACTTCAAGAACAGGTTAGACAAAGACAATTGGGCACGAAACGGGCACCAAAACCAAGAAAACTTACCAGACAATAAAAGAGAGAGAAACAAAACTCTTCAACTTATTGATTTATATGGTCGGGATGAAAGGATTTGAACCTTCGACCCCCTGCACCCCATGCAGGTGCGCTACCAAGCTGCGCTACATCCCGACTGTGGCCAGAGCGAGAAACGCTCTGTTAGAGCTAGCCATACTAGCTTAAGAGTTTGATTCAGGGAAGGTTTCAGACCTGCTTCAGGGTTACAAGCAGGTCTTCCAGTTCGGTGATGGTCTGTCTGAGCAGTTGCTTATATTTCGTCTGATCGTCACCGTTGTTATCCCCTGCCAGATATTGGCGGGCACCACTGATGGTATAGCCTTGCTCATGCAGCAGGCCTTTGATCTGACGGATAAGCAGAACATCCTGACACTGATAGTAGCGACGGTTGTTCCGTTTGACCGGCTCAATCTGTTCAAACTCCTGTTCCCAGTAGCGCAATACGTGCGGCTTCAGGTCACAGAGTTTGCCAACCTCACCAATCGTAAAGTATCGCTTATTGGGAATAGGAACAGAATCTGGAGCGTTACTGTTCTCGCTGTCCCGCATAAGCCTCTACACGATCCTTTAGTTTCTGCCCAGGACGGAAGGTGACAACCCGACGCGCCGAGATCGGCACCTCTTCACCCGTCTTTGGATTACGGCCAGGACGCTGACCTTTATCCCGCAGATCGAAGTTGCCGAAACCCGACAACTTCACTTGCTCATTGGTCGCCAGACTTTCGCGAATCTCATCGAAAAACGACTCAACCATATCTTTGGCTTCACGTTTATTCAAACCAAGTTCTTCAAACAGACGCTCGGCCATATCAGCTTTAGTCAACGAGCCCATGACAGTCACCCTTGTCGTTTACTCTCGTAATGATGCACCGAACTTTTCTTTCAGCGCAGTGATAACGGAGTCTACTGCTCCATTAATTTCATCATCATTAAGAGTGCGCGATGGATGCTGCCAGGTCAAGCCCAAGGCGATACTTTTTCGTCCAACTTCAATACCTTGGCCCTGATAAACGTCAAATAGGGTGATGTTTTTCAGGTATTCGCCGGCATTTTCCAGTGCCCCCTGACGCAGCTCTTCGAAGGCAACTTTCTCATCAACGATCAGTGCCAGGTCACGGCGGGACTCAGGGAATTTAGACAGTTCAGCATAGCGTGGCAGACGACCTGCAGTGATTGCATCCATGCTCAGTTCAAACAGGTATACCGCACCGTTCATGCCCAGATCCTTCGCCAAGCTTGGGTGCAGTGCGCCCATGTAACCGATGGTCTCGCCGTTACGTTCGATGCGTGCAGTCTGACCTGGGTGCAGAGCAACGTGGCGATCGGCAACGAAGGAAAACTCATCCGCAGCACCGCCCAGTGCCAGCAGGGCTTCCACATCGCCTTTAACGTCGAAGAAATCAACGGCATCGTTACCTGCGGTCCAGCCTTCAGGGTGACGAGCACCGGTCACAACACCGGACACCACGTTCTCCTGCAGCATGTCAGCCATGTTCTCGCCGCGAGGCAGGAAGCGCTGACCGGTTTCGAACAGGCGTACACGGCTCTGCTGACGGTTCTGGTTGTACTGAACCGCTTTCACCAGGCCAGGCCATACGGTGGTACGCATGACCGCCATCTCCGCAGATATCGGGTTAGCCAGCGCAACCGCTTTGTTTTCGTTATCGAATTTTTCCTGCAGACCCGCTTCGATGAAGCTGTAGGTGATCGCTTCCTGGTAACCGCGTGCCACCAGCGTGCGACGGATGTGGGTCAGGCCGATGTTCGCTTCAACGTCCGCTTTGAACGGCAGGGATGCTTTTGGTACACGTACCGGCAGGTTGTTGTAGCCGTAAACACGTGCCAGCTCTTCGATCAGATCCACTTCGATACTGATGTCGAAACGGTAGGAAGGAACATCCACCAGCCATGCATCGTCGCCATCTTTAGTGATCGACATACCCAAGCGAATCAGGATCTCTTCAATCTCTTCCACCGGCATATCGAAAGACAGGTAGCTGTTCACTTTAGCGTGACGCAGACGTATTTTTTCAACCTTTGGCAGGTTCTCTTCGCTGGCCACTTCAATCACAGGACCGGCTTCACCACCGCAGATCTCGATCAGCAGTTCGGTCGCACGCTCCATCGCTTTTGCCTGCAGCTGCCAGTCCACACCGCGCTCAAAACGGTGGGAGGAATCGGTGTGCAGGCCGTAAGAACGCGCGCGTCCCGCGATAGCAATTGGGTTGAAGAACGCCGCTTCCAGGAATACATCCTTGGTTTCAGCATTCACACCGGATGCTTCGCCACCCATGATACCCGCGATACCCAGCGGACCGTTCTGGTCGGCAATAACCAGTGTGTCGTTGTTCAGTTCGATTTCCTGGCCATCCAGCAGGGTCAGTTTTTCGCCCTGATCCGCCATACGTGCAAAGATGCCACCAGTCAGCTTGTCCAGATCGTACGCGTGCATCGGCTGACCCAGCTCCTGCAGTACGTAGTTGGTGATATCCACAACCGGATCAATAGAACGTACACCCGCACGACGCAGCTTCTCAACCATCCACAGCGGCGACTGAGCCTGTACGTTAACGTTGCGAACCACACGCCCCACAAAACGTGGGCACTGCTGTGGCGCTTCCAGCGCAACCGGGAAGGTATCGTTGATAACCGCTTCGGTAGGTTTCGCTTCAACGTAGGTTACCGGTGCTTTAAACAGCACACCCACTTCACGCGCGATACCGCTGATGCTCAGACAGTCAGCGCGGTTCGGCGTCAGGTCTACGTCGATGATCTTGTCATCCAGGTTCAGGTACTCGCGCAGATCGGTACCAACCGGTGCGTCTGCAGCCAGCTCCATGATACCGCCGTGGTCTTCAGACAGGCCCAGCTCGTCTTCCGCGCACAACATGCCGAAGGACTCTACATGACGCAGCTTGGCTTTCTTGATTTTGAACGTGTCACCTTCCGGTGTCGGCAGTTTTGCCCCCACCATTGCAAACGCAGTCTTCAGACCGGCACGGGCGTTTGGTGCACCGCATACCACCTGAAACTCTTCGACGCCGTTGGAAACTTTACAGACCTGCAGCTTATCCGCATTCGGGTGCTGCTCCGCCGTCAGGATCTCACCAACAACCACACCGGAGAAATCTTTGGCAACTGACTCGACGTCGTCCACTTCCAGACCGGCCATAGTCACCTGATGGGCCAGTTCATCTGTATCTACCGCTGGGTTTACCAGCTCGCGCAACCACTGTTCGCTGAATTTCATTTATCTTTCCTGGGAATTCTGTTGTTAACCGCTATCGTGTGTCCTGACCTGCTTACGAAAACTGACGCAGGAATTTCAGGTCGTTCTCAAAGAACAGGCGCAGATCGTTTACGCCATAACGCAGCATCGCCAGTCGCTCTACACCCATGCCAAAGGCAAAGCCGGTGTATTCCTCAGGATCGATACCAACAGATTCAAAGACTTTCGGATGTACCATGCCGCAGCCCAGTACTTCCATCCACTTACCGTCACCACGGTCAATATCCACTTCGATGGATGGCTCGGTGAACGGGAAGTAGGAAGGACGGAAACGGACTTTTACGTCCTCTTCAAAGAACTCACGCAGGAACTGTTCCAGCGTACCCTTCAGGTCAGCGAAGCTCACATCTTTGTCGACCAGCAGACCTTCTACCTGGTGGAACATCGGAGAGTGGGTCTGGTCGTAGTCGCAACGGTATACGCGACCCGGGCAGACGATTCGTACCGGTGGTTTCTGGTTTTCCATGGTACGGATCTGAACACCGGAAGTATGGGTACGCAGCAGAGTGTGAGCATCGAAATAGAAGGTATCGTGCATCGCACGTGCCGGGTGGTGCGCAGGAATATTCAAAGCTTCGAAGTTGTGGTAATCGTCTTCGATTTCCGGACCTTCCGCTACGCTGTAACCGATACCTGCGAAGAACTCTTCGATACGCGCCATGGTTTTGGTTACCGGGTGCAGACCACCCAGCTCTTCACCACGACCCGGCAGGGAAACGTCGATCGTTTCGGACGCCAGTTTTGCTTCCAGCGCTGCTGCGTCAAACTCAGCTTTACGCGCATTCAGCTTAGCGGTTACCGCCTGAATCACTTCGTTGATGCGGGCACCGGCTGCCGGACGCTCTTCCGGAGACAGTTTACCCAGACCTTTACGCAGCTGACTCAGTGCGCCTTTTTTACCCAAATATTCAACGCGAACCTGATCCAGATCCTGCGCGTTTTCAGCCTTCTCTGCGGCTGCAATACCTTCTGCCAAAAGGGTTTCGATGTTTTCCATTTCCGGCTCCAAATTCTGGGATGGAATGCTGCTTCAGATATATACGTGCAGCGTGTTCCAGGAAACTCTGCTCAGCCAACTTGGCTATAAATCTCTGGTACGAGTTGCCAAACAGGCTCACCAGAGTTCCCAAAAAATAAGGGAAGAGCTTGCGCCCTTCCCCTATTCAAATAATCAATTACCTACAAGAGGTGGGTCGCTTATGCCAGAGCAGCTTTCGCTTTCTCTACAACAGCAGCAAAACCAGCCTGCTCGTATACAGCCAGGTCAGCCAGAACCTTACGGTCGATTTCGATGTTGGCTTTTTTCAGGCCAGCAATGAAACGGCTGTAAGACATGCCGTTGATACGTGCAGCAGCGTTGATACGTGCAATCCACAGAGCGCGGAACTGACGCTTACGCTGACGACGGTCACGGTATGCATACTGACCAGCTTTGATAACTGCCTGTTTAGCTACGCGGAATACTCGAGAACGAGCACCGTAGTAACCTTTTGCCTGCTTCAGGACTTTCTTATGACGACGACGTGCAATCACACCACGTTTAACGCGAGCCATGACAATCTTCCTTCTTTACAAATTCTTAAACTAAAAAATAAAAACCAATACTTAGATGTATGGCAGCATGCGTTTGATCAGAGCCTGATCAGCAGCGTGAACCTGCATCATAGGGCGCAGCTGACGCTTACGCTTGGTAGATTTCTTAGTCAGAATGTGGCTAGTGAAAGACTGCTTGTGCTTGAAGCCGTTGGCAGTTTTCTTGAAACGCTTAGCCGCACCGCGGCAAGATTTAATTTTAGGCATTACTAATCTCCACGCATTCGTTAGTTATCTTTCACCTGACAAACAACAAAACCCGTAGCTGCTCCACCTGGAAGCAGTTACGGGTATGCTGAAATACAGGTTACTTTTTCTTCTTCGGAGCAATCATCATGGTCAGTTGACGGCCTTCCATCTTAGGACGCTGCTCAACGGTACCCAGCTCAATCAGATCTTCCTCGATCCGACGCATCAGCTGCATACCCAGCTCCTGGTGGGCCATCTCACGACCACGGTAACGCAGGGTTACCTTCGCTTTGTCTCCGGCTTCAAGGAAACGTATCAGGTTGCGTAGTTTTACCTGATAATCCCCTTCTTCCGTATTAGGACGGAATTTCACTTCCTTGACCTGAATCTGGTGCTGCTTCTTCTTCGCTTCAGCAGCCTGCTTCTTCTGTTCGTACACGTGCTTACCGTAATCCATCACCTTACATACGATGGGATCGGAATCAGCGATCTGTACTAGGTCAAGTCCTGCATCTTGAGCAGCCTCAAGAGCATCTTTAAACGGTACGATACCAATCTGGCTACCGTCTGGACCAATCAGTCGGCACTCTTTTGCTCGGATATTATCGTTGATCATTGGACCCTGCTCGCGGCGAGGGTTCCTTCTGTTATCGCGCCTGATGGTTATATCTCCTGATCAGATTTATTCCTGGCGGCCTTTCTTAGCAACCTCGTTGCCAAGAAGAGCAATAAACTCGTCTACGGATAAGGTACCCAGGTCCTCACCCGTCCGAGTACGCACGGCTACGGATCCAGACTCTACTTCCTTATCACCTACAACTAGTAGGAACGGCACCTTCTGTAAAGTGCGCTCGCGAATTTTAAAGCCGATCTTCTCATTTCTCAAGTCTGCTTGTGCTCTAAAGCCAGCATCTTCAAGACGTTGAGCTACTTTTTCACAATATTCGCCCTGTTTATCGGTAATATTCATCACAACCGCCTGCACCGGAGCCAACCAGGTTGGCAGTGCGCCCGCGGAGTTTTCAATCAAAATACCGATAAAACGTTCAAAAGAACCCAGGATCGCACGGTGCAACATAACCGGAGTTTCGCGGTTGCCTTCTTCGTTTACGAATTGTGCGTCCAGACGTCCTGGCATAGAGAAGTCCACCTGAATAGTACCGCACTGCCATACACGGCCCAGGCAGTCTTTCAGGGAGAATTCGATTTTAGGTCCGTAGAACGCGCCTTCACCCGGCAGCAGTTCCCATTTCAGACCTGCATTGTCCAGTGCATCGGACAACGCTTTCTCAGCTTTGTCCCACACTTCATCGCTACCCACGCGCTTTTCAGGACGGGTAGACAGCTTATACTGAATTTCGTTAAAGCCGAAGTCTTCGTACACTTCGTGCAGGAAGTCGATAAATTCGGATACTTCGCTTTGGATGCTGTTTTCAGCACAGAAGATGTGACCATCATCCTGCACGAAGCCACGCACGCGCATGATACCGTGCAATGCACCAGACGGCTCGTTACGGTGACAAGAACCAAACTCCGCCATACGCAACGGCAGGTCACGGTAGGAACGCAGGCCCTGGTTGAACACCTGAATATGACATGGGCAGTTCATCGGCTTAACAGCAAAATCACGGCTCTCGGAGTGAGTGGTAAACATCTCCTCAGAGAATTTCTCCCAGTGACCGGATTTCTCCCACAGCGTACGCTCAACAACCTGAGGGGTTTTCACCTCAACGTAGTTGCGACGGCGCAGCTTGCCACGCATGTACTGCTCGATCTCCTGATACAGGGTCCAGCCGTGCGGGTGCCAGAACACCATACCCGGCGCTTCTTCCTGCAGATGGAACAGGTTCAGCTGTTTACCCAGTTTGCGGTGGTCGCGCTTCTCTGCTTCCTCCAGGCGGTGCAGGTACGCTTTCAGCGCTTTCTTGTCGCCCCACGCGGTGCCGTAGATACGCTGCAGCATCTCGTTGTTGGAGTCGCCGCGCCAGTATGCACCGGCAACTTTCATCAATTTGAACGCTTTGATATGACCGGTGGACGGTACGTGTGGTCCACGACACAGGTCGATAAAGTCGCCCTGGGAGTAAAAAGACAGGTCTTGCTCGTCCGGAATCGCTTCCAGCAGCTCGACTTTGTATTTCTCACCCATCTTCTCGAACATCGCAACCGCTTCGTCGCGGTTCATCAGAGAACGGCTTACCGGCAGGTTCTGCTTGGCCAGTTCGCCCATTTTCTTCTCAATCGCAACCAGGTCTTCCGGGGTAAACGGACGCTCATAAGCGAAGTCGTAGTAGAAGCCGTCTTCGATAACCGGACCGATGGTTACCTGTGCACCCGGGAACAGTTCCTGTACAGCCATCGCCATCAGGTGAGCACAAGAGTGACGGATCACTTCCAGGCCTTCTTCATCGCGAGCCGTGACAATCGAAAGTTCGCTGTCTTCGGTGATGGTGAAACTTGCGTCAACCAGCTCACCGTTTACTTTGCCAGCCAGGGTCGCTTTTGCCAGACCAGCGCCAATATCCGCGGCTACGTCAAAGACAGTAACTGACTGTTCGAACTCACGTTTACTTCCGTCAGGGAGGGTAATTACAGGCATTTTTAATCCTTGCTCAGTGGTGGCCCCTACGACAGGCCACATAAGTACTTTGCGTTTGAGTGATAAATAAATTCTAGCCGGAGCTACCGACAAAGGGGCGATATTTTAACGCAAAGGCACTGGATAACCCAGAACCGAGACTAAGAAATTTGCCTGTTTTTTAGTGGGCGTCATCCGTCCTACACAGCATTATGAGAATGGATCAGATATCACCCAACAGGAACACCTGCTGATCATCACGGCGCTGAAGCCACTCCTTGATCTGGGACTGACTGTTACCAAAGAACACCACGCGGGACGCGAGGCTCAGGTTACCGTTTTTACCCACGTTGTGGTGGTACACCCACCAGCTGTCGGCAGCGGCCTGGTGAATTCGATAAGCGGTGCGGATGGGTGCAAAGGAGTGAATAGCGGTCATGGATAGTCTCGCGATGAGCCGGACCGATGGGTAACCAGTCCGGAATTATTATTTTTGTTGATTAGGAGGCTAAAGCGCGGGGTTACCGCGCCTGTGCCAGTTCAAGCAACTCGCGGGTTGCCACACTAAAGATAGAAAAATCATTGCTGCTGCTGCTACGAATCTCAGACAGGAAACGCTGCCAGCGGTGCAGCAAGGCTTCGCGTTTACTCAGCCACTCTTCAGCGCAGAGCTCACTGTCCTCTGTACCGGATGCCTGCGCAGCGTTGATCAGCGACACGGTTATCGCTTGCTGGTGACTGGTGAGGTCTTCGCGGCAGCCGTCACGGGCCATTGTCTGCCACAGGTTACTGACTTTGATCTCCTTCAACTGCTGGTCAAACCAATGCAACTCCAAACGCTCGCCCAGATCAAAGTAGATCTGTGCCACACGTTCCAGCGGCTGCCCGGTCTCTTCCACTGCTTTAATGATACCCAGCAACGAATAAAGGCTGTCAGATCCGGCCACGACGGCTGCCAGCTCCTCTGGGATGCCCGCGTCCACCAGCGCATCGTTTTTACGCTGCCAGCTTTCCCGCGGATCACCCTTGATCAGATCAGCCATCATGTTACGGACGGTACGCACACCCGGACGGAATTCAGCAACTATATCGCTTACCGATGTTTCCTGGTGGCGATGACGCAGGAACCACAAGGTTGCGCGGCGCACCAGACGGATCATGTCGGCCATCATTTTCTGCTGCAGCGCAGATGGCACCTGGTTATCCAGGGCTTCTATATCTGCCCACAGTTGCTGGATATCAAAGACATCCCGGGCGATCACGTAGGCGGCAGAGATTTCGGACAGGCCTGCACCACTGCTCTGACGCAGGCGTTCCACGAAGGTGATACCCATGGTATTCACCATGCCGTTGGCAGTCTGGGTCGCGATGATTTCACGGTACAGTCGGTGCTGACGGATCTCCTGCTCGAAGTCGCTCACCAGACGCTGCGGAAACGCGGTCAGGATCTCGTTACTCAGGTAATCATCGGAGGTAATCCAGGAATCGATCAGACTCTCTTTTAACTCTGCTTTAACATACGAGATCAGTACCGACAACTCTGGGCGGGTAAGCCCTTGCTGCCGTGCTTTGCGCTCCTGCAGATCATCATCCGCCGGGATAAACTCCAGGGCACGATTCAGTTTGCCCTCGTCCTCGAGACGGTCGATCAGATGGATATAGTCGTCAATGGAATTACGGGCATGACCTTCCGCCACACTGATCGCCTGCGCCTGGTGATAGTTGTTCTGCAGCACCAGCTCGGCTACTTCGTCGGTCATTTCGCGCAACAAGGCGTTACGCTGTTTCACGGTCATATCACCGTTCGCCACCACCTCGTTGAGCAGGATCTTGATGTTGACTTCGTGGTCGGAGCAGTCCACGCCACCAGCGTTGTCTATAAAGTCGGTATTGGATTTACCGCCTTTGGCACAGAACTCAACACGGCCCAGCTGGGTGAAGCCCAGGTTGCCGCCCTCGCCCAGCACCCTGCAGCGCAGCTCGTTACCGTTGATACGCAGACTGTCGTTAGCTTTGTCCCCCACATCGGCGTGGGTTTCGCCGGAGCCCTTCACGTACGTACCAATACCGCCGTTCCAGATCAGGTCTACCGGTGCTTTCAGAAGCGCACGCAACAGATCATTCGGAGAGAGGCGGTCTTCTTTGATATCAAAGCGCGCTTTCATCTCCGGACTGATCTCAATCCACTTCGCAGCACGGGAGAAAACGCCGCCACCAGCGGAAATCAGTGACTTGTCGTAGTCCTCCCAGCTGGAGCGTGGCAGCTCGAACATACGCTTGCGCTCAACGTAGGTGCTAGCCGCATCCGGGTTCGGATCGATAAAGATATGCATGTGGTTAAAGGCGGCACAGAGCTGGATATGCTCAGACAGCAGCATGCCGTTACCAAACACATCACCCGCCATATCGCCGATACCGATCACGGTGAAGTCTTCGCTCTGGGTATCCAGACCCAGCTCGCGGAAGTGCAGTTTTACAGACTCCCAGGCGCCACGGGCGGTGATCCCCATGCCCTTGTGATCGTATCCCTGGGAGCCGCCGGAGGCAAACGCATCACCCAGCCAGAAATCTCGGCTTTCCGCGATCTCGTTGGCAATATCGGAGAAGGTTGCGGTGCCCTTATCGGCGGCCACGACAAAGTACGGGTCGTCCTCATCAAGACGCACCACATCCACCGGTGGCACCACCTCACCCGCTTTCAGGTCATCAGTGATATCCAGCAGTGCACTGATAAATGTCTGATAGCTAGCGATGCCTTCCGCCTGGATCTCTTCACGGCTACCACGCTCTGGCAGCTGCTTAGCGACAAAGCCACCTTTAGCCCCCACCGGCACGATGACTGCGTTTTTCACCTGCTGGGCCTTCACTAGACCCAGCACCTCGGTGCGGTAATCCTCCAGTCGATCGGACCAGCGCAAGCCACCACGGGCCACCTTACCGCCGCGCAAGTGCACGCCCTCCACACGGGCGGAGTACACAAACACCTCGAACATCGGGCGCGGCAATGGAATGTCCGCAATCGCATGCGGGCTCAGTTTGAATGAGAAGTAATCCTTCAATTCGCCCTGAGCATCCTTCTGGAAGTAGTTGGTACGCAGGGTCGCTTTAATCAGCTCCAGGTAGCGACGCAGGATCTGGTCATCATTGAGGTTATCCACTTTATCCAGAGCATCCACAATGCTCGACTCGATACGACCGACCAGGGCTTCTACCTTACTGCTGTCCTGACGACTCGGCTCAAACCGCGCGCGGAAAAGCGCCACCAGTAGCTTGGAAACCTGCAAGTGACGCGCCAGCGTATCGGCGATATACGGCTGGGAGAAACCAAAACGGATCTGCTGATTATAGCGAGCATAGGCGCGCAACATCGCCACTTCACGCCAGCTCAGGTTGCCACCAATAACCAGTTTGTTAAATTCATCATTCTCCGCTCGACCACTCCAGATGCTGGCAAAGGCTTCCTGAAAAACCTGCTTCACATCTTCCAAAACCACGGTCTCGCCGTGGTGATAGATCAGGGTAAAATCGTGAATCCAATACACATTGCCATTAGTCTTGTGCACCTCGTACGGGTGCTCCCCCACCACCTGCATCCCCAGATTTTCCAACACTGGGATCACATCGGAGAGAATCAGCGGTTTATCTGCATTGAACAGCTTAAAGCGCAGCAGGTCCTGGGTCTGCTCCAGCACGCGATAGAAACTCATGGTTACCGGATTGTCTTCCGACAACGCCTCAATGCGTTGAATGTCATACACAGCACTGGCCGGCGAGAAGTGCTCACGGTAGGCGGACCTAAATGCATGGCGGTACTGGTTGGTATAGCGGTTGCCCTTCTCCTCACCGCAGGTTTCCACCAGCGCATGGTGAAGATCATCGTCCCAAGAACGGGATGCCTGTACCACTTCCGCCTCGATTGCATCAAAGTCGATCTCGGACTCTGTAGTCGGATCGATACGCATCACGTAATACACACGCGCCAGGACCGACTCGGTGAAGGTGGTGGTAAACTCTGAATCCGTTGCCTTCAGGGCGCCTGCAATGATGTCCTGGACCTGCAAACGCAGCACGGTCCCAAACACATCACGCGGTACGTAGTAGAGGAAGGTACAGAACTTGCCGCAACGGTCCCGGCGCATCAGCAGACGGGCTTTGCGACGCTCCTGCAGGTTCAGGATCCCCATCGCCAGATCCATCAACTCACTGTCGGTAGAGAGGAATAACTCATCCCGCGGCATATCGTTCAGGATCGTCAACAGTGCTTTGCCACTGTACCCGCTGTGGGAGAAGCCACTGGCATGCAAGGTGCGCTCGACCTTGCGACGGATCAGCGGGATACGATTCAGGCGCTCATGGTAGACCGGAGAAGTATACAAACCGTAGAAACGACGTTCACCGACTACACGACCTTCATCGTCAAAACGTTTTACCACGATCAGGTCCATGTAGGCCGGGCGATGCACTCGAGAGCGCTTGCTGTACTTAGCCAGCAGCAACGGCGCATTGTCCTGCATGGAGCACTCTTCATCGGCACTCAGCGACGCGTAACGTTGCGCCAAGGCCGAAATATTTTCCAAGCGCAGGGTGCCGAGCACACTATCCTTCTTCAGCGACGCGCTGAAGCTGTCTTCACCTTGCTCAAAATCCAGTTCGTCGTACGCCAGGAAGGTAAAGTGATCATCCAACAGCCAGGCTATGAACTCAGCCGCTTCTTCGGCTTCTGTGCGGTCGCGCACATGCTCTGCGGCGCGCAGCTCTGACACCATTTCCTGGGCTCGAGCCTTCATCGGCTTATAGTCATGCACCGCACATTCGACAATGCGGTGTATCTCAACCAAGGCATCACACGTAGTTTTTATCCACTCCTTATCGCTGTGGCGGTCCACTTCCAAGTAGATAAAGGACTCATCACGCCCTTCATGGGAGAAACCTTTCAGCTTGTCGCCGTCACGCTCAACCTGCAATACCGCATTGTGGATCGCATGGATCGACACCTCACGACGGTTCAACTCCATCCGTACCGAATCCACCAGAAACGGCATATCCGGGAACAGGATCTGAATCACCGTGTGGTTGCTGTGCCAACCGTGCTTTTCCAGATCCGGGTTGAAGACGCGTACCTTCGGCGCTTCGTAATCATAATCCTGAATGAACTCCCAACAGGAGAGCGTGGCGTCGTACAGCTGCTCCAGAGGACGCGCCGACACTTCTTCGTCGGGAGAGACCTGGTAATAGAGTTCGGAGAAGGTGTTGAGTTTGGTGGCAACATCCGCAGGCAGGTTGTGGTTAACCTGCTCTGCCAGTTGGTTGAGAAGTTTTTCTTTACGGCTGCAATGGTTGGACATCTTGTATTTATTCTCCATTCGGAGCCGCAATGTGGCTCCTGCCTGAAATAAGCTTACCGCTGCACGATCAAGACACAGTCGTTCTTTCCTTAAAGATCAATCATAGTCGAATCGGTACGTTTGCAGCGGCGATGCGCGACAAAAGAACCAATTCAACCTGAACATTTATGTCTTAACCTACCGCGATCTACCCTCGCACTGCAATCGGTTGCAGATGACGATTTTGGCGACGCTCCAGCTGACGGAACAGCATGATGATCACCATACTGATCACCAGATAAATACCTCCCGCCGCCAGGAAGATCTCAATTGGGGTGTAGGTACGGGCAATAATCGTGCGTGCCATGCCAGTCAGGTCCAGCAGAGTAATCGTGGATGCCAGCGCACTGCCCTTCAGCATCAGGATCACCTCGTTACCGTACGCCGGCATGATCATGCCAAACGCACGCGGCAGCATAATGCGGCGGTACAATTGCACCTGGCGCATACCGATAGTTTTTGCAGCTTCGACCTCTCCTTTGGGCACGGCCGCCAGCGCGCCACGCAGGATCTCTGCGGTATAGGCAGCGGTATTAAGAGAGAAGGCGATAATGGCGCACCAGTACGGCTCGCGCAGGTACGGCCAGAGCGAACTGTTTTTAACCTCTTCAAACTGGGCCAGGCCGTAGTACACCAGGAAGATCTGCACCAGCAGCGGTGTGCCACGGAAGAAAAAGATGTAGCAATACGGGATCGCACGCAGCCACAGGCGGCGTGAATGACGCGCAAGGCCAATAGGCAGTGCCAGCACCGAGCCGATAATGCCGGAGATCAGAACCAGCTCAAGGGTGGTCAACGCCCCCTGCATGAGGCGTGGGAAGTACTCAATAACAACAGAAAAATCCATTACGCTCTCCCCACCCAGCGGTTGTTACGTTTTTCCATGTAGTGAATAAACACCATGGAGATAATGGTCAGTGTCAGATAGATAAACGCTGCGGCCATATAAAACAGGAACGGCTCTTTGGTGTAGCTCACCGCATCGCGGGTTTTCAGCATGATGTCGTGCAAACCCACCACGGACACCAGTGCCGTATCTTTCAGCAACACCAGAAACAGGTTACCCAACCCAGGAAGCGCCAGGCGCCACAACTGCGGCATGGTGATACGCCAGAAGATCTTCAACGGTGTCATACCAATCGCCAAGCCCGCTTCCTGCTGGCCTTTCGGGATTGCCTGAATCGCACCGCGGAATACTTCACTGGCATAGGCACCAAAGGTCAGGCCCAGCGCCACCACACCGGCGGCAAACGGACCCACTTCGATATATTCGTCGTAGCCAAACATGCTGGCCACGCTCATCAGGACCGTTGTCGCACCGAAGTAGATGATCAGCACCGTCAGCAGCTCGGGAATGCCACGAATCACGGTGGTATAGGCGGTGGAGATCGTACGGGCAACGCGGTTACCCGACAGTCGGGCCGTCGCACCCAACAAGCCTAGGACCAAGCCCAGTAACAGACTGGCCAACGCCAGCTCGATGGTGACTAACGTACCAGCCCAAAGCTGGTCGCCGAATCCTCTGATATCAAACATCGGTAATCCTCAACGGGAGATGGAGCAGCCCGCCAACGGAGCGCTGGCGGGAAATCGTTCGCTATACGAAAGGGAAACTGGTCCGAAAAGTTTCTGAGAGCCTGAACAGATTCGGACCTGTATTTCCTTAATAAATAGAGAACGGGAAGTAGCGGGCGTTGATCTCGGCGTATTTGCCGTTATCCACGATCGCTTTCAGAGCGCGGTTGAACTTGTCGGTCAGCGGATCATTTTTACGTACCGCGATGCCGATCTTGTCGTTGATGTCGATGTCGCTGCCTTTGAACTCAAACGTCTGGCCCGCATCGGTGCTCAGCCAGTCGTAGGCCGGGAATTTGTCGGACAGCAGTGCATCCAGGCGGCCTGCTTCCAGGTCCAGGTACGCATTGTCCTGAGTGTCGTATAGCTTAACGGTAACTACATCACCCAACTGGTCTTCCAGGTGCTGGCCGGCGATAGTCGCACGCTGCGCACCTACCACCAGACCTTTCAGGCCGTCTTTACTGGTATCCAGGGATTTGCCTTTCGCCGCTACAAACGCCAGTACGTTGGAGTAGTAAGCATCGGTGAAGTCTACGACGCGCTGGCGTTCTTCAGTGATCGACATGGACGCAATGATCGCGTCGTATTTCTTAGCACGCAGACCCGGAATGATGCCATCCCAGTCCTGAGCCACGATATCGCAGTCCGCTTTCATCTCGGCACACAGCGCTTTGGCGATATCCACGTCAAAGCCCTGCAGCTGACCACTGGCATCCACCATGTTGAACGGTGCATACGCGCCTTCGGTTGCGATACGGATTGTGTCGCCAGCCTGTGCCAGGCCCGCGCTCAGAGACATTGCAGCAGCCAGCAGACCGCCAACCAGAGTCGTTTTCAGTTTCATCTTGCACTTCCTTTCTTATTTTTTTGATTTGCAGGAGTAACCCAAGGATGGGCGTTGGAGATTCTCAGATGCCGGGCATCAGAAAATACTGGAGATAAACTCACGACACCGTTCGGATGTCGGGTTTTCAAAAACTTGCTCAGGAGGACCAAACTCCTCCACCTGTCCCTGATGCAGGAACATCACCTTGTTGGAAACTTCGCGGGCAAAAGTCATCTCGTGGGTGACGATCAGCATGGTGCGACCTTCGGCCGCCAGATCACGCATTACGTTCAGCACCTCACCTACCAGCTCCGGGTCCAGTGCAGAGGTTGGCTCATCAAACAGCAGCACCTGCGGTTCCATCGCCAGGGTACGGGCAATCGCTACACGCTGCTGTTGACCACCCGACAGCTGGTTCGGATAGAAATCCTTACGCTCCAGCAGGCCAACTTTGCCCAGCAGCTCTTCGGCGTGGGCAATGGCTTCTTCACGTTTCTTACCCAGTACCTGGATCGGACCTTCGATTACGTTTTCGATCAGTGTCTTGTGTGGCCACAAGTTGAAATTCTGGAATACGAAACCAACGCGGGAGCGCATTGCCGCCAGCTGACGGGCATCAGAGGCATCCAGGTCCCCCTGTTTGTTGCGTTTGAGGCTCAGTTTTTCACCGGTGATGTAGATCTCCCCTTCGGTTGGGGTTTCCAGCAGGTTGATGCAACGCAGGAAAGTACTTTTACCTGAACCACTGGAACCAATGATCGAAATCACATCGTGTTCATGGGCTTGCAAATCGATCCCTTTCAGGACTTCGAGATCGCCGAACGACTTATGAATGTTCTTCAGGTAGATAGCAGAATTCTCAGGCATTTTTATTGTTCTCTATATTGCCAGGTTAATTACCCGGCTCTCTGATCCAGCCTGCTTAGGGCTAACCGGGGGAACGTGCTATGTGTGCCGCACAATGCAAGACACTCTAAATGAACGTGTTTTGCCACAGGCCATAGCGCGCAATTTGAAGGTAACAAATTGCAGGAGGTCGATATTTTGAAATTCGGCCACCAATTTCAGTCATCGCGACTTGACCAAAAGACAGGAAAACGAAAGAATCGGCGGAAAACGCCCCTTTTTTCAGAAAAAACTTCTACGAGATCAGTTATTTATCAAGGTCGAGCGACCGAACTGAGTACCCACAGGCTGACGTTCTTCAGTTTCGGCAGCGCGCTTGCGTTCTTCACGCGGTGTCACACCGTAATGGTTGCGGTAGGCGGTACTGAAATAGGACGCACTGGAAAAACCGCAGGCCAACCCGACCTGTAAAGCAGGCTTGTCGCTCTGGCGCAACATCTGGCGGGCTTTTTCCAAGCGCAGCTCCAGGTAGTACTTCGACGGCACCGTCTGCAGGTGTTTCTTAAACAGCCGCTCCAGGTGTCGGCGGGATACACCCACATGAAACGCCAGATCGTCGGTGCTCAGTGGCTCCTCGATATTAGCTTCCATCAGCGTCACCGCTTCGATCAGCTTAGGCTGACTGGCTCCGATACGCGCCTTGAGAGGAATCCGTTGCTGGTCATCGCTGGTGCGCATACGTTCGCAGATAAACTGCTCGGAGATCTTGGCAGCCAGATTCATGTCGTAGTGTTGTCCGATCAGGAACAGCATCATATCCATCGATGCCGTGCCGCCGCTGCAGGTGTAACGGTTACCATCAATTTCGTAGAGGTTGTTGGTCACCTGGGTGTCTGGAAACTCTTCGCGCAACGCATCCAGATCCCACCAATGAATTGTCGCCCGATAGTCATTCAGTAAACCTGCACAAGCCAGCAGATAAGAGCCGGTACCGATACCACCCAACGCCATACTGGCCTGCCCCTGACGGCGCAACCAGCCAATCACCGCCTCGTTGCCGGTACGGGCAATCGGGCTGGCACCACAAACAAAGATCGCGTCGAGCGGGGGAATCTCCTTCAGACTGCAGTCCACCAGCGTCTGTACACCAAAGCTGCTCGATACCGCTTCACCGTCGTGACTGATCAGCACCGTCTCGTAACAGTCTTCGCCGGTCACCCAGTTGGCCATACGCAACGGCTCAATCGCCGAGGAGAAGGCGATCAAGGAGAAGTTGGGCAGCAACAGAAAACCAAAACGGTGCGGTTTGCGCTGAGAACTGTCGTTTGACAACGGATTACCCACTAAAACGTTTTCCTCCGGGCAAATGTGGCTCGGGCAAATTAAATTTCGGAGTGTGCAGGATACTGATATTCCAGATCACTGACTTCTTCAGCCGACCTAAATGTCAACTTAGTGCAAGTTCATGTCGCCCTATAGAAATTCTCCATCTGGCACTAGGCGATCCCTTTTGCTGATACTAAATATAGCCGCTCCCGTGCAACAGCCCTGACCAATCCATGGGCTGATCACGCAAAGCTCAAAACAAACATTAGAACAGAGTTCACCAGGTCGCCGTTATCGTCAGCGGCCGGAAATGAGGAAAATCGCTATGACTACAGTGCCAGTAACCCGCGCGCTTTTTGATGATGTAATGGTCCCTAACTACAACCCACAGCAGTTCGTGCCGGTACGTGGCGAAGGTTCCCGCGTGTGGGATCAGGACGACCGTGAGTACGTCGACTTTGCCGGTGGCATCGCGGTAAATGCACTGGGTCACGCACACCCTGCCCTGGTTTCCGCACTGAAAGACCAGGCTGACAAACTGTGGCACCTGAGCAACACCTGCACCAACGAGCCGGCACTGCGCCTGGCTAAGAAACTGACCGACGCGACGTTTGCCGACAAGGTATTCTTCTGCAGCTCCGGCGGTGAAGCCAACGAAGCGGCATTCAAGCTGGCGCGTAAATACGCCTACGACAACTTCGGCCCAGAGAAGCACGAAATCATCGCTTTCACCCAGGCATTCCACGGCCGCACCCTGTTTACCGTGTCTGTGGGTGGCCAGCAGAAATACCGTGAAGGTTTTGAGCCGGTACCAGGCGGCATCAGCCACGTACCGTTCAACGATATCGACGCTCTGAAAGCAGCGATCTCCGACAAGACCTGCGCTGTGGTGATGGAACCGATCCAGGGCGAAGGTGGCATTATCCCGGCCGATCCTGAGTTTGCCCGCGCGGTGCGTGAACTGTGTGACGAGCACAACGCCCTGCTGGTATACGATGAAGTTCAGACTGGCGTTGGCCGTACCGGTCATCTGTATGCTTACGAAGGTCTGGGCGTAGCGCCGGACATCATGACCACCGCAAAAGCACTGGGTGGCGGCTTCCCGGTTGGCGCCATGCTGTGCACCGACAAAGTAGCGCCAAGCCTGGGCTTTGGTACCCACGGCAGCACCTACGGCGGCAACCCGCTGGCGTGTGCTGTAGCAGAAGCGGCAATCGACACCATCAACACCCCGGAAGTGTTGTCCGGCGTGGCTGACAAGCGCGCGATCTTTGTGGAAGAGCTGGAGAAGATCAACGCCAAACACCAGATCTTCAAAGAGATCCGTGGTGCAGGCCTGCTGATCGGTGCTGAGCTGATTGACGTATGGCATGGAAAGGCAGCCAAGTTCCTGGCCGCAGCACGCGATGCTGGTGTGATGATTCTGGTAGCCGGCCCTAACGTTTTGCGTATGACCCCATCCCTGATCATCCCGGAAGCGGACATCCGTGAAGGTATGGCGCGTCTGGAAAAGGCCATTGCCCACGTTCTGGAAACAGAAACTGCCGAAGCCTAATCCCACAAAGCCCGTAAAATAAGCTCGAACTTTTCTCCCCGCGCAGCGACCGTCCTCAGGGCGGTTTGCTGCGCATCCGCTCTTCTAAAATCCCCCGTCAAACGCGCCCTAATTTCTGAAGTTCGGGTCGCATCACTGACAGATTCTATCGCGCTGATCTCCAATAATGGATAGAACGGAATAGAAGGAACCCAGCAATGACCACGACCAACTTTACCCCCTGGATCGAATGGCTTGACGCCCAGCACGACGAGATGCTGGCCAAAACCATCGAACTGGCAGAGATCAACTCCGGCACCCTCAACGCCGACGGTGTGAACAAGGTGCGTGCGTTGCTGACCGAATACTGCCAGGTGCTGGACGGTGAGGTAGACGTGGTTCCGGTTGCGCCCTACGAACATCTGGGCAGCAACGGTGAAATTGAAACCTTCCCGCTGGGTGACGCCCTGCGCATCCGCAAGCGCCCCGAAGCCCCGCTGCAGATCTTCTTCTGCGGCCACATGGACACGGTTTTTGCCATCGATCACCCATTTCAGCAGGTGAAGTGGCTGGATGACGAAACCCTGAACGGTCCGGGCGTAGCCGACCTGAAAGGCGGCATCCTGGTGATGATCAAAGCGCTGCAGGCACTGGAGCGAAGCCCGTTTGCCGAACAGATCGGCTGGGAGATCCTGTTTAATCCGGATGAAGAGATAGGCTCCCCGGGCTCTGCCCCACTGATCGAAGAGGCCGCCAAGCGCGTGCATCTGGGCATGATCTACGAACCCAGCTTCCCGGACGGAAACCTGGCGGGCGAGCGCAAAGGCAGCGGCAACTTCAGCGTCAAAGTGACCGGCAAGGCCGCACATGCAGGTCGCGAACACCACCTGGGTCGCAATGCCGTACGTGCCATGTGTGACTTTGTTGCCGCACTGGATGACCTTAACGGTCAGCGCAACGGCGTCACCATCAACCCGGGCTTTATCGAAGGTGGCGGTGCGGTAAACATCGTGCCGGATCTCTGTATCTCCCGCTTCAACATCCGCCTTGAACGTCCGGAAGATGAGCAATGGTGTCTGGACCGACTTGATGAACTGGTGGCGATGATCAACGACCGTGACGGTATCAGCATCGAGCTGCTGGGCGGCTTTGGCCGTAAACCCAAAGTGCTGAGCGGCGCCAACAAGAAACTGTTTGAACTGGCGCGTGAATGCGGCCACACCCTGGGCATGGAACTGCAGTGGTTACCTACCGGCGGCTGTTGCGACGGCAACAACCTGGCGGCCGCCGGTATCCCTAACATCGATACCCTCGGGGTACAGGGTGGCAAGATCCACTCCAGCGATGAGTACCTGAAAGTGAAAAGCCTCACCGAACGCGCTAAGCTGAGTGCGCTGATGCTTATGAAACTGGCTGCCAGCGACGACCTGAGCTGGCTGGAGGAAAACCAATGCTGTTAGTACGCCCCCTGAACTTCACCGATATCCAGGGCCTCGAACGTCTGGCGGTAATCTCCGGCGGCAGCATGACCACCCTCCCTGCAAATCGCGACCACCTGGGCGAGCTGATCAACAGCACCCAGCAGTCGCTGCGCAAGGCGGTGGAGCACCCCGGCAGTGAAAGCTACCACTTCGTACTGGAAGACACCGACAGCGGCGAGATCCTCGGCGTCTCCGGTATCGACGCAGCGGTAGGCATCAGCACACCTTTCTACTCATACCGCATTGAAGAGGTGGTACACGCCTCCAGTGAATTGCAGATTCACAACCGTGTACCAGCCCTGCACCTGTGTCAGGATTACACCGGCGCGGCGCGTCTATGCACCCTGTTTCTGGACAGTGCACACCGCAGCCAGAACAACCTGCACCTGCTGTCCCGTGCCCGCATGCTGCTGATCGCTCAGTTCCCTGAGCGTTTTGCACCACGTCTGATCGTCGAACTGCAGGGTGTGGCCGACGAGGAGCATCGCTCCCCGTTCTGGGAGTGCCTGGGTCGCCACTTCTTCAACATGGATTTCACCAAAGCCAACTACCTCACCGGTATCAACAACAAAGGCTTTATCGCTGACCTGATGCCGCACTATCCGGTGTACGTACCCCTGCTGACGCCTGAAGCACAGGCTGCCCTGGGTAAACCACGCCCGGATATGGAAGAGGTGATGGCCCTGCTGGAAAACGAAGGTTTCAATTACCGGGGTTACGTGGACATCTTTGATGCCGGCCCAACCCTGGAAGCACGCACCGACAACGTCCGCTCTGTTCGTCAGAACCAACAGACCGTGGCACGTATCGGTGAGAGCAGCGACGAAGCAGCCCTGCGCCCTGCCCTGATCAGTAACACCAGCCTGGAAAACTACCGCTGTCTGATGACACGGATCGATCCGGCGCAACCTGTGATCAGCGCGGAACAGGCCAACCTGCTGCAGGTTGAAGAGGGTGGCGACATCCGGCTGTTGCTGCTTGAAGAAGCAGAGCTTGGCTAACGCCTGACAAACGAAACACCACAATAACTAGAAACGACTGAGCGCCCTCCTCTCTATAGAGGGTGTTGCAAAACGTAGCGAGTACAGCTGAGACAAGGCAAAAATCTGTGAAAACGCGCAGTTTACTGAGCGTAAATGAGCATTTTGAGCAGATTTTTAACGCCGTATCAGCAAACGCAGTAGATTTGCGACACCCTCTAAAGGAGTGGCTACGGCTGCGCTCAGCTTAAATACGGAGTCCACAGACCATGATGATAGTTCGCCCGATCAAGGCAGACGATCACACAGCGCTACGCGAGCTGGCCAGTAAAACCGGCCCTGGTTTCACTTCATTGCAGGACAACGACCAACAGGTTGCGGCAAAGATGGAAAACGCGCTTAAGGCCTACAATCCTGCGACCCGCGGGGCCGAAGCGCTGTTCCTGTTTGTGATGGAAGACACCGAGACCGGTGAAGTGGTCGGCGTAAGCGGTATCGAATCCGCCGTTGGCCTGACCGAACCCTGGTACAACTACCGCGTGGGTACCCTGGTGCATGCGTCGCGCGAGCTGAAGGTCTACAACCAGCTCAACACGCTGACCATTACCAATGACCATACCGGTTACTCCGAGCTGTGCACCCTGTTCCTGGCACCGGACGCCCGTCACAGCAAGAACGGCTCCCTGCTCTCCAAATCCCGCTTTATGTTTATGGCCGAGTTCCCGCAGCTGTTCAGCGATCACCTGATCGCCGAGATGCGTGGTTACTCCGACGAAAACGGTATATCACCATTTTGGGAAGGTCTGGGGCGTCACTTCTTCTCCCTCGACTTCTCTGAGGCGGACCAGCTCTCCTCCATGGACAAGGTGTTTATCGCCGAGCTGATGCCGAAGAACGCCATCTACACCAACCTGCTGCCTCAGGACGCGCAGGACGCGATAGGCAAAACCCACAACGCCACCACCCCGGCGCGTCGCCTGCTGGAAAACGAAGGCATGCGTTTTACCGGTTACATCGACATCTTCGACGGTGGCCCAACGCTGGAAGCACGTACCAACGACATCCGCGCAATTCAGGACAGCCACTACGTGAAGGTTCACGTCGCCGATATCCAACCGGAAGGCGAGCTGTATATGGTCAGCACCAACGACTTTGAAGATTTCCGCTGCTGCATGACCCCTCTCACTTCCGTGGGCAAACACGTAGTGACCGTAACCCCTGACGTTGCTGAAGCACTGAACATCACCGAGGGAAGTACCGTTCGTGTAGTACCTCTCTCTTCTGGACGGAGATTCTGATATGACCGCATCTATCTACATCAACGGCGCGTGGCTGGAAGGCAACGGCCCGGCATTTGATTCCCTCAACCCAACCACCGGCGAGAGCATCTGGCACGCAGGTGCGGCAGACGCAGCACAGGTGAAAGACGCCGTGACTGCAGCCCGAGCTGCCAGCATTGCGTGGGCTGATCTGGGTCTGGAAGCGCGGATCGCAATCATCCGCCGCTACGGTGAACTATTGGGCGAACACAAAGAACAGATCGCTGTGACCATCGCCGAAGAGACCGGCAAACCGCTGTGGGAAACCCGCACCGAAGCTGCTGCGATGGTGGGTAAGATCGAGATCTCCATCAAGGCGTACAACGAACGCACCGGTGAGCGCAGCAGCGATATGGCTGGTGCTCGTGCGGTGCTGCGTCATAAACCACACGGTGTGGTTGCCGTATTCGGCCCATACAACTTCCCGGGCCACCTGCCTAACGGCCACATCGTACCGGCCCTGCTGGCGGGTAACACCGTGGTGCTGAAGCCAAGCGAGCTGACCCCCAAAGTGGCTGAGAAGATGGTTGAGCTGTGGCACGAAGCCGGTCTGCCAGCGGGTGTTCTGAACCTGGTGCAGGGCGAAAAAGAGACCGGTATCGCACTGGCCTCCCACCCGGATCTGGACGGCCTGTTCTTCACCGGCAGCTCCCGCACCGGTCACCTGCTGCACGAACAGTTTGCCGGTCACCCTGGCAAGATTCTGGCGCTGGAGATGGGTGGCAACAATCCATTGATCATCGGCCAGATCAGCGACATCAAGGCGGCGGTCCACGAAACCATCCAGTCTGCGTACATCACCTCCGGCCAGCGCTGCACCTGCGCCCGTCGTCTGTTCGTACCCACCGGTACAGCGGGTGACGAGTTTGTCGCACAGCTGCAGAAAGCCGTGAGCCAGATCCGCGTGGGGGGTCAGTTCGACGAAGAAGCACCCTTCATGGGCAGCCTGATCTCCGAAGTAGCCGCTGACGGTATGGTGGCTGCACAGGCACGTCTGATCGAGCTGGGCGCAACCCCGCTTCTGGCCCTGGAAAAACTGAAACCGGGCACCGGCCTGCTCTCACCGGGCCTGATCGACGTGACCGCGATCGACGAACTGCCGGATGAAGAGTATTTCGGCCCACTGCTGCAGGTGATCCGCTATGCTGAATTTGAGGATGCCATCACCGAAGCGAACAACACCCAGTACGGTCTGTCCGCCGGTCTGTTCAGCGACGACGAAGCGCAGTTTGACCTGTTCTACCGCCGCATCCGCGCCGGTATCGTCAACTGGAACAAACAGATTACCGGCGCCAGCAGTGCGGCTCCGTTCGGTGGTGTAGGTGCCAGTGGCAACCACCGCGCCAGCGCCTACTATGCAGCGGACTACTGCGCATACCCGGTTGCAGGCATCGAAACCGACAGCCTGAACCTGCCGGAAGCCCTGTCTCCGGGACTGAACCTCAGCTAAGCAGGAGCGATAATGAAAGCATTTGAAGCAAACTTTGACGGCCTGGTCGGCCCGACCCACAACTACGCGGGTCTGTCGTTCGGTAACGTCGCCTCCGAAAAGCACCAGGCTGAGGTCTCCAATCCGAAGCAGGCGGCCAAACAGGGCCTGACCAAGATGAAGGCCCTGAACGACCTGGGCCTGGTCCAGGGTGTGCTGGCACCGCAGGAACGGCCGGATATCAACACCCTGCGCCAGCTGGGTTTTGGTGGCAGTGATGCCGACGTGCTGGCAGCCGCAGCAAAACAGGCGCCACGTATTCTGGCCGCCTGCTGCTCCGCATCCAGCATGTGGACTGCCAACGCCGCCACCGTATCGCCAAGTGCGGATACGGCCAACGGCAAGGTGCACTTTACCCCGGCCAACCTGACCAACAAGTTCCACCGCTCCATCGAGCACGAAGTGACCGGCCGCATCCTGCGTGCCACCTTCAACGATGAGCAGCACTTCGAACACCACAGTGTGCTGCCAACCGTGGAACACTTTGGTGACGAAGGCGCGGCCAACCACACCCGTTTCTGCCACGAATACGGTGATGCCGGTGTCGAGTTCTTTGTCTTCGGGCGTTACGCCTTCAACGGCGATAAACCACAGCCGCAGCGCTACCCGGCCCGCCACACCTACGAGGCATCCGAAGCGATCGCTCGCAAACACGGCCTGAGTGCAAGCAAAGTGGTGTACGCGCAGCAGAACCCGGACGTGATCGATCAGGGCGTATTCCACAACGACGTCATCGCTGTGGGGAACCGCAACCTGATGTTCTGCCACGAACAGGCGTTCCTGAATCAGGCAGAGGTGAAGCAGCAGCTGAACAATGCACTGGGCGGTAACTTCAACGTGATTGAGGTGCCAAGTAACCGTGTATCCGTGCAGGATGCGGTGACCAGCTACTTGTTTAACAGCCAGCTGCTGAGCATGGCTGACGGCCGCACCCTGCTGGTGATCCCGGAAGAGTGTCAGAACAACCCGGCGGTGTGGGACTACCTGAGCGAACTGCGCGACGGCGACAGCGCCATCGACGAACTGAAAGTGTTCGACCTGAAACAGAGCATGAGCAACGGCGGTGGCCCAGCGTGCCTGCGCCTGCGTGTTGTGCTGAACGAGCAGGAACTGAACGCCTTCAACCAATCCACCCGTATGAACGATCAGCTGTTCGCCACCCTGAACAGTTGGGTCGATAAGCATTACCGCGACCGCCTGGCGGAATCCGATCTGGCCGATCCACAGCTGCTGATCGAATCCCGTACCGCATTGGATGAACTGACCCAGATACTCAGCCTGGGCTCCGTATACCCGTTCCAGCGTTAAGGCAACGCGTCAACGATTGATCCTCACTTTAGGCCCGTCTCCATGCTCTGGCGGGCCTTTTTTCTCCATCTCACAATGACCCTCTACCTCCTCATTACCACGCGAAGCATGGGAACGACCTGTAGGGTAAGCTTTAGCTTACCGGCAGCGTAAACGCTGCCCTACAAAGGTAAATTTTGAAGATTCACATGACCTGCGTGAATCCCTTCAAAGTTGGTTCCTGCAGGCATCGATGATTAATAAGCGCTAACGCACATCGGACCGATTAACGGATTTACAGTAATCCGTGGATTCAATATGCGTGATCTTAACGGTGAGTGTGCAGTTCAACTGCTGCAGGGAGTAACAAAACTCTTGCTGCAACAATGCCAATAGCTGATCCCCCAACCGATTCCTGTACCGGGAATCCAGGGGACGCGGGGTGGTGACGGTCAGTTGGATAAACCCGCTCTCGCGGCTGCCATCGGCAACATAATAGCGGCGGTACCGGTGGGCCCGACTTTGGATCCGCTCTTCGGGAAAGAGACCACTCCCACCTAACAACAGGTGCAGCGAATTAAACAGCTCCCGGTTGTCAAAGTCTTCGGCAATATTGTCGGAGAATTCCAGGATACAATCGAGCATCGTTATCCCTCTCGCATCCACCCTACCCGCACCCGACATCTGGTTCCGGTATCTGACATGCGAACACATATTTTTAAGCGTAGTGGATGCCCTGCTGGAAAACTAAGCGCTGCACTCAAGCGGGGGCGCTTCGAGATTGCCCTGGCCTGACAATATCACTTACACTGATCGCCTTCATCTTCCTGGCTTTAGGTTCACCGATGTTCGAGAGCTTCCTCTGGCTGCCCTTTCTGGTAGCAATTACCGCCCTGACCCTGACACCCGGCGTGGATACGCTTTTGGTGATGCGCAATGCCGCGCGTGGTGGTAACCGCGACGGTCTGCTCACCAGTCTCGGCATCTGTATGGGCCTGTTTGTGCACGCCAGCATCTCCGCGGCAGGCCTATCGGTGATTCTACTTGGATCAGCCCACCTCTTTACTGCACTAAAACTAGCCGGTGCCTGTTACCTGATCTGGCTGGGTGTTCAGAGCCTGCGCTCAGCGTTCAAGAGCGGTGCATTGCAGGTGGAACACCCTACAACACAGTGTTCCGTTCCTGCGCTGACCTCATTGCGTGAAGGTTTGCTCTCCAATGTACTGAATCCAAAACCGATCATCTTTTACATGGCATTTCTGCCGCAGTTTATCGATCCGGCTCACTCAGCCGTGGCTCAGTCCATGATGATGGCGGCGGTGCACTTTACCATCGGTATGGTGTGGCAGGGCGCGTTGGTGCTGATGGTGGGACGTGCACGCCAGTGGCTGCAGACGCCTAAGGTATCCAAAACCATGGACAGCATTACCGGTTTCCTGCTGATCGGATTTGGTGTGAAGTTGGCGGGCAGTCAGTAGACTGCCCTCCGCCTGTTCTTTACTACCCTCTTAACCGCCATTCGCGCGGTTTCCTTCCTCTATTTCCATTTACCAATTTGTCCCTGATTTCACCCAGGTACTCTCGCTTTCAGCTACCCACTTTCGATTCGAAAGCCTAGAGCACCAAAAACCTAAATAAGTTCAGCATCAGACCTTATCTTCGTTAGCTTCGTACTGTCTCATCCGAGCTTTTCCGCCTTAAAATTGCCACCTCGATATACGTTGCTGTGGAGCTATTCTGATGCGTTTTATTTCTGTATCCCATCTGCTGTTGATCAGCGTTGCTGCCATCTGGGGATTCGCCTTTGTTGCCCAGAGTGCAGGTATGGACCACCTGCCACCGCACAGTTTTAACGCAGCCCGCTTCCTGTTGGGTGCGCTGTCGCTGGTGCCGCTGTGGCTGCTGTTTACTAAACACCGTATGCCTCAAGGCAAGACGTTACTGATTGGCGGTCTGGCCGCGGGTACCATTATGTTTGGTGGTTTTACCTTCCAGCAGATTGGTCTGCTTCACACCACCGCTGGCAACGCAGGTTTCATTACTGGTATGTACATCGTGATGGTGCCGGTGGCAGGTATATTGTTAGGCCAGAGCACCAACATGCAGACCTGGAGCGGTGTGATCCTGGCGGTACTGGGTTTATACAGTCTGTCGATTGGACCGGATCTGACCATCGGTTACGGCGACATGCTGCAGCTGATCGGCGCGCTGTTCTGGACCGCCCACGTGATCATCATCGGTTACCTGTCGCAGAAAGTAGATGCGATCAGTCTGTCGATCTGTCAGTTCCTGGTGGCGGCTGTGTGGGCGACTCTGGCAGCGCTGATGCTGGAAACCCCAACCTTGCCTGACTTCCAGGCGGCATGGCTGCCTCTGTTGTACGCCGGTGTTGCATCCAGTGGTATTGCATGCACACTGCAGGTGATCGGCCAGAAGAAAGTGAAGCCGGATGTGGCGGCGCTGATTCTCTCTACCGAGGCTGTCTTTGCGGTACTGGGTGGCTGGATGCTGCTGGGAGAGCACTTCGGTAGCAAGGAGCTGCTGGGGTGCAGCCTGATGCTGGCGGGTATGCTGGTAAGTCAGTGGCCAATCCGCAAACGCCAGACGGCCACAGCGTAATACTGTTTCAAAAACTACTTAAAGAACGTCTCTGGTAGTTCGCGGTCTACCAGAGTCGATAGAATCATCATGGTGTTGGTGTCGCTGAAATCGATGAAAGCCTCCAGAATTTCATCAAGCTGCGACATCGACTCCACCGCTAACTTCACCAGAAATGCCTGTTCACCGGTGGTGTTCAGGCATTCAATCACCTCGTCGTAGCTGAGCAGCAGCTCCTTAAACTCCCGCTCTTTGGTGCGATACACCTTACACTGCACCATCGCCACAATCGGATAGCCCACCTTATCCAGATTCACGTTCACACCGTAACCGGTGATGATGCCAGCACTTTCCATCTTACGTACCCGCTCGGCCACCGCCGGGGCTGTGAGATGTACACGTTTACCCAGCTCGGCAAATGAGATACGGGCGTTCTCCTGCAAGGCAGCGAGGATTTTACGGTTAATTGCGTCGATCATTACTTCTTCCCTTATGGGACCTGTTAATAAGTCCGAAACTTTCTCTGCGGTCGATAAAACAGCTTAATGCGCGAAAGGAAGCGCAGTGGAATGACTGGTCCTTTCCAAGCTTCCTGACAAAGCAGAAAGCTGTTTTAGCGCCCGCCCTTTGGGGCATTCATAGCAATCCGATCTCTGCGTTAGTGATTTTCGCCAGGCAACCAGCATGGCTGTAACCACTGCCTTGATCTCGAATCGCTATGAATGCCAGAGTGTGTTTCGGAGTTGTTCACAGGTTCCCTATCCATCAATCAACTGGTCGAGTGGATAACCCCTGAATGGCTTGCCGGTGCTTAACACCACATGGCTGCTGATATTCACCTTGCCCGGCTGCAGATCCAGCAGGCGGTCATTGATCTCGTTGTAGCGGTTCATATCCGGTGCCACGATACGCAGGAAGATATCAAAGGTGCCGCTGACGATATAGCACTCCACCACTTCCGGAATATCCTGGGCAGCCTGTTGGAACGCACGAAAGGCATCAGTGCTCTGGTCTTTCAGGCTGACCGTAGCGATAACCGTGACACTGCGACACAACGTAGCAAGATCCACCACGCCTAGATAGGGTCCGATCAGCCCCTGCTGTTCGAGCTTGCGTACCCGATTGAGACAGGAGCTGGGCGACAGATTGACCCGCTCCGCCAGATCCTGATTGGTGATCCGTGCATCCTGCTGCAGGATCGAAAGAATCTTTCGGTTAATCTTATCCAACTGCATATAAATCCCGAATTACCCTGCCCTTCCAAACGACCCTCGTTTATATACCAGAACACAAGCCCAGAAAAGACGGTCACCGAGGGCGCAATCCCTTTATTTTAGCAAAGAATAAGAGCGCCAAAACAAAACCGAATTTTATTTTGAGCAACCCATTAAAACCTGCAGAAAATGTGATTTCGACTAAGAAGATCGACAGCTCATTTTGCGGGTTCACTACTAAAATGCCCGGGAAGATGCGAACAAGTCTTGTAGGCACTCTGGTTTTCGGGAAAGTTCAAAATCAAGGAAGCGCTTTGCAGGAATGTTGAAACCTTGCAAAAAGCGGTGACACCGAGTGTGGATTTTCCCGAAAGCCCCGAAGGGCGAGTCCTTAAGCCTGCATCTGCTGTGTTGCAGTTATTGTTAAGGACTAGGGCCATTAACTGCGACCTGCGCCTTGCATCTGCAGGCTTAAGGGCCTTGCAGAGAACTAACAAGACTTATTCGCACCTTCCTTTATAACGATAAGAAGGGGAAACACTATGCTGATCATCCGCCCATGTGCGTTGCAGGATCTCGACGACCTGATGACGATCTCTCATGCTGTCGGTAACGGCATGACCTCGATGCCAGCCGACGAAGCGGCCTGGTGTGAAAAAATCGAGGCCTCGCAAAAAGCCTTTTCCAACGGCTGCAACCCAACTCAGAGCAACACCTACTTTATGGTGCTGGAAGACAGCGAAACCGGCCGCGTTGTAGGCACCAGTGCGATCTACACCGGTGTTGGTCTCAACAAGCCGTTTTACCATTACAAGCTCTCCACACTGGTAAGCAGCAGCAACGATCTGGACATAACCCGTCAGACCAAAGTACTCAGCATGGTGAACGACTACACCGGCACCACCGAGGTGGGTTCACTGTTCGTACTGCCGGATTTCCGCCGTCCGGGTGTGGGTCAGTTCCTGGCGCGTGCCCGTTATCTGCTGATGGCCGACTTCCCGCAATGCTTCAACGACCTCGTGATCGCCGAGCTGCGTGGCTGGCAGGACCAGAACGGCACTTCACCGCTGTGGGAACACCTGGGCCGAACATTCTTCGGTATCGATTTCCAGGATGCGGTAAATACGGCAGCGCTGAAAGGCACACAGTTTATCTCTGACCTGATGCCAAAGTACCCGATCTACACCGACCTGCTGCCAGCCGCAGCGCGCGACGTGATTGGCAAACCACACGACTCCTCCGCCCCAGCGCTGAACATGCTGAAGAAAGAGGGCTTCCAGTTCACCGGTTACATCGACCTGTTCGACGGCGGTCCATCGGTACAGTCGGCCACCCGCGAGATCCACACGGTACGTGACAGCCGCTTGGCCCGCTGCAAGCTGACGCACGACATCAGCAACGACGATCCGCAGCTGCTGCTCAGCAACGGCCAGCTGGAAAACTACCGTTCTGGCCTCACCCATGCGCGTATAAATGACGATGGTGAGCTGCTGATCACACCGGAAACGGCCAAAGCACTGAATGTAAGGGAAGGGGAAACCTTGCGTTACGTGCATGCGTACAGTAAAGCGCACAAAGCAATGCCGACCAGCCGGGCGGCTTAATAACACAGTAAACACACAAAAAAGCCGGCGGATGCCGGCTTTTTGCTATCTGATCAAACCTTAAGCCGCATTGGTCGACTCAAAGATCTTATCCGCATTCGCCGCGATAAAACCCTGATACAGATTCTTCTCAATGTCTGCATGACGCAGGGCGAACTCGTAGAAGCAGGTTGGGATCTCGTGGGTTTCACCGCCCGCAAACTCAAATGCCTGACGGTCGGCCATGGTTGAACCCTGCTCCAGTAGATCTGCCGGAGTGCCTTTCACTTCGCCACCCACGGTGTTCACTGCAAACCCTGCTTCTTTCACACGGCGCAGCACATCCTGGAGGGTCTCGCTGCTGGTCAGGTGGTTCACGCTGACGGTGAAGTGGTTTACGCGTACACCGATTGCCAGCAACCAGGCACCGTATTCGGTTTCTGCCATCAGAGTCTGGTACTCCTCAAAGCTTGGCATCTCCCAATGGCGGCCGGACCAGAACACAGACAGATCCAGTTCTTTCGCTTCGATCTGTTGGGTGTATTTACCGATGATCGCCTGGCTTTCTTCACTCAGCTGATCGATCAGCAGCTCGGAGACAAAGATCTTCGGTGCTTTCGGATCGGTGTGGATAAAGCTGTAGGCACGCAGTTTCTTGGCTTCGAAGTTGTAGCTGTCCTGGCGCTCGTACCCCAGAGACAGGATCAGCGGTTCCAGGTTATCCAGCTGCAGTGGCGTGTTGGCGAAGGTACGAAACGCCACGTGGTCGTTGATCACTTCACCGTCGGTCTTGGCAAAGATCTGCTTGATTAGCTCAGCCTGCGGGGTGATGGAGGTGTAGTCGCGCCACAGTTCAGCAAAAAAAGTCTCAGTATTCATCGAAGTCACAGCACTCTGTTTTTGTTGGTATTAGAGCTGGAGTGTGCGCTTCGCGATACCTGCGAGCAAACGATAAAACTTAGCGTCAAGAGTAAGAAAAACTTGGCCTATGAGCACGCGGATGTTCAGACAGCCAACCCTTCATCCAGTGGATAAATTCAGCCAGCAGTGGATCACGCTCTGCCCCCTCCCGCTCCACCAGCCAGTAACCCGGCATCAGTGCGGGGTTCAGTTCGCTCACCCGCGAATCCCCCAGCGGGGCAACAAAGCGTCCATCTTCACAGCCTTTACGTGCTTCATCGACAGAGATCAGGGCAACCCCCAAGCCTTTGACGGTGGCTTCAATCTGCCCCGCCTGACTGTCCAGTGGTAACACCTGGCGCTCCACCAGCGTATCAACACCGAGGGTATTCAAGACCTTGCGCCACAATTCCACAGAGAGCTCGGTACAGAGCAGACGGTGATGGGCCAGATCTTTGTATTCTTTAAGTGGTTTGTCCTTCTCCAACAGGCTCGGAGCGCACACCAGCAGTTTGTCGTCGGTAAGCAGTAGTTGCTTGTGGCTAAACGGCCACTGGCCAAAACCCCACTGGATCGCCAGATCCAACCGTTGTGCAGTGAAATCGGGGAAACGGACGGAGGTGTTGATCACTACATCCACATCGGGGTGCAGCTGTTCAAACTCATCCAACCTGGGCAGCAGGCAATGGATGGCGAACCAGGGCGAGGCGCTGATCTTCAGCTGACGGCGTTGCTGGCGCTGCTGCACATCCTTGATACCGTGCTGGATCAGGTCGATGCCGCGCTGCACATAGTCCAGCAGTTGCTCTCCGGAAGCGGTGAGTTTGATCCCGGCTGGCAGCCGTTGGAACAGCTCGAGTTCAAGTTGTTCTTCCAGCGTGCGTACCTGCAAGCTCACTGCCTGCGGGGTGACACACAGCTCATCGGCGGCGCGCTTAAAGCTGCCACAACGGGCGGCGACCATAAATACACTGAGGCTGCGCAGTGGCGGCAGCGGTCGGTTGTTCACAGGCACTCTCGCAACACAGATTTATTCACTCGGTTTTCTCCAATGATCGCAGCGTATAGAGGATATGGTCCTGCGCCACCCGCCGTGCGTTTTCGGCATCGCGGTTCATCAGCGCTTTATGTATCTGCGCATGCTGCTTGGAGATCCCATCCGGGTAACGGCCAAACTTCTTCAGGGTGCGCGACAACACACCGTAGATCGCATTGAAGTAACGGCTGTAGAAGATCTGGCTGAAGGAGATAATCAAAAGGTTGTGGCTGGATTCGGCGATCTGCATATGAAAGGTAAGATCGGCCTTGGCCTTGGCCAGTGTGGTGTCTTCGCTGCGCGCCTGCATGCGGTGAAACTCTTCATCCAGCTTCTGCAGCTGTTCATCACTGGCACGCCGGGCAGCATAAAAAGCAGCTTCACCTTCCAAGGCTGCGCGGGCTTCCATCACCTGACGTTGGAACTCAAAGTTGTCACCCACCCCTTCCAGAGTCAGCTTGAAGTGGGGTTCGAGCAGATTGCAGCAGCGGCTGGCGGCGCCCTGACTGGTCTCGATCAGGCCCTGCTGTTCCAGCAGGGTGAAGGCTTCACGCACGGTGGCACGGGAAATCTGATGCGCCGAGGCAAGTACACGCTGCGAGGGAATCTTCTGTCCGGGCACGATCTCGCCAAACAGAATCTGATCACGCAGATCCCGCATCAGCGACTGACTGAGTAACCGCTCTTCCGACACGCCTTCCGCCCTCGTGTTTCCGTTCAATACCCCAGATTTCGGTGCCGCCCCTTGGTCAGACCAGTTACTAGTGTAGCATTTATTTTATCCTCGCCCTCACCTATCTTTCAGGCATCACAACGAATAATAAATGGGCCAGACGTGAGCAGGCCCACAATGACAAGGTAAGCCCCCATGCCAAACGCTGAACACCAACCGCTTGTTGGCCTGTTTGTGACCTGTCTGGCCGACATGTTCAGACCTACAGTTGCATTTGCAACCGTGCGCCTGCTGGAGCAGGCCGGTTGTATCGTCGAAGTTCCTGAGAAACAGACCTGCTGTGGTCAGCCTGCTTTTAACTCCGGCGACCGCAAAACTACCCAGGACATTGCCAAGATGACCATCGAAGCCTTTGATGGTTACGAGTACGTGGTGGGCCCATCCGGTTCCTGCATCGGCATGCTGCACTATTATGCCGACCTGTTTGACGAAGGTGATCCTTGGAAAGCCCGTGCGGAAGACCTGAAAGCCCGCGCCTTTGAGATCACGTCCTTCCTGGTGGATAAGCTGGATTTCGACAAGATCAGCGCACAGTATGACGGCACCATCACCTATCACGATTCCTGCTCCGGCCTGCGCCAGCTAGGGGTAAAGCAGCAGCCACGCAAGCTGCTGAGCAAGGTGGACAACCTGGAACTGGAAGAGATGGAAGAAGCGGAAACCTGCTGTGGTTTCGGTGGTACCTTCTGCGTGAAGTACCCGGACATCTCTAACCGCATGGTCTCCAACAAGTCTGAATTTATCTCTGCATCCGGCGCTGACACCCTGGTGGGTGGCGATCTGGGTTGCCTGCTGAACATGGCGGGCAAACTCAAGCGCGAAGGCAAATCCGTGGAAGCTCGCCACGTGGTGGAGATTCTGGCCGGTATGCTGGATCAGCCTGCGATCGGTGAAGCCGATGCGGACAAATACGCACTGGCAAAACAGGTTTAAGCGGGGAGACAGACATGCAAATCAAGAGTCCTGAGTTTAAAGAAAACGCCCGCATCGCCCTGCAAGACGTTGGCCTGCAGAAAGCGCTGGGTAACCTGAAAGCGGGTTTCCCGGTCAAACGTGCCGCTGCAGTTGAACGCATGCCGGAGTTTGAAGACCTGCGCGATCAGGCCCGCGACCTGAAAAACCATATTCTGGAAAACCTCGACATCTACCTGGAGCAGTTCGAATCCAAGGTGGTTGAGAACGGCGGTCACGTGCACTGGGCCCGCACCTCCGAAGACGCCTGCAAGACCATACTGGACATCTGCCAGCAGGTCGGCGCCAAAACTGTTACCAAGGGTAAATCCATGGTGTCGGAAGAGGTGAACCTCAACGAATACCTGGAAAAGAACGGTATCGAGCCGGTGGAAACCGACCTGGGTGAGTACATCCTGCAGCTGCGCGAGGATCACCCGAGCCACATCATCGCCCCGGCGATCCATCTGAACCTGGAAGATGTGTCCGAAGCGTTCCACAAGCACCACCACCGTCCGAAGTCCGACGACCCGGCAGTACTGATGCAGGAAGCACGCGAGATGCTGCGTAAGAAGTTTGTGGCAGCCGACGTAGGTATCACCGGCGCCAATTTCTGTGTCGCGGAAACCGGCTCTACCATCATAGTCACCAACGAAGGTAACGGTGACCTGACCCAGACCTTGCCAAAAACCCACATCGTGATCACCTCCATCGAGAAGGTGGTTCCAACCCTGGAAGATATGACCCTGTTCCAGCGTCTGCTGGCACGTTCCGCCACCGGTCAGGAGTTCACGGTCTACAACACCCTCTCCACCGGTCCGCGCCGTGAAGGCGATCAGGACGGTCCGGAAAACTTCCACGTGGTGCTGGTCGACAATGGCCGCTCCGAGATGGTGGGTACCGAACTGCAGGACATGCTGCGTTGTATCCGCTGCTCTGCTTGTATGAACCACTGCCCGGTATACGGCGCGGTGGGTGGTCACAGTTACGGCTGGGTGTACCCGGGCCCGATGGGGTCCGTACTGACGCCACAGATGATCGGTATCGAAAATGCGGGCCTGCTGCCAAACGCCTCCACCTTCTGTGGCAAGTGTGAGTCGGTATGTCCGGTCCGTATCCCGCTGCCGAAGCTGATGCGTCACTGGCGTGAAAACGAATTCGAGAAGCACCTAAGCCCGAAAGCCGTGCGTTACGGCATCTCCGGTTGGGGCTTCTTTGCCAAGCGCCCTGCCCTCTACCGTTGGGTATCGCGCAGCTCCGCCTGGTTTATGAAGAAAATGGCGGGCAAGAAAGGCCGTATCAACAAGTTGCCACTGGCGGGCGGCTGGACCGACTGGCGTGATATGCCGGCACCGGAAGGCCAGACCTTTATGGACCAGTGGAAACAGGGCAAGCGATAACAGGAGCGAACGATGAGCAAAGCAGAAATTCTGGGCAACATCCGCCGCGGCCTGGGTCGTGGTGAACCAAATGCCACACAGCGCGCCGCGGCGGAAAGCCGCCTGGCGGCAAAAGACAACAACCTGATCCCGAAGCGAGCCCTGCTGCCGCAGGCGGAACAGGTGCAACTGTTCAAGGATATGGCGATCGAAGCAGCGGCGGAGATCATCGAACTGGCCAGCATCGCCGAAGTACCGATGGCAGCCAGCGAATGGCTGCACAAGGCGAACATCCAGGAACTGATCACAGCCAGCAGCCCTGAGCTGAAGGCGCTGGACTGGTCCGCACTGGGTGATATCCAGCTGAGCGAACGTGTGGGTCAGGTAGGCGACATGGCGAGCATCACCAGCAGCTTCGCCGGTATCGCCGAGACCGGCACGCTGATGCTGCACTCCAGCTCTGACAGCCCAACCACCCTGAACTTCCTGCCGGACGTTCACATGGTCGTGCTGCACGCCTCCACCATCGTGGGGCCGTACGAGGATGCCTGGAAACAGCTGCGCACTGCCCACAACGGCGTGATGCCGCGTACCGTAAACATGATTACCGGACCTTCCCGCAGTGCCGACATCGAGCAGAAGCTGCAGATGGGTGCACACGGTCCACGTACTTTAGTGATTCTCCTGATTAACGATTAATCGTTGATTGGTTGATGTGGAGCTTTCAACCTCGCTCCAACCTCTTTAACCGCCTCTCCTGGCGGTTTTTTTATGTCTGAACGAAACCTGTGAACGATACGTTTGTAGGGCAGCCTTGAGGCTGCCGGTAGGCTACCGGCAGGCTACCGGCAGGCTAAAGCCTGCCCTACAGAGAACCTTACGGCTCCCAACTTATCGGTTGGCACGGACTCTACTCCCCTCTGCGCCGCCGAGCATTTCGCAAATCAAATGATTAAGAGCCAATTCTGTATGAGGCCAAAGGCCGAGTGTATTTGCTTCGTTTGATTTGTGAAACGCACAGGAGACCGGGCTTTGCCCGACAAGTAGCGGAGGTGTGGGGCGGGTCGCGCAGACATTGATAAGGGGAGTTCAGAGACTCCCCTTATCTCGCCCTTACAGGGCGAAGAGGGAAACTAAATCCGTACAGCGGGGATAGACACCGGGCTAATATCAAGTCGCGGTCGGAGCCCGCTGCTACGGGTACCAAGGTAATTCAACCCTGCTGGCGCTCACTGCCCCAGCAACCCCACCATATCCAACGAGGTAATAATTCCCACCGGCTTGTCATTCTCCACAACGATCACCCGGTGAATCTTATATTCCGTCATCAACTGCGCTACTTTTTTCACATCATCATGCGGATCTACTGATATCACTTTCCGGGTCATGATATCCGCTACCTTACAGGCACGAATCCGGTCAGCCAGCGCACTGTCATCGGCATCTGCCCCAAATATCAGGCTGGTCAGCGTACCGTTGCTATGCCAGTAGTAGCTGGCCTCCCCTTCCTCACTTTTCAGGTTATTGGAGAACGTCTGGCCAATATCGGTGCTGGTCACGATGCCCACCAACGTACCGTCTTCCATCACAGGAGCCCCACTAATATTCTCGGTGGCGAGCGCCTTGTCCATCTCCACCAGGGACATTTCCGGTGAAACGACGAACAGGTCATGGCTCATGATATCTCGTGCTTGTTTGGTCATAACTGCGATCTCCAGGTTGCATCTGAAACCGTTAATACCCTTTTAAAAACAAGCACGTCTTTGATAAATATCAAGTGCACGAATTCGGTCATTTCACAACAGACAGCCCCAAATTCGCCCACAATCAGCAGGTTACATCACTCTTTCGCAGCACGCTAAAAACCTGCATTTAGCCTGACCAATAAACAACCAGGGGCAAAAACAGTGCACTGGATAAAACGACTCATCCAGAATTGTGCATAACAATTTTCGACGGTTCGCATCAAGCTAAACTTTGTACCCACTAAATGCCGTCTTAAGAACTAACACGAAATGCTATTGGCACTAGCTATTACCTGTGGTTGAACCGACCTGAGTCTACAGGTGAACCGACTAACCTCTGTTCTGGCAGCAAGCGTCTTCAACTTCAATGTCCCAGCTCCAATTCCTGCCTGAATAACAGAGGTGATTGCTGGTGCCCTATACTTTTTCTAAAGCGGTGTTCGCAACGCTGGACGCATGACCAGGTAGGTCCCAGGTGAACACCTACCCTCACCTATCCTTATCGGACAGGACAGAGTTATGAGTGGAAAACATAAAAAGCAGAAATCAGAAGCACCCGAAGCATTAGAGCCGGAACAGATACTCGAGGCCGCACTTGAGCTGGCGCAGGAACAGGACAACTGGTACGACCTCAGCATCGCGGAGTTAGCGGAGCGATGCGGTACAACGGTCAGTGAGATTCGCCACCACTACCCCGATACCAATGCGCTTGCCGATGCCTGGTTCGAGCATGCTTTAGAGTCGATGCTGGCGCTGAAAGCGGAGCAGGTGAACAAGTTACCGGTCAAGGCACGTCTGGAATACATCATCTGGCGCTGGTTCGAAGCCCTGGCACCCTTTCACCATGTGACGGCACAGATGCTAGGTTCCAAGCTGCATACTTCGCATATCCATCATTGGGTGCCGATGGTGTTTGACCTGTCACGCCTGGTACAGCTCTGGCGCGACAGTGCTGGACTGCACGCCAGTGGCCGACGCCGGCAGCTCGAAGAGATCGTATTAACGGGAATTTTTTTGACCACCCTGCGGGCTTGGTGTCGAGACGACAGCGACGAACAAGCCAAGGCCCATGCAAAACTGCTGGAACTGCTTTCCAGAGCGGACAAGTCAGCAGGGGTCTGGTTTGCCAAGCAAGCAAAAGACTAGTGCAGATAAAGTTCAACCAGGCGGTTTACATCCACCTCGGCCTTCAGGCGCGCACATAGCAGATAGGTGCCGCCAAACTTGCGGTGCAGGAACAACAGATCGGTAGGTGGAAAATGCAGGTAGCGCTGATGCAGGCGTAGCGATATGGCATGCTCTGCCACCCTTTTTGACAGGTCCGAGTGGCCGAAGTCAAAAGGCCCCGGTTGCCGTAACGGCTCGGCCACTGCGTAGAGCATTTCACATAAGCCCTGCCGATACGGCGCGGCTTCATCAGGTCGCAGATAACCCAGCTCCACCGCCAGCTCCTCGATCGCAGCGATATTGCCCAGCCGTGCGGCTTTCAGCAGACGGCGCAGGCTAGCGATGAATTCCGGTGCATAATGCCGCGTAGCCCCAAAATCCAGCAATCCGATGCGATCCTGCTCAGCCTGATAGCGGTAGTTTCCGAAGTGCGGATCGGTTTGCACCAGCCCCCACTGAAACACCTCCTTCAACACCAACGCCACCAGCCGTGTCGCGATCTGATTGCGGAGACGGACAGGCGCATCTTCCAGCGTTTCGATCGGCACTCCGGAGACAAAGGACATGGTTAGCAGTTCGGGAGTGGTCCGTGCGATATCAACCCTGGGTAGTTCAAACCCGCCATCGGCGCCGATACATTGGCGGTAGGCCTCGATACTGGCCGCCTCAGCTTGATAATCCGCTTCCAGGTGGAGCTGCTCTTTCGCCTCCACCAGCAGGGGCTCAATATCATAGTCCTGTGGAATCAGGCGTAGGAAACGGAACAGGGCCGAGACATTATCCACATCGCTGTCGATGCTTTTACGCACCCCTGGATACTGGATTTTTAGCGCCAATCTTCGCCCGTCGTAGGTAGCCGCTTCATGCACCTGGCCGATTGATGCTGCTGCAATCGGCTGGTAGGTGAAATGCTCAAACTCGGCCTCCCAGCCCCGCCCCCAAACATTTTGCATCGCCAGTTCGACCTGACCGCGAGGCATGGGATGAGCACTTTCACGCAGGGCTGCTAATACCTGAGTCAGCTCCGGCGGTAGGTAGTCGCCCGCCTCCATCGACAGCAACTGGCCGACTTTCATGGCAGCACCACGCATCTCCGATGGGCGATTGGTCAGCTCCCTGGCATTTCCTGGCGTCAGTAGCAGCTCATTTGCCTTTAGCGGTTTACCCGCTACCAGATTGTTTGCGCCTTCTCGAAGCGCGCCTACGGCGAGGCCACCGACAATTTGTCCCATCTTGAGGAAACGGCTGGTCCGATCTATAGGCAGGGGTTTCTCTTTGGCCACAACCGTATCTCACCTCCGATGCTTTGTGATGAGTGTGGGGAACGGTTATATAAAGTGTAGTTGGGAAAGCTGTCTGCCAAACGTAACGTTGATCGACTGCCGCCCTAGAACAGGCGGTACTGAGGGGCCGTAAGACGGTCGAAGTCTTCGTTGATAAAAGTGAGAATAGTATCCGCCACCGGCTGCACCTGCTTGTCGATATAGTGCTGGTAGTCGATCGGCGAACGCAGAAACTCCAATGGCTCCGGTCCGTTCACTGTGATCACATACTCCACATATGCCCCCGGACGGAACGGCGTAAGGAGTCCTTTTTCCAGGTAAACCTGCTCGGCCTTTAACGCCGCCTGCACGTGGGGTGGCCGGTTGCGGGTGTACTCTGCCAGCGGCTGGCGAATACGTTTGCGGTACACCAACTGGTCATCCAACTCGCCAGTACGCACAGCGGCCACGCGGCTCTTCAACAGATCCCGCCACGGCTGTTCGCGGAAGATCCGCTCGTAGAGTTCCTGCTGCAGTTCGCGGGCCAGCGGGGTCCAGTCGGTACGCACGTTTTCCAACCCCTTAAACACCATCTTGCTGCCACCATCCGCCATGCGCTGCAGTCCGGCGTAGCGCTTCTTGGTGCCTTTTTCCGAGTGGCGCATACGCGGCATCAGGAAGCGGGTGTAATGGGTTTCGTACTCCAGTTCCAGGAAGCTGGGCAGGTCAAAACGCTCCTTCAGCTCCTGCTGCCACCAGCTGTTCAGATAGTCCTGCAGCTCTTTACCCCGCGTATCAGCGTCCTCTTCCGGGTAGTCATCCCCCAGCCAGACAAACACCGAGTCGGTATCGCCATAGATGACCCTGTGGCCAAACTGCTCTTCGATACAGGCTTTGGTGCGGGTGAGGATCTCATGCCCACGCAGGGTGATGGAGCTGGACAGGCGCTGATCGTAGAAACGGCAGACGTTGGACCCCAGCACCCCATAGAAGGAATTCATGATGATCTTGATCGCCTGAGACAGCGGCTGGTTCTTCTCCAGTTTCGCCTGATCACGCGCCTGCCACAAACCTTCGATCAGGCCCGGCAGGATACAGCTCTCCCGGTCGAAGATCGCGTGGTTAAAGCCGGGTACCAGATGCGCTTCAATGGCGCCTTCCTGCAGCCCTTCCGCCATGCCCACCGGATCGATCTTGAAAGTGCGTATGATGCTGGGGTACAGGCTCTTAAAGTCCAACACCAACACCTGCCGGTAAAGCCCCGGCAGCGAGTCCATCACATAACCACCCGGCGCATCCAGGCCGGACTGGCCCGAGGCATACTCCGGCGCCACATAACCGGCCCGGTGCATCAGCGGCAGATACTGGTTATCGAAGGCTGCTGCCGAGCCGCCCACCTTGTCCAGCGGCAAGCCGGTTAGGCGGGCGCGTTCCACCAGGTAATGCAACAACTGGGCTTTCTCGAAGATATCCCAGACCAGGCGGCAGTCTTCCAGGTTGTAGCGGGCCAGCGCTTCCTTATCTTCGTGGTAGAGACGCTGGATCTCGTCGCCACGCTGTTCCACATGGTCGATCAGCTTGCCACGATCCAGAAAATGACGGGACACATACTCCAGCGAAAAGCTGTCAAACTGGAAGGTGGCGCCTTTCATGGTATCGATCCCATCCAGTACGATTCGCCCCCCCATGCGCACAAACCACTTCCCCTGCCCTGACTGGTGCATCTGCATCGGGTGTTTGTCGCGCCCCAGCATCAATGGCATCTTCAGGGCATCGGCACGTTGCTGCAGCACACGGAAATCAAAACCCACCACGTTCCAGCCGATAAAGATATCCGGGTCTTCCGCCTGCACCACCGCCACAAAGCGTTTCAGCAGTGCTCGCTCATCCGGCAGGAACTCCAGACCGGGCTGATCCTGCCCCTCCCCAGTCATCAACACCAGCTGCAGCCGGTCGCTGTATAAACCAATGGAGAGGATCTTGTCGGCACGCATGGTGGTTTCCAGGTCGATCGACAACACCCGGAAATCAGGTACGTAGGTGCCCGGTTTCAGCAGGGTTTGTCCGTCACGCTGGTACACATCCACCGCCCCCTGGATAAAGCGTTCCATCAGGTAGCGGTCGGCGTGACGGATATCTTCTTCCAGCAGCGGCACATTGGCGCGCTGGAGACATTCTATCGCCTGTCGCTGTACTTTCAGGCTGGTGCTATAGAGCGCACTCACCCCCAACTGGTTGAGGTCTTTCAGCTCCACCTTTTGGACGCGCCAGCCGGAAATCCCCGCCAGCACCTGGCGGACAGTTTCAACCTGTTCATCGTGGATAAAGAACACCGACTCCTGCGCGGGAATATCCACGGTAAAGGGACCGTCGGGGCCACACACCCAGTAATGCAGGCAGATGCCGTCAGCCTGATCCTGTTGCTGACGGGTCAGCAAAAAGCCGGGGCGGATGGGGGGAGATACAGCCGCGGAGTGGTTCATCGTCCACTCCACGCACTGAGAAGATGTGAATCAGCCACGCACACAAACAACGTGATCAATATCACCAAAACGGTCAAAGCTGAGAATGTTGGATTTCGTATTGGCGCCAAATGCATAACCAAACATTCCGGTACGGCTCCAGTAGTCGTTTTTTTTGTTGCTCAGTGCATCGCGATACATCAGGCCGGTCAGCTCCAGGATATTCGGCAGGCGACCACCCTCAGCCTCGCAATAGGCATAGGCGCCCTGCCAGTTGTACTCGGCCTCGCCCGCTTCGCGGTAGCTAAGCTCGGCACTGCTTTTGACCGCCAGCATGATAAAAATTGCCACGGCGACAATGCCCGCCACCAGCGCAATCAGTACTGCTTTCAACATCGCTTTGCTCCCTGCATTAGCCAATCAACTGGCGAACGGTGCCACCACTTCCAATCCAGGGAACGCTGCCTCCAATGCGGATTGGTCCTGCTTTTGGAACAGCAGTTTGAGGTTTGGCCCAGCATCCATGGTGAAGTACACCTGCAACCCGTTGGCACGCAGATCCCAGAGTTTGTGCATCGCGGCCACGGACTCGGGCTGCCAGTAGAGCAGCGGCGGCCAGGACGCGATCATGGTGGCGTGCATCGACAGTGCGTTTTGCTCGGCGGTTTCACCCAGCAACATAAAGTCCTGCTGCTCGATCGCCAGGTGCAGCTTTTCCAGATCGGCCGCAGCCTGCAGCGGCCAGCTCTGGTAGAGGTGGGCGCTTTCCACGGTGCGCTGCATACCGGCACGGGAATCGACTTTTTTCTCGCCGGTCGCCACTTTCACCAAGCCGATACACAGGTCCGGCCATGGGTAATCCAGCTGGACCGCATGGCTATCCATACCGTCATCGCGGTGGCCCATCTGCCATTCGACAAACCCGGTAAAGATGGAACGGGACGCACTGCCACTGCCCATCCGGGCACAGGCGGAGAGCTGGGCATCGGTCAGGTTGAGGTTGTAGAACTGATTCAGGGCCAGCATCAGCGCCGCAAATCCGGATGCGGAAGACGCCAGACCCGCGGCGGTTGGGATATTGTTTTCGGTGCTTACCAGCACCGGCTGCTGCAGATCGCCGCGGAACAGGGACACAAAGTCCACCACCTTGCGGGCGAACTTGCTGTCGCTGGCCTGTTCGATACCGTTCAGTACCACGCGGTCTTCGCCGGTCTTGGATTCGGTAATCACGGTTTTGGAGCCCAGGTGCGCCAATGATACAGACAGGCTGGCGTTGATCGGCAGGTTCAGTTCGCGATCGCGCTTACCCCAGTATTTGCAGAGGGCGATGTTACTTGGCGCAAACGCTTCACCCCGTTCACCGGCTTGCACGGTTTCCGGTAATAGTCCTTTAATCACGTCGATCTTACGCATAATTCACCTCAACCCCTTTGGCGGAAACAGCAACCGGAATCTCTTCATATGGCATCTCGAGTGTGGCATCACGCCCCAGCGCAATCACACAGTCTCCCAATCCGGAGCCCGAGATCTTAACACCGTCGATCTGATCGGAACCGCGCAGGCGCCAGATCATATCGGCGATGGTTTTATCACATACACCCAACGCGTCCATCAGGCCCTGATAGATATCCATCAGTTTACCCAACTCTCTCCAGTCCTGTGCGGCAATGGCGGATTCTGCCGCCACCGTTGTCTGATGCATCAGCTTATACAGGTCAGTATAGATCTGCGACTGGCTGGCACTGCGTGCTTCAACAATCTTCAATACATCCGGCGTACGCGTCTTGTAACCCGCGTAATACAGGCTGATCGGTGGAATGCCCGTCAGCGCTTCGATCTGGCGCGGTTTCACCGTATAGGCGATCAGACCACCGTACACCGATGCCACCAGATCAGTACCCGAACCACGCCCGTCCTGTACCTCATGCACCACCGCCAGCGCCTGATCAAACAACTGCTCTTTGCCGGGCTGTTCGCCGGTTGCGAAGGCCATGATAGCCGCTACCACGGCAGCGGTAACCGCTGCAGAGGAGCCCAGTCCCACGGTGTGGGAAAACTCGGAGCGGATGCTCAGGGTGAAACCGGACGGCAGTTGGGACTGGAAACGACGGATCGCTGCCAGTACAAAACTCAGGCGGTCATCGTCGGCCAGTTGATCCAGTGAGCTGTGGTAGTTCGCCAGGGCCGAGTCGATCACCACATCGCGATCATCACGGGGCTGGAGGGACACGTGCATGTATTTATCCACAGCACAGGCCAGAGCACGGTGTCCGAACAGCACCGCGTGTTCACCCATCAGCATGATGCTGCCAGGCGCAGAAACCTTAATCTCAGATGCTACGTGCACCTTCACGATCCTCAGTTAAAGCTGATATCTGATAGTTGTATTGATTGCTCAGGGTGCGCAAGTCTGCGAGTGCACTATCCGGCAGGTACACCAGAATCAATCCCCCCTGTTCACCACGATTGGCACCGGCGCCACTGATCTTGGCCGCGCCCCCCAATTGTTCCACCTGAGCAATAAATTTAGTTACTGGAGCAGGCACCACCCCGATCTGCCGCAACAGTTGATGGTTCGCTCGCAGTAAAGTGGTTAAGCGCTCGGGCTGATTCAGTGCTTCAGGAATAGCCTGGGTAATATCGGCAAACTCCGACCAGATCGCACTCGCCCCATATGCCTCACGCACCGCGGCCACGCATTCACCGGTAGACACAACCGGACGACCGCTGTTGATACGGTACCAGCCCGCGCCCAAGTGACATTCCAGACGGATCACTTCAGCATTTTGCACCTGAATCAATCCACCGTGGGTCACCGCCGCTGCATCGATCGCACTGCCCCGTCCGTGCTGCAAACGTTCGCAATAACGGACCAGGGAAAAGCGCTCCTGCAGAGACAGGGGGTGTCCTGACAGCTGCTCTGCCAATACCAGCGTGGCGGCGATCGCCGCGGCAGACGAGCCCATACCAGCACCGGTAGGCAGAGTCGATGCTGTGGTCAGTGTGCCCGCAGGCAGATAGTCAAAATGGGACAAGGCATAGAGCAGCAAGGTCTGTGGTGTGTCCATGATCTTATCCACAGGCAATAGCCCTGCTTCAAAGTCACCGTAACGCTGGTTGAGTTGCTGCTGCAGATCAGGCAAACGCGCCAGCGGATAGACGAAAGGTTCACCTTCGCCGCTGTCGATCGTAAGGGATTGGGAGTTGTCGGGGGAAAAGCGAGCCTGGATTGACTCGCTCACAGCCATCGCGATGGCAGGCGCCCCGTACACCACCGAGTGCTCGCCACTCAGGATGACCTTACCCGGGGCAATTGCGTTCATCAGCTCGCGACGTATTCCCGTTTGTGCTGATTGAAACCGGCCAGACGGAAGCGTCCGGTAGTCACTTTTTCGATGGTCAGGTCGGAACCGTCACGTGGATCAGGGTAGCGGTACAGTTCGAGGTATTTCTCGTAGGAAACTTCCTCGCGCTCGTCCAGCATCGCCTTGTGTTCGCTGCGGTGCAGGTACTTCTCGTAGCCTGCCACAACCGTACCGGAAAAGAACTCCGCTACACAGCCAGAGCCGTAGCTGAAGAAACCGATCTTCTTACCGGCGATATTCTGCTTGCAGTTTTCCAGCAGCGAGGTCAGACCGATGTACATCGACGCCGTGTAGCTGTTACCGATAATGCGGTTGTAGAGCAACGTATCTTCGATCTGCCCTTCGATCTGTTCCGGCGTCAGGTCCGCCTTGTTCAGTTTAGCCAGGTGCTGGTGAGCTTTCTGGGCCATACGGCTGAACGGCAGGTGGTAACAGAAGTGGCTGAAATCATCGAACGCCAGGGAGCTGACTTCACGGAAGTTTTCCCAGGCTTTTTTTAGCGCACGCAGGTAAATCTTGGTAGAGTACTTGCCGTCTACCAGTGCGGTGGCACGGTAGTTCGGACGCCAGAAGTCCATCACGTCTTCGGTGTGGTTACCCACTTCCGGATCGATCTCCAGCAGACGTGGATTGGCAGAGATCAGCATCGCCACAGCACCACATCCCTGGGTGGCTTCGCCCGGAGAATCCAGGTCGTAACGGGCCACGTCAGATGCAATCACCAGCACCTTTTTCTCAGGCTGACGGGCAACCAAAGCACACGCCATCTGGATCGCAGCCGTTGCGCTGTAGCACGCCTGCTTCATCTCAACTACGCGGCAATTATTGTTCATTCCCAGCAGACGGTGCACATAAACACCCGCGGCTTTGGACTGGTCGATACCGGTCTCGGTGGCAAACATCAAAGTGCTGACAGCGTCGGTTCCTACGCGCTCGATCAGCGGCAGCGCAGCATTCGCAGCCATGGTGACGACATCTTCATCAGGCGCGGCCATACCCATCTTTTCCTGACCGATGCCTTCATAGTACTTATCCGGATCGGTTTGCTGCACTTCTGCCAAGGTGCGCAAATCCAGATAGTAGTTCGATGTATAGAAGCTAATTTCGTCAATACCGACAGACATAAAACGTCTCGATCCTCAACACTCTTCAAGAATCAGGGCCCGGTTCCGGAATAACGCAGGAACATTCGGGACACCCAGCAGAAACATGGCGGTGGTAAATTCGCGGCGCATCCGTTCGATCTCCGCAATCACTGCATCTGCTGATTCCATAGCAGGTTTCAGCAAAGGCGCTGCGATACCACACAAAGAGGCGCCGAGTATAACAGATTTCACCATATCAATCCCATCTCTGAGACCACCGCTGGCAATAAAGGCCGCGCGATCTTGATATGGCTCCGCCAGTTGCAGCGCTTTGGGTGTTGGGATGCCCCAATCCTGAAAGCGCAGGCCCAGATCGGAGCCGTCTTTGCGACGATGATGTTCGATCCGGCTCCATGAAGTACCGCCGGTACCGGCCAGATCGAAGTGACGAATACCGGCCGACAAACCAAGCTCAATATCCGCCGGAGACAGGCCCGAGCCCACCTCTTTAAACAAAACAGGTTTATCCAGCGCTTTTACCAGCGCGGCAATCTTCTGCTGAAGGCCGGTAAAATTAGTATCCCCTTCCGGCTGGACCGCCTCCTGCAACGGATTCAGGTGCAGGTACAGACCGTCAGCGTCCAGGCAATCGATCGCACGCTTCGCTTCATCGGCACCCATACCGTAGTTCAGCTGCACCGCACCGATGTTGCCGATCAATACAGTGGATGGCGCTTGCTTACGCAGGTCGAAACTCTCCCGCGCCTGCGGTGAACTGAACATTACACGCTGAGAACCGACTGCCATGGCAACACCGGTCGCTTCTGCGGCAATCGCCAGGTTACGGTTGATGGTGGTCACCAACTCGTGATCCCCGCCGGTCATGGATGAGATCAGCAGCGGGAAGCTGAGTTCTTTATCCAGAAAACGGGTGGTGGTGTCGATCTCATCCAGGCTCAGCTCCGGCAAAGCACGGTGCATCAGATGGATACGATCAAAATAGCGGAAGTCGCGATCTGTTGCCGGATCGTGCTCAATCGCGCGAATATGTTCGATCTTGCGTTCGTTGGTTGGATCAGACATCAGCGTTCCAGTTTGATGTGAGCTTCCATCAGCTCACCCGGATTGGTCTGTGCCGCCAGCAGGGACAGCTCACCACAGAGCACAGTCGCACCACAGATGGCAGCCAGACGGCGGGAGTTTGCACCCGGCTCGCGATCCTCTTTACAACCCAATGCACGCAGATTCTCCTCCACGAAGTCCAGGCCTTTACCGTTGCCCACAGTACCCATGATCAGGTTTGGCAGGGTGCAGGAGAAGTACAGGTCACCGTTACGCACTTCGGCGTGCACGATACCCTGGGAACCCTCGATGATGTTGGCCGCATCCTGTCCGGTGGCCAGGTAGAACGCCAGCAGCATGTTGGCGTAGTGGGCGTTGGCACTGCGCAAACCACCGGCGATCATGGTACCGATCAGGTTTTTCTTGATGTTCAGATCAACCACCTTCTCCGGCGTGGTCTTCAGGCGACGTTCGCAGATGTCACGCGGAATGGTGATTTCACACACCACGTACTTGCCACGGCCAAGAATGCCATTCACAGCCGTCGCTTTTTTGTCGGAGCAGTAGTTGCCGGAGATGGAGGAGTAACGCAGCTGCGGGTATTCATTCAGCAGCCATGGAATAATCTTGTCTGCGGCGTTGGTCACCATGTTGTGACCGGACGCATCACCGGTGGTGAATTCCAAACGCAGGTAGATCAGGTTTGCCACGATCTGACTGTTCATGTCGATCAGCTTGGCAAAACGGCTGGACGTTGCCACAACGGCCTGCAGATCGTCACGGCGGGCCTTGATCGATTCCAACGCCAGCATCGCCTCGGTAGCGTCTTCCGCTTCCAGCAGGATTGAGCGGGTCATACGCTCGTCAATCACGGTGGTCTTGATGCCGCCCTCTACCAGCGTTGATACCCGTGCACCTCGACCTACGGACGGCCATAGCGGTGTTTCGTAAGTCGCCAGCGGTACAGTCACCTTCTCGTCCAGTACCGGACCACTGATCTTCAGTGGCCCCACGTTACGCATAGGAACAGGAGCTTGCTGGATTTTATGTGCTTTCATGGTTTTTCAACGTGTAGACTCGGGCAAAGAGATACCAGAAGGAGCGCCCGCTGGATTAAATTCTGGCTGGCGGCGATTTTAGCTACCTGACCCGGTGAATGCAATTGGCCCAACAGCTCATGGGGATTTAGATCAAAGCGCTAGACAGCGCTCAAAATTCTGCCGCGAGCTCTTTCAGCCCACTTCGGGTAGATGACGTTCAATTTCAGCACAGCGCTGGGCCAACGACCGGAAACGCGCCTGCTGTCGGGCGGACAACTCGCCAAAACGGATATCCGCCAGCACCATATCACAGCACAACAGGACCTCAGAGTTATCGGCAACTCGCCGCGCCAACTCGATACCGGTCTGTACCAGGTTCAGCGCAATCCCGACGTGATTTGGCAATAACCGGTGTGCTTCACGGAACAGTTTGAAGGCGCTGTTCAGCTCCCCTTTTCGGAAACTGATCATCGCCTTGAGGTTGGCCTTACCCCAACTCAGAGTCACCATCACATTGGCCAGGGCCTTTTTCTTCTCATTGATTTCGTTGGCCAGCGGACTATCGCTGGAGGCATCTACAATCGCATCCAACCAGGCACACTGCACGTCACTTTCCAGTCGCTGGAACATCGCCCAGGCATCTCGCATACGCTGTTCAGACACCCCCTCGACTTTGCCGATACGGAAGACATCACTGCCGCAGAGCTTGGCGGACAACCCCACTTCCTCAAAGCCCTGATGATCCAGCACCACATCTTCCAGTAAGCGGATCACCTCCCCTTCCAGCTCGTCGGTATCACCCGCCTTGCTCATCTTATGCGCCAGTGCGCGAGCCAACCCAAAATAGGAAGAGGGTTCCTGGAACACGGAGTTGCGACCATAACGGATTGCCGCCCGATAGGAATCGATAGCAATATTCCAATCTTCGGCCTGCGCGGCCAGATCCGCCAGTTCACGCTGAAGCTGCGGAGAGGTTGGTTGCAGCATGACTGCCTTGCGCATTAGAGTAATCGCCTGCTGCAATGCCCCCTTGGCCCAGTATGCCCGACCGAGCCAGGAGAACGCTTCCACACACAGGTGTTCGTTATCAACCACCCGGTTCAGCATTCTCAACGAATCGTCATAGCGTCCCAGATGATAGAAGGCGGCCCCCAGCCCAACCTCGGCCCATGGGAGGTCTCGCCGCTCGATCAGCGATTCGAACAGGTCTGCCGCCTCCTCGTAGCGCGCCAACTGCAACAGAATAATCCCCTTCAGACGACTGAGGTACAAGTGCAGCCCCGGGAACATTGAGGAGAGGTGATCACACTGTGATAACGCCTCAACCCAGCTACCGTCATCCATCAACGAATCAATCGACTCGGTAACATGTTTAACGCGCATCACCTTGTCCAGCCGGGCGCGTACACTGACCGGATCATAAGGTTTGGAGATATAGGTATCGGGGGAGTTTTCCAGCGAGCCGAATAACAGGTGTGAACGCTCAGTATCCACCACCAGCACAAAAAGGTTGCGCCGACTCAACAGTTTTTCGGAGTTAGCTTCCAGCAGTAGCTGCAGGCCGTTTTTCTCATCTCGTCCCAGATCGTAATTCACGAAACAGAGATCATAGACCTCCACCCTCATCAGACTGAGGGCCATGTTAACGGATGATGCGACCTGAACGCGCTTTACGCCCAATTGCTCAAGAATTTCTCGCAACGCGCCAAGCTCGGAGAGCTTATTGTCGACGATCAGAACCGACTTTCCTGAGTAATTGATTTCCATAGGCTTTTGCACAACAAGATTGAGTCAAACGTAGCACAGTTTTCCCGCCACGGGCAAAAAGAACCAAACGTGCGTATAAAAAAAGCCCTGCGCTTTCAACGCAGGGCTTTTCTATGACTCTAGGTGAGTGCTAATCAGTCTTCCAGCAGGTCACGGCCTTTGCTGGCAGCGATACGCATACGCAGAGCGTTCAGCTTAATGAAGCCCGCTGCGTCTTTCTGATCGTAAGAACCTGCATCGTCTTCGAAAGTTGCGATACTTTCATCGAACAGAGAGTCCTTAGAGCGGCGGCCGACAACATCGACAGAGCCTTTGTACAGTTTCACGCGAACGTCACCGTTTACGTTGCGCTGGGAGTAGTCGATCGCCTGCTGAAGCATCTTACGCTCTTCTGACCACCAGAAACCGTTGTAGATCACTTTCGCGTAACGCGGCATCAGCTCATCTTTCAGGTGCGCTGCTTCACGATCCAGTGTGATGGACTCGATTGCACGGTGCGCCTTCAACATGATGGTGCCCCCCGGAGTTTCGTAGCAACCACGGGACTTCATGCCCACGAAGCGGTTTTCTACGATGTCCAGTCGACCTACACCGTTTGCTCCACCTACTTTGTTCAGGTATTCCAGAACAGTAGCCGGGCTCATGCGCTTGCCGTCGATCGCCACGATGTCGCCTTTTTCGTACGTCAGCTCCAGGTATGTTGCTTCGTCTGGAGCCTGCTCCGGAGATACGGACCAACGCCACATATCTTCTTCAGCTTCCGCCCAAGGATCTTCCAGAATGCCGCCTTCGTAAGAGATGTGCAGCAGGTTGGCGTCCATGGAGTACGGAGACTTTTTCTTGTTCTTCGCGAAGTCCACTTCGATGTTGTGGTCTTCACAGTACTGCATCAGTTTTTCACGGGAGTTCAGGTCCCACTCACGCCATGGTGCAATTACGTGCACACCCGGCATCAGCGCGTAAGCACCCATTTCGAAACGTACCTGGTCGTTACCCTTACCGGTCGCACCGTGAGAGATAGCATCGGCACCTGTTTCCTGAGCGATCTCAACCAGACGCTTAGCAATCAGAGGACGGGCAATGGAAGTACCCAGCAGGTATTCGCCTTCGTAGATAGTATTTGCACGGAACATTGGGAATACGAAATCACGTACAAACTCTTCGCGCAGATCTTCGATGTAGATCTCTTTCACGCCCAGCGCTTCCGCTTTAGCGCGTGCAGGTTCTACTTCTTCACCCTGACCCAGGTCGGCAGTAAAGGTTACTACCTCAGCGTTGTACTCATCCTGCAGCCAGCGGACGATTACGGAAGTGTCCAGTCCACCGGAATAGGCCAGAACAACCTTCTTAATTTCGGACATTCTCAAGCTCCAACTTGTGCAAACGTCGGCCGCAGAACGCGACCGGTTGTAAGAAACAGGGGCGGGATTATATCAGATAAGCACTACGCCTGGTAAGGTACTCTAGCGCTTAAATATCAGCGCTATTCCTTTTCCAGACGAATTGTTACACGGCGGTTACGGGCACGGTTCTCTTTCGTGGTGTTCGGCACCACCGGATAACGCTCACCGTGGTAACGGGTGGTGACCATATCGTCACTCAAACCATTTTTCACGAAGTAATCGGTCACCACTTCAGCACGCTTCTTGGACAGGTCTCGGTTGGCCAGTCGGCGACCGGCTGAATCACTGTGGCCGTCCACATACACCGACTGCACGCTGTTGTCGTTCTTGATGTAGAGAATAATCAGATCCAGGCGCTCACGGGTGGAGTCGGACAGACGCCACTCACCCGGCGGGAACAACACCGCGGTACGCGCCACTTGGCGGTAATTCACCGGCAGCAACTGTGCAACACAACCAACATAGTCGTTGTAGGCATTGCGGAAGTTCACCGCAGACACCGAAACGCGCAGATATTCCGGCGTCCCGTACCAGGTTTCGGTAGTGAAGGTTGGCATCAATCCCTTGTGCAGGGCCGCCAACATCGCTTTGGCATAATCGGTTTTTACATCCAACTCGCCACTTTTGACCGCCTTCACCGGACCGATCGCTTTGGTCAGCAACCCCGGACGCCAAGGCGGTGCTTCAGACACCAGCATTGCACCTTTGGCAAAGTGCCCCTTCTCTGTGGGATCCAGCAAGAAGTGAACATTTTCGCCGGCTTCGTGCTCAAAGACAGCACGGCCAAAGGAGGGTATTTCATGGGACAGGCGGCATACGAAGATGGAGGATTCCAGCTCCCAGTTGGAGTCTTCAATCGTTGCGCGATAGCTCACTGCATGAACAACGGTACTGATCAACCAGAGCAGCAGAACGGGAATCAGTCTTGTGAACACAACAACGCACCTGTCAATTTGAAACAATCAAACGGTTATCTTATCTCTTTCGGCTCTAACGACAACACCTTTAGGCTCCGAGAAAAACATCCGGGACTTTCCCTGCGGGACTTACGACCTTGCCCACAGCTTCCTTAGCTATCAAAAAGCAACGCTGGTAGAATGGCGAACAAACTATGAGCAATTTCAGAAAGTAAGGGAATCTCTTGAGCCGTCCTGATCCGTATAAACACCCCATGGCCAACCGCTTTCGCGGGTTTCTCCCAGTTGTGGTTGACGTAGAAACTGCAGGTTTTAACGCCAAGACCGACGCACTGCTGGAGATCGCTGCCGCCACCCTCACAATGGATGACAACGGCTACCTGCTGGTCGACAAATACTACGAAGCCCATGTAGAGCCGTTTGAAGGCGCCAACCTGGAGAAAGCGGCACTGGACTTCACCGGCATCGACCCGTTTGATCCGGACCGTGGCGCAATAAGCGAACGCGAAGCGCTGGAGAGCATTTTCAAGCCGATCCGCAAGTCGATCAAATCTCACGACTGCAAGCGCGCCATTCTGGTTGGCCACAACTCCGCTTTCGATCAGGGATTTGTAAACGCAGCAGCAGAACGCACCGACGTGAAGCGCAACCCGTTCCACCCGTTCTCCAGCTTCGACACCGCCACCCTGTCCGGACTTGCTTACGGTCAGACCGTGCTGGCGAAAGCCTGTGAAGTGGCAGATATCGAGTTTGACGGCAAACAGGCTCACTCTGCCCTGTACGACACCCTGAAAACCGCCGAACTGTTCTGCTCCATCGTTAACCGCTGGAAAGACCTCGGCGGCTGGGACATGGTACTGGCCGGTCAGGAAGAGTACGAAGACGAGTTCGGCTTCGGCGCCTGAGCCATCCAAACGCCCCAGACAGACACAAAAAACCCGCCATCAGGCGGGTTTTTTATAAACGTTTGAAGAGCCTGACTTACAGGTTGTCAGCTTCTTCTGTCAGGTAAGCCGCCACACCTTCTGGGGAAGCAACCATACCTTTGTCACCCTGGTTCCAGCCCGCTGGGCACACTTCACCGTGCTCCTGGTGGAATGCCAGCGCGTCAACCATACGCAGCATTTCGTCAACGTTACGGCCCAGTGGCAGATCGTTAACAACCTGGTGACGTACCAGACCGTCTTCGTCGATCAGGAAAGAACCACGGAATGCAACACCGCCTTCAGATTCAACGTCGTACGCCTGGCAGATTGCGTGAGTCATGTCCGCTACCAGAGTGTACTTAACAGGGCCGATACCACCTTCGTTTACCGGCGTGTTACGCCAAGCGTTATGGGAGAAGTGAGAATCGATGGATACACCGATCACTTCAACGTTACGCTTCTGGAATTCTTCGATGCGGTGGTCAAATGCCAGCAGCTCAGAAGGACAAACAAAAGTGAAATCCAGCGGGTAGAAGAATACTACGGCTTTCTTGCCTTTAACTGCTTCAGACAGCGTGTAAGCATCTACGATTTCACCGTTAGCCAGTACTGCTGGAGCTGTAAAATCTGGTGCCTGTTTACCTACGAGTACGCCCATTGTTTGTCTCCGTATGTGGGTATAGTTCGTTTTGAGTTTCCATAATAAAAGAGAGGCCCGCAGCTGCAAGCCTCTCTTTTATAAATTTTTATTACTCGGCGCTTGCTTCATCAGATGCAGAAGCTTCCTTGATCAGCTCTTCCAGCTCGCCGGATGCAGCCATTTCACAGATGATATCGCAGCCGCCAATCAACTCACCTTTGATCCACAGCTGTGGGAAGGTCGGCCAGTTTGCATACTTAGGCAGCTCTGCACGTATTTCCGGGTTTTCCAGAATATTCACGAATGCAAAACGCTCACCACAACCCATCACCGCTTCGGACGCGCGGGAGGAGAAACCACACTGCGGGAAACGTGGCGTGCCTTTCATGTACAGCAGGATGTCGTTGTTTTCAATCTGCTCTTTAATGGTATCGATAACGCTCATTCATACACCTATCTGCTTTCACTTTGAAGACACCGTGTGTCTGTCTTCACGTGCAGAAATCTTAACACATATCCGACCATATCACTCTGTTAATGTATATTTAGAAAATTCAATCAGGGCGATAGCAGAAACTTATTAGCATCTACTAATCGATTTCTATTATCTCTGGCGCGTTCAATAATGAGAGGTTGATTAAGGGATAGACACCACATAGAATCGGCTTTTTAGTGGCAGCTGTTAGCTGCCTTTTTGCGTTGTATGGAGAGGATTATGGCACTAGAGCCAGTAATGAAGACCTACAACCGGCTTTCAGTTGCTTTTGAACGCGGTGAAGGCGCGTGGTTGTATGACACGGATGGAAACAAGTATCTGGACGCTCTGAGCGGCATCGCTGTTACCGGTCTGGGTCACGCACACCCAGCTGTAACTCACGCTATCAGCGAGCAGGCTGCCCGCCTGATACACACTTCCAACCTCTACTCTATTCCCCTGCAGGAGCAGTTGGCTGAACGCCTGACTCGCATCTCAGGCATGGACAACGTATTTTTCGGCAACTCCGGCGCTGAAGCGAACGAAGCTGCCATCAAGATCGCGCGACGATACGGCCACTCAAAAGGCATCGATCTGCCTACCATCATCGTGATGGAAAACTCTTTCCACGGTCGTACCATGGCAACCCTGAGTGCCACCGGCAACCGTTCCGCCCAGGCAGGCTTCGAGCCGCTGGTAGCGGGCTTTGTCCGTGCACCTTTTAACGATGTAGATGCAATTCGCACCATCGCGGCCAACAACCCTAATGTAGTAGCTATTCTGGTTGAGCCGATTCAGGGTGAATCCGGTGTAATGATCCCGGCGGATGATTACCTGGCGCAGTTGCGCGATATCTGTGATGAACAGGATTGGTTGCTGATGCTGGACGAAGTTCAGACCGGCAACGGCCGCACGGGTACTTACTTTGCTTACCAGCAGAGCGGTATCGTGCCTGACGTAGTTACCACTGCAAAAGGTTTGGGTAATGGCATGCCGATCGGCGCCTGCCTGGCAAGCGGCAACGCAGCGAAAGTATTTGTACCTGGCAACCACGGTTCCACCTTCGGTGGCAACCCGCTGGCATCCGCCGCAGCCCTGGCCGTTGTAGACACTATTTGCAACGAGGGTCTGGCAGAGCGTGCCAAACAGCTGGGTGAGCGCATTGTCAACGGCTTCCGCGAGCAATTAAGCGGTGCCGAATACGTTAAAGAAGTACGTGGTCGCGGCCTGATGATCGCCATCGAGCTGACCGAAGCCGGTACCGAACTGGCCGTACTTGCCAAAGTAAAAGGTGTTCTGCTGAACGTGACTGGCGGTGGCAAGATTGTCCGTATGCTACCTCCACTGATCATGTCCGATACAGAAGCGGACCTGCTGGTAAACACCATTTCCAAACTGATCAAGATCTACTCTGCTGACGATCGTGCCAAGCCGCGTGTTTAACACGCGGCTACGTCTGACGTAGCGAGAAAATCACAATGACTACAAGACATTTTTTGACTCTGCGGGACCTGTCTCCTGCGGAGCTTAGCTCTGTTGTTGATAGAGCAACCGAACTGAAAAACATTCTTCGCAGCGGCGAAGTGTACGAACCACTAAAAAACCGCGTGATGTCGATGATTTTTGAAAAATCATCCACCCGTACCCGTGTGTCTTTCGAAGCCGGCATGGCACAGTTTGGCGGTCACGCCATGTTCCTGTCGCCACGCGATACCCAGCTGGGTCGCGGCGAGCCGATCTCCGACAGCGCACGCGTGATCTCCAGCATGGTTGATGTGGTTATGATCCGTACCCACGGTCACGAGATTGTGGAAGAGTTTGCAGCAAACTCCTCTGTACCGGTGATCAATGCACTGACCAACGAGTACCACCCGTGCCAGCTGCTAGCCGACATGCAGACCTACCGCGAGCACCGCGGCAACATCCAGGGCAAGACTGTGACCTGGGTGGGCGACGGCAACAACATGTGCAACTCCTACATCAACGCTGCTCGTCAGTTCGACTTCCACCTGAACATCGCCTGCCCGGAAGGGTTTGAGCCGATGCAGGAACTACTGGAAGAGAACAAGGACCGCATCACCATCTTCCGCACCCCAGCCGAAGCGATCAAGGACAGCCACTTAGTTGTGACTGACGTTTGGGCATCCATGGGCCAGGAAGAGGAGCAGAAAGAGCGCGAGATCGCCTTTGCCGGTTATCAGGTAACCCCGGAACTGATGGACCTGGCCGACAAAGAGGCGATCTTCATGCACTGCCTGCCTGCACACCGCGGCGAAGAAGTGAGTGCCGAGATGATGGACGACCCACGCTCCGTTGTTTTCGATGAAGCGGAAAACCGTCTGCACGCACAGAAAGCCCTGCTTGAGTTCTTGTTGGTTGGACTGCCAAACAACGCTTAAGGCTCATACCTGACCGATCGGACCGGATTCTCTGATAAACCGGTCCGATTCACCTCTTTCCCTTCAGAGCAACTATACTTCGACATACATCTGTCACAGGGGAGCGTACAATGATCGAACTTCGTCATCTGAAAACTTTGTCTGCTCTGCGGGACGCGGGGAGTCTGGTTGAGGCGGCCGAGCGAGTTCATTTGACCCAATCTGCGCTCTCACACCAGATTAAAGACCTCGAAGACCGCCTGGACTGCTCGCTGTTTATCCGCAAAACCAAGCCGATCTGCTTTACCAGTGCAGGCCAGCGCCTTCTGTCTTTGGCAGATGAAATGCTACCGATGATACGCAGCGCCGAGCGCGATATCGCCCGATTGGCCGGTGGTGAAGCGGGCCGCCTGAATCTGTGTATCGAATGTCACAGCTGCTTTGACTGGCTGATGCCTACCATCGATCACTTCCGCCAGCACTGGCCGGAGGTTGAGCTGGATCTGTCCAGCGGTTTCAGCTTCCACCCACTGCCCGCCCTGGCCCGTGGCGACCTGGATCTGGTGATTACCTCCGACCCGGAGCCCCGTAACGGCATCGCGTACATTCCTTTGTTCACCTACGAATCGGTCCTGGCGATCAGCAAGCAGCACCGCCTGATGGCTCGACGCTTTGTACAGCCGGGTGATCTCGAGCAGGAGGTCCTGATTACCTATCCGGTAGAAAAAGAGAAACTGGACATATTTAACTACTTCCTGGATCCGGCTGATGTTGAACCGGCGAGTATCCGCACCGCCGAACTGACCGTGATGATGATGCAGCTGGTTGCCAGCGGACGTGGTGTTGCCGCCCTGCCGAACTGGGCACTTCACGAGTATGTCCAGAGGGATTACATCGCCGTACGCTCCCTCGGCGAGAAAGGCGTGTGGTGCACGCTCTATGCCGCGATTCGCGAAGACCAGAAAAATGCGGACTTCATGGTGGACTTCCTCAGCACCGCCAAGGAAGTCTCCTTCCGCAACCTTTCAGGCATCAAATCCGCTTAAAGATTGACACCCTATACAGAAGAACAGGGATGTTTCTTCACTTCTGACGCCCGATATATCCAGACCGGGTTCCCATTACCCTTCCCAGTTTTCGATCACCTCTTTCGCAGCACGAAACGCTTCCTGAGCCGCCGGAGCACCGCAATACACGATAGAATGCAAAAGCACTTCCTGAATCTCTTCCGGCGTACAGCCGTTACGCAGCGCGCCTCGCACATGCCCTTTCAGCTCGGTAGGTGCCTTTAGCGCCGCCAGCATGGCAATGGTTACCAGGCTGCGTGTAGAGCGCGGCAATCCCTCTCGCTGCCAGGTGGAACCCCAGGCGTTTTCATTTATCCAATCCTGTACCGGTGCCGTAAATTCGGTGGTGTTGTCGATAGCCCGCTGTACAAACTCTTCACCCATAACCTCGGTACGTACAGCCAGCCCCTTTTCGCGATCTTCAATTGACATGTCATATCCTCCAAAAAATATGCGGTTACCCTAACGCAAAACAACAAACAGGAAAATCACACTCTTGTTTATCCAGCGCGATGCCTTACACTGTCGCCCTTAACTCAGGAAATACTCAGGATAAGAAATGCAAAACTGGACCCCGAATAGCTGGCGGAACCTTCCGATTGTCCAGCAGCCGGAATATCCGGATCAGGCCGCACTTAAGCAGGTAGAAGAAACGCTCAGCACAATGCCACCACTGGTATTTGCGGGTGAGATCCGTAACCTGCAGTCGCACCTCGCAGAAGTTGCGAACGGTAACGCCTTTTTACTGCAGGGCGGTGACTGTGCGGAGAGTTTTGCTGAGTTTAACGCCAACAAGATTCGCGACACCTTCCAGGTGCTGCTGCAGATGGCGGTAGTGCTGACCTTTGCAGGCAGTTGCCCGGTTGTGAAAATCGGCCGTATGGCGGGCCAGTTTGCCAAGCCACGTTCCGCGGCCACTGAAACCAGCGGCGGCATCGAACTGCCAAGCTACCGTGGTGATATCGTTAACGGTATCGACTTCACGGCTGAATCGCGTATCGCCGATCCGGAACGTCTGCTGCAAGCGTACCACCAGTCCGCATCCACACTAAACCTGCTGCGCGCATTCGCTCAGGGTGGTTTTGCCGACCTGCACCAGGTACACCGCTGGAATCAGGGTTTCGTAGACAAGAGCCCACTGGGTGAGAAATACCAGCACCTGGCGACTCAGATCGATCAGGCCCTGGCCTTTATGGAAGCCTGTGGCCTGACCTCTGAAACCACACCACAGATCCACGAAACCAGCCTGTACACCTCCCACGAGGCACTGCTGCTGGGTTACGAGGAAGCTCTGACCCGTAAGGACAGCATCACCGATCAGTGGTACGACTGCTCCGCCCACATGCTGTGGATCGGCGACCGTACCCGTCAACCGGATCACGCCCACGTTGAGTTCCTGAAAGGCATTCAGAACCCAATCGGCGTAAAGGTAGGCCCAACCACGTCTACCGATGATCTGATCCGCCTGATGGACATCCTGAACCCGGACAACATCCCTGGTCGTCTGACACTGATCGCCCGCATGGGTGCCGACAACATCGAAGACATGCTGCCACCGCTGGTTCGCACCGTGAAATCCGAAGGCCGCAACGTGGTCTGGAGCTCCGATCCGATGCACGGCAACACCATCAAGGCGTCTTCCGGCTACAAGACCCGTAGCGTGAACGCGATCCTGCAGGAGATGAAAGGTTTCTTCCAGGTTCACCGCGCTGAAGGTACTTATGCGGGCGGTGTGCACTTCGAAATGACCGGTCAGAACGTGACCGAGTGTATCGGCGGCGCGTATCAGATCACTGAAGAAGGTCTGGCAGATCGCTACGACACCTTCTGTGACCCTCGCCTGAACGGCGAACAGGCACTGGAACTAGCGTTCCTGATCGCCGATACCCTGAAGGAAGCACGCGGTAAATGAACGACCGCGCTACCCGTGTCAGCGCCTTGCTGATCGCGATCCGCGACGAGATGGAAGCCAAACAGCTGTGGGGGGAGCAATCACCCTCAGCTGAAGCGCTCGCCAGCACACAGCCGTTTTGCGTGGATACACTGATGTTCTCTGAGTGGATACAGTGGCTGATGATCCCGCGCCTGCAGGTGATGATCGACCAGCAGATAGCACTGCCTCAAAACAGCAATATGCATACGATGGCAGAGGAAGCGCTCAAAACGTTGGAAGCGGATACAGCACAACTGGAGTCACTGATCCAACAACTGGACAATGCCCTCAACGTACGCCATTGATACGATGTTGAGAAAGCACAAAAAACGGGCTCGACCGCAAGGTCAGAGCCCGTTTTTTATTTGCCCAGTATTCTGATCAGATCAGACCTTTCAGCACAATATCGTTGTAACTCACAACCCCCATCACCTGACCGTTGTCGATCACTGGCGCACGGCCCAGGCCAAAGTTATCAAACAGGCGCGCACAGTAACGTACATCCATGCGGGACTCTACGGACACCACCGGCTTGGACATCACCTCGTAGACGTTTACGCGCTCAGGGGAACGATCTTTAGCCACCACCTGCTTGGCAATGTCTGACAACAACAGGATGCCATACTCATCGTCCTCATGGCGTTTGTTGATCAGCAGAGTACTCACCTGCTTCTGCCTGAACAGCTCCAATGCATCCTTGATTGTGACCAGTCCGTCGACCATTGCGAAGTCCTGGGTCATCACGTCTTTTACTCGAACAACATTCTTTTCGCTGCTCATATCTCTTCCTCTACCACATTGGTCAGGGTCTGAATCTGATGGGCTACGCCCACCGCATCTTCAACATCCAGCTGAATCGCAATTCCTCGGCCCGGCGCATCATCAAAGCCCCCTACCTCACCAATTGTTTCCAGAATCTTACGACTAAGGTGCTCTTCAGTAATAAAAAGCAGGACATCACGCTGGGTTTCCAGAGTCAGCCCAAAGAACGTTTTGGTTTTGGTAACACCCTCACCACGTGCGTTATTGATGACAGTTGCGCCAGTCGCACCCGCTTCTCGCGCTGCCTTCATAACCTGCTCTGTTTTGGTATCTTCGACAAACACCACTAACAGTTTGAAATGCACGGCAAATTCTCCGTTTTCTACGTCTCTAAATAATGGTCAGGCATCCGCTGTTTCGCGGAGTTTCGCATCACGCTTCGCCAACCATTCTGTAATCTGTGCATAGCCCATCACCGTAATCATCGGGAACAGACTTGCGAAGGCAATCAAGCCAAAACCATCGATCAGAGCACTGCGCCCCGGTACGGTTTCCGCCAGCCCCAGCCCCAGTGCCGCCACCAGCGGTACCGTTACCGTGGATGTGGTTACTCCACCTGAATCGTACGCCAGTGGCACAATCATTTTCGGTGCCCACACGGTCTGAATCACCACCACGATATAACCGGCGATAATAAACCAATGGATCGGATAACCGGTCACGATACGCCAGGTACCCAGCGAGATCCCTACTGCAACACCCAGCGCTACGGCGATACGCAGGCCCCAGACGCCAATCGCACCACCGGACACCTCGTTGGCTTTGATCGCAACCGCAATCAACGATGGCTCGGCAATCGTAGTACTGGCACCAATCATAAATGCGAACAGGAACACCCAGTAGTAGTCCATCCAGTGCAAAGCATCCGGTAAACTGTCGCTCCACTGACTGATGAACTCCGGGTTCGTCAGCTGTTCGGCCATCAAACGACCGATTGGAAACAGCGCTTTATCCAGCCCCAGCAAAAAGAGCGCAAGCCCGACAATAACATAGGCAAAGCCAATCACAACTCGCTTTACATTTGGGATCGGGCGCCGAATCACAAACAGCTGAAAACCAAAGATGATCGCCGCAATCGGAATCACATCCTTGATGGTGGCCAGGGTAATGTCGATCAATTGCATGACGAATTCCATCAGATCACCATCCCGTAAGCCATGACAAAGATCATAGGTGTCAGCGAAGCAAAAGCGATCAAACCAAAACCATCAGTCATCGGGTTGCGCCCTTCAATAGAAGACGCCAAGCCCACACCCAGCGCAGTCACCAGCGGCACGGTGATAGTCGACGTGGTGACACCACCGGAGTCGTAAGCGATACCGATAATCTCGCGTGGCGCAAACATGGTCATAATCACCACCATAATATAACCGGCGATGATCATGTACTGGATCGACCAGCCCTTAAGGATACGCAGTACACCCAGCACAATCGCCAGGCCTACAGAGAACGCCACCGTAAATCGCAGACCGCTTGCATAACTGCCACGCGCCTCTGCAGAGTCAACTATCATCCCCCCGGTTGCAGCCACCTTGGCAGCCTCATCCGCTACCGCAATCAAGGCAGGTTCTGCCACCGTCGTGCCAAAGCCAAGGCAGAAAGCGAAGACCAAGAGCCATATGACACTGCCCTTCCGGGCAAAGGAGTGGGCCATGGTTTCCCCGATAGGAAACAACCCCATCTCCAGGCCATAGATAAAAAATGTCAGTCCGGCGACGACACACAGCAAGCCGACAACGAGTCCGACAAAGTCGGGCACACCCTGCTGTAAAACAAAGATTTGGAAAAATCCGATGACAAGAATGATTGGTGCCAGGTCACGTAGACTGCCAACCATCGAGCGTCCTAATGCAAGAAGAGCGCTATTCAAGAGCCCTGTATCTCCCTAAGTGAAAATAACCTTTAAAATGCTAAGGTTAGGGTATCCGCTTTAAACTTTTGTTGCAAAAGACACATACGAAAAAAGCACTAAAGCATGATCTACCCCCATACACCCAGAGCGGTGTCGATGACATAGCCAGTCTCCGGCCAAGGTAGCGCTGTTGATTGTGTCTGAGCACTGGTAAAATCGGCCCCGTTTCCGAAATCTTTATCGAGATCGATCATGTCCCAAATCCCATCCCTTGTTGAGTTTTTGCGCCAATCCGAGACCCAACTGCGTATCTTTGATATGGGCCGCCGTGTCAGCAAGCTGTCTGCTGAAACGTTCAACAAAGTGGAACAGGCACAGGTTCCTTATCCAGCACCGTTTATGCATCACGCATGGATTGCGCTATTGATGTGGAACCCGAAGCTAAAGGACCAGAACGTGGTGTGGTTCCTGAAGTTGCCGCTGGATGAACAGGGTTATCTGGTGCAGGCGGCACGGGATGATTTCATGAACCGCCTGATGCAGAACATCAGCAACGTACTTTCCGGTGACCCGGACAGCACCAAGAAAGATGCCCTGCAGGACAACCCATTCTCCTTTAAACCTGAGCAGGAGAAGATGGCGATCTTCCACGCCCACGCCACCCTGGCAATCGGTCAGCCGGCCTCTCAGTACTACGAATATGCCCAGCAGTACTTTGACGGTCAGCTCGGTTATGACCAGTGGCAGGCACTTGGTTACCAGGGCATCGCAGATCTGGTGGTACGCCATGACAAAGGCCGTAACAGCGAAATCCTGACTAAAGCGATCCCGCAACTGCCCGACGAAGTCTACGAAGTGCTCTGCACCTGTCTTGAGAACATCACTCCGGATCACACACTGTTTTCAGCACTGAGCGCACGCTTGCAGACCAGTCTGCAAGCAGAAGCGACAACGGCCAACCATGTGGCGGCACAACTCCGCGCAATTTCCAATGGCCACAATGAAGAAGCCAAACGCGACCTGGTCCTGGCGGTCCTGAACACCGAACACGCCCTGGAAGCGGAAGTACTGGCAGCGATTGCAACCCGCTGCAACGTCAGCCTGCGCTTTCCAGAAGTACTGAAGCCGTATCTGGAAGCACTGGCTGCTGGCAAATCCGGTCAGGTAGGCTTCTCGCGTATTCTGGCGGACCTGATGTTTATGCCGGACCTGCGTGCCCTGATCCTGCATGTATTCCGCAGTCCGGACCGCAGCGAGAAACTGTCCGAGGCGATCGGCCAGATGTTTGGCGGCAATCTCGGTTAATCGAACCAACAAACACAAAAAAGGCGGTATCTTTTGATACCGCCTTTTTAGTTTCCGCATCACCCTGCCCGATTATTCATAGTTATATACAAACTTGATCAGGCGTGAGAACGACGTATTGCCAACAAACACTTCCGACCATTTGTGCGCGTTAAACTCAGATTCCGGCTGGTGTTTGCGGAACAGGATAATAAGGCGCTTGATCAGGTTTTTCTCCATCTCGTCATGACTGACGATACTGTGCAGAATCTGTGGGTTGTAGCTGTCCTCGGTACGCTCAGCCAGATAACTCTGCGCACGATACAAGGTATAGATGATCTTATACACTGCAGTCTGCTCACCGTTGCTAAGGCCTAGCTCATCGGTCACCTGCTGAGAGAGTTCTTTCAACGCCACCCCTTCCGGACTTTCGGCCAGGATCTCGTCCGCTTTGTGGTAGATCTGCAGGCGTTGGTCGTGGCTTGGCAGATCGGCCTTTAGCTTGAAGACACTCTTCACAAAATCCATGTATTCCTGCAACAAACCTGTCGGGCGCTGCTCCTGGGATTCCCCTCGTTCAGCAACCGCACCCGGTACGATGGAGACAATCACATCACCGCCCTGTGGTTCGGTGGAGATAATTCCCCTCCCTTCCAACATCTCGCAGAACCCACGGAATGAGCCGTATGGGTAATTCTTAAAGTCCAGATCAGCGCGTGCCTTCATCTCAGGCACCAGGGTGGCTCCCAGCGGTTTGCGGTCTTCGCTTTCCAGGTACTCCACCGTCTCCAGCAACAGATCGATCACATCCTGCTCGTTGCTGAGCGCACGCTTCTTGATGCGCGGCTTATGGGAGCCCAGCTCGTCGTGATAATAGAAAATATCGCAGGCACTGCGGTACAACTCGCCGACGGAATCACTGGTACTGCCAATGCCGATCACGGTTTTACCAATCTCCTTCAACTTGGCAAACAGCGGCATAAAGTCGCGGTCATTGGCGATAACCGCAAAACAGTTGATATCCGGGTAGGTATACGCAATCGACAAAGCTTCTATCGCCAGACGGATATCAGCCGTGTTTTTGTAGTTGTTGTAATGGGGAATATCTTCGTGCTGCACCAAATTCGCCTGCAGCATCTGACGCAGTTCCTGTTTCTTATCCGCGGCCATCGGCAGCTTGACGATATCACCGAAAGAGCGGCGGATACTGACACGGCCGTGCTCTTCAAGTTTTTTAATCTCGCCCTTGATATCCATCGCCAGACCGTCATCCAGACAGAAACCTACAAAGTTATCCAGGTCGATAAATAGTGCTATACGTTCGTTTTGTTCCATTTATTCAGTCCCTAGTGATGAAGGAACCGTGGTAAAAGCCGGTGTATATATGCGGCTTAATCAACGGATTCCTTGAAAACACGCTGACTGTTCCAAAGCCGTTCGCCGGGCCCAAATCCTTTCTGAGGCACCAATTAACAACTTCAGGAAATTCGCCCTCTCTTTCTTCTATGTCAGGTTTAAGCTATATCCACACTGATTAGTGAGTAGCAAAGAGCGGCAGCGCATGAAGCACCTGCATTGCGCAGGTGCGAAAAAGATAATGCGGGAAAAATATGACAAGTGCCAGTGAAGACAGGAAGAAACAGCGTTCCTCCTGTCAAACGGAGAGAAATACTGCAGTTACTGGTAGTCTTCGGGCAGCTGGATACCCAATGCATCAGCGTCTTTCTGGGCGATCTCCTTAAAACGCTGACGAGTCGCACTGCCCTTTGGCTTCATCAGATAGTAGAGCAACTTCGCCGCAACCGTCGGCTCCAGATTCTGCTCTTCGCCCCAACGCTGAATAAAGTCGACCAGTGTATTGTCGCTTTTATCTTCCAGCGCCATCGGCACCGCCTCTTCCAGATTCTCGCCATCGCGCACACGCTGGCACATCACCTGGTAGTGGTAGTTAAAGTCACCGACCACATTGGCCTCGTCTTCGGTACGCAGACGGAACCAACCCGTTGCCTTACCCGCCTGATACACTGCCGGGTGACTCCAGGTATGTTTGGTCGGGTGATCAGCGTGCATGCAGGCCTCCACATAGGCATTGCGGGAAGCAGGCAAGCCATGGTCACCGCGTAGCTCCTGCAGTATCGCCAGAAACTCGGACACAGAGGGCATCCAGGCCAGTGATTCCTTGCAACGATCAATCGCCACTACAAGCTCGGATTCGTTGTACCCCCGCAGGCTCAGCGCCCACTCACGCTTGGCCAGACGCAGTTCATCCTGGGTTTCGAAGCAACTTTTGAATTTGTGCCCGTAGATCGCCATAAAGCGGGCGAAAATCATATTAACGAGGGTTTTGGTCTCGTTGGAGATCGGTTGAGGTTGTGCCTGACCACTCGCGTGCCCTTGCGGGTTCACAGGCACTCGGGTTTCACCAGTCGGTGTCCTTGATGTCCATGATGGCTTGGGTAACCCGTTTTCGTTTTTCGCGAGTATCTCTGCGGGAGTTTTCATTGTTAAAACTTTTCTCTTGCTGCGCCACGCGCTGTTCACGCGCATCGCGCGTCTGCTTCTGCACCCAGTCCCGTTTAACCCAAGCCAGGAATTTCTGATCCCAGTTGGTTTCACGACGATCTCTGTTTACCCAGTAAAGCACAAACTCATCAATACAGCTGCGGGCAAACTCTTCACTGATCCCATGACGTGGTAGCAGTTCGAAAAAATTGGCGGTAGGCTGCCACCCGAGGAACATGGTATGCAGGTGTTGATTTCGCTCTTCATGCTGCTCAAAGATTACCTGCAGCTCACTCTTGTGTCGACGCCAACCGGTACTGCCGCCAAACGCAGGTGCCGGTGTCCGTTGCGCGGCTGGCGACTGCCGTTGCGGCTCCTGCACAGGAGGCATCGGCCGTTGAGGTGGTTGTGCCATACCCAGTGGGGGCGGCTCATCGATGAGCGGAGGCGGCTGATCTACCACCTGCAGGCGACTCACCATCTCCATTTCAGGCTCTGCCACAACTGTCGGCTCACTGGCTTCCGGCGCAGGCTGTCCCTGGTTTGGAAGCAGCACAATCTTGACCAGTGTTTTACTGACACTGGCATCAATAGCCCCTTGTGAAACCAAGCTGTTGGTCACCATGGCAATCTGATCTTGTGACCAAAACGGCACCAATTGGCGCCAACTCTGCGTGTCCAGCTTAATCTCAGTCCCGCTACGTAAACGCAGTCCCATACGTTGCGAGAGTTGGTGATAGATGCCCAGCAACAACGCCTCTTCCAGACCAAACTTCTCGGCCAGAGAGGGGTAAATAAGCATTGGTTGTTCGGGAATCTGGTAACCCATCAGCAGTTCAGTACCTTACAAATAAAAAAGCCGCAGACAAAGCTGCGGCCTGATTTCACAGCACACAACGTTAACCGTCTTGAGCAAAGATCTCAACCGCTCGCAGGATATCGCGACGGCTAATCTGTCCAATCACTTTACCGTCTCTGAGAACCGGCAAGCGACGGCGGCCGTTGTCAATAAACTCTTTGGCGACTGCAATGATGTCAGCATCGTAGTTGACGGTGTGCACTTCTTCCACCATGTAGTCACCAACTACACCACCCATCTCTTCTTCATGGTAAGTCAGCGTCAGGATTGCACGCAGGCAGTCAGCTTCAGAGAGCAGCCCCACCAGGTTACCGCCACTATCAATGACTGGGGCACCGGTAATGCCGTTGTCCACAAGTGCATTGATCGCTTCAAACAGATCAGTTTCCGGTTTGAAGGTAATCAGGGCTTCACACATGTAATCCTGAGCTTTTACGGATCTGAGCATTGGGTTTCCTCCTTGCCAGGGCTGTCCCCAGAGACAACATCATGGGATATCGAATCCAGCCCTCATCCTTATCTTTATACCAATACCAGCCGACTCGCAACGCGAAAGTTCATACTTTAGTTAAATACGACTGTTTTATTGCCCTGCACCAAAATTCGGTCCTGCAGGTGCCAGCGTAGACCACGCGACAAAACCATCTTTTCCACGTCACGACCCAGGCGTACCATCTCTTCCGGGGTGTCCTGGTGGCTGATGCGAATCACGTCCTGATCGATGATAGGGCCCGCATCCAGATCTTCGGTTACGTAGTGACAGGTTGCCCCTATCAGCTTCACTCCGCGCTCGTGCGCCTGGTGATAAGGCTTGGCACCCGCAAAGGACGGCAGGAAACTGTGGTGGATATTTATGATACGGCGCTCGTACTCCGCACAAATATCGGATGGCAGAATCTGCATGTATCGCGCCAGTACGACGGTATCAGCTTCATGCTCGCGGATTAGCTTGCTGACCTGCTCGAAGTGTTCCGTCTTATTCTCTTTATCAACCGGCACATGGAAATACGGGATATTATGCCATTCCACCATGCTGCGCAGATCATCATGGTTGGATATTACACACGGGATTTCACAATCCAGCTCACCTTCGTGGTAACGGTGCAGCAGGTCGGCCAGACAGTGAGACTGGCGGCTGGCCATCAGGATCACTTTCCGCGGCTGGGCGGAATCATGGATCTCCCAGGTCATATTGAATGACTGGGCGATCGGGGAAAACGCATTACGCAGCTCTTCCAGAGAAAACGGCAGCGATTCAGCTCGGATCTCAACACGCATGAAAAACCAGCCGGTGCTCGGATCAGAATGCTGGTTTGCATCGGCGATTGAGCCGCCATGACTGGAAATAAAGTTACTGACCATTGCCACAATGCCTACCCGGTCCGGGCAAGACAAAACCAGCCTGAATCTACGTTCCATTTGTTCTTTGTCCCCACGAAGCTACGCTAATTTCGCGGCTATTCTAGCCCGAATATTTCACAAAGGCACTGACGTTAAGTCGCAACCTCATCGCTTTTCACCGTCAGTGAAACCCCGGTTTCAGGATTCGCTGAACAACTGATCAGATTTCGCTGCACAGATAAAATCATTTCGGTGTAGCCCGCTGATCGCATGGGTGTACCAAATCAAGCGTACATAGCCCCAGCCCAAACTGATATCAGGGTGATGGTTCAGTGACTCTGCCAACTCTCCAACCTTGTTGGTAAACACCAATGCATCAGCGAAGTTGCGAAATTTATACGTTCTTTCCAACTGCGGCACGCCAGCTGCGCTGATCATCTGCCATTCTGGCAATTGTGCGAGCAGCTCGTCGGCCTCATGCTCTGTAACCTGCGGCGCATCAGCGCGACAGGCAGTACATTCCTGGGATGCTAGGATACTCATAACTATCTCCACCTCTTTATATTCGTTAGCATAGCCGTAAGACACGAATTCTTCTGCGCCCCGTCAACATCCCGGATTCAGTAAGAGATACAGTGACTTGCTACTGGTTTGATCAGGAGTAGATATATGGTTTTTGTAACTGAACGCATCCCCCCCCTGAAGGCAAGGCGCCTGGGGGTCGATACCCACCAGGAGCTTACTATCTACCTGCGTGCAGACAGTGCGGTGTGTAAATCGGAAGGTTTTACTGCCTTGTCGCGGGTGCTAGTCCGAAGCGAAAACAAATACATAATCGCAACATTGAACATTATCACCGGCGATATCACCGGCGATATGATCCTACCTGGTGAAATCGGTTTTTCCGAATCCGCATGGAAACGGTTGGAGCTGAATGACGGCGACAGTATTTGGACCTCCCACCCAGCCCCGGTGGCCTCCATCTCTCACATTCGCGCGAAGGTATATGGTCATACGCTGAAGAGAGAACAATTCAACGATATCGTCAATGATATTGTGGCTGGACGATACGCTGACGTGCATCTGGCGGCGTTTATCACCGCCTGCGGCAACGACAACATGAATAACCGCGAGATCACCTACCTGACAGAGGCGATGGTCAACTCCGGCAGCAAAATCAGTTGGGATCTGCCACTGGTTGTGGACAAGCATTGTGTGGGAGGCCTGCCGGGAAACCGAACCACGCCTATTATTGTATCCATCCTTGCGGCCAGCGGCCTGACCGTGCCCAAAACCTCATCGCGCGCGATCACCTCCCCCGCCGGTACCGCCGATACGATGGAAACACTGACCAACGTATCCCTCTCCCTGGATGAGATGAAAAAGGTGGTTTGTGAACAGGGAGGCTGTCTGGCCTGGGGTGGCTCGGTGCGCCTATCACCCGCTGACGACCTATTGATTAAAGTCGAGCGCGTACTGGATATCGACAGTGAAGGCCAATTGATCGCCTCAGTCCTGTCTAAAAAGATTGCGGCAGGAGCCACCCACGTACTGATCGACATGCCGGTGGGACCAACGGCGAAGGTGCGCAGCCAAGCTGCGGCCGATAAGTTGGCTGATAGCTTCCGCAAAGTTGCCAAATCCCTCGGTTTGACCATCGACATTATGTTCACAGATGGTCGCCAACCCGTCGGATACGGAATCGGCCCTGCTCTGGAAGCCCGTGACATTACAGCCGTTTTGCAAAACTCAGAGAACGCACCGATTGATCTAAAGGAGCGAGCCATCGCCGTTGCTGGCGCGATGCTTGAAATGGTCACCGATATAACAAAAGGAGAAGGCTGCAAGCGTGCACGCCAGCTGATCGATTCAGGTAAAGCCTGGGAGAAATTCAAACAGATATGCGAAGCACAAGGTGGTTTGCGCGAACCGCCAATCGCGCCCTATCGTTTTGAACTGATCGCCCATCAACATGGCTGGCTGCATTCAGTGGATAATCGCCGTTTGTCCAAAGTGGCAAAACTGGCCGGCGCACCTGCAGACCTGGCCGCCGGTGTTGAAATCCACGTCAAATTGGGTGATGAAATTCACCCCAATACCCCCCTACTCACCATCCACGCCGAAAGCGCCGGTGAGTTGAACTACGCCGTTGAATATCTGGAAGCCCACTCTGAAACCGTCCAGATCTGTGCAGACAAGGAGCAGCTGAATGAATCCGTTACTGATTAATCTGGAATCCGACCCGCAGCAGGCGCAAGCAATGGCCCACGCGATGCAGGCGGAGCTGGGCGAGTTGGAGCAGCGTCATTTCCCAGATGGTGAAAGCTATCTGCGGCTACTCACAGACTGCAATAACCGGGATATTGTGATCTTCTGCAACCTGGCGCGCCCCGACGAAAAAACCCTACGCCTGCTGTTCCTGATCGATTTGGTACGGGATCTCGGCGCCCGCCAGGTTGGCCTAATCACCCCTTACCTTGCGTACATGCGTCAGGATAAACGTTTCAAACCGGGTGAGTGTGTAAGCTCACGGCCTTATGCCCGTCTGCTTTCACAAGCGCTGGACTGGCTGGTCACCATGGATCCACACCTGCACCGCTACAATAGCCTGGATGAGATCTACAGTATTCCAAGCCAGGTGGTACCCGCCGCGCCGTTGATCGCAGACTGGATCCGTAACAACCTTGAGCGCCCGCTGCTGATCGGTCCGGATAGCGAAAGCGAACAATGGGTATCGGAAGTCGCCCGTCTGGCGAATGCCCCGTTTCAGGTATTAACCAAGGTTCGCCACGGCGATTACGATGTAGAGGTGTCCCTGCCGGATGTGGACCGCTGGCGTGATCACACCCCGGTATTGGTGGATGACATCATCTCCAGCGGCCGCACGATGATAGAAACAATAAAGCATCTGAAACACTCAGCACTTAAACGCCCCTGCTGTATCGGTGTACACGGTCTCTTTGCTGGTGACGCTTATAGCCACTTGCAAGAGGTGGCGGATGTTGTGACGACCGGCTGTATTCCCCACGAAAGCAACAAGATTACGATTAGCGACGCACTGGCAGATGCAGCAATCCAACAGCTGAGACGATGAACCTGATACCTCCAGATACAATCGACATGCAGGATGGCGAGCTGATCTACGATGCCAACTTTCTCAACGGCATAGAAGCCGACAACCTGCTGCACACCCTGACAGACGAAGTGAACTGGCGCCAGGACTGTATCCGCCTCTTTGGCAAAGAGCACCTGATCCCACGCCTGCAGTGCTTTCAGGGTGACCCGGGCATCAGTTATCTTTACTCCAATCTAAAACTGGACGCGGAGTCCTGGCACCCGGCACTGCAACAGCTGAAGAATAGGCTGGTTGAACCCTGTGGCACCAACTTTAACGCAGTGCTGCTCAATCTCTACCGTAACGGTCAGGACAGCATGGGCTGGCACAGCGACGACGAACCGGAGCTCGGACAGAACCCAACCATCGCATCGATCAGCCTGGGCGAAGAGCGCCGCTTTCTGCTGCGCCGGAAGGATGAACACAACCTCAAGCGGGAGATCGTACTGCAGCACGGGTCGCTGCTGGTGATGCGTGGCACGCTGCAACACTTCTGGCAACACAGTGTTCCGCGAACCCAAAAACCACGTAAGCCCAGAATTAACCTGACCTTCCGCCACGTGCTCTAGAGGATGGGCAATATCCCTACTCTCGATGTCTGTTCATCCGAAATTTAACTTGCTAAGGTTTCCGCCCATTAACGGAACCAGAATCAGAGAACACCATGAACGCTGTTATCGACCTGCTTAAATCACACCGCTCTATCCGCAAATTCACCGACCAGTCCATCGACCAGTCCACCGTTGAAGCATTGGTGGAAGCCGGTCAGGCAGCGTCTACTTCAAGCTTTATTCAGGCGTGCACCGTCATCCAGGTGAGCAATAGCGAGACCCGTGAAAAACTAGCCGCGTGTGCAGGTGGTCAGGCGTATGTGGCATCGGCCCCTGTGTTCCTGGTATTTTGTGCCGATATGAAACGCCACCAACTGGCGTGTGATATGCACGATGCACAGATGCAGTCCGGCTTTACCGAACAGTTCATCACCGCATCTCTCGATTGCGGCCTGTTCGCGCAAAACCTGGTGGTTGCCGCTGAATCTCTGGGTCTGGGCACCGTATACATCGGTGGTCTCCGTAACAAAATTGCAGACGTAGCAGGGCTGCTGGAACTGCCGGATCTGGTGTATCCGGTGTTTGGTTTGTGCCTGGGTTACCCGGATCAGAACCCGGAGGTGAAACCCCGTCTGCCGGTCAGTGTTGTTCTGAAACAGGAAACCTACAACGACGCAGACGATCGTGGAATCATCGCCGAATATGACGCCCACGTGCGCGAGTACTACCGTACCCGTACCGGTGGTGGTAAAGATATGACCTGGAGCGAACAGATTTCCGGCATGCTGGTGAAAGAATCTCGCCCACACATGCTGCCGTTTCTCCAAGAGCGTGGCTTCCTGCTGAAATAATCAGCCTCTGATATTCACACTCCGAAAACAAAAAAGCCTGAGCAGTGCTCAGGCTTTTCGTTATCAGGGAAGATCGCTTACAGCTGTGCAGCCCAAGCAGAAACCCACTCGCTTGCCGCTTCTTCAGGATCAGGCGTTTCACAGGCGTCGATTTCCAGAGTCTCACCTACGCGCTGAACTTGCAGTTCCTGCAGTAGTTCGTCCATCAGTTTGCCCGCATTGGCGAAGTTTTGGTAACCGCTGTCGCCCAGGGAGATCAAACCGTAACGTTTTTCAGACAACTGAGGTGCCTGGTCTTTCAGCTGGGAATACAGTGGCATCAGATTGTTTGGAATTTCACCCAGACCGATGGTTGCGGTGCACACCAGCAGAACTTCTGTGTCGTCTGCTACAACCTCTTCCAGTTTAGGTTCAGCCAGAACTACGGTGTTGTGACCCAGACCGTTCAACTGCTCTGCACAATCTTCCGCTACCTGCTGAGCATTGCCGTATGTAGAGCCCACCAGCACCTTGATATTCGCCATTGAGAAAAACCTTACAATCTGCTTAAAAAATGAGCGCCAATTCTAAAGAAATTCCCCCCTGAAAAAAACCTCTGATTTCTACGGCTTTTCGCAACTGCACACAAGCGGGCAGCCCCCGTATTTCAGGCAAACTCAAAACCTCTCAGCTATTCTATTTTCATGAGTCCCTGAAGGAGGTCGCACATGGCCAATGTACATGTCTCCCGTCTGCTGGAAGAGCTTGAACGAAAAGCCCACCACAAAGCCACACTTACCGATGTGACCTTTCCGATCAGCACCGAAGATCTGATCCGCATCGAAGCACTGGCCAGTGTGTTTGATATGGACAAACACGAACTGATCACTTCGCTCCTGCATACGATCTTGCAGGAAGTGGAAACATCCATGCCCTATCGCCAGGGTACCAAAGTGATTCGGATCGAAGATGGCGAACCCATTTATGAAGACATTGGGCTAACCCCACGCTACCTCGCGATTAAACGCAAACTGGAAAAGGCCCACGCAGCATCCCACACCCTGGACACTGAGAAATCGACACTTAAATCCATGGCCAAATAACAAGGGGAACAGATCCATGAAACATGCATTCATCAGGGGAGTCATCGCCTCCACTAGCCTCGTATTCAGCTGCACCCTGTTTGCCGATGGCCATGCACCACAGGCCTATATAGTCACTCCGACCGATGGCGCTACCGTGCCTTCAACGTTTAAAGTTGTGTTTGGCCTCAGAGGCATGGGTGTCGCACCGGCGGGCGTTGAGCGGGAGAAGACCGGCCACCATCATCTGCTGGTCGATATGGAACAACTGCCACCGCTGGATCAGCCATTGGGTAAAGAGGTGAAACACTTCGGTGGTGGTCAGACGGAAACCACGCTCACGCTGCCACCCGGCCAACATACATTGCAACTGATTCTGGGAGACCACCAGCACAAACCCCATGAACCGCCGCTCGTCTCCGAGCGCATCACCATTGAGGTGAAATGATTTACTGCGGATGACGGGTTACTCAACGTACTAATTCGTGGTCTCTGTAATGAGGATCGACCCAGCAGCGAGGCAAGGCTTCACCGGACGGGAATGACAACGCCTGCTTGGCGTATTGCTCCGCCTCCTGCAGTTCCTCCCCATAGTGGCAACATCCCGTCAGTTGTGTCTTATAGGGATCGAACAGTTCACTCAGATCCATCACCTCGATCAGATGTCCATACTTGAGCTCTTTGAGAAACATGGCCAGCTCCACAGGTTGCAGTATCAACTACAAGTGTAGGAGCTAAATTTGCATTCGGCGTGTTATCAATTGGCTGGCATACAGGCACAAAAAACGCGGCCAACGCCGCGTTTTCAGAGTCTGCTGATATCCTGAACAAATTATTCGGTCATATCCGGCAGGTTACGACCGTAGAAGATTTCACGCATCTCTTTAAACAGACGCTCGGTAATCTCGCTCACTTCCTTACCGGTCAGGTCCTGTGTAGTGGTACCGAACAGGTAGTTGTTCAGGTCGTAGTCGTTCAGCATCATCTTGGTGTGGAAGATGTTTTCCTGGTAAACGTTCACGTCCACCATGCTGTACAGATCGCGGATATCGTCACTGATGAAGTTCTGGATAGAGTTGATGTCGTGATCGATATAGTGCTTCACGCCGTCCACGTCACGGGTGAAACCGCGCACGCGGTAATCGATGGTGACGATATCGGATTCCAACTTGTGGATCAGGTAGTTGAGCGCTTTCAGCGGAGAGATCACACCACAGGTAGACACTTCAATATCCGCACGGAAAGTACAGATACCGTTGTCCGGGTGCGCTTCCGGGTAGGTGTGGACACAGATGTGACTCTTATCCAGATGCGCAACCACAGAGTCCGGCAGTGGGCCTGGTTTCTCGGTCTGATCCACGGCCTCAGCATCTTTAATCGGCTCTTCAGCCACCAGAATCGTTACGCTGGCACCCTGAGGATCGTAATCCTGGCGAGCAACGTTCAGTACGTTAGCACCAATAATGTCGCACACCTCTGTCAGAATCTCTGTCAGACGGTCGGCGTTGTACTGCTCATCGATGTACTCGATGTACTCTGCTTTCTGCTGCGCAGTTTTTGCGTAGCAAACATCATAAATACAGAAGCTGAGGCTTTTGGTCAGGTTGTTAAAGCCCTGCAGTTTAATTTTACCGTTTGATGCCAACTCGGGTGCTCTCCAGTACGAAAATCAATGCTTTAGAGGCCTACGAACCCATTCTGTAGGGTGCACAAAAGGTGTTCGTAGAGTCTGTAAATTAAGGCACAAAAACACTGTTTTTGGTGGGCGAATTGTAGAGCAGAACGCCACAAACACAAAGAAAATTTTACCCATCTAGATAAGATAAATTTATCGTATTTTATCGACCACTTCAGCGCTTTTGCGCGCAATAAGAAACATTTTCATCTACACTGGACAAGCGAATCAAATTTCAGGCCCCTACCACAGAGTTTCAACCGTCTGCATCAACGCCGAAAAATCAATACGACTGTTCAGTTTGCACACTAAGTGGTTAGCCACTTTCCACTAACATCTTCTACGCCAAGTCTCGACGCTGCGACAAATTAGCCTCAGAATCCCTACAGACACCGTTTTCAGGCCCCTTTAGCTATTTGGCCTCATAACAGCCAAAGCTGGCACCAAGCTTGCAAACGGTATTTTATCTATACCCAAATTATTCCCAGAACATATACCAGAATAAAAAGGTAGAACGAATATGAAGCTTAAAGTAGCCACCGTTGCCTCTCTGCTGGCCCTGACATCCACCTCCGCTGTTGCACACACTGCCACTGTTGCAGAACACAGCAGCCTGCTGAGTGGTCTGATTCACCCTCTGGTTGGCCTTGATCACATGCTGGCAATGCTGGCGGTGGGTTTCTGGGCCACAATGCAGAAAGGTCAGTTGCGTTTCCAGATCCCGATGACATTTATGCTGGTATTGGTTGCCGGATTCCTGCTGGGCCAGACAGCGTTCAACCTGCCGGTTGTTGAAGGCGGTATCGCAACTTCTGTATTGGTGCTGGGTCTGCTGATTGCAACCGCAGCGCGTCTCCCCGCAGCTGCCGCGCTGGGCCTGAGTGGCGCATTCGCTCTGTTCCACGGCTACGCGCACGGCGCCGAGGCCGCAGCTTCTTCCATGACCCTATTCGCAGCAGGCTTCCTCGGCTCTAGCCTGATGCTTCACCTGTGCGGTGGTATTGCAGCTAACACCGTAAAAACCCAACTGCCAACATTGGCCAAACTGGCTGGTCTGGTAATCGCTGCTGCAGGCGCCACTCTGCTGGCTGCCTAAGGAATCTTTGAATAAATCCCAATAGCCTGAGTGCTCATAGGAGTTATTGATAGGTTCTGCTCTTTTGATCCCGGCCCGGTCCCCAATCTGAAAACCCTGGACCGGGATCATCTTCTGACGCTTTGTCACCCACGTTTTGTCGGGCTTTTTAGCCCGACTTTTTTGTGTCTTTTTCTCACCTGAATAACACACTGGTGTTGAGCTTTGCTACGCAAAGGCCAACCTACGCTATGGATAAACGTAGGTTGGCCATCACGTCAGTGATGCCCAACACAATCAGATAGGGAAAGGTGCCGCCTTTATGGACGGCAGAGAGGGAAATAAGGAAAGGTACTGAAGTGAGCTGCTTAACAAATGCGCGGCAGCTGTTCGCCCACCAGCATATCCAGAATACGTTCACCACCAAAGCCGGTCTGTACCAGCACCCGTCCGGCATAACCTTCAATAACGTCACCGATGATCGCTGAGCCTTCACCCGCAGGATGAGCGCGCATCACGTCCAGAACAGCATTCGCTTTTTCAGCCGGCACCACCGCCACCAGTTTTCCCTCATTGGCAAAGTAAAGCGCATCCAAGCCCAGTATTTCGCAGACGCCGCGTACTTCGTCACGTACCGGGATCTTGTTCTCCAGCAGGCGAATCGATACCTCTGAGGATTCCGCAAATTCGTTCAGGACGGTTGCGACACCACCCCGGGAGGCATCACGTACCGCATGCAGTTCCGGACAGACTTCCAGCATCGCCTGCACCAACCCGTGTAGCGGCTGACAGTCGGTTTTCAGCTCTACGTCCAGTGCCAGATCACCGCGGGCATTAAGGATTGCGGCACCGTGATCACCGACAAAACCGTTGACGATAATCTTGTCACCCGGTTTGCAGTTCTCTGCAGAGATATCCACACCTGCTGGTATCACACCGATACCGGTGGTGTTGATAAAGACCTTGTCACCTTTGCCCTTCGGCACCACCTTGGTATCACCGGTTACGATGGTTACACCCGCTTCATCGGCTGCCTGTCGCATGGAGGTCACGATGCGGCGCAGCAGTTCCACCTCCAGCCCCTCTTCCAGAATCATGCCGCAGGAAAGGTACTTGGGAATTGCACCAGACACGACGAGATCGTTAACCGTGCCATTCACCGCCAGGGTCCCGATATCACCACCTGGAAATTCCACCGGATCCACCACATAGCTGTCGGTGGTAAACGCCAGCTTCTGGCCCTGTGCCTGCAGGTCGGCCAGTTCAAAGCGGGCCTGGTCTTCCAGCTTGTTGAGATTTTCATTATCAAAGGTGCCCACAAACACATCTTCGATCAAATCACGCATCGCTTTGCCACCCGCGCCGTGCGCCATGGTGATGGTGGATGCTTTCAGGGTACGTTGTGGTTTACTCATCGATAAATCTCGTTACTGTCATTAGATATAAAAGCGTTACGAGCGAAGATCAGACAAGGCGAGAATCGGTGAAAAAGCGGAGCCTACAATTGTAGGTGAGCATTTTGAGCTGATTCTTAACGCCGTATGATCGAGCGCAGTAGCTTCTAAGCGATGCTCTTGGTGTCGATCTTGCCGTAGCTATAGTAGGCTGAGCAGGCCCCTTCAGTGGAAACCATCAGTGCGCCCATCGGCGTTTCCGGTGTGCACTGCTTGCCAAACACCTTGCACTGCCACGGCTTGATCACCCCTTTCAGCACCTCACCGCACTGGCAGGATTTCGGATCGGCGATCTTCAGGTTTGGCAGGGCAAAGGCACGCTCGGCATCGTACTGGGCATAACCATCACGAATACGCACTCCGGAGTGGTCGATGGACCCCAGTCCACGCCATTCAAAGAACTCACGCAGCTCGAATACATCGGACACGGCACGCAGCGCCTGCATATTGCCGCCGTCCGGCACAATGCGTTTGTACTGGTTTTCGATCTTGGCTTCGCCCGCTTTCAATTGTTCCAGCACCATCAACAGGGACTGCAATACATCCAACGGTTCAAAGCCGGAGATGATCAGCGGACGGTTGTACTGGGCGGAAATAAACTCGTACGGAGCCTGACCGATCACCATGCTCACATGGCCCGGTCCCAGGAAGCCGTCGATATACATATCCGGCGAATCCAGAATTGCCTTGATGGTTGGAATGATGGTGATGTGGTTGCAGAACAGATAGAAGTTTTTGATCCCCTCCTTCTCTGCCTGCTTCACAGTCAGCGCAGTGCTTGGCATGGTGGTTTCAAAGCCCAGACCAAAGAACACCACTTTTTTGTCCGGGTGTTTACGCGCCAGCGCCAGTGCATCCATCGGCGAGTAGACCATGCGGATATCACAACCTTCCGCTTTGGCCTGTTGCAGACTTTTCTTAGAACCCGGTACGCGCATCGCATCCCCGAACGTGGTGAAGATCACATCGGGTTGCTCGGCAATCGCCACACAATCATCCACACGTCCCATCGGTAACACGCAGACCGGACAGCCCGGACCGTGCACCAGCTCAATCTTGTCCGGCAACAGCTCTTCGAGGCCGTAGCGGAAGATAGAGTGGGTGTGGCCACCACAAACCTCCATAATCTGCAGCGGACGCTCCTGCGCCTGCGGGATCTCATCAACCAGGGTGTGGATACGCTCCAGAATCGCTTTCGCCATATCCGGATCACGGAATTCGTCTACAAATTTCATCTGTCTTTGCTCACAGAGATTTTTAGTATTTGTTGGGCTTTGCTACGCAAAGGCCAACCTACAGGCGGTGTTAACCCAATGGAGTAGGTTGGCCATCACGCCAGTGATGTCCAACACAAAACCGATCGATCAATTAACGACCGTGCTCGCCCATAAAACCACGTTCGTCCGCCAACAGGGTATGCACCAGATCCCAAAGAATGTGATAACTCACCAGGTGGCACTCCTGGATGCGGTGTACGCTGTCAGTCTCAACGATCAGGCAGTGATCCACCGTTTTGTTGGTTGCTAGCTCGCCGCCATCACCACCGGAGAACGCCACCACAACCAGCCCCAGCTGTTTCGCCTTTTCACAGGCGGCGGTGATGTTGGGTGAGTTGCCACTGGTGGAGAACACCACCAGCACATCTTCCGGTTTGGCCAGCGCCAGCAATTGGCGTGGCAGCACATGCTGGAATCCGATGTCATTAGAGACGGCGGTCAGCATGGCGTTGTCCTGGCTCAGGTTGATCGCCGGCAGTGCCGGACGGCCTGCGGTCACCGGGTGCATAAACTCCAGCGCCAGGTGCGCCGAATCGCAGGAGGAGCCACCGTTTCCGGCGGTGATCAGACGTCCACCGTTACGGTAGGACTCGGCAATCGCCCGGGCGATATCTGCCAGCACCGTGTTGTACTTGGCGAAGAACGCCTGCTTAGCCGCGATGCTCTCTTCGGTTTTCAGCTGGATCGAATCCAGCAGTTCCTGCGTTTTGTCGCGGGTTTCAGGCTTATCGCCCTGCTCACTGCCCATAAAGGGATAGAGGGCACCGAGCATATTGCTAGCATCGTTCTTGTCGGACATGTCTGAATACCCTCTCAATCAACTTCGCTGTTCTGCATGGCGTCCAGCTCTTCCTGTAGCTCGCCCAGTTCAGCCAGAATCTCCAGTGTCTTTTGCGCTTCCTCTTCATCGATCAGGCTCATGGCGAAGCCCACGTGGACCAGCGTCCAGCGGCCAATCAACGCGTCCAGATTGCCGTCTTCCGGCAGCACACAACCCAGATTGACCTCACGTTTCACGCCGGAGACATTGACCATCGCCATGCCTTCAGCAGCGTCTTTGATCTCAACGATCTGGCCGGGAATTCCTAAACACATAACTCAACTACACTCGCAATTCGGTCTGGTTACTGTTTCTGCTCGGGGACAGCAGAGGGGGTACTTTGCTCCAGCGCATAGCGCTCAAGCTTGGAGCGCAGCCCTACACGGGAGAGGCCCAGCTCTTTGGAGGCACGGCTTTTATTCCAGCGGTGGCGGATCAGGGTCTCGCGCAATATCCGTTTTTCCAAGGTTTCGACACGCTCTTTCAGAGTGCCTTCCAAGCCTGCCAGAATTTCGGTTTCCTCGGTCTCATCCACCGGTGCTGCGCGCAGGACACGGGGGCTTAGCAGATCTGCAGAGAGCCATTCATCGTCGGCCAGTACCAGCATGCGACGTACTTCGTTTTGCAACTCTCGCACGTTGCCCGGCCAGCAGTAGCGACTCATGCAATCCAACGCCTCGTCGGTAAAGCCTTTCACCGGTTTGTCAAAATCCTGCATCGCCTTGTCGAGGAAGCTGTTCGCCAACACCGGGATATCCACCGTGCGGCGTTCAAGGGCCGGCAACTCCAGCGTGACTTCGGCAAGACGGAAGTAGAGGTCCTGACGGAAACGACCGGCACGCACCTCCTCTTCCAGATCACGGTTGGTGGAGGCCACGATACGTACGTTCACCTTACGGCGCTGGTGTTCACCGATACGGCGCACTTCGCGCTCCTGCAACACACGCAGCAGTTTTACCTGGAATGCAGGACTGATCTCGCCGATCTCGTCGAGGAAGATGGTGCCGCCGTCGGCCTGCTCGAACAGGCCTACATGATCGGTAATCGCGCCGGTAAAGGAGCCTTTCTTGTGACCAAAAAGTTCGGAAGCCAACAGCTCATCCGGCATCGCACCGCAGTTTTCCACCACAAAGGGTTTGTCGGCGCGCAGGCTATTGTAGTGCAACGCACGGGCAAACAGCTCTTTACCTGCACCGGAGGGCCCGGTCACCAACACAGACACATCGTAAGGTGCGATCTTGCCCGCCTGATTGCAGAGCGCATTCAGGGGGCTGTCCGGGTGGCGCTGGATCTCATCCAGTTGGAACGCCTGTTGCAGCCGCTGTTTCTTCTGCGTGATGTTATCTTCCGCCTGCCCTTCGGTCAGACGCATCTCCATCGCCAGCAGCTCGTTTTCGTTCTGCAGCTCACACAAGCGACAGGCGCCACGCATGATCAGCAGCAGATTGTCCGGGTGCCAGGGTTTTGTAATGTACTGCAGGATGCCTGCTTCATTCAGGCCTTTAATGATGTCCTCGGAGTCGGTGTAACCGGAGAGGATCAGGCGGGCGATCTGCGGCCAGCGCTCGCGCACTTCGGTAAGGAACGCCACACCAGTTTTGTCCGGCATGCGTTGATCGCAGAGGATCGCCTGCACGTCATTACGCTCCAGCAGCGCCATCGCCTCGTCGGCACTGCTGGCGGTAAGGACGTCAAATTCCTCATCCAGCGTACGCTCCAGCGTCTCCAGCGAACGAATCTCGTCGTCAACGCAGAGGACGGTTGGGCGGTTCTCGAAATCGATCATAGCAGCGCCTGGAACTGGTCGATTTCAGATTGCAGCACGTCGATGCGGGTCTGGATCATATTTTTGCGGCGGTTCTCCAGCCACTCAATCCACTCATCCATGCCTTCGCCTGAGCGAGCAGAAAGCTGCATCACCTGAATATTAGGGTTCACCTGTCGGGCATATTCGATACAACGCTCCACGTCAAAATCCAGGTACGGCAGCAGGTCGGTCTTGTTGAGGATCATCAGGTCCGCCGCGTGGAACATATCCGGGTACTTCAGCGGCTTGTCTTCACCTTCGGTCACGGAAAGGATCGCCACTTTATGCGCCTCGCCCAGATCAAACGCTGCCGGGCAGACCAGGTTACCTACGTTTTCGATAAACAGTAGGCCACCTTTCATATCGTCGAACTTCTCCATAGCGTGACCCACCATGTGCGCATCCAGATGACAGCCTTTACCGGTATTCACCTGGATCGCCGGTACGCCGGTTTCACGGATGCGATCGGCATCGTTAGCGGTCTGCTGGTCGCCTTCAATCACAGCCACCTTGCGGCTTTCCTTGATGCGGTTGATGGTCTCGGTCAGCAGCGTGGTTTTACCGGAACCCGGGCTGGATACCAGGTTGAGTACAAACAGGCTCTGCTGCTCGAAATGGGCGCGGTTGAGCGCCGCGTAACGGTCGTTTTTACCCAGGATATCCTGCTCAATCTGCACCATACGACTCTGGCTCAGACCCGCTACGTGAGCGTGGGCCGGTCCTTTGCCAAAATGGATATTGTCACCTTCGGCAACCACCACACCTTCGTCGTGGTGGTGATGGCCATGATCGTGCGCATGCTCATGGCTATGAGCATGGCTGTGGTCGTGATGATCGTGGTCATGATGGTGATGACCACCCTCGATCTGAACCTCTCCCTCGGCACATCCGCAAACGGTACACATACTTATTCGACCTCCAGCTCTTTAATCCGCATCTCGTCCCCCTGAGTGACCTGCAACTGGTAGCTGCCGCACTCGGGACAGGCGTCATAGCGCTTCTGCACAGGCACGGTTTTCAGGCACGGCATGCAGAAGGCTTCGCCCTCTATATTTATAATGTTCAGTTTAGCCCCCTCGGCGAGGCTGCCCCGTGCGACCGCGTCAAAACAAAACGTCAGTGCGTCGGTCTCGATCATCGCCAGCGGGCCGATCTCCAGCCACACGGTTTTTACCCGCTGGTAATTCTGTGCTTTTGCCTGCTCTTCCAGGACCTGGATGATCCCTTCGGCAATCGACATCTCATGCATAATCAGTTTCCGATCTCGATCTCCCAGTCGACGCAGGGGTCGACCAGCAGGATCAGTTTCTCGACCAGAGCGTGCAACCGCTCCCGGCTTACCCGCGCCCCATCCAGCATCTGTACCAGGGTACCCTGCGGGTGAAAGTTCCACTCGGTGGGCGCTACGATCTTGTAGTCGGCTACCCTGTAGTCTGACATGGAATCACCTTCCAGCTCTATGCGGTGAATCAGCATGCCGCGCGCGGCCTCCACACACCCCAAACCCGGTTCAATGTGCGATGCCTGCGCTGCTTCACCGCCTTCTAGGATCAATCCCGGCAACGCCTGCAGCTCATCCACCAACGCCAGAAAACGCAATGTCAGCTCATTCAGTCCGGCGTGCTGTCCCTGCTGCACCAACTTCGCCTCGCAGTTTCGGGTCCAGATACTGGTTTCAAAGCAGGTACCCTCAGCATCCGGTTGTGCGCAAAACTCAAACGCCTGCTCGCTGGTCAGTTTCTCGGTGATCCAACGCAGGTCACTCGAAGTATTACTACTCAGGGGTACAGCACCTAAGGCTAACTCAACATCTCCCAAGGACTTCTGCAATTGTTTGATCTGCGTCCCCACCGGCGTTGTGGATGCAGCGCCAAACAACAGCTGACTCAATTCAGTTTCACTGCCTACCAGCGGCTTCAGAATCTGATCCAGGCGGCGCGCGGCCGTGTCACGATCAAACTCATTAGCATCCAGCTGCGGATCAAGCGCCAACGCCCAGCACAGGTCCGCTTTCAACCGCGTAAACCACTGTAGCAGTTCAGCGCATACAAGGGTCTTTTCCTGCAGCCAGTTCTGCGCCAGTCGCAATCCCAGCTCACGTGCGGTTTCAGCCCACACCAGGATCTGTCGAGCTTCTGCCACTTCCGGTTTGATCTGCAAACCCAGAGCACTTTCCGCAGCGCGCAATGCCGCCACCTGTTGTGCCACACCACACAGGGAGAAGATCATCGGCACCATCGTCAAAGCCTGGGTTAGCGTTTTTCCCTGCAGCAACCAGGCGATCTTGTGCGGTCGACTGCTGCGCAGATCCACACGGGTAATCACATCGTCATGCCATTCGACATAGACGTGAAGTTTACCGGCGAGATCTGCGAGGCTGTTCATGACGACGCTGCCTCATCGTTACGTGCAAAGCCTCCAGTGAGGAAACCACGACGGCTCAGCTTTTCTGGTTTCGGCGTTGCCATTTTCACAGCCTCAGCTTCTTGCTGCTTTTTAAGTTCTTCCAGCTCTGCTTTCTGCTCGCGCAGGGCGTGCTGCCGGTCGGTTGGGGCTTCATTTGCGCTATCAAACACAGCCTTCATCACCGCTTCCGCTGTTTCTAGCGCAACTACCTGCTCGGCAAACTCGAACATCGGCGAAAACAGCGAACAGCTCATAAAACCGCCGGTCAGCTCGCTCCAGCCAAAGATCCCTTCATACTGGCCGGAGGGTAGCGCAATCATCTGTTTGTTGCCGATCTCAGTTCCACTCCATGCTGCCCAGTTGTCAGACTCGGCCGGAAACAGGGTCAGGTTCATGCACCAGGGTGTCACCAGCACACCGATCTCCCGCTCGGCATACGGCTGGAAACCCACACAAGCCACCTCCAGCGCCGCGTTGTACATCGGCAGGTCGGCCATACGTTGCGCAACGCTGTTGAAGTGAGTGTGCAGTGCATCCACCCGACTCATCGTTCAGTCCCCCAGCACCATAAACAGGTCTTTTTCGCCATCACATTCCGGACAGCGCCAGTGGTCCGGCAGTTGGCTGAACGGCGTACCCGCCGCGATTTGCCACACCGGATCACCGGCCGCAGGATCGTACTGGTACCAGCAGATCTTGCACTCCAGCCTGGCCGCATCGTCGATGCGGCTGGCATCCCCCAGGTAGCTGCCTTCGAAACCCTGATAGTTCATCGTCAACGCTCCTCAAACCAGCACTTCGCGGATCTCTTTCAGACGCTCGGCAGAGTCTTCCAGATCCTCTTTGGCTGCGCAGGCCACGGCAGGAATATCAGTGATCTCCAGTGTATCCAGGATCAGCTGATCGGTGCTGTTGAAGTACTGCACACGCCACAGGCCATTTACTTCGGTGGAGGTGATTCGGCAGTTACCGTAACCACGCGACAGGATGGTCACCGCACCGGTACCCACACTCTCTGCCAGGTGGTTGTGATCCTCCGGTGAGAACGGCAACAGCGACAGGTTGATCACATGAGGCGCTTCCGGTGCCGAGCCTTCAAACGCTTCGGAGGCTTCGGCGATCTCAACCAGTACCGAAGGCGCGTTCAGCACACCCTGCGGCATATTGTCTAACTCGACATTCAGAATGCGCTGGGTACGGAATGCGGCTTCACGCACACAGGCAGGCACATCCGCCACCTCCAGCGTTTCCGCGATCACATCGCCCTGTGTGTTAAACCTGCGCAAGCGCCATACGCCCGCCATTACGGTTTCCTGAATGCGGATCGGCTGTTCACCGTTAATAACAGCACTCACCTCACCCTCCCCCAAAATCTGGTTGAGCATATCCAGATCGACATCCGGCATCGCATCCAGCACCATGCTCTGTGTGGCTGCGCCCGGGGTGTATTTGGTCAGCAAGTCCTGCAGTTGCTCCATTACCGCCACTGCCTGAGGGCAGCTCTGCACTGCGTCCGATTCCGGCAGTACCGGGATATCGTAGGTGTTCATCTCCGATGGCATTTTCATGTAATCCAGAACCATCTCGCCTTCGTCCTGACTGCCCGGCCCCATCGGAATATTGAATAACTGAATACCGTTGTCATGCATGCTCTTTACCTCACTGACCGCAGCCGCTGGATACAGGATTAACCACTACCGGGATACCGATACCCGGATCACGTTTGGGCTCCAGCGCCAGAATGCTGCCAATCTCGGCCACGTATACATCCCAATTCTGCACCTTGGTGATAGTGCCCAGGTAACGTCCCTCTTTCAGGAACACCAGCGCAGGCCAGACGGTGAAGTTGTAACGCCCCTGCAGTGCTTTTTCCGCGTCGGTGGATACCACCGCCGGGGTCAGCTGTGGAAAGCTTTTTACCAGCTCTGGCAGGATAACTGCCACATCGTTACTTTCCGGAAAACGTTTCGGCTCCTCGGTGAAAAACAACACCGAGAAAGGCGCCGACTTGATGAAGTCGCCGAAGTTAGTCTGATCGAGCAGCGGATAATCCAGCTCGTCGACCAGTCGGTTAATCAAAGGAGATGGCATGTTGGGTTCCTGTTCTAATTGTTCTGTAAATGGGGTGGTAGCTGAGGCTCACGGTCGACCAAGTCGGCAAAGAGATCATCAAGATTCGCCTCTCGACCGGCCATCACCGCCTGCACCGCACTGAGGGCATCTCGTATCTGCAGGGCACGCGACTCATCCAGCACTTCGCGGGCGGCATCCAAAAACACCAATACCCAGGTGTCCCGGGCTTGCTCACCGACCAGCGACAGATCCACCCACTGCTGTTCGCTGCCGTTGCTGCACAAGGCACTCCCTTCTTCACTGCGGATCACCTGCATCGGGATTCCCAGGCACATTAGGTGTCGCCCTGCTCAGATTCTGTTTCAGCCATAAAACGCAGATCACCTTTACGGAAGGCATCCTGTTCAGACGGGCGACCAGATTCGTATTCGCGCAGCTCCAGTTCACCCGGCGCCAGCCCTTCAACCGGCTGGTCGTTGATCTCGGGGACAACACCAAACTGCTTGAGGTAATCAAGGGCGATCTCGATGGACGGGTCGATCTGGGCTTTCACCGGGTCGCGAAGGCTGCCGCCAAAGTCTTCCAGCTCCACCGGCTGGCAACCAATCAGCAACAAGTGTTCCGGGTAGTTGCCGGTAAACTCCGCCATCGCCAGCACCTCCTGAAAACCGGTCTGGTGCAGACTCATCTGCTTGGCGCCCATAAACTTGGGTACTTCGTCGTCGTAGATCTTTTTCAGCGTGCCCGGCTCCAGGCCGTAATCGATGGCATCAAACACCACCAGCACATCAACATCCTGAACGTGCTGCACTAGATAGATCCCCTGGGTACCGCCATCCATCAGCTTGACGTTGTCGCCAAAGCGGTAGCGCTGGTTCAGGGTTTCCACGCAACGTACGCCAAACCCTTCGTCTGCCCAAAGGACGTTGCCAATACCAAGAATGAGAATCTTCTTATCGTTCATCTGTACTTCTTCTGTGCAGCGTTATTGTTGTAACCACTGGTGTTACAAAGAGCGTGCCAACACAGACAGATAACGGATATTCAGGAATAACGGGGTGTTACGGGGAGGGTTACAGACGAGACCAAACAACTATTGAAAACAAACTTTCCACATCATCACAAAAGTGAAAGATTGTTTTTCATACCGTATACACTCCCACGCGGAGCGTGGGAGCGAGTGTGAACCTACAGATACGTCTGAGCTTAACGTTCTACCGGAGTACCGGTACCGTCCGCATGCCACTGGTAGATACCGAACTCGAAGCCCTGCAGGTCACCGTGCACATCCCAGCTGATCGGACCCAGTACAGTTTCAAAGGTAGAGTCATGCAGCGCTTTTGCCACATCAGCCGGTGTATCGGACTGCACCTGCTGCATCGCATCGGCCAGCACCTGCACTGCGGCGTAGCTGGTCCAGATGAACGGTCCACTCGGATCAGCACCCTTCTGCTTTAGAAGCTCGACAACCGCCTGGTTATCTTTCTGCAGATCAAAACGTGCAGGCAGGGTCACCAGCAAACCTTCCACCGCATCACCGGCCAGGAACGCGATATCTTTGTTGCCCAAACCTTCCGGGCCCATAAAGGTGGGCGCGAACTCAACCGCTTTAGCCTGACGCATAATCAGCGCCAGCTCCGGGTGGTAACCGCCGTAGTAGACAAAATCGACCTGCTCACGCTTGAGCTTGGTGATCAGGGAACTGAAATCCTTGGCACCGCTGTTGATGCCATCGGTACTCACCACATTCACGCCAGCAGCCTGCAGTCGATCTCGAACGATCAGGGCCACACCTTTACCGTACTGCTGTTTGTCGTGGATGATCGCCACACGTTGCGGCTTCACCACCTGCGCGATGTAGTCCGCTGCGGTCGCCCCCTGCTGGGAATCAAGACCGATGGTACGGAACAGTTTGGAGTAACCACGCAGGGTAATGCCCGGGTTGGTCGAACCGGTGATCACCAGCACATCTTCGTCCCGATAGATATCGGTTGCGGGCTGAGTTGAACTGGAACAGAGATGACCAACAACAAATTTCACCTCGCTATTAATGATCTTGTTGGCAACGGTAACCGCCTGCTTTGGTTCGCAGACATCGTCATATTCAACGGCTTCAAGCATGCGGCCATTTACACCACCACGGCCGTTGATCATATCGATCGCCGCATGGGCACCATTCAACTGCATCTCACCGTACTGGGTGAGTGGCCCACTAAAGGGTCCAACAATACCAATTTTTACGGATTCAGCGGCCTGCACGGAAAAACTGAGCACGGCAGATAACGCCAGCGAGGCGAATGAGGAAGGGGTGAGTTTCATGGGGTACTCCTGACACTCTGAACACAAGGTTTGCGGGGTACACAAACCGTTTCTATTTGATGGCTTTTGGCCTGTGGCTATTGTAGTTAAGAATGGCTGCAAGAAGCGATCTTTAGTAGGAAAACAGAGCTGATCTGAAGCAAGAAAAATTTAGATTGTCATAGGCCGCTCATCAGTTGTTGAATCCTTGATATAAGTCGGGTGCAGCAAAAAAAGATTCAGGTAAGCTGCATCACTTTCAACAGTCAAAAGGTGGATGCCGTGCAGCAGCCGTACGACGTACTCATTATCGGCGCCGGTCCGGCCGGTCTTAGTTTTGCCCGTTCTCTTGCTGACCTGCCTCTGAAGGTCGCGGTTCTGGAGCGTTCCTCTCAATCCACACTGGCCGATCCACCGGAGGATGGCCGCGAAATCGCCCTGACTCACCTCTCCGCCAAACTGATGCGCGAGTGTGGCGCCTGGCAGCGTCTGCCAGACGACGGCATTTCACCGATTGAAGCGGCCCGCGTATTCGACGGTCAGTCCAGCTACAGCCTGGATTTCGATAACGAAAACGCATCCCTGGAAGCGCTGGGCTATCTGGTACCCAACCACCTGATCCGCAAGGCGTACTATGAAGAGGTCGCCAGCCACAAACAGATTGAGATTCGCACCGAGTCCGTAGTTGAGGAAGTAAACACCGATGATAACCTTGGCTACGTCACCCTGAACAACGGCGAGGTACTGCAGGCCCGCCTGGTTGTCGCAGCCGACACCCGCTTCTCCGAAACCCGTCGCAAGATGGGCCTGTCGGCCACCATGCGTGACTTCTCCCGCACCGCGATCGTATGCCGCATGGAGCACACCAAGCCACACGACCAGACCGCGTTTGAGTGTTTCCACTACGGCCGCACCACTGCGATCCTGCCAATGAACGGCAACAAGTCCTCCGTCGTAGTGACCATCAACAGCCGCGATGCGCAGAAATTTGCCGACATGAGCGAAGCGGAGTTTAACCACAACATCGAACAACAGATGGACGGTTTGCTGGGTGAGATGAAACTGATCGGCAAGCGCCACGTATATCCGCTGGTCGCTGTTCACGCCAACCAGTTTGTGGCCCGCCGTTTTGCCCTGATCGGTGATGCGGCAGTGGGCATGCACCCGGTGACTGCTCACGGCTTTAACTTGGGGCTGCGTGGTCAGGCTACTCTGGCCAAAGAGATCGCTAACGCGATTGCCGAAGGTGAGGATATCGCCAGCCCGTCGCTGCTCAAGACTTACGAAAGCAGCCAGATGCGCGTGACCCGCGTGCTCTATCACGGCACTAACGTGGTTGTAGGCCTGTTCACCAACGAATCCCTGGCCGCCAAGCTGGCGCGAAAAGCCACCCTGCGCCTGGCGAACAACATCGGGCCGATCAAACATCTGATCACCGAGTCTCTGACCGAGAATGATCTGAACGGCACCAGTCCACTTCAGGAACTGAAAAACAACCTGCCGCCGGTACCGGACTTTATTCCGGTTGCGAAGGCGCGAGAGAAAATCGAATCCATCCTGCCGGAAAAGCTCCACCCACTGAATGTGCTGGGATTGAAGTGAGGTTATGCATTCCCACGCGGAGCGCGGGAACGAGTGGTTCAATCTAGGACAGCTACTGGTTCCCATGCTCTGCGTGGGAACCTATACCCCAACTACCAGTCTCGACAGACCTCTAGCAGCCCCTTCTTACCGTCATAGTTTCTCGCACTGGAGTAGCGCCAGTGCGCTGCCTCATCCACGTATCCCCTCTTAACCGGGTTCTGGTGAATATACTCAATCTTATGGCGCATCATCTCTTGCTCTTGGATTAGTTCAGGATGGACACCCTCCTGCCAGAGTTGAATCTCCCGATCTTGCTTATGCGCTTTCTTATAACAGGCGAGCTGTTCAAGAATTGTTTTCACGTTTCTCGCTTGCAGATAATCAATGATTCGCCGGGCTGAGTAGGATTTAAACCGAGCAATATCCCGGTCTAATTGACTACTTTGTGCAATCAGATGGAGATGGTTTTCCAGAACAACGAACGCATAAATTCGTAAGCGCTGTTTGCTCAGATACTCAAGACTTTCCAGCAGGATATTGACCGTTTCCGGGCGCGTAAATACAGGTATCCAGTGCAACACCGTTAGTGTCATGAAGTGCGGTTGATCTGGTTGATAGAACTTGTAGCGGCTTCTCCCCATAGAGATTCCCTCCTATGCATGTGTTCATCCGTGAACTGAAGTAGAAACTGAAGCATAAACTATTTGGTGTATGCATTCCCACGCGGAGCGTGGGAACGAGATATAGATCCTTTCCCCCCAACTACTGTTTCCCATGCTCTGTGTGGGTAGCCATACTGAGATCACACTTGCCGACTTGCCTCATACAACTCCCAGATCTGCTGCTTTTCCAGCCAGAACATTGGGGTGGTGTTAAAGCGTTCTGCCAGGCGCAGAGCGGTGTCGGCGGTGATGGCACGCTGGCCGTTGACGATCTCGTTAACGCGACGGCGAGAGATCGCCAGCGAACGGGCCAGTTCGGATTGGGAAATCCCCAGCGGTTTCATGTAGCAACGCTCCAGAAACGCACCGGGGTGTTCCGGTTTTCGGCTACAGAAGCGTCGTCGTAATGCTCCCTGCACCTGTTACCTCAAAACGTTAAACAACGACTCTGAAAAAAACGGCCCACCTCCAGCATCAGATCCTTTGACAGGCCAAACTATTGAATGACAATCATGAACCTGTCTGCGCCCACAATTGGATGCTTCAGATTCAATGCCTGTAATCACAGCCGGGAAAGCAGGTTCCAGCCAGTGACTACCAACGGTCTCCCAGAGCAATCGGAAGAGAGTTGGAGACAGCCCGGACTCAGTCCGGACGGTCATCCTTGAACATTCGCCAGCCCCCCACCATGGTGGAGATCAAGCTCTGGCGGGACATGATGTCTTCACGCACCGCTACGTACACATGGGTCATGATAAAGATGATCAGGTACCACATCCCCAGATGGTGCCAGGTGTGCACATCCTGACTCTGCCCCATCAGCGGGATTACCCAGCCGAACATCTCGTCCGCCCAACTGCCCTGCCCCAGGCCTTCACCGTAAAGTGTAAAACCGGTGACGATCATGAAGATCATGCCCAGTACAAAGAAGAAGAACATTGCCAACTGGCCCAGCGGGTTGTGACCGATGTATTTCTTCGGCGTTTTTTCCAGAAACAGGTACCAACGCCCCTCGTGCCACACCTCTTGCCACCACGCTCTGCGCAGCAGTTTCGGGAAGAAGAGTTCACGGGCATGGCTGTTGCCCACAAAGGCCCAGTAGATCCGCCCCACAAAGGCGATTGCTACGAGGTAACCCGCGGCGAAATGGCCAAACCGGATATACCCCATCAGGTAGTTATCACTCGCCTCGCCCGGCATGGTCGGCAGCGGAGACCCGATAAAGTAACCTGTCACACAGAGGATCAGCACAGAGAATACCGTCACCCAGTGCCACAAACGTACCGGTGCTTCGTACACGTACACCGCCGTCTGTTTACGGACGAGTTGTTGCTCCTGTGCGGTCGCTTCTCCGGTAAGCAGGTCGTCGTCTTTTACTGACATAGTCATGGTTATAACCTCCTCGGATGCCGCGCGGGTCCGGATGCAGCCAGCCCCGCGCATCAGGCATTACCGGATTTTTACTTTGGTCAGCTCCTGACCGTCTTCAGACATCACGTGGGTAGAACACGCCAGACACGGGTCGAAGCTGTGCAGGGTACGCAGGATCTCAACCGGTTCTTCCGGACGCTCCATCGGGGTGTTCAGCAGCGCGGCTTCAAAGGCGCCGATGTTACCCTCACCGTCACGCGGACAACCGTTCCAGGTGGTCGGTACGATCGCCTGGTAGTTTTCGATCTTGCCGTCTTTGATCTTGATCCAATGACCCAACGCACCCCGTGGCGCTTCGTTAATACCCACGCCCTGTGCCTCTTTTGGCCAGCTGCTTGGATCCCACTTATCCACGTTGGCCGTGGAGCTGTCACCGTTCTTGATGTTGTTCACCAGCTGGTGCCAGTCGTCCAGCATGGTATCGGCACAGAGTTCGCACTCCAACGCACGCGCCAGAGTACGGCCCAGCGTAGACGGCAGGAACTGTTTCAGTCCCAGATCCAGACCGGTGTTTTGGTTGAATGCCGACAGCGAGCGATCCACCTGCTCCTGCACATACTCTTTACCCGACAGGTACGCGATGATGTAACGCGGCAGTGGACCCACTTCCATCGCGTGACCACGCCAGCGCGGTGCCTTGATCCAGCTGTACTTGGCGGACTCATCCAACTCTTTGATGTTGGTCTTGGTACCCACGGTGTTCGGGCCCAGTTCGAACTTCGGCTCAGTCTCGCCATCCCACGGGTGCAGGCCTTTCTTGCCGTCTGCGTAGGTGTACCAGGAGTGATCGACAAACTCCTGGATCTGTTCCGGATCACGCACATCCACCGGATGGATCTCGTCCCAGTTGCCGTTCACGATGGCACCGGCGGGCAGCAGGTCAGTGGACTTGTCGTAAGGTACCTGGGTGTAAGTCCCGTAGGAAAGCACGTTTTCAGACGCCAGACCGCCGCCGTACAACCAGTCTTTGTAGATAGACGCGACGGCCATTACATCCGGAATGTAGACGTTCTTGGTGAACTCCTGCGCTTCGCGGATACGCTCCAGCACGAAATTCAGGCTAGTCATATTCACCGGTGCACCGGAGGCACCCGTACCATCGAGATTGATCGCACAGGACACGCCACCCACCATGTAATTCGGGTGCGGGTTCTTACCGCCGAAGATGGTGTGGATCTTGACGATCTCTTTCTGGAAATCCAGCGCTTCCAGATAGTGAGACACCGCCATCAGATCCGCTTCCGGCGGCAGTTTGTACGCCGGGTTATCCCAGTATCCGTTGGCGAACAGACCCAACTGACCGGTTTCGACAAACTTCTTCAGGCGGGTCTGCACGTCCTTGAAGTAACCGGGGCTGGATTTAGCGTGACGCGGTGAAACCATCTTCTGCAGTTCCGAGGTTTTGATCGGATCTGCTTTCAGCGCGTTCACCGGGTTGACCCAGTCCAGCGCGTGCAGGTGGTAGAAATGTACGATGTGGTCATGCACCTGCAGGGTTTTGTCCATCAGGTGACGAATAAGGTGCGCGTTCAGCGGAACCTGAATACCCAGCGCATCCTCGACTGCTCGAACGGAGGTTAACGCGTGGGTACCCGTACACACACCGCAGATACGCTCGACAAACGCCCAGGCATCACGTGGGTCACGGCCTTTCAGAATCACTTCCAGACCGCGCCACATGGTGCCGGTCGACACTGCGTTGCGGATGACGTTGTTCTCATCCACGTTCACTTCGCAACGCATGTGCCCTTCAATTCGGGTTACAGGATCAACAACCACCCGGCGTCCGCTGTTGTCCAGATTTTTTGCATTCAGTTGGGTGCTCATGATTCCTGGTCTCCTTTATGCTGCGCACGTTTGATAGCACTTACTGCAGCGTGTGCAGCGATCGCAGCACCTACACCACCCGCGACAGCGGTACCAATTTCATCGGCATTTTTCTCGATGCCGAACTGCGGAATGTTGGAGAGTCGGTCGTAGAACGAGCCCTTATCCCAGAAGCCGTCTTCGGAACAACCGATACACCCGTGACCGGCCTGGATCGGGAAGGAGACACCTTCGTTCCAGCGCACGGTGGAACAAGCGTTGTAAGTAGTCGGCCCTTTACAGCCCACCTTGTACAGGCAGTAACCTTTGCGTGCGCCTTCGTCATCCCACTGCTCAACAAACTGACCGGCATCGAAGTGCGGACGACGGTAGCATTTATCGTGGATACGCTGACTGTAGAACATCTTCGGGCGGCCCTGACGGTCCAGTTCAGGCATCTTGCCGAAGGTCAGCATATAGGTGATCACACCGGTCATAACCTCCGCGATCGGTGGACAGCCCGGTACTTTGATGATCGGTTTGTCGGTGATCACCTTGTGGATCGGCACCGCCTGGGTTGGGTTTGGACGTGCGGCCTGCACACAACCCCAGGATGCACAGGAACCCCAGGCGATAATCGCAGCGGCATCTTTCGCAGCGTACTTCAGTTTTTCCACAAAGGGTTTACCGCCCGAGATACAAAACATGCCGTCTTCGTTCAGGGGTGGATTCCCTTCTACAGCAAGGATGTACTTACCTTTGTATTTCTTGATCGTCTCGTGCAGAACTTCTTCCGCCTGGTGACCAGCCGACGCCATCAGCGTGTCGTCGTAGTCCAGGGAGATCATCGACAGCACCACGTCTTTTACCAACGGGTGCGCAGAACGGATAAAGGACTCGGAACAACAGGTACATTCCAGACCGTGCAGCCACAGTACGGGCGTACGCTCTTTGGTCTCCATCGCGTGCGCAATCTGCGGCGCAAACGTTGGCCCCAGACCCAGCGCCGCGGCAGTCAGGCTACAGTATTTCAGGAAGCTACGACGGGTTATCCCCTGTCGCCGCATAACTTCGTAGAAGGTTTCAATTTGGGACATTCGGCTCTCTCCGGCAGTGATACCGCTGAAGAAGCACTGCTCGGTCCTACACACTCACCCCAGATGCGAAAAGGTGCTCATAGCGCGGCAGCAAACAGTGTTCAGCTTTATAGTTTTTTATTGGTCAGCTATAGCTTCAGCAAAGAGCGGGCCAAGTTTAAAAACCACTAATAATCAACAGCCTGGAGAGATATACAGAAAAAGAGGGATAACTGACTTACCAGCATTGCGGGGCAAGCGGTAAGTCAGTTGGCAGCGACAAAGGTCTTAGGCGGTAGCTTACGTAGGGTGCGTTGCAACGCACCACCAAACCTGAGAATACCCGGTGCAATACGCTACGCTACAGCACCCTACGACCGTTAAACCACGACCACATTCGGCTGCCCCCGATTATCCAGAAAGCCGGAAAGTCGCGTCAGTAACAGTGCCAAAAAAACAATGATTGCGCCGATCCAAGGGGTATCCATCAGCGTCATGGAGTCCACAATTAAACCACCGACATAAGCACCAACAGCGATGCCCACATTGAACGCTGCGATGTTCAGACCCGACGCCACATCCACGGCCTGTGGTGTGTGTTTCTCGGCCAGCTTCACCACATACACCTGTAAACCGGGTACGTTACCAAATGCAAAGGCACCCCACACCAACACGGTCAGTACAGCAGTGATCTGGTTTCCGGCGGTAAAGGTAAAGGCCACCAGCACCAACGCCAACGCGGTAAAGATGATGTGCAGCGCTTTAACCGGTCCCATACGGTCGGCCATCTTTCCGCCCCAGATATTGCCGACAGCGACGGATACCCCGTACACCAACAGCAGCAGCGCCACCGAACTGGAAGCAAAACCAGACACCTGTTCAAGGATGGGCGCCAGAAAGGTAAAAGCAACGAAGGTACCGCCGTAACCCACTGCGGTCATCGCGTACACCAGTAACAGACGTGGCTGCGTCAGTACACTTAGCTGCTGGGACAAACGCGCTGGTTTAGCTTGTTTAAGATCACGAGGGATCAGTAGCGCACTGCCGATGAAAGCGATCACACCCAGCAGGGACACCACCAGGAAGGTTGCTCGCCAGCCGAATTCCTGACCTATCCAGGTACCCAGTGGAACGCCGGTTACCAGTGCAACTGTCAGCCCCGTAAACATGATCGCAATCGCACTCGCCTCTTTGTCTTTAGCGACCAGGCTTGTTGCGATCGTTGATCCGATTGAGAAGAACACGCCGTGGGCCAGACCTGTCAGGACACGGGCCGTGATCAGGGATTCGTACCCCGGTGCAAGCCACGCCATCAAGTTCCCTGCCACAAACAGGGCCATCAACGCCAGCAGCACCACTTTACGATTCCAGCGACCGGTCAGGGCCGTGAGCACCGGTGCGCCCACAGCAACACCCAGAGCATACAGACTCACTAACAAACCTGCCGATGGCAGGGATACACCCAGATCCTGGGCGATGGTAGGCACCAGACCGACAATAACAAACTCGGTGGTACCGATAGCGAATGCACTCAGTGTGAGTGCAAACAACGCGATAGGCATGGATTAGCTCCCGCAAGATTTAATTGACGGAGCTATTGTCTCGATCCAGACTATCAACAAAAACCGCATTAATAACAAATTATTTTTGATGAAAGTGTAATGATAAGCCGATCTGACGACCTAGAACTGCTGCTCTCCGTGGTGGACTGTGGCGGCTTTTCACCCGCCGCCAACCAACTCGATGTACCGGTGGCCAAGGTATCACGGGCGATTCAACGTCTTGAAAAACAGCTCGGTGTCACCCTGCTACAACGAACAACACGCCGCATCTCCCTGACTGAAGAGGGCGAACTGTTTGTGACGAATATCCGGCAAGGGCTGCAACAGCTGGAATCGGCAGAGGAACAACTCCGGCTGCGCATGGACCAACCTAAGGGACGCTTGCGGGTGGATGCAGCAACGCCGTTTATGCTGCATCAACTGGTGCCACTACTGGGCGAGTTTCGTGAACAATATCCGGAGATTCACCTGGAGCTGAGCACCAGCGAAGGCATTATCGATCTGCTGGAAAAGCGCACCGATGTGGCGATCCGTATCGGCCAGCTCGAAGACTCCTCGTTGCACGCCACGTTACTGGGGCGGTCTCGCCTGCACTTATTGGCCAGTCCGGAGTATCTGGAACGAAAGGCTACCCCACAGACGGTCGAACAACTGTCAGACCACCGGCTATTGGGCTTTATTCCCCCTAGCCGCCTCAACAAATGGCCTGTCGGTGAAGGACTGGAGATCAAGCCTGATCTGGCAGCAAGTAGCGGTGAAGTCTTACGGCAGGCCTGTTTGGCCGGGGAAGGGATCGGCTGTTTCTCCGATTTTATGGTGCAACAAGATCTCGCCGACGGACGTTTGCTCAAGGTTTTGGAAAACGAGATGCAATCACCCAATCCGCGCGAACAGGTTCAGGCGGTGTATTACCGAAACACCGCCCTCTCTTCACGTATCAACGCATTTATCGAGTTTATCCGGCCACGCTTACATCTGGATCAGTAACTACTGCGTTCGGTGTGGACAATGCACCACATCACAAAGCAATCCATTTGCCTCTTTATGCTGGTGTAACTCGACGAGGCTATCCCTTAACAGCAGGTCATCGGGCTTAATCTGAACAGCACAGTGAATCGCCGCTCGGGATGCTTCACCGCACTCCACTGAGCGCAGCGCGTAAGCGTAATTATTCCACAGCAATACGTTCTCAGGATGAGTCTGGAGAGCCTGACGATAGGTTCTCACTGAATCCTGAAACTGCTGTTGGTCATACAACGCATTGCCAAGTGCCAGCCAGAGCAGCGCGTTGTCTTGCCAGCGCTCTACCCCATGCTGGTATGCCGTAATCGCGGCGTCGGGATGCAGCTTTTCCACACCATTCACCACACGCACAAAGTTGTGAACATCAGCGGTTACCGGTATGCGGTCAGGCGATGCGGCCACCATTGCCCAACGTTGTGCCCGCTCCCAGGTTTTATCGAAGGTATAGATCGGCACCACATGCCGCTTCTCTTCTCCCGATCGCAGCGTAACGGTCTCCTGATCCAGATCGTATCCGACCACCACCGCATAGTGCCATTGCGGGAACCAGTCAAAACCCAGGTTCTGCATCACCAGGACGGGATAGTTGTTCGCCACTTCGGTAAAGAGTGCATCCAAGCCCTCCTTGAGCGCGTAGGGCAATCGCTCATATCGCCTTGTTGTCGATACAAGATCGATCTGCAAGCTACCCTGCCGTTCGGGGAGATAAACGTATGGCGTCAGTTCATCGGGAGTGGTTTCGACACCTGTCGCAGCCAGCACCGTAGCCAACGCGGCAGGTCCACAGTGGTATTCGGTTTGAGGGAAAAACGGCGTGTCAGCCAACTCGACGCGAACAGGCAATTGCAGTTGATCATCGACCTGCTCGCGCCAAACAGCCTGATGACTGCATCCGGAAAGAAACAGGCTTCCGAGGACCAGCCATAGACTGAGTTTCAGCGCATTCAGAAGCGCGGGAAGCCCGCTCATCGGATAGGCTTAACAAAGGTGAAAACATCCGTTGCACCCAATGCATCCGTAATTATGAATACGATAAAGAACAAGGCCGCCAAACCGAGAATCCCTTCACCTGCTGGCATCTCATCCAGCTTGGCATTAAGCATCGCCACCTCGGCATCGCTCATGCTCTGAATCCTTTCAGCGGCTAGCGCAGCGTCCACGCCATACGCGGTAAGCTGTTGCTGCAACTCCTCTTTCTCTAATAGAGAGAGCAACCGTGTACGATCAATGTCTCCCTGCTGTGCCTGGATCGCCTGATCGGTCGTAATAACCGCTGCGTGCGCTACCGGCAGCTGGATAAGACCCAACATCATGACAAGAACTGAAGCGACAATTCGTTTTGCTTTATTCATTTCTGTTCACCAATGTTTTGACTTAATTACTCACCAGTATAGAAAAAGAGGCCCGATTGTCAGTCGGGCCTCTGTTTTCAAGCAGTCAGAATCGTGTTTAGTCCTGCCGGACGATCACCACCGAACAACCTGCATGTCGAACCACCCGCTCGGCATTGGAGCCGATAAAGTAGCTGCTGATACCGGGCTTACGTGCCATCATCACGATGACGTTCACGCCCAGCTCTTCCGCGGTTTCCAGGATCTGATCATGGGCCGTACCTTCGCGACAGTGACTGAATCCGGCCAAACCTGCAGGCAGCGCCGCCAATAAACGATCCATGGTCGCTTTTGCATCACGACGATGATCCGCAAGACTCTGTTCGTCCAGATGTGGATAACCGGCGGTGTGGATCAGGCTCTGATCCACATAGAGCATATGTACTTCCGGTGACTCACCTTCCACCATTTTGGCGGCCACCCGCATCAGTTCACGAATATGGTCTTCATGCGATAGATCTACCGGCAAAAGTATCTTGGTAAACATCAAGCTAACCCTCCCCCATCACAGCATTTGGCAACCAGAGCACAATCTCCGGGAAGATCATGCACAATACCAACACGGTCATATTGAGCAGAATAAACGGCGTGACCGACTTGTAGATCTCGGACATGCCAATACCTGCCGGTGCAATACCTTTCAGGTAAAACAGCGCAAACCCATAAGGCGGCGTCTGTACCGCGATCAGGATATTGATGATCATCAGCACACCAAACCAGATCGGGTCATACCCCAGAGACACCGCAATCGGTGTGAACAGCGGTGCGCACATCAGCACGATGATGAACTCATCGATGATGAACCCCAGCAGCAACATGATCAGCTGGAACATGATGATGATCATGATCGGCGGCAGATCGAGGCTTTCGGTAAAACCCGCCACCATGTTCTGCACCCCCATCAGCAGATGGAAGTTGCTGAACACGGAGGCACCAAAGATGATCCACATCGCCACACTGACCAGAGTGCCAGTCTGAAAACCCGCGTGCAGAAACATATCCGCCTTAAAGCGCTTGAATATGATCGCAAGCAGAATCGCCCCCACCACACCAATTGCACCAGACTCCGTTGGTGTTGCAATACCCGTCACGATACTGCCCAGTACTGCCACAATCAGCAGCATGGAGAACAGGCCGTCACGGGCGATACGGAATTTCTCGGCACCTGCCAATACCGGCTGATCTGCTTCTTTATCCAGTGGCGCACGCTCTGGTTTGAGCCTGCAGCTCACCACCACGTAGAGGATCATCAACACAACGGTGAGCAATGCTGGCATCATCGCACCCAGGAACATGCGCCCAACGGAGTTCTGGGTGGATGCGGCAAACATAATCATCGGGATACTCGGCGGTATCAGGATACCCAAACCACCACCGGCCATGATCACCCCCAACGCCAACCGTTTGTTGTAACCACGATCCAGCATCGGCCGCAGAGCGATGCTACCTGAGGTCATGATACCCGCGCCGATGATGCCCACCATGGCACCGATCATCGAGCATACACCGATCACGCTGATCGCCAGAGAACCGCGTACACGGCCGATCAGCATCTGGCTGAAGTTAAACATCGTATCACCAATGCCCGACTTGGTGAGCAGCTGCCCCATGTAGATATAGAGCGGAATCGCCAGCAGGATAAAGCTGAAGTAGGTCGCTTCCAACGTGGTGGGAATGACGTTGAAGATCCCCTCCCCCCAGGTCATGTAGCCGACCGCCATGGCGATACCGCCCAGGGCTAGCCCCACCTGCGCACCCAGTGCAAAGAAAGTCAGAATGCAGACCAACAGCACCGCCGTTAACATCTCAATTCCCATCGCCATTAGCCTCCTCTTTCACGTCCTCAAGCAGCGGGTGACCGGTAAACAGGAAGCAGGCTTCTGCCAGCATGTCGCGGCCTAGTTGGGCAATAAACAGGACAGATGCCACACACATCATGATCCAGAAATGGAACATCGGCGGCGCCCACTCACTCTGGCGGCGGTAGTCGAATTCAATCGCCTCCTCGAATTTGCCCAGGCAGGTTTTGAAAATCAGGATCAGGAAAAAGATCGCCAGCGCAAACGTGACCAGATTAAAAAGGCTGCGTGTACGGTGTGAAACCTGAAGGTAAAGAATATCAACGTTGATATGTGCCCGTTTCTGCTGGGCATAGGCGCCCCCCAAGGCAGCGATATAACCGAACATGAACAGCGACAGATCAAACGCCCAGATGGTTGGAGCATTCAGTACATAGCGGGAAAACACCTCAAACGCCACCACCAGCGCCAGCAGTGGCATTAGCAACGCTGCCAGCCTTCCGCATCCCTTAACCAAGGCATCCACGCCGAGGCAGAGACCTCTCAGCAATGATAAAACCATAGATACACCTAAAACGGACAAGGGCCTCACAAGGAGGCCCTGATAGAGAGCACGCGTGACTTACTGAGTCTTACGCAGGACGTCGATCAGCTGTTTGCTGTAGCGGTCTTTGGACGCGTATTCATCCCACAGACCCGCACCCGCCGCAGCCCATGCCTTACGATCAGCTTCGCTTGGTTCCGGGCTCCACTGCATACCCTTCGCGTCCATCTCGGCTACCGCTTCAGACTCCCACTGACGGGACAGACGCAGCTGGTCTTCGGCGTGGATTTCGGTGGCTTTACGCACCGCCGCTTTCAGGTCATCCGGCAGCTTGTTCCAGGAACCACGGTGCACAACGATCGGCAATACCTGCGCACCTGCCAGTGGCAGACGGTACATGTACTTCGCCACTTCCACGTGGTTACCATCGCGGTGGTCGATCATGTTACTGCCGATGGAGCCATCGATAACGCCGGTTGCCAGGCTGGTGTAGATCTCACTCCATGCCAGGGATACCGGTGAGGCGCCCAGGTTCCGCAGGAACTTACCGTAAGCACCCGGCGCACGGATCTTCAGACCTTTGAAGTCTTCGATGGAGTTGATCGGTTTCTTGGTCAGAATGTAAACCGGCGGCTGAATGTAAGGCTCCAGCCATACCATGCCCTGGGAACCGTATGCCTTGGTCAGGATCTCGCCCCAGCCTTTGTCGTGGAACAGGGATTTCAGCTCAGCCGGATCATCGGTCCCACCCGGCAGACCAATCTCGACCACACCCGCTGGTAGCTCGCCGGCGTGCATGGACTGGAACGGCGCACCCATGGTAATCAGGCCACTTTTCACTGCGCCCAACAGACCGCTGGTGCCCACACCTTCGCCGGAATACAGAACCTGAACCTTGATACGGCCGTCAGACATGGTTTCGATGTTCTTGGCCATGCTTTCGTACACGTCACCAAATGCGGTACCGCGGCTGTAGAGGTTGCTGAATCGCCAGTTATGCTCAGCCGCGGATACATCCGCAGCCAAAGTAGACAGACCCAGTGTCAGGGCCAGTGCAGAAGTTGATAGTTTCTTTTTTATCTTTGTAAACATATCGCACCCTTACGTTGCTTCTCTGTTGGATATCGCTTGAGAGATACCTTCCCAGATCATCACAACTGGTTAAATCTTGTGCGCTCGACGTAAAGGTTCGTCAAATTTTACGTAACAGCTCATTAGTGACATATTCACAAACATAAAACGTTATACTTTCAGCACGATAAGGTTGGAATGAGGTCTGGGCGATGGCTGCGCATGCACTGGGTCAGTTAGGCGATTTTGAGATAAAACAGCTGAAGGTTTTTAAAACCGTGGTGGAGTGCGAGGGCTTCTCTGCAGCAGAAACCGAGCTGAACATCAGTCGCCCCACCATCAGCAATCACATTGCCAATCTCGAGTCCCGCCTGGATTTGAAACTGTGCCGCCGTGGCCGGGGTGGTTTTGCCCTCACCGAAGAGGGTGAGGTGATCTACGAACAGACCAAGCAGTTGCTCGGCCAGCTCGAACAGTTTCGCAACACCATCAACAACCTGAGTGCCAGCCCGTCCGGACAGCTAAAGATCGCAGTCAGCGATACGTTGAGTCAGGATAAGCGTTGCCAGATGCCGGACATCTTTCGTGTTTTCCACCAGAAAGCACCGAACGTTGAGATGCATGTGGATGTGGAACACATGAAAGCAATGGAGAAGCTGGTGCTTACCGGGCAACTGGATGTGGCGATTATCCCCTACCACCGACGCCTGGAAGGCCTGAGCTACATCCACCTCTTCACCGATGTCCACTATCTCTATTGCGGTCACGGACATCCACTGTTTGGCCTGGATGATGCCGAGATCAGCGAAGAGAAGGTACGCGAGCAGAAACTGATCCACGCGGGCTTAAAACCCCATGAGGAGGTCTACCAGCAGATCTCGCAGATGAACCTGGCGGGCACGTCCTATTTCTATGAGAGCCGCATAGCGATGATACTCTCCGGCTGCTATACCGGCTTCTTGCCGGAGGAGATCGCCAGACCTTATGTGGAAAACGGCGAGCTACAAGCGATCGCCACAGCGTCGAAGCAGTTTCGACTGGGTGTTGCGGTAATCTACAAAAAGTCTTCCCAGCCCAATCGGGCCAAGGAGCTGTTTCTGCAAACGATTCGGGAGATACACCTTGGCGCGGAGGAATCACCACCCTATTAGGATCGGTACTGTGTTTGGGCAGCCGCAATCAGCGCCTGCCCAAACGCGATACACCCATCGTTGGCAGGCAACATCTGGTGGGTTAGTACAGTGAAGCCTTGTGCACCAAGCTGATTTTCCAGCGTGCTAAACAGCAATCCGTTCTGCATCACCCCACCGCTCAGGGCGACGGTTTTGAAGCCATAGGCCTTATGGAGCAATAACGTCTGCTCCACCACTGCGTTCGCAAAACCTTTATGGAACGCCATCGCCATATCCGCTCGATTTCGCTGCTTTAGGCCAGCAATCAGCTGCTGCCAAAAAGGCGCTGGATCGATCCGGTTATCCGCATTCGCAAATTGGTACGCCGGTGTTTCCGGGTTGCCCTCGCGCGCCAGGGTTTCCAGCTCAATCGCCGCCTGTCCTTCGTAGGTAATGCCTTCCCCGTGACAACCGAGCGCTGCCGCAACGGCATCAAACAGACGACCTGCAGAGCTGGTGAGTGGGCAATTCAGCCCTTTCTCGATCATCTTATCCAACGTGGCGCAGGGTTTGGTTGCCAGCAGGGGGAACGCGGCTTCCAGCGCTGACGGTTCTGCTACATTCGCCTGTTTCAACTGTGCATACAAACAACGCCAGGGTTCCCGAATCGCCTGTACACCGCCCACCAGCGGGAACGGTTTTATATGGGCCAGGCGCTCAATTTGTTGATACCCGCCCAACAGGAATTCACCGCCCCACAGGGTGTTGTCCAACCCAAAGCCGGTGCCATCAAGGCAGATCCCCAGTACCGGCTCACCATCCAGTGGATAACCGTTTTCCCCAAGGCACGCTGCCAGATGTGCATGGTGATGCTGTACACGAATCAGCGCTTTACCCTCCTCCGCCAACTGCTCGCCAAACTTAGTGGAAAGGTACTCCGGGTGCTGATCGCATACGTACAGGTCGCTCTGGTGCTGATAGAGGCTCTGATAGAGCGACAAGGTGTGCTGGTACTGCTCGTAGGTGCGGGCATCTTCCAGATCACCCAGATGCTGGGTGAGGATTGCCCTGCCCGCCTGGATCAGGCAGAGGGTGTTTTTCAGTTCCGCCCCCAAAGCGACCAAGTCTGGGGACTGTTCAAAGCCCGGCGGTAAAGCCAGCGAAGTCGGTGCGTAACCGCGCGCACGTCGCAGATAATGACTGCGTCCGACGATCTGACGCACCACCGAATCATCCACCCGGTTCTGGATCGGGCGGTCATGCATCAGGAACAGATCGGCAATCTCTGAGAGCTGCTCGCGCGCATCCTCATTTGTAATCGCCTGCGGCGCGCCGGAGCGGTTCCCGCTGGTCATCACCAGCGGGGCATCTAAGGTTTCCATCAACAACAGATGCAACGGAGTGTAGGGCAGCATAAAGCCCAGTTGATACTGTCCCGGTGCCACATTCTCAGCTAACGGATGTTTGCTGTTTTTCACCGCATCCAGCAGTACCACCGGAGCTTCAGGGCTTGAAAGCAAATTCGCCGCGCCGGTAGCCAGCGCGGCATAAGAGCGTAATACATCCAGGTCCGGCACCATCAGGGCAAAGGCTTTATCCGGTCGATGTTTGCGCAACCGCAACTCAGCCACGGCTTCTGGATTCGTCGCATCACACGCCAGATGAAATCCGCCCAAACCTTTGATTGCAACGATGTTGCCTGTTCGCAAGGCGGTCGCCAATACAGAAAAGACTTCGTCTACAGGCTGTTTTTGCCCCTGATTATCTTCCAGCCAGACCTGCGGCCCACAGGTGTCACAGGCATTTGGCTGCGCATGAAACCGGCGATCCGCCGGATCTTCGTATTCAGTCTGACACTTAGGACACTGGGTAAACTGCGCCATGGTGGTGGTTGCACGGTCATAAGGGATCTGTCGGATAATACTCAGACGCGGTCCGCAGTGCGTGCAGTTGATAAAGGGATAGCGGAAACGCCGGTTGGACCGATCAAACAGCTCCGCCCGGCATTGAGGGCACGTGGCTGCATCCGGCGCACAACCTGTACTCACACTGCCCTGCTGCGTTTCAGAGATAACAAAGGAACCGGGATCGGTCACGACAGCGCCGGCAACTTTCAGCGAGTCGATACGCGCCAGCAGCGGGCATTCAGCGTACAGCACGTTGATAAAACGATCGCACTGGGCCTCTCCGGCCAGCAACTCCACCACCACACCAGCCGCATCATTAAACACCGAGCCATGCAGTCCCAAATCGTTGGCGATACGCCAGATGGTGGGGCGAAAACCAACCCCTTGAACAAGGCCGTTGATGGTCAGGCGAAATCCGTTGTGGGCAGTCATTCTGTCATCTAACTAGTCAAAAACGAGGTGCTATATGTTATAGCTGATCGTGATGCTCATACAGAGTGGGAACATTTGTCATAAGAACCGGACAAAGTAGCATGCTCGCTTTCACCTCTCATTAAGTAAAAACCCTGTAGTACACTACAGATTACTGGCTCAACAGAAGGATGTCCCATGGCCCGGCTTTATACATTGCTATTTACGCTGTGTTTTACTTTTACGATATTTTCTGGGGTTGCCCGAGCCGATATACCAACGGATATTGAGTTACTGCAAAAGCAGATAGAAGCGATAGGCGAAAGTGACAGCTCTGCCGATAAAACTCGAAAACTAATATTGCAAAAAACGCTGGGGGCATTACAAAACCAACTCCAGCTGCGTGCTCAAATAAAAGCGCTGCAAGAGGAAATTGATAACCAGCCGGCCGAAATCAAAGCGCTTGAAACCGCTACTCCAGACGATCTGGAACCTTCAGAGCCTGACCTCCCGGAACAGCTCAGCGATGAAGCGCTGGAACAACGTCTCACCTATGTAAATACGCGTTTACTCGAGCTCGAACGCGATATGGCGTTGCAACAACAAACCAAATCTCAAGCAGAGCAACGCCAGCAAACAATCCGCGAGCAGCTTACTGGGCTCAAGCTGAATCTCGAGGTCAAGGAGAGTAGCGACGCCGGCGAGTTCAGCGAACTGCGCCAACAAATGGAAATAGCCACCTTTACGGAACGACAACTGCGCGTTCAAGCACTGGAGCTGGAACTCTTAGTGCTACCCCGTCGAGCGGAGATTGCCCAGCTTACCTGGCAACAGCTGGAAACCGAGCGCAATCGTCAAACTACCTTACAAAACCGACTCACAGAATATAAACAAAGCCGTCAACGCAGTGAGGCTGAAAAAACCCTTCTGGAGCTGGATGAGGACCTGAATAATACAGAAGTAAAACCTCTGCTCGCCAATGCATATAACGAAAACCAACAACTGTCTTCCGAGCTGCGCAATCTCCTCAACCGGATCGAAAAAACTGATAACAAACGTCTCTCCTTACAGCAACGACTGACGACTCTTAGCAGCACGTTCCGCTCCATTGCTCAACAGTTGGAATTGGAAGTCAGCCATATCAGCCCAGAGCAGCGCCGTTTTATCTTCCGCAACCGGGAGCCCTTGGATACGCGGCAGACGGCAAATGCAATTAACCTTCTGCGCTTGGAAAGCACCCTGCTGGAGCAAAAGAAAACAGAAGCGGTGAGCCATCGTAGCCAAATACCGGAGTCGCTTCAGGCATCACTAAACGAAAATGAGCAACAGATCTATCGTGATATTCTGGATGATCGACTGCGCCTGATTAACCGACTGAGCGATGCGAAAGAACAGCTCATACGCGTTCTCAACCAGATCCTTAGTATCGAAAAGCAACTCAATCAACAGATCGAGACCAACAGCGAGCTGCTAACCAAGCAATTGCTTTGGAACCCGGTGTCCAATCCCATCAACCTGCAGTGGCCTAAGCAAATCTTCATTGGCATCGGGCAGGTTCTGGAACACTGGAATCAGGATCAGCCCGAACCGCTTTTAAAAGCAGATGATTCCACGGCTTTACGCGTCATCATGCTGTTCTTCGTAGTGAGCTTCATAACCTGGCTAAGCCACTATCATCGCCGGGAGCGCAAGCGTTGGTGCCAATACATAGGAAATGTCATCCACGACCGATTCCATCACTCAGTGCAAACAATGGTGCTCTCCGTCATCACGGCCTTACCGTTGCCACTTGCACTGTGGGTAGCAAGCCGATCATTGATCAATCCAGCACACCCTGATGCAGAAACCTGGACAGCCCTCCTGTTTACCACCGCCTTTGCAACCTGGTGCATCCACAGCTTACGTAACTGGATGAAAACACCCTATGGTTTATTTGCTGCCCACTTTGGAATAAGTGACACCCTGGTTCACGCATTACGCCAGCGCTTAGGCGTGCTCTATGTAATCTGTCTTCCTTTATTACTGGTGCACATCTATCTATGGAATATTGATTCAGACGAAATTCGATCCGGTCTGGTACGGCTGGTTATGTTCGCGCTGATTACAATGATTGTGTTGCTCTGGGCGAGTCTGTGGCGGGTGAAGCGGGAACTCAATCAACTCACCGACTCGATCAGTTGGTGGTCCCGTGCCGAACTTTGGTTGTCTGCATTGGTACTTTTTAATGTCGCCATGCTGGCTATGACAGCCACGGGTTACACCTTTACCGTCAATTTCATGGTGTACGCGGTACTGCAAACGCTGATGGTACTGCTGGCGGCCATCGTATTCTACAAGCTAGGACTTCGCCTGGTATTGATCTCAGAACGTCGTCTGGAGTTTGACCGTGCCAAGGCTCGCCGCGCCGAGATTTTAGCGGCACGTGAGAAATCAGAAGAGGAACCTCCACTCAAAACCGACTACCTGGATATGCGAACGGTATCGGATCATTCCCGCACGCTGCTGAAAACGGCAACGGTGGTCGCTCTTGTGGCAATGCTGTGGGGATTTCTAGGTGGTTTCCTGCCGTTCTTCGGTGCGTTGGACAATGTAGAGGTATGGAACACTATATCCGCTGATGGCGAAACCATACGCCAGATTACACTGAAATCCCTATTGTTTGGCGTGGTAATTCTGGGGCTCAGTTTGCTCGCCGCCTACAACCTGCCGGGCCTGCTTGAGCTACTGATCCTACGTAACCTCGACCTGACACCGGGTACCGGGTATGCGGTCAGCTCGCTGATCAAGTATGTGTTGATCATGGTGGGTGTTCTGGGCGCCTTTTCCAGCTTTGGCCTGGAGTGGAGCAAGCTGCAGTGGCTCGTCGCGGCTCTTGGTGTGGGCCTGGGCTTTGGTTTGCAGGAGATCGTGGCGAACTTCGTGTCCGGCCTGATTATCCTGTTTGAGAAGCCGGTGCGAATCGGAGATACCGTCACCATCGATAACCTGACCGGTACCGTCACCAAGATCCAGATACGCGCCACCACCATTGTGGACTGGGACCGCAAAGAGGTGATCATCCCCAACAAAACCTTCATCACCCAGCAGTTGATCAACTGGTCACTCACCGACTCCATCACCCGCATCGTCATTCCGGTGGGCCTGGCGTACGGTTCGGATACCGAGAGAGCGCGCAAACTCCTGCTGGAAGCCGCAACCGAGCAGGATCGCGTGCTGAAAGATCCGAAACCGGAAGCGTTCTTCACTGCCTTTGGGGACAGCACCCTCAATCTGGAACTGCGTTTGTTTGTGAATGCGATGGCCGACCGTCTGGAGATGACCCACAAGGTGAATACCAAGATCGCGCAGAAGTTTAAGGAAGCCGGGCTGGAAATCGCCTTTCCGCAGTTGGATGTGCATCTGCACAAGGTTGAGAAGCCGGGAAGCTGATTATCAGATAACGGAAAAAAGGAGGGGCGGATTCTACAACTTGGTTGGGAAACCTGTGCATAAGGCATCGAACCAAATGAATCCGCCCCTGAAGTGATTCCGGTCACCCCTTCAAATGTTCCGGAATCGAGACCGTGCTGATTAAGAAATCAACAAGTGAGCTGATAGAGCAAGTAGAGCGTTTTACAAACCTCAGAATGTGTAACCGATACCGACGGCAGCAAACCATGCATTGTCGCGGTCTGTCAGCGAAGAGTTATCAATCTCGTCGTCCAACCATACATATGCCGCTTCGTGCACCACACTCCAGTTGTCAGCCAAAGGCATGCTGACGCGGTAACCGACATAAGGATTGATTGCGCCGTCGGCGGTGTACGCGGTGCGGCTGCCACTCACTTCACTCTGACGTACACCGAAGTAGTAGTTGGTGTAATCTTCGCTGGTGTAGGCGATACCGGCACGTGGCACCACCGACAGACCATTACTCAGTTCCAGGTTGTGGCTGTAGTTTACGTCCGCCACAAAACCTTCATGGGCACCGGAGATATCGTGCACCAGCGTCGCTTTTACCTGACCGTCAGCCAGGGTGTAGTCGGCGCTGATACCCAGGTCCAGACTGGCGTCACGCTCTTCCATGCCGGCAAAGAAGTTTGAATCGTTCTCGTCGTAACCGTAACCGGTGCTGGTCAGAGTCGCATGGACATTCAGCGGCGTATTGTCGGTACCGATCACACGGTAATTGATACCACGCTCGTCGATGCTGAAGTTACCCTCTTTGTAGCGCGCATCCAGGTAGAGCGAGCTGTCGTCTTTAAAATCCTTATACGGTGTTTCAAAGGTTGCCACGCCACCCACCACTGTAAAATCACCGGCCATCGCTGCTGAAGCGGTAAAAAGAGATGCGATGGCGCTGGAGATAATCAGTTTTTTCATTGGTGAATTCCTCATCCGTGTTCGAAGTTGATGAGTGTATTCTCGCCTCAGATAGACGCTGACAGTATCTGCAATCTGTATGGGTTTGTCAGACGGGAGCCTTACAATTGCTTACAAAGCGGTCTTAAGCTGTCGGAGTCATCGGCAAAAGTATGCAAACGCGTGCCCCCCCCGTCGGAGCACTGTCGATGGACAGCTCCCCCTGATGGTAGGCGACGATCTCCCGCACAATGGTCAGGCCAAGGCCATAACCACCGGTCTTACGGGTACGGGCGCTGTCGAGACGCTCAAACGGCTCCAGTACCCGCTCTCGTTCAGACGGCGGTATACCCGGGCCGTCATCATCTACGCAGAGCATTACCCGGTTGTACTCCTTGTGCACGTTAATCTGAATCGCCGAGGTGCCATGCTTATCCGCGTTACTGACCAGGTTGGTGATCGCCCGTTGCAATAACTTGGTATCGACAGGAGCCTGAATCCCGGCGCCCGCATTCAACGATACCGGCAGCTTGGCGCTACGAGCCAGGGTAGGCATCTGCTGCTCCAGCCATTCGCCCAGATCGGTTTGCACCAGGTCGACCTCCAGATCGGAGCGTTCCATGCGGGCAAAGGTGAGCAGTTCATCCACCATGGTTTCCAACTCTTCCAGGTCGGCTTCCATACCCTCAACAAACTGGTCATGTTCGGCTGGATCACAACCGTGTTCAAGCAGTTCAAGCTGGCAGCGGAGGCGAAAGATCGGCGTGCGCAATTCGTGGGCAACCGCGTTGGTGAGGCGTTTATGACTGGCGATCAGCTGCTCAACCCGTTCCGCCATACCGTTAAAGGCATAGTTCAAGCCACCCACACGGCTGCGGGCGTCTTCGCCGACACGGGCGCTGAAATCCCCGGCAGCAATGCGACCAGAGGCGATCTCAAGCCGTTTCAGCTTACGGTGCAGGTAGATCAACCAGGCGCCAACGATCAGGGCGATCACAATCAGTGCCCCCCATAGGGAGATTCGGTCTAGCAGGCGTTCCTTGGCCCAGAGTTCCGCGTCGGGATCGTCCGCCACACGGAACACTCGGCTATCCCCTGCAAGGCGGAAGTAAGCAGGATCATCCCCCTCCAACCCAATATCCTCCATAATGCCGCCAGGACTTGGCAGTGCCTGAATCTTGGGATGACTCAGGATCTCCGGATCGGTGACTTCCGCTGCGATCATCTCGTTCATCCGGGCCACACTATGCATCGCCCGCTGCATCGCTTCTTCACCAGCGTGTTGCCGCACTTCCGATAGCAGCGCCACGTACCCCATCAGCGTGTTGCGCTGATCCTGCCGTTCAACGTCGTAGGAAAGTGAGATGGCGACCAGTTCAACGGACACCAGAAATACAAAGAGGGAGACGATAATACCTGCGTAGAGGGTGACAAATAAGCGTGCCATGAAGATACCTGATTACGGGCCGGTGAAAGGAGAGTAAACCCGATGTTGCTCAATCTGAAAGCTATTGTGGCAGCAGGCCGTGCCAGGGTCATGGGATTAAATGTATGGGTTTGTAAGTGACTACTTGGCTAAACGGTCAGACTCAGTGCCAGCTGTCCGCCACAAACAGGTAACCTTTACCCCGCACGGTGATAATCCGTTGTGGTTGGGAGGCGTTGTCCTGGAGTTTTTTCCGCAGGGTCACAATACGGTTATCGATGGTTCGGTCGACGCCATCGTACTCGATACCGCGGGTTTCGCGCACCAGCTCTTCACGGGACAGGGGTGTATCCGGGTTTTGTGCCAGCAACCACAACAGGTCAAATTCAGCTGGCGTCAGGTTAATAGTCTCGCCCGCCAGCTGCGCCCGTTTGGTGGTACTGTTCAGCGCTAACTGCCCAAAAGACAGGGTTTGGGTATCGGTGGCACTCGGGTTGGCCGCAGTGTCTGTAGTCGACGGTTGTTCTTCATCCTGTCGGCGCAACAACATACGAATACGGGCCAGCAGCACACGGGGATGCAGTGGTTTACAGACGTAATCATCTGCACCCATCTCCAGCGCAGCCACCTGATCCATATCGTCATCGCTGGCGGTCAGGATCAGAATCTTACCGTGGTAGGACGCACGCACCGCACGACAAATACTCAGGCCGTCCATACCCGGCAGCATCAGATCCAGGATCAACAGGTCGGGATTGACCTCTTCGATGAGGTGTTGCGCATCATGGCCGGAGTGCCCAATCGCCACCTGATAACCATTGCGGCTCAGGTAAAGATCAAGCAGTTCGGTCAGTTTGATATCGTCTTCGATCAGGAGAATCTGAACGCCGGTTTCTGTGCTCACGCCTATCGCCTGTTTGCTGTTGCTCTGGCAGAGATCATAACCAACCCGGCAGGTTAGGCAAACCGGTTGTTTACACCTCGCAGGTGTATTCCACTACATCCGCGGCATACACCACGATACCTTTCGCCCCGCGTTTGGCTGCATACATGGCGAAATCAGAGTTACGCAGTAGCGCTTCGATGGAATCTCCATCATCCGGGAACATTGCCACACCGATACTGGCGCCAACACTGACCGTTGTCTCTTCATCCACGTGGTAAGGCGCGGAGATTTGTTCAAGCACATCATGTGCAATACGGTGGATCGGCCTGCGATCATGCAAACCTGATAGCAGCACCACAAACTCATCCCCACCAAAACGTGCCACGCAATCCTGTTCACGCACTGTTGCGCGGATTCGGGTTGCTACGTCCCTGAGCACCTTGTCGCCCACTTCGTGCCCGAGGGTGTCGTTGACCGGTTTGAACTTATTCAGGTCCACAAACATCAAGGCGACATGTTCCTCCTTGAGCCGCGCTTCATCCAGCACCAGACGACAGCGTTCAAGAAAGGCGCTGCGGTTCAACAGCCCGGTGAGCGCATCGTAGCGTGCCTGATACTTAATCAGCTCATCCCGCTGTTTGCGCAGACTGATATCCTGGTGAGTTCCGGACATTCTCAGTGGTTTGTGATTGTCGCTCCACTCCACCACGTTGCCGCGTTCCATAACCCACACCCAGTGTCCCGCTTTGTGAAGCAAGCGAACCTCACACTCATAGTGGTCAATCTCGCCCCGGAACAGCTCGCTTATCAGCGTATCCGACCGCGCCCGATCTTCCGGATGGATCAATTCAAGCCGTGTATCAATGTTAAGTGGTTGCAGTTCCCTCAGTTTGTAGCCCAGTACCTCAGCCCAACGATCATTTAGCACAATCTCGCCGGTATCGATGCGCCACTCCCACGTACCCACATTGGTGCCACGAATGATCTCTTCCAGACGCTTCCGCTCCAGATCCAGCGCCGCCTCCACTTGTTTGCGCTTGATGAGTAAACGGACCAGCACCAACACCACCAGCAGCAATGCCAGCGATCCGGCCAACAACAGCGTAATCAGTTGCTCATCACCTTTACGCAGGGCTTCTGTCTGGCGATCAACCATACCTTCCAGCTGGGACTGGTAATGCCACAGCGCTTCCTGGGTTTCACGCAGTTCCGATACATCATTCACAATCGAAAACAGGAGTTTTTTGTCGTCAAAGATAAAAGGTACGGAAGAGACCTCAACCGTACGCACTTCGCCACCTGCCAGCCGGTGGCGGAAGATAAAGAAGTTTCGATTCTGCTTCGCGGCCCGCTGTCGCTCGGCAGCCACCTCTTGCGGGGTCAACGTATTGATCTGCTGGATTTTCATGTTACGCAGTTGATCCTGCGAAAAACCGTAGAAACGCGCCGCGGCAGGGTTGGCATCAATCAATGCGCCGGTAGCGGGATCGATCAGCAGCATAATCGCGCTATGCTGATCAAAAACTTTCTGAATCGAGGGTAAGGCGGCGTTACCGGGCTGTGCAACCGCAAATGCCACAAGCACCAGCACACCGGCAATAAAGACTCTTAATAACCAGTTGAAGGCGGTATCAAGACGTTGGAGCTGTCTGGTCATCATACTACTTCTACTTCATTTTCCAGACTTTCAGGCACAGCGTATAGAGGCCATCAAAGTACAGTCATTGGTAGGCGATGCCGTCAGTGTCAATCCATGACGATCACGCTCTTTTTTATTATGCCTCTAAGCATGCACATCAGTAAGCACACATAAAAGGGCCTCTACCGGTTTTCTTGACAATGATCAGGTTCTTTCATCAGACGGCGATAAATCCCCCTGATTTGATATACAAACGATCATCAAAGAACTGGCAGAGTAAGAGCTATTCTTCTGGCCACTGGATGATATAGATAACGCTCTGACAACAGCGGTTTCAGGGTGTGATTCCATAATGCCCCCTGTTCAAGAGTATCGGCGTTCAGCCGAAGCATACGACAGGCACTTTTGTTGGCGATTAAACGTGACCAGTCTGAAAGCGAAATAAGAAGATAGGCCTGATTTAATTGAGAGAATACCGATGCGATGGTCATTCAATTACTTCTCAAGGGTGCGGTATTTGGTAAGAACATAGCCAATATTGATCACAAGTTCTACCGTAGTTCACCGGAACAACGTTTTATATGATTAAAGCCACGAAAAAGGTTTGTCTTTAATACAACAAGTTTTACATTTTGGAATTTGAACCTTTAAATTGTGCTTGGACCCAGAGGATTCGAACCTGCAATTTAACCGTGTTTCCCTAGGATAAGGGCTGAAGTACACCGCAGAGGATTAACCATTATCATGCAGTCGATTACCAAGCGCACCACGCTCCATTATTTGACAGCAATGCTCCTGTTCGCTCTTTATGGTGTTCAGGTGTGCCCTTTTCTTGATTCATTGACCACAACGCAGCTGCTGGCACCTATACTGATCGCATTCTGCGTGCAGTGGGCCTTGCGTATGAAGCTTGAAGCGGGTCTGGAGCAACGCACTTACAAACAGCAGGTGAAACACCAGTTCAAAATCGACTTGGGATTGTTTCTGATCTTTGGTGCGGGTCTTGGGTTGTATAACTGGCTCAACTACGGTTTTCCGATGGAAAGTGCCGGCAAAGTAATTGTGGGGATGTCCGTGCTCGGCTTCCTGATCGCTTGCGAACTGGCCCTGTATCGCGAATATTTGCTGGCCCAAAAGCTCACAGCATCTAACGAACAACTGCAACCGGACGACAACCCCTATCCCCTTACCCAGAAATTTATATGGTTTGCCGCAATCTGTGCTATCGCCCTCATCGGCGTGGTCTTTCTGGTCATCAACAAGGATCTGGAGTGGCTGATCCACACCGGTAACAGCATCCCATTAGAAACCTCCCAGCGTTATATCCTGGGCGAAATTATCTTCGTGGTTGGCGCGATGATGATTTACATACTGGCGATTATTGTGGGTTATTCTCGCAATCTAAAACTGTTTATCGGTGCTGAGAATGCCACCCTCGCCCGTGTCAGCAACGGTGAATTGAATGTACAAGTACCGGTGACCAGCAACGACGAATTCGGTCTGATGGCAGTACGTACCAACCAGATGATCAAAGCACTGGCGGCTCGCACAAAGGAGCTGAGCATCACCCGTGACGCCAGTATCCTGGGATTGGCCAGTCTGGCCGAAACCCGTGACAATGAAACCGGTGCGCATATCCTGCGTACTCAGAACTACGTCCGTGTCCTGGCCGAGGAGCTGGCAAAACAGGACAAGTATCACGATCAGCTGGATCCCGAGACCATTGATCTGCTCTACAAGTCCGCGCCTCTGCATGATGTGGGTAAGGTAGGTATCCCCGATAATATCCTGCTCAAGCCGGGTAAACTGACCGATGCAGAGTTCGAGATCATGAAGGGCCACCCCCAAATCGGTGCCGACGCGCTGGCAGTCGCGAAAGCGCAGCTGGGCAGTAACTCCTTTCTGCAGACCGCACGGGAGATCAGTCTGACCCATCACGAGAAATGGGATGGCCGTGGTTATCCGAAAGGACTAAAAGGGGAAGAGATTCCGATCTCCGGTCGTCTGATGGCACTGGCCGATGTGTATGACGCACTCACCACTAAGCGTGTCTACAAACCCGCCTTCCCACACGAAAAAGCCCGCGCCATTATTGTTGAAGGCCGGGGTAGCCACTTCGATCCTGCTGTCGTGGATGCGTTCCTGGCACTGGAGCAGACGTTTATTGACATCGCTACCACCTACGTTGATAAGCAGCCGACCGCTGCATAGTACTTTAAAACAGCTTTGGTGACTGCGTGTCGTCTGTAAGCCGCATGATCTAAGTGGCTCATCATCCGGTTATCGTAAAATCCGAACAAAGTGTGAGCAACATCAAGGTTTGAACGGATTCAGTTAACAACGCTGGAAAAAGCAGTAATCCGGTACTAGGTTTATCGCGTCGAAGGAATGTCGTAGAAAACCGACCGAAGTTAGGATGAGTCCGTTAAGCCTCCAACAACCCAATAACCGGCGCTCGCTGTTTATCGCCATATGCGTCTTTCTCTTACTCGACTTTGCGATCTTAGGTATCAACTTAAAGATCACGCAGGAAGTCGAGTCGGACGCAATAGCAATAAACATTGCCGGGCGCCAGCGTATGCTGTCTCAGAAACTGACCAAGTCAGTGCTGCAACTGCACTACTCGCAGCCCGGCACAGATGAGTTTAAGCAATATCGCCAAGAGTTCATCGACGTATTTCAGATGTTCTCTGCTACCTTGGATGGCCTAAAGCATGGCGGCACGATAATAGATACCCGCGGCCAGTTGGTTAGATTCACTGTACGCGACGACTCACAGCTCGAAAAGATATTTGCTTTGGCAGAGCAGGAACTCTCCCCGCTCATTCCTCTCGCCCAGCGATTTATTCAGGGAAACCAATCTGCGGCAACGGTGGAAGCACTGAAGACGGTATTGGAGGCACGAAACAACTCGCTCCTAACGCTGATGAACAGTCTAACAACCCGTATCGAGGAGATGTCCCGGCAAAAGATTGAACGCTTGCGTGCGGCCCAACTTGTCACTTTTCTGCTGGCACTGTTCAACTTTGCCCATATTATCTGGCTCTTCCGTCGTACCAGCCTCGCCTCGTCTCAACTTATCAACCATCTCTCCGATCTGTTGGATAACACCTCTTCCTGCCTGCTGATCAGCGACCGGCATGGCAGAATCCGTATGGCTAACGCCCTGGCAAGAGAAACCTTTGGTTATAAGATCGCAGAAATCACCGCGCTAACCCATCAGGATCTCTTTCAGCCGTCAGAAGGCGGATGTATAGGCGTGAAGGCCGATGGCAAACGCTTTGCAGTTGAACTGCATGAAAAACAGTTTCAGTTGGATGACCGGGTGCTGCGCCTGACCACTGTCATAGATATCAGCCATCACCGCGATAAAGAACGGCAGTTAGCAGAACTGGCCAATCATGATGCGTTGACCGGCCTCGCCAACCGGCGAGTATTTTATGACCGTCTGGTGCTGGAGGTCGCTCATGCCGACCGTAACGGCAACCGACTTGCTCTGTTCTTTATAGATCTAAACGGCTTTAAACCGGTAAATGATACCCATGGCCATGAGGTCGGCGATAAGTTGCTGATCACTCTGGCCGGACGGTTAAAAGATGGCATGCGTTCTACCGATACAATCGCACGCTATGGTGGAGACGAATTTGTAATAATCGCACCCGCGGTCAACGGCACAATCGACTCCACAAAAATCGTCGAACACCTACAGAAATTGATCCAACAACCGGTCATTATTGACGATTTGGGGATTAACGTAAGCGCCAGCATCGGAATTGCCCTCTACCCAAACCCATGCAGCAGCTCAGAAGAACTCATCGCCGAAGCCGATGCTGCCATGTATCGAGCTAAACAGTCTGGGGCACCTTATTGCTACGTCGTGCACGATTCGACTGAAAACGCCAATGAACAGGTAAAGACCTGAATGATTGAAAGCACCCGGCCCCCAGAGTAACTAAAAAGTTTAACCACTAACGTAGTGTTGTAGCCCTGCACCTGGCCCAATCAAGCAGTTCAAGTTGGCACTAATGAGCCAACATATCTGCTTATATTTTAGTCAACTTGTTCGATCGGTTAATACTGTGGCTAATTTGATTACTAACTGGGATGTAGTAATGGACCAGATAAATACCCGCACCGACGGTAATACCCCCTTCGATCTTTTTCAGAGAATTAAATGAATCACAAAAAAGTGCAGCCTTAATTAATTCGCCTGCAGCCTGAAAACAAAAATAAAAACTGAAACCTCAGCCACGTCGAAAGGGTTTCCGAAATAAGGCATACCATCGTGAAAATCTCACACAAAGTACCACTGGCAACCTCTGCCGTGATCGTCCTTGCGTTCTCACTCTTCGCCTGGACCCAATACCACACCGTACAAAACACCCTATACGAACGTACCGAAAACCGTATCAATGAAGCGACCGTTGCCCTCTCTCACCAGATCACCAATTGGCTGAACGGCAAGTTAGCGATCATCGATATGATGGCACAAACCATCTCCGATGATTTCAGCAAAGAAGTGATCCAAGCCACCATGGATCGACCTTTGCTGGAGCAGGAGTTCATTCTGATGTTCGGGGGCCTAGACCACGACGGCCAGCCAATCTCCAATAACCCGGACTGGAACCCGGGAAAAGGCTGGGATGCCCGCGCGCGCCCCTGGTACGACCGCGCGCGTAACCACAACCGCGCGATCCTGACCGATCCGTACGCCGACTCCGCCACCAACGATATCCTTATCTCCGCAGTAGCGAGCATCTATGACGGCCGTGAATTCAAAGGTGCTTTTGGTGGTGATCTGAGCCTGAAAACCGTCTCCGACGCGGTGAACACGTTGAACTTCAATGGCAACGGTTATGCCTTCCTGCTGAACTCCAAGGGCGAGATCATCAGCCATCCGGAAACACGTTTTAACGGTCAACCAATCAGTGCGCTATTTACAGGTAAGCAACCCCGCCTGAGTTCTGAACTGCAGGAGCTGGAGCTTGGCGACACAACTGTATTGACCAGCTACCGCCGCCTGCGCGGCTTGTTTGGCAGTAACTGGATGATCGGGGTTGTGCTGGAGAAAGAGAAGGTGATGGCCGAGGCCTACACCCTGAGCCGAAACGCCATTCTGGGCGCCATCGCCAGTGCCATTGTGGCCTCGCTGGTACTCTACATCATGATGGGCCATCTGGTGTTGAATCCTGTTGCACGCCTCACCGGGATTGCTGAAGGGATCAGCCGCGGACAGACTGACGCAGAAATCGAAGGCACCGATCGTAAAGATGAGATCGGCGCATTAGCTAAAGCGATCAAGCGCATGGATACCAGTCTGCAAATCACCATGGATCGCCTGCGCGAGAGGTAAACCACGATGTCCAGAAACTATCTGCCGTTTGCGCGGGTTGTTGAGGAGATCAGACAGCTCTGTCGAAAGGACGCGACAGGCAGCCTGTTTATCTCGACCGACTGCAACCGGTCTGCACATATGATCATCGCCGAGGGCGAGATCGTATTTATCTACTACTTCAACCTGCATGGTATTGAAGCACTTGATGCTATAGGGGAGATCGCCAACGCCCGCCACAACTTCCAGGAGGGGATGATCACCAATCAGCGCACACCGTTACCGCCTACCGCTGAGATCCTGAACACGCTGGCAGAGATCAAAACTCAATCAGCAACCCTGAATGACAGCTTTGTCCCGGCACCGGTATTCGAATGCTCGGATGAGCAACGCAGCGTGATCGAAACCCGCTTGGCGGAGTACATCGGCCCGGTCGCCCCCTTTATCTGCGACGACATCTTAAAGTCCGTACTCGACCTGGACACAGCGCTGAGCAAACTGGCAGAAGAGATCCCTTCTGAAGAGGAGGCACGCCAGTTTCTCAAAGAGGTGCAAGCGCAGTTGGGATAATTGACTATCTATCAGCGGCCAGTCTGCAGGAAGATCCCGACTCCCAAACTGGCCAGCACCACTCCAGCGCCGCGCTCAACCCAGTGGATCCGCCGGTTGAGCCTCTCTCTGATCTTCGGTAAACCAATCAACCAAGCAACGAATAGGTCCCACAACAACACCGTCAGCATCATCCAGACCCCGCAGCTGAGCTGCTGTACCAGGGTTACATCCGGTCCGAGAATCACCGCCATCAGGCTCATATAAAACAACGCGTTCTTGGGGTTTAACAGGGCGGAGTTAATGCCAAGCAACAGCTGCTTTAATACGCTTGGTGCTTCAATCTCACCCTGCCCGCCTGTCATCAATTGCGGTTTGCTACGCAACAGTTGCAATCCAATCCACAGCAGATACAGCGCCCCTGCGAATTCGATCACGGTAAAGATCACAGGATTGTCGCGGATTCCGCTCCAGCCCAAAATTGCGATAGCGATATAAACCGCGTTACCCAGCGCAACACCCACACAGATAAAACGGCTGCCCCGCAAACCATGGCCGATCGTGTTGGCGGAAATCAGGAAGAAGTCCTGGCCGGGACTCAACAACGCGACAAAATGCGCTAAAACCAGCGCAGGAAAGGCGGCAGGAAACAATAACTCCAGCGACACAGCAAACTCCTCTTACGGACAACATCAACAACGAGGAGCTTACGCCAGAAGATTTAGCCGTTATTGTCGGAAATTGACCCTGTCTGCTGATACTGGCGTGGGGTGGAGGCGGTGTAATTCACAAAGGTACGGTGAAACTGGCTCTGATCGGCAAAACCGACCTCCTGTGCCACATCCACAATTGCTCTGCCCTGCCGTAGCATCAACTTGGCATGCTCGATACGCGCGTTGTTTGCAAAGGCGATAGGCGTGATACCGTAATGACGTTTGAACAAACGGATTAATGCCTCCCGACTACAACCTTCGGCCTCGGCAAGCTGATCCAGGGCCGGGGGATTGCTCAGGTCAATTAGCAACTGCTGTTTAAGTCTGACTGACCGTTCATACGATATGCCAGCGGTGTCTACCGGTGCACAATAAGGCGCTAGCAGCGCAACTGCCAGATAATCCAGCTGTTCCGAAGCAGCACGGACATGACCCCTTTGCAGCAGGTTCACCAGCGTAAGAAACGGCTCAATTACCTTGGGATCATGAATAACCGCCTGCTCACAACAAAACTCAGAGACCGGTTTTGCGTAAAGTGCAGATAACCACTCCAAACACCACTGCGCATCGATATACAGCATATGGTAACCACGGGATCCTCCACCGATCGGATTACAGGCATGCACCTTACCCGGTTCAATGATCACCAGATCCCCTTGCTGGATCTGGTGCTCCCGCCCATTGCTGGTCAGGCAGGTCATACCGGAGTGCAGATATCCAATCGAGAACTCCGAATGGCTATGCGCCTTGTATCCCTGGTAACTACAACGGGTTGAGCGCAACTCCATATGCGGCAAGCCCACCACTCGCAGAAACTGCTGATCGATCTCTTTTACCCGCATCGCCCTGTCTTTCCTCAGTACACTTGCCAATCGACTGCGCTCGAAGTAGAGTAGCGTTTTCAACATATACATCAAGAGAAGGGCTGACGTCCTCGCCAACCTGCCTGACCTGGGCAAGGTGGTTGCTGCTAAGCAGCGATGTGGTCGACCGACAACCAATCAGGTACGCCCCACACGTCAGCTCTCATAAACACTATGGGAGCCATCATGTTTGAAGCACACACACTTTCCGCACACGATTCCGAGCTGAATCTGAACCCAGTGACCGACAACCACTGGCAACGCACCTTTACCCGCACTCACAAGGCGAGCCTGCGTCCACTCAAGATCTGGTTGGCGGCCGGCAAACGTAAAGACAACCAACAGAATCCACAGGACGTCTGGTTTATCTATGTGGAATACCGTACCAATCAGGGTGAGAATGGCTTTATCTGCCTGGAACGCACGCAAGAAGGACAAACTATAGAACAGCTTTTGGCCGAAGCCACTGCCATCGAGATTCCGGAACTGAATAGCTAATAGTTCAGCCAGATAGATCACACAGGGGTGGGGCGTTTTGCCCCTGTGGGTATTGCCTCAGAAGTGGTAGGTCAACTCACCCCAAATACTGCGACCTTCCAGCGGGTAGTCGTTCGGGATAATGGAGGATGCCGGTGCGCGGGCATTTTCATCCAGCAGATTTTTAACGATCAACGCAACACTCAATCCTTCAGGCTCAAACGCCTTGGCGAGCTTAAGGGTTGTCCATGAATAACCACTCAGTTTGTCACGACCATCCCCCGGCGCCCTGAAACTGGAACCGATCCAATGATTATTCACGTGCAACTGCCACTGATCAGGTAACTGGTAATCCACTGCAAGGTAGGCCGTATGATTAGGCACATCCGCCACCGCCTCGCCCGTATCACTGTTCTCGCTGTGCTGGTAGCTATATTGCGCTTTCAGCGTCATTGCGTCGCTGGCACGCCAGTGACTCTCAACTTCGAAGCCGTAGCCGTCTTGTCGTAGCGCATTCTGGAACTGAAAAACGCTGCCGACCAAACGGTTGGCAATCAGGTCTTTTGCTTCGTATAAATACAACGTATTGATCAACCTGAGCGATGGGGTCGCCTGGTAATCCGCGACGAACTCGTAGGTTTTTATACGTTCTGGTTTTAGGATTTCAGAACCAATACCACTCGGATTGTTCTTCAGGTAAAGTTCACTAAACGAAGGTGCTCTGAAAGCCTCACCATATAACAACTTGCCCGTAAAGCTGTGACTAGGCTCCCAAACCAATCCCATTCTTGGGTTAAAGACCCGACCAAAGTCAGAGTACTGATCCAGTCGCCCCCCTAACGTCAGAGTCCAGTTATCCTGAATATCCCACTGGTCCTGCAACGCGACAAACACATTGTGACGCTCCTGGTCCGCCAGAAATACCTCGGATTGATCGCTCACATCGGTCAAAGAGCCATTCACTATAGTCTCAGTTCCATCTAATACGCCAGGACCGTAGTTTTTGCGTTCACCACTACGTAAAGCGACATATTGCCCGCCCAACTGAGCACGAAGGATGTGGTTTTCTAATCCAATGAACTGAAAGCTGGTATCAAAATAGCTTTCATATGCTTTATAGGCAGGCGCACCAATTACTCCATCGGAAAAAGTCACCATATTACCAGGCAAGGTATACGGATTACCGTCACTGCCGATTGGCAGACGGCTGTTATCCGGAAAGAGTTTGAACAGACTGTCAGCATCAATAAAATGATATTTGAGATTACTCTCCACCGACCAACCATGATCAATGATGCTGCGATATTGCAGGTGAGTCATAAACGACGTGGAGTCTACAAACCCGTCCTTATCCAACGCACGAGCAACCCCCTGCCCGGTACCTGCATCCAAATTACTCCAGTACCAGTTATTCCAGCTCCACGTATCATTTTCCACATTGAGCATCATGTTAGTCACCGAGTAATTCGTACTCAGTTCACCAGGTGCCAATGACGCACTGGTTCCATACGCAAGATCATTCAGGGTTTGCAGATCCTTCGATAGCGTGCGGGCAGAATCACCCCCACTTTCCTGATGCTCCAGTGAGAAAAAGTACCCTGCCCCCATTGCATCCTGATGTTGATGCTGCACCGTGAATTCCCGGCTATTGAAGCTACCTACACGCACCTGAGCAATAGCTGGTGCATAATCCCTTACCCGTTTGGGCACGATGTTGATCACACCCGAGTATGCATCCGCGCCATACAACGAAGAGCTCGCCCCTTTGATCACTTCAATACGCTCAATGGCGTTCAGCGGCAATCGGAAGACAGAAGGAAGCCCTCCATTAAATGGATTCTTCAGTTCCATACCGTTAAACAACACAAGAACCTGCGCAGAAAAACCACTGTGGATACCGCGAATACTATAAACCGGTTCCAAACGGTTGAGATCGGAACGCACCACGTGTATACCCGATACCGCTTCCAATACCTCGTCCAGATGGTTAGCCCCCATCGCCTCCATCTCAGAAGAGGAAATAACACTGACCACGCCAGGTGCTTTACGCACTGCTTCCAGATGACCTGATGCAATAGTGGAGAAGTAGGCTTCTTCCAATGAATAATCGACTTCATCCAGGGCAGAAATATCTGCGACCACACCCTGCGAGCAAAGACACAGTATCAAAGTAAGAATTGAAGAGGGGTAATTCATAGTATCCCTAGCAAACAACACGAGTTAAACGCTACGCACGTACAAATAACCACTCCGTTTAGAATCGAAAATTTAAACAAGAATACGAGTACGTTTTATCTGGCAGTCGCAAGAACTACAATAAACAACAGATCACGAAAACCTGTTACAACTGCAATAATTAAAGGGCTGATGATACGCGAAAACCTCTGTTGAATCAGCCCAACCCAAAGTTGTAATTCAAACAAAATTAAACGCTTACCACACGCATCAACTCCCCCCCTCTTTGAAGGCACGTCTTAAGCAGTATGCAAAACACAACCGTCTGCCATCGGGATATCGCAAGTAAAGGCTGTATTAACAAGAACCAGAATCATTCATCTCCTTCTACTGAGATGAAGATTCCCGTGTATAATCGATCGCTACGCGTGGCACCCCCACTATCAGGGACGAATGAGATCTGGAGAACTAAATGCCAACTTACGATTACCGTTGTGAACTGACAGGTAACGTCTATGAAGCCCGCCACCCGATGGCAATTAAGCTGTCTAATTGGCAGGACCTGTGCGACGTAACCGGAATGGAGCCTGGTGATACGCCACTGGATAGCCCTATCACCAAACTGCTGACAACCGGTGGTGTGGTGAAAAGCAATCCTTTGAAAAGTCAGAACCTACCGCCGTGCATGACAGGCGGCGGTTGTTCAGGTGGAGGGTGTGGGATCTAACTCCCATTCTTGCCTTCAATCTCACTGATCGAAAGCTAAATTTCAGCCTGGAGCTTTCGATCAATGCACCGTGCAGGCCATGCACGGATCAAATGACCGCACTACATGCTGAACCGCGACCGGTTCACTCTCCCCTTCCCTGACCGGCGTGCCTTCCAGTGCCTGTTCCAAAGCTCCCGGTACCGCTTGCTGATCACGCGGTGAAAAATTCCAGGTGGTTGGGGCGATGATCTGGTAGTTGTGGATCTTGCCTTTCTTTACTTCCAGCCAGTGACCAAGCGAACCCCGTGCCGCTTCGATCATGCCGAAGGCTGAACCGCTATTGGGCAGTTCAGCGTTATTGCAGAATGGGGCTTTCGGATCGATCGCTTTTACCCACTCCTGCATCTGAGGCACGATGATCGCCAGTTCCAGCAGACGGGCAACAATGCGGCTGTGGACGTTACCGCCCTGCTGCGTAACAAGGTCCTGTGCCAGTGGATGGCCGTTGATGAGTTGACGAGCCAACGCACCCACTTCAACGACCTGATGATTCAGGCGAGGCGACTTACACCAACTGTAACCCTCTTTATTTTCCAAGGACGGAATGGTTTTACCCTGGGATGGGTGACGGGGTGGGTCACCGTTCTCCATCCAGGTATGAGATACGTCTTCGGTGATGTCTGCACTGTTGAGAGGTAAGCGTTCACCTCCCATGTAGATGCCGGATTTAAAGACTCTCTGCCCTCCCTGAGGGTAGGTACCGTAACTGAGAAATTGGTCGGAAGCCCTTCCCAGCTTATGCAGTTCCAGTGATTCGTTCAGGTGCAGAAAGGTACGGAAATCGCTGCTGTACCAAGGCTTTTGTTGGCGCCACTGTTCCAGCTCCACTACGGTTTTCAGGCTGGCGATTACGTTTAGGTCATCGCCAAACAGCTCCGTCTCCAGAAAACGGCGGAAAGCTGCGATAATTGTAAGCAGGCGGATACGTTCCTGCGGTTCAACCGGCTTGGTGGTACCACCGGGCTGAAGACTGAGAGTGTGTGGCCACTTACCTGCCAACAGCCCCATCAGGTGTAGGAATTCAGCACGGGCGGGCAGCATGACGCGGCCGGCATCCCCCTTGGTGGCCTTAAAGCGTTGCTCAACTTTTTCAAACCAGTCTTCACCGGCATACACCGGGCGAGCGAAGTCAGGCATAAAGAACAGGTAGAAGTGGGTTAGCAGGTCGGTCATGTTCTCGTTGGCTAGGACCAGATTGGTACAGTGCTGGCCGTTCTCAGGCATCTCCAGCTGCATCAGATTGGCAAGGGCCTGGGCACAGGCAACCGACTGGCTCACTGAGCAGATCCCACAGATACGTGGCGTATAGACCAGCGCATCCATCGGATCGTGACCGAGCATGATCTGCTCGAAACCGCGGTACAGCGGCGAATTTACTCGCGCGCTGCGCACCTGATTACCATCGATATCCAGTGTGACTTCCAGGTCCCCTTCCACACGGTTGAAGGGACCAACCAAAATACGACTCATACTTCTGTCCTTCCCTGCTTAGCCTTTGCGCTTGTGGATGGTAGGGGGATAGATCAACTGCTCGGAGGTGGCGTTCTCCTTCAGGCGAGCGGGTGTAGCGGCTTTTGAAAGCGAGGCCAATGCCACAAACCAAGCCTTGGGCATATCGGTCGGCAGGCCCACCGGGATACCGGCGATCTTGGGTGTTTTACCGAAACTGTGGCCGGGTTCTTCAAACTCCGGTGCCGTGCAGTTGATACAGGCATAGCCTCCGCTGGTACACGAGCCGTGGCCGTTCCAGTCACGAATATTGCAATCAGCATGGGCCTGGGTACCCAGACAGCCCATGTTCTCCATCATACAACCACGCTCACCCGGCGCGGTGGCGCTGGCTTTGTATTCGTAGTATTCGTTGCGGCTACAGCCGTGGTGCACCAGTTGGTCCGCATACATACGCGGGCGTCCCAATGCATCCAAGTTCTCTTCGCTGTGTTCACCCAAAGCGATGCTGACCAGTGTTTCGGTCACCCAGTCAGGATGGGTTGGACAACCGGCGATATTCACTACCCGAAAGCCGTTGTCGGACAGATAGTCATCCCCCAGCAAACCGCCGGGTAGTTCACCGTCAAACTGCAACCCGGTTGCATCGGTGTGGTTGTTGCCTGCTGCGGTTATGCCCCCGTAGGCCGCACAGGAGCCTACAGCCAGGGTGTATTTTGCTTTTGCAGAAAGTTCACGCACCCACTCGATCATCGCCTTGCCGGTGCCGCCGAGCATATGAAAACGCCCCGTACCCTGCGGCCCCATCATCATCGAACCTTCAATACAGAGCAGATCCAGCGGCTGTTCACCTCTGACAATCGCCTCCAACAACTGCACCACTTCTCGCCCGGTTTGTTCACTCAGGGAGGGATGCCAGAGCAGCTCAATCCCTGCGGCGTCCAGCAAAGTCATCAAATCAGGGGATTCAGCATTGAGCAGAGACATGGAACAGCCCCCGCAACCGCCGGACTGCAACCAGAGCAGATTAGGCATGATCGGCCTCCGCCAGGTCTTCTTCGGCCAGCAAGGTGAGGCGTGCAAGAGCACCACCTTCGGGATGATTCAGAATCTCCAGCTCACCACCGTGTTCGGACACAATGCCGTAGCTGATCGAGAGCCCCAGCCCCGTACCCTGCCCCACGGGCTTGGTGGTAAAGAACGGATCAAACAGGCGGGAAAGAAAGTCCTCGGGAATACCGCTACCGCTATCATGCACTTCGAAGATTACCCGGCCATCACGCTGATGGGTACTTAGCTCAAGGCGCTTGTGATCACAGCCCTCCATTGCATCCACCGCATTCTGGATCAGGTTAACCACCACCTGATGGATCTGGCCGGAGTGGCCAAACGCGGTGAGGTCATCCGGTACATTATCCACCAGATCGATCGGTGTTTTGCTCTCTTTGATGATCCAGTGCAGCGCGGTCTTGATCACGTGGGAGAGATCAAACTGTGCCTTCTCTGACTCCTGCGTGGAGGAGAACTGGCGCAGGTCGTTGACGATCTCTTTGACCCGATCCGCCCCCTCCATGGTGCCTTCCACCAACGAATTGAGATCACGGATCGCTTTGTCGAGACGCAGTTTCTCGCGCATTGCGCGTAGCTGTTCGCGGCTGTTGCCCTCGTTGATCGCATCGAAGTAAGTACAGAGGCGGTCAGTGTAGCGCTGCAGGGCATGCATATTGCCGTAGACGAAACTGATCGGGTTGTTCAGCTCATGGGCCACACCCGCCACCAGGCGCCCCAGTGAGGCCATCTTTTCCGACTGCACCAGGCGTTCCTGGGCCAGTTTCAGCTCGGCATGAGCAGCGTTAAGTTCCTTGTAGGCTTTCTGCAGCTCCCCCAACGGTCGCCCCAGCATCACCATGCCAATCAGGCGCCCCCGGTGGTTGTTACGGGGGGAGCAGTTCATGGAAAGTGGGACTTCACCCTCACGGCCGATCAGTTCGACTTCGCAGTCCCGTACCGGCTGAATGCGCAGCTGTCCCATGAAGGTGTTGATCTTGGCGTGGTACCTTTTCACCACCAGATCGGTAAAACGGGTGCCGATCAGCTCCGCTTCGCGGCGTCCGGTCAGCACCTCCAGCGCTTTATTCACCCCTTCGATCACACCGTTCTGATCACAGACAATCAGCACGTCACTCATCGAACTCTGGATGCTGTGGAAAAAGCTGCGTGCCTCTTCCAGTTCGGCGTTTTTCTCCTCCACTTCAACCTGTGAATGCACCAGCTCAGCGTACGCTTCATCCATCTTCTGGATTACGCTGACCCAGGCATCATCGGTGTCGATGTGGGTTGGAGGTGTCAGATCTTGCTTTCGGGACATGAAGGCAGCACTACTCGATCAAGGCTAATACTGCTCTCTATATTAGCCCGAACCGGTAGTCGCCGTATATTGTGCCTATTTACGTGTTGCGCACGTTGCCGCGGGAAAATGATGCGTAAGCCGCGACCAGGGTATACGCAAACGCCAGCGCAAAGGCCACCTTGATCACTCGCAATAGATCAGGATATTGCTGCGATGTGATCTCAGCCTCTCCCATCACCAGGTTCACCAGTAACACCACCAGCGTCATACTGAACATATTGCCCATGGTACGTGACAGGTTCATCAACGCGGACCCGATACTGAGACGATCCGGCGGCACTGCCCCCATCGCGGCGTTGTTATTCGGCGTGGAAAACAGCCCAAAGCCCATTCCCAGCGCCAGCAAGGCTGCCGCGATATAAGCCTGTGAACTGCTGGCATCAATCCACAGCAACATGGCAAAGCCGCTGCCATAAATCAGACAGCCGGTGGTAGCGATGATACGTGGCTCAAACTGATCAGACAGACGCCCGGCAAAGGGTGCAAGACAGGCCATCACCAGCGCCTGCAGCAGGATAAGCTGCCCCGACTCGCTCGGAGACATCCCCTTCAGGTACTGCAGATACAGACTCATCAGGAACAACACCGGATAGTGTGCGCCGTACATAAAGACGCTGGAGATCATCGAGCGACTAAACACTTTATTGTTAGCCAGTACTTTCAACCGAACGAGCGGATATTCCGCACTCCCCTGCTGACGCAGAAACAGGAAGAACAGCCCCACACCAAGCAGCAGACAGATGATGTAGCCCGTATCTGGCACGCCGGACAGGCCAAAGAAAAACGCACTGATCCACAGCGCAAACAGTGCACTGCCGATCCAGTCGAGCTTCTGCTTGCCTTCGGCTTTGTAGTCCCCTTTTACGTTCAGGATCACCACTAACACCGAGGTCAGGGCAAACGGCACCGGCGCCCAGAACACCGAACGCCAGCCCAGTACCTCGGTTAACCAGCCACCAATCATTGGGCCACAGGTCAGGCCCAGATACACAGATGTGGCGGTCAATCCCAGTGCGGTACCCCGTTTACCGTCGGCGAACACCGACGTCACGATCGCCATACCGGTACCAAACACCATCGCACTGGCCAGGCCCTGCAGGAAACGGGACACCAGCAACCACTCGATGCTCTCAATCCAGATCACCATCAAAGAGGTCAGGCAGAACATCAGCACTCCGACGATATACACCTTCTTGCGTCCAACAATGTCCGCCACGCGCGCGGCGGGCAGCATCAGCATCATGCTGCCGAGCAGGTTGGAGGTCGGCACCCAGCTGAGCAGCACCGCATCTGCCTGAAGCTCATCAGCAATGGCTGGCAGGGCAATATTGATCGCCGACATCGAGAGCGGGACCAGAAACGTGGCAATACAGATACTGGCCAGTGCCAGCCAACGGGCAGCCGGGTTTTGTGTGTAGTAGTCAGACATTCAGAAACGTATAGAAAAAGCCGCCAGGAATGACGAAATAGATAACGGGCACCGGTTCGGCGCCCAAGTTAAAGAGGACTATACCAAAGAACTGCTTAATAGGTTAACGAACACTCTGTTGCAATCAGCTTCTCAATACACCTTTAACAAAGTGTTTCCGCGGCCTTCTGGCCAATCAGCAACGATTTCAGCGCTTCGGCCGGCAACGGCCGGTCGAAGTAGTAGCCCTGAATCGAGTAACAACCCATTTCACGGATCAGCTCCACCTGCTCACGGGTCTCCACCCCTTCAGCGATCACTTTCAACGAGAGTGAGTCCGCCATCGAGATGATTCCGCTCACCAGGGCATGATCCCCAACATCCTTGCCGACGTCTTGCACAAAAGAGCGGTCGATCTTCAGGCGGGTGATTGGGTACTTCTTCAGATAACTCAGCGAGGAGTAACCGGTACCAAAGTCGTCAATGGCGATTTCCACATCCATGTCGCGCAGCCGCTCAAGCTGCTGATGGGTATTGCGTTCATCTTCGATCAGAATACTTTCGGTGATCTCGACAATCAGCTGACTACCAGGCAAACCGCTACTCTGCAGTACCTGTTGGGTCAGTTCTGCCACATCCACGCGCTGAATCTGGCGACTGGACACGTTAACGCTGATTTTCGGCGGTTCATCACTCAGCTGAGACAACTCAACGCCAAAACGGCTGGCCTCGTTCAACACCCATTCACCTATATTGGTGATCAATCCCACCTCTTCGGCGACCGGAATAAAGTCCGCTGGAGAGATCAGCCCCCGCTGCGGATGGTGCCAGCGAATCAGAGCCTCGACCGCCTCCAGGGTACCAGTACATATATTCCAGATCGGCTGGTAGAGCAGACTAAACTCCTGTTTGCGAAGTGCCTGGTGCAGTGCGTTCTCCAGCTCACGCTTACGCAGCGCAGCTTCGTTCATTTCGGCGGTATAGAACTGATAGGTGTTGCGTCCTTGCTCCTTAGACTTGTACATAGCGCTGTCGGCGTTACGGACCAACACCTCGGACTCACGGCCATCATCCGGAAAGATGGTTATACCGATGCTACCGGACACAAACGCCTCATGTTCGTCCAGCATAAACGGCTGCGCCAGGCGATCCAGGATTTTATGCGCCACCTCTTGCACATCACTCAGCTTCTGGATCTCCGGAATGATGATCGCAAACTCATCCCCCCCCAGGCGAGCCGCAGTATCACTCCGGCGCAGGCAATCTTTGATACGTACCGAGGTTTCCTGCAGCAACAGGTCTCCCGCTGAATGGCCCAGGGTATCGTTCACCAACTTGAAGCGGTCCAGGTCGATAAACAGCAGTGCACCACGTTGCTGCAGTCGACCGGCACGGCTCAATGCCTGCGACAAACGGTCAGCAAACAGGTTACGGTTTGGCAGTCCAGTCAACGCATCGAAGTTAGCCTGCTGCAGGATCAGCTCTTCGTTCTTCTTACGCTCGGTGATGTCGTTAAAGAGCGAAACATATCCTTCCACCTGCCCTTCCGCATCCAGCATCGCAGAGATTGTCTGCCACTTAGGATAGATTTCGCCGTTTTTGCGTTTGTTCCAGATCTCTCCTTCCCAGAACCCACGGGCCGCCAATGCGTTATGGATGTTCTCGTAGAAATGAGCAGCGTGTTTACCGGACTTCAGGATGCTTGGCTTCCGCCCCAAGACCTCCGCTTCTTCGTAGCCGGTAATCGAGGCAAAGGATGGGTTCACCATCTGGATCTTGTTATCGGCATCGGTAACCATGATTGCTTCAGCTGCCGTCTGAAAAACGGCTGAAGCCAGACGAAGCTGTTTCTCGTCCTCTTTCAGTTGGGTGATGATCTCCTTGATCGCCACGTAGTGGATAACCTCGCCCTTATCATCCTTGATTGAACCGATGTTGGCGCGCTCCCAGTACAAGCTACCGTCCTTACGCTTATTGTGCAGGTCGCCCACCCAGACACCACCGTTGGAGATTACCTGCCAGAGGTGTTCGTACTCTTCCTGCTCTGTCTCTCCGGATTTAAGGATACGCGGATTCTCACCCAACACCTCCTCTTTGCTGTAACCGGTCACCTCTTCGAACTTAGGGTTTACATATTCGATATGCCCATCCGGGTCAGTAATCACCACAATCGTTGGTGAGTGTTCCACCACCCGCGACAACAGACGGATATGCTCTTCAGCATCCTTACGCTCACGAATATCGTTCAGCATACAGATGTAGTGGATGTCCTCCCCGTGTAAGTGCTGTACCGGGAAGATGTTAGACTCTACCGTGATCAGGTCACCTTGTTTATCCCGGTTGATAAATTCCCCCTGCCAGGGCTTAGCGTCGATCAACTTCTCTTCCAGCGCCGCATACACCGATTCATCGGTCAACTCGGACTGCAAAACCGCGGGGGTCTTGCCGATCAGCTCGCCGAGTTTATAGCCGAACAGTCGGGTGAAGGCCTCATTGACGTATTGGATCTCACGCTGCTCATTGGTAATCACCGTGGCAATGGAGGATTGCTGAATCGCTGCCGACAGCAGATGCACCTGCTCACGCATCGCCAGGGAACGACGATAGCTGATGATCAAGCCGACCGCGGAAAGCAGGATTACCACCGCGGCCAATAACAGGCCAGAGAACAGTGCAGAGTTTTCAGAACGCCACATCACAAAGGTATCGTAGTGATCGATATTCAGCGCCACTGCCAGTGAATACTTCTCCGACAAGCGAACCGTTGTGTAAGCCTCCGGGATATAGCCGGCATCGGTCGCCAACGCGATTTCATCCTGCCCCAGCGTAACCAGTTTCTGCAGAAGCGAGGACACCTGCACCCGATGGTCGTCATATTCACCATGCATCAGCAACGCATCGGCATCAAAATTCAGCAGGTAGAGATTATCGTTAATCCCCAGGTCCAGTTCGGTAATGAAGTTATTCAGGTAGGCAGGATTCAGGGCGGCAATAACCTTATACTCGTCGCCGGATTCGATATCGGTGTAGTTGAGGCCAAAGGGTATCAAGCGGCGCTTGCTGGCCGGCTCAGGATTGCCGATAAGCGGTAGAAAGCGCCCGGAGACAGGGAGGCCGATCTTCAGGTCTGAATCAAAGTTACCCTTTTGCTCGGTATCACAACCGATCAACGCCATATTGAGCTGGCCTGGCATACGGCCAGCAGAATCCAGCCAAATCTCATCGTTTTTGACAATAGTGATCTGACGGATATGGGGTGCAAAACGCAGAATCTGTTCGATGCGTGCCTGCGCATCGTTATGTTGCGCCTTGTGCCCAGCCTGATCCGCCAACTCATCAACGATGGAGATCAGGCTGATCTCGAGGGATTCGATAGTACGGGTGACCGAGCCCTCCACCATACGGGTGTAAAGTTCTGCTGACACATTGCGAGAATGCACTGCCTGGTTGAAGCTAAACCAGAGAACAGCGGTAAACATCACCAGAACAGCAGACGCAATCACGCCGACCCACGCAATAAAGGGCTTCTTGCTTACACCTATGTTCAGGTCCCTAGGGCTAGACATTATCAATACAACTCAACAGATAAACCACGCCGGCCCATGCGTTTCCCGGAAAAACCCATGCCAACCCGCCTGATTATACTGAACGATTATTCAGGCGCATCCCATTCCGCAGAACAAAAACTGTTACAGATACAGAGCTGGACTGCAAAAAACAGAACTGCAAAAACTATTGGCCCAACTCAATAGAAGGCAAAATATAACAGATACAACGCCGTCACAAAGTAGCCCATGGTAGAAAGTTCGTGATATTTATAGCGACTACTCCCTTTCGTTGAGTCAGGAAACACACCATGAAACGCGCAGTACAACGATTGTCCTTTCTTTTTCTCGGCTTAAGCATGCTAATGCCTGCGGCATACGCGGATTCTCGCCTCGACCAGATCAAAGCTCGCGGTGAACTGAAAGTTTGTATCTGGCCCGACTACTTCACCATCACCTATCGCAACCCTCGTACCAACCAGCTTGAGGGTATCGATATTGATATGGCAAATGCCCTCGCCAACTGGCTGGATGTCAAACTGACCTATGTGGAGAGCTCCTTTGGTACGCTGGTGAAAAATATGAAAAACGATGCCTGCGATATCGCCATGCACGGCGTGGGGGTGCGTGAGAGCCGCAAACCGCACATGGACTTCTCTGAACCACACCTGGCCAGCGGTATCTACGCAATCTCCATGAAGTCCGGCGACATTAAAAGCTGGGATGAGATCGACCAAACAGGCAACGTTGTAGTCGTTCAGAAAGGCACCTACATGGAACCGGTGATGCGTGACTACCTGAAGCAGGCAGAGCTAAGCGTGGTAGACAGCTTTAAGGCGCGCGAACAGGAAGTACAAAGCGGCCGTGCCGACGTGTTCATGACTGACTTTCCGTATGGCAAGCGGATGGCTGAATTAACCCGCTGGGCGCGCCTGCTTATTCCGGAAAACCCGCTGGCGCCGACGCCTTACGCCTATGCCGTACCCAAAGGTGACAAGGTATGGCTGGCTGAGGTGAACCGCTTTGTTGCAGCGATGAAGGAAAACGGCAAGCTGGCGGAATATGCCGAGCGCAACGGTCTGACACCAATCGTTGTACTGAAATAGTTGCAGATGACGGCGTCTGCCACTCGGGCGCCGCCTTCCCTCCTCTACGCTTTTCCTGCGCAATAGAAAAATTTCCTTGGTGGACAAGGCCGTCTCATACATACTCTGCGCCCTAATCCACTCTAGACATACTCCATGCCTGAACTTTCTTTCGAGCTGATTGCTCTGCTGACTCTGGCTGCAACTGCCGCTGGGTTTATCGATGCCGTAGCCGGAGGCGGTGGTTTAATCACCATTCCTGCACTTATATTTTCGGGTATTCCCCCGGTTGAGGCGCTGGCCACCAATAAACTTCAAGGCAGTTTCGGCAGTTTCTCCGCAACGCTGTACTTCGTGCGCCGCAAAATGGTGATCCCTTCCAATCAGGGCTGGGCACTTATGGCCGCGGCTGCAGGAGCGGCATCCGGAGCCGTGGCGATCCAGTGGTTTTCCACAGACTGGCTGCTGAAAGTGATGCCCTTCGCCCTCATCGCAATCGCACTCTATTTGCTCATCGCGCATAAGGCGGGTTACCGCGAATCAAAAGCAAAACTCAGTGAGAAGTCGTTTAACGCCAGCTTGATCCCCGGTATAGGGTTTTACGATGGTTTCTTCGGCCCCGGCACCGGTACCTTTTTTACCCTTGGCTACTGCCAGCTCAGAGGTATGAATATGCTGCAGGCTACGGCTCACACTAAGCTGATGAACTTCACAACAAACATCCTTTCACTAGCAGTCTTCGTATTGTCAGGCAAAATCATGTGGAGCATTGGCCTGAGCATGGCTGTCGGCCAGTTTGTTGGCGCACGCTTGGGCGCCGCAACTGCACTCCGCCAAGGGGTAGGTTTTATACGCCTGATGACCGTAGGCGTCTGTATCGCCATCAGCATTAGTTTGTGGCTGAAGCAATAACGAAACTCCGGAGATTTCAGCGTCCAGACGCGTGCTCCCACATCGCCCATTAAGCTAACAAGCGACCAGACAATGGGGGCACCACGAAAGCGTCTCGGGGAGAGAAAAATCGGTTTTCTAGCGCTCAAGCAACATCACAATGATGATCGCCAGCACCAACGAGACGCCCTGCCAGAATGCAACGGGGTTTCGCTCCATCAGCGGCGGGCGGGTGCGACTCAGAAACGCCTGGCTTGGCTGGCGTAAGGCGTAGATAAACTCAGAAATCTCGTCATAGCGCTTGTACGGGTTCAGATGCACCGCCTTTTTCAGCGCCTCATCCACCCAGGCTGGAATTTCGCTGTGGTCATCGCGCACGCTTTCATAACTGAGTCGCCGCTGCGCCGCGGGCGTTTTGGCCTTCGCGACGGCCGTGCTGTAGGGGAAGCGCCCGCTCAGCATGTAGTATGTCAGTACGCCAAGCGAAAACTGATCGGAACGCACACTGCCCAACTCACCCAAAAAATACTCCGGTGCGGTATAAAGCGCGGTGCCCAAAATCCCGCCGACCTCTTCGGTGCGCATGATCTCATCCAACCCGGCTACCTGCGTCGAGCCAAAATCAATGATCTTCACGGTCCCGTTGCTGTCGATCATAATGTTGTCCGGTTTCAGATCCTGGTGCAGCATCTCCTTGCGGTGAAACCCTTGCAGCCCCTTTGCAACCTGTTCGATGATGCCACGCACCGTCTCCAGCGACGGGTTGGCGTTATCCACCAGCCACTGTTTCAGCGTTTGCCCCTCGATATACTCGGCAACGGTGTAGATATAGTTACGCGGGCGTACCTGTGTCGGCGCTTTCAGCACATGGGCGCTATTGATACGCCGTGCGACCCACTCCTCCAGCAGGAAACGTTCGAGGTATTCCGTATCCCCGCGCAGATCGACAGATGGGAGTTTGATCACCACCCGCTCATCCGTCTCGAGATCCTGTGCCAGAAACACATGGCTGCGACTGGTTCTGTGTAGCTCCCGCAGAATCTCATACCCGTCAAACTGCATGCGCGCATCCAGTTCAGGCGCAAACGGTAGCTCTTCAATCTGTTGTTGCAAGCCCGGTACGTTGGCTGAAGGCAACTGGTCGACACGCACCAACTGCAATGTCAGGTTGTCATCACTGCCCTTTGCCAGCGCCTGCTCAACCAGAACACGCGCGGCATCGTCCAGCCCCTCATGTTGCTCCAGTGCATTCAGCACCTGCACCGCATCAAGATATTCATATACGCCGTCCGTTGCCAGCAGGAAGAGATCCCCCGCTTTCACCGGTACAGCGCGGTAATCCAGCCCCAGTTCGGGGGTCATCCCCATCGCCCTGCTGAGGTAGCTCTCCTCTTGGGAAACATACAGGCGATGATCATTGGTAAGCTGCTCCAGGGCGTTGCTGTGCAGCCGGTAGATACGGCTATCGCCTACATGAAAAAGGTGCGCGACGGCTGCTTTGAAGACGATGCCACTGAAGGTACAGACGTAACCGCGGTCTGTATCGAAACGATACTGGGATTTCTGCGTCTGACTGAGCAACCAGGAGTTGGTCGCATGCAGCACGCGCTCGACGGAGTGCTGTACGCTCCAGGCGTCGGAGGTACAAAAATAATCCAGCAGAAACCCTTTCACCGCTGTTTCACTGGCAACCTGACTGACATCGCTGCTGCTAATACCATCAGCCAGTACCACTGCCGCTCCCTTCATGCTGAGCTGCGGCTCTTTTGGCACCAGTGCACCGTGAAAGTCCTGATTCGTTGGCTTACACCCCTTGTCGGAGTATTGCCCGATAGAGAGCTTCAGGGAGGATCGCATAGCTTAAACCTGAAAACCCCGTGCGCAGCCGCAGCGCACGGGGTCCTTTGTCAGAGGATTAGCTATGAACCAGCACACGTTTCTTGGCAGTTTTTACGTGGGTGCTGTACAGGGTCAAACCAGTAAATGCCAGACCACCGACCAGGTTGCCCAGTGCAGTCGGGATTTCGTTCCAGATCAGGTAGTCCGCGACAGAGAAGTTCCCCCCCATGATCATGGAGAACGGGAACAGGAACATGTTCACAACAGAATGCTCAAAACCCATGAAGAAGAACAGCATGATCGGCATCCACATTGCCAGCACTTTGCCGGACACGTGAGTAGAGATCATCGCACCCACAACCCCCAGGGACACCATCCAGTTACACAGCATGCCGCGGATAAAGATTGTCATCCAGCCGTCTGCGCCATACGCGGAGTAACCGACCGTACGCGCTTCCCCAATCTTGGCCACTTTCTCGGCGATCGCTCCGCCATCGGTGTTGTACCCCATGGTGAAGATGTAGGACATCATCACCGCAACGGTAAACGCGCCGAGGAAGTTCCCCACAAATACAAGGCCCCAGTTACGCAGGATCTGACCTGGCGTCACCCCGGGGCGCTTATCAAGCCAGGCCAGCGGCGTGAGCATGAACACACCGGTCAGCAGGTCGAAACCCATCAAGTACAGCATACAGAAGCCGACCGGAAACAGGATGGCGCCGATCAGGAATACACCGGTTTTCACCGCAACCGTGACCGCGAATACGGCCGCCAGCGCAAGAATTGCACCGGCCATATAGGCGCGCACCAGCGTATCGCGTGTAGACATGTAGATTTTCGCTTCACCTGCGTCCACCATTTTGGTGACAAATTCAGTGGGCATCAAATAAGCCATAGTGTGTACCTCATGAGATGTTTGAAAGTTGTTACCGCCCTGCGTACCGCTTTCCCCCCCAAAAAAAACGCCCAACCCCCATCGCCGATGCAATGAAGATTGAGCGCCGTTGCTCTGACCCAAGAAAGGTCCAGTCCGATTTTCAGGTTAGGCTGCCGCCGTTGGCAGTGTTGTACAATACAAAAAGCACACGACATGCCAAAAAACCTAATCATTTGTTTTTATTAACAAAAACAACAAATGATTATCTGTCTTTCAGACACCTTGGCACCATCCCTGTGCAACACACGACACCGTAATGCCCAAATACCCCACATATCACGCGTGAGCAGATGCATGGGCAAAAAAAAATCCGGTGCCCCTGCGGACACCGGATTCTCGTTAAAGCATATTGCTTTCTGGAACGCTGTTTAACCCACCTGCTCGGCGATGATCTGTTTCCACTTGGCAGGGCCAGTGTTGTGAACAGACTCACCGTTTACGTCTACCGCAACGGTTACCGGCATGTCTTTCACTTCAAACTCGTAGATCGCTTCCATGCCCAGCTCTGGGAATGCCAGAACTTCGGCGTTGGTGATCGCCTTGGATACCAGGTATGCCGCGCCACCTACAGCCATCAGGTAAACTGCGCCGTTGTCCTTGATCGCTTCAATCGCCACCGGACCACGCTCAGACTTACCGATCATGCCCAGCAGGCCAGTGCTTTCGATAACCTGACGGGTGAACTTATCCATACGGGTAGACGTAGTTGGGCCTGCAGGGCCGACAACTTCATCACGTACCGGATCAACCGGGCCTACGTAGTAGATGAAACGACCTTTCAGGTCTACCGGCAGCTCTTCACCGTTGTTCAGCATCTCAACCATCTTTTTGTGAGCTGCGTCACGACCGGTCAGCATCTTACCGTTCAGCAGAACGGTTTCGCCTACTTTCCACTCTTTAACGGCTTCCGGGGTGATCTCATCCAGGTTTACACGACGGGTGTTCGAACCCACCTCGAAGGTCACTTCCGGCCAGTCTTCCAGGCTCGGTGGCGTCAGGACTGCTGGACCGTCACCTTTCAGGGTGAAGTGGGTGTGACGAGTCGCCGCACAGTTAGGGATCATGCATACCGGCAGGGACGCCGCGTGCGTTGGGTAGTCCTTGATCTTAACGTCCAGAACAGTGGTCAGGCCGCCCAGACCCTGTGCACCGATACCCAGTGCGTTCACTGCATCCATGATCTCCAGCCGCAGCTCTTCGATGCGGTTCTGAGGACCACGCTCACGCAGTTCGTGAATGTCGATCGGATCCATCAGGGATTCTTTCGCCAGTACTGCCGCTTTCTCTGCAGTACCACCGATACCTATACCCAGCATGCCCGGCGGACACCAGCCAGCACCCATGGTTGGTACAGTTTTCTTAACCCACTCAACGATGCTGTCGGATGGGTTCAGCATAACCATCTTGGATTTGTTCTCGGAGCCGCCACCTTTCGCTGCAACATGAACCTCCACTTCGTCACCCTCTACGATTTCGTAGTGGATAACCGCTGGAGTATTGTCCTTGGTGTTTTTACGCGCACCAGCAGGATCAGCCAGTACGGACGCACGCAGTACGTTGTCCGGGTGAGTGTACGCACGACGAACGCCTTCGTTCACCATGTCAGTTACGCTCATGGTCGCATCCCAGGTCACGTTCATGCCCACTTTCACGAACACGGTTACGATACCGGTATCCTGACAGATTGGACGGTGACCTTCGGCACACATACGGGAGTTGATCAGAATCTGAGCCATCGCGTCTTTCGCCGCTGGGTTCTGCTCTTTCTGATACGCTTCGTGTACGCCCTGAACGAAGTCGATCGGGTGGTAGTAGGAGATAAACTGCAAGGCATCAGCAACACTGCTGATCAAGTCGTCTTGGCGAATAACACTCATTCGGCGACACTCCAATAGGCTCTTTGTCATTAAGGTAACGGCTTGCTCCCGTCGAAGACGAGGCACACGGTAAGTACGCTGAAATCAGCCAAACTTGCTTCGTTTTCAGACAACTACCATAGGGCCGTTTTTAGTAGTGGCGCGATTATACACCAATTCACCCCGCTTTCGGTGCTCGGCGTTAGTCTTAATTGTGGCAGCGCGGAAACCTATGGATATCAGATCGCCAGGGCCAGGCAGTAGCCGAGTCCAAATACCAGAAACAGCCGCCCGGTGAGTGGCGTCAGCGGTTTACGCTGCACCGCTTCCACCCGCAACAAGCGGTAGGGCGCGGGCAGGCAAAGCAGACTAGGCAACAGCGGCCAGAAAGATTGCAGTGCACCGTTTGCCCACAGCAGCACTGCACTCAGGTAGGTCAGAAGCACGGCCGCTATATAGAGTGTTACGGCAGGTGCAAAACCGATCCGCACGCTCAGGGTGTCAATCCCGTCGCGCTGGTCTGCTTCGTAATCGCGCAGTTCATTGGAGAGCAGCAACAGGGCCGTCAGCAGGCTGACCGGCAACGACTGACACAATACCTGTGCCGTCAGTTCACCGCTCACCGCAAAGTAGCTGCCCGCCACCATCAGCACGCCCATAAACCAGAACACCAGCACGACACCGAGGCCCCGACGTTTGTAGTTGATCGGTTCCAACGTATAGCCGAGCGCACCTATAAGGCCGATCAATGCCAACCAGAGCAGACCGGTGCCGACCTGGCTCACCAGATAAAAAGCGATCGCGGATGCCAGCAGAAAGCAGCCCATGCCGACACGGAAGTTCTGTTCAACCCGGTTTAGCGCCAGCAGATGAGCGGCATTGCCGGACTCCTGCCTTAACTGCTGCCGGTCGGCGTAGTCATTGATCAGGTTAACCCCCGCCTGCAGAAGCAGACCACCGGTGAGAACCAGTATGGCGGAGAGGGGATCGAAGGATGTTGATACCGCTGCGCTGGTGATGCCCGTCAGGCAGATCACCAGCGCCACGGTAAAGGAGAAGGGCCGGAGTGCACGCCAGAAGCTGTACTTGCTCAGATCGAGATGCAGATCTTCTTTCAGCTCGCCGTTACACTCCATCGCGCGCGTCACTCTGTTATTTAGAGCGGGTATTCTCGGTGTCGCGCAGATCGCGCATCAGCAGCGCATGGGTCGGATCGAAATCGCCCCCCACCGGGATATCAACAATGTGACCGGAACCCGGTGCGACATCGATAGCCTGGCCTTTCTTGTTCTGCATGGTTTCCAGTACAAACTTCTGGTTGCCCTGCGGGGTCATCAGTTCCAGGGTGTCACCTTTCTGGAAGCGGTTTTTCACATCCACTTTCAGCATGTCACCTTCGCGGCCCAAGACTTCACCGACAAACTGTTGGTGATAACCGATGGAGTTACCGGTTTCGTAGTTCTGGTACTCGTCGTGGACGTGACGACGGTAGAAACCTTCGGTGTAACCACGGTGCGCCAGGTTTTCCAGCTCGTCCATCAGGTTCATGTCGAACGGACGGCCCGCAACCGCATCGTCGATCGCCTTGCGGTACGCCTGCGCAGTACGCGCTACGTAGTAGTAGGACTTGGTGCGACCTTCGATCTTCAGACAGTCAACACCGATCTCCGCCAGACGGTGTACGTGCTGGATCGCACGCAGATCCTTGGAGTTCATGATGTAGGTGCCGTGCTCGTCTTCGTACGCAGGCATGTACTCACCTGGACGAGAACGCTCCTGCAGCAGGTATGCAGCATCCGTATGACCACCCAGACCCAGGTCGGTGGTCGGGTCAAACTGCTGTGCAGCCGCCGCGGCAACCGCTTCCTGACCTTCCTGTGTTACAGGGATCAAGTCACCCGTTTCGTCCTGTTTAGCTTCATGGGCATCGTACTTCCAGCGGCACGCGTTGGTGCAAGTCCCCTGGTTCGGATCGCGGTGATTGATGTAACCGGACAGCAGGCAACGACCGGAGTAGGCAATACACAGAGAGCCGTGTACGAACACTTCCAGTTCCATATCCGGGCATTTCTGGCGGATCTCTTCCACCTCGTCCAGAGACAGCTCACGGGAGAGGATGACACGCTCGATGCCCATCTGCTCCCAGAACTTAACGGTTGCCCAGTTCATGGTGTTGGACTGTACCGACAGGTGGATCGGCATATCCGGGAAGTTTTCTTTGACCATCATGATCAGGCCCGGATCGGACATGATCAGTGCATCCGGCTTCATCGCAACCACCGGGCGCATGTCGTCCAGGTAGGTTTTCAGCTTGCCGTTGTGCGGCATGATGTTGCTGGCAACCAGGAATTTCTTGCCCAGGCTGTGAGCAAGATCGATACCTGTTTGCAGGTTATCCATATTGAAGTCGTTTTCACGCACTCGCAGGCTGTAACGAGGCTGACCTGCGTAGACCGCGTCCGCACCGTAAGCGAACGCGTATTTCATGTTTTTCAGTGTCCCGGCGGGGGACAGAAGTTCAGGAGCACGCATAAATTAAAAGTATCTGTTTGAGATGGCTGGGTGACTTAACAAACCGCAGTGGATAACGCGTTTAAGCCAGATCTTGCAGGGGGATTTCGAACAGTGGCGTGTAGATAGATCCACGCTCCCCCGGTTTACTCTGAAAGAGGACCACCGAATCAGCCAGGCTGATCAGATCGACCTCGGGCCACTCTTCAGGTGGCTTAAATCCGTTTTTCTTGCCCGGTAGACGGCCCAGTGTCACGTGGGCTTTAAAGCCCTTATCCTCTTGCTGGATACCCGCCTCTTCGGCAACCTGCTCCATCAACTCATGCAGGTTCATGATCTCTTCACCGCCGTCAGGCATCGCCGCCACAATCGCCAGCTTCTTGCTGACCCGATAGTAATCGGTGGCGTTGAGGTGTACCTGAAACGAAGTAAAATCCTCCAAACGCTTGCGCGCCAGCGCTTCCAGCTGGTCGACCTGTTCCAGAGTGATGTCACCCAGGAAACAGAGCGTGAGATGGTAGGTGTCTGAATCGACCCACTCCACTTCTACCTGTTTGTCGTATTCACATAGGGTATCCGCGTGGTCGGCAAGCCAGCGCACAACGGAATCTGGAAGTGTCAGTGCAAAAAACGCACGTATTTTCATGGAGTCAGTTCAACATGTGTTCAGAGAAACCGTGTATTTTGCCTGTTCCACAGGCCATGATCAAATCCGAGTGATTCCGGTGGTTATTCCCACCGGAATATCTTGCTCAGCCGTTCGCTTTGGCCATAACCCGCTGGGCGGCATCGGATTTCAGCTGACGCTTGATCCACGCATGTACGTTCGGGTAACGCTCGTAATCGAACCCCGACAGTTTAGCCCAGGCCAGCACACTTGCACCGTGGATATCAGCTACCGTCCGTTTACCACAGGCGACGAACTCCCGTGTTTCCAGGTGTTTTTCCAGTACTGGCAGGAAGCGATCCAGCTCGGCAGTCGCTGCGGCGATCTTGTCGGCATCACCTTTACCGTCCGGGCTGAACTTGAACTGCAGCAACAGATCCAGCGCAGGCCCCTCCATCTGGTTGCTCACATAGAGCGACCAGCGGTAAATATCAGCGATCTCCTCCGGAGTTTCAGCCCACAGCAGGTTGTTGCCGTACTTCTGAGCCAGGTAAAACAGGATCGCCTGGGTTTCGAACAACACCAGATCACCGTCGATAATGGTCGGGATCTTTCCGGTAGGATTCAGCGCCCGGTATTCTGCTGTTTGGGTGTTTTCGTCCCGTGCCGTCATCGACACCATTTCGTACTCAACACCGAGGGTCTCCAGCGCGCACATCACCATGCTGCCGCGGGAAAATACACCACCGTATACCTTAATCATTGTCGCCCTTTTCCTTCCGTTGTCAGACTTAAGCCCGGCTTTCCAGCTTCAGTTGCAGCTCGTTGATCTTCTTCCTGATCTGCAACAGGCTGCGGTTTAGTTCACGACGGGTGGCGTCGTAGGATTTCACTGCGTCTTCGTTGTTCTTCACACGGCGCTCGAGACCGTTCTGACGCTGTGCGCTCTCCAGTGCTGAAATCCGGTCGGTCAGTTTACGCATGGATGTGGTCAGCGCGGTTACCTCTTCGGTCATCGCTTCTTCGCTCAAACGAATCGCCGTCTGTGTAGCAGCCAGATCGGAGCGGTTTTTCTTCAGTTCAGCATCCACCAGCGACTTAACCGTGGACTCACTCTGGTCCAGCTTGCCTGTGATTGTACTCAACTTCTTATCCTGTGCAGCCAGGGCTGTTTTCGCTTCATCCAACGCTTTCTTCTGCGTTGCAATCTGCTGTATGTATCCCGCCTGCTTATCGCTCTGAGCTTTCAGCTGTTTGCCCTGTTCGGCCAGCTGCTTTTTCTGCTCTGCCAGTTGCTTGGCCTGCTTTTCCAGCTCCGGCTTGTTTGTCTGGTACGCCACCGTCCAGAGCTTGGCGATCTCAGAATCAAAATGTTTGTACTTATCCTGAGCCGTCTTACCCATGTTGGTCAGCTGATCCAGCAGGGTATCACCGGATTTCTGGGCACTGCTTTCCGCCAGGTTAAGCAGCTCGCGCATCTCTCTCATCTGCTGCTGCAGTTCGGCAACCACTTTGCGCTCCGCCTGCAACTGCTCGAACATAGTCAGCCCCCAGTAGCCAAGTCCGGAGCAGGAGGCCACCAACAGGATCAACATCAGGGAGGTAAACCAGCCACCGCTGCGTTTTACAGTTTGCGCAGGTGGGTTCACTACATCGACATGCCGATTATTCGTGCTTACACGCTCCGGTTCTGCCGGGCCAAGATCAGGCAAATCAAAATCGTCGTCACGGCTCATTCTGTACTAGGTCCTCTACATACACCTCATCCAGCGCCTACCCTAGCGCAGATTACGCTCAATCGCAGCAAAAAAAAGCCCGAATCATGGGATGAAACGGGCGGCACAAGAAGTGAGGTTTAGGAGATTATTGCGTGCAAAATCAGAGATCCGGACGCTGCTCTGCAGCAAACGCATCACGGGTGTAGTTTTCGATCCCCTCTGCGGTGATCGCCACGTTGTCCTCAATACGGATACCACCGTAAGGGATCAGTTCATCCACCAGTGTCCAGTTAACCGCACTGCCAGCCCCGTTGCTACGCAGCGGCTCCAGCAGTGACGGAATGAAATACAGTCCAGGTTCGATGGTCACCACGTGCCCAGGCTCCAGAATGCGAGTCAGACGCAGGAACGGATGTTCCTGTGGGGGCTCACGCAAGGTGCCCGCTGCATCCTGTTGCCAACCACCTACATCGTGTACCTGTAGACCCAACAGATGACCCAAGCCATGCGGGAAGAAAACGGACGTAATGCCGCGTTCGAGCTGAGCTTCCGGATCCAGCCTCACCAGATCAAATGCCTGCAGCACTTCGGCAATCAGCGTATGCATCTGACGGTGTAACACTACAAAATCCGTACCTGCTCCAACCGCTTTCAGCAGCTGCTTCTGCTTCATATCCAACGCATGCACCAGATCGGCAAACACGCCCTCCCCTGCGGTAAAGGTGCGGGTAATGTCTGCGGCGTAACCCTGATAGTTAGCACCTGCATCCAGCAATAGGGTCTGGCTGGTTTCCGGAGCCTGGCGCTGCTGGAACTGGTAGTGCAACACCGCCGCATGTTCATTCAGGGCCACGATATTGTCGTAGGGCATATCCCGTTCATTGTGGGCGATGGCCTGCAGATACGTCTGGTGGATCTCGTATTCGCTGCCACCGGCACGGAAGCATCCCTCTGCTGCGATATGGCCTTTGACGGCGAGACGGTTCGCTTCTCGCAGGCAGTGCAGCTCCCACTCGGATTTCACTGCACGATGAAAGTCCAGCTCGGTATTCAGTCTGTCATGGTTCAGCGTCCAGCTTTCCTGAGCGAAACCCGGCTGGCGTTCGGCAGTCACCGCCAGGTTGGCGGTGTCGGCCAGCGCACTGCGTAATTCTGCCGCGTCGCTGTAGGCTATGATCTCAAACGCCTCACACCACCACTCACTCGGCAACGCCGGCGTTAGATGCCAGAAATCAGTTGGCAAGTAGTAAAACAGCTTGGGCTTGCTGCCTGCGCGAACCAGCAGCCAGCAATCAGGCTGCGCACTCAGAAACGGTACCCACTGCAGGAACTGTGGATTGGCACGAAACGGGTAATAGTTATCGTCACGAAACCGTTTGTGCAGCACGCCGGAACCGATCAGCAAACCGCTGAACCCCTGGCTCTCCAATACACCCAGGGTACGTTGCTCCAGTGCTTCAATATGTTGAAAGAACGATGCGTGCATAGTTTTTCCTTATTCAGTGCTCAGTGCGGGTATCTGCCCCCGACTCAGGGTATCCGCCAAAACGGTCCACAACGCCAGCAGTTGCGAGTTGGTGTTATCGCGTAAACGGTACAGGCGGATCTGCAGTGGAATGTTCCACTGCTCGTCACCTGCCAACGCCAGACGGTTGTACTTGAGGTTGTCCGCCACCAGCCGCTGCGGCACCCATCCCAGACCAAAGCCCTCTTTGATCATCGCTTTCACGCTAACCGAGTGAACGTTTTCATTCATGGTAACCAGCTGTGGCTGTTCCAGTTGCTGACTCAGCATCTGCTGGATCACCGGCCGCAGGAAGGAGCGATCGTTGTAGCCGATATAGGGTAGCGGGTCCTTACGCTCACCCGGTAATTGATACATCGGCATGCCCGCATCATCCACCGCTGTCACCGGCACCAGCATTTCGTTGCCTATCACCAGGTGTTCGTAGCGGTCATCGTCCAGGGTGTGGATAAAGTCGATCACCGGGTGCCAGAAACAGAGCACCAGATCACACTCACCCTGCGCCAGGGCGTTGACGAAATCGGTGCCCACCCAGGCGGTGGACTTGAGGTTAAGATCGATGTCGATGCCATGCTCGCCCGACAGCGGCAGCAGCCAGGATTTGTACAGGCTGAGGTAAAGCGTCTGGGTGGTGGCAAAGATCAATTGGTTGGCTTCCTGTTCCCGGATTTCACCACAACGCGCCTTGGTTTCCCGCGCAATACGCGAGATCTGCTCGGCCCCGGCCAGAAATACCTCTCCGGCTGGGGTCAGGGACAACGGCAGGCTGTTGCGGTCGATCAGCGTCACGCCCATCTCGTCTTCCAGCAGCTTGATGCGGCGACTGAGTGTGGGCTGCGTGACATTACGATCATCAGCAGCGCGGGAAAAGTGCCGGGTTTTCGCCAGTGCAATAAAGTCTTCCAGCCATCTGAGTTCCATAGTGTTCTCTCAGCTCTTATGACTTATATCACTAGACGAAGATCGGATGATTAGCCAACTCAGGCCTCCTCATCCCTGCGTTTCAGCCAGCGTGCCAGCGGGTACAGGGTGCTTTCACCCAGTTTGGCAGAACGCTCCGGAGACCAGCCCGTAGCCGGATTCGGACGCAGATCGTAATCCTTGAACGACATCTCCAATGTCATTGCCGGACAACTGAACTGATCGCCCACCCAGAAGGCTGCAATGGTCATGGTCTCTGGGCCAAATTTACCCGGCTCGTAACCACGTTCCAGCTGGAAGTCCGGGTTCGCCAGTAGCAGGTCTTCTTCGAACTCACGTTCCTGCTTGAGGATTTCATCGGTCACATCCGGCGCACCCGCCTGACCGGCAATAAAGTTGCACGGTAGCGCTTCGTCACCGTGAATATCAAGGAACAGGTCCACACCTGTCTCCTCCATACGGCCACGCACCAGCAGAACCTCCGGGCTGTTTTCTGCAGTCGGCGTCTGCCATTCGCGGTTCAGGTTGGCACCGGCTGCATTGGTGCGCAGGTGGCCACGCACGGAACCGTCCGGGTTCATATTTGGTACTACATAGAACACCGCCTGCTCCAGAAGTATGCTGGCCTGGGCATCGTCCATATCCAGCAATCGCTCCAGGAATCCTTCAATGTACCACTCCGCCATGGTCTCGCCCGGGTGCTGACGGGCGATAACCCAGATCACCTTCTTGTCAGACGCAGGCTGACCGATCTGCAATAGATCGAGATCGCGGCCGTCCAGGGTTTCACCCAGCGCTTCCACTTTCACCTGCGGCGACTGCTGCGCCCAACCGATCAGGTCCAGGTGACGCTCGTAGCTGTAAGGCGCGAAGTAGGCGTAATAGATGCTGTCCTGCTCAGGCTGGTGTTCGATCACCAGCTCGCCTTTTTCATAACGGGTGGGAACGCGGAACCACTGCTGGCGGTCATAGGACGCTACAGTCTGGTAGTCATCCCAACCATCCACGTACGCCGCTTCATGAGCGTTGGTCAGGCGCATGCGCAGGGCACGGTCAGCCGCCCCCTGAACGCGGTAGTGGAACCACTGGAAGAACTCCGAGTTGTTGTCTTTACGGATCTTCAGTTGAATGTCGTCGGCCCGCTCCAGGCTGACTACGTCGATATTGCCGGCATCGAAACCGCTGCTGATCTTCAGCATGTAAACCTCATTGGTGTGCGGAACCCGGCCGCGCCAGATTCCGTGAATTCGTTCAACATCCGCCTAACATGAGGGTGTGCAAAAACGTAATGGGCGCAGGCTAGAGTAGGCAAAAAGACACGAAAAAGCGCATGTCAGCGTACCCTTTTGGGGTATTACTGAAGTAAATGAGCATTTTGAGTGGTTTTTTAACACCCTATAGGCAAGCCTCATTAGTTTTTACATATCCTCTTAGATGCGGCCTTCCTCCACTGCGTGACAGGCAACCTGACCACCGTCGGAGGTGGCGATCAGCTGCGGTATGTCTCGTTTGCAGCGTTCGTCGGCATGTGGACAACGCCCATGGAACACACAACCGGACGGCAGGTTAACCGGTGTCGGCACCTCGCCTTTTAACTTGATGTGTTGTGGACGGTCATCTTCCAGACGCGGAATCGCCGACAACAGCGCCTTGGTGTACGGGTGACGCGGGGTGGCAAACAGCGCCTTGGTCGGCGCCAGCTCGCACAATGTGCCCAAATACATGACCGCCACCCGAGTACCGAAGTGCTCAACCACCGACAGGTCGTGGGTGATGAACAGGTAGGTCAGGTTACGGCTCTCCTGCGCATCCATCATCAGGTTCAACACCTGTGCCTGAATTGATACGTCCAGCGCCGAGATCGGTTCATCGGCCACGATAAACTCAGGGTCTACTGCCAGGGCGCGAGCGATACTGATACGCTGGCGCTGACCACCGGAGAACTCATGAGGGTAACGCTCCCCCCAGCTTGGGTCGATACCGACCGAGAACATCACCTCGTGCACCTTGTCACGCAATTCTGCCGCGCTCCACTGAGGATTGTGTAACGCTACCGGTTCCATCAGGGTCTCGGCGATGGTCATACGTGGGTTCAGGGAGGCGTACGGATTCTGGAAAATCATCTGCATCTTGCGACGGTACGGCATCAGCTGTCGATCGCTCAGGTTATCGATACGCTGCCCCTGGTAGTGAATCGAACCTGCTGTTGGGCTCAGCAGTCCCATCACGGTACGTGCCACGGTCGATTTACCGCAGCCGGACTCACCCACCACGCAAAGCGCTTCGCCGCGTTTGACCTCTAGGTTCACACCGTTGATCGCGTGTACATACTCCTGTTCACGGACAAACTTGCCGTTCTTGAACTTGAGCTGGTCCAGGAAGTCGCCGGAGATAGAGAACTTCTTGTACAGGTTTTCCACCCGCACCAGCGTTTCCTGAGGTGCCTGATTATCTGCGGTCTGCTGCTGGGCCACAGCAGCCTGTTGTTTCAAATTGGTCATGGCTGCTTACACCTCCTGCATCCGCGCGGCCTGTTCTTCGCGCTTCATTTCAGCCACCATGTGGCAGGCTACCTGGCAACCACCGGACTGTGTAAATTCCGGCATGTTGTGCTTGCAGACTTCCAGTACGTAGCCGCAACGGGGGTTGAAGGCACAACCGGTTGGGATGCGCTGCAGCGGCGGCATCGAACCCGGAATCTGGTTCAATCGCTGCCCCGGCACCGCCATCTGCGGCAGTGCATTCATCAGCCCCTGGGTATATGGATGCTGGGCATCGTTGATGATCTCTTTGGTCGGCCCCTGTTCGATAATACGGCCGGCATACATCACAATGGTTTTCTGCGTCACCTGAGAGACCACACCAAGATCATGGGTAATCAGGATCAGTGCCACGTTGTTTCGCTCACACAGCTCCAACATCAGCTCCATGATCTCCGCCTGGATGGTTACGTCCAGTGCGGTGGTCGGTTCATCAGCAATGATGATATCCGGGTCCATCAGCAGACCGATAGCAATCACCACACGCTGCCGCATACCGCCGGACAGTTCATGCGGATACTGGTCCAGACGCGCTTCCGGGGACGGAATATACACCTGCTGCAGTTTCTGCAAAGCGATGGTACGAGCATCCTGCTTGCTGATCTTGCGATGGGTCATCAGACACTCGATCATCTGCTCACCGATGGTCAACACCGGGTTCAGGGTCATCATCGGATCCTGGAAGATCATCGAGATGCGGTTGCCACGGATATTGCGCAGCTCTTCAGCCGACAGGTCTGCCAGGTTACGCCCCTCAAACAGGACCTCGCCGTCAGCGATGTAACCCGGCTTGGAAATCAGATTGAGGATAGAGAAACCCAGTACCGATTTACCGGCACCGGATTCACCCACCAGACCGAGGCGCTCACCCCGCTCCAAAGTGAAATTGATGTTACGCAGGGCTTTCACTTCGCCGCTGCGCAGCCCGAAGCGTACTTCGAGATTTTTAACTTCTAACAGCGTCGTCATCTTGATTACCCCTTATACAGTTTCGGGTTAAGTACATCGCGCAACCAGTCACCCAGCAGGTTCATCACCAGCACCAGGCCCACCAGAATTACGCCCGGAATCACGGTGATCCACCAGGAACCGGAGAAGATGTATTCAAAACCACTGGAGATCAGGGAACCCAGCGACGGTTCGGACACCGGCATCCCCAACCCCAGGAAGGACAGTGACGCTTCCGAAATGATGGCGTTTGCCACCTGCACCGTGGAGATCACCAGGATTGGCGACAGGGTATTAGGCAGAATATGGCGGAACATGATACGTGGCGAGCGCAGGCCGATGACACGGGCCGCATCCACATATTCCTTTTTCTTCTCGGCCAATACGGAGGCACGGATGGTACGGGCATATTGCGGCCACTCGGCGATACCTATCACCAGTATCAACATGAACATCGCCAATTGCTGATACAATTCGGTACCAAAAGCGGCCTGAAAAACCGCCAGCACGACGATCGCCACCATCATGGTGGAGAAAGAGAGCTGCACGTCGGCCACACGCATCAGCAGGCTGTCGATACGACCACCGAAATAACCTGCACAGAGGCCGATACAGATCCCCAATACCGCCTGAAGTGCAACCGCGCACAGACCAATGGTCAGGGATACACGGGTACCGTAGAGAATCGTAGACCAGAGGTCACGGCCCTGGGCATCGGTGCCCAGCCAAAAACGCTCGTCGCCCTCTTCCGCCCAGCTGGGCGCAATTTCCGAATCCATGATGTCGATAGACGCCACGTCGTATGGGTCAAACGGCGCCAACAGCGGTGCGAACAACGCCAGCACGGCATAGGCAACAAAGATCGCAAAGCTCAGCTGAGCGACGCGGTCACGGCTGAAGCTGTGCCACAGGTTACTGTCCTTCATGCGTTCCCAGGCAGAAGGGGCAGCTGGCGCGGCTTCCAGAATCTGAGATTGATCATTCATTATTTCTTACCTGCCAGTTTCACAGTCGGGTTAACCAGGCCGTAGATCAGGTCCACGATGGTGTTGGTGATCACGAAAATCGCACCCACCACAATCAGGTATGCCACGATCAAAGGTGTGTCCACACGGTTAACGGCTTCCAGGAAAAGGAAACCCATGCCCGGCCATTGGAAGACAGTTTCAGTCAGGATGGTGTACGCGACCATGGTACCGATCTGCACACCACCAACAGTGATAACCGGCAACATGGTATTTTTCAGCGCGTGCAGGAAATAGATACGACGTGCCTTCAGCCCCTTGGCCCAGGCGAAACGCACATATTCAGACTGCAGTACTTCCATCATCTCGGCACGGATCAGACGGATAAAGAGCGGTAACATGATGGATGCCAGGGTGAAGCACGGCAGCACCAGATGCGCCAAACCGTCACCGGTGGTAAAACCGGTGTCCCAACCACCAAGCACGGTCATGGTCTCGCCGCGCCCGTAGGATGGCATCCAGCCCAGCTCGATGGAAAACAGATAGATCAGACCAATCGCGGTCAGGAATACCGGGATGGAGATACCGACAATACTCATCCCCATGACCGCACGTGAAAATAGACTTTGGGGATTAATCGCCGAGTACACACCCAACGGCACAGACACGCACACGATAATCAGGGTGGCGCCAAATACCAGCTCGAGGGTGGCTGGCAGCTTCTTCAGTATGACTTCCAGCGCTGGCTCCTTAAAGAAATAGGAGGTGCCCAGATCGCCCTGCAGGGCATTCGAGGCAAAGCGCGCATACTGCACCAGGAAAGGATCATTCAGGCCCATCTCGTCACGCAGCGCCTGACGTTCCTCTTCGGAAACGGACTGGCCCACCAGTTCACGCAACGGGTCACCCAGGTTATCCTGAATGGAAAAGCTGATCAGGCTTATAACAAACATTACGACTACGGCCTGAACCAACCGTTTAATCAGAAAAGCAATCATGGTATTTCAGCCTTGATGCGCCCGCACTTCCCTGAACGGACTTTTATTCTTTGAGTTATGTAGCGAATGCAACGTGTGGACATGTATCCACAGGCAGTCAGGGCCGCTATCCCCAACCACAGACAGAACTTTGAAGACGAGGACAACCCCCGCACGGGGGCTGTCACCATGACCGAACACTCGGCCTACCTGCTATCAGTCTTTTACGACCAGATCACCCAGGTATGGGAAGTTCATCACGTTCAGAACAGGTTCCAGGTCTACGTTTTTGTTCGCAGCCCAAGCCAGGTTCTGCCAGTGCAGAGGGATGAAGCCCGCTTCATCGTAGATGATCTTCTCGATGCCCTGCATGATCTCAGCACGTTTTGCCGGATCAGTTTCGGCGTTAGCCTTTGCAACCATGGCATCTACTTTCGGGTTGCAGTAGTTGCCACTGTTGTACTGGCCCGCACCGCTGTCTTTGTTAGGACAGGTCGACAGGAACTCGTAGAAGTTGTTGGAGTCTTCGGTGTCCGCGTGCCAACCGATCAACATCATGTCAGCCGCGCGCGCGTCGAACTCAGGCCAGTACTGGGCTTTTGGCATGGTCTTCAGGTCAACCTTGATGTTGATCTTAGACAGCATGGAGGCCACAGCCTGTGCGATTTTGGCATCGTTCACGTAGCGGTTGTTCGGCGCCATCATGGTGATGCTGAAGCCCTTCTCGTAACCCGCTTCTTTCATCAACTGTTTCGCTTTTTTCACGTCGTAACGTGGCGTCAGCGCTTCGTTGTAACCCAGGTAACCCTTAGGGGAGAACTGTGCTGCCGGGGTCGCGAAGCCTTTCATGATTTTCTTCACGATGCCTTCCTGGTTGATCGCGTAAGCGATCGCCTGGCGTACACGCACATCCTTAAACGCTTCTACGCGCTCCTGGTTCATCTGGAACGTGATAATACGGGTACCACCCATGGTTACCAGATCCACTTTGTCAGAACCTCCGATACGTTTGTGATCGGTTGGTGGCACCGGTGCGATGAAGTCCACATCACCGGACAACAGCGCTGCAACACGGGTAGGTGCTTCTTTGATCGGCGTCAGCACGATCTTGTCAACGTTACCTGGGGAAGACTTATCCCAGTAATCCATGTTACGAGCGAACTCAACTTTCACACCCTGCTCACGGTAGCTCACGGTGTACGGTCCGGTACCGGAGATGTTGCGGGACGCGAAGGAGTTACCATGCTTCACCAGCATATCTTTCGCGTTACCGTTTTCATCGGTACCGCTGTAGAACTTGCTGTCCATTGGGAACAGGTAAGTCGCGTTGTTCAGAACCAGCGGGAACGGTTGGTTGGTCACCAGATCAACGGTGTGAGCATCTACAACTTTGATCTCTTTGAACGGTGAGAAAACCGCCTTGAAGTCTGGGGAGTTACGCAGACGTTCAAAGGTGAAAGCAACGTCTTGCGCGGTGAAGTCATTACCACTGTGGAACTTCACGCCTTTGCGCAGGTGGAAACGCATGGTCAGATCATCGACACGCTCCCACTTTTCAGCCAGGCGTGGTTCGAAGCCCAGATCGCGGGTCCAGCGTACCAGCGGGTCAAACGTCATGTGGGACAGCTGCAGGGTACCACCGGACAACTGTTCGTGAGGATCGAGGGAAACCGGATCGGCATCGTATGCCATTTTCAGGGTTGCGGCCTGTGCCCCAGTCATTAGACCCAGGCTCAACATGGCTCCGGCGAGAATCGAAGCGGTCTTTTTCATTTTGTGTGTCCCTTGTTTGTTCTTCTTAGGTTTGAGTGATTACTCAATTAAGGTTCAAGAAACAGACTAAATGATGGCCAATACGACACCAATCGGAATTACGGAAAGGGTTATACGTATCACGTATAGAGAATCTGTATACGTGATACGTATCGGGCTACAGCCCCCACCAATGTTGAGTTTTCACATTTGTTTCAGGCACAAAAAAGCCCGGCAGAAGCCGGGCTTTTTCTGACGAAAGTGTCGTGGGGGATGATTACATCATGCCGCCCATGCCACCCATACCGCCCATGCCACCCATGTCTGGCATGCCTGCACCACCTTCAGATGGCTTATCAGCAACCATCGCTTCGGTAGTGATCATCAGGCCAGCAACGGACGCAGCAGCCTGCAGTGCGGAACGGGTTACTTTAGCTGGATCCAGGATACCCATTTCCAGCATGTCACCGTATTCGCCGGTAGCAGCGTTGTAGCCGTAGTTGCCTTCACCCTTCTCGCGGATGTTGGATACGATTACGGAACCTTCCTCACCGCAGTTACCAACGATCTGACGCAGAGGAGCTTCCAGCGCACGGAACGCCAGCTCGATACCTACGCGCTGGTCGTGGTTTTCGCCTTCCAGGTCCTTAACAGCGTCCAGAGCACGGATCAGAGCGGTACCGCCGCCAGGAACCACGCCTTCCTCTACCGCTGCACGGGTTGCGTGCAGAGCATCTTCTACGCGTGCTTTCTTCTCTTTCATTTCTACTTCGGTCGCAGCACCCACCTTGATTACTGCAACACCGCCTGCCAGCTTAGCAACGCGCTCCTGCAGTTTTTCACGGTCGTAGTCGGAAGACGTTTCTTCCATCTGCGCACGAATCTGGTTAACGCGCGCTTCGATAGCTTCTGGCGCACCAATACCGTCAACAACAGTGGTGTTTTCCTTAGTGATGGAAACACGCTTTGCCTGACCCAGCTGCTCCAGAGTCGCACCTTCCAGGTTCAGACCAACCTCTTCAGAGATCACAGTACCGCCAGTCAGGATTGCGATGTCTTCCAGCATAGCTTTACGACGATCACCGAAACCTGGTGCTTTAACAGCAGCAACTTTAACGATACCGCGCATGTTGTTAACTACCAGAGTAGCCAGCGCTTCACCTTCAACGTCTTCTGCGATGATCAGCAGTGGACGGGAGGATTTAGCAACCTGCTCCAGTACTGGCAGCAGATCACGGATGTTGGAGATTTTTTTGTCAACCAGCAGGATGAACGGCTGTTCCAGCTCCGCACTCATGTTGTCCTGGTTGTTGATGAAGTAAGGAGATAGGTAACCGCGGTCGAACTGCATACCTTCTACAACGTCCAGTTCGTTTTCCAGACCGGAACCTTCCTCAACGGTGATAACACCTTCCTTACCTACTTTTTCCATCGCTTCTGCGATGATCTCACCAACCTGAGTATCAGAGTTAGCGGAGATAGTACCTACCTGAGCGATCGCTTTGGAATCAGCACATGGCACAGCCATACCCTGCAGCTGCTCAACAACAGCAGCAGTCGCTTTGTCGATACCACGCTTCAGGTCCATTGGGTTCATGCCAGCCGCAACGGATTTCAGACCTTCGTTAACGATCGCCTGAGCCAGTACAGTTGCAGTCGTAGTACCATCACCCGCTACGTCGTTAGCCTGGGACGCAACTTCTTTAACCATCTGCGCGCCCATGTTCTCGAACTTGTCTTCCAGCTCGATCTCTTTCGCTACAGATACACCGTCTTTAGTTACGGTTGGAGCACCGAACGCTTTGTCCAGTACAACGTTACGGCCCTTAGGACCCAGGGTAGTTTTTACAGCGTCAGCCAGAATGTTCACACCAGCCAGCATGCGCTGACGAGCGTCATCACCAAAACGTACGTCTTTAGCCATGATTCAAATAATCCTGTAATCGATAAATTCTTAAAAAAACGACAAATAAAGATGGAGACGATTAGTCTTCCAGTACGCCGTAGATTTCGCCTTCGGTCATGATCAGCAGCTCTTCACCTTCAACTTTGATGGTGTTGGAACCTGCGTAAGCACCGAACAGAACTTTGTCACCCACTTTAACGGTCAGTGGCTGTACATCACCGTTGTTCAGGACACGGCCTGTACCTACTGCAACAACTTCACCCTGATTAGGCTTCTCTGCTGCTGCACCTGGCAGTACGATGCCACCCGCTGTGGTCGCTTCTTCCTCGCTACGACGGATAACAACACGGTCGTGAAGTGGACGAATTTTCATTAGTTCATTCTCCTGATCTAACTGATCGAAAAACAATTGAATTAGTTGTTTTGTATCGAAACGGAATACCGTTCCGTATCGGTTGTTTCAGAGATGGGGCCGTCAAAATCGTTTTCAACACCCCACCGCAAAATTTTTTGATTTTTTTCTATTACTCTTTGCGCTGATATTCACCATCAATCACATCACCAGCGTGTGACTGCGGCTTATCTTTGCGAAACGGGGAATCCGCGTAATGAGCCCCATCCTGCTGGCTTTGCTCTCTTGGCTCCCCCCCTTCCGGAGAAGGATCAAAACCCGGACCACTGAATGTACTCTCAAACGAAGCCTGACGACTGCTCATCGCCACAACCGTAAACCGACTGATCATCGCATTGGCAAACGCTTGACGTGTATAAGGGACCAAGCAGCAGAAACCAATCACATCGGTCACAAAACCAGGCGTTACCAGCAAGGCACCTCCCACCGCCAGTACAATCCCTTCAACCATTTCCCGTCCAGGAATCTCACCTTGATTGGCACGCTGCTGAGCCCGCGCCAGAGTAGATATCCCCTGATAGCGCAACATATTTACACCGATAAATGCAGACAGCAGTACCAAACCCACGGTGTACCAGGCGCCAATCGCCTGACCAACCTGAATCAGCAGTGTGATCTCAATGATCGGCACAATGATGAAGAGAAGAAAAAGAAACCGCATTCATAACCTCTGGATACTCAGATAAACGGGACCACCAGACTATAGCGGGTTTCACCCTTATCGGGCAGTACTATAAAAAGCTGTAAACAGAGCCTTTACCCCAGTCCGGCAACGATTTGTTCTTCCCGCCATTAGTACTTCTATATGGGGCTGATCGGGCATTTTTCACCCCCTACTTTGGGATAAAAATTCATACGTGACGCACTTGCACAAAAAATTCACGCAACTGCAAAAAGCCATTAATTTCAGAACTTTAGCATACGCAGCAAACGAAGAGATGAGGCTTTCCGCTTGAAAAATACGGGAAAGCTCTTAATTTTCACTGTACAGATTCTAGACTTTTGTGCGAAAGCGATATAACGTCGTGGTACGCAAAATGACGCAACGCACAATAAAAAAGAGTTAACCGAGAATAAGGTAACCCACGATGGAACTGAAAGATAAAGTTATTGTTATTACTGGCGGTGGTCGCGGTCTGGGTCGCGCAATGGCACTGGAACTCGCTGGTAAGGGTGTAAAGCTGGCACTGGCCGATCTGAGCCAGGAAGCTATCGACGAGACTGTCGGTCTTTGCATGGAAAAAGGCGTGGAAGCACGCGGCTATATCTGTAACGTTGCGGACGAAGCAGATGTAGAAAAACTGTTCCAGGATGTGGTTGCCGATTTCGGCACGCTTAACGGCGTTGTGAACAACGCTGGTGTTACCCGCGACGGCCTGTTCCTGAAGGTTGACCGTGAAACCGGCAAAGTTGCCAGCAAAATGAGTATGGACCAGTGGAACCTGGTGATGGATGTAAACCTGACCGGTACATTCCTGTGTGCACGTGAAGCTGCTGCGCAGATGATCGACCTGGGTGTTGAAGGCTGCATCATCAACATCTCCTCCATCTCCCGTCACGGCAACATGGGCCAGACCAACTACACCGCAACTAAAGCAGGCGTAGAAGCAATGGCCGTAACCTGGGCGAAAGAACTGGCTCGCTACGGTATCCGTGCAGCATCCATCGCACCGGGCTACATCGGTACCGAGATGGTAATGAGCATGAAACCGGAAGCCCTGGACAAGATCGCTGCGGGTATTCCTGCTAAGCGTCTGGGTAAGCCAGAAGAGATCGCGCGTACCGTTTCCTTCATCCTGGAAAACGACTACGTCAACGGTCGCTGCATCGAAGTAGACGGCGCGCTGCGCATCTAACACCTCGATACTGTCCCCTTTTTAAAAAACCGGCCTATTGGCCGGTTTTTTTTGTGATGCTCAGCTTTAACTCAATGGTAATTGAGCAGTGTCTTTGTAGGGTAGGCTTAAGCCTACCGGCAGCCTAAAGCCTGCCCTACAAGCCATGGTGCTCCATGGAAAGGAATGTTCGCTCGACCCAACCTACACAGAATCAGCCTTTTCAGTACTAACCGCTTCAGGCTCTTCGAACCCCAGCCAACGCTGCGCCATCAGAATAAGCACCAGTACCGGCAAGCCAATCAGCGCAGTAAAGATAAAGAACCAGTCATAGCCCACGCTATCCACGATGGAACCGGAGTAACCACCCAGAAGCTTAGGCAGCAGCGTCATCAATGAGCTGAAAATTGCGTATTGCATCGCTGTAAACGAGATACTGGTCAGGCTGGAGAGGAATGCCACAAATGCGGCTCCAGCAAGCCCTGCCGACAGGTTATCCGCTGCCACCACAATATACAGCCAGAGCAAGTCAGCGCCTTTATCCGCCAGAATCATAAACAGCAGATTGGTTGCCGCCGACAGCAGCGCACCCAGGAAGAGAATACGCAACACCCCCCAGCGCATGGCCAACAAACCGCCCAGAAAGCCGCCCACAATGGCCATCACTACACCAAAGGTTTTAACCGCGGTAGCGATCTCCTCTTTACTGAAGCCCATATCCAGGTAAAACACGTTGGAGATCACACCCAAGACGATATCGGATATACGGTAACTGCCCACCAGCAACAACAGATACAAGGCCGCTTTTACGCCATAACGATCAAAGAAATCACGTACCGGTGCGACGTAGGTTTCCTCAACCATCGAGCGTTCAACCAGTCCGGTTTTTAACAACGCCCGGGCCAGGATAAAGCTCACACACGCAGCCAAACCAAGGCGCAACGTTTCAATCAGGAAAGAACCCAACGCATGGTTACCCAATAGCTCAGCCAGTGCCTTTTTCAGTTCGCGAGCGGGTTCAGAGGTGAAGTAGAAGCAGAGGATAAAACCGACCAGCGCCAACGCAAACAGTACAACAAAGCAGCCGTATTCAACCGCGCTGTGATTATAGCTACGCTGTGCACTGACTTCCGGTTCGCGGATATTGAGGGTGGTGATAACACCCACCAGCATCACCGCCGCCATAATCCAATACGTGCTGCTCCAGGCGGCGTACTGATAGTTACCCAATTCGGTACCAAAGCCAGCAGCCAAAACCAAAGCTCCGGCACCCGCCACCACCATAGCCACACGGTAACCGGCGATATAAGCCGCCGACATCATACTCTGCAATCGGGTATCAGCCGCCTCGATACGGTAGGCGTCGATCACGATATCCTGGGTCGCCGACGAAAAACCCAGCGCAACTGCCGCCAATGCCATGGCTGTCTGACTGCCCTCCCCAAGCGCTGGATCAATGCTTGCCATCGCCCCAATCGCGGCAATGATCGCAAGCTGTGCCAGTAACAACCAACTGCGTCGACGGCCCAAGGCGCGTGAGAGCCAGGGCACGGGGAGCTGGTCCACCAGCGGCGCCCAAACAAACTTAAATGAGTACCCTAATGCGGCCCAACTGAAGAAGGTGATCGCGGCACGCTCAATACCCGCTTCTCGCAGCCACAGGGAAAGAGAGGAGAATATAAGAAGGATTGGGATTCCGGCAGAGAACCCCAACAACAACATCACAATCACCCGAGGGTGAAAAAAAGCCCCAAGCGATTCACGCCAGCTGGCTTGAGGCCCCTGCATAGGTAGCTCCCTGATTCAGTAAATGACAGGTTATGGAACCTGCGAACAAGTCCGAAGCGCCTCTGGCATTCAGAGCGATTCGAGATCAAGGCAGCGGTTACAGCCATGTTGGTTACCTGGCGAAAATCGCTAACATAGAGAGCGGATTGCTCTGAATGCCCTGAAGGGCGGATGCTAAAACAGCTCTCTGCTTTGTCAGGCAGCTTGGAAAGGAGCAGTCATTCCGCTGCGCTGCCTTTCGCACATAAAGCTGTTTTATCGACCGCAGAGAAAGTCTCGGACTTATTCGCAGGTTCCTAGATGTGACCACAATCAGTCGCGGAAGTTATTGAACTGCAGTGGAATTTCCAACTCGGCTTCACGCAGCATTGCGATAACCGCCTGCAGATCATCACGCTTCTTACCGGTGACACGTACCTGCTCACCCTGTACCTGGGTCTGCACTTTCAGCTTTTTATCTTCCTTGATCATCTTGGTGATCTTTTTCGCCGTTGGCTGGTCCAGGCCCTGCTTCAGAACAATGGTCTGGCGGGCACGCATGTTTGCCATTTCCGGGTCTTTCACATCCATACAGCGCACATCGATCTTACGCGCCACCATCTTGGTGCGCAGAACATCCATCATCTGCTGCAGTTGAAAGTCCACCTCAGCGGTCATCACGATGGAGTCGTCATTCAGTTCGAACTTGGCATCAACACCTTTGAAGTCGTAACGCTTGTCTATTTCACGGTTGGCCTGGTCTACAGCGTTGGTCAGTTCATGGGTATCCAGTTCGGATACAACGTCAAAAGATGGCATCGATTGCTCCTGAAAATTCGATTTATAGAGGAATATTATATGAGGCCACAAGCCATTTCACCCAAAGACTCAGATAGTTATCATGAGCGACTATTCACTCCACATATATAGAAAGGATCTGATCGATGGCAGCACACTGGCATATTCTTGGCGCAGGTTCGATTGGTTGCCTGTGGGCAGCACACCTGGCTAAAGCAGGTCACCGGGTTACGCTGATCCTTCGAAACTCTGAGCGTCTGGATACCTTTAAGAAAAACGGTGCGGTCGTACTGGAAAGTGATGGGAAACAACATCTATTTCCGGTGAACGCTTGCCTACCGGCTAACTGCGGCCCAATCAGCCACCTGCTGATAACCACCAAGGCTTACGACACCCTGCCCGCCCTCAAGCCCATTGCCCATCAGTTAACACACGACGCCTGTGTTGTAATGATGCAGAACGGTATGGGCGCCCAACAGGAAACAGCAACCCGACTTGCGCCCATTAACGTCTGGGCGGCGTCCACCACCGACGGTGCCTGGCTAAAGGAGCCTTTCCATGTGGTGTTTGCAGGCAAAGGCGAAACCAAGGTTGGCCCTCTGTTGCAGACGGTGCCATCGCTACCAACTATCCCAACTGAGTTAGCACCATCAGACCTAACGTTGGTTGCTGACGAACAGATCGAACTGAGCCTGTGGCGCAAGCTGGCGATCAATTGTGCGATCAACCCGCTGACCGCCTACTATGACTGCCGTAATGGCGAGTTGGCCGAAGATCCATCTAAATTTCAGCATATGAGCCGCGTCTGTGCTGAGATCGACCGATTGTGCCAGCAGCTTAAACTCCAGCTGTTTGATGGCCCGGCGGTTCAACAGGCTGAAGCGGTAGCCCGCGCAACCGGCGCCAACTTCTCCTCCATGCTGCAGGATGTGCGGCATAAGCGAAAAACAGAGCTGGACTACATCACCGGTTACCTTCTCAAGCAGGCCAAACAGGCCGGGCTGGCACTGCCGGAAAACCAGACGCTGTACGAACACTTGAAGAAAACAACAAAATAACCTCCGGTTATTGAATAAACTTCATAGTTAACTGATCCAGATTCATTTGCTCACCATCGCTGCAATGCCTACACTAGCGCCCGCCTGTTACTGGTGCCCACTCGTTGACGGACCAACAGTTGGGAGAATTGGGAAGTTGGTGCAAGTCCAACGCTGCCCCCGCAACGGTAAACGACCATAACAACAGCTGGATACCACTGGATCCCTGGATCTGGGAAGGTGCTGTTGTCTGCATCACTTGATGCACGTCGTAAGCCCGGAGACCGACCAGTAACCTCAAATTCAGACCATGTGCGGTGGGCACATCTCGAGGGGAACAATGAAAACTACTCTGTCTCTGTCAGCAGCCCTGCTGGCGGCTCAGCCTGCGTATGCGCAGGAAACCGAACTGGATACGGTGATTGTATCCGCTACCCGTTTCGAAGAATCCAGCAACAGTACTCCGACCGTCGTTAATGTCGTAACGGCCGAACAGATTGCGGCAAGTGGCGCGAATAACATCGCCGATGTGCTGCGGACCCAGCCAGGCATTCACCTGCGCGATGCTGCCGGTAACGGCAACCGCGTCGCCATCTCCATGCGCGGTTTTGGTCAGAACAGCGCCAACAACGTGCTGGTACTGGTGAATGGCCGCCGCCTGAACAACCAGACGCTGGAAGCGCCTAACCTGAATCTGATTGCACTGGGCGACGTTGAGCGTATCGAAGTGATGCAGGGCAGTGCTGGTACGTTGTACGGTGACCAGGCCGTCGGTGGTGTGATCAACATCATTACCAAACCAATCACCGATGCACAGGGCCGTGTCACCGCGGGTCGTGGGTCTGACGACCGTGAGCAGTACACACTGTCCTACAGCCGCGGTTTTGATAACGGCTTTGGTATCCGCCTGAGTAGTGAATCTGCCCACGCGGATAACTACCGTGACCACAGCGCTACCGACTTCAATAACCTGTTTACCGAGATTGAGAAGGTTTACGACTCCGGCCGCGTATTTTTAGAGCTGCAGAAGACGGAAGACGACGTTGAGCTGCCAAACCACCTATCCGCAGCTCAGAAGCAGGCTGATCGCCGTCAGAGCACCTCGTCCGATTTCCTGAACTACGACAGCGATGTAACCGTTCTGGGTCTGGAGCAGGACCTGTCCGACACTTGGCAACTGCTGGGTGAATACAGTCTGCGTGATACCGACGGCAAAGGTATTCTGTTCTCCAACTACACTCAGGATACCCGCGTAGAATCTTTCACACCGCGCATGCTGGGTCAGGTTGGCGATGCCGAGATTACTCTGGGCTACGACCGCCACAGCACCGACTATGTTCGTGGTGGTTTCTCTCCTCAGACCCGCAAACAGACCGTCAATGCATTGTATGCCCGTGCCCAGATGCCTCTGTTGACCGATGGCCTACAGCTCACAGTGGGTGGCCGCGATAGCCGTGTGAAAGATCGTGATATCCGCAATAGCGTGGATAACTCTCAGTCCCGCTTCGTAAAAGAGATCGGTCTGAGCTACCAGCTGAACGATGAACAGCGTGTCTTCCTGCGTCGTGACGAGAGCTTCCGTCACGCCAATATGGATGAACTGGCAGCACTGCCTTCAGGCAAAACCTTCCTGGAGCCGCAGGAAGGTACCTCCCTTGAGCTGGGCTGGGAATGGAACCAGACAGCTACCCAGATTCAGGCGACGGTGTTCCAGCTGGATCTGGATAACGAGATCAAATACAACGCTGCGGCATTCGTCAACGACAACCTGGAAGAGTCTCGTCGTCGCGGTCTGATCCTGAATGCAGCACACCGCTACTCCAGCGCACTGCAACTGACCGCTAACTACAGCTTCACCGATTCCGAGATCAAAGCCGGTACGTACGCAGGTAACGAAGTCCCTTACGTTCCCAACCACAGTGCAACCGTGGCTCTGGACTACCAGCTGAACACCAGCACCAATCTGTACGTCGATGCCAAATACACCGGTACCCAGTTCCTGGATGACGACGAAGCCAACGCATTGGATAAAATCGGTGGTTACACTGTCGTGAATACCAACTTGCGCTGGAAGATGCAGGAGTGGGATGCATCCCTGCGCATCAACAACCTGTTCGATAAAGAATATGATGCCTATGCCCTGGCCGCGTCCTGGGTGTCCGGAGGTGTTGCTCACTATCCTGCTGCTGGCCGCCAGGTCATGCTGACGTTAGGCTATAGTTTCTAACACAACTACTTACAACAGGGCCTGATCGGGCCCTGTTTCATATGGGGCTGAGAATGTCTGATCGTCTGAATCGAATCTATACCCGTACCGGTGACGAAGGCACCACCGCACTGGCTAACGGACAGCGTGTCGCCAAAACACACCCTCGTATCGAAGCGTTGGGCACCGTGGATGAACTGAACTCTCTGCTGGGTGTCCTAATTGCCGATCTGGCACCGGATCACCCGCTGCTGAAGGAACTGCAGCCACTTCAACACGATCTTTTTGATCTGGGCGGAGAACTGGCGGTCGCTGATGAGTCCTACCAAGTGATCACCGAAGAGGTCGTCGCAGACCTGGAGGCGGTTCTGGATCGGCTGAACGAAGATCTACCTCCCCTGAAGGAGTTTATTCTGCCGGGTGGGAGCCGTGTCGCAGCCAACTGCCAACTGGCACGCAGCATCTGTCGTCGCGCGGAACGCCGCATGGTTGAACTGGGCCACGAGGAGTACATCAACCCGCAAGGGGCCGCCTACCTAAACCGTCTGTCAGACCTGCTGTTTGTTGTGGCTCGCATTCTTGCGCGTGAAGGGGATGGCGAGGTGCTTTGGCGGCCACGCAAGCAACGTGACGCCTGAGGCCGAGTAACCGGCTGACTAAATTAAGGACATATTCAGGCCCGCTCCCTATAATGGCGGCAAAAGATCCTGTCAGATCTGAAACTCGGTTTTGAACATGTTTGAGGGGAAATCCATGCGTTATGTTTTGCTGTCCGCAGCCCTGCTGGTTGCCAGCCCGGTCTTTGCCGATTGCGGCACCGAACAGACTTTTTGTGAAACCAAGTGCAAAGTAGCACACCTGACAGACGATGCTGCTTACGCGGGTTGCAAATCCAAGTGCATCGCGCAGCGCGCCGTCTGCTCTACCGAATCCGGTGCGGAAACTGTGATGGAAGCGGGTAAAAAAGGCGCTGATGCCGTCGTCGAAACCGGCCAGTCCGCTTGGGAAAACACCAAGTCGTTTATCAAAGGTGCAACTGAATAACAGCTCCCACGCAGCGGCTAGGCGTTAAGTAACGCCAGCCGCGCCTGACTGGCAAACTGACTGAAGACCTTAAAATCCTCTTCATCCAGCGGTCCATGTCCTTTCAAACGGTCACCGTACAACATCCCAATCACCCGGTCCTTTACCACGATGGGCGCCACTACAAATCCCTGACATGCCACTTCTCTGACGAAGTCCTGCGGGATACGTTCCAGCCAACCATTTTCATCCAGATCACTTACCAGCAAGGTTGCCCCCCGCGCCATGACGTGAAAAAACATGTCGTTGCGACTGCCATCTTTACGGCGCGTAAAGTAGGACTGGATTGGGTCTAGCGCTTCACCTTCCGCTATTTTCACCTGCAACTGATCACCCACACGGTTGACCAGACTCAAGTGGACACGATCCAATCGCGAGCATTTCTCCATCGCGGTCACGATCGTTTTCAAAATTTGGGGCAGCGCCTCCCCCTGATTAATCATCTCGGTGACCTGATGCAGGTAATCCAATTGCTGCTCGGCATGGCTATAACGGCTGGCTTCTTTAGTCTCCCGAACAGGTACATCCGCTTCTCGTTCAGCGTCCGTGTTCTGCGCGGTAATAAACGCCATCTGACGCATCAGCTCATCCTTGGCGTCATCACCGCTTGGCACAAAATTACGCACCATACTGCCGCAGCTCAGTCCATAGTCGGTGGCGGTGTGTGATACCCGTTGATAGCAACGCAGGGCTGACTCACTGATCTCCTCAGGACTTAGCCCGGTCACGGTACCCAGATCCTCCAGGGATTCGCTGAAGCTGTGCTCACCCGGATCATCCAAACCATACAGTTGCTCCAACAACTCGTAACTCAGACCGGCAATCTGAATAGCCTGATTCCCCTCGGTCACTTCGTCTTTGTGAACCATCGCCTGAACCACCTGGGGTGGATGCCCCCAGCTACGCGCCAAGTCCTGACCTATATCACTAAAGGTCCCGCCCAACATCGCCTTTTGGATTTTCTGCCAGCGATGCATGCCCTTGCGACGCTCAGTCAACATCTTACGGTAAACATTGGGCATGGTGTGGGCGACCACAATCTCTCCCAAGCCGAACAATAACGCGTTGATATAAGTCTCTTCGGCGTCACCATAATGACGGCTGCGCATCGACAGATCGCTGGCAATGTTGGCATTGAGGAACGAGCGCATCAATAATCCCGGCACATTCAGATCAGGATGGCTTTGGTGAAAACCTTCGATAAGTTTCAAGGTAAGGCAGAGGTTCTTGATCTTCTTGAAGCCGATCAGAACCACCGCACGGGATACCACGGTAATCGCCGGACCACCCCGGTGATAGGACGAGGAGTTGGCAATTTTCAGAATTTTGGCAGAGAGGTTGGCATCCTTCATGATCGCCATTGCCAATGCCATGGCGTCGCTCTCTTCGGAACTGCTGACCTGCTGAATACGGTTGATGGTCGCACTGAATACCGGCAGGTCTCCAAGCTTATCGAGTTTTTCGTAAATAATGCGCAGCGTATCTGAGAACTTCACCAGAGGTTTTCCATCAATCTATTACAACGTTTAATCAGGAAGTGTAGCCGTATTGCAGCATACCAGTTCAGGCCAAACCTGATCCCGGTCAGTGTAGTAGTTCAGGCGGGTAAAATGGGCATGATCCAGCTTTAAGCGGCTCCACTGTGCAGGTTTAATCCCCAAACACTCGCCAATCAATGCGCGAATCACCCCGCCATGGGTGACCATCAGCACGTGTCGCTCATCCGTTTCCAGCAAGCGATCCCGACCAACAGTGACACGTTTACAGAAGTCGTCGATCCGTTCACCACCGGGTGCCGGATTGGCGTGCGGGTCACGCCAGAAAGTATCAACCTTTTCCGGCTGCTCGTTATAAACATCAGCCAATGCCCGACCATCCCAGTCACCAAAGTCATATTCCTGCAGCCAAGCTTCCGACTGCAATGTCAGGCCTAATCTGTTGACAGCGTCTTCTGCAGGACAGCGGCAGCGCTGTAACGGCGAGCAAAACATCCGTTGCCAACCCGCCGTTTTACCCAGCGCCTGCTGCATCTGCTGTTTGCCCTTCTCAGACAAGGGGACATCTGTACGGCCCTGATAAATGCCCGATGCAGTGGTTTCACCATGGCGCAACAGATCCAGCGTCAGGGTACGCATCACTCAGGCCTCTGGCGTCTTATCACTGACACCGGCGTCAGCAAAAGTGGCCATCTCCGCATGCAATCGGCAGGCGGACCGCAAAATATCCACAGCCAGGGCGGCACCACTGCCCTCACCCAGGCGCATGCCTAACGACAACAAAGGTGTGCCCCCCAGATGATCCAGCAGCAACCGATGGGCAGGTTCTTCTGAACAGTGCCCGTAGAGCAGCCACCCCCTCACCTCGGGTTTAAATGCCACGGCTACCATTGCCGCAGCGCTACTTATAAATCCGTCAATCAGCACCGGAATACCCTGTTGCGCGGCGCGTATATAAGCACCGGTCATCGCGGCAATCTCAAACCCGCCGACACAACGCAGAATTTCCAGAGGCTGATCTGCACAGAGTGCATGAAAATCCAGAGCCTGCTGGATTCTTGCCGCTTTTAGCACCACCCGTTCAGTATCCAGGCCCGTGCCAGGCCCTACCAGTTGCACCGCAGGCAATTGCAACAAGGCCGCTGCGATTGCACTGGCCGCGGAGGTGTTGCCAATACCCATCTCACCTGCGATGAAGAGATCGGGATGATTCTCTGCACAGGCATCGACGCGCTCGCAACCGACCGCAAGCGCCTGGCACAGCTGCGCGCTGGACATAGCCGCTTCGCTGGAGAAGTCTCTAGTGCCGGCAGCGATCACGCGTGACACCACCGCTTCGTGAGCCGGCAGCGCGGTCAGCGTTCCTAGGTTCACCACCTCAAACGCCGCTTGCAGATGCCGCGCCAACACAGAGACCGCCGCCCCGCCAAAGGCAAAGTTCATCACCATCTGCGATGTCACCTCCTGTGGATAGGCGGATACATCCGACGCAGCAATGCCGTGATCGGCGGCAAAAACCGAGAGCTGCACCCGATTAATCTCCGGCTTCACCCGGTTTTGCATACCGGCAAGACGAACCGCCACGGTTTCAAGCTCACCTAACGCACCCAGCGGTTTGGTCAGTTGCGTCTGATGCTGTGCCGCAGCTTGTGCACTTTGCTGACAGATGGCTTTTACCGGCTGATTCAGCCACTGCATATCGACGTCTGTACTCATGAGGGTTGTTTAATCTCCATCGGTATTCCGGCCACCGTCAGCGTCACCCGTTCACAGATCTCGCCTAACCGCTGATGCAACCACCCTGCCTGATCCTGGAACTGTCGGCTCAATTCGCCCATTGGCACGATGCCCCAACCGACCTCATTGCTGACCAGAATGACCTCACCGGGCAGGTCCGCCAGAACCTTATAAAATGCATCGAGCTCTCGCTCAAGCTCACCGGGTTCTGCCAACAACAGGTTTGTCACCCACAGGGTCAGGCAATCCACCAGTACACAGGTGTCTGCTGAAGCATGTGCCTGCAATACATCGGCCAGAGAAACAGGTTCTTCAATCAATTGCCAATGATCTGGTCGCTGCTCTCGGTGGCGACGAATACGCTCCGCCATCTCCTCATCCCAAGCCTGCGCGGTGGCCACATATATCACGCGTTTGCCTGAGGATTCGGCACGCATTTCAGCAAGGTGACTTTTTCCGGAGCGGGCGCCCCCCAATATCAACTGCTTCATAAACAACGTCTAGTCCTTATTAGAGTGCTGCTCAGCGGCAAGCTTCTGCCTGGCCTGATCAAACTGTTCACACACAGCTTCCGCCCCGGCAAGCGCACGCAACGTGGCACGGTGTATCTGATCGGCATCGGTGGTAAACAGAAAACCATGCTCAACCGCTTTCATCTGCGTCCAGCGCTGCCAGTACTGGCGCCACTGGGGATCGTGTTTTTCAACTCCCGACAGAATCACATCCGGATCGGCAGCGATCACCGCTTCAATATTTACCCTGGGCGCTATTTCGGGCCGCTCAGCAAAGATGTTCCGGCCGCCGCATAAACGCACGATGCGATCAATCAGTTGGCTGTTGTTGCTAGTGATCAATGGCTGGTGCCAAAGCTGATAAAACACGGTCAGCGTTGTTTGCTCCTGGAAACGCTCGCGCAGATGGCCGACCCGAGCTTCCAAGTCGGCCGCGACTCTTTCTGCTTCGTGAGCATTACCGGTAACGGTCCCCAAACGGCGTAAGCTATTCGCGATCTCGGCAAAACTATCCGGCGACTCCCGCAACACGGGAATACCCAATTGCTCCAACCGCTCCAGTTGGGCAGCAGAACTCCCATCGATCCACGCAATTACCAGATCCGGGTTAAGAGACAAGATACGTTCAATATTCAGATTGGCGAAGTCGCCCACCCGAGGCAGCGCCCTGGCCGCCTCTGGGTAATCACTGTAGCTGACCGCAGCTACAATCTGGTCACCCGCTCCAACGCTGTAAAGATTCTCGGTGATATGGGGTGCCAGACTGATCACACGTTTTGCAGCCTGGGGCAGCACCAGCGGTCGCCCCAGATCATCCACAACCCTGACTTCGCTCAATACCGATGCAGAAAGCAACAAGCACCAGACAAAAGCGATAAGATTTAAAATGTATTTTTTATGCATATTATGGAATAATGCTCACCGTAGCTGATAAACAGCATAGCGATGTTGGTTGCACAGGATCGTAAACATAGAGGTACACATGATTCAGACGGCAGGATTGCCCGCAGTATACCATCGCATTAATCTTCCCGGAGACCGCATTCATGATCCCGATCGGTGAGCCCCGCAAAAGTTCGCCTTTTGCCCTGTTTAATTTAGGATTCCGCCCATTTTTCCTGTTTGGCGCTGTTGCCGCGGTGATTCTGCTCGGCCTTTGGCTGGTGTTTTACAGCAGCGGTCTAGGCGTGAGTTACTACAGCAATACCATGCACTGGCATGCCCATGAGATGCTGTTTGGCTTCAGCATGGCAATTATCGCGGGCTTCCTGCTAACCGCGGTGCGCAACTGGACCAACGTCCAGACTCCGTTCGGCAATACGCTGGCCGGGATTTTTCTGCTTTGGCTGACCGCACGCATTCTGCCCTTCATTCCCGGCATACCAGGCGAGGTCATCGCAGTCATCGATCTCGCATTTGCCCCGGCTGTTGCCGTCGGCATTGGCATTCCAATCGTTCGCTCGGGCAATTACCGCAACCTGGTGTTTATCCCAATCCTGGCTGCATTTTTCGCAGCCAATCTAATGGTACACTTGGAGACTCTGGGGGTAACCGACAATACTGCGATGAATGGCCTGCATCTGGCACTGTACCTGGCTGTGATGGTTATCACGGTTATCGGTGGCCGCGTAATCCCGTTCTTTACCGAACGCGGTGTTGAAGGTGTGTCCTGCACGCGATTCGCCTGGATTGAAAAGACTGTCCTGCCCGCAACAGGCCTTTGGCTGATCTCTATGCTGACCAGCTACGACACTTTGCAAATTGCCACCTCTGCGATCCTGGCGTTATTAAGCGCCATCCGCCTGTACGGCTGGTTTAGCCCGACAGTTTTCAAAGTGCCGCTGGTGTGGATTCTGCAGCTGGGTTACCTCTTCATCCCCCTGGGGTATGCATTGACCGCATTGGCAGCAGCGGGACAAATCAGCGGCTCGATTGCGATCCACAGCTTTGCAGCAGGCGCGATTGGCCTGATCACACTGGGTATGATGGCCCGTGTGTCCCTCGGTCATACAGGTCGTCCATTGACGGTTACGCCGATAATCGTGGCAGCATTTGTACTGATCACGCTGGCTGCAGTGATCCGGGTATCAATCACCCACCTGCCGATTCCGTACCTGGCCGGCCTGCACCTGTCGGGCACCCTGTGGATGCTGGCGTGGATTCTGTTCCTTATCCGCTACCTGCCGATACTGATCAAACCACGTGCCGATGGCTTGTTCGGCTAACACAGCATTTATTAATTTCAGACACAAAAAAGCCTGTCTTTGTGACAGGCTTTTTTATTTCACCGAGGCGATTACTTCTTCAGATCAACAACCACACGGCCCCGCACCTGACCGTTGATAATTTTGTTTGCGTACTCTCCAACCTGCTCCAGCGAGATCAGTTCAGAGATCTCGCCCAGTGCAGATTCTGGCAACTGGGTTTTAAGACGCGTCCAGGCTTCCTGACGACGCTTGACCGGACACATCACCGAATCCACGCCTTGCAAACGTACATTGCGCAGGATAAACGGCATCACGGTGGTTGGCAGCTTGAAACCTGCCGCCAGACCGCAGGCGGCAACAACACCACCGTAGTTGGTTTCTGCCAGTACACGTGCCAGGATCGTATCACCCACGGTATCAACCGCACCCGCCCAGCGCTGGCGCTCCAGCGGACGGCTTTTTTCAGCCATTTCATCACGGGTCAGAATGGTCGTTGCGCCCAGTTCACGCAGGTAATCAGCAGTCTCCGGGCGACCGGTCACCGCAGCCACCTCATAGCCCAGGCCAGCCAGAATGCTCACAGCCACACTGCCCACACCACCGGCGGCACCAGTCACAATGACAGGACCACTGGTCGGGGTTACGCCTCCCTCCTCCAGCGCCATTACGCACAGCATAGCGGTCAAGCCTGCGGTACCAATCTCCATGGTCTTACGGGGTTCCATCCCTTCAGGCAGATGAACCAACCATTCCGCTTTCATACGTGCCATCTGAGAGTAGCCGCCCCAATAGTTCTCACCTACGCCCCAGCCGGTCATCACAACCTTGTCACCGGCCTTGTATTCATCGGATGCCGACTCGACCACAGTGCCCACCAGATCGATCCCTGGCACCATCGGGAAATTGCGCACAATCTTGCCTGCACCGGTCACCGCCAGGCCATCTTTATAGTTAAGTGACGAATAATCGACCTCGACCAGCACCTCTTCTGCCGGCAGCGCATCCAGCTCCAGCGATTCCACCGAGGAAACCGTTTTACCCTCAACCTCATTCAGCACCAATGCCTTGAACATCACTTCGCCCTCAACCATTAAGTTAATTTGTCTTACAAATATAAATTAATAAAAATTCAAGTCAACGACTTCTTACGTTAGAATAGATCACTGATCTTCTTTCATCTGTCGGAGTACGTTCTTTGAGTTTTGAAGTCGAACCGGTAAACCGCAGTAGTTTATCCAGCCAGATTGCCGATCAGCTGCAGGAAGCGATCCTGGACGGCACGTTGAAGGCGGATGATCGCCTGCCAACCGAAGAAGAGTTATCCAAGCGCTATCAGGTGTCGCGCCCAACCATTCGTGAAGCCCTGAAACGGCTCGCGGCGAAAAACCTCGTGCGTTCCAAGCGCGGTCCCACCGGCGGCACGTTTGTAACTAAACCCTCTGTGGCCCAGCTCAGCGACAGTCTGACCAGTGCCGCCACCATGCTGGTGAGCTTAAAAGAGGTGGATCTGGATGAGGTCAACGCGGCACGCCTGGAGCTTGAAACGACCTGCTGCCGACTTGCGGCAGCAGAAAGGAGCGAAGATCAACTTGCCGCACTGACCAATGAGCTGGAACACCAGCGAGATGACCAGATCACCGCTGAAGATTTCTGCGCCTCCGATGTTCGCTTCCATCGTATCATTGCTGATGCGAGCGGAAACCGCATGCTGAGCTTTGTGATGTACGCGGTGATTGAAGCACTCCAGCCCGTCTCCAACATGATCTCCTACCGTTTTCGGGAACGGGCAGTTATTGTGGATCAGCACCAACGATTGCTGGAGGCCCTGCATAACCGTGACGCAGATACAGCCTGCACTGTATTGCGCGAACAGATCGAATATCTGGCCGCACGCCATCAGGATGCCCAGGCCTGGCGCGCAAGCCACTCCCGCTGATCATCATACGGGCGGAGCCGACTAATCGCTTATACCCATGATCTGGCGCAAACTGCACAATAAGCAGGTATCGGGAATATGGGCTTTCAGCCGCGATTGCTATATCCTTGTCGCAACATAAAAGACATATATCTGTACCCCTCTCGGAAAAGAAGGAGCACTCGTGGACGCAAGCAGTACAGTTTTGATTAGTGCCGTCGTTGCATTGATTGTAGGCACAGTGATCGGCTATTTACTGGGTCGTTCCGGCGGCAACGACAGCCGCCAGCTGGAACTGATCGAGCAGTTGGATGACACCCAACGCGAGCTGGCCGAATATAAAGAAAAAGTGACCTCGCACTTTGAAGAAACCGCGAACCTGGTCAGCAACCTGACTGAAAGCTACAAAGCGGTTCACCAGCACTTGGCAACCAGCTCCATGGAACTGTGCAGCAACGAGGCAGCAACCCGCACTCTGGAAGCAGCTATCCAGCCTCGTCTGAGCGACGAAACTGCTGAAAGCGACGCTGAAGTAGTCGCTGATGCCAAAGCAGAAAAACCAGCAACAGAAGAGTCTTCCAGCATGGAAGCACCTCGTGACTACGCGCCGAAAAACCCTGATGAGGAAGGCACACTGTCCGAGACGTACGGTCTGAAGGAAGGTCAGGAAGAAACACCAAAAGATCCGACAGACTTTGCCGACAAATCTGAAGCCAACAAAGCAGAAGAAACCAAGACGGCTTAAAGGACTCTGATACCCTCAAGAAAAACCGGCTTTCCAGCCGGTTTTTTTATGCCTGACGTCAGCCCTTGATTCAGACCGGGTTATCAATATCCACAAAACGCACTTCCAGATTGAATTCCCGGGCCAGTTCTTCGCCGAGTGCTTTGGCACCATAACGCTCAGTTGCATGGTGACCCGCAGCGATATAATGCACGCCATTTTCACGCGAACTGTGAACCGTCCGTTCCGATATCTCCCCAGACAAGTAGGCATCCAGACCCAGATCAATCGCCTTGTCGATATAGTCTTGCGCACCACCGGTGCACAAACCAATTGATTTGATCAGGTGATCGCCGCCCTCAATCAGGACAGGTTCACGCCCCAGCACCTTTGCAATGCGTGTTCCGAGATCGTTCAGGCTAAGCGGTTCATCGAATTCGCCAACAATCCCGATACTCAGCGGATTTCCCGATTCCAGACCGTCGGTAATCTCGATTCCCAATAGCGCCGCCAACATGGCGTTATTTCCAATCTCCGGATGGGCGTCCAGCGGCAGATGATAACCGATCAGGTTCATATCATTCTGCAGCAGGGTCTTCAGACGACGCTGCTTCATCCCGGTGATGCACGGATTCTCGCCCTTCCAGAAATAACCGTGGTGCACCAGCACCGTGTCAGCTCCCCAGGCCACCGCCTCATCCAGCAACGCTTGAGAAGCGGTTACGCCGGTCATTACTCGGCTGATCTGGCCAGCTCCTTCCACCTGCAAACCGTTGGGCGCGTAATCACGAAAACGCTCGGGGCTAAGTCTTTGATCCAGATAGCGGATCAGTTCTTTCCTACTTATCGACATATAATCCTGATTCAGATTCACATAACCATTGTTATCTTCGTATAATTCTAAAATCCCTTATAACCTTCAACCCCCGAGACCATGCGACGATTCTCTTTTTTGCTCTGGCCCGTGATCACAGGTATTTGTGCGGCGATTATTTTGCTGCAGTTTTTTCCGGACCTGTTTGCGCCAAAGGTCACTACCGTTGAGATTCGCCAGACTAACCAGGCCAATCCGCAGGCAGCAACCGGTGGTGTTGGACACGGCCCGGTTTCCTATGCTGATGCGGTCAATGTCGCCGCCCCCGCGGTGGTAAATATCTATACACGCACACTGGTCCAGCAAAAAGCACCGCTAAAGGATGATCCGTTCTATCAGCAGTTTCTGGAACGTCGCGATACACCACAACGTCAGCGTATCGAATCCAGTCTGGGTTCAGGTGTAATTCTCAGCCCCCAGGGATACATCGCCACCAACAACCATGTGATTGACGGCGCCGACAGCATCGTTGTTGCGCTGAAGGATGGTCGCGAAGCGATGGCCACGCTGGTCGGCAATGACCCGGAAACCGATTTGGCAGTATTGAAAGTCGAGCTGAACGACCTGCCAACGATTACCCTCTCCGACTCCGACAGCCTGCAGGTGGGTGATGTCACCCTGGCCATAGGCAACCCGTTCGGAGTCGGCCAGACGGTCACCATGGGCATTGTCAGTGCAACCGGCCGTAACAGCTTAGGCCTCAATACCTACGAGGATTTCATCCAGACCGACGCAGCAATCAATCCGGGCAACTCCGGCGGAGCTTTGATCGACGCCTATGGCAACCTGATCGGCATCAACACCGTGATCTACACTAAGTCCGGCGGCTCCCAGGGTATCGGCTTTGCCATCCCTTCAAACCTGACCAAACAGGTCATGCAGGACCTGATTCAGCACGGCCGTGTAATCCGTGGCTGGTTGGGAATCGAAGTGCAGGAGCTCACGCCACAGCTGGCGGAGTCCTTCGGTATGGCTGACACACGCGGCCTGATTATCGCAGGCATCTTCCGCAACAGCCCGGCCCATATTGCCGGTATGCAGCCGGGCGATATCATGGTGTCTATCAACAAGCAGCCGATTCTGGATCGCCGCAGCTCTATGGACCAGATCGCCAAATACAAACCAGGCGAAGAAATCACAATCGAGGTAATCCGCAATAATCAGGCGCTTTCACTGCCTGTTAAAATCGTAGAGCGGCCGCGTAGTCGCAGTTAATGCGATGAATTTTATCCAATAAAAAGGCTCCCAAGGGAGCCTTTTTTGTTTCTGGTGTCCCGTCCTGATATAGGTTGACACTATTTCAGGACAAGACATGGACACTGGCTGATCAGTCTTCTTTGATCCGGTATTCCGCCGAGCGCGCATGCGCCGTCAGGCTCTCACCACGTGCCAATACAGAAGCGACCTTACCCATCTCCGATGCACCGTCCGCAGAGAACATGATCAGAGAAGAGCGCTTCTGGAAGTCATACACTCCCAACGGAGAGGAGAAACGTGCCGTACCGGACGTTGGCAGAACGTGGTTTGGTCCCGCACAGTAGTCACCCAGCGCTTCCGCAGTGTAGCGTCCCATAAAGATTGCTCCGGCGTGGCGCACTTGTGGCAGCAACACTTCCGGATCTTCCACTGACAACTCCAGATGCTCCGGCGCGATACGGTTGGTCACCACCATCGCTTCATCCATATTCTGGACTTTAACCAGCGCAGCACGGTCACGCAGAGAAACAGAGATAATGCCTTCGCGCTCCATGGTTGGCAGCAGCGTGTTGATGCTTGCTTCGACCGCATCGATAAAGTCAGCATCCGGCGAGACCAGGATGGACTGGGCATCTTCGTCATGCTCCGCCTGGGAGAACAGATCCATGGCGATCCAATCAGGATCGGTCTTGCCGTCACAAACCACCAGAATTTCGGACGGGCCAGCGATCATATCGATCCCTACCGCGCCGAACACCGCACGTTTAGCGGTAGCCACGAAGATGTTACCCGGGCCAACAATCTTGTCGACCTTGGGGACCGTTTCTGTGCCGTAAGCCAAAGCAGCTACTGCCTGAGCACCACCAATACAGAACACGCGATCAACACCTGCCAGCGCGGCGGCAGCCAATACCAGCTCGTTCACCTCACCGTCAGGGGTTGGCACAACCATTATGATCTCGCCAACACCCGCCACTTTAGCTGGCATTGCATTCATCAATACGGACGATGGGTAAGAAGCCTTACCACCCGGCACGTAAAGGCCAACACGGTCCATTGGTGTCACTTTCTGACCCAGCATGGTGCCGTCAGCTTCAGTGTACCGCCAGGATTCACCTTTCTGGCGCTCGTGGTAACCACGTACACGCTCTGCCGCCGTTTCCAACGCCTGACGCTGCTCTGCCGGGAGGTTTTCCAACGCTTGCTGTAAACGCGCCTGACTCATCTCCAGTTCAGCCATCCCGGTCGCCTGCAGACGATCAAAGCGGTTGGTATACTCCACTACCGCCGCGTCACCTTCTGCCTTTACGCGCGCCAGAATTTCATCAACGATCTGGTTGACTTTGCTGTCGGACACCGCTTCCCACGCTAGCAGCTTGTCCATCTGCTCAGCAAAGTCTGCCTGCTGGGAATCGAGTCGTCTGAGGTTCAGTTCACTCATGCAGTTGCCTCCGCTTCACGGGCATCGACCGCTTCCGCCAGCTTATCCAGAATCGGCTGGATAACGCTATGCTTCATTTTCATGGACGCCTGCCCCACTACCAGACGAGAGCTGATGTCATCGTCGATAGACTCCATCGGCTCCAGGCCGTTGGCACGCAGGGTGTTGCCTGTATCAACAATGTCCACGATACGATCAGCCAATCCCATGATCGGTGCCAACTCCATCGCGCCGTACAGCTTGATGATGTCGACCTGAACCCCCTGCTTGGCAAAGTAGTCCCGGGTCACATTAACAAACTTGGAGGCCACTTTCATGCGACCTTCCACAGGCTGGGCATCCTTCATGCCTGCAACCATCAGTTTGCAACGGGCAATTTTAAGATCCAGTGGCTCATACAGGCCTTTAGCACCATGCTCCAGCAACACATCCTTACCAGCGATACCCATATCTGCACCACCGTACTCAACGTAGGTTGGTACATCGGTGGCGCGAATCACCACCAGCTTGATATGGTCATGGTTGGTATCAAAGATAAGCTTACGGCTACTAAAGATATCCTCAGCTGGAACAATGTCAGCGGCTGCCAGCAACGGCAGAGTTTCTTTGAGGATACGCCCTTTGGACAGCGCGATAGTCAGTTGCTGCTTCATGCTACTCTCAATACCTGTATTTAACCTGGTACACGTTTAATACGCGCACCCAACAATTGCAGTTTCTCTTCAATACATTCGTAACCACGGTCAATGTGGTAGATACGATCGATAATCGTATCGCCATCGCTCACCAGGGCGGCGATAACCAGACTTGCGGATGCGCGCAAGTCGGTGGCCATAACCGGTGCTGCCTGCAATCTTTCAACACCTTCAGTTACAGCGGTATTACCGTCAATGGTAATTTTTGCGCCCATGCGGATCATCTCCTGCATGTGCATAAAACGGTTTTCGAACACCGTCTCCTTGATCTTGCCAACACCCTCAGCAACTGCATTCATAGCGGCAAACTGAGCCTGCATATCGGTCGGGAACGCAGGATATGGCGCCGTGGTGATATTCACCGCTTTTGGACGTTTTCCGTGCATATCCAGCGCGATCCAGTCCTCACCGCAAGTGATATCCGCGCCCGCTTCGGTCAGCTTTTGCAGTACTGCATCCAGAATAGTCGGATCGGTATTTTTAACCTTAACACTACCACCGGTTGCCGCCGCCGCCGCCAAGAAGGTACCGGTTTCAATACGATCCGGCAGTACGTCATAGTGGCAGGAGTGCAGAGCCTCAACACCGTTAACAATAATGGTATCGGTACCCGCACCTTGAATGTCTGCCCCCATCGCGTTCAGGCAGTTTGCCAGATCGACTACCTCCGGCTCACGCGCCACGTTCTCGAGGATAGACTGACCTTCGGCAAGCGCTGCTGCCATCAGGATGTTCTCGGTGCCGGTTACGGAAACTACGTCAAAGAACACACGAGCCCCCTGCAAACGACCCTCGCGTTTAGCACGGATATAGCCGCCTTCGACAACCACATCGGCGCCCATGGCCCGCAGACCCTGAATGTGCATATCCACCGGACGAGAGCCAATTGCACAACCACCTGGCAGGGAAACCTCGGCTTCACCAAAGTGAGCCAGCAGCGGTCCCAATACCAGGATCGAGGCACGCATGGTTTTCACCAGTTCGTACGGTGCGACAGTCTCAGTCAACGTGCCGGCATTGATCTCGACACACATCTTTTCGTCAATCACCAGATCGACGCCCATGCGGCGTAAAAGCTCCAGCATGGTGGTTATGTCATGCAGATGCGGCAGGTTGCCTATCTTCACAGGCTCTTTCGAGAGCAGCGCCGCAGCCAAAATCGGCAAGGCTGAGTTTTTTGCGCCCGAGATTTTCACCTCTCCACGCAGCGGAGAACCGCCTGAGATAATCAGTTTATCCATTGACTTACCCGAAGTTCGCTGGAGGGTTATTGTTGCAGTGCGTCCCACTGCTCAGGAGTGTAAGCTTTGATGGTCAAGGCGTGGATGGTGCCGTCAGCAATATATTCGTTCAGACAACCGTATACCAGTTGTTGCTGTTTCACTGGGCGCAAACCAGCAAACTGAGGACCCACAACTGTTACCTGAAAATCACACCCCTCACCGGCGGTGTATGCGGTGCACCCTTCGAGTTTGGACTCGATGATCTGTTTGACGTCTTCAGCTTGCATCTGATACTCCAACTGGCGACTTAAGCAATAGTTCAAATAAACGCGAAATCATACCGGAACGGAACAAAAAAGGCGATCCGTGGGATCGCCTTCTGAACAGCGGGAATCAACTGAGACACTGACTCAGACCAACCAGGCCGGCGATCGATTGCATCTCAGCCGGCACGTTTGCCGGTTTCAGGGTAATACTAAGCGCTTCAGCGCGCCTCAGGCCACACATCCAGAGAGACAAGGCCGAGCTATCGACACGGGTCACGCCGGAGAAATCCACAACCACATCACCCTTCATCTTACCTAGCAGCTGATCCAGCGTTTTACGGATGGACATGATATCCGCAAAGCGCAATTCACCGGTCAAACGTACTTCGTTTTCCCCCGCGCGCTCAACACTCCAATCAGCCATTGCCTGCAGTGCTCGCATCCGGATCAACGTGTTCTTTCCACAGCGCAACTGTCTTGCTCACATCGCCACGGGATTTCTGCGCCAGATCTGCAAACTGGTTTTTAAACGTCAGACGCAGGTTTACACCGTCGAGAACTACGTTAACCAGACGCCATTCACCCTGTTTTTTGCGCATGTAATAAACCAGCAGGTACTTGGTGCCTGCACCGGAAGTTACTTCAACAGTGACAATCTGCTTGTCCGGTTTCGGACTCTTATTCTTAGCCGGGACAATCTCATACCCCTTGATGTCGAACCCAACGATCGCTTTGGCATAAGTTTTCAGCAGCGTTGTACGGAACACATCTGAAAACTGGGCACGCTCAGCCTCTGATGCCTTACGGTAATATTTACCCATCACCAGCTTGGAGATGTATGGAAAATCGACTACTGGCTCGAGCAAGCTGTCTATTTCGGACATCAGAGCATCAAACTTCGCTTCCTCTCTGTAGCTTGGATCTTCCAGTAGCGAGAACATTTTTCCGGTGGCATCGTCCACCACCTGGCTAGCCTCCTCCCACGATGCAGTAGCCGGCATTGCGACCACCAGCATAAAAGCGGAAACAATAACCAGCACACGACTAAACAGCTGCTCAATCATAGACAATCCTTACTCTGAAACTTCGTTGAAGAGGAACTTACCAATCAAGTCCTCCAGCACCAGTGCCGACTGGGTATCCTCAAAGAAATCTCCGTCCTGCAGATACTCCTCTTCTGCACCAACGACAACACCGATGTACTTTTCACCCAACAAACCCGCAGTCAGTATAGAAGCAGAACTGTCGATGGACAGGAAATCCACCTCCTCATGAATCTCCATCTCAACCAACGCCTGCAACGCATCCTGATCCAGACGGATATCGCTGACCTGACCAATCAGTACACCCGACATAGTCACCTTGGAGCGCTCGGTCAGCCCTCCAATATTCTCGAAACGTGCATAGACCTTGTAAGTATTCTTACGTTCCAGATTCAGGCCGCTTACGTTCAGTGCCAGCATCAACAGGGCAACCATGCCCGCCAGCAAAAAAGCACCAACTCCGATCTCCATGACTCGGATGCGCATACTATAGATCTCCAAACATTAATGCAGTCAGAACGAAATCCAGTGCCAACACTGAAAGCGATGAGTACACCACGGTTTTAGTGGTAGCATCGCTGATCCCCTCTGACGTCGGAACACAATCGTACCCCTGAAATACTGCGATCCAGGTGACGACAAAACCAAAGACCACTGCCTTGATCAATCCGTTTAGAATATCTTCACGGAAATCGACAGAATTCTGCATATTCGACCAGAAAGACCCTTCGTAAATTCCCAGCCAATCAATCCCTACCAGTGCACCACCCATAATCCCCACGAGGGAAAAAATAGTCGCCAACACCGGTAAGCAAATAAAACCCGCCCAGAAACGAGGCGCAATTATGCGTCTCAGTGGGTCGACGCCGATCATTTCCAGACTCGACAACTGTTCAGTTGCCTTCATCAGACCGATTTCCGCCGTCAGCGCCGACCCGGCACGGCCGGCAAACAGCAACGCGGTCACCACCGGCGCCAACTCACGCACCAGGCTCAAGGCCACCATCTGCCCCACTGCTTGCTCGGAACCGTAGTCCACCAAGATTGTGTAGCCCTGCAGCCCAAGCACCATACCGATAAAGAGACCGGATACGACGATAATTATCAGCGACAATACGCCGACAAAGTGGATCTGTTTTACCACCAACGGCAACATGGTAAACGGCTGCGGCCGGGCAACCAGCGCCTGCATCAAAATAACGCCGGCCGAACCAAACGCTTCCAGCTTTTTTAATCCCTTGTGCCCAAGACGGGCAACTAAATCCAGCATACTCAGCTGTCCTGCAAAAGTTCTGACTGATAATCCCCAGCCGGGAAGTGGAACGGCACCGGCCCATCGGGCAGTCCATCGATAAACTGACGGACCTTCTGCGAGGATGTATTCGCGATCTCCTCCGGTGTACCTCGAGCAATCACTTCAGCATCGGAGATCAGATAGATATAGTCTGCAATCCCCAGCGTCTCCTGAATATCATGGGATACGATAATACTGGTGTGACCCAGTGCGCGGTTCAGACGCCGAATCAGATTGACCAGCACACCCATAGCAATCGGATCCTGACCTGCAAACGGCTCGTCGTACATCACGATTTCCGGATCCAGTGCAATCGCACGCGCCAGTGCCACGCGACGCGCCATACCGCCTGACAATTCACTTGGCATCAGATCCCGCGCACCACGCAGTCCGACCGCATGTAACTTCATCAACACTACATCACGGATCATCTCTTCAGACAGATCCGTATGCACACGCAATGGAAACGCAACATTCTCGTAGACACTGATATCGGTAAACAGCGCGCCACTTTGAAACAGCATTCCCATGCGGGCACGCATATCAAATAGCTCGCGCCGGCCGAGGCGTGGAATATCTTTTCCGGCAACCAAAATTGAGCCCTGATCAGGCTTCAACTGCCCACCGATGAGCTTCAGCAAGGTGGTTTTACCGGTACCCGAAGGCCCCATGATGGCGGTAATCTTTCCCCGTGGCACTTGAATGTCCACGTTGTTATAGATCGCCCGCTCCCCACGCGCAAAGCTCAGGTTTTGTATATCGATGATAACGTCTTCGAAGCTATCCATAGGCCTAATAGATGCACGGAGCCCTGACTGATTCATTCATTTCGCTACGCTTGCAAAACTTTACGAATGAAATACGGCCCATTTCTCCCTGCCATAGTTCAAAAGGGGGCAGATTGTAACACTGGGGTCTTAAAATCTGAACAAATTATAGTGCTGTACACTGCATAAGATTATTCCGCTCGCCGCGGTAAACGGCGTTTAATCGCAATGCGCATTCTGTTTTAATAGCCCCTCAAATCAACGGCAACGAGAGAAGTAATGCTCTACCCTTCACTTGCAATCATCGCTGGATTGGTGCTTTTAGTATGGAGTGCTGACCGCTTTGTTATTGGCGCAGCTGCCACAGCCCGTAATTTCGGCATGTCGCCGATGCTCATCGGCCTGACAATTGTGTCCTTTGGGACATCGGCCCCTGAAATTCTGGTGTCCTATATGGCGTCCATCAACGATGCGGGTGATCTGGCGGTAGGCAACGCTTTAGGTTCAAACATCGCTAACATTGCATTGGTGTTGGGTATCACCGCCTTAATCGCACCACTGCCGGTGAAATCAGGTGTTCTGCGACGTGAAATTCCGCTGCTGCTAGGTATCACGATCATGGCTGGCATGCTGTTGCTGGACCTGAAACTCAACATGATCGACAGCGTTGTACTGCTGGCGATGCTGGCGCTTAGCCTATATCTCTTCCAGCGTTTCCAAAAAACAGCCTCCGCAGAGGAGAGCGAAGAGGAAGAGGAAGAACTGCCCGAACTCAAAACCGGTATCGCAGTATTCTGGTTGGTCGTTGGCCTTATCATTCTTGCCGGAAGCTCTCGCCTGCTGGTCTGGGGTGCCACCGAAGTCGCCTTGGGACTGGGAGTTAGCGAACTGGTGATCGGCCTGACTATCGTAGCGATCGGAACCAGCTTACCTGAACTCGCCGCCTCTATAGCAAGCGCACTCAAAGGCCACCATGATATGGCAATCGGTAACGTGGTTGGCTCCAACATCTTCAACCTGGTCGCAGTTATGGCCGTACCGGGCCTGATCGCACCGTTGGATATCGACAACATCGTTATCCTACGAGACTACAGCACCATGCTGGCATTAACTGTTGCCCTGATGGTGTTTGGTTTCCTACAGAAACCGCCGTCAATCAGCCGCGCCGAAGGCGCAGTACTGGCAGCGGTGTATGCAGGCTATCTGGTCCTGCTATACAATATGGCGGTTTAATTTCAGTCCCTGAGAGTACTATGACAAAACAAGCTGATTTTCTGGCGTCCGCACGCCGTACCATCCAATTGGAAGCCGAAGCAGTACAGGAACTGGAAAACCATCTGGACGGTGACTTTCAGCGCGCATGCGAATTGATGAGTCAGTGCAAGGGTCGCATCATTGTGACCGGCATGGGTAAGTCTGGTCATATTGGCCGTAAGATCGCAGCCACGCTAGCGAGCACCGGCACCCCGGCATTCTTCGTACATCCGGGTGAAGCCAGTCACGGCGACCTGGGCATGTTCACGCGAGACGATGTAGTTCTGGCGTTGTCCAACTCAGGCGAAACCTCTGAGATCGTAACCATTCTACCGCTGTTCAAACGTATCAATATCCCCTTGATCAGCATGACAGCCAAACCGGATTCCAACCTCTCCCGTGCTGCGGATGCTAATCTGCATATCGGCGTTGAGAAAGAAGCCTGCCCGCTAAATCTGGCACCGACCTCAAGCACCACCACCCAGCTTGTACTGGGTGATGCACTGGCGATTGCCCTGCTTGAAGCCAAAGGCTTCAGCGAAGAAGACTTTGCGTTTTCACACCCGGGTGGCAGCCTGGGCCGCCGCCTGTTGCTCAAAGTCGAAAATGTCATGCACACCGGCACGGATGTACCAAGTGTTAAAGCCGGTACATTGCTCTACGACGCACTGTTTGAGGTGACCCAAAAACGCTTAGGCATGACTGCCGTACTGGATGAAGATGGCGCTGTAATCGGCATCTTTACCGATGGCGACTTGCGACGCGCGCTGGATCAGGACGTAAACCTGAAGAGCACCCCGATCGAACAGGTGATGACCGCCAACTGCACCACCATCAAAGCCGATATTCTGGCTGCCGAGTGTCTGCAGATTATGGAGAGCAAAAAGATCAATGCTCTGCTGGTTGTTGATGATGCCAACAAACCGGTAGGCGCACTGAACATGCACGACCTGCTAAAAGCAGGCGTACTCTGATTTTATCGCCTTTTAATGAACACTGCGTTTTAACAATACAGCTGGAGCAAGCCGTTATGGACTGGTGTCAGGACCTGACTGACGAACAGATCACAAAATTACAGGACGTTAAACTGGCCGTTTTTGATGTCGACGGCATCCTGACCAACGGCCAGCTTCTGTTCCTGCCGGACGGCCAGGAAGTAAAACAATTTAATACCCTGGATGGGCTTGGTATCAAGCTGCTGGAAAAAGGGGGTATCGAAACCGCCATCATTACTGGCCGTCGTTCACCGCAGGTTGAACTGCGCGCCCGCGCGCTGGGCATTACCTATCTGGAACAGGGCAGGGAAGACAAACTGACTGCCTTGCAGGAGCTGTGGCAGCGTAGCGGACACAGTGCGGAGACTACCGCCTACATCGGTGACGATCTGCCCGACCTTTCGGCAATTCGCGCCGTGTCCTTCGGTGCTACCGTACCCAATGGCCACCCATTGGTACAGCAGCACGCCGACTGGTGTACTAAACGCCGTGGTGGCGAAGGTGCAGGCCGCGAGTTCTGCGAAAAGATCCTGGCCGCCCAGAACAAGCTTGATCAGGTTCAGGAGCCTTACCTGTAGTGCTAAGCGCCCGTATCCGCCTGTTTATTGCTGCCCTACTGCTAGGCCCGATCCTGCTGTACTGGGGACTGGGCATTGCACCCAGTGAGCACCGTACAGAACCTCCTCGCGCCCTGCAGGAAGGTGAAGACTACTTTGCCACCGATGCCCATACCCGGGTGTTTAACATGAAAGGGCAGCTTGAGCAGGAACTTATTTCACCGCGTCTGGATCACTATCCGGACCAGCAAATCAGCGCGCTTAGCACCCCGCATATCGTGCTGTACAGAGAAGACGGCACCGTTACCACAACTGACTCCAACAAAGGCACCCTACCCGACGACCGCAGCAAAGCCTTGCTAACAGGTGATGTTCGCGTTAATGATAGGTCCACCACCGGTATCGAGACTCGCGTCCTGACGGAAAAGCTGACGCTCTACCCCGACACCAAGTTTGCTGAAACAGATCTACCCGTTACCATCCTGTCCGACAATGTGCGATACGACGCGGTAGGCATGAAGGCCTCGTTTGAAGAGCAAACGCTTAATCTGTTATCCAATGTTCAGGGAAAGCATGAGAATGAGAAATAAGTTTCTGGCGCTAATGGTCACCGCACTGTTCAGCATGACGGCACAGGCCCTGCCGGAAGACCGTGAAAAGCCGATCCACGTCAGTGCTGACAGCGCATCCATCGACGAAAAGACCGGCTTAACCGTGTATCGTGGTGACGTCAAGATCACACAAGGCACCCTGCTGATCGAGGCCGAACGTGTGGAGCTACAGCGTGGCAATAAAGGTGTTGAGATCGTGACTGCGTATGGCGAACAGGCCCACTTCCGCCAGAAACCAGAGCTAGACAAGCCGTACACTGACGCCTGGGGTGACACCATAATCTACAAGGTGGAAAAAGAGCACCTGACGCTGAAAAAAAACGCCAAGGTAATCAGCGACAAAGACACTTTCACCGGTGACCGTATTCTCTATGATCTGAAAACCTCAATCGTAGATGCCTTCAGTGACACAAAAGAAGGCAGTGCAGGTCGCGTAGAGATGATCATCCAGCCGTCTAATAATAAGGATGCTCAATGAGTAAGCTACAGGCGAGCAACCTGGCAAAAAGCTATAAAGGCCGCGAGGTCATCAAAGACGTATCTCTCTCAATCAAGAGCGGAGAGATCGTCGGCTTGCTGGGCCCTAACGGTGCCGGCAAAACCACCTGTTTCTACATGATTGTTGGATTGATCCGCGCCGATCGCGGCAAGGTTATGATCGATAAGCAGGAAATCACCCAGCTTCCAATGCATGGCCGCGCCCGCTGCGGGATCGGCTATCTGCCACAGGAAGCCTCGATCTTCAGGAAACTCAGCGTACGCGACAATATTCTGGCGATCCTGGAAACCCGCCAGGACCTGAACAAGCAGCAGCGCGAAACAAAGATGTTCGAACTGCTGGAAGAGTTCCACATCACCCACATCATCGATAGCCTCGGCATGAGTCTGTCCGGTGGTGAGCGTCGGCGCGTCGAGATAGCGCGTGCACTGGCAACCGAACCCTCTTTTATCCTGCTGGATGAACCTTTTGCCGGTGTAGACCCGATCTCAGTCAACGACATCAAAAGCACGATCAAGCATCTTCAGAGCAAAGGGATCGGAATTCTGATCACCGACCACAACGTACGCGAAACCCTGGATATCTGTGAAAAAGCCTACATCGTAAGTGAGGGCACAATCCTCGCAAGTGGTGCACCGGATGCTATTATGCAGAATAATGCTGTGCGTGCTGCCTATCTGGGTGATACATTCCAGCTCTAAGCTGTTAAAAAAGCTCTACTTTCTTTAAACGCAATAGGTTTCTATCGAGTAGTTATGAAGCAAGCGCTACAACTGAAAATTGGCCAGCAACTCACCATGACGCCGCAGCTACAGCAGGCGATTCGGTTGCTGCAGCTCTCCACACTGGACCTGCAACAGGAAATTCAGGAAGCGCTTGAGAACAACCCGATGCTGGACGTCAGCGAAGACGGCGACTCCGATGCGCCCTCCGGCAACGAAGAAAAGAGTCAGCAAGACGCGGGGCCCGAGACTCAGCCAGAAACCGAAGTAACCGCCGCCGTCGAGCAGGAGCATACCGAAGACACTCAAGTTGCCGATGACAACTGGAACGATGAGATCCCGGCCGAACTGAGCACTGACAGCAGCTGGGACGATACCTTCCAAAGCACTACCCCCGCGGGTTCACGAGATGATGGTGAAGGCAGCTTCGAATCCAACGACACCGCCGAAGAAACCCTGCAGGATCATCTGCACTGGCAACTGAACCTGACGCCAATGAGCGACCAGGATCGTCTTATCGCGACTAGCCTGATCGACGGTATCGATCCTGACGGCTACCTCACAGTCGCTCTGGAAGAGATCCATGAACACCTGCGGCAGGAAGATAGCCTGCAAGAGCTGGAACTGGATGAGATCGAAGCCGTGTTGCGCCGTATCCAACAGTTTGATCCAGCCGGTGTTGGCGCACGTGACCTGAGCGAATGCCTGGCCATTCAGCTGGAACAGATGCCTGACGATACGACCTGGAAGAAACAGGCGCTAACCGTCGTGCGCAACTACCTGAAGCTATTGGGCACTCATGACTACCGCCAGCTGATGCGCAAAGCACGTCTGAAAGAACCCCAGCTGCAGCAGGTGATTCTGCTGATTCAGCAGTTGAACCCTAAGCCGGGTGCATCCATCACCTCCAGCGCTGCGGAATACGTGATCCCGGATGTGATCGTGACAAAACAGCGCGGAGTCTGGACTGTCAACCTTAACCCGGAAGTATCACCTCGCCTGCGCATCAATTCCGGCTACGCCGACCTGGTTCGCCGTGCCGACAACAGCGCCGACAACAACTACCTGAAAAGCCACCTACAGGAAGCCCGCTGGTTCATCAAGAGTCTGCAAAGCCGTAACGATACCCTGATGAAAGTGGCTAACGAGATCGTCAAACGCCAGGAAGGATTCCTTGAGCACGGGGAAGAAGGGATGAAGCCGATGGTGCTTCATGATATTGCGGAAGCAGTAGAGATGCACGAATCCACCATCTCCCGCGTGACCACCCAGAAGTACATGCACACCCCCAGGGGTATCTTTGAACTCAAGTACTTTTTCTCCAGCCACGTTAACACCAACGACGGCGGAGCGGCCTCCTCGACCGCAATCCGAGCCTTGATTAAGAAGCTGGTCGCCGCGGAAAACCCGGCCAAACCACTCAGCGACAACAAAATTGCACAGTTCCTGGACGAACAGGGATTCAAAGTTGCCAGACGTACAATCGCAAAATATCGGGAGGCGATGAACATTCCGCCTTCTAATGAACGCAAGCGTCTGGTTTAATGGAAACGGAAACACAGGACGAATACAGTCACTGCCAATAGGAGAGACCTATGCAGATCAATATCACTGGTCATCATGTCGAACTGACTGAATCTATGAGCAATTACGTGCACTCCAAGTTCGAGAAGCTGGAGCGCCACTTCGACAACATCACCAACGTTCAAGTAACGCTCAGCGTCGACAAAAAACGTCAGATTGCAGAAGGTGATATGCACGTGGCAGGCGGTCAGATTTTCGCTACCCACGAACACGACGATATGTATGCGTCGATTGATGGCCTGATCGATAAACTGGATCGTCAGATCATCAAGCACAAAGAAAAAATGAAAAAACACAAATAAGTCTTATCCATTCAACACCACCTATGTTGATCCAAAAGCTACTGACACCCTCAAGAACCCTGTGTGGTCTTGAGGGTGGCAGCAAAAAACGTCTACTGGAACAAACCAGCCAACTGATCGCCGACCAGAACCCGGGCCTGGACGCTGACACCGTCTTTGCCGGCTTGCTTGGGCGTGAACGCCTTGGCAGTACAGGGATCGGGGACGGCGTTGCCATTCCCCATTGCCGCCTGAAGGACTGCCCGACTGCACTGGGGTATCTCATCACCCTCAGCGAGCCGATCGATTTTGACTCAATTGACGGGAAGCCGGTTGATCTGATTTTTACCCTTGTCGTACCCGAAGAGGCTTGCGAAGAACATCTGCAGACCTTGGCGTCAGCAGCGGAGCTCTTCAGCCAGGAAGCGGTGCGCAGCGCGTTGCGTGCTTCTCAAAGTGACGCTGCGCTGTTTAACGTAATTTCCGATTTGAGCAAGTAACATAACAAACGCTTCACCACATACAGGAGAGGGACATGAAGCTCGTTGTTATTAGCGGCCGCTCAGGATCCGGTAAAAGTACCGCCCTGCAGGCGCTGGAAGATATCGGTTTTTACTGCATTGATAACCTGCCAGCGACCCTATTGCCCTCGCTGGTTACGCAGATGACCAGCGATCCACAACATCCGGAGCGGATCGCCATCAGCATCGACGCCCGTAACCTGCTGAGCAACCTCAAGCAACTACCCGGCATACTTGAAGACCTCAAGCAGAAGCAGGAAGCCTCCTACGAGGTCCTGTATCTTGATGCGTCTGAAGCAACACTGCTGAAACGGTACAGCTCTACACGCCGCAAACATCCGCTCTCCGATGACACCCGTGGTCTGCTCGAATCGATCCAGCTTGAACAACAACTGCTGGAACCGATCGCAAAAATGGCCGATCTGCGCATCGACACCACCCGCCTGAATCTGTATGACCTGCGCGACTCGGTCAAACACCGGATTGCCGACCGTAGCGAACAGGCCCTGGCGGTTCAGTTCGAGTCATTCGGTTTCAAGCACGGTGTGCCGCTGGATGCTGACATCGTATACGACGTGCGCGTTTTGCCCAATCCGTACTGGATTCCGGAACTGCGCCAACACACCGGCCTTGAACAGCCGGTGATCGACTTCCTCTCCGAATCCGAGGAAGTCAACGAGATGCAGGAGCACATCACCCAGTATCTGGAATGCTGGCTGCCCCGTTTCGCTGCAAATAACCGCAGCTACATCACGATTGCCATCGGCTGTACCGGTGGCCACCACCGCTCGGTATACCTCGCGACCCGTTTAGCTTCTCATTTCGAACAACTTATGGATAATGTTCATGTCCGCCATCGGGAACTGAAGTGACAGACCTGCGCCAATGATTGAAAAAAAGCTAGAGATCATCAACAAACTGGGCCTCCACGCCCGTGCTGCGGCCAAGCTGACCGGGGTCACCAGCCGCTTTTCCAGCAACATCAAAATCGCTAAAGAAGGGCGCCAGGTGGATGGAAAAAGCATTATGTCTGTCATGATGCTGGCGGCCAGCATTGGTACCGAGCTGGTTTTTTCGGTTGAAGGCGAAGACGAAATCGAAGCGATGCAGGCTATCGAAACGCTCGTTAACAACCGTTTCGACGAGGAGGAGTGACAGGCTCCTCCCCGCTACAATCATCTCCTACCAATCCTCGTAATATTCCGTAGTTTAGATACTCTTCACACGCACCTAATTGCAATCCGCACCCATTTGATGGGTTATTCCACGGTTTACATTCCGCTATAATTGGGGCGGGTTTTGCCCTCCAACCCTCAGTGACGAGATTCCGTGGTATGACTTCATCAGCGCAGAGAACACATTTCGAAAAGCTATCCGATGCGCTGGACAGTGGTGAGTTTCAGCAGATCCGCTTTATCCTCAACCATAGTCTGCGTCCGGCGGAAGTTGCCCGCCTGGTCGAGAAGTCACCACCAAAAGAGCGTCAGGTACTGTGGAACCTGATCAGCAAAGATCTTGAAGGTGATGTCCTGCAGTATCTTGGCGACGACGTTCAGGCTGAAATCCTGAGCCGAATGGACGCATCCGAGGTACTGGCGATCACCGAATCCCTGGACACCGACGATATGGTCGACGTGATCCAGCAGCTACCTGACACGGTAATGAAAGAGCTGCTGCGCATCATGGACAAGCAGAACCGCAAGCGTGTCGAGGACGCGCTGTCCTATCCTGAGGATACTGCGGGCGGCTTAATGAATACCGATACGGTAACCATCCGTCCGGACGTGTCTGTGGATACCGCGCTGCGTTATATACGTCGCCACAAAGAGATCCCGGAGATGACCGACAGCCTGATCGTGGTCAGCCGAAAGGACTCCTACATCGGCATCCTGCCACTGACCAAACTGCTGGTATCTGACCCGAACATCACCGTTCGCGAGATCATGGTGACCGATATCGAGCCAATTCCAGCGGATATGCCCGACAGCGAAGTGGCAGTACTGTTCGAACAGCACGACCTGGTCTCAGCCCCGGTAATCGACGAAGAAGGCCACCTGTTGGGCCGTATCACCATCGATGACGTGGTGGACGTCATTCGAGAGGATGCCGAGCACTCTCTGATGAGCATGGCGGGTCTGGACGAGGACGAAGACACCTTCGCCCCAGTCATGAAAACGACCCGCCGCCGTGCGCTGTGGCTGGGGATCAACCTGATCACCGCCTTTGTAGCTTCAGCGGTTATCGGCCTGTTTGAAGAGACAATCGACAAGGTGGTCGCCCTTGCAGTCCTGATGCCGATTGTCGCCTCGATGGGTGGCATTGCCGGCTCCCAGACACTGACCCTGGTGATCCGTGGTCAGGCGCTGGGCCACGTGGAACGTTCCAACGCCGGCTGGCTACTCAACCGTGAGATGGTGGTAGGCGCCATGAACGGCGTTCTCTGGGCCCTGGTGGTTGCGGCGGTTGCCGTGGTCTGGTTCCAGGATATGACGATCGGCATGATCATCGCTCTGGCGATTGTCATCAACCTTATCGCAGGCGCCATCGCGGGCACATTGCTGCCGCTGGGCCTAAAAGCAGTAGGCATCGACCCGGCACTGGCCGGTAGCGTCCTGCTAACAACAATTACCGATGTGGTCGGATTTTTTGCCTTCCTGGGCCTGGCCACGGTGTTTTATAGCTAATGGTTTTTCATGGTTAACGAAGAAGATTTTTCCAACGATTCTCACGACGACGATATCGAGTGGGTCAGCAAAACACAGATGAAGCGCGAAATGCACGCGCTGCAGGATCTGGGTGAAAAACTCGCCACACTGACAGCTGATCAGCTGAAAACCGTGCCGATGTCCGACGCACTGCGCGCCGCTATCGTAGAGTGCAGCCGTATCAAGCCGCGCAGTAACGCCATGAAGCGTCACATGAACTATGTGGGCCGCCTGATGCGCTCTGAAGATGCAGAAACGATCCAGACCGCCGTAGATCGTTTTGATGCAGGCAGCCAAGCCTATACCGCCATGTTCCATAAACTTGAGCGCTGGCGCGACCGACTGATAGAAGGTGGCAATGACGAGCTGCAGGCGTACCTGAGCGAAAACCCCAGTGCCGATATTCAGCACTTGCGTCAGCTTATCCGTAACGCTAAGAAGGAAGCGGAGAAACAGCAGCCACCGGCTTCAGCCCGCAAGCTGTTCAAATACCTGCGCGAGCTGGCAGAAGCGCAACTGGGATAAAGACGTCAGATCGTCTCAGAATCCACTCCGATGCCGGTGCTCCTGCACCGGCATTTTTTTGCGCAGATCAGCCTGTGCATCAAGGTCAATCGTCGTTGTCACAACACCGACGCCCATCTCACAAGCGGCAACCATTCGTCCCCAGGGATCCACCACCATTGAGTGCCCCCAAGTCTGACGCGATGGGCTGTGCTCCCCACCCTGGTTTACCCCCAGCATGTACACCTGGTTTTCGACCGCCCGGGCACGCAGCAGCACCTCCCAGTGCGCCTCCCCGGTCACATAGGTAAAGGCTGAGGGCACCACGATCATGTCGGCACCGGCATCGCGCAGCCGTTGATACTGTTCCGGGAAACGCAGGTCGTAACAGATCGTTAGGCCCAACCTCCCCAGTGGAGTATCAACCACCACCAACTCATTACCCGCTTCTACGCTATCTGACTCACGGTAACAGCCCTGCGCATCCGCCACGTCGACATCAAAAAGGTGTATTTTGTCATAGCGAGCACGAATATGGCCCAACGTATCAATCACCAGACAGACCGAGCGTACGTGAGGGGCAGATACCTCATCCCCTTGCGATGTAGTCGCCATCGGCAGACTGCCGGCTACAATCCACAACCCCTTCTCCACAGCCTGACGACAGAGAAACTGCACGACATGGTCCAGTCCGGTTTCCGCCAGTGATCTAAGATTCGCGGTATCGAGCAACGCAAAGTTCTCCGGCAGCACTGCCATCACAGCGCCCTGCCGCGCCGCATCCGCCAACAACACCTCAGCCTGCTGCAGGTTGTCAGCAACCGAATCGGTCGACACCATCTGCAGCAGCGCTACCGTGTTACCACTCTGCCCTGCAGCATCTGCCGAGTTAATCATCAGTTATCCCCCTGAAAGAGCGTATCTTCATTGCGCTGCAGATTGCCCGATTTCGCCTTCTGCTCCAGTTTCAGCTGCGGATCACTCCAGTCACCGGAGAGGTGGTATTTGATGGTGGTGAACTTCTCAAGTTTGTCACCAATCAGTTTATCGATCAGGAACACCGCACCGGCAACCTGAGGCTGCCCCAGTAATACACTCATCACCGGCAAGTTCTTGGTCACCGGTAGCACCACTTCCATGTCTTTGTCGACCGTCTCGTTCACCAGATCCAACGAACCCGATAGGGTCATATCCGCTGACGGGCCTTTCAGGCTGAACGGCTGACGGCTTATCGCCACTCCATTTCTCAGGTCATAGTCCGCACTGAGACGGTCAAACGCCAGCCCTTGTGCAAACAGGTCGGAGAAATCGAGGCGTAAACGTCGCCCCACCGTCTCCAGGTTCAGAATCCCCAACACACGCAGGAATTGTCCGGATTCACCCGCCTGGATGATGCGGCCGTTCTTAGCCAACATCTCAACGTGGCCATTCAACTTATCCACACCAAACGCCCAGGGCGCACCAAGCCAGATCATATTGGCATTGGCCTCCAGGTACTTGGTCTCAACGAACCGGTCGTAGCCCCAGGCACTGAACAGCGGGTTTAAGTCTTCTCCCTGGAAACGCATCAGCATCACGGAATGCTCTATGCCAGCGGTCGCCCAACGCGCATCCCCGGTAACCTCTACGCCAAACAGATCCCCCCTGACATTCTGGAAGGTAGCGCCAGTGGCATCCGGTCGCATCTCCAACATCCAGGCACCGTAAGGCTTATCGTTGACGGTCACCGATTTGACGGCCAGATCGATCAGCGGTAGTTCTGACGCGTTAAACCCTTGCGCCTCCGAGCCGGAGCTTTCAGCCTTTTCACCCTCGGTGTCGAACTGCCCCTTTTGAATATTCAGGTAATCCAGGTTGAGACTGGCAATCCGCTTCTTATCGTCAGGCAGAAATAACACACCTTTAAGCATTGGGTTTTCCCCACTGATGCGCCAGCCATCTTTTACCTTCCGGATCTCACTAGAAAGGTTGTCCAACGCCAAGCCACCTGACGTCAGCTCTCCGATCTGCATGCGAATATCCTGCAGCGAGAAATCACCTGCGATATCGGGTGCATCCTGCACTAAATCGGCTTGCAGGTCTGTTTGAACAAATCCCGCTTTATTCAGGAAGGCACGAAGCTCTGCCACATCAAGTTGTGCAAGCTGCCCTTCAATCCATAATCCTGGATTCACCGGCAATTTGGCTTCTTTGCCTCCAATCACCACCCGACCCGATTCAACTTTATCTTGCGCCAGCTGGAACACAGCGCGCAGATCACCGTTATAGTTCAACCAAAGTTTCTGTCGTCTGGGGTCTCCCAAGGCATACATCATGTCGAAATGACGTTTCTGATCTGCCTCCTTACCCAGCGGTGCCGGTGCCACTACAGTTACGCCCTGCAGGTTAGAACGTATTTTCAGGAAGCTACAGAACGGGCTGGCCGTACACAACTCCAGATCTGCCGTGTAATCGGTTATCCCTTCCGCAACCGCCAAATACGGCTGATTCAGCCATTGCTCAATCTGACGCATATTGGCCTTGCCCGTGAGGGCTACCTTTGTCACCTGTCCAGACTTCTCATCGGGCTCAGACTTGATCGTTGCACTCACGGGCTGGCCAAACAGGGTGCCAGCCAGCTTGTCACTCTGTAAGCCTTTCGCGGTGGAAAAGCTCAAGTCCCCTGCCAGGTTCTCAAACGACAGGCGATCTTCAACCGAGACAAAGCGCCCATTTTCAAGCCGGGTTGATGCCACAACTCGAGGCTTACGAGAGCGGTCCAACGCAATATCAACATCAAGGGCAGTGTCCGCATTCGCCGACCACTCCCAGCGTGGCAGCTCCTCACCCACTTCGGAGCGGATTGGCGTCTCCATCAGTGTACGGCGAATATCGCTGGCGTCGCCGCTCGCATTGCCCAGGATCTGTAGCCGAGTCGCGCCCGGTGCGCTGTAGACCCAAGCTTCCTTAACCGTCGAGTCGAAAAACTTACCTTTGGCTTCCGCCAGGAAACCGAAATCGCGGTATAGGAAGTGTCCCTGCCCCGAAGTCACACTTGGCCATTCCTGATCAAAGCCAAACTGCAAGCCATCAACGTTCAGAAACAACTGCACTAGAGGTTTCTGATAATCCGGTAAACGTGCGCGAGTATTGGCATTCAACATAAAGCCCCCACTGCGTACAGTTCCGCCCTGGATCGCCTCCATCAACCACTTGTGGGTCTGCAATCCCACTTCTTTGGGCGGAATATACTCTCTAAAGGCGGTTCCCAAGCTATCGCGCACGCCAATCAGCAATGTGAGGTCGGTCTGCCCGTCCTTGTCGTACGGCATGCGGAAATAGAAACGTCCCGATGCGGTGACATCTTTGTTTTTTAGCTGCAGCAAGCCAGAGCCGACTTCCACTGCAGTATCGGTTAGAGCCCAGTTCACGTGACCACGGGCGAAGCTGTACTGCCACTCCGGCATCTTCAGGTCAGGGAAGGACATCGCAAACCGGTTGTTATCCAGATCGATTGAGCCGCCCGATACATCATGCCGTAACCGCCCGGTAATGTACCTGAGCCCCGGCGCGCCCCCCCATGGCGAAACGGAGACGTTGATCAGGTCCGCGTTGGCGACAAACGCCTTCCATTCCGGGGCCTGCCAGCGTACCTGCAGGTTCTCGACATATCCCTGTGGCTTCAGCATGGTCACCGCGCGTTGCGCCATGTAGGGTAGAAACGGCTGACCGTCCAGCCAGCTCATCAACTTCTGCAGGTCGAGTGCATCCATTGAAAAGCGGTCCGGCATCAAGCCCAGACCTTCCTCCCAGGTCGCAGCCAGAAGCGGTAGCTGATAGGGCTTCTCATTGGCAGTCAGTTCACCGCTCAACTGCCCCTGATACCCACTCTCTGCCTGCTGCAATGTCAGGTTCAGATCCACATCGGACAGCGTCTGCGCAGCCGCTTTCAAAGAAGCAATCTCGGTATCCAGATACAGGTAGTTCAGTGCCCGACGCTGATAGGCACCCCACAGACGCAGGTGGGCATCCAGTGTTTCCAAAGGTTCCAGCTTGGCATACGCCAGCCAGGGATTGATCACATCCTGGGAAATCTCGGGAAGATCGAAATAAAAGTTCAGCGGCTGGCTGCGGACACTTCCTTTTACTTCTGCGGTAAAACGAACAGGAACCCGCTGCTCACCGTTCACGAACGCACCGTCGAGCTTCAACTGATGCATTTCACCAGATGAGCGTAAGTTGGCGGAGAGGGAATCAAACTGTATCGCCGGCAAGTCACCCAGCTGCAGGTCAAGCGAGGCGTTGTTTATGGATATCCGCTCCTGACGCAGCAGCAACTTCAACAGCGCCGCACCTTTGGCGTGTTCAGGATCAAATGGACGAGAGACGGGATCGCTTACCGCTTCCTGAGCGGGTGCCGGCAAGCCTGCTCGGATACGGATATCGGGCTGCTCCAACTCCAGTTGGGTGAACACCAACTGCTGGTAGGCAAGCGAACGGGGCAGGTCCAACGCAACAACCGCCTTATCCACACGCACAGCGGTATCACCCTCGACACGGACAGCGTCCAGCTCCAACACCGGATTCTGACCACGCCAGTAGGTACGTATCTGCCCAAACGATACCTCAGCACCCACGACCTCAGAAAGACGGGTTTCAATGGTCTGCTGATAGGCAGGCAGCTGAGGGTATGCCAGTCGCAGGATAACAACCAGCAATGCGGCCAGCCCCAGCAATGCCACTGCAACCCAGTAGCACAGCCAGATCAAACGTTTTGTATGGGCGATCATTGCCTACCTGCTATCGCAGCACTACGTCGTACTGCTCTGCGCTATACATGGTTTCCACCTGGAAACGGATTGTCTTACCGATAAAATCTTCCAACTCGGCAACATGGTCGGACGCATCATCAACCATGTACTCCACCACATTCTGAGCCGCCAACACCAGATAGGAGTCGGTATCATAGGCGCGGTGCTGACGCAGTATCTCACGAAAAATCTCGTAGCAAACCGTTTCCGCCGTTTTGATAGAGCCCCGGCCCTGGCACTGCTCGCAGGTTTCACAGAGCACATGTTCCAGGCTTTCACGGGTGCGTTTGCGGGTCATTTCGACCAGGCCCAGATCAGAGACGCCGGTCACCTTGCACTTGGCATGATCTTTCTCCAGCACCCGCTCCAGGGTCCGCAGTACCTGGCGTTGGTGATCCGGATCTTCCATATCGATAAAGTCGATAATGATGATCCCGCCCAGGTTACGCAGCCTCAACTGACGACCGATAGCCGTTGCGGCCTCCAGGTTCGTCTTAAAGATAGTCTCTTCCAGATTGCGGTGCCCGACAAAGGCACCGGTATTCACGTCTACCGTGGTCATCGCTTCGGTTTGGTCGAAGATCAGGTAACCACCGGATTTCAGCTCCACTTTGCGCCCCAACGCACGCTGCAACTCCTCTTCCACATTGAAGAGGTCGAAGATCGGGCGCTCACCCGGATAGTACTCCAGCTTCTCGGCAATCTCCGGTACCAGCGACTGCACAAACTCCGTGGCCTTCTGGTAGGTTTCGCGGGAATCGATACGAATGCGCTCCAGGCCGGTATGCGCCATATCACGCAGGGTACGCATGTTCAGCGGCAGATCCTCGTAGATCACCGACGGGGCCTTTGCGCCCTTCAAGTTGCGCTGGATCTTACCCCAAAGACGACGCAGGAACTTGATATCCTCACGTAACTCTTCCTCCGAAGCCCCCTCAGCCACTGTACGCAGGATGAAGCCGCCCTTTTTCGACTTGCCGCCCTCTTCGCCTTCACTCAGCTCATCCAGCAGTTCATTGATGATGCTGCGCAGGCGATCACGCTCCTCTACATCTTCAATTCGCTGAGAGACACCGATATGATCATTGCCCGGCATGTATACCAGGTAACGGGAAGGGATCGAGAGGTGGGTGGTTAGCCGTGCGCCCTTGGTACCGATTGGGTCCTTGGTCACCTGAACCAGCAGGGATTGCCCCTCACGCAGCTGGTGCGCGATAGAAGCATTGCTTTTTTCTTCCGCGGTTGCAGTTTGTGGCAGTACATCTTCTACATGAATAAATGCAGCACGCTCCAGGCCGATCTCGACGAATGCCGCCTGCATGCCAGGCAGTACACGTACCACCTTGCCCTGATAGATGTTGCCAACGATTCCGCGACGACGGACTCGCTCGATGTAAACCTCCTGAGGCATGCCGTTTTCGATCACGGCTACGCGGGTTTCCATCGGAGTAAAATTGATCAGAATCTCTTCGCCCATGTTTGCTCCTTGGCGCAGATGCAACTTATTCCGGTTGCCAGATCGGGATTCCCGCCTTTATGAGCATCTCGGCCGTCTCGGCCAGCGGTAATCCAACCACAGAGGAGTAACTGCCCTCAATGCGGTCAACAAATACAGCACCCAGTCCCTGAATACCGTAGGCGCCCGCTTTGTCGTGCGGCTCACCACTCTGCCAGTATGCACGGCAGGTTTCAGGGCTTAACTCTTTAAAGTGTACAACAGTGGTAACAACACACACCTGTGTTTCCTGTGCTGTTGCCAGTGCAACACCAGTCATAACCTCGTGGTTGCTGCCCGACAGAGACATCAACATCCGTTCCGCATCGTCCGCATCCACCGGTTTACCGAGGATCTGTCCAGACATCACCACCGAGGTATCGGATCCCAGGACCGCCGCCGCATCGCTGTGCGCCAGTCCCGCTTCCGCTTTTTCTTTGGCCAATCGCGCGACATAAGCCGCAGGATTTTCTCCAGGATGAACGTCTTCACAGATATCCACCGGCATCACGCTGAACCGAACACCGATCTGCTGCAGCAGCTCACGGCGCCGGGGCGATGCAGACGCAAGCACCAGCCCGATTCTATGTTCAGCACACGAGTCTCTATGAGTGTCAGGAGACATAAAAAGTTCGCCTTATCCGGCGTAAAAAGAGGAATATAAATGGCCAGAAGACCGCACTGACCAGAGAAGGTAACAAAAACAGCAGGCTGTCACCGGTAAATCCAACCACCATCTGCACCCAATGCAGGATCAGTTGGTGAATGCCGACGATGACCATCACCAGTAACGACTGCTGCCAGATCGGAAACACACGCATCCGGCGATAGAGAATCGACGCAAAGTAGGCCACGATCGCCAGCGCCAGAGCATTGGCGCCCAGCACACTGCCACGGATCACATCCAGGACTAAACCAGCTACAAACCCGGAACCGACCCCAACCGAATGCGGCAGTGCCATCACCCAGTAGATCAGGATCATCGCCACCCATTCCGGGCGCGCCCAACCGACAAAGTCCGGTAGCGGCATCTGACTCAGTACAATGCCACACAGGAAGGTGGCGAAGATGATCAGGCCACCGCCCTGCTTTTGTGCGCTCACTCGCCACTCTCCGTAATGATCGGATCAGCGGATGCATCCAGATCAGCCGGCTCGATCGGTTCAGCCCGATCCACAAGCAACAGGTGTCGGCTCTTATCCAGACGCGCAGATGGTTTCGCCCGCACCTTGGAGAAGGTCTGGCCCGGATCGTGGATTACCTCGGTTACCACCGCAACCGGATAACCGCGTGGGAAACGCCCTCCCAAACCGGAAGTCACCAGCAGGTCACCCACCTGAATATCGGTGGTATCAGATACATGCTGCAGTTCGAGCTCGTCGGGCTCGCCTTTACCCAGCGCAATGGCGCGGAAGCCTGTCCGGTTCAACTCAACCGGAATCGCATGACGGGTATCGGTAATCAGCATGACCCGGCTGGTGTAGTGTGACATCTCCACCACCTGCCCCATTACGCCGCCGGCATCTAGTACAGGTTGCCCCAGATAGATACCGTCTTCACTTCCCTGATCGATAATCACCTGATGTTGGAACGGATCGGGGTTCACGCCGATCAGCTCAACCAGGGTTACTTCGTCCGGAATACGCTGGCGACCGCTCAACAGTGCGCGCAAACGTTTGTTCTCTTCGGTCAGGCTCGCCAGCTGTTGGCCTTTCTGTTCCAGCAACAACGCATCTGCTTTGAGACGCGCGTTCTCCTTCATCAACAGGCCGCGGTCCACCACCACGTCGGACACCTCATCGGCTACCTCTGCGGGCAGATCCACCAGCCACTGCACCGGCGTCAGGATCAGTGCGATATAGGCACGCCCCTGCCGCATGCCATTCCAGGTTACATCGGCGGCAATCAGGATAAAGGACAGCAGAAGGACAATCATGAAGAAGCGGGAGGACCCGCTTCGAAAGATAGGATTAATGGGACACCCCCCAACTCCGTTGTTCGGTTACCAGGTGCCCACAGCGTGTAACATCATCACAATGCACGGATTAGTCGTGAGTAACCAGTTCTACCGCGTGCTTGTCCAGCATCTCCAGCGCCTTACCGCCGCCACGTGCCACACAGGTCAGCGGGTCTTCAGCCACGACAACCGGCAGGCCGGTCTCTTCGCTGATCAGGCGATCCAGGTTACGCAGCAGGGCTCCACCACCGGTCAGCACAATACCGCGCTCAGCAATATCGGATGCCAGTTCTGGCGGACACTGTTCCAGTGCGCTCTTCACAGACTGCACGATGGAAGATAGCGGCTCCTGCAGGGATTCCAGGATTTCATTGCTATTCAGGGTGAAGCTACGTGGAATACCTTCAGCCAGGTTGCGACCACGTACGTCGATCTCGCGAATTTCGCTCGCCGGATACGCAGTACCAATCTCCTGCTTGATGCGCTCTGCAGTGGATTCACCAATCAGACTACCGTAGTTACGGCGCACGTAGGTGACGATAGATTCATCAAAGCGGTCACCGCCGACACGCACAGAGTCAGCGTACACGATACCGTTCAGAGAGATCACTGCGATCTCGGTGGTACCACCACCGAGATCCACCACCATAGAACCGGCGGCTTCCTCTACCGGCAGACCAGCACCAATTGCCGCGGCCATTGGCTCATCAATCAGGTATACCTCACGGGCACCTGCGCCCATCGCAGATTCTTTGATTGCACGACGTTCGACCTGGGTGGATTTGCAGGGCACACACACCAGTACGCGCGGGCTTGGTGTCAGGAAACTGTTATCGTGAACTTTGCTGATGAAGTACTGCAACATCTTCTCAGTCACGTGGAAGTCGGCGATTACGCCATCTTTCATTGGACGGATCGCAGTGATGTTGCCTGGCGTACGCCCCAGCATGCGCTTCGCGTCAGCACCTACCGCAGCTACCGATTTCTGGTTACCTGTTTCGCGAATCGCAACAACAGAAGGCTCATCTAGTACTATGTCCTTATCACGAACGTATATCAGGGTGTTTGCGGTGCCCAAGTCGATGGACAGGTCGCTGGAAAAAAGGCCACGAATTTTCTTGAGCATGGAATTCTTTATCCTGGGAATCTAAAGGACGGAATGAGCACTATTTTCAGACCGCTAACTCTAACAATCGGGTGCCCGTTCAGCAAGATTCAAAGCGCCCCATAAGTGGACTAAACCTGAATCAAGTGCCCGTTTCTCAATGATTTTTAACCATTTCTAAAAAACTGTCGCCAGATCACCAACAAAGTCGGCTGATTGCGACACCCGGGTTCACACCAGCCGTCACCAAAAAGCACGTTGGACGGAAGGCGCGAAGCTGCGGAATCACGCCTGTGCAGCCTTCATGTAAAACGACCGATGTGATAACGTTACCGCCTTATATCTTTTCGTCGAAACGACTTCCAACCCAGCGAGAAGCAACTATGGCTCTAGACCGCTCTGATGTGGAAAAAATTGCCCATCTGGCACGCCTGCAGATTGATGAGCAGGACATCCCGGAATACACCAAAAACCTGTCTAGCATTCTGGATCTGGTCGACCAGATGCAGGCTGTGGATACCAGCAACGTTGAGCCGATGGCCAATGCTCTGGATGCCGTCCAACGCCTGCGCGCAGACGTCGTTACCGAAGAGAACAACCGCGACAAGCTGCAGTCCGTCGCACCTGCAGTAGAAAACGGTCTGTTCCAGGTTCCTAAAGTGATCGAATAAGTTATCGAATAAGCATTACCGCTTCACGACAGCGAACCTCTTCTTGCACCTTATCGGAATATCGAAGGACTCAGATTCTCATGTTTGACAAAACGCTAGCCGAACTGGCCCAGGGGCTGGAAAACGGCGATTTCAGCAGTGTCGAGCTGACGCAAGCCTACCTTGACCGCATCGCCGCGGAAGATGGCAAATACAACAGCTTCATCACAGTGACCGGCGAACAGGCACTGGAACAGGCTAAAGCCGCAGACGAAGCCCGCGCCACGGGCAATGCAGGCGCCTTCACCGGCCTGCCGATTGCACACAAAGATATCTTCTGCACCGAAGGCGTACGCACCAGCTGCGCCTCCAAGATGCTGGACAACTTTGTATCACCGTACAACGCCACCGTAGTGAACAAATTCAATACTGCAGGCGCGGTAATGCTGGGCAAAACCAACATGGACGAGTTCGCCATGGGCTCCTCCAACGAATCCAGTTTCTATGGCCCGTCCAAGAACCCATGGGACACAGACCGCGTACCGGGCGGTTCCTCAGGCGGATCTGCAGCAGCAGTCGCTGCGCACCTGGCACCGGCAGCGACCGGTACCGACACGGGCGGCTCTATCCGACAGCCAGCAGCACTGTGTGGCATCACCGGCCTGAAACCAACCTACGGTCGTGTTTCACGTTTCGGCATGATCGCATTCGCCTCCTCTCTGGACCAGGGCGGTCCAATGACACGCACCGCTGAAGACGCGGCAATGATGCTGAACGTCATGGCAGGCTTTGACCCAAACGATTCCACCTGCATGCAGAAGGACGTACCGGATTACACTGCTGATCTGAGCAAGCCGCTGACCGGTCTGAAGATTGGTCTGCCGAAAGAGTTCTTCCCGGACGACCTGAACCCGGCTGTAGCCCAACAGGTTCAGGCGGCGATCAAGGAATACGAAGCTCTGGGTGCTACAGTTAAAGAGGTAAGCCTGCCAAACACCGCGCTGGCGATCCCTGCGTACTACATCATCGCACCGTCCGAAGCCTCTTCTAACCTGTCCCGTTTTGACGGCGTACGCTACGGCTACCGCTGCGAAAACCCGGTTGATCTGGAAGACCTGTACAAGCGCTCCCGCGGTGAAGGTTTCGGCCCCGAGGTGAAACGCCGCATCATGGTGGGCGCATACGCCCTGTCCGAAGGTTTCTATGACGCCTACTACAAAAAGGCACAGCAGATCCGTCGCCTGATCAAGCAGGATTATGTCAACGCGCTGAACGACGTCGACGTAATCATGGGCCCAACCACCCCACACCCTGCGTTCAAACTGGGCGAGAAAACCTCCGATCCGGTTGCGATGTACATGGAAGATATTTTCACTATCTCCCTGAACCTCGCAGGCATGCCCGGCATCTCCATCCCGTGCGGCATGACAGAAGGCCTACCTGTTGGCCTGCAGATCATCGGCAACTACTTCGCCGAAGAGAAACTGCTGAACGTTGCGCACCAGTTCCAGGTGGCAACCGACTGGCACAAGAAAACACCACAAGGCATCTGAGAGGTTAACGACTAATGGAATGGGAAGCGGTAATCGGGCTTGAGATCCACGCCCAGCTCGCCACAAACTCCAAAATCTTTTCCGGTGCCAGCACTGCGTTTGGTGCCGAACCCAACACCCAGGCATGTGCGGTCGATCTGGCTCTGCCGGGCACCCTGCCGGTGTTTAACGAAGAAGCACTGCGCATGGCGGTGAAGTTCGGTCTGGCTATCGACGCCAACATCGGTCGCACCTCTGTGTTTGACCGTAAGAACTACTTCTACCCGGACCTGCCGAAGGGTTACCAGACCAGCCAGCTGTTCTTCCCGATCGTTGGCGAAGGTCATGTGGATATCACGCTGGAAGACGGTACCACCAAGCGCGTCGGCGTAACCCGTGCACACCTGGAAGAAGATGCAGGCAAGTCTCTGCACGACGAATTCCCAGGCATGACCGGTATCGACCTGAACCGCGCCGGCACCCCGCTGCTGGAGATCGTATCCGAGCCGGATATGCGCTCGGCTGAAGAAGCGGTCGCTTACGTCCGCAAGATTCACTCCATCGTCACCAGTCTCGGCATCTGCGACGGCAACATGGCGGAAGGCTCTTTCCGTTGTGACTGCAACGTCTCCGTACGCCTGAAAGGTGAAGAAGAGTTCGGTACTCGCACCGAAACCAAGAACATCAACTCCTTCCGCTTCATCGAGAAAGCGATCAAGGGCGAGATCGAACGCCAGATCGACCTGATCGAAGACGGCGGTCGCGTGGTACAGGAAACCCGCCTGTACGATGCGAACAAGAACGAAACCCGCTCCATGCGCTCCAAAGAGGAAGCCAACGACTACCGTTACTTCCCTTGTCCGGACCTGCTCCCGATCGTGATCGATGAAGACTACATCGACGTGATTCGCGACAATCTGCCGGAGCTGCCGGATGCACGCAAAGCCCGCTTCATCGAAGAGTACACACTGAGCGACTACGACGCGATGGTACTGTCCGGCGACCACCACATGGCCACCTACTTCGAAACCGTTGCCAAAACGGCCAAGGATTCCAAACTGGCAGCCAACTGGGTGATGGGCGAGCTGTCCAAGCACCTGAACCAGAACGACACCACCATTGCTGACAGCCCGGTTTCCGCTGATCAGTTGGGCGGCCTGCTGGTTCGCATCAAGGACAACACCATCTCCGGCAATATTGCCAAGAAGGTGTTCGAAGCGATGTGGAGCGAGGGTGGCACTGCAGATGAAATCATCGAAGCCAAAGGCCTTAAGCAGGTAACCGACACCGGCGCGATTGAGAAGACCGTCGACGAAGTGATCGCCAACTGCACCAAGCAGGTTGAGCAGTACACGTCTGCTGAACCAGAGAAGCGCGGCAAGATGATCGGCTTCTTTATGGGCCAGGTGATGAAAGCGACCGGCGGCAAGGCCAATCCGGGTGCCGTCACTGGCATCCTGAAGAAAAAGCTGGACGCACTCTGCGACTAAGCCACAGACACAAAACAGAAAACCGCAGCCCTGACTGCGGTTTTTTTTGGTTCACCGAAGGGCAACACTAAAAGCGACGAGGTTGTAGACCGACCTTCGCAACGCAAAGCCCAACATCTGCGGGACAACGCTGCGTCAACTGGTTAGGCATCGCTTCACGATGACCAACCTACACGGTTTTTTCGTAGCAACCCGATCATCATACCCCCAAACTCCCGAACACGGCCCTCGTGCAGTACACTGTCGGAACACACCCCATACCACCGAGCTGAAATACAATGCCCACCCCAGACAATCACCTTCCCTCCGTGGAGTTCGTACCGGAATCCGAGCTGTTTCGCCTCAACCGGTTCTATAAGCGCCACGGACACAAAGGCAAGGCAGAAACAGGCGACACAGCATTCTGGTTAAAACACGAGAAAGAGATCCTGGCCGCAGTTCGCTTCACTACAGAGGGAGACAACATACTCTTACGCGGCTTGTGGGTCCATAAAGAGAGACGCGGAGAAGGATTGGGCAGCACGCTTCTAACCGGGTGCAGCCGCTATTGGGAAAAGCACACCTGCTTTTGCTACCCCTTCAGTCATCTGGACGCGTTTTACGCAAAGCACGGCTTTTTGCATCCAGATGAACAAGCCCCCGAGCACCTGCTACGGAAACTGCGAAGTTATCAACAACGAGGAGAAGACGTTATCCTGATGCAGTATCAGCCACCCTGCGACTGACGGATGTAAAAGCGGGCTTTTTCGACGTTATCGATGCACTGACTGTAGTTTTCCACCTGTTCCAGCACTTTGGCCGACCCCAGCAGGCTCGCCGCCTTACTCCAGGCCACCGAACCACTAAAGCCCTGACTGCGGGCGAAACTCAGCTCATCGTAGGCCGTTGCGATCCCGGTTTTACAGGCCAGATCAGAACGGCCCTGCTGCGGCTGCCCCGCACACCCTGCCAAAAATAAAGACGCCGCCAGACCTGCCGCACCCAATACTTTTACAGATAGCTTCATATTTTTCCTCCAGCTCGGCCCCTGCCAATTGACAGATGCAGAACTCAAAATCCTAAACATCCTAGCTATGGCAGCGATTTCAGCAACTAGTTCCGTGACGATAGCGCACAATTCACGCCAGAACAGCGCATATAGACGGGGCCCACACCCTAAAGTGAATATCCCCCGCTACAACCAAGGAGTGAAGATCCGAACCAGACACAGACTTTTCTCCGTCCGAAGAGTCGGTATGATGATAAGAAATAAGTATTCAGGAATCGCAGTAAACCATGCCACTCCCCTTGTTCTGTTATGGCACCCTGATGGTGCCAGAGATCATGCAACGCGTTACCGGCCGCTCTATCACGCCTGGTCAAAACGCCAGTCTGCATAACTACGGTTGCTACAAGGTGAAGCGCGAGACGTTTCCCGGCGTACGCCCGACAGAAGACGCGATCACTCAAGGACTGCTTTACCCTAACCTCACCACTCAGGACATCGACCAACTGGACCGATACGAGGGATACCTTTACAAACGCACTCAAGTGACCGTCAAAGCGGACAGCGAACATCTGCAGGCCTGGTGCTATCTGATTAAACCGGAATATTTCTCTGAGCTGATGCCCGAACACTGGTGCTACCAGCATTTTCTGGACGTCCACCTGAGCAGCTTCTCCCGCTGCTAACAAACAGGCTCAGGACACAAAAAATCCCGAGTGCGGAACACCCGGGCTTTCTTATATGAGACAACTCTCTGGAGATGCGTTCAGGCACTGACCGCCAGCTGGAACATATCGCTATCGTAACCCGCTTTCATCTGCGTATTCTGAATCAGACCTTCAGCACAACTTTTGCAGCGACCACAACAGGTCCCCACATTCAGTGCTTCACCCAGCCCTTCAACAGTAGATACACCTTCATCGATCGCTTTCAGAATGTCACGATCAGTGACAGCGTTACAGATACATACGTACATAGTCAGCCCCTGATTAAGAGATGACCAAATCTTACTACTTAATGAGAACAGTTTGCAATATCAATTGCATTAATTATTCTCATACAACACAATCCACTGTTGAATCAGATAGAAAATCCCTACTCCATGGGGACTGTCCTATACTGATTCCCCTACCGGATAAAAAAGAAATACAGCGGAGTCCTAACTATGAAAGGTGATCCGAAAGTACTCAGACACCTCAACCTGGTACTGAAAAACGAGCTGACCGCCATCAACCAGTATTTCCTGCATGCGCGGATGTGCAAAAACTGGGGCTTTGAAGAGCTCAACGAACATGAATACAAGGCATCGATCAAAGCCATGAAAGTGGCCGACGACCTGATCGAACGCATTCTGTTCCTGGAGGGCCTGCCAAACCTGCAGGACCTGGGCAAACTGATTCTTGGCGAAGACGTTGAAGAGATCTTCAAAGGCGACCTTCAACTGGACACTGAAGCACGCACCGACCTGGTTGCAGCCATTGCGGATGCGGAAGCCTTGCAGGACTACATAAGCCGCGAGCTGTTGGAAAAGCTACTGGAAGTGAAAGAAGAACGCATCGACTGGCTGGAGACCCAAATCAGCCTGATCGGCAACGTTGGCCTGCCAAATTACCTGCAGTCCTCCATGGACGACTAAAATTCGTTGAGGAGTATACAAATGAAAGGCAACACCAAGATTATCGGCATCCTGAACAAACTGCTCACCAACGAAATGTCAGCGGCAGACCAGTACTTTATTCACTCCCGCATGTACGAAGACTGGGGCCTGAAAAAGCTGCACAAACGTATCTCCCATGAGCAGGAAGAGGAGCTGGAACACGCCTCCGCACTGGTGGAACGCATTCTGTTTCTGGAAGGCACACCGGACGTCGCATCCCGCGACCCACTAAAAGTAGGCAAAGACGTCCCGGAGATGCTGAAGAACGACCTGCAGGTGGAATACGAAGTAGGTCAGGCCCTGAAAGACGCGATTGCAGTCTGCGAGCAGGAAAAAGACTACCAGACCCGCGAAATCCTGGAAGTCCTGTTACGCGATACCGAAGAAGACCACACCTACTGGCTGGAACAGCAGCTGGGCCTGATCGATAAGATCGGCATCCAGAACTACCTGCAGTCTCAGATGGGTTAATCCTCCCCATTCCACTGCACCGCCCCCGCGGTGCAGTCCTTCACTCTAACTTACCTGATATCTCAAAGCTAAAAACTTAACATCCAAGAGGCGGCAAATTTCAGGCACAAAAAAACCAGCTCAAGGCTGGTTTCTTGTCGCTAGCTGGTAGCAAATACTAGCTGATAGCTTATTGGTAGCAGGGGACCAGATTTGATCGGGGGCGCCTAGCTGGGGCCGCCTAGGCTGACGACTCACGCAGCTTCTTCGAAGGCCAACCTCCAGACACAAAAAAACCAGCCTAAAGCTGGTTTCTTAGTGCTAGTTGGTAGCAAATACTAGCTGATGATTTATTGGTAGCGGGGGCCAGATTTGAACTGACGACCTTCGGGTTATGAGCCCGACGAGCTACCAGGCTGCTCCACCCCGCATCAATAAAATTCGTTTATTATTCCAATAAATTGGTAGCGGGGGCCAGATTTGAACTGACGACCTTCGGGTTATGAGCCCGACGAGCTACCAGGCTGCTCCACCCCGCATCAATAAACTACGTTGATAATTCCAAAAATTGGTAGCGGGGGCCAGATTTGAACTGACGACCTTCGGGTTATGAGCCCGACGAGCTACCAGGCTGCTCCACCCCGCATCAACGTGGGGCGTATACTATAGCTCCGTTACAATTTTGACAACCTTTTGTTTTAAAGAAATAAAAATAAATTGCTGCACCGCGCAAATAACGCACAACAAACCCGATCAACAAGCTCCGGGCTGGTATTTCCATACTGATTTGGTAACGTCCGCTATTCTTTAGACAACGTGGGAGGAGATCAAGTGCAGCCAGGATCAGCCCGGTGTTATATCGGCCTGCCACAGTGGAATCATCCTGATTGGGATGACGGCCCGCTGGCTGGTAGCAGCCAGCTTTCTCCTTTAATCCGATACAGCCGTTACTTTTCATCGGTGGAAGGCAACACCACGTTTTATGGGTTACCCAGCAGCGATGCCATCAGCCGTTGGTTAAATGAAGCACACACGCCATTTCAGTTCTGCTTCAAGTTTCCACAAACGATCAGCCACCAGGCACAACTCCGGCACTGCAATAAAGAGCTGACCGAACTCTTCAACTGCATGGATCGGTTTGAAGACCGGCTGGGATTACTCTGCCTGCAACTACCGGAAAGTTTTGGCGTGGACAACCTCGACCTGCTCAGCCGGTTTTTCCAGGATTTGCCCGAGGATTTTAGCTACGCCGTTGAGGTACGGAATATTGGTTTTTTCCAAAAAGATGAACAGGAGCGCAGTTTTAATCGCCTGCTGATGGAGCGTGATATAAACCGCATCACCTTTGACACCCGCCCCCTGTTTAATCATCCACAGAATGATCCCGTGACCCGCGAAGCATTATCCGCAAAACCCAATATGCCTGTGCATGTTCTGGCGACCGGTCAGCGACCGATGGTGCGCTTTATTACTGCACTGGATTGGCAAAGCAGCATGGATTATCTGAACCCCTGGATCAATAAAGCAGTGCAGTGGCTCGACGAAGGTCGTTCACCCTTCTTCTTCCTGCACACTCCCGACAACAAACGCTCGCCTGAGGTCGCACGCCTTTTTGCGTCTAAACTGGAAGAACAGCGACCGGGCCAGGTCTGCTTCAGCGACTGGCCCGACCTTCAGCAACAACAGAGTGCTCTTTTCTGATGCGATTCTTATATGTAATGGACCCGATGTGCAGTTGGTGCTGGGCGTTTGCCCCGGTGATTGATCGACTACACAGCAACTATCCCAACATTCCGTTTGATACGGTGATGGGAGGCCTTGCCCCCGACTCTGATGTGCCGATGCCACAGGAACTGCAACAGATGATCAGTGCCACCTGGCGCCGAATCGAGCAACAGACCGGCACCCGTTTTAACCACGAGTTCTGGCAAAACTGCAAACCACGGCGCAGTACCTACCCGGCATGCCGTGCCGTAATCTCGGCGGAACAGCAGCAAGCGGGAAGCAGCAAAGCGATGATTCGTGCCATTCAGCACGCCTATTATCTGCAGGCCCAAAATCCGTCCGACGCAGACACGCTGATTCAGCTGGCAGACAACATGGGGCTGGACCGGGCAGCCTTTACCGACCAGCTGTATTCGGAAGAGACAGAACAACGGCTGCAACAGCATCTGCGCCTGGCCGCGCAGATTGGCGCCAATGGATTTCCCAGCCTCTACCTGGCAACAGATGAGGACAAACTAACGCCGATCAGCTTGGGATACTCGGACTGGACTCAGGTTCAGAGGACTCTGGAACGCTATATATAGTCGCAGAAACAAGGCGGGAAACTTACGAAGAAAGTAAAGCGGGGATAAGGATCTATCCCCGCGAGAAGTTATCAGGCACGTACGACAGAAACATCCTCAGCCTGTAAACCTTTGTCGCTTTCGCGCACGCTAAACAGTACTTTCTGACCTTCAGACAGAGAGCGATGTCCACGACCTCGAATATTGCGGAAGTGAACAAATACATCGTCTCCATTATCACGGGTGATAAAACCAAACCCCTTGGAAACGTTAAACCATTTAACCGTGCCCATTTCGCGACCATCATCCTTATCAGACAGGTCAGTTTCTTCTGCACCGGACTGCATATTCGCAGATGCAGCTGCTGGACTTTCCCCTATAGATGAAAGCAGAGTACTCGCCAATACAACAACAAACACAACCAACAGAACAGGAACACTCATTGGTACTTCTACACCACCGACGGCGCCCAGTAAAACGGGCAACAGAACGGCAGCTAAAGCACTAATCACAATACCACGGATAAGCTTATTACCACTCATTTAGCTATCTCTTAACTCGTCTTTATTTGTTTTTAATGAAACAATGCTACTAAACAGCATCAACCTCACACATATAATCAATTTAGTTACTTTATTCAACAGCTTAAGTAACAAATACTGAATAAAATTTGACCTAATTAGGTTAAACTCCAAACATTAACCCGTTTTAGAGGTTTTCCGTGTCACACGAAGAACGCATTACAGAGCTGGAAAGCCGTGTCGCTTTTCAGGAAGATGCTTTGGATAAAATGAGCGAAGAAATGGCATATCAGGAGAAGCAAATCGAGATGCTGACCCAGATGGTCAAGATTCTGAACCGCAACCTTGAATCCCTGCGCGGCGATCCGCTAAGCTCAACGGAAGACGAACCACCGCCACCACACTACTGAAGTCGGAGTACGGGAGACGGGTATATGCACTGGACCGCACCGCTGCAGCAACGACTGCTGAAACTGTTCGTAAAGCCGTCCATAGTGGGGGAATCCCCCCTAAATACAGCACCACACACATACTACGTTCTCGAATACAAACGCAGCAGCCAACCCCTGGTGCTGCGTAACCTACTCCCCTCACTCACTGAAGATCAATTGTTGTTTGCCGATTCCGGTGGTGAGCAGCCACTGGGGGAAGACCTATACTCCCTACTCAAGGCACAGCGCAGCAACACCGACATCAAGATCCGCCTGGTGCCGGTGTCCGTGTTCTACGGCCACCTGCCCCATCGTGAAAAAAGCCTGCTGCGCACTCTGTTTGGCGAAAGCTGGGCTAAGGGCAACCCGCTGACCCGCGCTTTGCGTATTCTGCTGAACGGCCGCAACACCCTGATCTCCGTTGATAAACCAGTCCTGCTGAACGAACTGGATGACCTGCCACTGGAGGAAGCGAGTCGTAAACTGACCCGCGTGCTGCGTACCCACTTCCAGATCAGCCGCCGTACGGTGATCGGACCGGACCTCTCCCATCGACGGACGCTGCTGGGTCAGGTGATGCAGCATAAAGAGGTGCAAGCAGCACTGGATCAAAGTAGCGGTAAAAACGGCGGTAATCGCTTTGCAGCGGAACAGCAGAGTCGCCAGATTCTCGATATCATCGCCGCGGACTTCAGCCCCAATATCGCCCGGATTCTGAACAGTATCGTCACCGCTGCCACCCGCCGCTTGTACCCCGGAGGTGTGCACCTTCGCAATGCCGAGCAACTGCACAGCCTGTCGAAAAGCCATCAGCTCATCTATCTACCCTGCCACCGCAGCCACATGGATTACATTATGCTGTCGTGGGCACTTTATCAGCATGGGCTGATGTTGCCGCATGTAGCGGCAGGGGATAACCTCAACCTGCCGGTAATCGGACCGATCCTGAAGCGTGGCGGGGCTATCTTTATGCGTCGCTCATTCCAGGGCGATAAGCTGTATTACAGCCTCTACAAGGCTTACCTCGAAGCGTTGAGCCACCACGGCCACGCCATTGAGTACTTTATTGAGGGAGGCCGCAGTCGCACCGGGCGGCTTTTACATCCCCGTACCGGCCTGCTGCGCATGACCGTCGAGTCCTTCCGAACCACCCCCAATGTACCACTGGCCATTGTGCCGGTATGGATCGGCTATGATCGGCTGATCGAGGGCGCCAGTTATCAGGCCGAGTTGTCCGGTGCAGCCAAGAACCAGGAGAGTCTGGGCAACAGCTTGATGTCACTCGGTATCCTGGGGAAACGCTTTGGCAGTGTGCACCTGAACATAGGCAAACCTCTGCTTCTGGCAGAGCAGGATGATCCGGAAAAATCCGTCTTCGAGCAGGCTCGTTTGCTGGGACGCCAGACGCTGAAAGAGGTAAACCGGGTCGCATCGGCCCTGCCGATCTCCTTGCTGGCCACCTGCCTGCTCAGCCAACCAAGCCGTCGTATGGCCAGTGATCAGCTCCTGACCCGAAGCCAGCAACTGCTGGATGTTCTGCGCCGCTTACCCAAGGTCAACCTAAGCCTGCCAGAAACTGCCCCACACGCCTGGCTGGATGAAGCGGTGCGTCACCAACTGGTCTCCCGCCGGGAAAATGTAATCTGTGTCAGTGAAGAGCAGGCACAAAACCTCACCTTCTACCGTAATATGATCTCTCACCTGGTGGCACTGCCTGGCCTCTATCTCCTGGCAGCAAGGCGTTTGGGCGGATGTCGCTCACAAACGATCAGCCGCCTGATCGGCCAGCTCTATCCCACGCTGGACGCTGAACTCACCCTCCCGTGGCAACCGGAAGAACTGACACTGGTGCTACGTGATATTCGCGACAGCCTGACTGAAACAGGCCTACTTATCCAGTCTGAGCAGCGGGTCTGCGCCACCGAATCGGTTATTTGCCAACTACTGCAACTGAGCACCGAACCTATGTTACTGCGCTACTATCTGGTACTGCGCGTTGTCGATCGCTATCAACAGATCAATCAGAACGATCTGCTTAGCCAAAGCAGCCGCCTGGCCAAGCAGATTCACCACTCTTATGGCTTCCAGTCACGGGAGTACGCGGATAAACGGGTATTTAGCAGCTTTATCGAACAGGCCCTGAGTAACGGGTTGCTGCGGGAAACGAAAGGACGATTAATGCTGGGTGAAGATCCGCAGCCGGTGTTCAAGCTGGCACGCCGTATCCTGCGCCCCCACCTGATTGTGACAGTGGATCAGAAACTGGGCAGCGCTGGTTAAAAACCGCTTCAACGCCCCTGCGCTAAGCCTTAAAACGCTGGCCTTATCAGCCTAACTTTTTAAGGGTATAGATATCGTAACGACTGGATTTGCCTTCCAGCTGATAACTCGGCGCCCGTGAGCCGATCGTTGGCGCCTTGCGCGGGCGCTTGACCACCACCCGATTCTCGGCAATGCCCAGCGCTGCCTCCAGCAGCTCCTCCGCATCCGTATCGTCACCCACCACCGGACGGAAGACACGCATCTCCTTTTTCACCAGCGCAGACTTGTCGTTGTGGGGAAACATCGGATCCACATACACCACCTGATAACGTTCGCCGTTTGCGGCGTGCTCGCGCATCCAGTCAATGCTGTTGGCATGGTTCAGCTGCATACGCTCTACAATCTCTGCAACTTCCGGGTCTTGCTTGGCACGTTCGATCCCGTCTCGCAGCAGCGCATGGATCACCGGTGAGCGCTCAACCAGAGTCATTTCACACCCCAGTGTCGCCAACACAAAAGCATCCTTACCCAGGCCGGCAGTCACATCCAGCACCTGAGGACGAATCCCTCCCTTAATACCCACTGCTTTGGCGATCATCTGCCCTTTGCCACCACCAAACTTGCGGCGGTGGGCCGTGGCCCCGGCCAGAAAGTCCGCGTTGATCGCGCCGGGCGCTTTCTTGCCCGTCGCTTGCAGACCCAACCCATGCACGCCTACCTGCAGTAATACCTCAAACTGCTCGGGATCATCACCCTCGCGCAGCAGCGGACAGTTAATCTCTGCAGCCAGGGCAGTCGCTGCCTCAACAAATGCGGGGCCAAGCGGAAGGACGGCGTAGGGATTCAGGGGAGTATCGCTCATGGAAGTCTCGGGACAGAGTGGGATCAAACGTAGAGATCAACACCCACCAGCTCACCGCTCAGGTTACGCGGCTGAAAGCTGGCGGTTTCGGTGTAGGTTTCCAGCGCATTTCGCACCGAAAGACCTATTCCTTTAAGGTGTTCAAAGGTTTCGCTGCGGCTGCCCTGCTGCAGGTATTCGCCTTGCAGCACAGCAAAGTGATTGGTTTTGCGACTGGCATCGGTACGCTGGCTATCAACCGGTTTCTGCAGGGGCTGCGCACGTGTCACCGCCCGCTGCTTCTGCAACGTTGCGAGTTGTGGCAGTGTATTGTGCGCACCAACCTGCATTTAAACTCTCTTTCAGCTATCCAGCGTTATGACCATGATGGCTTATGCAGCGAAATATACCACCAGCAATGCTACACCTAATGCTAAACGGTAGATCACAAACGGCATCATGCCAATGCGATCCAACCATTTCAGGAAGAGATGGATACAGCTGAACGCACTGACGGCGGCGATCATTGCGCCACCGATCACCATCGCCCACTGAGCATCGGTGCCGGTTTCCACCAGCTCCTTACCTTTCAGCAGACCGGCACCCAGAATCACCGGAATAGATAGCAGAAACGAAAAGCGAGCCGCGGCCTGACGTTCCAGACCCAACATCAGTGCTGCAGTAATGGTAATGCCGCTACGCGATGTACCCGGAATCAAGGCTACAGCCTGGGCCACACCGATGATCATCGCATCTTTAAAGGTGATCTTATCCAGCGAGCGTACCTCGGTACGGTTCTTATCCGCCCACCACAGCAGTGCGCCGAAGATCAGAGTGGTACCCGCAATCACCAGAATCGAACGACCATATACGTCGATGATATCGTTAATCGCCAGGCCAAAGACCACAGCGGGAATCGTGGCAAAGGCCACATACCAGGCCAGCCAGCCTTCCGTGGTTTGACGCCCCCGCAGGGAGTTCAGCCACGCACCAATCATGGCAGCAATATCCTTGCGGAAGTAGAGCATCACCGCACTCAGGGTGCCGACGTGTACGCCGACGTCAAACGCCAACCCCTGGTCTTCCCACCCCAACAACTGCGACGGCAGAATCAGGTGGGCGGAGCTTGAGATCGGGAGAAACTCGGTCAACCCCTGAATCAGGGCGAGAATGGTAACTTGTAGCCAATCCATAACTTATTGCTGGTCCTTCTTTTTCCATGCAACTTCATCACGCAAATAAACCGGCAACGCCTCTTCCGGCGCCACCGCTTTCCCTGCGTTCCAATCTTCCAATGCCAATGTAACAATCTCTGCGGCCGCCGGATAAATCATCGTTTCCAGCGGGTTTACCGCCTGCTGTACCTCTGCAGACATCGCCTCCAGATACACCCAACCGCTGCCACCCACGGTCCAGCTATCTGCCGCATCCGGCAGTTTCAGCTGCTGCGGTGCACACACGGTTTCCGGCATCAATTCAACGGGCAGGCCATTCTTAATCTGGTACGCACAGCAATAGATTTCGTCCATCCGCGCATCCAGTGCAGTGACAATAAACTCTGCGCCCGTATCACGGTGAATCTTCAGCGCCATCGCCGCCAAGGTGGAGGTTGGCAGCATCGGCAGTTCAGCCGCGAACGCCAGACCCTGAGCCGCACCGGTGGCGATACGGATGCCAGCAAACGAGCCCGGTCCGCGCCCTACGGCGATGGCGTCCAGATCCGCTACAGTCAGGTCATGTTCGCGCAACATATCCTGCACCATCGGCAACAACTGCTTGGTGTGCTGACGAGGAATAATGCGGAAATCCTGCGTTACGTTTCCGTTGATATCCAACGCCACGGAGCAGGCATCAGTGGAGGTATCCAGCGCTAAAATCTTGGGCATGACTCAAACCTGTTATCAGATAAGGGGCGAATTCTACTCTGTGCGCGACCTGATTTCACCTGATCAGATCATCGCCCCAGCGTGGCATCAGATCCTGCTCGATACCCAGCTGATTGAGGATACGTGCCACCACGAAGTCGATCATATCCTCAATACAAGTTGGCTTATTGTAAAAGCCCGGACTGGCGGGAATCACTACCGCCCCCATGCGGGTCAGCTTGAGCATGTGCTCCAAGTGGATTTCAGAATACGGCGCCTCCCGGGGTACCAGAATCAGCTGGCGTCGCTCTTTCAGGGCCACATCCGCCGCCCGCTCTATCAGGTTATTACTGGCACCACAGGCGATCGCGGACAATGTACCTGTGCTACACGGGCACACCACCATCGCCGACGGTGCGCCGGAGCCGGATGCCACCGGCGACATCCACTGCTCGCGCCCAAAGACACGGACCTGTCCCTCTTTGGCGTTGCAGTGGGCGGTCAGAAACCGCTCCTGCTCGGCGGTACCGCCCGGCAGATTCAGATCGGTTTCCGTCGCAATCACCACTTGAGCAGCACGGGAGATCAATACCATCACCTGAATATCTGCGGCCACCAGACACTCCAGCAGGCGCAAACCGTACTGGGCACCGGAGGCCCCTGTAATGGCTAGCGTTACACGATCCAACCTCATGCCTGTTTCTCCTGCAGAGCATTCACCAGTCGACTGTGAATACCTTCAAAGCCACCGTTGCTCATCACCACCACATGGGTACCCGGTTCAGCCAGCGCCACCACCTGGTCGATGATGTTCTGGGTGTCACTGCATACCTTTGCCGGTACCGGGCTGTCAGATACAGCGTCCTGCAGCGACCAATCCAGATGGGACGGCTGATACCAGAACACCTGATCAGCCATCACGGTGGAAGCAGCCAGCGTATCCTGATGCACGCCCTGCTGCATGGTGTTAGAGCGTGGTTCGATCACCGCAATGATCGGCGCGTCCCCCACATTGGCACGAAGGCCTGCCAGGGTGGTTTCAATCGCGGTTGGATGGTGGGCAAAATCGTCATACACACGGATGTTATCCACATCGCCCACCAGCTCCATGCGACGTTTAACGCCACCGAATTCGTTCAGGGCTTCAATGGCATGTTCCGGCTGGACGCCCACGTTACGTGCAGCAGCGATGGCAACCAGACCGTTGTTCACACTGTGCAAGCCAGTCATCGACCACTCCACAATGCCTTTCATCTCACCGTCAAAACGCACTTCGAAGTGGGAACCGTCTTCTTTCAGCAGATTGGCCTGAAAATCCGCTTCCCCTCCGTCCACGCTGGTCTGTACAACGTCGGTCCAACACCCTTGTTCCAGTACCTCATCCAGTGCTGGTTGCCCCTTTGGCAGAATGATCTGACCATTACCCGGCACAATGCGCACCAGGTGGTGGAACTGGGTCTGGATCGCCGCCAGATTCGGGAAGATATCCGCGTGGTCGTATTCCAGGTTATTCAGGATCAGGGTACGCGGGCAGTAGTGAACAAATTTGGAGCGTTTGTCGAAGAAGGCGGTGTCGTATTCGTCCGCCTCGATCACAAAAAACGGCGAGTCACCGACACGCGCCGATACCGGAAAGTTCTGCGGCACACCACCTATCAGGAAACCCGGCTTCATACCGGCGTGCTCCAGAATCCAGGCCAGCATGGTGGCTGTGGTGGTTTTACCGTGGGTACCGGACACCGCCAACACCCAGCAATCACGCAGCAATGCATCGTGCAGCCAGGCCGGCCCCGAGGTATATTTCAGCCCTTTATCCAGTACATACTCCACTGCCGGGTTGCCGCGGCTCATGGCGTTACCGACCACCACCAGATCCGGCTCAGGTTGCAGATGGGCAGGATCGTACCCCTCCATCAGCTCGATCCCCTGCGCTTGCAGCTGGGTGCTCATAGGTGGATATACGTTGGCATCAGATCCGGTCACCTTATGACCCAGCTCTTTCGCCAACAACGCCAGCGACCCCATAAAGGTGCCGCAAATTCCAAGAATGTGGATATGCACTTAGCAAACTCCCTGATCAATCAATACGTTCCATAATAACAGTTTTTTACCGCTTTCCCGGCGGTCACGTTGCCGCTACGAAGGAATTCGTAAAAAAGCCCACTAATTGACCTGCAGGCCATGCAATCCGTGGCCATATCACGTAAAATCGCCACCCAATTACCAACCTGCAATTTACCAACCTGCCACAAGCGGAGAGATACAGATCTGATGCAGACTCTGAGCCAGTTTCTGACCCACCAAAAAACGGACACCAACCTGGTTGACCTGATTGACACCCTGATGATCGCCTGTAAAGAGATCGCCATTCAGCTGCGTGAAGGCGCACTGGCGGGTGTACTGGGCACCACAGACAATACCAACGTTCAGGGTGAGACACAGAAAAAGCTGGATGTTATCGCCAACGACGTACTGAAAAAGGTCATGCTGGATAACCCGCTGGTTGCCGGTATCGCATCTGAAGAGGAAGACGACCCGGTTGCAGGTCACGCGGACGGTCGCTACCTGATCATCTTCGACCCACTGGACGGTTCCTCCAACATCGACGTAAACGTCTCCGTGGGTACCATTTTCTCCATTCTGGAACTGCCTAAAGGCCTGACCGGTGCTGACGAAAAAGCGTACCTGCAGAAGGGACGCGCACAGGTAGCATCCGGTTACGTACTGTACGGCCCATCCGCAGTACTGACCCTGACCACCGGTTCCGGCGTAAACATGTTCACTCTGGCACACACCGGTGACTTCCTGCTGACTGAGCAGAACGTAACGATCCCGGCGGACACCAAAGAGTTTGCCATCAACATGTCCAACCAGCGTTTCTGGGAACCACAGATGCAGAGCTACATCGGTGACCTGTTGCAGGGCGCAGAAGGCCCACGTGGCAAGAACTTCAACATGCGTTGGGTTGCATCCATGGTTGCAGAGGTACACCGCGTACTGACCCGCGGCGGTATCTTCACCTACCCGTGGGATCAGCGCAATCCTAACAAGCCGGGTAAACTGCGCCTGATGTACGAAGGCAACCCAATGGGACTGCTGATCGAACAGGCCAGCGGCAAGGCAAGCACCTGCTACGAAAACATTCTGGACATTGAGCCAAGCCACATTCACCAGCGCGTTTCCGTCGCACTGGGTTCTCATAACGAAGTGGCCACTGCGATCGAGTACCACCAGGGTAATGAAGAATCCCAGGCGGCTAAGCTGAACAGCTAAGCGAAAATACTCTTTTCAGCGGATTATCCTCAGCGTTAAGTCGTATTCATCGAGTGTTTACGATCCGGGTATAATCCGCTCATCACTGAATTTATTAATCGTTAACAGGAAGACAAGCATGAGCTTCGCTAAAATCCCTGCAGGCAAAGATCTGCCAAACGACATCTACGTTGTGATCGAAATCCCGGCAGAGAGTTCTCCGGTAAAATACGAGATCGAGAAAGAGGAAGACGCGATCTTCGTTGACCGTTTCATGGCTGCTCCTATGTTCTACCCAGCTAACTACGGTTACATCAACAACACCCTGGCGGACGACGGCGACGCACTGGACGTACTGGTTCTGACGCCATACCCGGTAATCCCAGGTTCCGTAATCCGTTGCCGTCCTGTAGGCGTTCTGAACATGACCGACGAAGCAGGCGAAGACGCTAAGCTGGTTGCTGTTCCTCACGACAAGCTGACTAAAGCGTACAAAGATGTAAACGACATCGAAGACGTACCTCAGCTGATGCGTGACCGCATCAAGCACTTCTTCGAGAACTACAAAGGTCTGGAAGAAGGCAAGTGGGTTAAGGTTGAAGGCTGGGACAACGCTGACGCTGCACGCGCTGCGATTGTTGAAGCTGCCGCTGCATACGAAGCCGCTAAATAATACGTAAGCAGTCTCAGGCTGCTTAACACTTTAGAAAACCCCGCTCAGGGCAACCTGGGCGGGGTTTTATTTTATCTGCCTGAGATCAACAAAAAGCCTGATGCAAGAACAGAACTACGAAAAAAGCATGAGTCACACTAGTAACGGTCATCTTTAACCTCTACCCTAGGGGCTGAATCCCACCCAATCAGGTAGAACCGCCATGGATATTCAACCCGCCAGTCAGTCGGCGTACCAGGCCATCAGCCAGTCTCAACAACGCATGGATCAGGCGGCAACCGAGATCGCACAAGCACCGATCGATACTCCGGTTGAAACTACCGACGCCCAGAAGTCTTCCAACACTTTTGCACCGGTGGCCAATAAACCGATCGAGTCATCACTGGTAGAGCTGCAGCTGGCAAAAACAGAAGCGGAAGCAGGCACCAAGGTTTTGCAGGCCGACAGCGAACGTATCGGCACACTGATTGATATTGAGGTGTAAGAAGGTTCCCACCTTCCTTTTCTTACAGATGGATCTCTGCCGCAGGCTCGCTGAACAAATAACCCTGCGAATACTCAATTCCCAACTCTTCAACAATCGCCTGCACAGCTTCACTGTGGACAAACTCGGCCACGGTTTCGATTCCCGCGTTCTTGGCAAAATACACAATCGCCCGCGTGATCTCGTAACTCGCTCTGTCTTCGGCGATGTTCTTGATGTACTTGGCGTCAATCTTCACCACATCCACATTCAGCTCGAGGATACGTTCGAAGTTTGAGTATTCGGTGCCAAAGTCATCGATCGCCAGATGATAACCGCGTGCCTTCAGCGCACGCAGCTGCTTAATATGGTTCTTCTTACCGGTGGAGCTGACCCCCTCCAGAATCTCCAGCGTCACCTGTTCCGGCTGCACCGCATATTCAGCCAGCTTGGTTTCCAGGTATTGCTCCAAGTAGTGCTGGTTGAGGTCCTCTTCAGTGACGTTGATCGACAGCTCAATGGCTGTACCGGCAATCTGAGAAAAACCTCGGTCGATCACACGACGGGTGATCAGCGGTAGTAATCCCGATAGACGCGCCGCGTCCAGGAAATGGAATGGACTATGCACCGTGCCGCCCTCAAGCAGGCGCACCAATGCTTCGTATTTAACGATCTCGCCGGTGTGGTTATCACGAATCCCCTGGAAATACGGTTCGATGCCGCCGTTCGCCAGCGCATCGTGCAACATACCGTTCCAATAAATATGCTCGGCCCGTTTTGCCTGATCCGGCTCGTCGCTGTCCGCAGCATAGAGGTGGAACTGGTTCTTACCCAACTCACGCGCTTTGCGTAGCGCCTGCACCGCTTTGCTCGCCAGGCCTTCGCGACCAACGGCACCTCCTGCGGTAAAGGTAATGTTGAATCCCAAGTCTTCCACGTCAATTTGACGGGAGAAGAACTGCTTCTGTACGCGGGCATTGACCGCCACCAGATCAACTTCCCGATCGAAGTACAACGCAAACTCGTCGGCGTTGATTCTGAATATCTGGGCGTGGGGTTCGATCTCCAGCAAACGCCTAGCAATGGCACACAGCAACTTGTCGCCAAAGGCCAGGCTATAGCCCGTATTGATGTAGCTGAAGTTATCCACATTCAGCAGCAACAGCGAGCGGCTATGAACTCCCTCATCCAGCAGCATGGTCAGCTTGGACTTGTTGGGCAAACCGGTGAGCTGGTCATGCTCCAACGCGTGTACCAGTTTCTCCTTACCCGCTTTCAGCTCGGTCAGGTCAGTAAACACCGCCACATGGTTACGGACACGCCCCATCGGGTCACGAATGACACTCAAGCTCATCCACTGACACAGTTCGGAGCCGTCTTTGCGCTGGTTGATTATTTCACCGTGCCAATTGTCATGCAGCAGCAATTCGGCCCACATCCGCTCATAGAAAGCTGCATCTTGCAAACCAGAGGAGAGTAATTTGGGGTCGCGACCACGCACTTCATGGTTGCGGTAACCGGTGATGCGTTCAAACGCTGCGTTGGTTTCTACAATGCGATTGTGCTCATCAGTCACCAATACACCTTCCGAGGATTGGGTCAGCACTGTACCCATCAGTTCGATCCGTTTGCGGCTGGCCTCCAGATCTTCAACCTGTCCCTGGCGCGCCAGTACGATACTGATAATGTGGGCACCAACTTCCAGCAAGCGTTTATGAAAAGCAGATGGGAAACGATGCTCAAAGGAGGACAGCGCAAAAGAACCGATCGCTTCCAGCTTTTCGTTGCGCACCGGCGTCGACCAGCAGGAACACAGATTGAAGTCGTAGGCGATCTGCCTCAGATCCGCCCAACGGGGATCGGCGAAGGTGTCCTGAACATACACAGGCTGATTGGAAAAAACCGCGTTACCGCAGGAACCACCCGACTTACCGGGCTTGAGGCCACGCAGCGCTTCGATTCCCTGCTGCGGCACACTCGGTGCGGAAAGCACACTCATCAATCCAGTTTGCGGATCGAGCAACATGACCGACGCCACCGCATTGGGTAGAAAACCTTCTGCCAAGGCGCAGATCTGCGCAATGATCGACAGATGATCATCGTTACGCGCCACACTGGCAAACAGTTCCTGCTGCAGCTTGAGGATCTGGTCCAGCTCCTCCACTGTCATCGGGACTTCGGTTTGCGCTACTGCACACTTGGATTCAGCGCTAAGTTCATCGACGGAACCTGCCATACACCTTCCAATCAATAGATCTCAAATCAGACGTCCAGCAATACTACCGTCAGTACCCCTTAAATAGAACCGGACTGGTCATTTTTAACACAAATGGATCACACCGGATTACATGATTACCCTTATTCATTAGTACCCAGTGAAACGCTTTTGGTACACTGCCGGTTCCGGACATAGGAGGAAATGTTGGATGAGATTTGAAGGTACCGACCAGTACGTAGCCACCGAAGACCTGCAGATGGCTGTTAACGCCGCCATTACGCTGCAGCGCCCACTGCTGATCAAAGGCGAGCCGGGCACCGGTAAAACCATGCTGGCGGAAGAAGTTGCCGCCTCCCTAGGCAAAAAGCTGCTGCGCTGGCACATCAAATCCACCACCAAAGCCCAGCAGGGTCTGTACGAATACGATGCGGTAAGCCGCCTGCGCGACTCCCAGCTGGGTGACGACCGGGTGCACGACATCGCCAACTACATCAAAAAAGGGATGTTGTGGCAGGCATTCGACGCCGACGAGCAGGTGGTACTGCTGATCGACGAAGTGGATAAAGCTGACATCGAGTTCCCGAACGACCTGCTGGTCGAGCTGGATAAGATGGAGTTCTTTGTTTACGAAACCGGCGAACGCGTACAAGCCAAGCACCGCCCGATCATTATCATCACCTCCAACAACGAGAAGGAGCTGCCGGACGCCTTCCTGCGCCGCTGCTTCTTCCACTACATCAATTTCCCCGACCAGGCGACCATGCATCAGATCGTGGATGTGCACTTCCCCGAGATCAAGCAGGAGCTGGTGCGCGAAGCGCTGGAGATCTTCTTCCAGGTACGCAACGTGAACGGCCTGCGCAAGAAACCATCCACCTCCGAACTGATCGACTGGCTGAAACTGCTGCTGTCCGACGACATCTCCCGCGACGCCCTGATCAACCGCGATCCAAGCCAGGCGATGCCGCCGCTGTACGGTGCCCTGTTGAAGAACGAACAGGATCTTCACATGTTGCAGCGCCTGGCCTTTATGGCCCGTCGGGATAACCGCTGATGCTGATCGACCTCTTCTACCACCTGCGTAAGAGTGGTGTTCCGGTCACCATCAAGGAGCTGCTGATCCTGCTGGAAGCCCTGCAAGCGCGACTGGCTTTCTGCAGTGCAGACGAATTCTACCTGCTCGCGCGGACCTGCCTGATCAAGGACGAGAAGTACTTCGACCGCTTCGATCAGGCCTTCGGTGCCTACTTCAAGGATCTGGAACTGGTCGAAGACTTTACCGACGCACTGATCCCGGAGCACTGGCTGGAAGCCAATTTCCTGCGCCAGCTCTCCGACGAAGAGAAGGCCGAGATTGAGGCCATGGGGGGACTCGAAGCCCTGCTCGATACCCTTAAAGAGCGGCTGAACGAGCAGAAGGAACGCCACTCCGGCGGGAATAAGTGGATCGGCACCGGTGGCACTTCACCGTTCGGGCACAGTGGTTACAACCCGGAGGGGATTCGGGTCGGCGGCGAGAGCAAAAACAAACGTGCGGTAAAAGTGTGGGAGAAACGCCAGTTCCGCAATCTGGATGACAGCGTCGAGCTGGGCACCCGCAACATCAAGGTAGCCCTGCGCAAGCTGCGCCAGTTTGCCCGCAGCGGTGCCGCCGATGAGCTGGATCTGGACGACACAATCCAGTCCACCGCCAACAACGCTGGCCTCTTGGACATCAAGATGGTGCCCGAGCGTCACAACGCCGCCAAGGTACTGCTCTTTCTGGATGTGGGTGGTTCCATGGATCCCTATATCCGTATGTGTGAGGAATTGTTCTCCGCCGCCCGCACCGAGTTCAAGCACCTGGAATACTTCTACTTCCACAACTGTGTTTACGAGCACGTCTGGAAGGACAACAGCCGCCGTTTTGCCGAGAAGATCCCCACCCTCGACGTATTACACACCTACGGCCCCGACTACCGGGTGATTTTTATCGGCGATGCGTCCATGTCTCCCTACGAGATCGTCGACCGTTTCGGCAGTGTGGAGCACATGAATGATGAGCCGGGCCAAGTCTGGCTGCAACGCATCAAGGCGACCTGGGACAAGGTTATCTGGCTCAATCCGAGTCAGCAGCGCTACTGGAACTACACCCACAGCATCAGCATGATCCAGCAGATCATGGAGGACCGGATGTATCCACTGACACTCGACGGCATCGAACAGGGCATCAAGTACCTGTCCAGGTAGGCCTGCGCTACTTTCCATACATTCGCCGCATCACTCTGTTGCAGTTATGCGGCTCCTCTCCCTCTGCACCTCAACCCGGTCTACGCTGTAAACTAGGAGCCTGTTGGGTTTCATGCTCGGTCAACCCCAGCAGGCTCCTGACCCTAACTTTCCCGCAGACAGCAACGGACTCACCTGCAGATGCAATTGTTTCACCAACTGGCGTGGTTTTTTAAAGCCAACCGGCGCACTTATGCCCTGGCCCTGATGATGCTGGCAGGCGTTGCCCTGCTCAACGCCGCTCTGCCCTACCTGATCGGCCAGACCATCGACCTGTTGCTGGCCGAAGGCAAACTGAGCCGCCCGGTTGAACAGTATCTGCTGGTGCTGCTGGTCATGGGTCTGTTGATCTATCTGTTACGTGTAGGTTGGCGCCTGATCCTGTTTGGCACCTCCTACCGCTTGGGCGGCATCCTGCGCCAGCGTTTCTACCAGCGCCTGACCCGATTGGGACCGGCCTTCTACAGCCAGCAAAGTACCGGCGACCTGATGGCCAAGGCCACCAACGATATCGATGCCATCGAGCTGGCGGCCGGTGAAGGTGTGCTGTCCGGCTTCGACGGTGCGCTCACCTTTGTTCTGGTAATCGCCATGATGCTGTTTGCCATCGACTGGCGCCTGACACTGATCGCCCTGCTGCCGTTCCCGCTGATGGGCTACGGCTTTTACAAGATCTCCCGTTCCGTTCATCAACACTTTCAGGAGTCACTGGAGCGTTTTTCCGATCTGAACAACCAGACCCAGCAAGCGCTGGCCGGCATCCGGCTGGTCAAGGCGATGGGACGAGAGCAGGCGGAAAGCGATACCTTTAACGGCATCGCCGAAAAAGCCGCACGCTGTAACTACCAGGTGGCTCGCTACGAAGCCCTGTACGAACCGGTGATCTACCTCTGCCTGACCACCTCGCTGCTGCTGATCCTGGCGGTCGGCGGTTGGCTGGTGTGGCAACAGGAACTCACGGTCGGCAAGCTGGCCAGCTTTACCCTCTACATGGGCCAACTGATCTGGCCTATGTGGGCCTTTGGCTGGCTGCTGAACATCGTTGAACGGGGCAGTGCGGCATTCAAACGGGTAGATGAGCTGCTCAATACCGCCGATACCATCGATGATCGCGGAGAGACACGCCCGCAGACACCCGCGATTGAAGTGGCAAATCTCAACTTCGGCTACGAGTCTGGCGGCCCACAGATCCTGAAAGGCCTGAACTTCGCCCTGCCCCCCGGCAAACGTCTGGGGATCGCCGGTCCAACCGGGTCGGGCAAAACCACGCTGATCCAGCTGCTGACGCGTCATTGGGAATCCGGCACCGCGCAGATCCGTATCGACGGCACGCCGTTGCAGGATCTCTCGCTGCATGAGCTGCGCGCCTGTTTTGCCTACGTGCCACAGGACAGCTTCCTGTTCAGCCTCAGCATCGCAGACAACATTGCGCTGGCGAAACCGGATGCATCCCGCGAAGAGATCCGCCACGCGGCCCGGATTGCGGCGCTGGACGAAGATATCCAGCGCTTCCCCGAGGGGTACGACACCCAGGTGGGTGAGCGTGGTATCACCCTGTCGGGCGGACAGCGCCAGCGCCTGGCAATCGCCCGTGCCCTGATCACCGATGCACCGGTGTTGATTCTGGACGATGCCCTGTCGGCAGTGGATGTACATACCGAACAACAGATCCTGCAGCATCTCCGCAGTGACACCCAGAATCGCAGCGTGATCATTATCAGCCACCGCCTCTCGGCCATCGAGGATGCCGACGAAATCCTGGTACTCAACCATGGGGAGATCAGCGAACGGGGTCACCACAACAGCCTGACGCAGCAGGATGGCTGGTACAGCCGCATGTGGACCTACCAGCAGATGGAGGCGGCACTGGATGAACGATAATCAGCAGCGCATTGCAAAACACCACAATCGCCGCGGCACCTTCCAGCTGCTGTCGGCTTATATCTATGGCGACAAGGCCCTACTCAGCAAAGCCACGATTTTCCTGCTGCTGGCGACTGCGGCCGACGTGTTCGGTCCTTACCTGGGCAAGGTATTTATCGATGACTACCTGATGCCACGCAACTTTGATACCCAGGCGCTGGGCATCCTGTTGGGCCTGTATCTGGTGACGCAGGTTGCAGCCGCCTGGCTGCGTTACAAGCAGACCATGCATTTCACCACCATGGCGCTGAATGCGGTGCAGGACATCCGTCAGCGCGCCTTCAAGCACGTACTCAACCTGCCGATGGCCTATTTCGATCATGCCCGCACCGGCCAGTTGGTCAGCCGTATCACCAACGACACCGAAGCGATCAAGGATCTCTACGTGCAGTTTCTGTCGGTGGTAATGAGCAACCTGATCCTGTTGGTGGGCATCCTGATTGCCATGGCGCTGCTGGACCTTCAACTGATGCTGGCGTCTGCCCTGCTGATTCCCACCGTCGTTGGCGTGATCTTTCTGTACGAAAAGTTCAGCGGTCCGGCGGTGCAGCACAGTCGCCACCTACGCTCCGAGATCAACGCCAACGTCAGCGAATCGATCGCCGGCATGTCGGTCTTGCAGGCCACCAACCAGCAACAGCGCTTTATCGGCAAGTTCGATGCTGTCAACGACGATTACTACCGCGCCCGCATGCGCACCATCAAGGTGAGCGCCCTGCTGCTGCGCCCGGCCATCGACCTGCTCAGTGTTCTGGTGCTGGTCGCGATCATCTGGATGTTTGGCTTGCAGGTCACCACCGGTGTGGCCGAAGTCGGGGTGCTTTACGCCTTCCTTAACTACCTGGGCCGGTTTACCGAACCGCTGGCCGAAGTGACCCAACGCTTCAACCTCTACCAGCAGGCGATGGTGGCTGGGGACCGCGTCCACACCCTGATCGAGGAAAACGAGCAGCAGTACCACAACACCCCGGCACAGGTCAGCGAAGGTCGCTTATCGGTGTCCCATCTCAACTTCGCCTATCAGGCAGATAAACCGGTGCTGCACGATATCAGCTTCAGCCTGCAACCGGGCGAACTCTATGCAATCGTTGGCCATACCGGCAGCGGCAAGAGCACCCTGCTCAGCCTGCTGCTCAACTTTTATCAGGGCAACCCGGATGCTATCCAACTGGATGGCCAGCCGCTGGAAAGTTTCAGCCACGACAACCTGCGCCGGGGTATCGGCCTGATTCCGCAGGAGCCGTTCATCGTTGCCGGCACCCTACGCGATAACATCGATATGGGCCGCGGTCTTCCAGAAGCTGAACTGCTGCGCGCCGCACAGCAAGCCCACCTGAGCAACACCCTTATGCAACTGCCGGAGGGTCTCGACACTCTGCTGGGTGAAGGCGGCACCCGCCTTTCCACCGGCCAGCGTCAGCAACTGGTGATCGCCAGAGCCCTGGCTGCATCACCGCGCATTCTGCTGCTCGATGAAGCGACCGCCAATGTGGACAGTGAAACAGAACAGGTGATCCAGCGGGCGCTGAAAGAGTTACACGGCCAGGTTACCATGATCATTGTGGCGCACCGGCTTTCGACGATTAAACACGCCGGCCAGATACTGGTACTGTCCCACGGACGGATTGAGGAAAGGGGTACCCACAGCGCGTTGATGGGCAAAGAGGCGGGTTTATACCGCTCCATGTACCAGCTTCAGCAGCAAGCGAAGCGGGTGGAGATGCTCAGTTAAATCAGGTAATTCAGATCGACAAGCGGCGCTTTTGCCGTCGCTCGGCCGCCTCGTCCAACCAGAGCTGGCGCTGCGCCTGATCGACTTCACTCCAATTGAGGATCTGCTCCAGCGAGCGCCCGCATCCGAGACAGATATCGTGCTCATCCAGGCAACAGTTGCGCACACAGGGGGCGGTGTTCCTTTTCATCTGCATCCTTGAGTCTCTCCGACTTACCTTGTCCTGTTCAAGAAACAAAAATTTACCCTGAAGCTTAGCTCAGGGTGGCTTTTTTGCGACCCACATAACTCCCAAACAACCTTAGAACCTCCATCTTTCCTGCAGCATCCACCGTTTACCAAGCGCCTAAGCTCTAACATCAGATACCACGTTGTGCTGCTTTTGCATCACTAAAGCGATGAGCTTTTAGGCATATAATTTCAATCATCATATTGTAGATTGTTGGACAATCTACAATATGATGATATTATCCACCCTGTTCTTGTTCACTAAACGAACAATTCGGAAAGACCGATTCAGACAAATAAAAATAAATGAGGTACCTAAGATGGGTATTCGTACTGACTGGCCGACCTTCGTCACCACATTGGTGGTACTGCTCGGCATCTGCGTTCCCTTGCTAGCCATGCCCGAGCAAGCGAATGCATTTATCAATGCTGCCTTCGGCATCATGACGTCTAAATTTGGCATTCTTTATCTCTGGGGCGGGATCGCGGCTGTTGTTCTGCTGGTCTGGCTGGCAATGAGCCGTTACGGGCAAGTAAAACTGGGTAGTCCTGAAGATAAACCGGAATTCACCGCTTTTAGCTGGGCCGGCATGCTGTTCTGCGCCGGTATCGGTTCCGGTATTCTGTATTGGGGTGTGATCGAGTGGGCGTATTATCTGCAGTCACCACCACTGGGCATTGAAGCAAACTCTGATGCCGCCGCAGAATGGGCTGCTACCTACGGCATGTTCCACTGGGGCATAACCGCCTGGGCGTTCTATGGGGTTCCTGCCATTCCTCTGGCGTACCTCTACCATGTCCGCAAGCAGCCGGAATTGAAACTCAGTGCTGCCTGCGAAGGCGTGATCGGCAAACATGCCCACGGCCCGCTGGGTCGTGTTATCGATATTCTATTTATGTTTGGTTTGCTGGGTGGTGTCGGCACCAGCCTGGGCCTGGGCACACCGATGGTGGCAGCGGGTCTGAGCGATATCCTGGGTATCGAGAACACCATGGGCCTGAGCGTATTTGTCATGCTGCTCTGCACAGCCATCTTTGGTATCAGCGCGTACTCCGGTCTGAAGAAAGGGATTAAGGTGCTGAGTGATATCAATGTCTGGTTGGCAATCGCCCTACTGGTCTTCATTGTCGCGGTGGGTCCGACCCTGTTTATCCTCAAAACCACCACCAACGGCATCGGTCTGATGTTCCAGAACTTTATACGCATGAACTTCTGGACCGATCCGGTGACCAATTCCGGTTTCCCGGAAGGCTGGACTATTTTCTACTGGGCGTGGTGGATCGCGTACGGTCCATTTATGGGGCTGTTTGTCGCCAAGATCTCCCGCGGCTGCACCATTCGCCAGGTTATCGCCGGTATGCTGATCTTTGGCAGCCTGGGTTGCTGGGCCTACTTCGGTGCACTGGGCAACTATGCTATGCATCTGGAGTTGAACGACATCCTGTCTGTGACCACATTGCTGAATGAAAAGGATGCGCCAACGGCCATTATCGCAGTGATCAACTCCTTGCCGTTGTCCAGCATCATACTGCCCCTGTTCTGTATTCTGGCCCTGATCTTCCTCGCCACCCAGTTTGACTCGGCAGCCTACACCATGGCGGCTGTCGCAACGGTCGAGCTGAAGGAAGATGAACATCCGGCGCGCTGGCACCGTCTGTTCTGGGCGTTTGCCCTGGCAGGACTGCCACTCAGCCTGTTGTTTGTTGGCGGTCTGAAAGCGCTGCAGACCGCGGCGATCACACTTGCTCTGCCGCAACTGTTCATCACCGCCATTATGGCGATCTCCCTGGTGCGTTGGTTACGGGAAGACGAATACCGTCTACAGCCAGCCGTGGCTCCAGTGCCGGTAGCGGTTCATCCCCCTCGCCGCGAAGAAACAACCGCAGACGTAACCATCTGAAGATGAGTACCGTGACCGCCGTCCGATCGGGCGGCGATCACAACTCCCCGAACTTTGGGATTGTGTGAATGAAAGAGCTTGAAATTAAAAGTGCAGAGGTCTTCGCCGTTACACCTCCGGTGGAGCGTTACCGCTTGGCGGGAGATATGGGCGAAGTATTTGAAACCCTGACCCTGCTGCGCCTGAACACCCGTTGTGGTGCGCAAGGATTCGCTGGGATTACCACCTACTCGGAACACGACTTTGACAGCGCGCCGGCAGCCGCCCTGAAGTCCCTGCTACCGGAATTGCTGGGGCGCAACGCCTGGCATACGGATGCGATTTGGCAACACCTGATGGGGCGCTACAACAGCATGACACCAAAACCCCAATCGATCATCGATATCGCCTTATGGGACCTCAAAGCCAAGGCGCTGGATCTGCCGCTCTACCGTCTGTTGGGCGGCAGCCGCAACAGCATCGATGCCTATGCCAGCACACCGGTATTCGATCAGCCATCCGAGTATGTGGCTTTTGTCCGGCAACTGCTGGCCCAGGGACACCGTACGATCAAATTCCATGTCTGGTGCAATCTGGAGCAGGATCTGGCGCTGCTCGATACAATCGAAGAAGTCTTTGGCTCTGAATTGCCATTTATGATCGATCTGGAGGAACGTTACAACCGCCAGGATGCATTAGTCATCGCCAAACGCCTGGAGAAGATGAACTGTGTCTGGCTGGAAGCCCCTTTGCTGGATACCGACCTGCGCGGTTATGCCGAACTGCGCAGTGCGACGACGGTTCCGGTACTGCCGGCCGGCAACACCCTGCTCACCCCGGGCCTTCTGAATCTGGCCCTGAAAGAGGACGCCTGGGATGCACTGCGCACCGACGTTACCTATGCCGGTGGCTTTACCGCCGGTCGCACTATTGCAGCCCTGGCAGAAGCCAATGGTTTAAACCTTGAACTGCAGTCCTGGGGTTACAGCCTTACTCAGGCCGCTAACCTGCACCTGATGTTATCGCTGCCTAACAGTCAGTACTTCGAACAGCCTGTACCTTATCCCAGCCACGAAGCCTGCTGCTTAACACCAATACGCACAGTAGACGGTCAAGTCCGGGCCCCTTCCGGCGCTGGCCTGGGTATCACAATGGATTGGCAGGCGGTTCAGGATCACGCAGTCTGGCACTACACGATAGGTGGTTAAGTGGTTCAAATAACAGATGTCGAAGTCATTGAGCTGCGGGTACCCGGTCAGCGCGAACTGGACCTGGATCCGACCAATAACAACTGCTTGATCCGGATTGATACGGACGCCGGGGTCAGCGGTATTGCCGAGGTCGACAGCTTACCCTCGGTTATAAAAGCAATCGTTGACGCACCTCCCCGCATCAACACGCTGATGGGTCTGAAGTCGATCCTGCTGGGCCAGGACCCGACGGATATTAGCGACCTGTGGCAGAAGATGTATCACCAAACCAGCTACTGCGGACGGCGTGGCGTTGTCATGCATGCCATCAGTGGTGTCGATATCGCCTTGTGGGACCTGTTAGGCAAACTGGAAAAAAAACCGGTAGCCGAACTGCTGGGTAATGTTCAGCAGCAACACCTGCCTGCCTATACAACCGTCTACCCGTTGGGACGTACAGTGACAGAACTGCAACAGGCACTGGAGCGGGCGATGGTGTACCCGGTCAGGGCCCTGAAACTGGCGATTGATCCCTTCTGGCGGGAGGAGCCTGAACTCGGCGCGGAGCTGCTCTGTGCCGCACGTCGTTTTGTGGGTGATGAGATGGAGCTGATGCTGGACGCGACTGCCAGCTTTCGCAGCTATCAGGAACTGGAGCCACTTTTGCCTGCATTGCATGAGTGTCGGATTCAGTGGCTTGAAGCAGCATTCCCACTGGATCTCATCGATCAATTCGCCGCCCTGCGCGCTGCGAACATACCGGTCGGTGCCGGGGATACGGGCCTGACCGCCCCTGCAGAGTGGACCCCGTTCTTTACCGAGGCGGGCATTGATATCGCCCAACCCGACATCAGCTGGGTAGGCGGCTTCACCGCACTGAAACAGATAGCAGGCATGGCCGCTGAACATAGCTGCCGACTGATTCCCCACGGTTGGAATACGGACCTCACCCTGGCGGCCAACCTGCATTTTCTGGCTGTACAACCGAAGGCGGAATACGTGGAGTTTTCAACCTCCACATCCCCTTTACGCTGGCAGCTCGCAACGAACGGCCCTCAGATCACCCTCGACGGGATGATCCCACTGCCAACGGGGCCTGGTCTGGGGATGGAGCTGGATGATGAGATCATCCAGCGTTACCGAGTTACCTAGCAGAGCTCCCGAAACGAACAAAGGCGTCGGCTGACGCCTTTAGCTGTTTGCTTATCTTAGCTCCTCAAAGCCGGTGATATTACGGATTGCCTCCGCTTCCGCCCTATCACTCTCCCCTTCGCAGATTGCCTCCACCAGGGCTGCATGACTGAGGCCCACACTCTCCGGTTCAAAGTCCCGGTTGGCGGCCGCGATATAAGCCAGAAACTGGTTCTCGACCAGTTGGTACTGACTGGCTAAGCGGGAGTGACTGGACAATTCGATAATCAGCTTGTGGAGATCCAGATCGGCGCGGGTGATCGCCTTGAGATCCCCCAACTTACATAAAGCCAGAAGTTGCTGATAGGCCTCACGCAATCGCTCAGCTCCCTCCTCACAGATCCGCTCTGCCGCCAAGCGCGCCGCCATCCCTTCCAATGTGGCGCGTAGGGTATACAGCTCCCACAGGTCCTGATCGTTCAGTTCAGTAACCGACCAGCCGGCATAAGGAACCTGGGTTACCAACCCTTCGCTCCCCAACTGGTGCAGTGCGATACGGATGGTGCCACGGGACAAGCCATACTCTTTGGCCAGGGTTGTCTCCACCAAGCGGGTTCCCGGGGTCAGATTCCCGTTTATAATGTCTTCCCGCATCAGATCGGCCGCCTGACTTTCCAGGCTGCGCTTGCTGATCTTTGCCGATTTATTCATCTCTTCCTGAATACCCATCACATTGTCGATTGCAGGACAATCATATCAAAGCCTGAATTTTTTTCGCCCACAAAAAAACCCACCATGAGGCGGGCTTTTTCGAATACGGGATTAGGCGAAAATCACGACTTACCGTGACTTACCATATCCTCTACCACGGCCTGCTCTTCGTGCAGATCATCCGCTACGGTTTCATGCATAGGCAGAATCAGGTTCAGCGCGATGGCAACCAGACCACACAGGCTTACACCCTGCAGATTCAGGTCACCGTTGCCGATTGCCATACCACCGATACCAAATACCAGGGTAGTCGAAACGATCACCAGATTGCGCTGCTCGCTCATATCAACGCGCGCCTTCACCAGCGTGTTCAGACCCACACTTGCGATGGAACCAAACAGCAGGATCAGGATACCGCCCATCACCGGTGCAGGAATGGTCTGTAGCAGCACACCAAACTTGGACACAAACGCCAGCAGGATCGCGAAAATTGACGCCCAGATCATGATCTTCGGATTAAACGCCTTGGTCAGCATCACTGCACCGGTTACTTCGGAGTAGGTTGTGTTAGGCGGACCGCCGAACAGGGAAGCAGCAGAGGTCGCGATGCCGTCACCTAGCAGGGTGCGGTGCAGGCCTGGTTTTTTCAGGTAGTTTTTACCGGTTACGTTACCGATGGCCAGTACGTCACCCACGTGTTCGATTGCCGGTGCAATCGCAACCGGCAGCATGAATAGAATCGCCGCCAGGTTGAACTCCGGGGTTACGAATTCAGGCATCGCAAATACAGGTGCTTCAGCGACCTTGGTCAGATCAACCATACCCATGGCGCTTGCCGCGACGTAACCTACCAGCACACCCGCCAGGATTGGCACCAAACGGAAGACACCTTTCGCCAGGGTCGCAACCAGCAGCGTGGTAAGCAGTGCTATCATGGAAACGATCATTGCGTCCTGGTATGGGAACAGCTCGATAGCGCCGTCACCGGTTTTACCCATCGCCATATTCACGGCGATTGGGGCAAGGCCCAGACCAATCACCATGATCACAGGACCGGTTACCACCGGAGGCATGATGCGGTGCATGAAACCGGAGCCTTTGATCTTAACCAGCAGCGCCAGCACCATGTACACAAGACCCGCCGCAAACAGCGCACCCATGGTAGCGGAAACGCCCCAGGTCTGTGTGCTGTAGGTGATCGGTGCAATAAACACGAACGAAGACGCCAGAAAGACCGGCACGGAGTTTTTGGTCACTGCGTGGAACAACAGGGTACCAATACCCGCGGTAAACAGCGCAACACTTGGGTTCAGACCTGTCAGCAGCGGCATCAGCACCAGGGCGCCGAAAGCGACAAACAGCATCTGCGAACCCGCAAGGATAGTGCGCAGGTTTGTGAAGGAAGAATCACTCATTCAGGTCAGCTCCTGTTACTTACTGAGTACCAAAGATTTTGTCACCCGCGTCGCCAAGACCCGGGATAATGTATCCCTTTTCGTTCAGGTGGCTGTCCACAGACGCCACGTACAGGTCCACGTCCGGGTGCGCTGCCTGCAATTTTTCAATACCTTCCGGCGCGGCCACAAGCACCAGAGCACGGATACTGGTACAACCAGCTTTCTTCAGCATATCGATGGTCGCAATCATGGAACCACCGGTCGCCAGCATCGGATCGATCACCAGGGAGATACGGTTGTCGATATCGCCTGCCAACTTCTCGAAGTAAGCAACCGGCTCAAGGGTTTCTTCATCACGATACAGGCCCACGACACTGATTTTGGCACTTGGCACCAGCTCCAGCACACCGTCCAGCATACCGAGACCGGCGCGCAGGATTGGTACGACGGTAATCTTCTTCCCTTTGATCCGTTGCGCTTCCACATCGCCACACCAGCCGTCCAGGGTGTAAGTCTCCAGCTCAAGATCCTTAGTCGCTTCGTAGGTCAACAGACAGCCTACCTCAGCAGCCAGCTGACGGAAGCTACGGGTACTCATATCCCGTGCCCGCATTAAGCCGATCTTGTGCTTAACCAGCGGGTGATTGATCTCTTTTACACTCATTTTTGGACCTCAAGTGAAGCTTTTTGGAAACAAAAGGAAAGGATTGGAAAAACTTGCTAATATTAGCGAAATCGTTCAAATATGTCATTTAAACGACGCCATTTCAGCCGCGTATATTACCGCGTCATACAACTTTCGTTTAGTCCCTAAACATGGAGAAATGTCAGGAACATGAGCAGGCCTGATCTGGAACAGATTACGCAGGCATATATGCAGGCTGATCTGCTGTACAGCGAGGCAGAGGTTGAGCAAGCCCTGCAGCGAATGGCGGTCGAAATCACCAACGATCTGATGGACAAGAATCCGGTGGTTTTTACAGTGATGAACGGCGGCTTGGTCACCGGCGGCAAACTCCTCACCAAGCTGGTCTTTCCATTAGAAGCGGGATACCTGCATGCCACCCGCTATCGCAACACCACTTCAGGCAACGACTTGGAGTGGAAGGTTGGACCTTCCATTGATTTTCAGGGTCGTAGCGTGCTGATCGTCGATGATATTCTCGATGAAGGTCATACCTTGGCTGAAATCTGCGACTACTGTCAGCAAAACGGTGCCATTGAAGTACGCGTCGCCGTACTGGTCAACAAACTGCACGGTCGTAAAGCACGCCCGAATATGACAGCGGATTACGTTGGTCTGGATGTAGAGGATCGCTACCTGTTCGGCTACGGCATGGACTATCAGGGATACTGGCGTAACGCCCCCGGAATTTTTGCAATTAAAGGCAAATAAGCACCGGAAAAACCTGTTTAGACCTGATTGTTGCCCTATTCTTCCCAATCACCACCTTCCTAAGACAAAGGGATAATCGGCGATTGAATTTTTCTCTGTTGCCAGCGGGGATAAATTGGATAGAATCGAAACCGTTATAAACAACCAATGGTTAAATCATGACGGAAGTCGTCATTCTGGTGGTCTCCACCACACTGCTCTTTTTCTGGCTCCTCAGCCTTCGAGCAAAAGCGGTCGAGATGCGCCGCCAGCCTGTTTCCGATAGCCTAACTGGCGACGATCAACCCATTTACCGGGAATAAGCATCGGGAATAAGCCACCACGAACGGGCCCTTCTGGACCTATTCACCCAGTTCTGGTTAGCCGTTTCCGTGCAACTCTTCGAAAAGCGCGACGTATTCCTGCGTCATCTTGTGCTTGGGCGCCAGGTGAATCAGCGGAATGCCCTCATTGTGAGATTCCTTCATCTTCACCGATGAGGAGATTTTGGTACCCAGCACCGGCAGGTCATCCGCCAGCAGCTCATCAACGATCGCCTGTGGCAATGTGGCGCGCGGCTGGAACTGGTTGACCACAATCCCTTCGATCTGCAGATCTTCATTATGGTCCATCTGGGTTTCCTGCACGTTTGCCAGCAGGCTATAGAGTGCCTGACGGGCAAACTCATCACAGTCGAACGGGATCAGACAGCGCTGTGCCGCTACCAATGCAGACAGAGTGAAGAAGTTGAATGCAGGTGGCGTATCGATATAAACCGCATCGTATTCGCTCTCCAGCTTATTCAGCGCATCGCGTAACTTGTAGATCTTGTGCTTGGACTCCAGCTTGGATTGCAAGTCTCCCAGATTGTACGCCGACGGTAACATGTGCAGGTTTTCGTACTGGGTTTCGTGGATAAAGCTTGATGGCGCAGCCGGATTTACCTGGAAGCTCAGGGTCTGCTCAAAGAAGCTACGCACCGTTGGGTCCAGCTCCATATAATCGTCACCCATCAGGTAATGGCTGGAGTTGCACTGCGGGTCCAGATCGATAACCAATGTCCGCAATCCACGGGCGGCGCTGATTGAGGCCAGGTTAACGGCGATACTGGATTTACCCACCCCACCTTTCTGGTTAAATACAACGCGTCTGATCATCGTAATTGCTCCTCTCCATCCCCAGTTTTCCGAGCCCGCCAAAAACAGCGATTCCGCACTGCAATATCCGAAATATTGAAGCGATCGTCAATCGTTATGTGGGGAATTTACGTCAAACTAACGGGAAATAATCGCTTTTCAGCCTGGAATAAAAATTGCTGCAAAAACAACCAGGACTTTAGTCAAACTCCGCAGGGAAATCGTGGGTAAATTCGGGTAATTTGATAGAAAACAACTAAAACTTGCCATGTTGTAGACATCGAGTTCGGAGTTGTGCACACTATAGCGCTAAATCTCTCTCTGCGGTGCTATTCAGCACGTTTGCATAAGGCTGCATCGATGGCGAAAATTCTTGTATTGCACGGCCCGAATTTGAACCTTCTCGGCACCCGGGAACCCGAGGTGTACGGTTCGACAACGCTTGCCGATATCAATCAGGAACTTAGCCAGCAGGCCGGTACCGCCGGTCACGACCTCGACAGTTTTCAGAGCAACGCCGAATTTGAGCTGATTGAACGTATTCACCGGGCCCGTGATGAAGGTGTTGCCTTCATTATTATCAATCCGGCGGCGTTCACTCACACCAGCGTAGCCCTGCGCGACGCCCTACTGGGTGTTGCTATACCGTTTATCGAGGTCCACCTATCTAACGTGCATGCTCGCGAGGCGTTCCGCCACCACTCCTATTTCTCCGATAAAGCAGTAGGCGTGATCTGTGGCCTGGGCGCGCAGGGATACCAATTTGCGCTGCAATCTGCGATGACGCAGATTGCGTGATACCGAACAGCAACAGTAAACAGCTAAAGAGACAAAATTCAGAATGGATATTCGTAAAGTTAAGAAGCTTATCGAACTGCTTGAAGAATCCAATATCAACGAAATCGAAATCAAAGAAGGCGAAGAGTCTGTACGCATCAGCCGTGGCAGCAGCGTAGCTGCACCAGCGGTAGCTTACGCAGCACCTGCGCCTATGGCAGCGCCTGTCCCTGCAGCCGCTCCGGCAGCTGCGCCTGCTGCTGAAGCAGAAGCACCAGCGGCTCATTCCGGTCATGTTGTAACGTCTCCGATGGTAGGTACTTTCTACCGTTCCCCATCTCCTAGCTCCCCTGCTTTCGTTGAAGTAGGCCAGACTGTAAAAGTGGGCGACGTAATCTGCATCGTTGAAGCGATGAAGATGATGAACCAGATCGAAGCAGACAAAGCCGGCGTTGTGGAAGCGATCCTGGTAGAAGACGGTCAGCCGGTCGAGTTTGACCAGCCACTGGTTACTATCGTTTAAGCGTTCCCACAGACCTGATTCAAGGACATCCAGATGCTGGAAAAAGTTGTCATTGCCAACCGAGGCGAGATCGCACTGCGCATCCTGCGTGCCTGCAAAGAGCTGGGCATCAAGACCGTAGCGATCCACTCCAAGGCTGACCGCGACCTGATGCATGTACGCCTTGCAGATGAAGCTGTCTGCATCGGTCCGGCGCCATCTCCACAGAGTTACCTGAACATCCCTGCCATCATCGCTGCAGCAGAAGTAACCGACGCCATGGGCATCCACCCAGGCTACGGTTTCTTGGCTGAAAACGCGGACTTTGCCGAACAGGTAGAGCGTTCCGGCTTCCAGTTCATCGGCCCGAAAGCTGAAACCATCCGCCTGATGGGCGACAAAGTTTCTGCGATCGAAGCGATGAAAAAAGCAGGCGTACCAACCGTACCGGGTTCTGACGGCCCACTGCCGGTAGACGACGGCGAAGCGATGAAGAAAATCGCACTGCGCATCGGTTACCCGGTAATCATCAAAGCGGCTGCCGGCGGCGGTGGTCGTGGTATGCGCGTGGTCCACTCCGAAGCATCCCTGCTGAACTCCGTACATGTGACCCGCTCCGAGGCTGCTGCAGCATTCGGCGACGACACGGTGTACATGGAGAAATTCCTGGAAAACCCTCGCCACGTGGAAGTGCAGGTTCTGGCCGATGGTCAGGGCAATGCAATCCACCTGTACGACCGTGACTGCTCCATGCAGCGCCGTCACCAGAAAGTGGTTGAGGAAGCACCCGCACCGCATCTGGACCCGGAAGCCCGCGCAAAAGTACTGCAGTCCTGTGTGGAAGCATGCATCGAGATCGGTTACCGCGGTGCGGGTACCTTTGAGTTCCTGTACGAAGATGGTGGTTTCTACTTCATCGAGATGAACACCCGTGTTCAGGTAGAGCACCCGGTTACCGAGATGATCACCGGTATCGACATCGTGAAAGAACAGCTGCGCATCGCATCTGGTCTGCCACTGTCCATTAAACAGGACGATGTTGTTGTGCAGGGCCACGCGTTTGAGTGCCGAATCAACGCCGAAGATCCTAAGTCATTCCTGCCAAGCCCGGGTACCGTGAAGCACTTCCATGCCCCTGGTGGTCTGGGTATGCGTGTAGACTCCCACCTTTACAGTGGCTACACCGTACCGCCTCACTACGATTCTCTGATTGCCAAGCTGATCAGCTTTGCTGAGGACCGCGAAACTGCCCTGATCCGCATGCGCAACGCGCTGGACGAAACGCTGATCGACGGTATTCGCACCAACATCCCTCTGCATCAGGATATCGTGCGTGACACCCACTTCCAGAAAGGTGGCGTAAACATTCACTACCTGGAGAAAAAACTGGGTCTGTAAAAAGACCGGTTTTAAAAATCCCAAAAGCCCGTGTTTTCACGGGCTTTTTTGTGCGCACAATAAAGCCTCAACCTCCCGTACAGCGCTGGAAGGCGATATACTGGGTGTTCTCTCGTGAATTGGAAAACACCATGCCTTGGCTACAGATTAAAATCACCACGACACCGGACCACGCCGAACAGTATGAAGACCTGCTGCTGGCTGCCGGATGTGCATCCGTAACCTTTCAGGACAACAAAGACCAACCAATCTTTGAACCGGACCAGGGCACTACCCCACTCTGGGACAGCACGGTGATTACCGGCCTGTTTTCCGCCGACCACGATCTGGACGCCACCAACCGCTTTATCCAGCAGGCGCACGATCAACTCTTTCCAGGCCAACCACTGCCACCAATCAAAAAGGAGATCCTGGAAGACAAAGACTGGGAACGGGAGTGGATGGACAACTACCACCCGATGCAGTTCGGCAAACGCCTGTGGGTCTGCCCAAGCTGGAAGGAAGCCCCGGAACCGGACGCCGTAAACATGATGCTGGACCCGGGTCTGGCGTTTGGCACCGGCACCCACCCAACCACCGCCCTCTGTCTGGAGTGGCTGGATGCGCAGCACCTGGACGGCTTCAAGGTTGTCGATTACGGCTGCGGCTCCGGCATCCTGGGCATCGCCGCCTTGCTGTTGGGCGCTGACCACGTCACTGCCGTGGATATCGACCTGCAGGCACTACAGGCCAGCAAAGACAACCTGGCACGCAACAAGCTAAGTGAAGACCGCCTCAACGTTTACCTACCGGAGAACACCCCGGACGTAGAGGGCGACCTGATTGTTGCCAATATCCTGGCAGGTCCATTGGTGGAGCTGGCACCAACCATCGCCAAGCACGTAAAGTCCGGTGGCAAACTGGCCTTATCCGGTTTGCTGGCTGAACAGGCGGACGCCATTAACGAAGCCTATTCTCCATGGTTTGACCTGGATGCACCGGTAGAACGCGAAGGCTGGATCCGCATTACCGGCACCAAACGCTAAGCAGACTCCATACCGCCCCGCCAAATTTAAGGGACGACCCTAATGTCGTCCCTCATCCCAGCGCTGATGCGCCCTGCGAGAGCTGAAAAGACCAAAACAGTCAAGCCAAAATCGTACAAAAAAGCATCAAAAACGGCTTGGAGCTCTGCCGCTGAAGCGTTATCATTGTCCGCCTTCCTTGTATTAAATCGCTTTGGGGCTCTGTGCAGCCTCACGGTATTTTTTTACCCAAAATTAAGGTTAACCATGTTCCGAATCGGACCATATTCCATTGACAGTCAGACTATTCTGGCCCCAATGGCAGGCGTCACGGACCGACCGTTCCGGCAGCTTTGTCGGCAGTTTGGTGCGGGCCTGGTTGTGTCCGAGATGGTGACCTCCGATACCCGTCTGTGGAAATCCCGCAAGTCTACCTACCGCCTGAATCACGAAGGTGAAGCCGAGCCACGATCTGTACAGATCGCGGGCGGTGATGCCCAGATGATGGCGGATGCCGCGCGGATGAACGCAGAACGGGGTGCTCAAATAATCGATATCAACATGGGGTGTCCTGCAAAAAAAGTGTGCAACAAAGCTGCGGGGTCCGCGTTACTGCGGGACGAAGCACTGGTTGCTGACATTTTGCAGACCGTTGTTGCGGCTGTTGATGTACCTGTCACGCTTAAATTCCGTACCGGCTGGGATATGGATAACCGCAACGCGCTGAACATCGCGCGTATGGCGGAAGACGCCGGTATTGCAGCGTTGGCACTGCACGGCAGAACCCGCGCCTGTGGATACAAGGGCGAAGCCGAATACGACACCATTGCAGAGGTTAAGCAATCGGTATCCATCCCGGTTTTCGCCAACGGCGATATCGATTCACCACACAAGGCCAAACAGGTTATCGCGCACACCGGTGCCGATGCCGTCATGATTGGCCGGGGAGCACAGGGACGCCCTTGGCTATTCAGGGAGATCAACCATTACCTGGCAACAGGTGAGTTAATGGAAGAACCCTCACTGGATGAGATCAGAACTGTTCTGCTGGGACATTTGCAGGAGCTACGAACCTTTTACGGCGACTACTTAGGCGTTCGGATCGCTCGAAAGCACGTAGGGTGGTACCTGCAAGCTCAGCCGGAAGGCAAGACCTTCCGCAAGGAATTCAATGTATTGGAAACAGCAGAAGAGCAGACGCAAGCGCTTGAGCTTTACTTTGAGCGTGCTGCCGACCCTCTGGCTGCCTGACAAACTGGATACGTATTACCGTGGAATATAAAGAAATTAATCAGCCGACCCTTACTCAGAACGCAACTGCAGAAACCGGCACTACCCTGCGCGACAGTGTGCACCTGGCGCTGAACAACTACTTCCGTCAGCTCGACGGACAGCCGGTTACCGACGTATACCAGATGGTATTGTCTGAGATCGAAGCACCACTGTTCGAATCTGTAATGGCATACACCAAGGACAACCAGACCAAAGCTTCTCAGGTTCTGGGCCTGAACCGCGGTACCCTGCGCAAGAAGCTGAAACAATACGGTCTGCTGTAATCGCTTTTTACTAGTACTTCTTATTAGTGCTTTTTGTTAGTTAATGGGAACTCCAATCACCATGGCAGAGAACACCACTCCTGTACGCCGCGCGCTGATCAGCGTGTCAGACAAAACCGGCATCGTAGAATTCGCTCAGTCACTGAACGCACGCGGTGTTGAGATTCTTTCTACCGGCGGCACCTACAAGCTGCTGAAAGAAAACAACATCCCTGCAGTCGAAGTATCTGACTACACCGGTTTCCCGGAGATGATGGATGGTCGTGTAAAGACCCTGCACCCGAAAGTACACGGTGGCATTCTGGGCCGTCGCGGTACCGACGATGCAGTTATGTCCGAGCACGGCATCACTCCGATCGATATGGTCGTAGTTAACCTCTACCCATTCGAACAGACCATCAACCGTCCTGATTGCGATCTGCCTCTGGCGATCGAAAACATCGACATCGGTGGTCCTACCATGGTGCGTTCCGCAGCGAAAAACCACAAAGATGTAGCGATCGTTGTAAATGCATCTGACTACGACGCTGTTGCAGCTGAACTGGAAGCAGACGGCGGTCTGGGTTACACAACCCGTTTCGACCTGGCTGTTAAAGCGTTCGAGCACACCGCTGCATACGACGGTATGATCGCGAACTACCTGGGCGCAATCGTAGAAGGTGAAGAGGAAGAGCCAGCGGACTTCCCACGTACCTTCAACACCCAGTTCGTTAAAGCACAGGACATGCGCTACGGCGAGAACCCACACCAGCGCGCGGCGTTCTACGTGGAGTCCAACCCGGCTGAAGCCTCTGTATCTACCGCACGTCAGCTGCAGGGTAAAGAACTGTCCTTCAACAACGTTGCAGACACCGATGCAGCCCTGGAATGCGTTAAGCCATTCAAAGAGCCGGCATGTGTGATCGTAAAGCACGCTAACCCATGTGGCGTAGCCATCGGCGCAGATATCCTGGAAGCGTACAACCGTGCGTTCCAGACCGATCCGACTTCCGCGTTTGGCGGCATCATCGCCTTCAACCGCGCGCTGGACGCAAAAACTGCACAGGCAATCATCGAACGTCAGTTCGTAGAAGTGATCATTGCACCGTCCGTATCTCAGGAAGCATCTGACCTGGTCGCATCCAAGCCAAACGTTCGTCTGCTGGAGTGCGGCGAGTGGAGCGCTGACCGTGCGCACGGTTTCGACTACAAGCGCGTAAACGGCGGTCTGCTGGTTCAGGACCGTGACCTGGGTATGGTCGACGCATCTGCGCTGAAAGTTGTTTCTCAGCGCCAGCCAACCGAACAGGAGATCCGCGATCTGCTGTTCTGCTGGGAAGTGGCCAAGTTCGTTAAGTCCAACGCCATCGTATACGCGAAAAACGGCCAGACCATCGGTATCGGTGCCGGCCAGATGAGCCGTGTATACTCCGCGAAAATCGCGGGTATCAAGGCTGCGGACGAAGGTCTGGAAGTGAAAGGCTCCGTCATGGCGTCTGACGCATTCTTCCCATTCCGTGACGGCATCGATGCAGCCGCAGAAGCAGGCATCGAAGCGATCATCCAGCCAGGTGGCTCCATGCGCGATGAGGAAACCATCGCAGCAGCCGACGAGCACGGCATGGCGATGGTCTTCACCGGCATGCGTCACTTCCGCCACTAAGCGGTTACAAGAACAACCCAGCAGCCCGGCATGTCCGGGCTGCTCTGTGTTTGAGGATATAGATATGAAAGTACTGGTTATCGGCTCCGGCGGTCGTGAACACGCCCTGGCATGGGCGGCAGCACGCGACAGCAAAGTAACCGACGTCTTCGTTGCTCCAGGCAACGCAGCAACCGCCCAGGAAGAGAAGATGCAGAACGTCGCTATCGACGTGATGGACCTGGACGGCCTGCGCACCTTCGCCAAAGACAACGCGATCGACCTGACCATCGTCGGCCCTGAGGCGCCACTGGTTGCCGGTGTAGTCAACCACTTCCAGGCAGAAGGCCTGCGCATCTTCGGCCCAACCGAAGGCGCTGCACAGCTGGAAGGCTCCAAAGCGTTCACCAAGGACTTCCTGGATCGCCAGAACATCCCTACCGCTGAATACGCGAACTTCACCGAGATCGAACCTGCGCTGGCTTACGTACGCGAAAAAGGTGCACCGATCGTGGTTAAGGCGGACGGTCTGGCAGCCGGTAAAGGTGTTATCGTGGCGATGACCCTGGAAGAAGCAGAGGACGCGATCAAAGATATGCTGGCTGGCAACGCCTTTGGTGAAGCTGGTAGCCGCGTTGTGATCGAAGAGTTCCTGGAAGGTGAAGAAGCGTCCTACATCGTGATTGTGGACGGCGACAACGTACTGCCGATGGCAACCAGCCAGGACCACAAACGTGTCGGCAACGGTGACACCGGCCTGAACACCGGCGGTATGGGCGCGTACTCCCCGGCCCCAGTGGTAACGCCAGAGATCGACCAGCGCATCATGGACGAAGTGATCATGCCGACCGTAAACGGCATGAAAGCGGAAGGCAACGAATACGTTGGCTTCCTTTACGCCGGTCTGATGATTACTGCCGACGGCACACCAAAAGTGATCGAGTACAACTGCCGCTTCGGTGACCCTGAAACCCAGCCGATCATGCTGCGCCTGAAGTCCAGCCTGGTTGATATGTGCAACGCTGCACTGGACAAGAAGCTGGCTGAAACCACAGCTGAGTGGGATAGCCGCAAGTCCGTGGGTGTTGTTATGGCGGCGGGTGGCTACCCGGGCAGCTACGGTAAAGGCGACGTGATCAGCTTCCCGGCGGAATGCCCGGAAGGCACCAAGATCTTCCACGCAGGTACCAAGCTGGATGACGAAGGTAACGTTGTTACCGCCGGTGGTCGAGTACTCTGTGTGACCGCACTGGGCGACAGCGTAACCGAAGCGCAGAAACGCGCCTACGAACTACTGGACCAGGTGAGCTGGAAAGATGCGTACTTCCGTACCGACATCGCTTACCGCGCCATTGCACGTGAGCAGGGCGAATAATCGCCCATTTACCGTGTAACCAGAAAGCCTCCTTCGGGAGGCTTTTTTGTAGGTGTTACTGGAAGGTTACGGAAAAATAAACAGCACTACAGGTAATCCCCCTGCCTTTGACGGCCGAGATGTTTATAATGTCGGCTTCGATATTTTCTCTGAATGACGTACTGAACAACGATGGCTTCATTACAGCGGCTAGACCAGGCACCCGGAAAGAAAAGATGGCTTCCAATTGCGATTGTAGCGGCAATTGCCACCGGTGTAATTGCATACAGCGTGCTGGATAGCTCTGATAAGCAATCGGCGCCGATCAGTCAGAGCACGGATAATGCTTCGGGTACAGACCAAAATATGCAACAGGCTTACCGCCTTGCACAGGACGGCCTGTACCGAGACGCCCTGAATACCGTCAACCAAGCGCTGGCAAGCGATGCTAACAATATGGATGCCCAGCTTCTGCAGGCAACCCTGCTAGCCAAAACGGGAAATACAGCGGAAGCCGAGCGCCGCTTTAACACCCTGCACGAACAGTATCCTGACCGCCCCGAACCACTCAACAACCTGGCGGTGCTCTACGCCGAAGCCGGCGACAGCAGCCGCGCCATTCAGACCCTGCAGAAAGCGTTCAAGACCCACCCGAGTTACGACCAGGTTTACCAGAACCTAGGGGATATGTACGCGGCACTGGCGGCCGAGGCTTATAATAAGGCGCTGGGGCTGCCCGGTACCGAATCTGGCCCACAGCTCGCGGCCCTGGATCGCTTCGGCAAACAGACGGCGATCAACGCGAGTACGTCCCTGATCAGCCTCGCAACACCAGCGCATAGCGAAACCGGTGAGACAACACCTGCGGTTGTTGCCACGACACCAACACCGGTCGCGGTTGAAAATGTTGTCAAAAATGAGACGGTAGAGCCTGAAATAGAAACCGCTGCGCGCGCTACAGCCGACATCGAGGCCTCAAGTGAAGCAGGGGTTAGCGCATCCAACGATGCATCAGGCAGCGCCCCAGAAACCGTTGGCAGCAGCGAAACAGTATCGGAAACGTCCCCTCTCTACACCAACGTAGTGCTGAACGAAGCTGATTCCGAAGCGATTACCGCCGTACAAAGCAGCCCGGAAATCTCCGCCGAAGACAACGACAGGGTCAACAGTACTGTACTGAGTGCATCGCCCGAAGAATTGGCGATCACCCGCGAGACGGAGCGCGCAGCACAGCTGTTGGCGAGTCTGGAATCCGACGAGGCACTTGCCGAGATCCAGGAGGAGACGATTGCAGAGACGCCATCAACTCCGGAAGAGCTGGTCAGCGAACACCTCAAAGGCTGGGCTGAAGCCTGGTCTGCACAGGATGTCGATGGCTACCTTCGCGCCTACGTGGCCGGCTACAAGCCAAACGACGCCACCAGCCATAAGCAGTGGGCGGAACAGCGCCGATCACGTCTGACCCGACCAAGCTTTATCAAGGTTGAGCTGAGTGAAATCGACATCACTATGCTGTCGGATAACCGCGCCGAAGCGACCTTCCGTCAGAGTTACCAATCAGACCGCTACCGCGATGTCGCGCGCAAGAGAATCAACCTGATGCGTCGCTCCTCCGGCTGGAAGATCGTTCAGGAAAAAACACTTTAAGGTCAGATAGAGGCCAAGCAGGTATCAACGCTGCATAGGCCCTGACATTACACCTGACGAGTGATAGAGCAGAAAGGCTTGCTCCGCCAATACGGCAAAGTCCTGCAATAAGCTCAGCTGTTCATCTGACAAGTCACGAACCTCACGATCAAAAATACATAAGGCCCCGTGCACCTCACCTTCTCCCTGCCACAGGGGTACACCGGCCGCAAAACCATCTTTCTCGAGCACCGCATGATACTCTCCTGATTCGAGACCTTTTACCACCACAGGCTGCCCGGCTCGGGCGACACGCCAACAGAAGCTGATTTCAACATCGTCGTGTAACAGCTCTTCCCCGTAGCTCGACAACAACCAATCGGGTTGTTCATCCGTTAACACGATGCAGCACAAAGGAGCGCCGAACATGTGCGCAACAAGCCGCGTGATCCGGTCGAAGTCCGATATGGACTGCACTTCCGGCACACGCCTGGTGTCAACTGCAGTCTCGCTGCTATCTGCCGTTTTATGATCGCTTTGCCAGCGTTGGCACCAAGAGATCAGCTCCTTAAAGGGCATTGGCCGCGCAATAAAATAGCCTTGCACCTGCTCGCACCCCATCTGTTCGACCAATGCCCACTCTTCAGCCGACTCAACACCTTCCGCCACGGTCGTCATGGACAGATTCTTCGCTATCGATAAGCTGGATTCCAGAATCACTTTGGCGCGCTTATCCACCCGCGCAGACTGGACAAAACTTTTATCCAGCTTTAATTCATCAAATGGCAGATCCCGCAGCTGCGCCAGGTTTGAATGCCCGGTCCCAAAGTCATCAATCGACAAAGAGAGCCTTTTCATCCGCAAACGAACAAGGACATCCAGCGGAGTCACCAGATCCTGCATTAGCTGGCTCTCCGTAACCTCCAGCATAAAGTCCTCGTAACGTTCGTGATGACGCTCGATCATCGCTTCCAACCGGTCGGAAAACTGTAAGCTCTGCAGGCTCATCATCGATACGTTGAGTGCAACTTTAAAGCGCTGGTCCTGCGCCTCCCATAGCTGCTTGTCCCGGATCACCTGCTCCAGCAAACTAAAAGTCAGCTCATCGATCAAACCGTACTCTTCAGCCGCAGGAATAAACATATCCGGGTAAACGGCCCCGTTAGACGACTGCGGCCAGCGAGCCAACACTTCAACACCCACGATCTTGCGATCAGATACCCTAACCTTCGGCTGGTACCACGGCACGATTTTATGTGTTGCGATAGCATCTCGAAGGCGATGTTGAGACAGGGTTTGGGCGGGTGACGGACTGTTTGACGGCGTTTCTCCCTGATTCACATCCGCATGTAACATCGCCGTCAACTGATCTCGCTGCAGAGGTTTCTTCAACGCACCAAGCACGGTCAGGTTACGCCCACGTGCCAAGCGTTCCGACATTTCCAGCGTTTGCTGGTCTTCACCACTGAGCAGTACCAAGCGCCCTTGAAAACCTTGCTCCTCGAATGCCCGGATAAGGTCGATACCATTCATACCGGGCATATTCAGGTCAGTGAGGACCAGGTCGATGCTGTCTCCACGGGCGGCAATAACAGACAACGCATCCATCGCATTATCAACCGTTTCTATGTGCTCAAAGCCCATCGAACGCAAGATAAATGACACAGTCTTTAACGCAAACTCTTCGTCATCCACCACGAGTATATGCTCAGGTTTCATCGAAAACTCCCTGTTCCTGAATCCGTTCCTCTGCAAACGTTGCAGCCCATTCGTGAAATTGATTAAACCGATGCTCAAGCTCAGGAATGGCGCTATCCACCCCCTCTTGGTTCTGCACCTTGCCCGCCTGTTCTAGTCGCACACAACATTCCGACATTGCCATAGCGCCAACAGTCTTGGCTGACGATTTCAACTTATGGGCCTCGGCGGCAACATCTTGCAGATCACCGCGCTCGAAAGCCGCTTTCAAGCTCTGCAGCACGGGACGGCTTTTGGTGACAAATTCTTCGTAGAACCCGCTCAGTACATCCGGATCATCGGTGCCAAGCACACGCGTTAACGCATCCGGATCGATCTCTTCCAATCTTACCGATTCCACCCTCACCGCCCCACCTGGCTCCGAATCGCTAGCCTGAACCGGGTACCAACGATCCATGCACGTCTTCAGTGCCATAAGCTCTACCGGCTTGGTCAGGTAATCATCCATACCTGCGTTCAGGCATTTTTCACGTGTACCTTTCAAGGCATCGGCGGTAATGGCAATAATCGGTGTGTGCGCTCCCGGCCTTTCCACAGCGCGGATCTCTCTGGCCAACTGGTAACCATCCAGCACCGGCATATGGCAGTCGGTCAAAACCAGGTCATGCTGCTGGATCAGCCACATATCCAATGCCTGTTTACCGTCATCTGCCATATCCACACGATAACCGAGTGCTTTGAGCTGTTGCGAGATCACCAGCTGATTTACCTCGTTGTCGTCGGCCAACAGCACGGCGCCCGGCACCCTGCCCGTCTCAGACAACAACTCGGACAGCGCCAGCGACTCGGGCGCCTGGGTCTGATCAATCAGTGGCGACTCCAGCCCGGCGAGGGCCGCTACCGCATTGATCAGGGCGCTGCGTTTCATATTATTGATATCCAGCGCCAGCGTATTGTCCGACCTGCGCTGCACATAACGCTGATGCCCTCGCTCCAGCAGGAGGAAACGTAACTGGGTATCAGGACAATGAGTACGTACGCGCTCTACCAACTGTGAACGCAGTCGCTCGTCGGCACAGGCGTCAATCAGTACAATCACCTCACCCTGCAACTTGCCTTCACGACAGCATCTCTCCAACTGCTCCAAGGCTTCCGGGGTATACGGGTGACAACGCGCACCCACCGAGTGAAGGTATCCGGTAACGATAGAGGCCAACTCGCGGTCGTTCTGCAGCAATATAATCTGTGCTTCTGAAAGATCCGACAGTACGCCCTCTTCCTTGGCGACAATACGCTCCAGTGGCAGTGTCACTGTAAACGTGCTGCCGACGCCCTCTTCACTTTCCAGCGTGATGCGCCCACCCATCAGATTTAGCAAACGCTGGGTAATCACCAACCCCAGTCCGGTGCCTCCGAAACGGCGGGTCGTATTGCTTTCCCCTTGAACAAAGGGGGCAAACAGTTTGGCCTGAGTCTGTTTACTCATACCAATACCGTTGTCGATCACCTTGATAACAATATCCGCACTGCCGTTTGTAGCCGGCATGATAGTGACAAGCACCCGCCCCTGCCGGTCATCGTTGTCCTGAGAGAATTTTATTGCATTGCCAACTAAGTTAAACAACACCTGCTTAAGCTGCACGATATCTCCGGCTACCTGCCCCAGGGATGGTTCACAAAATATCAGCAACTCAACCCCTTTCTGGTCAGCAAAGGACGCCAGGGAGTCTCCCACCTGCTCCAGCATATGCTCGATATTAAAGGGCTGATTGTCGATTTCTACACGTCCGGCCTCGATCTTCGAGAAGTCCAGAATGTCATCGATGATGTGCATCAGCGTGACCGAAGAATCACACGCAGTTTGCACGAGCTTGCGCTGCTCATCCTGCAGGGAACCATCGTGATTCAACAGGTCCATGGTCGCCACTATACCGTTGAGTGGCGTTCTGATCTCATGGCTCATTGTTGCCAAGAACGTCGACTTGGCACGGTTGGCCTGGTCCGCCTCATCTTTCGCCTTTTTCAGAGCGAAGTTGATCTCTTTCTGCACAGTTATATTGCTTTCGAGGGCAATAAAGCGCTGTATCTCACCATGTTCATCGAATACCGGCGTGATCTCCAGATTCACCCAATACGGCTCGCCGCTCTTGGAGTAGTTCAGTAACTCCGTCTCGATACGTTCGCCATTGCGCAATGCTTCGGAGATTTTATGTACCGCGTGTTTATCCGTACCTTCGCCCTGCAGGAAATCTCCTGGCCGCTGTCCACGGACTTCATCAAGTTCATAACCGGTAATGGAGGTAAAACCGGGGTTACACCATACGATCCGTCCTTGCAGATCGGCAACAATCACCGCGTTGTCGGTTTTCTCTGCCACCAGCGCCATAAGTCCGAGCTCGGCAGATGTCTCCTTCAACGCCATCTCTGTCCGTTTCAGATCTGTAATATCCTTCAGGAAACCGGAAAAGTAGACCTCGCCCCCCAGATCGAAAGCGTTTACCGTCAGCAATACCGGGATAATGCGCCCGTCCTTAGCCTGGCCTTCAGTTTCCCGTCCCTTACCGATAATCTGCTTCTCACCTGTTTCCAAATAACTGGAAATATAGCCGTCATGGCGCTCCCGATGCCCTGTCGGCATGAGCATACGTACATTTTGTCCGATTAACTCTTCCCGGCTGTATCCGAAGGTCTCGGTGACCGCCGAGTTCACGCTCATGATCACCCCACGCTGGTCAATCAACACAATGCCGTCCGACGCAGTGGACACAACAGATTGCAGAATATCGCGTGTTTCTTTCACTCGTCGCCTGCTGAACTGCGCTGCAACAGCAACCAGCGCTAGCATCCCAACCACGAGAACAGCGATGACCACAAGTGCTACACGCAGTTTATATAACAGACTGTGGGACTCACTCCGCCACTGCTCTGTAGTCAATCCAATCCCAAACTGCTCATCCCACAACCAGGCTCCGACAACCTCATTACCCACGTAATCGTTATAACCGCTGAAACTTTCACCAGTTTCCCCCAACACAGCGCGCTGAACCGCCAACGTGAGTGACTCAGGGGTGCGGGGGTCATGCAATACTAAACGCCCGGCTGAACGCTCCGGAACGGACAGTAGGCCTTGTTCATACAGTGAGCTATGGAAGCGACTATCCGAAAGCATCACGCCTGTACGATCAAATGCGTAGGTTTCCGCACTACTTCCCAGCTGCTGCCGCTCCAGAATCGGAAAAAACGAGTCGTGGGGATTAAGGCGCAATGCCAGGAGGGAAAAAGTACGCCCCAGCCGATCTCTCAGCGGGGAGATAACAAACATAGAGATGCTGTTGAGTTTGGGATCGTGTGTAACCCGGGCCAGAGGCACATCACTGCGCTGTACACGACTGATGACTGTTTCACCAGCCCAGGCACGCGCCAACATATCCGGCTGCTGGGCAAGTAGATTCTCTGTCCCAACATTGGCGTCTCGCGAGGATGCCAAGCTAACATTTTTATCGTTGATGACAAAAAAACCCTGGTAGGAACTGTTGCTCAGACGCGGGAGAAAGAACTCACGTAATGCGTGCATGGAGGCTGATTCGATCAACCCAGGCGCATCGGTATGATCCAGTGTATTCAACGCCAAAGCTGACTTTATCACCACATCATTCGAAGCGATCACTTCTGCCCGTTTCAGGTGCTCGTCAGCCCAGACATGAAGTGCCTGCTGCGTACCCAAAAGCACACGCCTGAACTCACCAGACAGCCGTTGGTCATATTCTTTACCCAACAGGTTGTAGCTATACTGAGCGCCAAGCACAACCAAGAAAACTGTGGCGACGACCGACCATATCAATCCCTGCTCTGTATATTTGTGCTTGTATGACTGCAGAATATCAACCATCGCCTACCAATCCTTTGTCCCTGATGCATCTGTAAACAGATGTGATTAATCGCCTTGACCTATATAGCCGAAAGGCTCATGGCTGCACTGTTTAAACAAGCACAACCCAAATACACACTGAGATAAAGTGTATATGCTTTTACTGAATAGCTGAATTGCCGTTATAACAACTTTTTTTCAGCCCCTGCAATCGGCTATTCTGCCAGCTAGTGATTTAACAATACCCTGCCATAATCGATTTACAGCGTTCACATTACCAACAATTCAACTAATATTTCAGGTTGAAGCGAAACAGTGGATACACTCCGCTATGGAGTGCTATCAAACGGAATTTCCAGACAGGCCGCGCATATGGACAGCCAACCCTTAGCCCTGGTACTCAGCGAGAGCGCTGAGCTGTTTAAAGAAACCGAAGCACTCCTCAGCGACTATGGTTTACAGATCATAGACACAGGCACCGAGGAAGCGATGGCACAAGCGTGTGCCCGGCCGGAGCCAAAGATACTGTTTATTCGTTTCCAGCGGGTTGAAAAAGGGATAGAACACTATGTTCAACTGCATTCCAGCGTGCAAAACCTGCGTAATGTGAAGCACTACAGCGTTGCACTCTGCGGTGCAGAGGAAACAGGTCAGGCGCTTGGTTATTGCATGAATCACCTGATCGACACCTACATTGTTGTAGACCCCTTGCACGACAAGTTTCGTTTCAATCTGACCATCCATCAGGCGCTGGAAGGCTTGGTTCAGTCCAACCAGCAAAGCCAGTCTCTTCAATTCTCCGAGACCATTATCGAAACCAAGGAACAACTCGACCAGTTGATTGTAAGTGGCCTTAGTAATGGCATGGCATGCCAGACACAGACACTTCAGGATTTTCAGCAACTGATCAATCAAACCCTCACCGAGCTGAGGGCATTGCCCGATGACGCCTTGAAACAGCTTAATACCGCAACCCCCGGGCTTCCCCAACAACTGGAACAGGGCGCCGACACGCTCAAGAGCCGTGCGGAGCAAAACATACGCAGCTGGTCCGAAACACTGCAAGAAAGCTACGACAAACTCAGCGAACAGCTGTCGATACCGGCTAGAGGCGGGATCTACCTCAAAAAACGGGTGATGGTTATCGATGACGACTCGATGTATGCGTCGGTCGTTAAGAAAATACTGATGGATTCCGGATATCAGCCGTTCATACACACCAGCGCAAAAGACGCCCTGCCAGCGATGATGAAACAAAAACCGGACATCCTGTTGCTGGACTATGAAATGCCAGATTACTCCGGCACCAAGGTGTTAGAGTACATGGATCGTTATCAGCAACTCTGCGATATCCCGGTTATCATGCTGACGGGCCACCGGAATAAAGAGGTGTTCAAGGCGTGCATGAACGCCGGGGCCAGCGACTTCATCATCAAGCCGGCAAGTAAAGAGATCTTTGTACAGAAAATCGAGAAGCATCTAAGCCGCAAAGCGACTGACAAAAACAGCCTCCGGCTGGGTTATGGCACTTAATTCATTACCTGTCTGCAATGCTTAAGGTTTACCTTTACCCGGCTCCCCTTCATACGCGATCTTCCAGCCATCGTCTCCTAGCACCCAGTACTGGCGTTTCATGGAATCGCCTTTGTAGTTGCTGCTTTTATACGACTGACGGAAGGTTGCGACCATCAGATCCGGCTGATCCGGATAGGTGAACAGACTGAGCTGGTCCACATCGACGTTGATGTATTTCTTGCCGGCATTCACACGTCGCTTGTGGGAGGAAAAACGCTTGTAATCCCAACTGCCGTTCTTGTAGTCGGCAGAGTAATGGGACAAGTAACGCTCACTATCCAGACTCTCCCAATCCACTCGCCAACGTTCCACCAGCTCGCGGTAGGAAGACTGCTGCGCCAGCCAGTCGCTGCGTTTCATCCAACGCACGTTAAACCCCACCAGCACCGGTGTATTACGGATATCCACCAGGCCATCAAGCTCCGTGAAGTCCACGTTACTCAGCGAGATACAACCTTCACTCGCCTCCGGCGGGCGGCTGTATGTCTCGAACGGTGAGCCATGTACCCAGATACCGTTGCCGGTGCGGCCCAGACGCTCATCCCACCGATTCGGATAATTCAGAGGCAGAGCTCCCGTACCGTAACGGTCCGGCAGTTGCCTATCTAAGAAACGTCCGGTTACAAAGTAGACACCCAGCGGGGTTTTCAGATCCCCCTGCCGCTCTTTACCGACACCACCACGACCGTAAGACGCGTAATAATCCTTGATCAGCTTAGGGACGCCCATCACGTTTTCGAACACAAACAGACGACGCAGACGGGTATCCATCACAATCGCGTACTTCTGCGACGGCGCTAGCTGAATCATCGACGCAGGCACCATGTCCGGTGCTGGTTTCTCCTTTTCGATCAGCAAACGTGCTTTCGCTTCGGAAATCAGACCGTACAGTTGCTTGTCATCGATTGCCCGGTTACGCCCCACATCAGTCAGAGGCGCACCACGTGCCGCCATCAAATCTGCATAGATCAGCTGTGCAAGGCGAAAATCGGGCTGCTGACTGGTTAGCGTGCGCAGATCCTGCAGGGCAGAATCCACCCGATTTTCACGCAGGTGCCGCAAGCTGCTCAGCAGCAGCTCTTCGTTATCCGGTTGTACCTGTGCCGGAGAACTGGCAGGCGTCTCCGCATGCAGCGGCGGAGCTGCAATTGCGGCGGCTAACAGTATCCCTGGTACCAGCTTGTACATATGTGACTCAAACTCAGTGTGGTGGTCTTGAGGGCGTGATTATAACCGCATCTGCGCAAACACCCCAGATCAAAATTTAACCCGCCTGCCGCATTACCGTCAGCGGTGATCGGTACCGCGTCTGTGGCCGTAACTTGTTAGAAAAATTCGCAAAATTTATCTGAACTTTGCGAAAAGCTGTGCTATCCAAAAAAGGAGGATACGCAAAGTGGCGTTCGGGAAATCCCTATAAAAATCATGGCGATCAGCACGTATGGGGTGACTCCAAAACGCACAATACGGTTTTCCAGATAACGAGTACGGAGGATCCCGTCATGTTTGAACAGATGGAAAACGCGGGCCTGGAAAGGCTTCATCTAGCCTGCGACCCTGAGAGCGGTTTAAGAGCAATCATCGCGATTCACTCCACGGCACGTGGACCCGCAATCGGTGGCTGTCGTTTTATCACCTACCAAAGTGAAGCTGACGCCATCACGGATGCAACCCGACTCGCCCGTGGCATGAGCTACAAAGCCGCCCTGGCCGGACTCCCTCATGGCGGCGCCAAAGCGGTGGTCATCAAACCCGATCATAACTTTGATCGGCATGCCCTGATGAAGTCCTTCGGACGCTTTGTGCAGGACTTGGCTGGCAAATACATCACAGCCATGGACAGCGGTACACAAACCAGTGATATGGACTCTATCAGTCAGACCACCAAATGGGTCACTTGTACCAGCCAGACCGGCGATCCATCACCCTACACTGCGCTGGGTGTGTTCGAAGGGATCAAAGCCTCAGTCAAACACATCCACGGCAGCGATGACCTGCATGGTATCCATGTGTCTTTACAGGGTCTGGGCCACGTCGGTTATGCCGTCGCCGAACTGCTCTATAAAAGCGGTGCGCACCTGACTGTCTCCGATATCGACAACGCCAAAGTCCTTAAAGCAGTCAATGAACTGGGGGCCAAAGCGATCGCTCCTGATCGAATCTATGGGGTCGAAGCCGATGTGTTCTGCCCTTGTGGTCTTGGCGCCATCATCAACGACCACAGCCTGCAACAGCTGCACTGCCGCATCGTGGCAGGCTCGGCCAACAATCAACTGGAACGGGAAGAACACGGTGAGCTGCTGCGCCGCCGAGGCATTCTGTACGCCCCCGACTACCTGATCAACGCCGGAGGCCTGATCTTCGTCGCCATGCAACACGCCGGACAAAGTGATGCTGCGATCAACAGCAAAGTACGCCAGATAGGCACCTCGCTAGGCCAGCTGTATCAGCAGGCCGATCAGGAAGATCGCTGCACCCACCGTATCGCCAACGAACGGGCCGAAACAATCATCGCCCGGGCGGCACTGCATTCTGCTGCGTAAACCTCACAGAGGAGTAGAGCACATGGACACTGTTTATGAAGGCGATATTCGTTATCGCCAGTATCTCAGCGCGCAGGGCAAGGCCACGGCCGAGTTGCCGGCGTGGGCAAAAGATCCCGAATGGCTGACCCTCTGCTACCGCAATATGGTTCTGGCCCGCGCCCTCGATAGCAAAGCGATTGCACTGCAACGCACCGGTCAGCTGGGCACCTATGCCTCCTTGCTGGGATCGGAGGCAGTCGATGTTCCTGCCGGTTTACTGATGCGTCCGGAAGACGTATTGATCCCCTACTACCGTAACCACGCCTGCCAGATGCTGCGTGGCATGCCCATGGAAGAGATCCTGCTGTACTGGGGCGGCGATGAACGGGGGAACGCGTCTGCTCAGCAGAGACAGGATTTTCCCAACTGCGTACCCATCGCTACCCAGTCGATGCACGCCTGCGGTGTTGCCACCGCCATCAAAATGCGCAACGAAAAACGTGTCGCGGTGACCTTCTGTGGCGACGGTGCCACCTCCAAGGGCGATTTCCTGGAAGGCCTGAACGTAGCTGGCGCCTGGCAATTGCCGGTGGTGTTTGTAGTAAATAACAACCAGTGGGCGATCTCCGTCCCCCGCGCCCTGCAAAACGGCGCACCAACACTGGCCCAGAAAGCGATCGGCGCAGGCATCCGCGGTGAACAGGTAGACGGCAACGACGTGATCGCCGTGCGTGAAGCGTTCGAACTGGCCCTGGAGCGTGCCCGTGACGGCAAAGGCCCAAGCCTGATCGAAGCGATCAGCTACCGCCTGTCGGACCACACCACTGCCGATGACGCCACCCGCTACCGCGACAACGAAGAACTGAAAAAAGCCTGGGAGCTGGAACCGGTAAAGCGCCTGAGGACCTTCCTGCACAGCCAGGGCTGGTGGGACGAAACCCAGGAAACCGCATGGCAGGAGGAGGTCAATACCATGGTCCAGACCGCCACCGAACGTTACCTGGCCACACCGGCCCAGCCGATCGAATCGATCTTTGATCATCTGTTTGCCGAACTGCCCAAGCAGCTGCACGAACAGCGTGACTGGGCAATGGTAAAAGCGATGAAAGGAGGCACACACCATGACTCATGAAGCAATTACCATGGTCGAAGCGGTCAACCTGGCACTCGCCCATGAGATGGAACATGACGAAAACGTGGTCATCCTGGGTGAGGATGTGGGCACCAACGGCGGTGTATTTCGTGCGACTGCGGGCCTGAAGGATCGTTTCGGCAACCGCCGGGTGATGGATACCCCGCTTGCGGAAGCGATGATCGGCGGCCTCACAGTAGGTATGGCCAGCCAAGGCTTAAAACCGGTCGCCGAGATCCAGTTCATGGGCTTTATCTTCCCGGCGCTGGAACACATCATCTGTCACGCCGCCCGTTTGCGTAATCGTACCCGGGGGCGTTTGACCTGCCCGATGGTACTGCGTGCACCTTTTGGTGGCGGTATCCATGCACCGGAGCACCATTCCGAGAGCACCGAAACCCTGCTGGCGCATATTCCAGGCCTGAGAGTGGTGATCCCCTCCTCCCCTGCCCGCGCCTACGGTTTGTTGCTGTCCGCTATTCGCGACCCGGATCCGGTGATATTCCTGGAACCCAAACGGATCTACCGTGCGAGCAAACAGCCGGTACCGGACAACGGTGCTGCCCTGCCGCTGGATACCTGCTTTACCTTGCGGGAGGGATCCGACATCACCCTGGTCAGTTGGGGGGCCATGGTGAAAGAGACATTGGAGGCCGCCGAACAATTGGCAGAAGAAGGCATCAGTTGTGAGGTGATCGACGTGGCAACTATCAGCCCGCTGGATATGGACACCATCCTGGCATCCGTGGCCAAGACCGGTCGCTGTGCCATCGTTCACGAGGCCTCCCGTAATCTCGGTGTGGGTGCCGAGATCACAGCTAACCTGTGCGAAAAAGCGTTGATGGATCTGCAAGCACCACCGGTGCGTATAACCGGATATGACACGGTGATGCCGTACTACCGACTGGAAAACCATTTTATGCCCAACACCGCCGACATTAAGGATGCGGTCAGACAGACACTGGAGTTCGTATGAAATACTTCAAACTGCCGGACCTGGGTGAAGGATTACCCGAGGCCGAAATTGTGGAATGGCACGTCAAGGAAGGTGATGAGGTAAAAACTGACCAGATACTGGCATCGGTGGAAACCGCCAAGGCGATCGTTGAAGTGCCTTCGCCGCAGGACGGTGTGATCGCCCACCTGTTCGGCGACGTGGGCGACACCATCCACACCGGCGAACCGCTGGTTGAATATGTCAGTGAAGAGAGCGACGACAGTGGCACCGTGGTGGGCGAAATCCCGACTGCCGACAGCGCTGCATCCGGGGATGACTTTATCATCGGCGCGGCGCCCAGTACCCGCGCCCACCTCAGCGTCCGAGCCACACCGGCGGTCCGTTCACTGGCCAAACGCCTGGATGTGGACCTTAACGGCCTGCAGGGTAGTGGACGAGACGGTGCTATTACCCCCCAGGATGTGGAGCAGGCTGCCAACATGAACCGAACCCATGGTCATGCCGAACCGTTACGTGGGGTGCGCAAGCAGATGGCCAAAACCATGGCGCTGGCCCATGCCGAAGTGGTACCGGTTACCTTGTGTGAAGACGCCGATATCCACAGCTGGCCGGCAGGTACCGACATCACCATGAGGTTGGTGAACGCGATCGCCGCTGCCTGCAAAGCGGAACCGGCCCTGAATACCTGGTTCGACGGCAGCAGCCTGAGCCGGCGTCAGCACCGTAAAATCAATCTTGGGGTCGCCGTGGATACCGAACAGGGGCTGTTTGTACCGGTCCTGCGCGATATAGGGAGACGCAGCAGCGAAGAGTTGCGGGCCGGCCTGGACCAGATGCGCGCTGACGTGAAAGCCCGCACCATCCCGCCGAAGGAGCTGCAGGGCGCTACGATCACCCTCAGCAACTTTGGCACCATAGCCGGTCGTTACGCATCACCGGTGGTCGTTCCACCGCAGGTGGCGATTCTCGGCGCCGGTGTAATCCGCGAGCAACCGGTCGCAGTTAACGGCCAACTGGTGGTGCACCGGGTAATGCCACTTTCACTGACGTTTGACCACCGCGCAGCGACTGGAGGGGAGGCCGCTCGTTTTATGGCTGAAATCATCCGAGTTCTTGAACGGGAATTCTCTGAAGAATCAAATGGTTAAAATTCGAACAAGCGTTGTCTAAAAAACAGAATCAATTCGTTCGACAGCCTTAAATGTGAACTACACTAAAAAGCGAAACCACCAGAGAGAACAACATGATGAGCCCTTAAGCGTTTGATTTTAAAGGATCTCAATAGGAAGGTGACCACAATGAGTATTTTTGAGCATTATAGAACCCGCTACGAGTCAACGAAGCAAGAAGAGATGTCTCTGCACGAGTATCTCGCTCTGTGTAAGCAAGACCCGTCGGTTTATGCCGATGCTGCAGAAAGGATGCTGAAAGCGATTGGTGAGCCGGAGATTGTAGATACTGCCTCCGACCCACGTCTCAGCCGCATCTTCTCGAACAAACTGATCAAGCGCTACCCTGCGTTCAGTGAATTTTATGGAATGGAAGATGCCATCGAAAACATTGTGGCATATTTCAAGCACGCCGCTCAGGGGCTCGAAGAGCGCAAACAGATCCTTTATCTTCTTGGTCCGGTGGGGGGTGGTAAATCCTCGCTGGCAGAACGACTGAAATACCTGATGCAGCACGTGCCGTTCTATGCGATCAAGGGCTCTCCGGTATTTGAATCGCCGCTGGGCCTGTTCAATCCGGAAGAGGATGCTTCCATTCTGGAAGAGGAATACGGCATCCCGCAGCGCTACCTGAAAGGTGTTATGTCGCCGTGGGCGGTGAAACGCCTGCACGAATACGGCGGTGACATCACCAAGTTCCGCGTTGTGAAGCTGTATCCGTCTGTTCTAGACCAGATCGCCATCGCCAAAACCGAACCCGGCGATGAGAATAACCAGGATATCTCCAGCCTGGTGGGTAAAGTGGATATTCGTAAGCTGGAAGAGTTTGCCCAGCACGACCCCGATGCCTACAGCTTCTCCGGTGCTCTGTGCCGTGCCAACCAGGGCATGATGGAGTTCGTAGAGATGTTTAAGGCACCGATCAAAGTGCTGCACCCTCTGCTGACCGCCACCCAGGAAGGCAACTACAACAGTACCGAAGGTATGGGCGCCATCCCGTACAACGGTATCATCATGGCGCACTCCAACGAATCGGAGTGGCAGGCCTTCAAGAACAACAAAACCAATGAAGCCTTCATCGACCGTGTGTATATCGTTAAGGTGCCTTACTGCACCCGGGTAACCGAAGAGATCCATATCTACGAGAAACTGCTGGAACACAGCTCACTTTCAAATGCACCATGTGCACCGGATACACTCAACATGCTGGCCCAGTTCTCCGTGCTGTCCCGTGTTAAGTCGCCGGAAAACTCCAGCATATACTCCAAAATGCGGATCTACGACGGTGAGAACCTGAAAGACACCGATCCAAAAGCCAAGTCCCTGCAGGAATACAAAGACTCCGCCGGTGTGGACGAAGGTATGGATGGTCTTTCCACCCGATTTGCCTTCAAGATTCTGTCCAAGGTGTTCAACTTCGATCCGTCGGAAGTAGCCGCCAACCCGGTACACCTGATGTACGTATTGGAGAAAGAGATCGAACAGCAGCAGTTCCCACCGGAGATGCAGGAACGCTACGTGGGTTTCCTGAAGGAGTTCGTACAGCCGAAATACATCGAGTTCCTGGGTAAAGAGATTCAGACCGCGTATCTGGAATCGTACTCGGAGTACGGTCAGAACATCTTTGACCGCTACGTAACCTATGCCGACTTCTGGATTCAGGATCAGGAATACCGTGATCCGGAAACCGGCGACATTCTGGACCGCCAGGCGATCAGCGAAGAGCTGGAGAAAATCGAAAAACCTGCCGGTATCAGTAATCCAAAAGATTTCCGCCATGAAATCGTCAACTTCGTTCTGCGCGCACGGGCCTCCAACCACGGCAAGAACCCGGCCTGGTCCAGCTATGAGAAGATGCGTACGGTGATCGAGAAGAAGATGTTCTCCAACACAGAAGATCTGCTTCCTGTTATCTCCTTCAACGCCAAAGCTTCCCGCGACGATCAGAAGAAGCACAGCGAATTTGTTAAACGCATGATCGAACGTGGATACACCGAGAAACAGGTTCGCCTGCTGTCCGAGTGGTACATCCGCGTACGTAAGTCGCAGTAATCGCTGAATAGCAGACTGCCCGGAAGGCCACCTGGCTCTCCGGATATTACGGATCAATTAGCAGGTCGCTGTTTGCGCAGACTGTAAGTGAGCATCGACCCTTCATGGGGATCGGAAGTATGAGCTATATCATCGACCGCCGTCAGAACTCGAAGAAGAAAAGCACGGTCAATCGCCAGCGCTTTCTGAAACGCTATAAGAAGCACATCAAGGAAGCGGTAGAGGATGCGGTAAACAGTCGCTCGATCACCAACATCGATCAGGGCGGTTCGGTTACCATCCCCCGACGCGATATATCCGAGCCGATCTTCCACCATGGTCCTGGCGGTAAGACAAAACGTGTATTCCCGGGCAACAAGGAATTTGTTGTTGGGGATGAATTTCAACGCCCTTCCGGCGGTGGCGGAGGCGGTGGTGCCGGCGAAGGCAGCGCCAGCAACCAGGGCGAAGGGATGGACGACTTCACCTTCCAGATCAGCCAGGATGAGTTTCTCGACTTCATGTTCGATGGCCTCGAACTGCCCTACCTGGTCAAGAAGCAGCTGAAGAACACCACCCAGTTTGAAACCCGTCGTGCCGGCTTTACCAACGCCGGGGCACCGGAAAAGATCCATATCGTGCGCTCCCTGCGTTCGGCACAGGCACGTCGTGTGGCGCTGACCGGTAAAGAGCGTCGTGAGATCCGCGAACTCGAGCAAGAGATCCTGACGCTGGAAGCCCGCCTGCCCGATGAGGAGGCGGCACAACAGATCGTCTGTCTGCGCGAGCGCGTGGAGGAGCTGAAAGCGCATATCAAGCGTATTCCCTGGATCGATGACTTCGACATCAAGTACAACAACACGATTCGGGTACCGGTGCCGTCCAGTAAGGCGGTGATGTTTTGCGTGATGGACGTATCCGGCTCCATGACCCAAAGCATCAAAGACATCGCCAAGCGCTTCTTTGTTCTGCTGTACCTGTTCCTGAAGCGGAACTACAAGCAGATCGAGGTGGTGTTTGTGCGTCACCATACTCACGCCAAAGAAGTGGACGAGCAGGAATTTTTCTACTCCCGCGAAACCGGCGGCACCATTGTTTCCAGCGCGCTCAAGCTGACCGCTGAAATTCTGGAAGACCGCTACCCACCAGGCGATTGGAACATCTATGTCGCCCAGGCCTCGGATGGGGATAACTGGGATGGCGACTCCAACATCTGTGGTGATCTGCTGGACGCTAAGATCCTGCCGAAAGTGCAGTATTTCTCCTATGTCGAGATTACCACCGGTCCACACCAGAACCTGTGGATGGAATACGAGAAGGTGCATGCGAAATGGGAAGATGCGTTCGCCATGCATCAGATAACGGATGCATCGGAAATCTATCCTGTCTTCCGTAAGCTGTTTGAGAAGAAGACCGAGGGGGCCGCATGAAGAAGGAACCTATCTCCACCGGCGCAGAATGGACCTTTGAACTGATCGAGCGATACGACCGGGAAATTGCCCGTATCGCCGCAGGTTACGGTCTGGACACCTATCCCAACCAGATTGAGATTATCACGTCCGAACAGATGATGGACGCCTACGCCTCAGTGGGCATGCCACTCAACTACAACCACTGGTCGTTTGGCAAACAGTTCGTTGAAACCGAGCAGAATTACAAACGCGGTCGCATGGGCCTGGCCTACGAGATCGTGATCAACTCCGATCCCTGTATCTCCTACCTGATGGAGGAGAACACCATGACCATGCAGGCGCTGGTTATTGCCCACGCCTGTTATGGCCACAACTCCTTCTTCAAGGGCAACTATCTGTTCCGCACCTGGACCGATGCCACTGCGATCATCGACTATCTGCTGTTCGCCAAGAACTATATCCGCAAATGTGAAGAACGGTACGGCGTTGCCGAGGTGGAAGAGATCCTCGACTCCTGTCACGCCCTGATGAACTATGGCGTCAACCGCTACCAGCGTCCACAACCGCTTACTGCGGCGGAAGAGCGCGAACGCCAGAAGGCGCGAGAAGAGTACATCCAGCGCCACGTAAATCAGCTGTGGAACACCATCCCGCAAAAGGAAACAGAGCAGAAAACCACCGAGCAACGTTTCCCGGCGGAGCCCGAGGAGAACATTCTCTACTTCGTTGAGAAAAATGCGCCATTACTGGAACCCTGGCAGCGCGAGATCATCCGTATTGTGCGCAAAGTCTCCCAGTATTTCTATCCACAGAAACAGACCCAGGTGATGAACGAGGGCTGGGCGTGCTTCTGGCACTACACCCTGCTGCACGGTTTGTATGACGAGGGTCTGGTCACCGACGGCTTTATGATGGAGTTTCTCCACTCCCACTCCAGCGTGGTCTACCAGCCACCGTTCGACAGCCCGTACTTCAGCGGTATTAACCCATATACCCTGGGTTACAACATGATGCAGGATATTCGCCGTATCTGTGAAAACCCAACGGCGGAGGACCGCGACTGGTTCCCGGATATTGCGGGCAGCGACTGGAACGAAACCCTGCACAACGCCATGCGCAACTACAAGGATGAGAGCTTCATCCTGCAGTTCCTGTCACCGGCACTGATCCGAGAGCTGAAACTGTTCACCATCCTGGACGATTCTGAAAAGCCGACGTTAGGTGTTTCTTCGATTCACGACGAGATCGGTTATCAGCAGATCCGTGAAGACCTGTCAGCCCAGTACAACCTGGGTAACCGCGAACCCAACATCCAGGTGTATAACGTCAACGTACGCGGCGATCGCGCCCTGACCTTGCGCCACTATGTGCATAACGGTCAGCCACTGGCCGAGGACAGCGAAGAGGTGCTGCGTCACCTGCACCGCTTGTGGGGGTTTGATGTGCATCTGGAGTCGGTCCTGCCGGACGGAACAGTCAGCAACTCGATGCATTGTCCGCCGATACAAACGGACATGATTCAAGCAGCGATTTAATGATGCCCCGCTCATCGCTATACTGCTGTGAACTCAGCCGTATCAAGCAATGAAGGGTATCACTATGGACTGTTTGTTCTGCAAGATTCTGAACAAGGAAATTCCGGCAGATATTATCTACGAAGATGATCAGGTCATCGCATTTAACGATATTAACCCGCAGGCACCAACCCATGCGTTGGTGGTCCCGCGCAAACATATCGACACCGTGAATGATATTGCCGATGACGATCAGGCACTGGTTGGCCACATGGTGCAGGTCGCAGGCAAGATCGCTAAAGAGCAGGGCTTCGACGAGAGCGGTTACCGCACGGTCTTCAACTGTAACAGCCACGGCGGCCAGACGGTTTTCCACATCCACCTGCACCTGCTGGGTGGCAAGCCACTGGGTTGGCCTCCGTACTTCGACGAAAACCTCAAGCAGCCGGTGGCATAACGGCATAAAAAACGGGCACTGCAGGTGCCCGTTTTTAGTTACTGAGAAACTAACTTAAGCAGTTTTTGTTAACGATATTTGGCTGCCGTAATAAACTCTCCGAAGGTCTCACACCAGACCAACACCGTGTTGTACTGCTCCAGATCCACACCATCGGGCAGAGTCACCACAAAGTTATCAAACGTTTTTATCTCGCCCACCCGCAATGAACTGCGTTTAACCTGCAGGAACTGCTCTTCCGTTTCCACAAATTCCGGTGAAAGATAAAGCTTGTAATCAGGGCCTGGCGATACCTCCCCCATCAGGGAGATTGCTGTTGGGCTCACATATACCATGCCCTCGCCCCAATGCAGCAGGTCACTGCCCGCCAGATCACGCTTAAACTCGGCGTTGTAGGTTGAAGTAGACGCAACCGCTTGCACTTCAGCCATCGTTGGCCCTTGCGGTTCGGTCAGGATTGGCAGCATGTAGATACCCAGCGCAAAACCAAGCGCAACGGCACCAAGGTGGGTAATCATTAAAAAGATACGCATCATGAGCTCCTCCAATCGCGTCCGCTCATAACCGTTATATCTGGCTATAGTAGGGTTCGTGCGCACTACATCAGTTTTCAGTTTATTGTAAGTGTAGGCGGAAATCGCCAGGCATTATGAAAAAGGCAGCCAAATCGGCTGCCCTTTTGTAATGGAATCAATCGAATCAACCGCGGCTCAGCAGCTCACGCAGATCGATGATCGCCGCATTAGCGCGGGAGATATAGTTCGCCATCACCAGGGAGTGATTGGCAAACAGACCGAAGCCGCCGCCGTTGAGGATCATCGGGCTCCATACGGTATCCTGAGACGCTTCCAACTCACGAATGATCTGACGCAGGCTGACGCGGGCGTTTTTCTTATCCAGAGTAGGGCCGAAGTCTGCTTCCATGGCACGCAGAATGTGCAGCAGAGCCCAAGTGTAACCACGTGCTTCATAGAATACGTCGTCAATCTCAAGCCATGGCGTTTTCACTTCCTGCTCGGATGCCGTCGCTGTGGACTGGGTTGCTTCCGCTTCACCCGCCAGATCGGTGTTCAGGCGCTTCTGGCCGACACTGGCACTCAGGCGCTGGGACAAGCTACCCAGACGGGTCTGCACGTCAGCCAGCCAGTTGTTCAGGTTGTCTGCACGGGCATAGAACTGGGCATCCGCCTGACCACCGTCAGCCAGAGCCGTCAGGTAGGTCTGCAATGCTTCCAGACCCTCTTTGTACTGGGACTCGGATGACGGCAGCATCCAGCTGTTGTTGTCGAAATGGAACTGCGGCTCGGCAACCGTCAGCGCCGGGTACTCGACCGACTGGGACTGGGAACGGCTAAAATCTTTGCGCAGCGCGCGACTCAGGTCACGGACCTGCACCAGAACACCAAACTCCCAGTGGCTGATATTATCCAGCCAAACACCTGGAGGGGAGCGATCGTTGGTGATGTAGCCACCGGGTTTATCCATCAGGGTCGTCATCACCTGATTAAGGGTGTATACCGTGGTGTAACCCGTTGCCGGAGTCAGGCCACGCGCCTGCGCATCCTCCTTCGCCGCCACTACCGGATTAAACTCGGCTGGCGTCATACTCCAGTACATGCCTACCGGAATCGACAGCACGAGGTATGCACCCAGTGCAGCCAGAACCATACGGACCAGTTTGCCGCCCGGTGTGGCATCCCAAAGATCCACACACCAATCAAATAGTCGTCCCATCTGTCTTCCCTAAGTACTATGTCTGCGCGTGATTATGCCCCATCCACCGACAACTGGACAGGTTCCACCATTAAAATCGGACACTATCTGATCGGTGTGAGTCGTGAAGCATTAAATGTCCTTTACCATCATCAACCATTTACCGTTGTGTATAAGGCTACCGAAGCGGATGAACTCCTCCTCGGCAATCAACTGGAAACCAAAGCCCTGGCACAACGAACACGCTTCAGTGTTTTCGCTGGCGACCGCAATACTGAGCTGACGCAGCCGCATCGTCTGCGCTTTTTGCTCTATCGCTTCCAGCAACTGCATTGCGAGGCCGCGATGACGCATGCTTTCATCCACCGCCAGCGCTGTGATGTTCCACGTCTCCTGTACTTTGGTTTCCAGCTGAATCAGTGGTCGGATAAATGGCAGGAAATCATCCAGCCGGACCGGCAGATTGGTACCTTGCAGATGTCGCCCGGAAATCAGCCCCAGAACCTGGTGCCCCTGGGCAATCACCGTTGTGTTGTGAAAACTGAAGATGCCGCTATCTTTCGCAATCAGACGAGCTCCCGCCTGTAACGGGGTTTCTTCCCCTTCGGCAAGGTGCTCCCAGATACATCCAGACATCCCTTCGGACGATAGATTGGTCAGATAGGCAAGTGCGTCGGCATCGGTCGAAAAAGCCGGTCTGATGTTCATCGCCATACCCCTAACGATCGTTAACACTCTAAGGATAGACCGTAACGTTCAGATTTGAGGTCAATATGTAACGTAGAGCTTACAATCAACGGATTATGTTATGGCTGCATGGCACAAAAAACCTGCCAGTCCTGCTGCACACAGCGTGCATAGTGTGGCGCAACAGCGCGCAACAGGCGTACAAACGCTTTTTTCTGCGGCAGAATCTCGCTACGAATGAAATCGCCAAATCGCGATTCCGGCTCCTGCACACAGTAGGCCCCCCGAGCATGCTCTCGGCCCAGTACCTCGCCCCAGATCGCGGCCATCTCCAGGTATTCATCGGCGTTGAGTTTGTGCGCCGGGTAGTCTTTCTTAAACGGAGAGCGCTCTCTGACCGAGTACAGTTGCCCTTCCAGGCTTAGCCAGCCCAACCATCCATCCGGATGCTCAGCAATCGCACGAAACGCATCTGCATGACGCCGCCCCTCATGGGTAAAGGTTTCCCGGTACCAGTGTTGCTCCGGCAATGGCATCACATCCACCGAAGCCGGTTCGCGTTGCTGCTTGATATCGAGAATCACATTGTTCTGAGAACAATCCCCCTCCATCAGCACGTAGTAGCGCCGACTCCCTAGCGATCCGGTTCCCGCCTGAGTGCGGCGCGCGATATCCAATACTTTCGGAACGGCGTCTACTTCCGGTATCCGGGTCTGGTGATAGTCATCCACGGCAGCTTTGATCTTCAGAAACAGGTCATCTCCTACCGTTTCAAGTTTTTCTTGGTTGTGATCAAAGGTACTGAAATTACCGTTCGTCCACTTGCTTAGCATCCTCTCACGGGTATTTTTCTCATGTACTTTCTGTAGAAATTTTCGCAGCGGCTTGGGCGCATGTTCCATACGGATAGCCGGACAATCGGGCCCAGCTTTCGCTACAGTGGTGATATAGCTGTTACCCAGCTTTTTCACTGCGCTGTCCATCAACTCATCGCTGTAGAACTCACGTTCCTGCAGATCCAACACCATACTGGCCGCCAGTCGCCACAGATCAAACTGATAATCCGCAACCACCGCATCATCAAAATCATCCATGCCGAAGTAGATCCGATTCCGGTGATCATGCAGCGCGCCAAAGTTGTAGATATGAGCGTCACCCTGCAACCAGATCTGGCTCTCCGGGCGCCCGCCAAACAGCGAGATACGCCAATCCCGTGACACATCGTGCCAGTAGAGATGGCTGCTGCCACGATAGAAGATGAAGGGAGACTGGGCCATTTTTTCAAACTTCAGCGCCCGATCCGACTGGGGCAACCCCGCATTAAAACGTTCAATCTGTTCCTGGACCTGAACCGCACGGGTATGAAGAACTTTCATCTGTCGCTCCTTCTACTGACCTGCTTGCCCTGAAACAGTGGCAACAAAAAAGCCCGATTGCAATCACAACCGGGCTTTCTCATGTTCAGGCATCGACAGGGATCAGAGCTTGAATTTCTGTACCAGCATATTCAGCTCATGAATCTCCCGACGGATCTCTTCGGTCGCTTCAACCACACGCTGGGTATCTTCCTTGGTTTCCCCAGCAACGGCGGAAATATTCACCACACGCTGATCAATATCGGCAGCAACAGCACTCTGCTCTTCGGAGGCTGTAGAGATCATGGTATTCATGGAGGAGATGGTCGAGGTGGAGTCAATAATACCCTGCAGCGCCTCAGCCCCCGCCTGGGAAAGCTCACTGCTTTCCCCCGCCAATTGGGTGCTACGCTCCATCGAAGACACCGCGGTCTGAGACTGCTGCTGGAGGCGCTCGACGATGTCCTGAATCTGGTGGGTGGACTGCTGGGTCCTCTGTGCCAGGGTACGTACTTCATCCGCCACAACCGCAAAACCCCGTCCCTGCTCACCGGCACGCGCCGCTTCGATCGCCGCATTCAACGCCAGCAGGTTAGTCTGTTCGGCAATATCGTTGATTACCGAGGTCACCTGATCAACCGCCTGGGTTTCGTTTTCCAGTTGCAACAGCAGCTCTTCTGTTGCTTTCAGCGTTTTCAACATCTCTTTGGACTGTTGCTCGGATCGGCGCACCATTTCACCACCCGTATTCGCCTGCTGGTCGGTATCCCCCGCCGCACGCTCGGCTTCTACTGCATTACCAGCAACTTCCTGTACGGTGGCGGCCATCTCGGTAATTGCCGCAGCCACCTGCTCCAAATCATCGTACTGGCGGCTGACACCACGCTCGGTATCCGCGGTTGCCTTGGCCACGCGGTTTACATGACGGTCGGTATTACCAGCCACGACCTGCACTTTCGCCATCAGATCGCTGACGTGCTGCAACATATCGTTGTAGCACTTAAACAAGCGGCCAATTTCGTTGTCTTCGCGGGTGATACTGAAGCGGTGGCTGAAGTCGCCACTGCCCACCTGACTCATCCGCTTCTCCAGACGCAGGATGTTATCCATCAGCATACGCAGGCCAAAGACGCGTCCCATCACCACCAGCACAAGGATCAGAATGACACAGACAAAGGCAATCATCAGGTAGCTACGGGTGATGCTGCCGGACTCCTTGGTCATCATCACCACCGCTTTGTTCATCTCTTTGAGAACAACCGGCGACTGTTTATGAATATCGGAGAGTGTTTCACTGGAAGCGTTGTCGATGTGACGCAACAGAAGCCCTTTATAGTTTTTCCACAGCCCTTCGACTTTCTGCAACTGGGCCAGGATTTCAGGATTGCTGATCCGTTTCATATTCTGTGCAGGATCGCCATCGACAATGGCCCGATGGGAGTGCTCGAAAAGGTTGATCGTTTTTTCCAGCACCGCACGTTGCTCGATCCCCGCTTCCACCAGCATTGCCTCTTTCGCAATACGCTGACTCAGCATACGCTGACGACCGGCAACGTTAATGGTATTGGGGTCGATCGCCATACTGAGGTACAGAGAGATACCCGATGCCGCTGCCAATAGGAAAATGATTGCGTACGACAACAGAAACTGCTGGTTCAGCGTGCGACAGCCCAATGCACGTAACATTCCGTCGATTACTCGGGCAATACCAGTATTCATCAAGAACACTCCCTCAATAAAAAGTTATCCGCTTGAGTGTAGAACAAAGTTATAAGCTTACTAATCTAATAAGTGGTGTTTTCGGCAGGCTTACTCAGAAGTTAAGCCCTCTGATACATATCTATAGTTCTCAATGCTGCACTGCGTCATAATGATTTCACAGAGTTAACGTATCTTTAGAGTCAAATACCCATAGACGCTGGCATAACGGGAAACGCAAACATCGATTCCCAATATGAAGGAAAAACGTACGATGATCATTAAAGAGAAACCTCCCCTTCACGATCAGTTGGAGTTCTTTATCGAGCAGGCGATCAAAGCCACTCCAATTCGTACTGTCGTTGTTCACCCTGTCGATCACAATAGCTTGGTGGGCGCTGTTGAAGCGGCCGAGCGAGGTCTGATCCAGCCAATTTTAGTGGGTCCGGAAGGCAAAATCCAAGCCGCTGCCGACGAAAACAATCTCGACATCACCCCATACGAAATCATCGACGTTCCGCACAGCCATGCAGCAGCCGAACATTCCTGCAATCTTATTCGCACTGCTGACGCCAGTGCCTTGATGAAAGGCAATTTAGCAACGGCCGAACTGTTGAGTGCTGTGGTGCACAAAACCAAGGGAATCCGCACAGAACGCCGTCTCAGCCATGTGTTTGTGTTTGACGTGCCGAACTACCACAAACCACTGATCATCACCGACGCAGCCATCAACATCGCGCCCGACCTGATGACCAAGCGTGATATCACCCAGAACGCCATCGATTTCTGCCATGCGCTGGGTGTGGATGTACCCAAAGTGGCAATTCTGTCTGCGGTAGAGAAAGTGAAACCGGCGATTCAGAGCACCATTGATGCGGCAGCGCTCTGCAAAATGGCTGACCGCGAACAGATCCGTGGCGGCATTCTGGATGGCCCGCTGGCGTTCGATAATGCGATCTCCCAGCAAGCCGCCATCGACAAACACATCAAGTCGGTGGTGTCCGGTGATGCCGATATCCTGCTGGCGCCCGATCTGGAATCCGCCAACATGATCGCCAAGCAGCTGGTTTACCTGGCCGACGCAAAAGCAGCAGGGATCGCGCTAGGTGCCAAGGTACCAATCATCCTCACCAGCCGATCCGAGAAAACGCTGGGCCGCCTGGCCTCCTGCGCCCTGGCATCACACATAGTTCTGCACCCAAACGGTATTGAGGAATGAAGACGGTACTGACCGTCAATGGCGGTTCTTCCAGCCTTAAATGCGCTCTGTTCGCCCAGGATAAAAGCGGACTTAAAGGCCTGTTCACCCTTAAGCTGAGCAATATCCTCGGTAATGCCCGCTGCAAGATCATCAACGGTGGCGGAGAATTGATCGAAAACGGTGATCTGGATCTGTCTGCGGCATTCCGCGACAACCGTCACCAGGCCGCCCTGCAGCATGTACTGACCTGGATTGGTAAGAATGTCCCAAAGAGTGAGCTGATCGCCTTTGGTCACCGTGTGGTGCACGGCGGAGACCAGTTCAGTAGCCCAATGCGGGTCAATTCCCAACTGCTGATGGCGCTGGAGCAGTATGTGCCGCTGGCGCCGCTGCACCAGCCGTACAATCTGAAGCTGATCCGTGCTTGCCAGATTCTGGAACCGTCGCTGCCACAGATCGCCTGCTTCGACACCATGTTCCACGTCGGCCAGCCGAAAATGGAGCGTAGTTATGCAATACCACGCCGTTTCACTGAAGACGGTGTGCACCGCTACGGCTTCCACGGTTTATCCTATGAGTATATTCAGCGCCAGCTGACCCAACTGGACAGTGGCAACCTGAATACCGTGATCTGCCACCTGGGTGCCGGCGCCAGCATGTGTGCGGTAAAGGCCGGTCGGTCAATCGCATCCAGCATGGGCTTTACTGCGGTCGACGGACTGCCGATGGGCAGCCGCTGCGGAAACATCGACCCGGGTGTGCTGATCTACCTGGCACGCCATTACAATATGGATCTCGATGCGCTGGAAACTCTGATCAACAAGGAGAGTGGACTGTTGGGCGTATCCGGCATCAGCTCCGACATGCAGGAACTGCATCAGGCGGATCACCCACACGCCGAAGAGGCAATCGACATGTTCGCCTACCGCATCGCCCTGGAGGCGGGTCGCCTGACTGCAGCGCTGGAAGGCCTGCAGCAACTGGTATTCACGGGCGGCATCGGTGAGAACGATGCCAACCTGCGCCAGCGCGTGCTGGACCGTTGTGGTTGGTTGGGTATAGAGATCGATAAAAAGGCCAATGACCGCGGCGCACCTGTCATCAGCACCCAGAATTCAACGATCGTGGTACGCGTGATCCCAACAGACGAAGAGGCGATGATCGCCACCCATGTGGAAGAAGAGTTGCGAGCTTAACCGCTTTCTTTGCGTCAATTCGATCCAGACTATAGACAGCACCTGCAATCGGGGCTAATCATGTAGAGATTGGCCCCGATTTGTTATATCCAGGTTGAATCCATGCCAAAATCGACGGTTCAGACCGAAAAATTACGGATTCAACCCTGAGCAGGCTTGCACACCATGCCCGAGCATCACCCTTACAGCCTCCCTTTTCGCACCTATTTAAGCCGTTGCGCCGCACTGCTGGCCCCCCTACTCATTACTTTTAGCGGCAATGTCTGGGCCGGGAAACTGGCCGATTACTGGATGTATGACGAATACTATGCAGAACATCCGGAGCAACAGTACGCCTCGGCTGAACTGATTGCTGCCGTACGCAGCGAATCGGTGCCACTGGCAAAACCCAACAAGAAGATCAAGATCGGCATCATCTACCCCTCCATCCAATACTCCGGTTACTGGCTGCGCAGTGTACGCTCCTTTGCCTTGCGAATGGATGAACTGGGCATCAATTACGAGCTGCAAACCCGTTACACCAAGCCGTTCAGCGAGATCTCCAAACAACTCGCCCAGATCGAGGAGATGCTGGAGTGGAATCCGGACTATCTGGTCTACACTCTGGATTCGGCCCGTCAGAAAGCGATGGTGGAACGCCTGATACGCGGCACTAATATCAAACTGATCCTGCAGAACATCACCACCCCAATCAAGGACTGGGGTAACCGTCAGCCGTTTATGTACAGCGGTTTTGACCATGCCGAGGGCGCCAAGCGACTGGCACAGTACTTCAGGCAACGCATGCCACGAGGCACCCCCTACGCCGTACTGTTCCGCAATAAAGGCCTGGTCAGCGAGATGCGTGGTCTGACCTTCATCCGCGAGATCGGCGACTACCATGACCTGCAGGCCAGTTATTACGCCAACTCCAACCGTGAGGGCGGCTACAAGGCCACCTTGCAGATTCTGCAGGAGACACCGCATATCAAATATATCTATGCCTGTGGGACCGATACCGCCATTGGTGCGCTGGACGCCCTGCGCGAAACCGATCGCCAGGACATCATCGCCAATGGCTGGGGCGGGGGCTCCGAGGAGATCCAGGAACTGGTCAACGGCAACCTTAAGGTAGTGCTGATGCGCATGAATGACGCCAACGGCATCTCCATGGCGGAAGCGATCAAGCGCGACCTTGAAGGTAAGCCCGTACCTCTGATCTTCTCGGGAGACTTCACTATACTGGATGAGAGTATGTCGCTGGATGAGATAAAACGGATGGAAAGCCAGGCTTTCCGATACTCCAACAAGGATTTGTGAACACGGCCCCACTATGCGCGCCAACCTGCGGTTTAAAACGATCACCTTCCTGTTGCTGTTGCTGGCAACCTTTACCTTCCTCGTCTCATTTCTAGTCAATATCTTCTATGAATCGCGGGAGATCATCGGCAAACAGGTGGACTCTCACAACCACGCCCTGTCATTTCGCCTGGAGGAAAGTTTACGCACCTACCTGGATGGCGTGGAGGACAATCTGCTGACCATCCGCTCCAACGAGCGTATGATCGAATCCTTCTACCGGGGTGATCAGGCCAACTTTCTTGCCACCTTGTCAGCCTGGGAAGAAGAGTTCGAAAAGGTTCGCTACGACTTCATCGCGGTCGCCTTTCATGACACCAATCGCTGCTTCCTGTTTACCGGCTATTTCACCAAGCTGCACCACCTTTCCTGTGACGAGCTAATCGTCCAGAACGGCGGGCTGGACAGCTACGGCTGGAATACCCTGCAGATTAAAGACACCCTGCTGGGCGTGTACACTATCAATCTTGATATCAAAAGTTCAGGCAAGGTGATCGGCCAGCTGGCTGGCGGTGTCAAACTCTCCGATAACCAGTACCTGCTGGAGAAACTCTCCTTCTACGACCAGAATAGCCTGCGCAAAATCAGTTTTCAGTACGACAACCAACCGATAAGCACGGTGGAATATCCCAGCACCCGCCAGGACAATTGGCTAACCACCCTGCTGGCGATGGAGCAGGACGATAAGGTAGTGACGTCCTTGGGTGATACGGTGTTGGGGGACAACTTCAAAATTCAGTTTTACCCGGACAATGATGTCAGCCAGGACCTGCGCCTGCAGTTCTGGGAAACCATGATCTTTGGCTGTGTGGTAGCCCTGCTGATCTCCCTGGCGATCGCATTCACCCTCTCCAGCTCCGTCGATACCCAGCTGCAGTCACTGATCCTGTTTGCCCGTAAGGCGCACGCCGACAAGCGCACCACCTGGCGACGCACCAATATCTCCGACTTTAACGCAATCGGCGAAGAGATTGTGCAGATCATGCGCGACCTAAAGCAGAAAGAAGAGATGCTGGAGCGCACCAACAGCAAACTGATCGCCATCAACGAAGACAAACGCCGTATCCTGCACCACCTGATTAGCTCGCAGGAGCATGAACGATCACGCATCTCCAATGACCTGCACGACGACATGAGCCAGCTGCTGGCGGTGGTGCATATCAACCTGATCACCCTGAAGGATCAGTTGATGCACGAAGAAACTTCGAAGGAAACCGTCAGTGAGTGCCTTAACATCATCAACCTGATGTACGACAAGGTCTACAACCGGATTGAGTCTCTGCGTCCGTTCGAGATGAATGACTTCGGCCTGAGTGTCAGCATTCCTAAAATACCTACCATCAAACAGCTTGAGATGCAGGACTACGGTGTATTGATGGAACTGGAGCAGGAAAAACCGTTGAAGGACGAGATTAAGTCCAATCTGTACCGCATCACCCAGGAAGCCCTGACCAACATTATGAAACACGCCGAAGGCACCCTGGTCACTATCAAGCTTAAAGATGAGTTGCAGGGAGTCCGGCTGATCATCGAGGACGATGGCGTAGGCTTACCCAGCTCGTTGAAGAAAGAAGCCACACGGGGTGGTTTTGGATTGATGAGCATTCAGGAGCGGGCAGATTACATGAATGCCACCCTGAGTATTGGCCCGGGTAGTGATAACGAGGGCGTTGCTATTAATGTGTTTGTGCCGGCAGCATACGCTTATAGCGAGCAGAACATGCCTGCAGAATAACCCCGCGCAAGCTGACGCTCACCTGCACGAACTAATGCCACGGCGCCTAGTCTGAACGTTCGTAGGTGTTATACACAAACACGGAGAACCGTCAGATATGGGTCTGTTCAAGCATTTTGGCTTTGCGCTGTTTACCAGCCTGTTACTTAGCGGTTGCAGTGCACTGGTAACACCGGATAAAACCGATCAGATAGGTGCGCTGAAGCCCGGTACCTACCAGATTGATCCTCAACACAGCACACTGCTGTTCAAGATCGAACACCTTGGTCTATCCACCTATGTGGGGCGTTTCAACGATTTCGGTGCCAGTCTGGAGTTCGATCCGGCTAATATTGAGGCCACGCGATTAAGCGCCCGGGTAGACACCGCGAGTGTGGATGTGGATGACAGCATCATTGAAGGCACCCTGCAAAACAGTGACTGGTTTCACAGCGAACAGTTTCCACAGGCCGCTTTCACCAGCACGGCTATCAAGCCGTTGGGGGATAACCGTTTTATCTTTACTGGCGACCTGACACTGCGCGGCGTCACCAAGAGCGTCAGCTTTCAGGGACGTTTTAACGGCGGCGCCACCAACCTGCTGACCCGCAGGTACACACTGGGTTTTGCCGCCAGCGGCACGATTAACCGTACCGATTTTGGGGTCGATCGCTACACGGGCCTGGTCGGCGAAGAGGTCAAGCTTGAGTTCTATGCCGAATTCCAGCGCCAATCACCAAGCGATTAGCGGGAACGCTGACGCACCGCTTCAAACAGACACACACCGGTCGCCACAGAGACGTTGAGACTGCTCACCTCACCCGCCATCGGGATCTTAACCAACTGGTCGCAGTGTTCACGGGTCAGGCGACGCATGCCTTTACCTTCTGCGCCCATCACCAGCGCCATCGGGCCGGTCAGGTTGGACTGGTACACGTCCAGGTCGGTTTCACCGGCCGTACCGGTAATCCAGATTCCCCGCTCCTGCAACGCTTTCAGGGTACGCGCCAGGTTGGTTACCTGTACGTACGGCACCGCTTCGGCGGCACCACAGGCCACTTTAGCCACGGTTGCATTCAGCGGGGCAGACTTGTCCTTCGGCGCAATCACCGCGTGCACGCCCGCCGCATCGGCGGTACGCAGGCAGGCGCCCAGGTTATGCGGATCGGTTACGCCGTCCAATACCAGCAGAAAGGGTTGTTCATCCAGATTATCGAGCATCTGCTCCAGCTGTTTTTCGTTGTGGGAGCGGATCGGCTCACACTCCACCAGCACGCCCTGATGTACACCGTTGTCGGTCAACTGATCCAGCTCCTGGCGGCTCAGCCACTTGACGCGGATATCTTGCTCCTGAGCCAGTTCCAGCACCTGCTGGATACGTTCGTCTTTGCGCCCTTTCTGCGCGCACATGGAACGGATACGCTTCGCATCACGTTTCAGTGCAGTTTTAACCGCATGGATACCGAACAGAATTTCGTTTTGCAATCTTATCGCTCCTGAACCCAGTCACCGGCCTGTTCTGCAACCAGCTCGGCAAGCAGGGTGATGAATCCGGCGGAGGCGTTCAACGCCGGGATATAGGCGTAGGAGTCACCCCCTGCCTCTTTAAAGACATCGCGGTTTTCTAGCGCAATCTCTTCCAGTGTTTCCAGGCAGTCCGCCGAAAATGCCGGACATGCCACTTGTATATTCTTCACACCCTGCCCCGGCAGCTTTTCCAGGGTTTTGTCCGTGTAAGGCTGCAGCCACTCTTTAGGGCCGAAACGGGACTGGAAGGTGGTGATCCATTCGCTGTCGTTCAAGCCCAGCTTTGCCGCCAGCAGCTCGGAGGTACGATGACACTGATGTGGGTATGGGTCGCCCTTGTCGGCGTACTCTTTCGGGATACCGTGGTAGGACAGCATCAGCTTATCGGCACTGCCCTGTTGCTCACGGAAATCACGGATGCTACCTGCCAACGCCTCAATGTACGCCGGGTGATCGTAGTAAGATTTTACGATCCGAATATCCATCACTTCGCGCTGCGCCATCTGGAACTTGGCCACCTGATCGTAGATCGGTGCGGTAGTCGTTGCCGAGTACTGTGGATAAAGCGGCACAATCAACAGCTGGGTGTAATCATTCTTGGCCAGCTCCGGCAGCAGACGGCTTAGTCCGGGCTGGCCATAGGTCATCGCCGAATACACTTCCGGTGCGTTGTCCGCAAAGCGCTCTTGCAGCGCCAGCTTCAGCTCAGATACCTGCTGATTAAGGATCTTACGCATCGGAGAGTCATCCTCCCAGATCGATGCATAGGCCTTAGCCACACGCCCCGGACGCACGTTGAGGATGATCCCTTTGAGCACTGCCAGCCACAACAAGCGGCGCAAGCCGTTGCCCTCGACCACACGGCGATCGGAAAGAAACTCATTCAGGTAACGGCGTACGGCTCCGGCTTCAGCTTTGTCCGGGGTACCCAGGTTAGCCAGTATGATGGCTGTTTTCTGCTGTGTGCGCATGTTGTTGGCGGTCCTATCCATTCAGGGGGCTGATTATACGTGAAAACAGCCTCTTCGGTGCACCCATCACTACGTGGATTACAGACATAAAAAAACCGCGCTTAAAAGCGCGGTTTTCGTCGATCAGGCGTACAGTAACTTACACACCCAGACCTTCAAATACTTTGTCACGAATATCGTCTACGGAACCTACGCCCGGTACGTATACGTACTTAGGAGCAGTCGCTGCGTCTTCTTCGTTCCAGCCTTTGTAATAGCTGATCAGTGGCGCAGTCTGGTCGTGGTAAACCTTCAGACGGTCACGTACGGTTTCTTCGTTGTCGTCGGCACGCTGAACCAGCTCTTCACCCGTAACGTCGTCTTTGCCTTCAACCTTAGGTGGATTGAACACAACGTGGTAAGTACGACCGGAACCCGGGTGTACACGACGACCGCTCATACGCTTAACGATCTCTTCGTCAGCGACATCGATCTCAACCACTGCGTCGATTGCTACGCCTGCTTCCTTCAGGGCATCTGCCTGAGGGATAGTGCGTGGGAAACCGTCAAACAGGAAACCCTTGTCGCAATCTGCTTCAGCGATACGCTCTTTAACCAGACCGATAATGATGTCGTCAGACACCAGTTGGCCCGCATCCATCACTTCTTTAGCTTTCACACCCAGCGGGGTGCCCGCTTTTACTGCGGCGCGCAGCATGTCACCGGTAGAGATCTGCGGAATACCGTATTTCTCAGTGATGTATTGAGCCTGGGTACCTTTACCAGCACCCGGTGCGCCCAGAAGAATGATACGCATACAGGAAAACTCCTAAGTCCAAAATTAAGAATTGTTATAAATATAAAACTGCTGTCCGCCCCGTTTTAGTGCCACCGAGCGGAGAAAATTCTTTCTGAAACTGAATATCAGATTACACCTGAACAGGACAATACCACGCACCCTAACCCGGACAATAAGACGTTAGGACTAACACACTTATCCACATAGCCTGTTCACAAAAAGGTTATTGAGATTACGTTAAAGGGGGAAATCGCTCAAGCTTTCTGTCATTTCATCGTCGTTTTATAACGTTTTAGATGACGCAAAACAGGCGCCAACGCGCCTGTTTGTCTCGTGCCAGCAGTCAACCTGATAACTTAGCCGGTGTTGCGCATCCCGGCGGAAATACCCGCCATGGTTACCATCAACGCCTGCTCCAGACGCTTGTCCGGCTGGGTACGGTCACGGTTCAGCAGCTCCGCCTGCAATACATGCAGCGGGTCGATATAGGGGTTACGCACATCGATCGACTGACGAATTACCGGCAGCTCCACCAACAGCAGATCCTGCTGTTTGATCTCGTTCACCAGATCGATGGTGCGCTGCAAGCGGCTACGCAGGCTGGAACCCAGCACCCGCAGCTCTTCCGAGACGAGCTGATGATCGTAGTACGCCGAAACCTGTGGATCACTTTTCGCCAGTACCATCTCCAGCATGTTGAGATAGGAGCGGAAAAATGGCCAGTCCTTATACATGGTACGCAGAAGCTGCGCCTGTCCACCTTCGACGGCCTTACCCAAAGCGGTATCGGAACCCAGCCACGCAGGCAGCATCAGACGGATCTGGGTCCAGGCAAAGATCCATGGAATGGCACGCAGACTCTCCACGCCACCATCCTGACGACGTTTGGCCGGGCGTGACCCCAACGGCAGCTTGGCCAGCTCCTGCTCCGGAGTTGCCGCACGGAAGTACGGTACAAACTGTGGATCGTTGCGAACGACGTCGCGGTATGACTTCAGCCCCAACTGAGCCATCTGTTCCATCTGCTGACGCCACACCTCCTCCGGCGCAGGGGACGGATCCAGCGTCGCTTCCAGCACTGCCCCTACATACAGCTCCAGATTACGCACCGCGATCTCAGGAATACCGAACTTAAAGCGGATCATCTCACCCTGCTCAGTGACACGCAGGCTGCGATCCACCGAACCCGGTGGCTGTGACAGGATCGCTGTATGGCTAGGACCACCTCCTCGACCCACCGTACCACCACGACCATGGAACAGGGTCAGGTGCACACCGCGCTCTTTACAGAGTTCGGTCAGCGCTTCCTGTGCCTTGAACTGCCCCCATGCCGCTGCCAACTGGCCGGCATCTTTGGAACTGTCGGAGTAACCGATCATCACCTCCTGGTGACCTTCGGTGTACTGCGTATACCAGTCCACATCCAGCAACGCAGCGATACAGTCTCGGGCATTATCCAGGTCTGCAAGGGTTTCGAACAACGGCACCACCCGCATATTGTGGCCGATCCCCATATCGCGCAGCAGCAGGATCACCGACAGCACATCGGAAGGACTGCTCGCCATGGAGATCACGTAGGACCCCAGACTGTTTGGCTCGGCTTCCGCCACCACACGGCATGTATCCAGAACCTCCTGCACTTCCGGCGATGGCTGCCAGTCACGCGGAAACAGCGGGCGACGGCTCTGCAGTTCTTTCAGCAGGAAGTTCTGGCGTCCCTCCTCACTCCAGCCATTGTATGAGCCCAGACCATAGAACTGCGCCAGCTCTTCAAACACCTGTGCATGCCGGTCGGAACTCTGCCGGATATCCAGTTTGACCAGCGAAGTACCAAAGCAGGCCACACGTCGGATAATGTCTTCCAGCGCGCCTTCGGCGATGATCGACATACCACAATCCACCAGCGATTGGTGACACAACATCAGCGGCTCCAACAACTCTTCACTGCTGTTGTAGATCCGTGTCTCGGGCAGCGGCTGTCCTTTCAAGCGCGCAAAGATCCAGGCCTTGGTGTTGGACAGCTTGGTACGTACATCCGCCAGTAATTCGCGGTACGGCTCAGCACACTCATGACCTACCCGGTTGCGCAGCGCTTCGTTTGCCTTTGCCATCGACAGTTCGGCACGCAGCGCATCCACATCGCGGTAGTATAGATCTGCCGCCATCCAGCGGGAGAGCAGCAACACCTCTTCGGTGACCTTGGCGGTTACATTCGGGTTGCCGTCACGATCGCCGCCCATCCAGGAGGCGAAACGGATCGGTGCAGCATCAAGCGGCAGACGTTCCCCCAGAGTTTCATTGAGTTGGGCGTCCAGCCGTTTGAGGAATTCTGGAATCGCTTGCCAGAGCGAGTTTTCGATCACCGCAAAACCCCACTTCGCTTCCTCCACCGGGGTTGGGCGCTGCTGTCGGATCTCGTCAGTGTGCCAGATCTGGCTGATCAGTTCGTTGAGGCGGTGCTCTGCACTCTCGCCCTGATCAAGGCGGCGCAGGCAATCCGCAACACCGTCATATTTCTGGATCAGAGTACGGCGGTTCACCTCGGTCGGATGCGCGGTCAGCACCAGATCCACCTGCATTTCACTCAGGGTTTCGGCCACGGTTTTGGCGTTGAAGCCTCGCTGGCGCAGGCGGGCAAACAGGCTACACAGGGAATCCGGCGTGCAGACGTCTGTGATCTCCAAACGACGGCGTACCCGGTGGTGCTCTTCGGCGATATTTGCCAGGTTGAGGAACTGGGTAAATGCCCGTGCAACCGGCAGGACTTCGTCGTAGCTGAGGTTGCTCAAAACCTTCAACAACTCATCCCGTGCCGTTTCATCATTGTCGCGCGCGTTTTTGGCCAGCTTTCGAATCTGCTCGACCTTCCCCAGGAACGCCTCTCCCTGATGACCGCTGATCGTTCGTCCCAGACTTTCGCCCAGAGAGCGTACATTCTCTCGCAGGGCTTCATGTAGATCAGACATCGTGTACCTCCGCAAACAGTCCTAAAACGTACCGGATGCAGAGTATTCATCCAGTAGTCTGGCGGTACTCAACACCCGTAAATATCTAGATACTTGTGCTTTGATTAGTAACCAACATACACCCTTTGTTACACAAATCAAAAACTTAAGGGCATGAAGTCAGTTATAAAAGACACTGCCTGTCAGATGTGACAAGCAGGTAACAGAAATGAAGCAGGCCCTAAAAAGGGCCTGTAAAAGAGGGGGTGCGGAGTCAAAAGCTTATTGCAAAATGTCCTGCAGGCGCGCCTGTTGTTCCTTCGCCAACCACTCGTTCTCATAGTTGATTTCGGTGGCCTTGGCACCGTTAAAGCTGATATGCACACGGTATTTTTCATCGGTCTGTACACCCTGATCGAAGCGCAGCTCAACCTTTGCCACCTGATCAAAGCCGTAGCGCTGGAATCCTTTAGCCGTGACTACAGCCAGCTCCCGTGCCTGGCTGTCCACCAGCAGATTGGGTTGACCTTTAAGATCGTCAGAGATGTTAAAGCCCTGCTTTTGCAGCGCTGCCAACTGGTTCTGGCTGGCTTTCCAGTTATAGAGCGCCAGTCCAGCGAGCACAATGACGATGAGGATAAACCACTGTATACCGCCCACAACTCGACTCCTTACAGCCCTTTGGCTTTCGCTTCGTTCCAGAACGCATCCAGCTCATCCAAGCTGTACTGCTCCCAGTCTCGCTCAGATGCATTCACCTGAGCTTCAATATGGCCAAAGCGTCGTTCAAACTTCTGATTGGTGCCGCGCAGGGCGGTTTCCGGATTCACGCCCAGGTGACGGGCAAGATTGACCTGCGCAAACAGCATATCCCCCATCTCGTCGGCAATTTCTTCCTGACGGCCTTCACGGATTGCTTCTCGCAGTTCGTCGATCTCCTCGGCGATTTTATCGAGCACCGGCATCGGATCGTTCCAGTCAAACCCAACCTGACCGGCCCGTTTCTGCAGCTTCTGCGCGCGGCTTAGCGCTGGCAATGAACGCGGGATATCATCCAACACACCAGTACGCGCCTTGCCATCGCGCTCCTGCTGCTTGATCGCTTCCCAGTTCGCCTTAATCTGCGCCTCGTCGATACTTGCCCCTGTACGCTCGGAACGCAGGGTGCCTTCCGGGAACACATGGGGATGGCGCCGCACCAACTTCTCGATCAGGTTGCTGGCGATGGCATTGAAGTCAAAATGCTGTGTTTCGTCCTCGATCTCATCACCCAATTGGGCGTAGAAAATCACCTGAAACAGCAAGTCGCCCAGTTCATCTTTCAGATGCGCCCAATCCTGCCGTTCAATGGTATCGGCAACTTCGTACGCCTCCTCCAGGGTATGCGGCACGATGCTGGCGAAGTTCTGCTTCAGATCCCAAGGGCAGCCGCTCTCGGGATCTCGCAGACGTTGCATCAGGTAGATCAGGTCGTCGATGCTGTACTGAGCCATCAGAGGTTAAACCCACTGCGCTGACGGTGCACATCGATCACGTTTGGCACCTGGTTGATCTTATCCATGATGCGCCCCAACAATTCCAGACCGGCAATCTCAACAGTGATGGTCAGACGCGCGGTATTGTGGTTTTTGTCGGTCACGGTATTGGCAGCGGTCACGTTGATGTTGTCCTCCGCCAACAGAATCATCACATCGCGCAGCAGACCGGAACGGTCGTATGCTTCGATGTAAATGTCCACCGGATAGGTACTTTCACCTTCGCGGCCCCAGTCTACCTCGATCACACGCTGACCTTCGTTCTCGCGCAGCTGCATCAGGTTAGGACAATCTTCGCGGTGTACGGAGACACCACGTCCCACAGTGATGTAACCCGCAATGCGGTCACCCGGCACAGGCTTACAGCAACTGGCCATGGTGGTCATCAGATTGCCGACACCGGAGATTCGGATATCGCTCTGCCCTTTTGGTATGCGATCGTCCGTTGGCAATGCCAGATCGAGCTGTTCATCCGGATGGGCTTTTTCCACCTGGCGCTGGGCCGCATTGATAATCTGCGACAGACGCACATCACCGGCACCCAATGCCGCAAACAGATCTTCCGGTGCTTTGAAGTTCAGCTCTGCTGCCATCACCTCGAAGCTGATCTCGCCCTGCTCCAACGCCAGACGTTTGAACTCGCGGGAGATGATCTTGAAACCTGCCGCGGCGTTCTTCTCTTTGTCCTGCTGCTTGAACCAGTGAGCCACCTTCGCTCGTGCACGAGAGGAGGTAACAAAGCCCAGGTTCGGGTTCAGCCAGTCGCGGCGTGGACGCTCCTCGTTGATGGTCATGATCTCGACCTGATCACCGGTACGCAGGCGACGATTCAGCGGCACAATGCGGCCATTTACTTTGGCACCACGGCAACGGTGTCCGATCTCGGTGTGCACACGGTATGCAAAGTCCACCGGCGTAGAGCCCAGTGGCATATCGATCACGTGACCGTCCGGAGTAAAAATATACACCCGGTCCTGCACAATATCGCCGCGCAGCATCTCGCCAAAGGCTTCGCTCTCGCCCAAGTCGTCATGCCATTCGAGGACCTGACGCAACCAGGCAATCTTGTCTTCGTAGGCATCGCTCTTGGATTTGGTATCAGTGCCTTTGTACAGGTGGTGAGCACATACCCCCAGCTCCGCTTCCTCGTGCATTTCATGGGTACGGATCTGGATCTCCAACACCTTACCTTCCGGCCCGAATACCGCGGTATGCAGGGAGCGGTAGCCGTTAGGTTTGGGTGAGGCGATGTAATCATCAAATTCGTGCGGAATGTTCTTCCACTCGCCGTGCACGATACCCAACACGGCGTAACAGTCCTTAATCTCCGGCACCAGAATACGCACCGCCCTCACGTCATATACCTGACTGAAGTCGATGTTCTTACGCTGCATTTTGCGCCAGATACTGTAGATATGTTTCGCGCGCCCGTTCACTTCACCGTCGATGTTGCTCTCATGCAACCGGCGGTGCAAAAGGTCTACAACCTGGTTGATAAACTTCTGGCGGTCGAGACGTTTCTCGTCCAGCAGTTTGGCGATGTTTTTGTAATCGTTGGGCTTGAGGTAGCGGAAAGACAGGTCTTCCAGCTCCCACTTGATATGACCGATACCCAGGCGATGGGCCAGTGGAGCATAGATGTCGAACACTTCCCGCGCTACCAAATAACGCTTTTTACGGGAACCGTTTTTTACCGCTCGGATCGCACAGGTGCGCTCGGCGATCTTGATCAGCGCCACACGCACGTCGTCAATCATGGCCACCAGCATCTTACGCAGGTTGTCCATGTGGGTGGCACCACCCAGAACGTTGTCTTCGGCACGGGGATTCTTGATGCTGCCAATCGCGGCCATCTGGCGCACGCCATCAACCAGTCTGGCAACCTCTTTGCCAAACTGCTTGCGCACCAACTCGATCGACAGTTTACCCTCGCGCACGGAGCGATACAGGATGGCCGCCACAAGGGTGGGCTGATCCTGCTGCAACTCGGCGAGGATCTGCGCCATCTCCAGACCGGTCAGGTAACTGCCGGGAGAGTGATCGGACCAGACATCCTCTTCTGTTCCTACACGCTCGAACGCGGCCTTCGCCACTTCGCACGCGCGACGTATTTCATCTATATCTTCGATCTCAACCTGCTCGCCCAAACGCTCGAGCCAGAGATCAAGATCGACAGTCCCATCCTGACGGATAGGATGATCTTCTCGAACCTTTACCATGGCAAATTGCCACTCCTTTTTTATACAACTCTGCCGTGAAGCAACGGTTTTTTATTCTTATTAAACAGAGCGGGTACCAAATTCCGCATACACGTTATAACGGCAAGCACCCACACCCACTCAACATGCGGGTTGGGCGCACATTCTAGACCTTAAGACAGACAATCGCGAGCAAGTTCCATTCACTTCACATTTATCTTTGACCCTGGACAGACAAAAAAGGGAGCCTACGGCTCCCTTTCTCACGGGTGTTGTGTGCGTTATTCCGCGTTAAAAACACCGGTTGAAAGGTAGCGATCGCCTCGATCACAGATAATGCAGACGATTACTGCGTTTTCAACCTGCTCGGCCAGACGCAAAGCACCAGCCACCGCGCCGCCGGAGGAAACACCACAGAAAATACCCTCTTCACGCGCCAGTGCACGCATGGTGTCTTCCGCTTCCTGCTGGTTGATATCGATCACCTGATCCACACGGGAGGCATCAAAAATTTTCGGCAGGTACTCCTCTGGCCAGCGACGAATACCTGGAATCTGTGCGCCTTCACTCGGCTGCAGCCCCACGATTTGCACATCTTTGTTCTGCTCTTTCAGGAAACGGGAGGTCCCCATGATGGTACCGGTTGTTCCCATGGAGCTGACAAAATGGGTAATGGTGCCCTGGGTTTGTTGCCAGATCTCCGGCCCGGTACCACGGTAGTGCGCTTCCGGGTTGTCCAGGTTGGCAAACTGGTCCAGCACCTTGCCTTTACCCTCGTCCTGCATCTGATGCGCCAGGTCGCGGGCGCCTTCCATACCCTCTTCCTTGGTCACGGTGATCAGCTCGGCACCGTATGCAGTCATCGATGCCTTGCGCTCGGCACTGCTGTTGTCCGGCATGATCAGGATCATCTTGTAACCTTTGATCGCCGCCGCCATTGCCAGTGCGATACCGGTGTTGCCGGAGGTCGCTTCGATCAGTGTATCACCGGGCTCGATCATGCCACGTTCTTCCGCCAGCTGAATCATGCTAAGCGCCGGACGGTCCTTTACGGAACCGGCTGGATTATTGCCTTCCAGCTTACAAAGGATGGTGTTGCCCCTTCCCTGGCCGATACGCTGCAGGCGCACCAGTGGTGTCTGGCCGACATAATCTTCGATGGTCGGAAATTCCACGCTCATAAATTCACCCGGGGGTTACAAGAATATAATAAAAACAACTAAAAAACGGGTTTTATATACCCTACAAGACAAGTCGGGATAATACCTTTGACGCCTGTAAAGCACAAGAAAAGCGCACACCGATACAAAGATGGCCCTATAGGAAGCGGCCAACTGTTACCAAGCCTACGGGCATTAAGTGTGAATGCGTGCTGTGTATCAACCCCGGGTCGGCACAATCAACACTGGGCAGGATGTATCGCGGGTCACCGCCTGGCTCACGTCCCCCATCAAGGTGCCAACCAATGGACCATGTCCGTGACTACCGAGAATGATCAGGTCAGCATCAAGCCGTTTCGCTTCTTCAAGAATCACCTTAGCGGCCACACCTTCCATCAGTAACGCATGAGTTTCGATCCCCTCATCACGCAGTCCGGTTGCCAGGCGATTCAGGGCCTGAGACTCATCGGCAAACTCCCGCCCCATCTCTTTCTTATCTTTACTGCTGGTATCTTCGTTGGGGAGGACCACATGGATCAGGTAGACCGTGCTGGCAAAGGCTTTAGCCATGCTGATGGCTTTTTCATAAAGCAAACCGGTGCTTGAGGACAGATCCACCGGCAATAGAATGGTGTTCATGACATACCCCACTGAATCAATATTCGCCGGCGAGTAAATACTCACTGGCGCATACTCTCAGTGTAGTTCAGGGGGGCAAGCGCCATTCAGGAACTGAGCAGACGTTGCTCAGGGTCAAGCAGTCTCGGCGACCACAAAGGCCACGACGTATTCCTGCTCGTCGCTGTAGGAAAGGTGCATGGCGGCGATACCGCGTTGCGCGGCGCGTTCCCGTGCAGCGCCGTTGAGGGTGAGCAGCGGCTTGCCCCAGTCATCGTGACTGGTTTCAAAATGCTGCCAGCTGATTCCCCGGCCAATGCCGGTACCCAGCGCTTTGACTGCGGCTTCCTTGGCGGCAAAACGCTTGGCCAGGAAAACCGCAGGTTGGCGGCTGACACGGAATTTGCTTAGCTCAGTCGGCGTGAGAATACGCTCCGGCAAGCGCGGGGTGCGTACCAGAGAACGTTCGATCCGACTGATCTGCAAAATGTCCGTGCCGATGCCAAAGATCATTTGCGGATAGCATCTCGCAAAGGCTGCACGCGGGCCTGGGTTTCCATCATCAGGCGGCGCATCTCAGCAATCGCTTCTTTCAGGCCCACAAACACGGCACGGGCGATGATACCGTGACCGATGTTCAGCTCGTTCAGTTCCGGAATCTCAGCGATCTGTTCCACATTGTGGTAATGAAGACCATGACCCGCGTTTACGATCACGCCTTTCTGGAAAGCATAGGCGGCGGCTTCACGGATACGTTTCAGCTCCCCTGCCTGCTCAGCAGCGCTTTCAGCATCGGCGTAACCACCGGTGTGCAGTTCGATTACAGGCGCACCACAGCGGATGGTCGCATCGATCTGTGCCGGTTCCGGGTCAATAAACAGGGACACTTCAACACCCGCCGCATTCAGACGGTCGCAGGCTTCCTTGATACGCGCTTCCTGACCCACCACGTCCAGGCCACCCTCTGTGGTCAGCTCTTCTCGCTTCTCCGGTACCAGACAGGCGTGCGCCGGTTTAACCTTTTCGGCGATGCTGATCATCTCGTCGGTTACCGCCATCTCGAAGTTCATGCGGGTCTGCAGAGTCTCGGCCAGCATATAGATATCGCGGTCCTGGATGTGACGGCGGTCTTCGCGCAGGTGAACGGTAATACCGTCGGCACCGGCCTCCTCCGCCAGCGCAGCGGCCTGCACAGGATCCGGGTAGCGGGTGCCCCGTGCCTGACGCAGCGTAGCCACATGGTCGATATTTACACCCAGCAACAGACGGCTTGGTTCAATCACAGCGAACTCCTTAATTTGGTTGCCCCGGACCTCATGCGTGTCCGGCGGTATCAGCGTTTCTGGAACAACTCGCGACTGCGCAGCGGTTTATCACCCAGCAACTGGTCGATCAGCAGACGCATCAGACGCTTAGCGGCCTGCCGGACCGCCCGTTGATCGTAGCTGTCCTGCTCTATCGCCTGCAGATGTCGTCCATAGAAACACCGCATTCTATTCTGATCTGTCGGTTGTGCAATACGCTGTACACCCTGTCCCGGATCGTAGACATAGATCCCGTCGGGTTCCAGATCGGTCAGATCCGGTGCATGACCCAGCTCCATCATCAGACGGCGCTCGAAGGTGCGCAAAGCGCCCTCAATGTCTTCGCCACTGCGCAGTTCATTAACCACATACTGATAATAGACGTAGAGGTGAGGATGCGGATCAAGCGGTTGCAGCAGGCGCTCCAGCAACTCGTTGACGTAGAGCCCGCACATCAGGGCGTTACCGGACAGAAACGGGTTGGCGTCCACCGGCTCGGCCAAGGTCAGGTTCTTCAGCTCCTGACGGCCCCGCCAGCCGATCTGCAACGGCAGAAAAGGCTGAATAACGGGGCGTAACTTGGAGTTGGGACGTTTGGCGCCACGGACCACAGCACTGACTTTGCCATGTTCCAGGGTAAAGAAATCAACCAGCAGGCTGGTATCGCGGTAAGGCCGTCCATGCAGCACATAGGCGGCCTGACCATCAACGACGTACTCCATCAATCTTTGTCGTTATACCCGAGACTGCGCAGTGCACGTTCATCGTCAGCCCAACCACGGCGTACTTTCACCCACAGGTTGAGCATGATCTTGCTATCGAAGGCACGTTCCATATCCAGACGCGCATCGCGACCGATGGTTTTCAGGCGGCTGCCCTTGTCACCGATGACGATTCGTTTCTGACCATCACGCTCCACCAGAATCAGTGCACTGATGGTGGTCAGCTTCTTCTTCTCGTCGTACTTGAACTCTTCGATCTCCACGGTGGTACCGTACGGCACTTCATCCCCGAGGTTACGCATCAGCTTTTCACGCACCAGCTCAGCCGCCAGGAAGCGGGAGCTCTTGTCGGTCACCTGATCTTCCGGGAAGTAATGCATACCCTTTGGCATATGGGATGCGATGACCTTCTCCAGTTGGTCCACATTGTGACCGTCGGTGGCGGACATTGGCATGATCTCAGCAAACACCATCTTCTCAGACAGGGCCTGCAGGTGTGGCAGCAGAGACGCTTTATCGCTCAGGCTGTCGATCTTGTTCACCACCAGGATTACCGGGCAGCGCGCGCGCTCCAGCTTCTCCAGCACCAACTGGTCCTCTTCGGTCCAGGCAGTGCGGTCAACCATGAACACCACCAGATCCACATCGCGCAGGGCGTCGGACGCGGCCTTGTTCATGTAGCGGTTCAGTGCTTTTTTACCGTCGTCTTTGTGCAATCCCGGCGTATCGACGTAGATCACCTGCAGGTCACCTTCGGTCTTGATACCCATGATCTGATGACGGGTGGTCTGCGGCTTCTTAGAGGTGATGCTTAGTTTCTGACCCAGAATGTGGTTCATCAGGGTTGATTTGCCCATGTTCGGGCGACCTACGATGGCGACAAAGCCACAACGCTGGTCAGGATTCTGCGGTTCCAGCAGATAGGAAAGATCTTCGCCCATCAGGACTTCTCCACCTGTAGTTGTTCAATGGCTGCCCGTGCGGCTTCCTGCTCGGCCTGGCGGCGGCTGCTACCAGTGCCGTGGGTTGGCGCCTCCAGCATCTCCACATGGCAGAGAATATAAAAGGTCTGGTCGTGGGCCTCGCCCTCAACTTTCACCAGTTCGTATTTTGGCAGTGCTATACGACGTGACTGCAGGAACTCCTGCAGGCGTGTTTTGGAATCTTTCTGACTTTTCTTTAGATTGATCTTCTCCAGACGCTCACTGTACCAACGCAGGATATATCCGCGCACGGTATCCATGTCGCTATCCAGGTAGATCGCACCAATGACCGCTTCGACGGAGTCGGCAAGGATGGAATCGCGTCGGAAACCACCACTTTTCAGCTCACCGGAGCCCAGGCGCAGATAATCGCCAAAGCCCAGTTCACGGGCAATTTCAGCCAGGGTGTCACCTTTTACCTGTCCGGCTCGCAAACGGCTCAACTCGCCTTCACGGGCTTGTGGAAAGCGGGCATACAGGTCTTCGGCGATTACGAAGTTAAGGATAGAGTCACCCAGAAATTCCAGGCGTTCGTTGTTGCGCTTGCCACAGCTGCGGTGGGTCAGTGCAAGTTCGAGCAAGCTGGCGTCAGAAAACTCATAGCCCAGCTTGCGCATCAATTCAGTTATAGGTTTGATCAAGGTTTTACAGCTTCGTATTGCTTATTGAACGAGACAACGGCGTCTACGTTAAAGAACATTGGCACCCGTACTTCGTAATCAAGGTCGAAGTAGAGGATACCCCTCTCCTGCCGGATCACCAGCGAATCCTTCTCTGGCAGTTTCACCTGGTTGATGCGTAGTTTTTTCTGCACATCCTGGCGCAGCCGCATCAATGGTTTGGAGAGCTCACCCTGATCAGTACTGACATCCGTGAGTACCGAATCGACCAGCTTGTAATCAAAGTACGCGGGATACAGCTTAAAGCCTACTGAAAAGAATACACCGCCAATGATCAGGATGATCATGATGGAGAGCAGAGAAGCACCTGTTTGTCGGTTACGCATCTTACTCATCCCATCCTCCTTGTTTATTTAATCTGTCGGGCGTCCCCGAAATCTGGAATGCTGAACAGTGTAGGCCAGTGCATCCAAACCGCAAACGCTTTACCCACTAAAAGGTCGTCAGCAACAAATCCCCAATAGCGGCTGTCATTGCTGTTGTCACGGTTATCACCCACCATGAAGTAGTGGCCTTCCGGTACGACCCACTCCCCAACAATACCTCTGCGGTAAACGTCACGGAAAATCTGATGCTGGACACCGTCCAGGTTTTCTTCCATCACCAGACGCTCTGGACGGGACGGAGGCAACTTGGCCAGCAACTCCTGAGACTGCGGCACACCATTTACGTACAGGACTTTGTCAACGTATTTGATGCGGTCCCCCGGCAGGCCCACAACCCTTTTAATATAGTTAACGTTTGGCTGTTTCGGATAACGGAATACGGCAACATCGCCACGCTGAGGGCTATTCAGTTCCAGCACCTTGGTATTGGTGACCGGCAGCCGAATGCCGTAGTGGTATTTGTTGACCAGAATGAAGTCACCAATTTGCAGCGTAGGCAGCATAGAGCCGGATGGGATCTGAAACGGCTCCACCAAGAACGAACGCAGCACCAACACTACAAACAGGACCGGAAACATGGAACGCCCGGTGTCCACCCAGCCCGGCTCATGGTTGATTTTGGCTACCACGTCCTCCGGCAACGGCCCACTTGCCTGAGCTTCGGCGCTCTCCAGGCATACGCGACGCTTCGGCGCCAGTACCGCTTTATCGTAAAACCAGACGACACCACAGATTGCGGTGGCCAGCACCAGCAGCAGCGCAAAATCGAATTGCATGAGAAACCCTTAGTTGTCCACTTTCAGCACAGCAAGGAACGCGTCCTGTGGGATCTCAACGCTACCCACCTGTTTCATACGTTTCTTACCTTCCTTCTGTTTCGCCAGCAGTTTCTTCTTACGACTGACGTCACCACCGTAACATTTTGCCAGTACGTTTTTACGCAGGGCTTTTACGGTTGTACGGGCGATAATCTTACCACCCAGCGCGGCCTGAATAGCCACATCAAACATCTGACGTGGAATCAGTTCCTTCATCTTTTCACAGAGCTGACGACCACGGTATTGCGCATTGTCACGGTGCAGGATGACAGCCAACGCATCCACCTTGTCACCATTGATCAGAATATCCATACGTACCAGCTTGGCCGGTTCGAAGCGGACAAAGTTGTATTCCAGGGATGCATAACCACGGCTCACGGACTTCAAACGGTCGAAGAAGTCCAGTACCACTTCCGCCATCGGCAGTTCGTAGCTGAGCTGAATCTGGTTACCCACGTATTGCATGTTCTTCTGGATACCACGCTTATCCACACAGAGGCTGATAACCGGCCCCAGGTAGTCCTGCGGTACCAGAATATTGGCCTCTACGATCGGCTCGCGCATCTCCTGGATAGATCCCGGATCCGGCAGTTTGGACGGGCTATCGATATGCACGATATCGCCGTTCTGCAACGCAATCTCGTAGACTACAGTCGGTGCAGTAGTGACCAGGTCCAGGTTGTACTCACGCTCCAGACGCTCCTGAATGATCTCCATGTGCAGCATGCCCAGGAAACCACAACGGAAACCGAAGCCCAGCGCATCGGAAGTCTCAGGCTCGAAGAACAGGGACGCATCGTTCAGCGTCAGCTTATCCAGCGCTTCACGGAAGTCTTCATAGTCATCGGAGCTGGTCGGGAACAGGCCGGCGTAAACCTGCGGCTGTACTTTTTGGAAGCCAGGCAGTACATCAACGTCCGGTGTTTTGCTGTGGGTCAGGGTATCACCCACCGGCGCACCGTGGATGTCCTTGATACCCGCCACGACAAAACCTACTTCACCTGCTTTCAGGATGCCGGTTTCGTTGCGTTTTGGCGTGAAGGTACCCACGGAATCAACACTGTAGGTCTGTCCGGTGGACTTCACCAGAATCTTGTCTTTCTTGCGCAGAGTACCGTGTACCACACGCACCAGGGATACAACACCCAAGTAGTTATCGAACCAGGAGTCGATGATCAGCGCCTGCAGGTCGCCGTCCACGTTGCCCTCTGGCGGTGGTACGGTCGCAACCAGCGCTTCCAGCACATCGTCGATACCCATGCCACTCTTCGCGGAACAGGCAACGGCATCGGTTGCATCGATACCGATCACCTCTTCGATCTCTACGCGTACACGGTCAGGGTCGGCCTGCGGCAGGTCCATCTTGTTCAGGATCGGCAGTACTTCCAGTCCCTGCTCAATCGCTGTGTAGCAGTTCGCAACGGACTGCGCTTCCACACCTTGCGCCGCATCCACGACCAGCAATGCACCTTCACAGGCCGCCAAAGAACGGGATACTTCATAGGAGAAGTCCACGTGCCCCGGGGTATCGATGAAGTTCAGCTGATAGGTTTTTCCATCTTTCGCTTTGTAATCCAGCGTCACGCTCTGCGCTTTGATCGTAATACCGCGCTCACGCTCCAGCTCCATGGAATCGAGGACCTGAGCGGCCATCTCACGGTCGGACAGACCTCCACAGGTCTGGATAAAACGGTCGGCCAGGGTAGATTTACCGTGGTCTATGTGGGCGATGATGGAAAAATTTCGAATGTGATCGAGGCTGCTCACGTGTTGGCTACCATTGCTGTTCAGAATCGCTTGAAAGGCGGCAAGTTTACCGTATTTACTGCATTGCGGCCATCACTCTTCACAAACTCAAAAGGGGGCGAAACGCCCCCTTTTTCGTCTTATCAGATCCCTCTATTTACTGCTTAGCTTGAGCGGTATAAAGAGCGGGCTCCCGCGGCGCACAATACGCATCGGTACGGCACGATCATCTGGCAGGTTGCGGGCAGCTTCTTCAAAGTCGGCAACCGATTCGATCTGCTCCCGATTAAGCATGGTGATCACATCACCCACCATCAGACCTGCATCTGCACCTGGGCCCTGCATCACACGACGTACGACTACACCATTACTCAGGTTCCATTTGCTCTTTCGGTTGTCGTCCAGCTCAGATACAACCAGGTTGAGCGGGTTGGACTGGTCGCGCTCTTTCTTGCTGCTACCGGCGTTCGCGAGCTCTTGCTCAGTAGGCAGTTCACCTATAGTGACCCAAACATTCCGGCGTTCGCCACCACGCATCACGCTCACTTTCGCTTTAGCACCTGGCTTCACACGGCCCACCTGATGCGGCAGATCCGAGGATAAAATCACCGGCATGTTATTGAACTTCAGGATCACGTCGCCTTCCTGTAGGCCCGCGGCCTGAGCCGGGCTGTCTGGCAAAACTTTGGCAACCAGCGCACCGGCAGGCTTATCCAGCCCGAAGGATTCAGCCAGATCTTTGTTGACCTCCTGAATGATCACGCCCAACCAGCCCCGGGTAACAAAACCTTTCTCTTTCAGCTGATTGGCCACTTCCATCGCCACATCGATTGGGATCGCAAACGACAGGCCCATAAAACCGCCGGAGCGAGTGTAGATCTGGGAGTTTACACCCACCACTTCTCCATCGAGATTAAAAAGAGGACCGCCGGAGTTCCCGGGGTTAATCGCGACGTCGGTCTGGATAAACGGCACATAAGTTTCATTGGCCAGTGCGCGTTCTTTGGCGCTGACGATACCTGCGGTCACACTGTAATCGAAACCAAACGGTGAACCGATCGCTAGCACCCATTCACCGACTTCAATCTTATCGGAATTCCCCAGCTTAACGGTCGGCAGGTCTTCCGCATCAATCTTGAGCAACGCAATGTCGGCACGCTTATCCGAGCCGACCACTTCAGCTTCCAGCTCGCGCCGGTCATTCAGACGTACGATGACTTTGTCGGCGCCATCCACGACGTGGTGGTTCGTCAGGATGTAGCCGTCGCCACTGATAATAAATCCCGAACCGAGTGACTGAGGGGAACGACGGCGCGGGCCTTTATCCATCTCAGGCATTTGGAAAAAGTGACGGAAAATTTCAGGAATCTCTTCCCCATTAGGTCCACGGAACTGCCCTAAAGGGTTTTGATCATCAGCGCTAGCGGCACTCTGAACCGTACTGATGTTAACCACTGCGGGGGACGTTTCTTTTACAAGTTCTTTAAAGTCCGGCAGGCTGGCGGCGTTTGCCAATGTTGTCCAGAGTAACGCAACAACAGAAACGAGAAATATCCGAGCAGAATGCACCATAACAATAACCTTTCCTAATTATATTGCCGAGGTAGGGTCAGATAACTTTCAACAGCACCGGGTGGTACTTGCATGACGTCATGTAGGTACGGCTGATAAAGCGAACAATAACCAAACCGACCCCCAATCCTGCAAGACCCGATCCGATGACTCCAGGCTCACTCAATCCCAGTGTGCTGGCGATCGCAGCACCCAAAAACAGTGCAAGCAAAGGGAGAAGGTAGATAAGCAACGAGATACGCATAAAGGCGTTCTCGGCGATACCAATTACAACATTGTCTTCAGCTGCAACGTGGAGGTGGCCCGGATTGTTTACACAGATTACTGATCGCTTACCCTGACCTACCGAGGCCAGTAACTTCTGGCCACACCCGTTGCGGGCACTACATGACGCGCAGGCACTTTGCTTGATGGTTTCTACCCAGACCCCATCATCATCGACGTCCACTACGCGCCCTGTTTCTTCGAGCATAATTTACAATCGCTTAGGGGTTACAGAGGAAGCGATTCGCTCCGCAATCATCAACGGCACATCACCAACAACAGTCACAAAGTGGCTGTCCATACGCTTGGCAACAGCAACCATTTCATCGGACTGCGCCACGCCCTGCGGTACAGACTCACGCCCCAGGGTTTCGATGCATACGGAGAACGAGTTGCGTCCGTTTGAAAACACCATCACTTCCGCATCCGGCATCACTTCGTGACGCACGTTGCTGAATCCCTGCGGTAACCAATCTGCTTTCCATTCAGGCTGCTGGGCCGTGAGCAGATGATTGTGCTGGTTGATATAGCGGGACAAGCCCTGAGACAAGCGAATCACCTCAGGTTCGACAGTGTCACTGCTACTTGTCAGCGATACGCGATTGCCGAGTTGCGCACGTACATAGTTGCCGGAGTTCACTGCACCTGGCAGTACGTACTCAGGACGATTGTCGGCCAACACCGGTGCTGGCTTAGACGCCACCGGCGCACCACTAAAGTTTTGCGCACCAAAAATAACCACTGCAGTTACAGAGGCTGCAACAGCCATACTGGTGAGCGGTTTCCAGAACATTTCACTTGCCCTGGACGATTTCTGTTCAGATGCAGGTACTTCGCTTTTTGTGAGTGGCTCTTCATCATCCAGTGCGGCCATTACCGAACCGCTGATGTCGATATCCACAACCGCTACCGCTTCGCCTTTCATCACCGAGCGCGCGACATGGTATCTGCGCCAACGCTCCGATGCTTCAGAATCCTCAGCGATTTTGTCCAGTGAGCGACGTAATTCAAACTCCGCCACTTCACCGTCCATCAATGCGGACACTGATTCGATGGATCGATCAGTCATAAACCCTACCTCAAACTTTCCCAGTCTCTACCCCGATAACCTAGTTAGCCATTAATGGCACGATCTCCTTATCAATTGCCTCTCGGGCACGGAAGATACGTGATCTCACCGTTCCAACCGGACAATCCATAACGCTGGCGATATCCTCATAGCTGAGCCCCTCAAACTCACGCAGAGTCAATGCCACGCGTAGATCCTCTGGCAGACGATCCAGCGCTTTTTTAACGACGCGTTCAAGCTCATCACGATAAAGCTGATTCTCAGGGTTCTCAATGTCCTTCAAATCGTTTGCACCTTCAAAGTGATGTGCGTCTTCAACGTCGACGTCCACATCGGGAGGACGTCGCCCTTTGGCTACCAGATGATTTTTCGCCGTATTGATCGCGATGCGATACAACCAGGTATAAAACGCACTGTCGCCACGAAACTTCGGCAAAGCTCTGTAAGCTTTGATAAAGGCTTCCTGCGCGACATCCAGTGCTTCATGCTGGTCATATACATATCGGCCGATCAGCCCAACAATTTTGTGCTGATACTTTTTAACCAATAGGTCGAAAGCTCTTTTATCTCCGGCCTGCACTCGGGCTACAAGCTGTTGATCTAATGCTGCCTGGCTTTCGTTCGACACTCTCGGTCCTTTTGTTAGCTAATTTTTTCCTTGGGATGAGGCTAAATGTAGCCTGTTCTCATGGCTACTTGCACTTAAAAGTATTTTTTACCTACTACTTCATTGCAACCTCATATCCTACGAGCGTCTCGAACTACACTCTATGAACACCTCAGAAAAAGTTAGTTCCCGCTATCGTTAAAAAAATTGAAATTGGCGGAAAATCCCCAATTATCAAAGATTCAGGCATAATTAAAACCAAACTGTTACATACAACGAAGGAACTAATCCGGGAATGGCTATTACTCACCATTACGATGTACTGATTATTGGTAGCGGCGCTGCCGGGTTAACGCTTGCTCTGCATCTGGCCCCGGAAATCAAAGTAGCAGTGTTAAGTAAAGGCGACCTGAAAAGTGGCTCAACCTGGCTTGCCCAAGGCGGTATTGCGGCTGTACTGGATGATAATGACTGTGAAGAAAAACACAGCGAAGACACCATGATCGCCGGCTCCTGGCTCAGCCATAAAGACGCGGTTGATTTTACCGTGCAGCACGGCAAGGAGAGCATCGAGTGGCTGATCAACCAAGGCGTGCCTTTTACAAAGAATGACGGTGAGCATCACCTTACCAAAGAAGGCGGCCACTCCCACCGTCGTATCATTCATGCCGCCGACGCCACCGGCAAGGCCGTTCAGCGCACATTGATTGAGAAAGCGATCGCTGCGGAGAACATCGACCTGTTCGAACACTACACTGCTGTTGATCTGGTTACCCGTACCAAACTGCGCCTTCCTGGCAACCGTTGTATCGGCGCTTATGCGCTGAACTGCGCCAGCGGACACGTAGAGGTCTTTAACGCCCGTACCGTTGTACTGGCGACCGGTGGCGCGTCAAAATCCTACCTGTACACCAGCAACCCGGATGGCTCAACCGGAGACGGTATCGCGATGGCCTGGCGTGCAGGCTGTCGTGTCGCCAATATGGAATTCAACCAGTTCCACCCAACCTGTCTATATCACCCACAGGCTAAATCGTTTCTGATTACCGAAGCGGTCCGCGGTGAAGGCGGTAAGCTGCTACTACCAAACGGCAAACGCTTTATGCACCGTTTTGATTCCCGCGGTGAACTGGCTCCGCGTGACATTGTTGCACGCGCAATTGACCACGAAATGAAACGCCTGGGTGCTGACTGCCTGTTCCTGGATATATCCCACAAGCCAGAAGAGTTTATCCGCAACCACTTCCCGACTATCTACAAACGTTGCATGAAACTGGGGATCGATATCACCAAGGAACCTATCCCGGTGGTACCTGCTGCTCACTACACCTGTGGTGGGGTAATGACAGACGAAACAGGGATGACTGACTTGCCAGGCCTATATGCAATCGGTGAAACCGCATTTACCGGCCTGCACGGCGCAAATCGTCTGGCCAGTAACTCACTGTTGGAGTGTCTGGTATATGCTCGCTCAGCATCCCGGCATATCGCTGAGGAACTGCGTGCTCCGGCAGAAGAGGTTCATATCCCAGAATGGGACGAAAGTCAGGTAACCGACTCCGACGAAGACGTTATTATCTCGCACAACTGGGATGAGCTACGCCGCTTTATGTGGGACTACGTGGGTATCGTACGCACGAATAAACGTCTGCAGCGCGCAAAACACCGTGTCGACCTGCTGCTGCAGGAGATAAGTGAGTACTACAGCAACTACAAAATTGGCAAAGATCTGTTGGAGCTACGCAACCTCGCCGTGGTTGCGGACCTGATTATTCGCTCTGCGATGTTACGACAGGAAAGCCGAGGGCTGAACTACACTCTGGATTACCCTGACGAAGCACCAGAAGCACTCGACACCATCCTGACACCCGTTAACTTCCAATGGCGTCATCAACCTGTTAACTAACGTTCTCTGTCTCGGGGTCTTTCACATAGGCCCCGTGCAAGGCAAACACCCGTAAACGACGAAAATCATCACGATTCAGCGCATCAAAGAACACCACGACGTAGCGCGAAAAGCGGCTCCCGTCCACGCGAAATCCCAGTACCACTGCGTAAGGCAAAACAACTGCACTCACCACTTTGCTCACAGCACGCCAATCTCCCCCGTCATTTACCGAGATCTGTTTGCGCAAACCGTTAAAACGAATACCTCTGATCCCTTGTGTGTTATCCACAACAATATGGCGGAGCTGCAGAAGCAATGAGAGAAGCAGGACGAAAGACAAAACAGAAGCGATTGTAACGTCGAGCGCCGCGACGTAAACGCAATACAGAGAGAGGAGATGGCTCCCCAATATCAGAGCAATCAGGGAGCGGGAACGCTTGAAGCGAAACTCAATCGGGCTGAACACGGTCCAGAATGATACGTACGATACGCTTGATATCCGGGTCAGTCGGCTCTTCCCGTTCCATTAGCCAAACAAAAAGGTCCTGGTCTTCACAAGCCAGCAGATTCACAAACCGATCCTGATCATCTTCGGGCAGATCACGAAACGCCTCGTTCACAAACGGAACAAACAGTACATCCAGCTCCAGCATTCCCCGGCGGCTCTGCCAGGCGAGACGGCGGATATCTTCTTCGCTATACATTTACACTAACCTTCCTACATCAGCAGTTACATCAAAGGTCGATCCAGACAAACAATGCCAACAGATACGACACAGGTAAATGACGATTGTCATGCAGTGACAGATAAACCTTTGTCCCACACCGCAGCGCGTAGTTTAACAGATTTTGGAAAATGATTGGCCTGTTGTGAGGCATACCCACAATCGACCTTTGGCTGAGCCCCGTGATTTATTCACACCCTCTACAGTAGGTTGGTCAACGCGGCAGCGTTGCCCGGCGGCCTTTAGATTTGCGCGCTTAGGATCGTTGAGCAGTGTTGGGCATCGCTAAAGCGATGGCCAACCTACTGGCTATAAGCTGAGCCTGGAGGTGTTTGGGCCGTAGGATGTAGGGCAGCTTTTAAGCTGCCGGCACCCTGATCACCTTCGATGACGACGAGGGGT
>NZ_JASBRH010000029.1 GCF_029961155.1 Pontibacterium granulatum | reverse complement strand
CCAAAGGCCTCATCAGCACAACAAGGGATTGGCTCCTGCGCGAGCCGAAGAACAGCTTAATTTACTGTCCGGAATTAGTTGACCACTACAGATTGTCTCCAAAAATCACGGAAGAATAGTCGTATTACCCTACATCAAAGAAAGTGGGGGTTACGTGAAAGGTCATACCAAGAATGCACCCAACGATGGGCGTGCCACACCCAGACACCCTAGTGATTATGTGGAGCTACCGTTCAAAGCTCTGCGTGACGATCTGATGATAGGTCTATTCGGTGAGTTGAATTACGAATAACAGAGAAGTAACGTGATAAAACTATGCCAAAACAACCGCGAGCCAATGCCAAAAACGGCGCGCGGTTACATTTAAGCATCTCTTTCCGCCCTTTTGTCGCTACATCCGGGACACATCATTTTAGCTGTCGCATTTTCGCTACAACGCCATAGCCCTTTAAAACTGAGCTTTTCCAGCACCTGATCAATTCCTGTCGCCAGATACAGACACAAATAGCGTCAATTTCAGAACTATTGTGCTGTTTTTTTCTTCTTTATCCTAAAGCCTTCACAAAGAATCATTTAAATACTTGTTTTTAAAGGATTTTAAAAAGTTGGCACACCGTTTGATATATACATTGCGATTTGAAACTACAGCCAACTCAAAATTTGAAGGAATCAAGTATGAAAAAGACGTCTGCAATCGCTCTGGCTGCGGTACTGTTGGCATCCCCTGTTGTGGTGATGGCAACCGATACTACTGCAGAAGAAAAACCAACTGCATTCGAGCAGCTGGACCAGAACAAAGATGGCAAGATCAGTGCTATTGAAGCGAAAGATACCGCTCCACTGGCACAGCAATTTGAAGAACTGGACATCAACAAAGATGGCTACCTGACGGAAGCCGAGTTTTCCCTTATCCAGACAGATACGGAAACAACTGCACGTCTATTTTCTAAAAGCGCTGTATTTACTCTCTAAGTCACAGCATTAGCGCCCCGAGTCATATCCCTCCCAACTGATGACTCGGATGCGCCCCCTAACAGGCCATATTACCTACCCTACCCTACCCAATATGGCCTGTCCCCTTTCACAATGGACTTAACCTCATGGACGCTTTGGTAGATAATTTTCGTTATTGCATTCACATATTTCGACCGTTCATGACTCAGTCCCGCTTCGCCAACTGGCGCCCCAATTCGCTCAAACAGCTGGTTTTACTGGCATTTATCCTAGTGGTCATGCCACTGGGCATCCTGCTGTTTCAGGCCAGCAACGCACTGGTTGAGCAATCCGCAATGGGACGCGATCTGGCCAGACAGTCCCTTGAGATAAGCCGTCGAGGCCAAACCATGCAGCTGCTTGCCGAAGACATCACCCGCGCAGCCCGCCAGTACAAAATTCTTGCTCAGGAAGAGATCAAACTCCGCCTCATCGATCAACTCGACGATTACCGACAGCTGCTGACCATCCAAAGCTTTGCGCTTGATGAAAGCAATCACATTCAGCTGATATACAAACACCTCGACGAGCTGACGGACGATCAGTTTGATCCTGACAACCTGATACTGATCAGCCTGACCCGTGAATTGAATGTTCGCTTGGATCAAGCATTGGATATCCGCTTGAAAGATCTGAATACCGTCGCTCACAACACACAGAATGAATTGGTGATCCAGGCATCAATTCTGATCGCGATGTCGGCGATCTTAATGGTGTTCTTCAGTCGCCGGATCAGTCGGCCTGTCTTGCGCCTTGGCAGCCGTATTCGTGCACTTGGACGTGGAGAACGCAGCTTCGGCACACGCATTGGTGGCCCCCGGGAACTGGTCGAACTGGATGAACAGCTGGATTGGCTCAGCCAGCAACTGGAGCAATTGGAAGGCGAAAAACAGCGTTTCCTGCGCCACATGTCGCACGAACTGAAAACACCATTGACCACGTTGCGCGAGGGATCGGACCTGCTGGCAGAAGAGGTCGCCGGCAACCTGAACGATTCTCAACGGGAAATTGTAGGCCTGCTGCAGACCAACGCAGTTCAATTGCAGTCTCTGATCGAACAGCTTTTGGACTACAACCGACTGGGTCAGCAGGAACCGGTCCAACCACAGAAACTGGACCTACGCATGCTGATCAACGAGGCGCTGACACCGCATAAGCTGTTGTTGGAACAGAAAAAGATTCAGGTCTTCACTCCGGAAAACAAGGTATACTGTCACACTGACCGGGAGATGCTGATGCGAATTCTCAGCAATCTGATCTCGAATGCCGCCCATTACGGTTACAAGGGGGGCGAGCTCGCCATCAATGTATCCGAGGCAGCAAACGCCATGCTGATTGATGTGGAAAACAGCGGCCCCGTTATTCCAGATGAGGATATCCCTCATCTGTTCGAACCGTTTTACCAAGGCAGCCACAAACGTGCAGGCGCCATCAAAGGCTCAGGTATTGGCCTGAGCATCGCGCAGGATGCAGCCCATGCTCTGAAATCCGAACTTAGCCTGCACTACAACCAACAGAACAAAGTGTGTTTCCGCCTGGCTTTAAGTGAATTGAGTACCTGAAGATGCGTATAGGAATCGTGTTACTGCTGAGCACACTGATCACAGGCTGTGAGTTTCAGCGCCAATTGAAAGAGTTCTACGAAGATACACCTGATGCTTTGACGGGCTGCCATATAGGCGACGAACGCCTTAGTGGGCTTCTTTATCAGGAGCGTAACTTTTTGTCCGCCAAAACTGACAAACGCACAGCGATGATAAAACAGGCAATCCTTGCGGGAGATCACCCTCAAACCGCCCTGCTGTTATCACAACCTTCCGCCAGCGCCAGCGATCTGGAGAAGTCCCTGCAATACTTCAGTAAGCAGGGAATCAATCCAACCCGGGATTGCCCGGGTGATCGTTACCTGCTGTTGCGTTTTACACAAACCAAACTGATGCTGGATAACAACCAGCAACGTTACCAGCTGCAAGAAGAAAACCAGGAACTGCGTAAGAAGATTGAAGCGCTGACTCAGATAGAACGGGAGATCAGCCGCGATCGGGAGATAGCCCAGTGAGTGCCCACATTCTGCTTGTCGATGACGATACCAGCCTGCTGAAACTTTTAAGCCTGCGCCTGAGTTCAAGCGGTTACAAGGTAACCTGCGCGGAAAGTGGCCCACAGGCCTTACAACTGCTGGATGACAACATCGACCTGATGTTGACCGATCTGCGCATGGAAGGCATGGACGGACTGGAACTCTTTAATCAGGTGCAGAAGCGCCGCCCTGAACTGCCGGTAGTAATTATCACCGCTCACGGCTCCATTCCAGAAGCGGTAAAAGCAACACAGGACGGCGTGTTTGGGTTCCTGACAAAACCGATCAACCGCGAACAACTGCTCGAAACCATTGAGAGCGCACTCTCCGGCACACCCTCCAGCCCGGATGACTGGAGCCAGGAAATCGTTACCCGCAGCACCACAATGGCTGACCTGCTGGCACAAGCCGAACGTGTGGCTCACTCTGCGGTAAGCGTGCTGGTCAGCGGTCCCAGCGGTAGTGGTAAAGAACTGCTCGCCCGTGCCATCCACAAGGCCAGCCCGCGCCGTAGCCATCCGTTTGTGGCAATCAACTGTGGTGCCCTGCCCGAACAGCTGCTGGAATCGGAACTTTTTGGCCACGTCAAAGGCGCCTTTACGGGTGCAGTCAGCCGCCACGAAGGCCTGTTTCAGGCGGCCAATGGGGGCACGCTGTTCCTTGATGAGATTGGCGATATGCCGATGCCGCTGCAGGTGAAACTGCTGCGGGCACTGCAAGAGCGCCAGATCCGCCCGGTCGGCAGCACCGAAACCATCCCGGTTGATGTACGCGTTATCTCCGCGACCCACCGCGATCTGGACAAGGCGATGCAGGAGAATGACTTCCGTGAAGACCTCTACTACCGTCTCAACGTGGTGAATCTCTGCCTGCCGCCCCTGCGCGAACGCCCGGAAGATATCCCGCTTCTGGCCCGCTACTTTGTTGAACGTGCTGCCGAGCGCCATAACAGCAGGGTAAAAGGACTGTCACCGGCCGCTCTGACACTGCTGGCACAGATGGCCTGGCCCGGCAATGTACGTCAGCTGGAAAACGTGATTGAACAGGTCACCGCCCTCAGCACCACTCCGATCATCTCCGAGGGTGCTATTGCCCAGGCGCTATCCAACCAGGATCACGTCCTGCCAACCTTCAATGATGCCCGCGCTGAGTTCGAGAAACGGTATTTGATCAAGGTGATGCAGATCACCGAGGGCAACGCCAGCCAGGCAGCCCGCATCGCCGGACGTAATCGCACCGACTTCTATAAGTTGCTCAACAAGTACGATCTGGAACCCGCACAGTTCAAGTCCGAGAACGGTCGAAAGGCGAGCTGATTCAGACAGAAATCCGATGGGCTGGTGTGATCTCCAGCCCTCCCCTTCGCTCTACCCCCCTACCGCAGAACACGTCAAATTCCAGCAACTTAGCCGCTATAAGCCGTCTATTTCGCATTTTTAGCCGCACGATACATCCACCCTTTTCTCAAGAAGAGACTGGTCACCCAGGACGAAAACGACGCATTTATAGCCTAAAATGTCGCAATATTTTCCAATACGATCTCATTAACCGCTTAATGTGTATTCTATTGCTGAGCGCATGACTATTAGCAATACGCACCCATTAAAAACTATAAACAACTGCGAGGTCGCGTGTGGAAACTCTAGATTTCCTGACATCCAACATGGAGCTGATTCTGAAACTGACGCTGGAGCATATCTCTCTGGTTTCAGTGGCAGTCGGGCTGGCCACCCTGACCGGTGTACCCATCGGTATCGCCATCACTCAGAACGAGAAGCTGGCAAAAGCTGTGCTCTATATAGCCTCAATCATCATCACTATCCCATCCATTGCCCTGTTTGGTCTGATGATCCCACTGCTCTCCACCTTCGGACACGGCATCGGTTACCTACCTGCGGTCATTGCCGTTTTGCTGTACTCCCAGCTGCCGATCATCCGCAACACCTACACCGCAATTAACAACGTGAATCCTAGCTTACGGGAGGCCGCCCGAGGCATCGGTATGAGCCCGCGTCAGCGCCTACGTATGGTGGAAATCCCGCTATCCATTCCGGTGATCATGGCCGGTGTGCGTACAGCGGTTGTGATGAATATCGGTGTAATGGCAATCGCAGCCTATATCGGTGCCGGCGGCCTGGGCGTGCTGATCAGCCGCGGTATCTCCCAGAGTGATCCGCGACAGCTGGTCGCCGGTGCAATCGCCGTCAGCATCCTTGCGATCGTAACGGACTACGCCCTGCTCTGGCTCCAGAAACGCCTAACCCCGAAAGGCCTGACCACAGCCTAAACCCGACCTTTAGTACTGATTTCCGCTGAGACAAGACAATGATAACAATCGACAACCTCACCAAAATCTTTGAAACCCCAAACGGTCCGGTTACCGCTGCAGACCATATCCAGATGGAAGTGCCCGAAGGTGAAATCTGCGTTCTGTTGGGCCCATCCGGTTGTGGTAAAACCACCACGCTGAAGATGATCAACCGCATCATCCCATCCACCTCAGGCCGGGTACTGATCGGTGGCGAAGACACCACCGGCATGAACACCGTCGATCTGCGCCGCAACATCGGCTACGTCATTCAGCAGATCGGTCTGTTCCCAAACATGACCATTGAAGAAAACATCGCCATCGTCCCAAAACTGCTGGGCTGGGATGCAGCCAAATATAAGGCCCGCGCCAAAGAACTGCTGGAGATGGTGGCGTTGGATCCATCCGTATTCCTGAAGCGTTACCCGAAAGAGCTGTCGGGTGGACAGCAACAACGTGTGGGTGTTGCACGAGCGCTGGCCGCCGATCCCCCTGTGATGCTGATGGACGAGCCGTTCGGCGCAATCGACCCGATCAACCGTGAAGTGATCCAGGACGAGTTCCTGAAGATGCAGCAGGAACTGAAGAAAACCATCATGTTCGTCAGCCACGACATCGACGAAGCAGTAAAGATGGCAGACCGTATCGCGATCTTCCGCGATGGCAAACTGGTGCAGTACGACACGCCGGATGACCTGCTGGCCCATCCGAAAGACAAGTTCGTCGAAAACTTCGTGGGTGATGACCGTGCGCTGAAACGCTTGCGACTGGCAAAAGTCAGCCAGGTGATGGAAAGCCCGGGAAGCTACGTCACTGAACGGGATAACCTGTCCACCGCCCTGCACCGCATGGAAGAGCATGGTTACTACCACGCTATTCCACTGGTGAACGCACAGCGTCAGCCTATCGGTTATGTCTCCAAGGGGGTTGCCAAAACTACCGGTGGTACTTGCGGCGAACACTACTTCGGCCTCAAAGCGATTGCCCACGTGAATGATGACCTGCGCAAGATCGCATCGTTGATGTTTACCCACGACCAGACCTGGCTGCCGTGTGTAGATGATAACGGTGTGTTGGTTGGCTATATCTCCCAGCGCGGCATCACCCACTACCTAGGGGCCACCTATCACCGTGACGGTGGCGTTGCGCCGCTCGAGCCGATGCTGCAACAGGCTTAAGCCAGGAGCGAAACCATGGATAAACAAACACTAAAACGCTACCTCTACGTAGGACTGGTGCTGCTGGCCTTTGTTCTGGGCATTCAGCTCGAGGGTGATGGCTTCATTGATGAGATGTACAGCTATCAGGAAGACGTGATGTATCTCGTTGTACAGCATATCGAGCTGGTTGTGATCTCCGGCGCCATTGCGATCGCGGTTGCGATTCCACTGGGCACCATCCTGAGCCGTCCACGCTTTGCCGCGATTGCCGAGACCGCAATGCAGGGCCTGAACATCGGTACCACAATTCCAACCCTGGCAATCCTGGCGCTAGCCATGAGTTTCCTGGGTATCGGTACACTCCCAGCGGTATTTGGTCTGTGTATTGCGTCGCTGCTTCCGATCGTACGCAACACCTACACCGGCCTGAAAGAAGTACCTGCTCACATGAAAGAAGCAGCAGCTGGTATCGGCATGACCGCCAACCAGATGCTATTCAAAGTTGAACTGCCCAATGCCCTGTTCGTTATCTTCGCCGGTATCCGCACCGCGCTGGCGATCAATGTTGGCACCGCACCTCTAGCCTTCCTGATTGGCGGTGGCGGTCTGGGCGAACTGATCTTCACCGGTATTGATCTGGATGAACCGTACATGATGCTCGCAGGGGCTATCCCTACCGCTATGCTGGCCATATTGGTGGACATCCTGATCGCCGCAATCGCATTTCTGATGGTTCCCAAGGGAGTCAATCCACAACGCGCATAACCTGAATAGACAAAAATAACAGGAGATATTCAAAGATGAAGCGTATTACCAAACTTGCTGCTACAAGCCTAATCTCTATGGCAATGGCCCTTCCGGTAAAAGCAACCGAACTGGTTATCGGTGGCAAGAACTTCACCGAACAGCAGCTGCTGACCGAAATCACCTCCCAGTACCTGAGCAAAAACGGCTACGATATCGAGCGCAAAGCGGGCATGGGCAGCTCCGTGCTGCGCAAAGCCCAGGAAAACGGTCAGATCGACCTGTACTGGGAATACACCGGCACCTCGCTGCTGAACTACAACAAGGTTAAAGAGAAGGTTCCCGCAAGCGAAGTGTACTCCCGTGTTAAAGAGCTGGATGCCAAGAGAGGCCTGGTATGGCTGAATGCCTCAAAGGCAAACAACACTTATGCACTGGCAATGCGTCGTAGCGACGCGGACGACCGTGGCATCAGCACCCTGACTGATCTGGCCAAAGCCGTAAATACAGGTGGCGGCCTGACGTTGGCGGTGAATGCGGAATTTTATGCCCGCAAAGACGGTCTGAAACCACTGCAGAAAGCGTACGATTTCAAGTTCCCACGCTCTGACATCAAGCGTATGGATACCGGCCTAACCTATACCGCATTGAAGGAATCCCAAGTTGATGTGGCGCTGGTGTTCGCGACCGATGGCCGTATTCCGGCATTCGACTTCCTAGTGCTTAAAGACGACAAAAACTATTTCCCTGAGTACGCGATCACACCGGTTGTGCGTGAAGAAGCCCTGAAAGCAAATCCGAAGCTGGCGGAACAGATGAACAAGTTGTCAGCTTTGATCGATAATTACCATATGTCTGACCTGAACGCGCGTGTAGACGTTCAGCGCCAGTCAATCGAACAGGTTGCTTCCGACTTCCTGGAAGAAAACGGACTATAAGCGTGAGGGCTCAACCCCAATCGGGGTTGGGCCTACAGCCCCAACGTGCAGATGAATCCTGACAATGGCACATATACTTATCATTGAGGGCGATACGCCCGAGCAACTGCGCATCAACGTTCAACAGGGAGTGACCAGCAATGCGCAGTACTACCAGAATGCACTGTTAAGCTGTCGGCCGAATACCGTTACTCAGCTTCTGCAGCCTTACCATCCGGACTTTTCACTGCAAGATCTCACCTTCGATAATGTGGACGGAATCGTTTTTACCGGTTCCACCGTAAACTGGTCGGTCGACGCACCGGAGGCCAAACCTCTGCGGGATACCATGGAAAAAGCACTTAGCAGTGGTAAACCTGTGCTGGGCTCTTGCAACGGTATGCAGCTGGGCGCGGTGGTACTGGGTGGTAGAGTTCACTCCTCACCCAACGGTTTGGAACTGGGTTTAGCAAAAAAAATCCAGCTGACAACCGAAGGCCAAAAGCACCCGATCCACGCAGGCCGTAACACAGAATTTACCTGCCCATGCATCCACCGAGATGAAGTCTCCGAGCTTCCAAGTGGAGCTCTTCTGACGGCAACCAATGCCCACTCACCGGTGCAAGCGTTTACCTATGAAAATAACGGCGTGAGTTTTTGGGGGATGCAGTATCACCCGGAAATTTCCGCAACCGAGATCGCCGATATCGTCGAAGCCGACGGTCTGTTTGCCTCCGGCGCCTCCTTGGCACGCGATCTTCGTCTACTGGAGAGCGAGTCCAAAGCAGATGCGTCAGCACGACTGGGGGTAGATGCCAAAGACCTCGTTCCACACACGAGGATGCTGGAGCTGACCAATTGGTTGGCGCTGATAGCCCATCGCTCATCATTGAGCGGCTTTACCAAAGGCCGCTGAACATAACCGGATTATCCTTAATCAATTGCTAACAGGGCAGATGGCCACACCTGCCCCAGGACACTTTTGTCATGCAAAAGATCACTCATTTCATTCATCAGCTCGAATTCAGCCAGTTGCCAAACGATGTAGTTCACCTGGCCCGAATCTGCACTCTGGATCTGCTCGGTGTCGCAGTAGCCGGACACAAAACCCGCTTAAGCCGCATTCTGGGCGAATTCGTTACCAGCCAGTATCCGGGGAAAACACCACTGCTGTTCAGCGATAAGCACGGCAGCCTGGTGGGGGCGACTTTGTTCGGCGGTATGCTGATCGACAGCATCGACGCCCACGATGGACAGGTCCTCACCAAAGGCCATGTTGGTGTGGCGATTTTACCAGCACTGCTGGCACTGGCGGAAGAAGAAGCACTTTCCGGTGAGGCGTTCATTAATGCCGTGGTCATCGGCTACGAAATAGCCACCCGTGCAGGTATAGCCTTGCACGCCAGCGCAGAGGATTACCACACCTCCGGTGCCTGGAACTGTATCGCCGTTGCAGCGATTGCTGCACGCATCCTGAAGCTGGATGAACAACAAACACTGGAAGCCCTGGGCACGGCTGAATTCTACGGCCCACGTAGCCAGATGATGCGTTGCATCGACTTCCCGACCATGGTGAAGGATGGTTCTGGCTGGGGTGCCATGGCAGGCATTAGCGCTGCCCTGTTGGCTCGCTCCGGTTTTACCGGCGCACCGGCGATCACATTGGCGGATGAAAAACTGGCTCCAATCTGGGATGACCTGGGATCCCGCTGGTACATCTTAGAACAGTACTTCAAAGCTTATCCGGTCTGCCGTTGGGCCCAACCGGCCGTAGAAGCCGTACGTCAGATCCGTAGCCGCGAAGCGTTCGATCCAGATCAGATCGAAACAATCCATATCTACAGTTTTCATGAAGCCACCCGCCTGCACGTCAAACGCCCGCAAACCACTGAACAAGCGCAGTACAGCCTGCCTTTCTCCGTTGCCTCTGCGCTGATCGACGATGTGGTCACCGCCGAAGCAGTAGCCGAAACAGAGCAGGGATTGGGCAATCCACAACGGCTGGATCTCAGTAGCCGTGTTGTTACCCACGAGACCGATCAATACAACGCAGTATTCCCGGCCGAGCGCTGGGCTCACGCGGAGGTTGAACTGAAGGATGGCCGTACGCTGAAATCAGAACCATCGATTGCACGTGGCAATCCGGAAAACCCGCTCACGGATGAAGAACTGATCGAGAAATTTTACACCCTGAGTACATCAGGAATCAGCCGTGAACAGGCTGACGAGATCTGTGACTTAACGCTAAAGCTGGACAGGTTGAGCTGCACAGAGTTGAAACACTACCTGAAACTATTGAGCGTTTAAGCCCTATAACAAGCACGTTTAGCGCAGCCTGGCTGCGCTTTTTTATTTGAGTAATTTGTAAGTTGGGCACGTCTTACTGCTTGGCCAACCTACCACTCTTCCCTGCCAAGCAGGTTGGTCATCACAAACTGATGCCCAACACATCAAAGCCTAAACGCTGTTAATTCACAGCAAAACCCAGCTTGAGTTTCTCGTGTAGCTTTTGAGCCTGACGCTTTACTCTATCGACGTACTGAACTTTTTGCGGATCGCGATAATAGCGGTCAACATGCCACTCGGAAGATAACCAACTACTTGCCGGTACGGGCTCTACATTGGAGTAGTATTCCGGATTGGTAGCATGCTGATATTCAACAAAGTTCCCATACTCAGTCAGTCTGTGCTGAGAATATACTGCGAAGCTCGGCATCTCTAATCGATGCTTCTTAATATATTCCAGCGTTTTCCGCGCAGCCGAACCTGTTTTCTGCGTTCTCGCTGTCACAAAGTAGTTAATGCCCCAACAATCTTGCTTTTTGCCTTCGACATTTGTTCTAACTTCTTTGTACAGTAGATCTCGGCGCTCACAGAAAGAACTGCTCCAATATCCAGCGGTTCCCCCTTGATCAAGAGCACTCATAACCAGCAAAGCATCTGTAAGCACTTTGCCATCACTCTTTATCAAGGAAACAATGCCGAAAGGACGATTTCGATCACTTATATGAAATTGAGAGCCAACGTATGTCCATTTTCCTTCAGGCAACGGAAGCTCATGATTACCAATACTTAAAGTGTCCTCGAACACCATTCCTTGTTGGTAGGCTTTTATCTTTTCTTTGGCAGGATTGGTTACACATCCAGGTAACACAACGGTTGAAGCGATAATGGCGCAGGCAAGCAGTTTCTTGGCTTGTTTCATTTAGGATTCCTTCCTGATGTTTTCCTTAAGCGTGAGCAGTATCTCCCATCAACCTTAGAAACAAAACCCAACCTAACTGTAGTTCAATAAGTTATTGATTATGCTCACACAAAAAAGCCGCCCTAAGGGCGGCAAGAATGGCTAGCAAAAGCACGAGCTAGTCGACCATTATGAGGATTAAAATCCGTACAGCCGAGCGGGGTTCTCGACCAATATTGCCCGACGTTGTGCCTCTTCGGGCGCCCAAGCAGCCAGCAGAGACAGCAGGTCTCCTGCATTAGGCATTGGGATAGAAAAGTGGGGATGCGGCCAGTCAGAACCCCATACGCAGTTTTCCGGGTTCGCTTCGATCAGCGCCTGCGCAAATGGAGCAACGTCACTGTAAGGCGGCAACTGTTCGCCGGTAATGCGATAAGCACCGGACAATTTCACCCATGCCTCACCATCAGCCAGCAAACGCAGCAGTGACTGGAAGCCATCATGATTAATTCCCTTGGCGCAGCTCATATGCCCCATATGATCTACTACCACGGGTACCGGCAGTTTTCGGATGCGAGATTCCAGATCATCGAAATCGGATACATCTACCAAAAACTGTATATGCCAGTTACGATCTGCCAGACGTTCCGCCAATCCCTGCACATCCATCCACTCGATACCGCCTTTAAACAATAGATTCATGCGTACGCCACAATGACCTGCCGCTTCGAGCTTATCCAACTCAGCGTCACTAACATCAGCGGCGACAACCGCAACGCCTTTGTACTGCTTACCTCGATTGTTCAGGTAATTCAGCGTATCCATCTGCAGGCTGTTGTCGGTGCCATACACACTGGGTTGCACCAGCACACCGCGTTCAATCCCCAGACGCTCATGCATATGCAGATAAGCGCCCGGTGGTGCATCGGGTGGGGTATAGGTGCGGTTTAGTGTGTAGGGATAACGATCCTGGGGACCAAAGACATGTGCGTGGGTGTCACAGGCACCAGCGGGCAGTTCGAACTCGGGAGGCTTCGGAAACGGATCAGCCGCATCACAGAGAGGAATATTATCGTCCATCGGTATCTCCAAATGCTGCAGGTAGACAATCATCCACCTGCAGCAATCTGATCATCAAACGTTCTCAGCAACCCAGTTTGCAATGTGACCGGAGAACTCGATGAAACGCGGGTCATCATCCAGCATCCACTCTGTATGACCGCCATTTGCTAGCAGGAACAGGGACTTAGGACCTGGGTAAGCCGCATACAGGGACTTCGGCTCAGTCACCGGATGCAGGTCATTCTCTGCACCGTGCGCGATCAGTAGCGGGATCACGCTGAAACGCTCATCCAGGTGCGCTTCGGGTTTGAAGCTGATCAGGGAGTCTGCAAAATCAAAATCGGAGGTTACGCCGTAGCCCGGTGCTTTCACCAGCTCCGTGTAGACGTATTCGCGGCTTACCGGATCCAGTGGGTAGATCTTGAATGGATCGATACCTTCCTTCTCGCCACCTTTCGCCAGGCGAAGACGCTCATCTGCCATAAACTGCTTGAACTCTTTCCAGCCGTGTTCACCGCGCAGCGCTTTCTGTACACGTACTGCATCAAAGAAACCGTTCATCGCCACCAGGCCATCAACCATACCTTCGCAAAGACGCACAGCATCAAGAATCAGGCCACCCGCCATGCCCCAACCCGCCAGAACTACTTTGCGGTTTTCAGCATCGGCACGTTCACGCACAATAGCCACGGCATTCGCGATATCACGTACCTGTTCTTCCAGAATTACGCGCTCACGGATACCCTCAGATTCACCAAAACCACGGTAGTCGAAGCCAAATACGGTATAACCTTTTGGCGTCCAGGCACGTGCATAACGCTCTGGGTGAATGTTTTTCTGACCGGTAAAACCGGAACACGCAATTACGATTGGCAGGTCTGGATTGTTGTTGGATTCATCGGTGAAAAACGCACCGTCAAGCTGCAGGCCATCGCTATAAAATTTAACTTTCTGTTCGATCATGATTCGTGATTCCGATCTCAAAGTGGGATTTTTATTGTTAACACCGGAATCCTGTAATCCCGGCTGTTGGAGTAAATAATCGCCAAATCACGGTGGTCAAAATCTGAAAATTACGACATCATTGAATAAAATTACGACTTCTTGGTAGTTCTCTGTATGTCCTCCGCCTCTTCCGATGTTCAACATGTCGGCTTCTTCCTGATTCAGGATTTCTCCATGCTTTCTTTTTCCGCGGCACTGGAACCACTGCGTATGGCGAACCGCATGAGTGGAAAGCACCTCTACGAATGGCACTTTCTGACGCCCGATGATAAGACGGTTACTGCGAGCAATGGCCTGCCTTTCAGTCCGACATTGAAACAGTCGGAATCCGATCAGCTGGATATTCTTCTGGTTGTCGCGGGTATTGGCGCACAACATGCGGGCAACCCAGAGCTGTACCACTGGCTGAAACATAACAGTCGCAAAGGGATTGGCATGGGGGGAACATCAACCGGTAGCTTGATTCTTGCAAAAGCAGGCTTGCTGAAAGACCACACCTGTACCATCCACTGGGAGAATCAGGCCAGTCTCGCCGAGCAGTTTCCCATGCTGAACGTTACCGGCGAGCTATACGAAATCGATCGCAACATCATGACCTGCTCAGGCGGACTAGCTGGCTTGGATATGATGTTGCAGATGATCTCCTGGAAGCATGGTGAAGAACTCGCCAAAGACGTCGCCGAGCAGTGTATTCACCCGGCAATTCGCCCCGCACACGAGAAGCAACGGATGGAGCTACAGATGCGACATCCAACAAACCACCCGCGGTTACTAAAAGCACTGGAATTGATGCGTGCGAACATTGAAGAGGTGCTGACATGTCAGGAGATCGGTGACCTTGTTGGCCTTTCGACGCGACAGCTTGAACGATTGTTCCGTAATACCGTTGGCGCGTCTCCCGCCACCCACTATATGAACCTGAGGCTGGAACGCGCCCAACACCTGCTTCGCCAGTCCACCCTCTCCATTCTGCAAATCAGCACTGCCTGTGGCTTCAGCTCAACCTCTTACTTCGCACGCTGTTATCGCAATCACTATGGACACTCGCCACGAGATGAACGGAATGCGTCTCCATCCTGAAGCGTTTGGTTCATGACTTGTTGCGATGAAAGTTTTTATCTTACAAATAAGGCACTTCTCAACTGTCGTCACACGGATCAGTGAATGCTTAATCAAGTATTCAATTACCTCCTACAAGGCCATCTGTAGTTCGATAGGTTGCTCAACCTTGTTGAACATTCCTACAAATATCCAAATTTCAATTGAAATTTTTCCCATATATATACCGCGGACACATATGTATATTGCTTAACCATCAGTACACAAGCAGAGTGTCTTTATGGAAAGCCAAAAGGAAGTTTGTTCGCGTTGTTTCACATTGAAGAACACGGAGGCAGGTCACCGGACCCTCACTGTTCAAGCCTTGGTCGGACACAGTGAGCTAAAAGAGATCGCTAAATTCGAAACCCTCAGCCTTCACACGTGCGAAGTTTGTGGTACCAATTGGAGTTTCGATCCAGGCCTTGGCTGGCGGATTAGTACCGAGTGCGTTCATGCCCCCGTGTAGTGTGTATCCAAGGCAACGTATCGACAGAGAACAGGCTTGTTCCTAGTCGAGAGTTACACCCATAGCACAAACCAGTTGAACTAAACGACAGAACATCTATCTCTTTTGGTAGTAGGTTAATAAAACAAAAGGGAGAACGTTTATGGAGTTCGTCACAGATGATGCCACCGTTCAATGTATCCGGATCGTTCCTGGCGATCAGGGCAACCCAGACACACGCGTGGTCGTCGCTACTTTCGATTCAGCGGTTGAGACTATCGCCCCTCACGTGGCTGCCAAGCTTAGCGAGATAGAAATTCGAGAGCTAGAACTCTGGCTCGAGGACAGGGCAAAGCTGCAAGCCGAGCTAAATGAAACGCCTGCGGAAATTGCCGCCCTCAAGGCTCTACCGCAGATGATTGACCAGGCATGTGACTCACTTGGCAACTTGAAAGAGTTAGACAGAGACACCTATCAAGCCCTCATGAATGCCGTTTCCCACCTATCCGACGCACTGGCCCAAGTTCAAAACATAACGGAAAATGCCAGAACGGAGCTAAACCACCTTCAAGACAGTGAGGAGCTAAAAGAAAAGCTGGACGCTTTTAAACACAGTATCGGTGATTAGCGCCCAATCGGCGCCAAGATCGCCCCTGTGAGCTTCATCAGATCTACAGCTGACATCTCGATCTCCAGGCCTCGGCGGCCCGCGCTCATGCAGATAGCGTCGTATTTTTCTGCACTGCTGTCGATCACCATCGGCAGGCGTTTTTTCTGGCCCAGCGGACTGATCCCTCCGACCACGTAGCCGGTTGCCCGCTCGGCATCGGCCGGGTTGGCCATGGCTACTTTCTTGGCCTTTAGCGCGGATGCCATCGCTTTCAGATCCAACTGGCCTGACACCGGTACAACACCTACGGCGAGCTTGCGGTTGTCGCCGTTGATCTCCACCAGCAAGGTTTTGAATACACGGCCGTACTCCATACCCAACGCATCGGCCGCTTCCTCTCCATACGAAGCCGCCGCTGGATCGTGGCTGTACTCATGGAGTGCATATTTCACTTTGCCCTTTTTGGCCGCGTTAATTGCCGGTGTCATCGTAAGCTCCTTAAACAACAGAGCGGCCATTATAGGCCGCTCTGTTTTAATCCCCAAATATCGCGGGTATCTGGTCTTACCACACCAGGCGCTTCGCTTACTCGCCGCGTTTCCCACGCCCCACAAGCACATCCGCAATATCGATCACATCAATGATGGTCCCTTCCCCTTTGCTCATACGGATCACCTTGTCCTGCACTCGGATTATCTCTTCGGTCGCAGCATCGTAAGGCAAACGTTCAGCTAGCTGCTCTGGAATTGGGTGAGATGCGGCACGCACTTCACGGTCAACCACATCACCACGTTCAAGCTTACGCTGCCAGCCCGGAGGTAACTCTCCGCCGCGATCCAGTTTTTTCTGCAGACCGGGGGGAAGGTCTTTTACTTTGCCACCTTTGTGTCCCTTTTCGCCATGGTCGGCATAATATTCCCGGATAACATCGTGTTCCTGTGCTGAGAAGTAGCGCTTGTGTTCGGCTTTTTCCTTCCCTTTATCTGACTTGGCCTTCTTCGTCTCTTTCTGCTGATGTTTTTCAGCCTTCTTGCCATCACCCGCCCACTCTGGCTTAGCGGCCAATGCTGGACTTGAAGTCAACGCCAGACAAATCAATCCTATTAATATGCGCATAACAACTTACCTATCGATCTTGCTGATTTTGGCCCCTTCAAGCGTAAGGTTGTACATCAGCCCTTTATTGGAAAAAATAAAACCAATGACCGGCTGCTGGGCCGTGTTGCTGTCGATCTCACCACCCGCACCCAGGGTCGCAACCGCCACACTGCCATCAACACCCGCTTCCCAACCATCGCTGTTAAGGAATTTATTCATTGCGTCATTGGTCATGAACAGAATGACCTCTGCCTTCAACTGTGCCCCAAACTGAAGCCCTACAGAAGCCGAAACTACACTGTAATAACCACTCGTTTTACCGCCACGCAAAAGTGCACCCTCACCATACTCGCCACCGATACCAAACCCTGCTTTGATTACTTCAGGGAACACGAGTATTCCCGCCGCTTTCTGGGACAAGCGCTTGGCGGAAGACGAGGTTTTATAGAGATTGCTCAGCGCCTCCTGGACCTTCGCGTCGATCTCTACTCCGGAAGCGGCCCCGGCATGCGGTACCACCAGCAGCATGCTGATCACCAACAGAAATGCACATTGAAGTTTCCGTAACATCATCAATCTCCCCCGTCACTGGGACTGTTGCTGTGTTACTTACCTGTAAAGGCCTTAGAACGAAAATAGCAAAACTGTTCCGTTTCCGATCTCAGGTGTCCTGAACTTCAGCGTAGTGTGATAACCGGGTTCTGGCAAAAAGATCACGACAATGTGAGTGCAACGGCCGTAAAAAGTTCGCAAAAGTAGGAACTTGAAAGGATTGTTGGGCATTGCTGCACAATGACCAGCCTACGGGTACGGTGTGTAATGTAGGTTGGCTATCGCGCAGAGATACCCAACAAAACTCACACAGATTAAGAAAACCGGAGCCCAGTGCGAATTAGGGTCCGTTGGTCATTGCATAGCAATGACCAACCTACAGGTACTGTGTGAAAGGTAGGTTGGCCATCACGTCGTGATGCCCAACACAAATCATGCAGATAAAGAGAGGTGCTCGAAGGTGTTCATGTTCACCAAACACTGGGCGTGGTTTTCCACTTCCACCGTCTGGATCGGGAACTGTTTATACCACTTGAATACAGCACGCTGACCGCTTTCCAACGCAGCATCCAGGTTGGCGTGGTACTGGACTGGGATCACCGCATGCAGAAACTGGGGACGGCCGTCAGCATAAAGCAACGTAATCGCATCCGGCTGCTGCTTCGCCTTGTCGATCAACAGACCAATCAACGCTTCGCTGATCAGCGGTGTGTCGCAAGGCAGCACGAGCAGATGTGAGTGGCGGCCATCCAGATGGTTCATCGCCGCCTGCACACCCGCCAACGGGCCAACAAAACCCAGGGTATCGTCGGTCACTGTGGCCACGCCGAAACGGTCGTAGGTTTCACGGTTGCGGTTGCAGCTGATTACCTGTTCATCCACTTGGGATAGCACGCGATCAAGCGTCCAACGAATCATCGGCCCCTGCCGGAACGGCACCAGGCCTTTGTCCTCACCGCCCATGCGGCTCCCCTGACCTCCAGCCAGAATAACGGCTGCGATTGAAAGGAAGGATTCACTCATCGCCGTGACTCCTCAGCCCAGGAGCCCGTCAAATGGAATAAATTCCAGCGGATCACCTACCGCCACCGCCTGTTCGGCTGGAATGACCAAAAGACCATCGGACATCACCGATGAGCTCAGTACACCGGAGCTTTGGCTGTGAGCGGGTGCAGCGACCAGTTCTCCATCTTGTGCACTGAGCGCTGCTCGCAGAAACTCTTCACGTGCCACCACTTTGGTGCGCTCGTAACCGCTCTTCACGGTATAACGCTTCGGCAGAACTTCACTGCTGCCCTGCATGGTTTTGATGTACGGGCTAGCCAGCATCAGAAAGGTCACCAGCACCGCAGCGGGGTTACCAGGCAGGCCGATAAACGGGGTCTGACCGACCCGTCCGTATGCCAGTGGTTTACCCGGCTTGATGGCCAGACGCCAGAGCATCAGCTCACCCAGGCTCTCCACAGCGGCTTTAACATGATCCTCTTCACCAACGGATACACCGCCACTACTGATCACCAAATCAGAGCGTTGAGCTGCAGATGCCAGCGCATCCAGGGTTACCTGTGGGTCATCTTCGATAATGCCGGGGAAGATCACTTCAATCCCCATGCGCTCCAGCAACCCTTTCAGAGTGAAGTAGTTGGAGTTGTAGATCTTACCCGGACCGGCCTCTTCACCCGGCAATACCAGTTCATCACCGGTGGTCAGAATGGCCACTTTGAGCCGTCGATACACAGTGACGTTAGCCACACCCACGGAGGCAATAACGCCCAGGTGACGTCCATCCAGTTTCGTACCTTGTTTCACCACACAACGGCCGGGCTGGATATCCTGTCCGGCAGGACGGATATGATCTCCGACCTTGGGGAGCATTAACAACTGGATATCTTCACCCACATGACGGGTTTGTTCCTGCATGATTACCGCATCGGCACCCGGCGGGATCTCCGAACCGGTAAAGATGCGTGCGGCAGTACCCGGTTCCAGACGTGTGCCTTGCTGCCCTGCTGCGATACGCTGACTAACAGGAACCAACAGGCTTTCCGGCAATGCGCTGGTATTCACTGCATAACCATCCATCGCGCTGTTGGCAGCCGGTGGCACTGCAATCGTTGACAGTACATCCGCAGCCAATACACGCCCTGCAGCGTCCTCCAGCGGCACGGTTTCTGTTTCAGTAACCGGCTTTGCAGAATCCAGCAAACGCTGCAAACCCACGTTAAAGGACATCAGGCGGTCATAGTCGCAGCTACACGCAGTCATAGTAGATCTCTCGGCAAACTCGATGTGGATGGCAGATCAGGAACGGGAACCGCAGGCGGTGTCCACGTTCGGCATAACCATCTCAACAAAATTACACGGACGGTGGCGGGCATCCAGCTGCTCGCGGATCACCTTCTCCCAAGCAGTTTTACACGCCTTAGGCGAGCCCGGCATGGCGAAGATTACCGTACGGTTGGCGACCCCAGCTACGGCGCGGGACTGGACGGTTGACGTGCCGATCTCCTCATAAGAGACCTGCCGGAACAACTCGCCGTAGCCTTCGATCTGTTTATCAAAGAGCGGAGTCAATGCTTCGGGGGTGGTGTCGCGGGCGGTAAAACCGGTTCCGCCGGTCACCAGTACCACATGTACATCCGGATGGGCGATCCACTGGGATACCACCGAACGCAACTGATAGATGCAATCCGGTTTGATGTCACGCCACCATAGGGCGTGGCCGGTATCGGTAATACACTGTTGCAGGGTATCGCCGGAGGTATCAGTCTCCAGTGTCCGGGTATCTGAAACGGTTAATACCGCAATGTTGAGCGGCTGAAAGACCGCGTCTTTTTTTGCGTGTCCCATCTGGAGTCTCCATCAAAATCTAGCTGTTCGCTGACCGGTTGATCGGTCTTTTCCGTCAACCCCGCCAGCAATTGTTCAACATGAGCGACCACTGCCTCGAAATCCGCATCGGACGCTTTTTCGCCAATACGCTTTTTGTGGCCATACTCGTATAACTTCACATGCTCTGTGGGCTTTACGCCGCACTTGGCAAGACAGGCTTCGGTGCAGTGCAACTGACAGCCGTCGATGGCGATAATGTCGCGACCGGAGCGGGCAACCTTCACCAGGGCCTCGACACCACCACCCACACCGGAGATACAGGACATCTCCGCTTTGGATTGATGATCAAGATGCACTGCCACGTCATTGGCAAGCTGAGCAACGCTGGAGCAACCGGAGCAGGCGTATACTAGCGGCAGCTCTCTGCGCTTCACCCGCTTCCCATTGCCCTGTTCGCTCATGCCATCATCCCCCTCAGGCCCTGTACGCTGAGGATGGTCAGATGACAACCATCCACCAGCAGCAAGCCACGGCTTTTCAGATCCCGCATTACGCGGGAGAAGGTTTCCGGTTGCATCGCCAGTCGTGCGGCGATCAACTGCTTCGCCACCGGCAGTTTTACCTCGGCACGTTCGGCACCTTCTGGTACCAAGCCCAGCAGGAAGCGGATCACGCGGTGGGAAGCACTCTGCAAAGTGAGGGTTTCGATCTCCGCCATACTGTTCTGCAGACGGCACGCCATCGCGGCCAGTACGCCAAAGCAGCTATCGGTCGATTCCCGCAGCAGGCGCTGATAGACATTGCTGCTCAGGGAGATCACCTGGCACCGCTCGATCGCACTGGCATTCACCGGATAGTGGTGTTCGGCCATAAACATCGCCGCTTCGCCCACGGCTTGGTCCCGGGTCAGCACGTTCATCACAATCTCACGCCCTTCGGCAGTGAGACGGAACATCTTGATGCTGCCTTGGATAACAATAAAGAAACGCTCGGCTTCATCATCCTGCAGGAACAGGGTCTGATCCGGTTTCAGATCAATCAGGCGGGAATGCGCGGTCAGCGCTTGAAACTGTTCGTCGTTCAGTGAGGACAGCAACGTATGGTTGCGGATCTGGCTCAGGGCCTCGGCCATCTGAGTCTCTTTGTCACAAACCTTATTCATCGCTCGCTTAACCTCCGGTCATGTTCATAAACCGCAGCACCTGAGGTGCGTCGTCCTCGGCAAACTGATGCCCTTCCGGACGGCGGCTGATCGCATCGCGAATAAGTGATTCAATGCGGTGCGCTTCACCAGGATAACGGCGTAGCACCGCGCGTAGATCTACGGAGTTCTCCTGCCCTAAGCAGAGCAGCAATCGTCCCTCTGCCGTCACCCGCAGGCGATTGCAGCTGGAGCAGAAATTGTGGCTGTGTGGCGAGATAAAACCGATCCGCCCCTTGGCATCCGGGATACGGAAATAACGGGAAGGACCACCCGTGGAATCGGTACTCGGCAGCAGCGCATAGCGGCTTTCGATTACCTGGCGCACATCATCGCTGGAGCAATATGCCTGCTGACGATCATGATGCTGAATCTGACCCAGCGGCATCTCCTCGATGAAGCTGATATCGATATCGCGCTGCTGGGCGTAAGCCACCAGCGGCAGGATCTCGTCATCGTTGTGGTTCTTCATCACCACAGCATTGAGCTTGATCTTCTCAAACCCTTCCGCCACGGCCGCATCCACACCCGCCAACACCTGGTGCAACATATCGCGGCGGGTCATACGGGCAAAGCGTTCCGGATTCAGGCTATCGAGGCTGATGTTAATACGCTTCAGCCCCGCTTCTTTTAACGGTTTGGCAAACTTGCTCAGCTGCGACCCGTTGGTGGTGAGTGTCACCTCATCCAACCCCGGCAGTGCCGACAGCTTGGCGATCAGATCAATCACACCGCGACGTACTAACGGCTCACCACCGGTCAGGCGGATGCGTTTGATCCCCAGATTAACGAAGGACTCCCCCAGAGTGGCCAGCTCCTCGAGCGACAACACCTTGGCACGCGGCAGGAACTCCATATCTTCAGCCATACAGTAAACACAGCGAAAATCACAACGGTCGGTCACCGACAAACGGATGTAATCGATCTTGCGACCAAAACCGTCAATCAACTGTGTTTCAGATGTGTTCATAACGAACTCCCAGGAATCTAATTGCAATCGATTATCGCAACGGCATCCGGGGCCCTGTATACCTCACAGGTGGTAACGGCGCGGAGTATTGGTGTTAGAAAAACACGATGATATGGGCGTTTTCGCCCAATTTACAGGGGGTTGAGGGCTACCCCCTTTGGCAGGATGTCGAAGATAGCGAATGAACATTCTATTGACTTGGAGCAGGGTTCTGAGGGCAACAAAATTAAACGAATAGATTGTAGGGCAGGCTTTAGCCTGTCGGCAGCGTGAACGCTGCCCTACAGACGAACAAAAAAGGTATTAATACACTCAAAAAAAAAGCCCCTAACCAGGAGCCTTTCAGATTCAAAGAAAGCGACTGCTAAATCAATCCACCCGGTACAACTCAGGCATACAATCCACACTGCTGGCATCCACTTTCAGGTCTTTGATCACGCCGTCTTCGATACCGTAGATCCAGCCGTGGACGGAGAGTTCTTGGCCGGTTTTCCAAGCACGCTGCACCGGTTTGGTTTTGCAGACGTTAGACACCTGAGCGATAACGTTAAGTTCGCAGAAGCGATCGACGCGGGCATTCTCGTCCTCTTGCCCATTCAGGATCTCTTGGTTGGCGTAGGCGACATCTTTCAGGTGGCGTAGCCAATTATCGATCAGTCCCAAATCCGCATTCCCGAGAGAGGCGCGCACGCCACCGCAGCCGTAGTGACCGCAGACAATGATGTGCTTTACCTTGAGGACATCCACAGCAAAGTGAATAACGGACAAGCAGTTTAGATCGGTGTGCAGCACCATATTGGCGATGTTACGGTGAACGAAAAGTTCTCCGGGCATCATACCTACGATCTCATTTGCAGGGACGCGACTGTCGGAGCAACCGATCCAGAGGTATTCCGGTTTCTGCTGCGCCGCCAGCTCTTTAAAGAATCCGGGATGGCGCTCCTCCATCTGTTTTGCCCAAGCTTTGTTGTTCGCCAGTAGATCGGAAAGCATAGATATCGTCCTTCAGGCGTTACTGCACAAGCAGGGAATCTGCACCCTGAATCTCCACACCGGAGATCTCGGCTTCCCCCGCCAACAGCTGAATATACTGATTTACAGCACTGCGATAATTACGCTCCTGCAGGTATCCACGTATACGCTCTTCCACGGCTTCGTAGGGCAGCTGTTCCCCCTCTACGCGCTGGTCGATACGTACGATGTGGAAGCCATAGCGACTCTCCAGCGGGCGCTCCGCCAGTCCCACGCCGAGGGTGAAAACCTGACGTTCAAACTCGGGAACGGTCTGGCCCTTGTCCAGCTGCCCCATCTGCCCACCCACCTCTTTCGAAGGACAATCGGAGTTCAGCTCTGCCAGGGCCGCAAATTTTTCCGGTGTGTTTTTCAGGGTTTCGATCAGGCCTTCCGCTTCCACTTTGCGGGCAGCACGCTCTTCCAGATCGTTCGGGTCAGCACCCAGCAGGATATGGCTGCAGGCGATCAGTACCGGTGTTTTGAAGCGCTCTTTGTTGGCTTCGTAATAACGCTCGCAGGTCTCAGCATCGGCGGTGGTCAGTTCGACCTCTTTCTCCAGCAGGGCTGCGATCATGTTTTCGTTGGCATCATCCTCTTCGGAGACGTCCATTCCCAGTTCGCGCGCACGCTGCATCAGCAACTCACGCACCACCAGCGACTGAGCCGCTTTTTGGCGGGAGTCTTCCATGGATTCAGCCGGGTAGTACTGCATCTCCTGCAGGATGGTGTGCGAATCGATGGTGGTGCCGTTCACAACCACATCAGGAAAGTCAGGTGCTTCAGTTGGCAGAGAGGTGGTATCGATCAGCTGCATGGTGTGCCTCCAAAGAAAAGGGCGATTACGCTGTGTAGTGCTTTCGAGCAAGTCCTATAGGTACTCCGCTGGTGCCGTTCGAGAGTACCCATAGGGCTTATTCGCCGTTTGCGTGTGACACCTGCGGCAAGGCCGCAGGTGTCGTCTTACTTAGGGTGTTACTGATTAACGCTGACGTACAACCTGGTAGCTGCGCGCGAAGTATTTCACCGGTACGCTCCAGATGTGCACCATTCGGGTGAATGGGAACACAATGAACATAGTCAGACCCACGAAGATGTGTGCTTTGTAGATGAAGCCCACACCGAGCAGGTGGTCTGCAGCATCCGCCTGGAAAGTCACCAGACCCTGTGCCCAACCGGCCAGCAGCAACATGACGCTGCCGTCCAGGTGGTTCAGTGCGAATGGGATAGTCAGCAGACCCAGGGTTACCTGTACGAACAGTAGTACCAGGATGAAGATATCCGCTTTGCTGCTGGTTGCACGTACGCGAGGGTCACCCAGACGACGTTTCAGCAGCAGGAATGCACCAACCCAGCATGCGATACCCGCAGCACCACCAGAGATGATCGCCAGCAGCTGTTTGTTGCCGCTGGAGATAAATGGCTCGTACACTGCATGTGGCGTCAGCAGCCCCACCAGGTGACCGAAGAAGATAAACAGCACACCTACGTGAAACAGGTTGCTCGCACGACGGAAGCCTTTTGAGTTCAGCATCTGACTGGAACCCGCACGCCAGGTGTACTGCTCCCGGTCGTAACGAATCCAGCTGGCAATCAGAAAGACTGCACCGGCGATGTATGGGTATACCCCAAACAGAAGATCATTAATGTATGACATGATAATTCTCCCGGGCCCCTCAGGAGCCGGTTACTCTCTGAGTCGGTTTCTGAGATGGTTGCCCTGACATTGGCGCCAGGTGCACCGGCTTAGCAATGTCAGGCGCATTCAGCTCCTGACGGCGCTGATTGAGCAGGCTGTCGCCGCAACCTGCTGCCCCGTCCTGCGCACTGCCCTCGGTAAAGCGCACCATCTCCTCTTCCCATACTTTATCCAGAGCTTCCGGAGTATCGTCGCGCTCTTCAGTGGCAACTTTCTCCTTCAGCTCGGCACGCTCAACTTCAACGCCGATAAGGCTCAGCAGCACTTCGAACAGCACCGCATAGTGACTCTCACGTTGTTGCAATCGAGCTTCCAGCAGGGCCAGGATATGGCTGACATCCATCAGCCACTGGCGCACTTCCTGTTCCGGCCGCAAGGACAGGAACTCCAGGAACAGCGGGATATAATCAGGCAGCTCGCGCTGATCGATTACGAATCCCTGCTTCTCATACACAGACATCAGATCCACCATCGCCTGGCCACGGTCACGGCTTTCGCCGTGAACGTGTTCAAACAACAGCAGGGAGTTGGAGCGACCGCGGTCGAACAGTGCAACGTACTCCTCCTGGGCATCCAGCAGATCGGAGGTGCAGAGCTGATCGACAAACTCGATCAGCGCTTCCTTCTGCTCCGCCGCCAGGAACGCGTCATTACGCAGTTCGGCGATCAGCTCCTGACGGCCCTCCAGAAGCTCGGCTTCCGGATAGTCCATCAGGGCGGAGAGGATTTTCAGATTACGCATCGCTTAATCTCCTAGTCCAACTGGGCAGGATCAACCTGCTTCACGCCGCTGATCTTCTCGACCATGGTGACGTTCTGCTTCTTGGCACCGAACAGGTTGAACTCAGTCTCGCCGCCGGCGCAGCCGTTACCGAAGCTGAAGCCGCAACCGTTGCGTTCAGGGAAGGCTTCCTTCGCCAGTTCGCGGTGGCTGGTTGGAATCACGAAGCGGTCTTCGTAGTTCGCAATTGCCAGGTAGCGGTACATCTCTTTCGCTTGGCCCTCGGTGAGACCCGCATCTTCCAGTACTTCCAGATTGATCTTGCCTTCCACCTGCTCGTCACGCTTGTAGGCACGCATCGCCAGGATACGTTTCAGCGCGGACACAACCGGTTTCTCATCACCGGCGGTCAGCAGGTTAGCCAGGTATTTAACCGGGATACGCAGGCTGTCCACATCCGGGATTGCACCGTTCATGCCGATCTGGCCTGCATCAGCTGCCGACTGAATCGGGCTCAGTGGTGGCACGTACCAAACCATTGGCAGGGTGCGGTACTCAGGGTGCAGCGGCAGCGCCAGTTTCCAGTCCATTGCCAGCTTGTACACCGGGGACTGCTGGGCCGCTTTGATCACGTTGTCTTCAACGCCATCTTTGCGTGCCTGGGAGATTACGGCCGGATCGAATGGATCCAGGAAGATCTCCAGCTGCTTCTCGTACAGATCCTGCTCGTTACCGGATGCTGCGACCTCTTTAATGCGGTCCGCATCGTAGAGCATCACGCCCAGGTAACGAATACGCCCTACACAAGTCTCGGAGCAGACGGTTGGCAGACCGGACTCGATACGTGGGTAACAGAAGATACACTTCTCGGACTTACCGGTTTTCCAGTTGTAGTAGATCTTCTTGTACGGACAGCCGCTGACACACATACGCCAGCCACGACACTTGTCCTGGTCGATCAGTACGATGCCGTCTTCCTCACGCTTGTAGATCGCGCCGGATGGGCAGGATGCTACACAGGCAGGGTTCAGACAGTGCTCGCACAGACGCGGCAGGTACATCATGAAGGTGTTCTCGAACTGGCCGTAGATCTCCTTCTGAATGTTGTCGAAGTTCTTATCCTTGGAACGCTTGGAGAACTCGGTACCGAGAATCTCCTCCCAGTTAGGGCCCCATTCGATGTTCTTCATACGGTCACCGGTAATCAGTGAGCGTGGACGAGCCACCGGCTGGTGTTTGCCTTCGGGTGCGTTGTGCAGGTGCTGGTAATCGAAATCGAACGGCTCGTAGTAGTCGTCGATCTCCGGCATGTCCGGGTTGGCGAAGATGTTCGCCAACACACGCCATTTACCACCGATGCGTGGTTCGATGGAGCCGTCCGCCTTGCGGATCCAGCCACCTTTCCACTTGTCCTGGTTCTCCCACTCTTTCGGGTAACCGATGCCCGGCTTGGTTTCAACGTTGTTGAACCAGCCGTACTCCATACCCTCGCGAGAGGTCCAGACGTTCTTACAGGTGATCGAGCAGGTGTGACAGCCGATACATTTATCGAGGTTCAGCACCATGCCTACTTGGGAGCGAATTTTCATTTGGCTGCCTCCTGAACGTAATCGTTGCCTTCACCGTCGAGCCAGTCGATGTTCTTCATCTTACGAACCACAACAAACTCGTCTCGGTTAGAACCTACGGTGCCGTAGTAGTTAAAGCCGTAGGACTGCTGTGCGTAACCACCGATCATGTGAGTTGGTTTCGGACACGCACGGGTTACCGAGTTATGAATACCACCACGGGTACCGGTTGTTTCCGCACCAGGGACGTTCACGATACGTTCCTGGGCGTGGTACATCATGGTCATACCTTCGTTCACACGCTGGGAGACAACCGCACGGGCAGCAATCGCACCGTTGGAGTTGAAGATCTCTACCCAGTCGTTGTCTTCGATACCCACTTTCTTCGCGTCTACTTCAGACATCCAGATGATCGGGCCACCACGGGACAGGGTCAGCATGATCAGGTTATCGGAGTAGGTTGAGTGGATACCCCATTTCTGGTGCGGGGTGATCCAGTTCAGCGCAATTTCCGGGTTGCCGTTCGGCTTCTTATCCATCACCGGTGCAACAGCCTTGGTGTTGATCGGCGGACGGTACACCAGCAGGCTCTCACCGAAGTCACGCATCCACTCATGATCCTGGTAGTACTGCTGACGACCGGTCAGGGTACGCCAAGGGATCAGCTCATGTACGTTGGTGTAACCGGCGTTGTAGGACACATGCTCATCTTCCAGACCCGACCAGGTTGGGGAGGAGATGATCTTACGTGGCTGCGCCTGTACATCGCGGAAGCGGATCTTCTCTTCCTCTTTAGGAATCGCCAGATGCGTGTGGTCCAGACCGGTGGCTTCACCCAGTGCTTCCCATGCCTTCACAGCAACCTGTCCGTTGGTTTCAGGAGCCAGACTGAGGATCATCTCGGCGGCATCGATCGCTGTATCCAGCTTCGCGCGGCCTTCGTGAGCGCCCTCTTCGGTGTGAGTCCAGTTCAGTTTCTTGAGGAAATCGACCTCTTCTTTGGTATCCCAAGTGATACCTTTACCGCCGTTGCCCAGAGACTCCAGCAATGGACCTACAGAGGTGAAGCGTTTGTAAGTGTTCGGGTAATCGCGCTCAACCACCGCCAAGTTTGGCATGGTTTTGCCCGGTACCGGATCAGCTTCGCCTTTCTTCCAGTCCTTAACGTCGTATGGCTGCGCCAGTTCCCCTGGGGTGTCGTGCTGCAGAGGCACGGTTACCAGGTCTTTCTCTACACCCAGGTGGCCGACGCAGACTTCGGAGAACTTCTCAGCGATGCCTTTGTAGATATCCCAGTCAGAGCGCGCTTCCCAAGCTGGGTCGGTTGCTGCGGACAGTGGGTGGATAAACGGGTGCATATCCGAGGTGTTCAGGTCGTCCTTCTCGTACCAGGTTGCAGTTGGCAACACGATATCGGAGTACAGACAGGTGGTGGACATACGGAAGTCCAGGGTTACCAACAGGTCAACCTTGCCTTCGGAACCCTTGTCGTGCCATTTCACCTCTTCCGGTTTCTTACCGCCCTCTTCGCCCAGGTCTTTACCCAGTACGCCGTGGTTGGTACCCAGCAGGTACTTCAGCATGTACTCGTGGCCCTTACCGGAGGAACCCAGCAGGTTGGAACGCCAGATGAACATGTTGCGCGGGAAGTTCTGCGGGTTGTCCGGATCTTCCGCTGCGAAGCCCAGTGCGCCGGATTTCAGCTGATCGACGGTGTACTCCTGTGGCGTCACGCCTGCCGCTTCTGCCGCTTTGGTCAACTCCAGTGGGTTAGTGCCCAGCTGCGGTGCGGATGGCAACCAGCCCATGCGCTCGGAACGTACGTTGAAGTCGATCAGGCTGCCGGTGTACTTGGACTTGTCCGCCAGTGGAGACAGGATCTCGTCCACTTCCAGCTTCTCGTAACGCCACTGGTTGGAGTGGTTGTAGAAGAAGGAGGTACCGTTCATGTGACGTGGTGGACGCTGCCAGTCCAGACCGAATGCCAGAGGCAACCAGCCGCACTGTGGACGCAGTTTTTCCTGACCTACGTAGTGCGCCCAGCCGCCACCGGTCTGACCGATACAGCCACACATTACCAGCAGGTTGATCAGGCCACGGTAGTTCATGTCCATGTGGTACCAGTGGTTCATACCGGCACCCACGATGATCATGGAGCGACCTTTGGTCTTATCTGCAGTGTCTGCAAACTCACGTGCGATCTGGATCACAACCTTGCGGTCTACACCGGTGATCTGTTCCTGCCATGCTGGAGTGTATGGTGCGTTGTCATCGAAGCTCTTCGCGACGAAGTCACCGCCCAGACCACGGTCAACACCGTAGTTCGCCAGCATCAGGTCACCTACGGTTACCAGCAGGGATTCGCTACCGTCGGCCAGCTTGATCTTCTTGGCTGGCATGTTGTGGTGGATAACGTCTTCAAACTTGTTGTTGGTGAAGTATTCGTTCTCTACACCACCGAAGTATGGGAAGCCGACAGACACCACTTCGTCGTGGTTTTCGAGGAAAGTAAGTGCCAGGTGGGTGTCTTTGCCTTCACCACCCTCTTTCGCTTCGATGTTCCACTTACCTTTTTCACCCCAACGGAAACCGATGGAGCCGTTTGGCGTAACAAAACTGTTGCTAGCTTCATCAAACGCGACAGTCTTCCACTCAGGATTGTTGTCCTGACCCAGATTCTTATCGAAGTCAGCGGCACGGATAAAGCGACCCGGTACGTAGCTACCGTCTTCACGCTGATCCAGCTGAACCAGATGCGGCATGTCGGTGTAACGACGGGCGTAGTCAGTGAAGTACTCGCTTGGCTTGTCGACGTGGAACTCTTTCAGGATGACGTGCCCCATCGCCATCGCCAGTGCTGCGTCAGTACCCTGTTTAGGGTTCATCCACTGGTCACACAGCTTCGCAACTTCGGAGTAGTCCGGAGTCACTGCGACAGTCTTGGTACCCTTGTAACGTACTTCGGTGAAGAAGTGCGCGTCCGGGGTACGGGTCTGAGGTACGTTGGAACCCCATGCGATTACGTAGTTGGAGTTGTACCAGTCGGCGGATTCAGGAACGTCGGTCTGCTCACCCCAGGTCATTGGAGACGCCGGCGGCAAGTCACAGTACCAATCGTAGAAACTCAGACATGCACCACCGATCAGAGACAGGTAGCGCGCACCAGCCGCGTAGGACACCATGGACATTGCAGGGATCGGGGAGAAACCGATGACACGGTCAGGACCGTACTGCTTGATGGTGTAAGTGTTCGCCGCTGCGATGATTTCGTTCACTTCTTCCCAGGTGGAACGAACGAAACCACCCTGACCACGTACAGACTTATAAGACTGAGCTTTGCCAGAATCTTCAACGATAGACGCCCACGCGGTTACCGCATCGCTGTTGCGCGCTTTCGCTTCACGCCACAGTTTCAGCAGGCGCTTACGAACTGTTGGGTACTTCAGGCGGTTTGCGCTGTAGATATACCAGGAGTAGCTCGCACCACGTGGACAACCACGCGGCTCGTGGTTAGGCAGATCAGGACGGGTACGTGGATAGTCGGTCTGCTGGGTTTCCCAAGTGATCAGGCCGTTCTTAACGTAGATTTTCCAGCTACAGGAACCGGTGCAGTTTACACCGTGCGTGGAGCGCACAACTTTGTCGTGTTGCCAGCGCTGACGGTAACCGTCCTCCCAGTCACGGCTTTCTTCTGTAGTCTGCCCGTGACCATCGGAGAACTTCTCCGGTTTTTCTTTTTTCAGATATTTTAATCGATCAAGCAAATGGCTCATGTCTTATCTCCTGAAACCCCTTTGGTCAGGACTGGGTCCCACACCTCTGAAGGACCCGGCGGTTTTACCCGGTGTGCAACAAACCAATCTGCTCACGGATTGGGTTGTTGCATCAGCCGGATGACGGCTGGTCTGTACAGATATCTCTACATCCCTGCAGGTCTATCTGCGTTTACTGTGTAACCAAAACTACGCCACTATCGGCCGGAGGCTGTTGACGCAGATCAACACTCGAAAAGCGGAAAAACCTTGAAAATCAATGATTTACCACCTTAGAGGTATATCGAAATTCACGCTTAAATAGCTGATTTACAAAGACTTTCCCAAACAGGGGACAGAGGAAGGGGCATACGGGGTACTACCTGGGATTCTTAGTGGGTACCCCTCGGCCGAAGAGCGGGAATAAGGGTGAAAAAGGGTTGCAAGACGGGCTGGTCGCGCTCGGAGAGTGCTGCCACAAGGGTGTAGATTTGGACAGAAATACACGTAGCAGCGGTCTCCGACCGCGACATTTCCGGTGTTGAGGCCTGCCGCCTTCAGCACCCTAAAGGGCATAAAAGAGGGCTGCTACAAATCGACGTTGGGCATTGCCGATGGCAATGACCAACCTACGGACCGTATGTAGGTTGGCCAACGCGAAGCGTTGCCCAACATAGACTCCCCATACGGAGCATCGGAACCCGGCCAACATGAAGCGTTGCCCAACACCCTTCCCCTTCAAACAGACACAAAAAACGGGGTCCGAAGACCCCGCCTGATCGAACTTAAGGGGAAACCTTAAGGGTTTTTGAACTCAGCTTTAGGGCTGAGGTAATACCACCAGTTCAGCAGCAGACACACAGCGTAGAATACTGCGAAGCCGTACAACGCAACCTCTGGAGTCGCCAGCTTGATCTGCTCACCAAAGATCTTAGGAATCAGGAAGGCACCGTACGCCGCTACCGCGGAAGTCCAACCCAGTGCAGGACCGGCCTGCTCTTTCGGGAATACCATCGCAATAGTACGGAAAGTGGAACCGTTACCAATACCAGTGGCTGCGAACAGCACCAGGAACAGGATCAGGAACGGTACGAAGAACTCTTCCGGAGTCGCAGACTGGTAAGCCGCTTTCAGGAAGTAAGCCACACCCAGCGCACTTGCGATCATCACGACTGCAACGTACTGAGTCACTTTTGCACCACCCATTTTATCGGCCATCCAGCCACCGATCGGACGGATCAGAGCACCGATGAAAGGCCCCATCCAAGCGTACATCAGTGCAGATGGGCCGTTGGCGTTGACAGTGTTATGGGTCATCACACCGTCAACCATCAGGTGCTGGTAACCGAATACCACTTTGATCGCCAGGGCAAAACCTGCAGAGTAACCGATGAAGCTACCGAAGGTCATGGTGTAGATGATGCTCATCACCCAGGTGTGCTTGTTGTTGAAGATCTTGAACTGACGCTGCAGGTTCGGGCGGATATCACCCGGGATCATCTTCATCAGCATAATGGTGCTGAAGAGGATACCGGCGATAACAGGCCATTTAGCCCAGCCTGGTGCGCCCATGCCCAGCGGCGCAGGCAGAATCACGTACAGACCACAGGCTGCAGTGAAGAAACCGATCAACAGCAGGCCGGTGATTTTGCCCATCGCACCCATCGGGGAACCGATGTCCGGGGACACCGCTTCGGTACGGATGTTATTCATACCGAACCAGCCCGCGATCGCCAGCGGCACCAACAGCACCAGCCAGATGTAACCCGCGTTGTGGATGTAGGTCTCAGAACCTGCAGGGATCTTACCGATCAGCGTACCGGAGGTGTTTTCCAGGATCATCGGCGTGCCACCGAAGATACCCATGGTCATCACCAGCGGTACCAGGATCTGCATGGTAGTTACACCCGCGTTACCCAGACCCGCATTCAGACCCAATGCCAGACCCTGCTGGCGTTTCGGGAAGAAGAAGCTGATGTTGGACATGGAAGACGCGAAGTTACCACCACCAATACCGGACAGGAACGCCAGGATCTGGAACACCCACAGTGGAGTATCTTTGTCCTGCAGCGCGAAACCTGCACCTGCTGCTGGCAGCATCAACAGCGCGGTGGTGAAGAAGATGGTGTTACGGCCACCCGCGATTCGGATAAAGAAGCTGCTCGGAATACGCAGCGTTGCACCGGTCAGACCGGCGATACCCGCCAGGGTAAAGAGCTCGGCTTTGGCGAATGGGAACCCCAGGTTCAGCATTTGCACCGTGATGATGCCCCAATACAACCAAACGGCGAAACCACACAGCAAACTCGGGATAGAGATCCACAGGTTACGGTTCGCCACTTTCTTGCCTTCGGATTCCCAGAACTTAGTGTCCTCGACATCCCACGAACGTAAATCAGACATGACTGACTCTCCAGGCTAGAACAGGACAGGATACAGTCCCGCCCCTAAAACATTTCAAAATGGCACCTTCTGAGGTGGCAAAACCCAAGGCCTTCCTAAGCGTCCAGGTTCTCTTTCAGAAAGTTATTCTGGATCGCCTCCTGCAAACGCTGTCGCTGGTCCTGAAGGCTGATACCGTAGTACATGGTGATCATGCACAGGGCCAGCAATCCGTAGAGCAACATGAAGCAAGAGCTACGAACCCCAAACAGGTCTGTCACCAGACCAAAGCTAATCGGCAGTACGAAACCACCAATCGCCCCCAGCAGCCCGACAGCGCCGCCTACAGTCCCCATATGATCGGGGTAGTAGTCGTACACCATGCGGAACACGCTGGCTTTGCCAAATCCCATTGCCACACCCACAACCATCACCAGCACAGTAAACATCCAGACCGGCATCTCGAGCAGGAACGTCATGTCACGCTCGATGCCATGAATAGTCATGGTTGTAGGGGGATAGGAAAGGAAAAAGAGACATACCAGACAGACCCAGAAAACCGTCCAGTTCACCCGGCGCGCCCCAATCTGATCGGCACACCAGCCGCCAATCACGCGGGTTAGCGCACCCGGCACGGTAAACAGCAGCGTCAGGAATGACGCGGTTTTCAGGTCCAGTCCATATTGACTGACGTAATACTCCGGCAACCACAGTGTCAACGCCACATAGCCGCCAAAACAGAAGAAATAGTAGAGGCCAAACCGCCACACGCGCAGATCCATCAGTGGCAAAAACAGCTGTTTCAAGCCCGGCTCAGCGTGCCGCGCACTGCGCTTCTGATGCACGGGATCATCCTGGGTCAACAGCCAGAACAACATCCCCAGCAACACAAGCACGAAGGCATACGCAATCGGCGCCATACGCCAGCCGTACGCGATAATGATCAGTGGCGCGACCAGGTTGGTCAGTGCAGCCCCCAGGTTACCGGCGCCAAAAACCCCCATCGCCAACCCTTGGTTATCGCGGGAGGCCCAAGCAGAAACATAGTGAATACCGATGGCGAAGCTGCTACCCACCAGACCGATACATAGGCCCAGCGCCAGGTAATGCCAGTAGGTTTCGGCGTAAGAGAAGGCATACAATGGTATGCTGACCAGCAACACTAAGCTGGTCATCAGGCGACGACCGCCAAATCGTTCCGCCAGCATGCCCATAGGCAGACGGGCCAGCGCACCGGTCAGGATCGGGGTAGCCACCAGAATCCCGAATTCCGTTTCGCTTAGCTGCAGTTCATACTTGATCTGTACCCCAATCACGGAGATGAGCGTCCAGGCAGCAAAGCACGCCGCGAACATCAGTGTGCTCATGATCAGTGCTGAAATTTGCTTTTGAGTATCCTGGGCCATCACAATCTCGGGAAAGTCGAACTTGCTTTAGATCAAAAACTAGCTCTGAGAGGCCCTTCGGGTATTGATCCGTATCAAGTTCTAACTTACTGAAAAAATGGCGGTTTTCTGGAATTACCCCTTTGGTGGTACCTCTTATTCCTTTTGTAAGCCGCTGTTTTAACTGATAATTTGTGGACTCCAACTTAAGTCGCAGGAAAAGGCTTTTTACCCGCCGGTTCTTTATGAGTACCGCCGGACATAACACGGGATCAGAGCATGAATTTCCTCAACCAATCGATTATCACCCGACTGGGCACCGCAATGTTTGCCATCAGCCTGATGGCACTGATCAGCATGATCAGTTCGGTGATCGTGGCCGAAAGCACCCAGGGCGACGCGGCCGGCATAAACCTGGCCGGCTCTTTGCGTATGATGTCGTACCGTATCGTCGCTGAAACCCAGCAACACGAAAGCATCGGCACCACCGAGACCCGGTCTAAGGTACAAACCTCGCTGGATGAGTTTGAGCAACGCATCAAAAGCCCGAAGCTGGCCAACGTGATCCCAACCGACAGCGACCACAACCAACGTCAGTTTTATGAAAGCCTGATCATGGAATGGCAGGATGAACTCGCTCCCGCCCTGACAGTAGCAATCCAGGCAGGCCCCCAGGGTAATGCGGAATACCTGAAACGCGTTGAAGAGTTCGTGCCCAAGATCGACCATCTGGTACAGCTGTTAGAGGAAAGCACCGAATCCAAGATCAAGCTACTCAGTCTGATTCAGGGCATCAGCCTGTTCATGACCATCCTGATCATCTTCATCGCTATGTACGACATTAAAAGCAACGTGATCGAACCACTGGCGCAACTACTGGATGCGGCAAAACAAGCCGGCCAGGGCAAGCTGGACGCCCGCGTTTATTACCAGAGTGATGACGAGCTAGGTTTGCTCGGCACCACCTTCAACCACATGGCTGAAGAGATTTCCAAGACCTACACCGATCTGGAAAACAGGGTACAGAAGAAAACCGCCCAGCTGCGCTACACCAACGAATCCCTGCAACTGCTTTATGAGGCAACCCGTCGCTTTAACCGTGACGAAGATATATGCCGCCGTTTGATGCCGGTGATGAAGAAGCTGGAAGAGGTGATTCCGGTCGGCCCCGTACGTGTAACCCTGTGTGAACCCAACCAGCGCAGCAGTTACCGCACCCTTACCACCCAGTCACTGGAACGCCCGACAGATTGTGCCAATCAGGCCTGCAACGACTGCCTGGTGTCCCGTCAAGACAACAAAGAGCACGACACTCTAAGTATCCCAATCCAAACCCGTGAGGCGTACTTCGGCGAGTTTGAGGTGGAGTTTGGTCCGGAGAGCCCACCAAGCAACGAACAGATCCGCTTGCTCACCACCCTGGTGGAGAACCTGGGCACCGTACTGTCGCTGGAACTGAAAGCAGAGAAAGAGCAGCAGATGTCCCTGATGGAGGAACGTGCCGTGATCGCCCGCGAGCTGCACGATTCCCTCGCCCAGTCCCTCTCTTACCTTAAGATGCAGGTGAGTCGTCTTCAGATCCTGCGCAATAAAGCAGCGAGTGAAGAACAGATTGATGACGTCACCAACGAACTGAAGGAAGGTCTCAACAACGCCTACCGTCAGCTGCGTGAACTACTGACCACCTTCCGCCTGACACTGGATCAGCCGGGACTGAAGCCTGCGCTGGAAGCGACTATTAAAGAGTTCTCCGAACGCCTCAACATCGATATCGGTTTGAAGTATGGCTTGCGTCATCAAAGTCTGAGTCCTAATGAAGAGGTACATGTGCTACAACTGGTACGTGAAGCCCTCGCAAATGTGGTCAAACACAGTGAAGCCAGCGATGTATCAGTACGCGTGATGCAACCGAACGGCGAGGTAGAGGTCTCTATCGAAGATAACGGCATCGGTCTGCCGGACGACAAAGACCTGACGAACCATTACGGTCTGGTCATTATGCGTGACCGCGCCAGCACCCTGAATGGTAACCTGTCGGTTCAGAACCGCAGTGAGGGCGGTGTTCAGGTACTGATGCGCTTTCAACCCAAACAGAGATAACTGATTTACAGGAATCCCAATGAACGACATGAGCAGTGAGCAAGGCAGCCCCGCATCCATTCTGCTGATTGATGACCACCCCCTGCTGCGCAAGGGCGTGAAGCAGCTGATCGAACTGGATACGGATCTCGAAGTAGTCGCCGAAGCCAGCAACGCCAACGATGGTGTTGCCGCTGCGCTGGAGCATGAGCCCGATCTAATTCTGCTGGATCTCAACATGCCAGAGATCAACGGCATCGAAACCCTCAAGATGCTGCGCGAAGAGGGTGTGGATTCCCGTGTAGTGGTGTTTACCGTCTCCGATAATGAAGAGGATGTGGTCGCCGCGCTAAAAGCCGGTGCCGACGGTTATCTGCTGAAGGATATGGAGCCGGAGGAGCTGCTGAACAACCTCAACCAAGCCGCGCTGGGTAAGATGGTGATCAGCGACCGCCTCACCACCTTGCTCGCCCAGGCGCTGCAGAGCAAACGTACCGCCAAGGGCCCGGACATCAGCAGCCTGACCCCACGCGAACGTCAGATCATCAAACTGATCGCCGCAGGCCTTCCGAATAAACTGATCGCCCGTAAACTGAGCATCACCGAAGGCACCGTGAAGGTGCATGTGAAACATCTGTTGAAGAAGTTGAACCTGCGCTCTCGCGTAGAGGTCGCAGTTTGGGCCGTTCAGGAAGGGATTAAATAGATCGATTTGGCACAGTGCTGCGCCGCTTATATCCAAAAAGCAGCGCAGTACTGTGTAGTTGAACAGGAACGGTCTAATCTGATACCACGTTCAAGCGTTCCAGCGAATAACCACTGAGCAACACATCCAGGCAACTGAGCAGGTCATCGCTGAGATCCGTCAGATCATCCAACTTCGCCTGTGCCGCAAGCACTTCATTCGCTTCATACAAACGACAGATATCCTGACCTGTCAGATGCACCTGACGATGCAGCTCAATAACCTCACTGAACAAGGCCGTACCACCGTAACGTCTCTTGCCCTCGGTATCCAACCACTGACCAAAACGGCAGGTGTCCGGTGCCAGTGGCGGCGTTTGTTCAACATCACCGCTCAGATAATAATCCAGTGTACGCATCCACGCCTTGTGTTCGATCGCTGCAAATAACAGAGAAAGATCATCCCGGCTGATCGGCTTCTGCGTACGCCACTCCTTTGGCGGTTGCCAGGATTCAATCCATTGCGGAACCTCACTTGCCGGCATCGGTTTTGCGATCGCGTAACCTTGGGCAAGTTCACAGCCCAACTGCAACAGAAGCTTTCCGTGTTCAACACACTCTACACCTTCCGCAATCACCTTACGGCGGAAAGCCGCAGCCATGCCGACAACCCCTTCCAGAATCGCCAGATCATCCGGGTCTTCCAGCATGTCGCGTACAAAGGAGCGATCGATCTTCAGCACCGCTGCCGGCAGCGATTTCAGATAGGTCAGGGATGAATACCCGGTACCAAAGTCATCCAGCGAGAAATTTACACCGATCAGCTGACAGGCCCGCATCACCTTAGATACCTTGACGATATCCTGCAACGCGCAGGTTTCCAGTACCTCCAGCTCCAGGTCCGCCGGCTCCACATCCGGATACTGCGCCAGCAGGCGCTGCAGCTGCTCTGCAAAATTACTCTGCTGTAGCTGCAAGCCGCCAATATTCACACTGACGGGTATATTCAGCCCCATGCGGCTCCAGCACTGTAACTGTTTAAGTGCCTGATTGATCACCCACTCGCCCAATTCGATAGAGAGCGGGTGATCCTCGATCACCGGCAGGAACTCACCCGGCTGCAGATGCCCTTCCACCGGATGGTTCCAGCGAATCAACGCCTCCACACCCAGTACTTGGCCGGTGCGCATATTCACTTTCGGCTGGTAGTAGAGCTCAAACTCGTTGCGCAACAGGGCTTCTCCAATCCGTTCCAGAATCTCATGCTGTCCACGTAAGCTACGGTCGTGCTCGGCATCAAAGAAGTGGTAGCGGTTTTTACCTTCCAGCTTGGCCTGGTACATCGCCTGGTCCGCCTGACGTAACAGCTGGTCCGCATCCACGTCATCATTTTGTGGATAGAACGAGACACCGATGCTGGCCGATACATGCAAGATCAGATCATCCACCAACACCGGTTCGCCGATGACTTTCAACAGACGGCGCAGCAGAGGAATGGCACTGGCAGTGGTTTCGATATCGATCAGTACCGCCACAAACTCATCGCCCCCCAGGCGGGCAACCGTATCGCCCTCACGCAGCACACGCTGGAAACGTTTTGCTATCGCTACCAGCAAGTGATCTCCCATCTCATGACCGTGAGTATCGTTAATCTCTTTAAAGCCATCGAGATCGATGTAGACCACCGCCAAACTCTGCCCACGACGGGCTTCCTGATACATCGCCTGACGCAAGCGATCCGACAACAACATACGGTTTGGCAGGCTGGTCAGGCGATCATGATAAGCACTGAACTCCAGTTCGCGCTGTTGCTGCTTCTGGGTGGTGATATCGGTGCACACACCAATCCACTTGTAGGGCTTACGGTTGTCATCCAGCAACGGCAGTGCATGGTCACTCCAATAACGGTAGGTGCCGTTGTTATGGCGAATACGGTACTCGTAATTGATCGGCTGGATGCTATTACGATGCTGTTCCACAACACCGGCCAGCCTTGGCCGATCATCCGGATGGATCAACGCCAACCAGCTGTCTACCTCATGAGAGATTTCTCCGGGTTTGCAGCCCAGAATACGGTCGATATCACCAAACCAGCGCAAGCTGTCTGTTGCGACCTCCCATTCGTAAATCAGATCATAAGCCGCCTTCCCGGCCACCTTAAAGCGCTGCTCACTCTCACGCAGGGCGTGCTCGATCCGCTTGATCTCAGAGATATCCACTGAAATCCCACACAGGGCGTAGATAGATCCATCGTCCCGACGTAAAGGAAGCTTGGTCGTGCGGTAGATTCCTACACTGCCATCGCGCAGGTTGGTGGCTGACTCCTCTTCCCGGAAGGTTTCACCTGTTTCAAAGACCTGTCGGTCATTCTGTTTAATAATCACAACAGATTCAGCATCGAAGAATTGGTCATCGGTGTAACCGATCACTTCATCCATCGATACACCCCACAAATCCAAGACCTTTTTGTTGGCGAACAGGTACTTGCCGTCCGAATCCTTGAGGTAAATATAAGCGTCCACGTTATCCAGGATGGCGCTCAACTTGGCTTCATTGGCGGCCACCTGATCCTGTGCATCAACGATATCGGTGATGTCATGTGCGATGACCAGAATCTGGTCGTTACCGTCCACATCCTTAAAAGGACGCTTGATCGACTTAAAGTGGCGCACTTCGCCGGTTACGGCATCCGTACTGTCCTCAAAGACAACCTCTGTTTCACCCCTAGCGATCACCGCCTGTATGTTCTCGCGGAAGAAATCGGCCATCTCTTTGGGCACGCCAAAGTCGGCATCGTCCTTACCAAGCATCTCGTCCGGGGTCGTGTTGTAAAGTTGAGCGACCGCCTGATTACCCAGCAGGAATTTACCGTCCTTGTCTTTAAGTACCACCACATCAGGCATTTCATCGACGACGGTACGCAACAACGCCTCTCGTTCGTGCAGCGCACGCAGGGATAGACTCAACTGGGCTTGAGCCAGGTGGGCTTGTCTCAGAGAATTCACGATCGCAACAAAAGCCAACAGTATTACGAGCGCAAGCAGAGCAAATCCGCCGCGAATCAGCCAGATAACGCCTGGCAGTGCCTGCTCTCCTTTTGCGACCGCTGCCAGTTGCCAGCTGCCGTTGGGCAACAGAATCTCGGTCAGCACCGGGTGTTCATCAAATAGGGAGGCACGCCCGAAGAACACCTCCCCTTCCGGCCCTAACGCATCTTTACCGCGAATGGCGATCTCGATGGGCATATCATCATTCAGAAGGCCACTGTTCATATACAATGCATGCTCATCAATCAGGGCGCTGGCGATTCCCCAGAAGTAAGGCCCACCCTCATCGCTCAGAAACACGGGCATCCGGGAAATAAACGCAGTACCACCTTCGATCAGATCAACAGGCCCCGACAACACCATCTCACCGGTACTGCGTGCCCGCTGGATTGCTCCAAACTGTTCGGGGACTTTTGCGAGGTCCAGATTTAAAGCCCCTTCATTCCCTGCTATCGGGTAAAGAAATTTGATCACCAGCCCCGGCGCCGCCGACATCTCCTTAAGACGTTGATTCTTTTCCATCAACGCCTCTGCAGCCTGCTCAAAGGTAAGTTGATCCATATAAGGATCGGCGGCTATCGCAGCGATCAGCCCCCTGGCAAGCTGCATATCACCTTTCAGGTTGTTATCGATACGGTCCCGGGTGGTGTACAGGTGCTGCTGCACTTCAGAACGGACTTGGATGGCATGCCGCTCGTAAATGAATTTTTCAGTGAAGTACGCGCCAGTAACGAAGGAAAGAAGCAAGATAAAGCCCAACACGTACACAGCGGGCGGGGTCAAGTTTAGCGATGCTAACGAGTGAGATTGCATCTGAGCACGATCTCTATCGGAGGCTCTGTCGCGATTCCGCATTGATTTTCCTTGAATCATCGCATTCGACTGCGTGGGCGGCTGAATACCGAACTACGAACATGTTGAATGGTTGCACAACATCGCTGGCAAGCGCAATTTATCCAATTGAATTCAGACAGATATATTGCCCGGGGACAAAAAGACGTTGCAAAAAACAACAGGCATATATGCAAGTAATGGGGGCCGAGTATCCGGACAAATATCACGTGATCTCAGTTAGAAAAAAACCGGCGGAATAGGTCAGATTCCGCCGGTGACTTGCCAGTTGATATGAGGCCCTGAACACCTCATGAGTCAAGGTTTCTGATAAGCCATTGCACGTCACTGGATAACGAGGAGAGAGGGTATTATCCAGAACCTGATCCGAGCATCTAGATCAGCACGTGCAACAACCTTCAGAACGCTGTCAACGATAAACCCGGTTTATTATTTGACCAATACCTCTGAAGAGATAAGTTTTATATACCCCTTCAAAAAATCACCTGTAATTAATATTTATCAATTACAGACAGGGTGTATTGAGGCTGAACTTTACGTCCCCAAATTCATCGATTTGCTCCCCTCTCTTGCCACACTGTACCCCTTAAGATTACTAGGGGTAGAAAAAAGTCTAACACCCACTTATAAAAACAAAAATATCCTTTTAAATTCAAAGGATTAAACATCAACCCATCCAATACCACGAAGGTGGTATATCACCTTTACATCCTCAAACCGGCCTGAAAAACCGTTGATATATGTCAATATCCGTCTTTTAGAAAGGGCATATTTTTACTGCAAGTTACTCTTAATCACTACCGACTCAACTGGAATAACTGCTGTAAAAAATCGTGTGTTTATCAACTTAAAAACCTTCAAACCTTTTTGATTGCTCAAACGGTAAACCACGAAATTACACACCATCTGTTAGCCGGTAAAACTGCAAAAATCGCTGTTAATATTTAGGAGCAGTCACATGTCCACTAGCGGAATAAGGTTACTGAATTTTGGCGACCCCAAAATTAAAACCTTGCACATTACCTGGTTCGCTTTCTTTCTGACCTTCGTGGTCTGGTTCAGCCACGCGCCGATGATGGCTTACATCAAGGACGTCTTTGGTCTGTCGGGCGCGGAAATTAAGGCACTGCTGATACTGAACGTGGCACTGACGATTCCTTCGAGGATTGTCATCGGTACACTGGTGGACAAGTACGGACCTCGTTTGATCTACAGCATCCTGCTGGTCATTGGCGGTGCGATTTGTCTTGGCTTCGCGGCCGCACAGACCTATGAACAGCTGGCGATCATGCGATTCCTCAGCGGTTTCATCGGCGCCGGATTCGTAATCGGTATCCGTATGGTGAGCGAGTGGTTCCCAGCGAAACAGGTCGGTGTTGCTGAAGGTATCTACGGTGGCTGGGGTAACTTCGGTTCCGCAGCCGGGGCAATGACCCTGCCAACCATCGCCCTGATATACGGCGGTGAGAACGGCTGGCGTTACGCTCTGGCGTCTATCGGTGTGATCGCGATTGTGTACGGTCTGATCTACTACCGTATGGCACGCAACACTCCAAAAGGCTCCACGTACTTCAAGCCGAAGAAAAGCGGTGGCCTGGAAGTTACCAGCAAAGGCGATTTCGTCTTCTACATTCTGATGAACATCCCGATGTATGTGGCACTGGCGGTTCTGACCTGGAAACTGTCGCCAACAAACATCGGGCTGCTGGATGGATTCGCGACTAACGCAATCTACGCGGCGCTGGTGATCCTGTTCCTGGTTCAGGTACGTGCGATCTACCACGTTAACGAAGAGAACCTGAAAAACGGCGTACCAGAACTGCACCGCTACAAGTTCAAGCAGGTGGCGGTATTGGACGTGGCTTACTTCGCAACCTTTGGCTCCGAGCTGGCGGTAGTATCCATGCTGCCCCTGTTCTTCCTGGAGACGTTCGACGGTCTGGACCCGGTAAAAGCAGGTCTGCTGGCATCCGGTTTTGCCTTCATGAACCTGGTGGCACGTCCTACCGGTGGTCACCTGAGTGACAAGATCGGCCGTAAGAAAACCCTGAGCGTGCTGATCCTGGGTCTGGCCGTTGGTTACATGATCCTGAGCCAGATCGACGGTACTTGGTGGATTCCTCTGGCAGTGATCGCAACTATGGCGTGTTCCTTCTTCGTGCAGGCAGGTGAAGGTGCAGTATTCGCAGTGGTGCCTCTGATCCAGCGTCGCATGACTGGCCAGATCGCGGGTATGGCGGGTGCTTACGGTAACGTCGGTGCGGTGTGCTACCTGACAGTACTGAGCTTCGTGGACTACTCTACCTTCTTCATGGTAATCGCCGCCTCTGCTGCTGTCGTGTTCGGCATGGTGCAGTTCATGGATGAGCCAAGCGGCAAGATGGCTGAGGTTCTGCCGGATGGCACCGTACAGCTTATCGATGTGGAATAAGCGATTACTCCACAGCTAAATTAAAAGGTGGGGTCAGCTTCTGGCCCTGCCTTTTGCTGTTTTGGGAAGCCTGGAGCCAGACAAGCTCCTAGAAAACAGGAATTTGATATGTATCTCAGCAACGAAATTGAGCTTGAAACCGGCCAGTGCAGTGAAAAGGGCCGTAAAGAACGCAATGAGGATTGCCTGGGGACCTATCAACCGGAGGGCAACCTGCTCACCACCAAAGGCGCGGTCGCGATCATTGCAGACGGTGTGAGCACCGCCGAAGCCGGCGCGGAAGCTGCACAATACTGTGTGCAGGAGTTCCTCAGCGACTACTTCGATACCCCGGATATCTGGACGGTCAGCAAGTCCGCCCAGAAGGTGCTGACCTCCATCAACCGGCTGCTCTATGCCCGCAGCCACGAATACCTCTCCACCAGCCGCGGCCACGTCTGCACCCTGTCCGTGCTGGTTATCAAGTCCCGCAAGGCACACCTGTTCCATATCGGGGACAGCCGCATCTACCTGATCCGCAACCAGAGCCTGGAGCTCCTGACGGAGGATCACATCACCCGCCTGAGCGAGAGCAACAGCTGCCTGTCACGGGCGATGGGCATGGATACGCATCTGGAGATCGACTACCGCTCTATCGATATCGAAGAGGGTGACCTGTTCCTGCTCAGCACCGATGGCATCCACGATACGCTGGAACCGTCGGTCCTGAAAAATATGGCGCTGGCCGACCGCGACCTGCAAGCCTGCAGCGAAGCGCTGGTGCAGGCTGCCTACGACGCCGGCAGCACCGATAACCTGAGCTGTCAGTTGGTCCGTGTGGAGAAACTCTCTGACAACACAGTAGACGAGATCACCGACCGCCTCACCGACCTGCCCTTCCCGCCGGATCTGGAACCGGGCATGAAGATCGATAACTACTTTGTCGAATCTGAACTGTACGCCAGCAACCGCAGCCAGCTGTACCGGGTGCGTGATCTGGAAACCGAACAGCTCTGGGTGATGAAAACCCCGTCACGCAACTACGAAGACGACGCCGCCTACATCGAGCGCTTTGTAATGGAGGAATGGGTCGGTAGCCGCATCCACAGCCCCAACGTGGTGAAAGTGCATATCCCCAACCGTGCCAAAACGTTCCTCTACTACTTAATGGAGCCCATCGAAGGGGTGCCGCTGGATGAGTGGATCGAAGCCAATCCCACCCCGAAACCGGCACTGGCCATTGAGATCGTCAAGCAGATCGCCAATGGTCTGAAGGCGTTCCATAAACGGGAAACCCTGCACCAGGATCTTAAGCCGAGCAATGTGATGATCCGGCCGGATAACACAGCCGTTATCGTCGACTTTGGTTCGGTGTTTGTGGCGGGGATTAACGAGATTTTTGTGCCGATCGAGCGCGACCGGATCCTCGGCACCATGAACTACTCTGACCCGGTTTTCCGACTGGGCCAGAACACCGGAATCAAGGGGGATATGTTCTCCCTGGCGGCGATCACCTACGAGATCTTTACCCACCACCTGCCGTTTGGCGACGGCCTGGAAAACTGCGAAAAGCCACAGCAACTGCAAAAACTGAAATACATCCCTGCGGACCGTTACAATCCGATCATCCCGATCTGGTTCGACCGCGCACTGGAAAAAGCAATGATGATCGACCCGCAACAACGTTACGACACTATCAACCACTTTATGCAGGATCTGACCGAACCCAACCCGGCCTTCCTGGTACCGCGTGAAGCCGCGCAGAAATCCCCTAACGCACTGATCTTCTGGCAGCTGATGTCGCTGGTGTGGTTTATGATCGCCCTGTTTACCCTGATCGCTTTCTGGCTGAAATAACCAATCGATAACCGCTCATTCCCGCCATTCGAAGTGCGGGAACATCGTATTCAGTACCGCTTTGAGCTGAACCTTTTCGGACGTGGCGATCACCGCCGGTTCACACAGTTTCGGATCAAGGCACTGCCCTCCATGGTTGATCTGCAAGGCATAGCGCCGTACCCCCCGTGTCATCAGCTGCTCTGCCAGACGTAACAGATCGTCCGGCTGCATCAGACGCCAGTCCACCGTGGTGCGGCATTCAAAATGGGTGCCGCTGTCCAGCAGCAGGTCCAGGCAACGCTGGTTCTGGATATGCTGGTTGGCGCGCCCGGTGACTGTCTGATAGAGATCATCCGGGGCTTTCACATCCAGGCCGATCCAGTCGGCCAGACCCAGCAACTTCGACAGCGAACTGGCGCTGACACCGGCAGTATGCAAACCCACTTTATAGCCCAGCTCGATGGCACTGAGCATTGCTTCACGCAGACCCGGTTGCAGGGTCGGCTCACCACCGCTGAAGACCACCGCTTCCAGCATCCCCTTGCGCTGCTCCATAAAACTCACCACCCGCGACCAACTCAACTGGCCCGGTTCCTCCCGAAAGGGGATCAGGTGTGAGTTCTGGCAATAGGCACAGCGCAACGGACAGCCCTGCGTGTACACCACACAGGCAAGGTGGTCGGGGTAGTCGATCGTGGTGAGGGGAGTGAGACCACTGATCTGCAGGGCTGCCGTCATGCTATTTCCTCGCTGCTTTCTAGGCCTTACTTACGCCTTACTTATGCCTTAGTTTCGACAAAGTGGCAGCGCTCGGCGTGCTCGGCTTTTTTGCCCGCATTAAACTGTGCCACCGGGCGGTGGTACCCCATGACACGGGTCCAGACTTCGCAGCGCTGGCGTTCTTCCGGTTTCAACAGGGTATTCGCTTCGTCGATATGTGCGTTCATGGTGAACTCCTTGTTCGCTTCTAGTATTCAGTAATTTTGTTGGCTTAGTGTTCGTTTCAGTGGGCCAGCAGGGCCTTCATCTGCTCCTGCTTTTTCTGCAGTAGCTCTTCGTCACAACGTGGACAGAACTCGTGTTCTCCGGCCAGATAACCGTGTACCGGGCAGATGGAGAAGGTTGGTGTGATGGTGATATAGGGCAGCGCAAACTGACTCAGTGCGGTTTTCACCATCTGCTTGCAGGCCCGCACGCTGGAGATCCGCTCGCGCATATACAGATGCAGTACAGTGCCGCCGGTATAGCGGGTCTGCAGCTCGTCCTGCATCTCCAGCGCCGTAAACGGATCGTCGGTGTAACCCACCGGCAGCTGGCTAGAGTTGGTGTAATAAGGTGTTTCACGGGTACCGGCCTGCAGGATATCCGGGAAGCGTTTCTGGTCTTCACGGGCAAAGCGGTAGGTGGTGCCCTCCGCCGGGGTGGCCTCCAGGTTGTAGAGGTGGCCGGTCTGCTGCTGGAACTCGGTCAGGCGCTCGTTGATATGGTTGAGCAGGCGGATCGCCTCACGCATCCCCTCCTCGCCGGTGATATCCATACGGTCATCACTGAAGTTACGCAGCATCTCGTTGATGCCGTTCACGCCCACGGTGGAGAAGTGGTTACGCAGGGTGCCCAGGTAACGTTTGCTGTACGGGAACAGGCCTTCATCCATCAACTGCTGAATACGCTGGCGCTTCAGTTCCAGCGAGTCTTTTGCCAGGTACAGCAGGTGGTCCAGCTGTTCGTACAACTCATCCCAATCACCTTTGTTGCGATACCCCAGGCGGGCGCAGTTAATGGTCACTACACCGATAGAGCCCGTCTGTTCGGCAGATCCAAACAGGCCGTTACCCCGCTTCAGCAACTCGCGCAGATCCAGCTGCAGGCGGCAGCACATGGAACGCACCATGTTCGGCTCCAGGTCGGAACGGATAAAGTTCTGGAAGTACGGCAGGCCATACTTGGCGGTAAGGCTGAACAGACGCTCGGCGTTATCACACTCCCAGTCGAAATCCTTGGTGATGTTGTAGGTGGGGATCGGGAAGGTGAACACCCGCCCCATCGCGTCGCCCTTATCCATCACCTCCAGGTAAGCGCGGTTGATCATGTCCATCTCTGCCTGCAGCTCGCCATAGTTAAACGGCATCTCTTCACCGGCGATCACCGGGATCTGCTCGACCAGATCTTCCGGACAGTGCCAATCGAAGGTCAGGTTGGTGAACGGGGTTTGAGTCCCCCAGCGGGACGGCACGTTGAGGTTGTAGATCAGCTCCTGCATACACTGCAGCACAGCCTCGTAGCTCATCTGATCTTTACGTACAAACGGCGCCAGATAGGTATCGAAGGAGCTGAACGCCTGCGCACCCGCCCACTCGTTTTGCAGCGTGCCGAGGAAGTTAACGATCTGCCCCACCGCACTGCTCAGGTGCTTGGGTGGACCACTTTCCAGGCGACCCGGAATGCCGTTCAGCCCTTCGTGCAACAGTGTGCGTAACGACCAACCGGCACAATAACCGGACAGCATATCCAGGTCATGGACATGCAGATCCCCTTCACGATGCGCCAGGCCGATCTGGGGTGTGTACACCTCATTCAGCCAGTAGTTAGCGATCACTTTGCCTGAAACGTTCAGAATCAGACCTCCCAACGAGTACCCCTGGTTGGCATTCGCGTTTACACGCCAGTCGCTACGCTCAAGATACTCATCCACGGTACTTCTGACGGCTACTGACTGATGGTTATCCATGACACCCTCAACACTATATATGGTTGGTTATTTACAACTTAGCACAATATGTAGTGCATTGTGCGTAACCCAACCACTAGATAGCCTTGATTGTTATCAAGGGGCCAAAAATTATTTTCCCTTATGATGGCTGCCACTTTAGAGGAGTAATCAGATGGCCTTTCTCACCGCACGCTTAGCGTTTACCCGCCCCGACAGGGTAAAACTGATGACTCGGGTGATCAGCAAAACCGAGTCCCTGATCCCGTTCAGCGTAAAGAAACAACTGCTGGAGAAAGCCCTGAATCAGGCCTTTTCGCAACCGCTGGCCGATGACGAGTTTTACTTTCTGGAAGACCACCAGCTGGGTCTGGAAGTGACCGATCTGGGTATTAAAGTTGTACTCAGCTGCGAAACGGAACAACTGGTGGTGTGCAATTCAGACAGCGCCGATGCCTGGGTTAAAGGTGAAGCACGCGACTTTTTAAAACTGGCCAACCGGGAACAGGATCCGGACACCCTCTTCTTCCAACGCCGCCTGCTGATCGAAGGCAATACGGAACTGGGACTGGCGGTAAAGAACCTGCTCGACAGCATCGATTGGGACGACCTGCCGCAGATGATGCGTAAAGGGGTTGAGTTGGTGAGTAAGCTGCCGGTTTAACCACGTACCGGCTTGAAAGTGTCGTTTTCTCAACAGATTATGCCTTCACCCATAACGTATCAAAGTAATGTAAACGCCACGAAGCCCAGTAATCCTTGAGCTGACCGGAATATTCAAGTCGCAGTGATGTATATGTAAACCTCCCCTAATTAGTTACACGCATAATTAGAGTTTTCCAGCGGGTCATGTTTGGCCAGATATTCCCAGGGGGTGAGGTCACCCAATG
>NZ_JASBRH010000028.1 GCF_029961155.1 Pontibacterium granulatum | reverse complement strand
TATCAAAAGCACCAGGCGAAACGCTGAAACGAACAGGGAGAGCTGCGGTAGATGGGTGTTTTCACAGAAAAATGTCTAATCCGACAGCCTCGTTATGTTTAAGGAGTGACAATCAAGAATGGGAAACAACAATCGCAATAAGCCTTGTTGGTGTGGTTCTGGAAAGAAATTCAAAAAGTGTCACCTAAATAGAGATAGTCAAGACTCTTTAACTCGTGGTGATTTAGAGCAATATTCGAAGAAACAGAATTCAAAAAAGGTCTGTAGCGTAAGCAACCTTTTTCCTGACAAGTGTTCAAAAAAAATTATCAATGCTCACACTGTATCAAAAAGTGGGTCTCTCAAAGAGCTATCCGAGAAAGGCCATGTGATGGGCGCCAAGCCTAGCCTATCTGGCTTTATAAAAAACAATGGAAAATTAACGCTCGAAAAAGTAGGGATAAATCGGGCATCAACATTTACAGGGTTTTGCTCAGTTCACGATAAAGAAATATTCTCACCACTGGAAGATGAACCTATTGTTTTAAATGACCAGCAGTTGTTTCTACTGGCCTATAGGGGAATGTGCAGAGAAATTTTCCATAAGGAACAAAATAAAGGCACTGCTAACCTAATGAGGGAAGCAGATAGAGGACAAGATGAATTTTTGCAGCATGCACTTCAAGGCCAAGCTTCTCTATATGACCAAGGTGTAGATCTCGCTTTGCGTGATTTGCAGTACCTGAAATCTGAAATGGACTCTATTCTCCTAGACCAAGATTATTCGAAGATTAGGCACTATGTTTTCGAACTCTCTGAAGTACCAAAAATTCAAGTAAGTGCAATGGTTGTACCTGAAATGGATTTCCATGGAAATCCTTTGCAAAAATTAGGCTTGCAGCAATATAAGTATGATTATATTTTCTTCAACTGTATCAGCTATGAAGGTCGTGGTTGCTTCGTATTTTCATGGTTAACTGAAGATGACAAACACTGTAGCAAGTTCATAGCATCTCTCCTCGAGCTGGATGATCACGAAATTGCAGACGCTCTTGTAAGGTTTTGCTATTCCTTCAGTGAAAATACTTGGGCTTCACCTTCGTGGTGGGACTCACTTGATAGCTCTTCACAGCAGTCGATTACAGAGAGGTTACTACAGGGCACACCAATGGCAGCACACCCGGAAGATTGTCTAATGGATGATGGCCACTCATATGGTGCGCTCAAAATATCAAAGAAAGAGTTACGATAGATAAATTAAACATAACAAGGCCAAGCACACATGCGCAACGAGTTGCGCTGGACTCGCTAAAGCTCGCCTGTGTTGGCGGCGTTATATTTCTATGGAGAGTAAGCAGTGATTTCCAGCCTTGATCATTTAGTGCTCACCGTCAAAAGCATCGAGGATACTGTCCGTTTCTATGCGGATATTCTTGGTATGGAAAAAGAGGCATTCGGCGAAGGCAGGGTGGCGCTGAAATTTGGCTCACAAAAAATTAACCTCCACCAACTCGGCAAGGAGTTTGAGCCCAAAGCTAATTTCCCTACGCCAGGATCGGCCGATTTATGTTTTATCACCAACATACCTATCCAAGAGGCTTTCGAGCAAATCGCAACCAAAGGTGTGAACATCATTGAAGGCATCGTTGCCCGTACTGGGGCACTCGGGCCGATTCAATCTTTCTATTTCAGAGACCCGGATAACAACCTAATTGAGCTGTCTTCTTATGCAACCACAACATAACGAGGGTCTCCAACGTCGCGTGTCACATACGCTGGGCTCGAAACAAGTTGCCCGCCGTTTAGTCGGGCGTTACAGCAGCAAACCTTCCTCAATCCGATAAAACTCGCTCGCCGCGTTAATCAGTGAATTCGCAGTCAGTGCCGGTACGCCATAGACATCGGCGCTGACGTGATAATCGTTGCGCACTTTATCCAGCAGCAGATCAAAATCCCCATCACCCGAGAGCAGCACTATCTTGTCCACCGTTTTGGCGGCTTCCAGCACATCGATGGTAATGCCCACATCCCAATCGCCCTTGGCAGAGCCGTCGCTGCGCTGGATAAAGGGTTTCAGTTTTACGTCGAAACCGATCTGTTTCAGCGCATTTTGGAACTTCAACTGACGTTCGTCGCCGCGGTGGATGGCGTAGGCGGTGGCGCTGACGATGGTGCCTTCCTCAGAGATGCGTTGCCATAAGGCGCGGTAGTTGAATTGGCGGCCGTATGCCTGACGGGTGGTGTAGTAGATGTTCTGCACATCCACAAAGATGGCGATCTTGGGCTGGTCGGGCATTCAGTGAACCTTGTGGGTGGTTGTTCGTGCAAAAGGAAGCATACCGTAACGGCGTATGGTCAGCGAGTCATAAGGTGTCGGTGATCACGTTGGCCAACTGCTGCCGTAACCAGATATGACCCGGATCTTTATCGTGCAGTGGGTGCCAGGCGAAAAACGAACCGATGTCGGTGAGCTCGCGTGGGGCTTTGAGCACTTTCAGCGGATAGTGCTGCTGGAAATAGAGTGCGACCGGTTTGATCATCACGATCATCAGTTCGGTGTTCTCCAGTATGGCCGGTACCGAGGCGTAGCCCTGCACCGTGGTGACGACGTTACGCTTGAGGCCTTTCTGCTGCAGGCGCTGATCGAGGAAGTTCTTAGGGCCGCTCCAGTATGAGGTGAAGATCTGGGGTTGTGCTGCCATCTCCTCCAGACTCAAAGCCTGGCGCTGGGCGAGGGGATGGGATTCATGGACGACCAGCACCATCTCTGTGTTTTGGGCCAAGCCGGTCTTCAGGTTATCGGCGAGGTGGGTCATCCCCCGTACGCCAAACACCAGATCAACCTTCCCCTGCAGCAGTTCATCGTGGTAGCCCGATTGGGTCAGCGGCTCGTTGTGGATCTGCACACTCAGTTGTTCCTGGCTGAGTATCCGCAACAAACGGGGTAGCTGAATCAGTTCGAAGTGACCGCCTCCTGCGATCTTAAACACCCGGTCTGATGCCGCGGGATCAAATTCCGGGCTCTGCCTCAATTTATGGGAGAGGGTTTGAATGAACAGCCCGGTGGGTTCCGCCAGCTCCCGCGCACGCAGGGTGGGCTCCATACCGCTTGGCGTTGCCACGAAGAGCGGATCATTCAGGGCCTGACGCAATCGTTTCAGCGCATGGCTGACGGCAGACTGGCTCAAGGCGAGGGATTCTGCTGCACGGGTGACATTGCGCTCACACATCAGCGCGTGCAGCACTTTTAACAGATTGAGATCCAGATTGGCTAACTCGATATGTTTATCATTCATGGTGGTATGCACGCTATGCAGTTCATTAATGTCTTGTTCGATCTTAGACTGTCCGCAGTTATTAATGCAATGGCTGTTACAGCGTTGCCGATAAGTAGGAATGGAGGGGAATATGTTGAGCGAACGTCACAAAGGGCATCTGTCAGTACTGTTGTTTACGTTGCTGATCAGCACCTCCTTTCCCTTGGGGCAGTATCTCACCGCTGAGTTGCCTCCGCTGGTGGTAACCTGGAGCCGCTTTGTGTTGGGTGGGGTGTTCTTTGCGGGCCTCCTGTTGGTAAGACGCAGCTGGCAGTGGCCTCCCGCCTCTGTGTTGTTGCGCTATGCCGTGCTGAGCCTGTTGGTGTGTTTCTATTTCTGGTCGATGTTTGAAGCCCTGGAGCAGAGCGATCCCGTCGAAGTTGCCGCTATCTATACGCTGGTACCGCTCTTTACCGCGATGATTGCACGGGTTGCCGGGCAGCACCTGAAGCAGCGCCAGTGGGTTATGTTGTTGATTGGCCTGCTGGCGGCGGTATGGATTATCGTCGGCGGTTCGGTTGATCGGTTACTGACGCTGCGCATCGATGAGGGCAGCCTGATCTACCTGTGGGGGTGTATGGCGTTTGCTGCCAACCCGGTGTTGGTACAGTCCGGTCTGAAGGAGCAGCCGATTCTGAGCAGTACATTCTGGTTATTGCTCTTTGCTGCACTGTGGTTAAGCCCGTTTATCCCGATGTATCTGGATGTTAGCGCAGTAGCTGAGGTAAGCGAGGGTATTATCTGGGGAGTGCTGTACATGGGGTTGGTGGTGACTGCGCTGACGTTTATGCTGTTCCACTACGCCAGTGTGCGGCTGAAATCGGCCCAGGTGATGGCGTACAGCTATCTTGTACCGGTGATGGTGATGCTCATGGCCGTGGGCGCTGGGCAGCCCCTTGTTCTCTCCATCCTGCCTGCGGTAGGGATTATCCTTGCGGTGGTGGTCGTGATGCTCAAGACCCCGGAAGACGCGATACCTGCCCCTGTGGATGCGTCGCCTGAAGCAGGTTGATCAATCAGTGCCTAAGCCGCGTTGCTTGTATTTGTGGCAGAATCGCCAAATGCAGCTATGGTTGAATCGTTTGGGTTGAAGAACTCCTTGGACGAAGGCACTGGTCACTATGAAGCTTGAAGGTTCCTGTCACTGCGGCGCTGTGCATTTCAGCGTCAACTCCGCACATCCCTATCCGTTTAACCTCTGCTATTGCTCCATCTGCCGTAAAACCGCAGGCGCGGGCGGCTATGCGATAAACCTGTCCGCAGACCATGCATCGCTGAACGTGAAGGGCGAAGAGCATATCTCTGTCTATCAGGTGATGCTGACCGGTGATTCAGGCGCGCGGGAGCAAAGCCCTGCCAAGCGCCACTTCTGCAGTCGTTGTGGCAGTGCGTTATGGGTCTGGGATCCGCGCTGGCCGGAGTTGATGCATCCCTTTGCGTCAGCAATCGATTCCACCCTGCCAGTCCCGCCGGAGCGTACCCACCTGATGGTGGGCTCCAAGGCGTCCTGGGTTCCGTTGCAGACAGGGGACCACGATAAGGTGTTCGATCTCTACCCGGATGAATCGATTGCCCAGTGGCATCAACGCCTTGGATTAGAGTCTGGGGATAGCTAAGCGGATGATCGATTACATTAAGGCGATGTTTGATCTGGCCCTGGACGGCGATAAACAGGGATTTCTGTTCTTTATCTGTCTTTACGCGCTGGTGGTATGTGGTTACTCGGTGTTGTTTCAGTTGAGGGTTGCCCGATGGCCGGAAGCCAAAGGAGCCTTGTTGCAGGGTGGTGTCAGTAAGATTGGCGGTACAGAGCCGGTCAGGTCAAATCAGGAATACGTTGCATCGGCACTCTACGAATACAGTGTGGATGGGACCCTCTACCAGGGTAAGCGGGTGTCGCCCTGGGTGATGGTCGCGTCACACAACGCGAAATTTCTGCTGGAGAAGCAGATGCGAGGGATACAACGCGACGCGGATGGTGGCGTCAGTGTCTTCTTTAATCCAAACAATCCCAAGAAAAGTTATCTCATCAAACCCGGTAAGTTAGGGATCGCTTTCACCCTTAGCCTGGCTGTAGGCCCTATGTTGCTGTACGGGTACGCGTATGCCGTGTGATTTTTTGGCCAGTGGTGTTTGAAAATTCATCTTAGCTGACGGCCGGGTTTACGCATCTTTGCTAACTATGGATGTTGTTTTCTTAGGCTTTTCGCAGAATGGGCTACAATAAATCGGATAAGTTTACGTTCAGGTAAAGTGTTTAACGGTTTTAACCTGTTTGGAGGACCGTCGTTCGATTCTGAATTCCCCATTGTGTATGGAGCGCTTTGCTAATCTAACGCAGTTGGTCAGAGTTTAGAGAGAAGGGGCTCATGGTGTAAAGGATGTCTGAAAGTCACAAGTATGATCATTTAGTCCATATTAAGAGTCATGATGAGTTAGGTCTGTATGAGCTGATTCCCAACGTCGTTTGGATCTTTGACCTGGATAAACACGGCTGGTGGTGGGGCAACCCGGCCGCAGTGTCGTTCTGGGGGCTGAACAATGTAAAGGAGCTGATTGATAAAGACCTGTCTGGCGATACCCAGGGGGCGCGGGATCGAACGCTGCAAACCTTTGAGCTGGCAGCCAAGGATGGATTAACGGTCGACCCCTGGACCACCTACCCCAATGGCAAACCCAAAACGTTGCTGATGATGCACAGGGCTGTACTGCTGGGCCCGGACAAACATCGTGGCATCATCGCCTATATCAACGAAGAGGTGAATCTCGGGGAACAACCCGAAAACCTGCTGTTGATGGAGGCGATGCGTTACACCCGCGTACCGGCAACTACCTATACCTTTGACGGCGAACCGCTGGTCGAAAACCCCGCTGCCACCGATGCCTACAATCACTTGCACGATCAACCAATGCCGGAAGGTAGCTGCGTATTCATAGAGCGTTTTGCCGATCCTGAAGAAGGTCGCGCCTGTCTTGCGAGAATCCAGCGCGAGGAGGAGGGGCGTTGGGACTACATCATGCACACCAGTGCAGGCGAGCGACGTCATAGCTTGGATATTCGCCGCACCCGCCATCCCCTGAACGGAGACTTTCTGTTTCTGGTGGTGGAGTACGACTTTACCGAATTGTATGACGCGTTAGAGGAAGTTGAGGCGTCTCGGGCGAGACTGCACGATATCGCCATGAGGGATACGCTGACCGGCGTAAACAGCCTGCACTATATGCAGGAAGCCGCGAAAAAAGAGATCGCTCATGCCGAACGGCATAACCTCCAGCTCGCGGTGATGTTTATCGATCTGGACGGTTTTAAATCGATCAACGATGCCTTTGGCCATGATGTGGGCGACAACGTGTTATGTGAAGTTGCGCAACGTGTGCAGGCAACCATTCGTTCCGAGGATATGCTGGCACGTATTGGCGGTGACGAGTTTGTTGTGTTGCTGTCTCACGCATCCTGCAATGGCGATACAGAACGGGTGGTAACCCGCATATTGGAAGTTATTGAACAGCCGGTTGATGTTGCCGGGAATGCAATTAGAGCGAGTGCCAGTATCGGTATTTCGCTTTATCCGAAAGACGGTCAGGATCTGGAGGCGTTGCTTAAAGCGGCGGATGATGCCATGTACAGCGTAAAGAAAAACGGAAAGAACGCTTTCGCCTGCGTTTAGGTGGAAGGTGGTGGAAGGGATCGGACTAGCCGTGAGCTTCAAAACTCACGGCTGTCTTCTTCGTTGGTTAACTCTTCTTCGATATAGCGCTTGATGTGCTGACGGCTGCGGGTGGTGGTTTTGAACAGCCAGACCGCAATCAGGAAACCGACTACGTAGATATACTGCTGCGCCTCCGCAAACAGCGATCCGAGAATCAGGGTAAACGGAACAACAATCAGGATGCCGATCTTGCCGCGCCTGAGCAGGGTTTCCATCAGCTCCTGCGCGTCATGGCGGTTGTTTACGCCCGCGTCCTGAAGGGTTTTACACAGGGAAAGGTACTCCTTTTCACGCTGTTTCCGCAGGCGACCAAAAGGGTCATTGATATTCATTTGGACGGCTCTTAAATCGATATGATTAACTCAAATGATAACCCGTAATGGCGAAAACGTCCTATTGGGGATGGGTTTGAGGGTGAGGATTTGTGTTGGGCATCGCTTCGCGACGGCCAACCTTCGGTGAGGTGTGTTTGCTCCAGGCGCTTTTAGCAGCGGTCTCCGACCGCAACTTTGTCCGCTGCCTAATAGAGTCGCCCTCGGAGAGGGCTGCTACATGAATGTCTGCGGCATTAATTTGTCGGGCATCGCATTACGCATCGCGAGCAATAACCTCCACCACGCGGGCGGCACGATTGCTGAGGTTACGGATCACGTTAGGGCCCATCTGCCCAAACTCAGGGCCCAGAATCAAAGCAGGGGAGACCGGTGGAGGTGTAGTGTTTCCAGCAGATTGTTTCTCTTTTTCCGCCTGGCGCTGTCGCCATGCCAGCGCTTCCTCTGACCAATCGTTAAATACCTCCACCTCAAAATCACTTTCACTGAGCATGGCAAGCAGTTCCGATTCGGTACGCAGATGTGAATCGTCTGCGTTGCGTGCCCAAGGCACTGGATAGCGCATCTCGCTATGATTCTCACCCTGCAGCACTTCATGCATCAACAGCTGGCCATGCTCGGTAAGTACGCGCTTACACTCCCTTAAAACCTGTACTGCATCGGGCATGTTCAGCAGGCTGTGTTGGAACACAATCAGGTCGAACTGATTGCTCTTAAAAGGAAGGTTGTGGGCATCACCGGTAATCACCTGGGGGGATGAATTGGAGGGTGCGAGAGAAGAGAGCTGCTGGTTGATCTGGTTAAGCCCGTGGGTGATGTCCAGGCCGGTGATCGATAGTTTTAGATCCTGCTCGATCAGCCGCATCAATCCACCCAATCCCGAACCGATATCCAGAATGGAGGTTACATCCAGCTCTGCGATACGCTTTACCAGTTTGAGGGATGCCTTGATGCCGCCAATGTGTAACTGATCCACCGGGGCCAGCTGAAAACGATCCGGACCCTCAGGGTAGGCGGATTGCAGTTTGGCAATGATGCGGTCGGTATCGAGGTTTTGCTGGTAGTGAGCGTTTACCGTAGCGGACATCAGGGTTTTCTCTGTATAGGTGAAAACCCTAATTTGCCGTTAAGTCGGCTGCTTTGCAAGTGCGGGCGGTGTGCAGCGTCAGAGTTGTTTGATCTGCTGCAGAATGTGCTCTGGTGGTTCCTGAACCACTAGATGGGATATCTCGCCGCTGGTGAAGTAGAGCCGGGTGCCGCTCTCTCCCGCTTTCTGCGAAAAGTAGACGATGTTATCCGTGTTTACGAAGTACTCGGTGCCGTCCCTTTCCGAGGTCACGCGAATAATGATCTTCATCGGTGGGCTCCTGACGGTGTCATACTGGTATTAGTCTAGCAGACAGGTGCGCTCAGGCAGCGTTACCGCCACCTGATATGATCTGTGTGGGGTAAGGCGCCAGAATTTTGTGTGAGCGGGAGTTCGATCTGCTTATTTATGAGACCAGATCACGCGCACGGGATCACCGAAGTCGTCGTATATCACTTTACGGTAACTTTGATGCTTAGGCTTGGGAGCGGTTTTTCGGGTTTTCTTACCTGGGCGGCGTGCTTCAATGGCCGCAACCACTTCAGGAATGGGGGTGCGTGTTTCGTGGGTTTTTTCGATGCGGATATGGCGAGAATGGCATCGCCCTTCGACCAGGCCTGTAGCGCCGGGAGGTACGCACTGGATAGTGCCGCCTCGGGCGAGGAAGTCTGCGATTTTCTGTTCGTGTTCTCTGCGTATTTGCTTCTTATTTGGGCGCTTGCTGAACATTTTTATATTGTCCGGTTAGGTCTGTCTAAGGGCGCTGATCTCCATATAACGGGAAGTATTGAACGACGCGTGTAGGAAACGTGCGTCACAGCCTGTTCAGGCACTACCTGTATTCCAGACTAAGTAGTGTAGACAATGTATAGCGCTTCACCAGACATTGAAGGTGAACATTTTTTGACAGGTTTGCCGGATAGCTGAAAATAAAAATGCCAACGCAAAAGATGGGTAGTTAGTTGGGATGGGTCTGGAGATGATTTGTCATTTAGTCAGCTGCAGATGAACGTTTTCAGTTGTGCCGTGGCGTGCTGGATTTTGGGCCACTTTGGCTTATACCGGTTACTCCTGCAGTCAGGGTAAAGCGCATTGCCTCTTCAACGGTCATATTCAAAGGTCTAACCGAACTCTGTGGCATCAGTACTGCGTAGCCGCCAATCATGTAGCTAAGGGGCAGATAGACCAGGATACTGCCCTCCGTATCGAAACCTTTCGGTAGACGCGTGCTGGATTCCTGAGTCACGAATCCAATCAATTCCATGCCGCTATCTCCGAGGGTTACCACAACTACCTGTTCAAACTCCTTTTTCACTGTTGGTGAGAAGTAATCAAAAAAATCCCGAATGGCGCGGTAGATCGTTTTCACCAGCGGCATGTGGTAGAGCAGGCTTTCTGTGAGGGCAAAAAGGCGTTGGAACAGATAGGCATGCATCAGCATACCCACGAGGAACGCCACGGTGAGCGCCGCGAGCAGTCCTAGCCCGGGCCAGTATGGCATGCCGGGTAACAGTGTTCGGATCGATTCACCCAGTGCGACTTCGGTAGTTCGGGCCAGCCAATAGATCAGATACAGAGTAAGGAGCACGGGCAGGATGGTAACCAGGCCCGTAAGAACATTTCGACCGATGAAACGCAACATGATGTGACCCTCCCGGCAGGCATATCATCTGTGGGCGATGCGGAGGTGTGATGACCCTAACCTATAAGGTAAGCATAGACGGGGTATGCATCTGTCCTCTTTTGAGGAGGCACTGGAAATAAAAACGCCAGCGCAAAGGCTGGCGTTTTTGAGGCGTGGGGAAGGAGACTATTAGTCTTCCAGACCCAGCTCTTCGATGGAGATTTCACGCATCTTAAACTTCTGGATTTTACCGGTCACGGTCATTGGGAACTCGTCGGTAAACTTGAAGTAACGTGGAATCTTGAAGTGGGTGATCTTGCCCTTACAGAACGCACGCAGGTCTTCAGCGGTGACTTCTTCGGCGCCCGGTGCCAGTTTCACCCATGCGATCAGCTCTTCACCGTATTTCTTATCCGGTACGCCGGTTACCTGAACGTCGGAGATGGACGGGTGGGTGTACAGGAACTCTTCGATCTCTTTCGGGTAGACGTTTTCACCGCCACGGATAACCATATCCTTGATACGGCCAACGATCTGGATGTAACCCTCTTCGTCCATGGTCGCCAGGTCGCCGGTGTGCATCCAGCCTGCTTCGTCCACCGACTTAGCGGTTGCTTCCGGGTTGTTCCAGTACTTGAGCATCACGCTGTAACCACGGGTGCACAGCTCGCCGACTTCACCACGGCCAACAACGTTGCCGGAGGCCGGATCAACGATCTTGGTTTCCAGGTGTGGCTGGGTGCGGCCCACGGTGGTCACACGTTTCACGAATGGGTCGTCCGCTGCGGTCTGGGTGGAAACCGGGCTGGTTTCGGTCATACCGTACGCGATCTGAACCTCTTCCATGTGCAGCTTGGTGTTAACCGCTTTCATCACCTCTTCAGGACAGATGGAACCTGCCATGATGCCGGTGCGCAGGGTGGATACTTCGTACTGGTCGAAGTCCGGGTGCTCCATCTCGGCAATAAACATGGTTGGTACACCGTACAGCGCGGTTGCACGTTCTTCGGATACCGCTTCCAATACGGATTTTGGCTCGAAACCTTCGTCCGGGTAGATCATGGTTGCACCGTGGGTCATACAACCCAGGTTACCCATGACCATGCCGAAGCAGTGATACAGTGGTACAGGGATGACCAGACGGTCCTGATCGGTGAAGTTCATGCTCTCGGCAACGAAATAACCGTTGTTCAGGATGTTATGGTGAGACAGCGCCGCACCTTTCGGGAAACCGGTTGTACCTGAGGTGTATTGGATGTTGATTGGATCGTCGAACTGCAGCTCAGCCTGGATTTTCTCCAGCTGGGAGTTGTCGATCTTCTCAGCCATCTCTACGAAGTCAGCCCAACGCCACATGCCTTCCAGCTTGTCGTCCGCCAGGTTGATGATGCCTTTTAGGTGCGGCAGCTTCTCGGATTCCAGCTCGCCTTCGGCGCAGTTTTTCAGCTCCGGCGCCAGATCGTAAAGCATCTGGGTATAGTTGGAGGTTTTGAAGCTGTCTGCGGTGACCAGGAATTTGGCCTCGGACTGGTTCATCGCGTATTCCAGCTCATGCAGGCGGTACGCTGGGTTTACGTTTACCAGGATCGCCCCCACTTTAGCGGTCGCGAACTGGGTAATTGTCCACTGGGCGCAGTTCGGGGACCACATGCCCACACGGTCACCGCGTTTTACGCCGATTGCCAGGAAGGCGCGTGCGGCTTCATCGACACGGGTTTTCAGCTCGGCGTAGGTCAGGCGAATACCCTGGTGGCGCACGATCAGTGCGTCGTTGTTTGGATAGGTTGCTGCAATTTCATCAAACTTATCACCGATGGTCATGCCGATCAGTGGTTTAGTGCTAGGACCGCTGGTGTAGCTCGGGAGTTTACTCATCGTTGTTGACCCCATTTGCGCGTTATTTTTTTAAATTTCAAAAGGGTTTATGTGCCCGGTGCTGCCCCAAACAGCACCGGGCACGGAATATCAGCGACTTTGGCTGTGGTATTCAGGATTCGGTTGCATATCCACCGCGCTGGCGACCCGGTTGGTCATGTTGTAAAAACCAGCGATGTTAGCGATATCCCAGATGTCACGATCGCTGAAACCCGCATCACGCAATGCCTGACGATCGGCTTCCAGAATTTCGTTCGGGGATTCCGTCAGCTTGACGGAGAAATCGAGCATCGCGCGGTGGCGGTCGGATAGTTCCGCTACACGGTAGTTCATTACCATCAGCTCACCTAGCTTCGGCTCGCCGGAGTACTCGCGTACCGCAGCGCCGTGGGCAACCTGGCAGTAGTAACAGGAATTAGAGGATGAAACCGCAACGGCGATCATCTCTTTTTCCAGATTGGATAAACCGCTCTCACCGAACATCAGTTCGTTGTAGAGACGGGAAAACACATCCAGTTGTGCAGCGCTCTGGCTGTATGCTTTAAGAACGTTCGGCACCATGCCCAGTTTCTCTTCGCACACAGCGAAGTACTTCTGAAACTCGTCTGGCAGTTCGTGGTGCGCAGGCACTGGCAGATCCAATGCCGTAATGTAATCCGGTTGTGATTTCATCTGTTGATACCTCGGTTTTGTTTTTTTTGTTTCGAGGTGCCCGACAGCCCTGATGGGTGTCGGGCGCTGTCCGTATAAGGGTTTTTACTTATCTTTGCGGCCTAAAGCAAGTGCGACTTTAGATCCGTTGCCGCGCCCCAGCTGTCCGGTGATCCAGTGGCTGGTTTCTACCAGCTTGTCCAGATCGATACCGGTTTCGATACCCAGGCCGTTCAGCATGTAAACCACATCTTCGGTCGCAACGTTGCCGGACGCGCCTTTGGCGTAAGGGCAGCCGCCCAGGCCTGCGACGGAGGTGTCGATTACAGCCAGACCCTCTTCAACCACCGCATACAGGTTGGCCAGTGCCTGCCCGTAGGTGTCGTGGAAGTGTGCCGCCAGTTTGTCCATCGGGATCTCTTTGTTCACCGCTTCCAGCATCTTCTTCGCTTTCAGCGGGGTGCCAACACCGATGGTGTCGCCCAGGGAGATCTCGTAGCAGCCCATATCCAGCATGTCGCGGCAGACCGCAGCAACCTGCTCCGGTGCGATGTCGCCATCGTACGGACAACCCAGCACCGTGGAGACGTAACCACGTACACGAATACCGTGCTGTTGGGCGGTTTCGATCACCGGTACAAAACGTTCCAGGCTATCCTTGATGGAGCAGTTGATGTTCTTCTGAGTGAAGGCTTCGGAGGAAGCGGTGAACACCGCAACCTCGTCTGCTTTGGACTCAATCGCACCTTCGAGTCCGCGCATGTTTGGCGTAAGCGCGGCGTAGGTTACGCCCGGTTTGCGATTGATACCCGCCATTACCGCAGCTGCATCGCCCATCTGTGGCACCCACTTCGGGGAAACGAAGCTGGCGGACTCAACATAGCTGAGTCCAGCGTCGGTCAGACGGTTGATCAGCTCAACCTTCACGTCGGTCGCAATGATGTCACCCGGTTCGTTCTGGAGGCCGTCCCGTGGGCCGACCTCAACGATGCGGGCGGATGAAGGCAGAGAGGTAGGCATGCCCATTACGCTGCCTCCTCATCCTTTGCATCCAGTGCCACCAATTCGGCACCTTCGTTTACCAGATCGCCTTCGGCGAAGAACACCTCAGCTACAACACCGTCGTACGGTGCGGAGATGCTGTGTTCCATCTTCATCGCTTCCATGATCACCAGCGTGTCACCGGCTTTCACTTCCTGACCTTTATCGACCAGAACCGCAACCATCGCGCCGTTCATCGGCGCCGCCAGAGACGCATCACCAGACTGTTCAGTTTCGGTGAAGGTGTCACGGTGCTGACGGCACTGGAACTGTTCACCTTCGTGGAAGATGGTCAGGTTGTCACCATCCTGGAAGCAGTGCACGGTCAGGCGGTGGCCGTTGATGATTACGTTCAGCGCATCGCCGTTCAGCTCGGCAGAGACACGGTAGGACGCGTCGTCAACGGTGACTTCGTACTCACCCTGTTTCTCCAGAATGCTCAGCTCGTGCAGATCTTCACCCTGTGCCAGTTTCATCGGACGGGCGTACTCAGAGTTCAGACGCCAGCCGTTCTGGCCGGAGAATGGAGAGTGCTGATCGCCTTTGATGGTGTGGCCCGCTTTTGCGGTTTCCAGGAAGTAAGCAGCAGACATCACCAGGCAGAACTGGTTGTCCAGACGCGCATCCGGGAACAGCAGTTCACGGTGTTTCTCGATAAAGCCGGTATCCAGCTCTTCCTTACGGAACGGGCCCGCATCGGCCAGGTTACGCAGGAAGCGGGTGTTGGTCTTCAGACCCGCGATTCGGTAATCCTCCAGTGCGCTAACCATGCGGTTGATCGCTGCTTCGCGGTTTTCATCCCATACGATCAGCTTGGCGATCATTGGGTCGTAGTACACGGATACTTCGTCGCCTTCGATGACGCCGGTATCCACACGTACATGGGCGTTTTCAGCCGGTGTGCGCAGGTATTTCAGGCTCCCGGTTGCAGGCAGGAAGTCGTTGTCCGGATCTTCTGCGTAGATACGTGCTTCCAGTGCGTGGCCACGGATGGTCAGTTGGTCCTGAGTGATCGGCAGCTCGGCACCGGCTGCGATGCGCAGCTGCCATTCCACCAGATCCTGGCCGGTGATCATCTCGGTGACTGGGTGTTCTACCTGCAGACGGGTGTTCATCTCCATGAAGTAGAAGGAACCGTCCACGTCGTACAGGAACTCAACGGTACCCGCGCCTACGTAGTCGATCGCCTGTGCTGCACGGACCGCGGCTTCACCCATCGCTTTGCGGGTTTCATCAGACAGACCCGGCGCAGGGGCTTCCTCGATCACTTTCTGGTGACGGCGCTGTACGGAGCAGTCACGTTCGGCCAGGTAGATACCATTACCGTGCTTGTCGCAGAATACCTGGATCTCCACATGGCGTGGCTGAGTCAGGTAGCGCTCGATCAGCATATCCGGGTTGCCGAATGCATTCTGTGCCTCACGGCAAGCAGCCTGCAGGGCTGCGTCGAACTCATCCAGAGACTCGACCACACGCATACCTTTACCGCCACCACCGGCAACGGCTTTCAACAGCTGTGGGTAACCACATTTTTCGGATTCACGTTTCAGCAGGGCTGGGTCCTGGTCTTCACCGTGGTAGCCCGGTACCAGCGGTACGTTGGCGTGAGACATAATCTCTTTTGCCGCGGACTTGGAACCCATGGATGCAATCGCGGAAGACGGTGGGCCGATAAAGGTAATACCATTCGCTTCCAGCGCTTCGGCGAACCCGGTGTTCTCAGACAGGAAACCGTAACCCGGGTGTACTGCCTGAGCGCCGGACTGCTTGCAGATCTCGATGATCTTGTCGGCACGCAGGTAACTTTCAGTGCTTGGTGCAGGGCCCAGCAGGAAGGCTTCGTCAGCCATCGCTACGTGGCGAGCATTGGCGTCAGCTTCAGAGTAGACAGCGACACACTTAATACCCAGACGGTGTGCCGTCTGGATGACGCGGCAGGCGATTTCGCCGCGGTTTGCAATCAGAATCTTATTAAACATAGCGGTTCTCCGCGTCGAGATCGCCTGCGCGCGCTGCGCGCGTCGGCATGCAATTTGGCTTCGCCGCCAGTTGGCTTGCCAACTGGTCACCCCGGTTTGCAATCAAAATTGAGTTGAACATGATCGCTTACTCCTGAATCCAGTTTGGCTTGCGCTTCTGCAGGAAAGATCCCAGACCTTCCTGACCCTCTTCGCTGACACGGATATCAGCGATACGGCGTGCGGTGTCGTCGATCACGTCCTGATCGATTATCTTGCTGCTCACCGCGAAGATAAGTTCTTTCGCCGCGTGCATCGCCTGTGGGCTGTTACGACGCAGTTGCTTCACAAAGCGTGCGCAGGCGTCGTCGAACAGAGCAGGGTCGGCAACCACTTCGTGTACCAGGCCAAACTCTTTTGCCTCAGCGGCAGAGAACAGCTCGGCGGTGACGAAGTAGCGGCGTGCCTGGCGTTCGCCGATAGCGCGGACCACGTATGGGCTGATCACTGCAGGGATCAGCCCGATCTTTACTTCACTCAGGCAGAACTGGCTGGACTCAGCAGCAATCACAATGTCACAGCATGCAGCCAGACCAACAGCACCACCGTACGCAGCGCCCTGAACCAGACCAATGGTTGGTTTGGACAGGCTGTTCAGTACTTCCATCAGGCGGGCAAGACGACCGGCGTCTTCCATGTTCTCCTGATGGCTGTTCTGCGCCATGCGCTTCATCCACGCCAGATCGGCACCGGCAGAGAAGTTCTTGCCGTTGGAGCGCAATACCAGGACGCGGATTTCAGGATCTTCGTCGCAGGCTTCGAGATTTGCGATCAGTTGCTCAATCACATCGTCGTCGAATGCGTTGTGCACTTCCGGACGGTTGATGATCAGCTGGGCTACACCGTCGGAACCTTTTTCCAGCAATACAAAGCTATTAGACATAACAGCCCCCTTACATGCGGAATACACCGAACTTGGTGTCGCCGATCGGTTTGTTAAGTGCAGCAGACAGACCCATGCCAATCACGTCGCGGGTCTGAGCCGGATCGATTACGCCGTCGTCCCACAGACGCGCGCTGGCGTAGTATGGGTGACCCTGATGTTCGTAGGTGTCGACGATCGGCTTCTTGAACTCAGCTTCTTCCTCAGCGGACCATTCCTGACCCACGCGATCCATGTTGTCGCGTTTAACGGTTGCCAGTACCCCCGCCGCCTGTTCACCACCCATTACGGAGATACGGGCGTTTGGCCACATCCACAGGAAGTTCGGGCTGTACGCACGGCCGCACATGCCGTAGTTTCCGGCACCGAAGGAGCCGCCGATCAGTACGGTCAGCTTAGGCACGTCGGCACACGCTACCGCCGTTACCATCTTGGCACCGTGTTTAGCGATACCTTCGGATTCCGCTTTCTGACCCACCATAAAGCCGGTGATGTTCTGCAGGAACAGCAGAGGGATCTTGCGCTGACAGCACAGCTCGATGAAGTGTGCACCTTTCTGTGCGGAGTCACCGAACAGGATGCCGTTGTTCGCTACGATACCCACAGGGTAGCCGTGGATGTGCGCGAAGCCGGTCACCAGGGTGGTGCCGTACATCTTCTTGAATTCGTCGAATTCAGAACCGTCCACGATACGGGCGATGATTTCGCGTACGTCGAACGGTTTCTTCAGGTCGGTACCGACGATGCCGTAGATCTCGTCTGCGCTGTAGAGCGGCGCTTTTGGCTCGCGGATATCCAGATCCAGGGTTTTCTTGCGGTTCAGGTTCGCTACACAGGTGCGTGCGATCTGCAGTGCGTGGGCGTCGTTCTCTGCGTAGTGGTCGGCTACACCGGACACTTTACAGTGAACGTCTGCGCCACCCAGGTCTTCAGCGGAAACCACTTCACCGGTTGCTGCTTTAACCAGAGGAGGACCGGCCAGGAAGATGGTGCCCTGGTTGCGCACGATGATGGATTCGTCTGCCATTGCAGGCACGTATGCACCGCCGGCAGTACAAAGACCCATGACCACAGCGATCTGTGGGATGCCTTTGGAAGACATGCGTGCCTGGTTGTAGAAGATGCGACCGAAGTGGTCTCGATCCGGGAATACGTCGTCCTGCTGTGGCAGGTTAGCGCCGCCGGAGTCCACCAGATAGATACATGGCAGGTGGTTTTGCTCGGCAATCTCCTGCGCACGCAGGTGTTTTTTTACGGTCAGCGGGTAGTAGGTACCGCCTTTAACCGTCGCGTCGTTGGCGATGATCATACATTCCTGGCCGCTGACACGGCCAACACCGGCAATGATGCCCGCTGCCGGGATTACATCGTCATACACGTTGTAGGCTGCCATCTGGGACAACTCCATGAATGGAGAACCTTCGTCCAGCAGGGCGTTGATACGTTCGCGGGGCAGCAGTTTGCCGCGGGACAGGTGGCGTTCCTGATACTTAGGGCCGCCGCCCTGTTCGATGGTGGATACTTTGTCGCGCAGGTCGTTAACCGCTTCAGCCATGGCGTCATGGTTGTTGCGGAACTCTTCTGCACGTGGATTGATTTTGCTTTGCAGAACGGCCATACCGATCTCCTCTTACAGATTCCTGAAAAGTTGTGAGTCGGGACCGCAACGCTTCACTTTGAACGGCGCCTATAAAAGGACGCGACAAAGAAGCGATTACGGTCCGGGGTAGGGCAGTTGCCTTACTTATTCAGGAACAGTTCGCGGCCAATCAGCATACGACGGATCTCGGAAGTACCCGCGCCGATCTCGTACAGTTTGGCGTCGCGCAGCAGACGGCCGGTAGGGAATTCGTTGATGTAGCCGTTACCGCCCAGCAGCTGGATTGCGTCCAGAGCGATCTTGGTCGCCATCTCCGCGGTGTAGAGGATGCAGCCTGCAGCATCTTTGCGGGATGCTTCGCCGCGCACTGCCGCCTGTGCAGCCATGTAAACGTAGGCTTTGGAGGCGTTCATGATGGAGTACATGTCCGCAACTTTACCCTGTACCAGTTCGAACTCACCGATGGCCTGGCCAAACTGCTTACGGTCACGGATGTATGGGATTACGATGTCCATTGCAGCCTGCATGATGCCCAGTGGGCCACCGGACAGTACCAGTCGCTCGTAGTCCAGACCGGACATCAGTACCTTAACACCGCCGTTCAGTTCACCCAGAATGTTCTCTTTAGGTACTGGGCAGTCTTCAAATACCAGCTCACAGGTGTTGGAGCCGCGCATGCCCAGCTTGTCCAGTTTCTGGTGGCGGGAGAAGCCTGGGTAGTCACGCTCTACGATGAATGCAGTGATGCCTTTAGGGCCTGCAGTTACATCGGTCTTTGCGTAGATAACGTAGGTATTCGCATCAGGACCGTTGGTGATCCACATCTTGTTGCCGTTCAGCAGGTAGTGGTCGCCGTTGTCACGGGCGTGCAGCTTCATGGATACAACGTCGGAACCGGCATTTGGCTCGGACATTGCCAGTGCGCCGATGTGTTCACCGCTGATCAGTTTTGGCAGGTACTTCTGTTTCTGTTCTTCGTTACCGTTGCGGTGGATCTGGTTTACACACAGGTTGGAGTGTGCGCCGTAAGACAGACCTACAGAGGCGGATGCGCGGCTAATCTCTTCCATCGCAATAACGTGAGCCAGGTAGCCCATGTCCACGCCACCGTACTCTTCTTTAACGGTAATGCCGAGCAGGCCCATATCGCCGAATTTACGCCACAGGTCGTTAGGGAATTCGTTCTGCTGGTCAATCTCTTCCGCGCGCGGTGCGATTTCCTTTGCTGCGAAGCTGTTGATCTGCTCACGCAACATATCAATGGTTTCGCCAAGTCCAAAGTTCAGTCCAGAGTATTGTGAGATCATAATTTCACCCATTGCTCGCCGATCTACCGCTCCCTTATATAGAGGGGTGTTATTCGGTCTGTTGTTTTTGTTGTATTTCGTTAAGTGTTTCACGGCAGCGGGCTTCGGCACTGTCCAGTTCAAGTTGAACCATGGCAATGTCCTTCAGCTGCTGCTCCAGTTCTGCTCGCTTTTCAGCAATCTTTACCAGCAGCAGGTTTAACTGCTTTTCGCTGCCGGTTGTGGTCTCGTCCCAAAGTTCGAACAGTTCGCGTGTTTCCGCCAGAGAGAAGCCCAGTCGTTTGCCGCGCAGGATCAACTTCAGGCGCACACGGTCCTGGCTGCTGTAGACGCGGGTCTGACCGCGACGTGCCGGCGCCAGAAGTTGCTGGTCTTCATAGAACCGGATGCTGCGGGTTGTTACGTCAAACTCGCTTGCCAGTTCACTGATGGAATAGGTCTTCTTGTCGTTCATGTCTTTGTACTACCACGTTTGAGATTAGCGTAAAGGAAGTTTACGTAAACGTAAAGCTGTATAAGGGTATTCACATATATTATCACAAAGGGGTATTTGCTGTTTAGATGGCTGATTTATATGGGTTTTTACTCGATATAGGGCAAAAAAACCGATAATCTTAGACTAAAGTAGTACTTGGCTTCCCGTAGGGGAAATTGCTAATTTGGGTTCACCGCTTACGTCAAGGTAAGCATCTCCCAGGGTAGTAAAACTGGAAAAATAACAATAAAAACGGCGAGGCTTGGGTTCCGCATGAGTGTCGATTACGTGCTGCAAACCACTGATCTTGTAAAAGAGTTCAAAGGTTTCACCGCAGTAGATAATGTAAATTTAAACGTTGAGCGTGGAACGATTCACGCGCTTATTGGCCCGAATGGTGCCGGTAAGACCACCGTTTTTAACCTTCTAACTAAGTTTTTGATCCCTACGCGTGGTCAGATTCTTTATAACGGGGAAGATATCACCCAGATGCACTCTGCAGAGATTGCACGTAAGGGTGTTATTCGTTCTTTCCAGATCTCCGCAGTCTTTCCACACCTGACTGTTCTGGAGAACGTCCGCATCGCGCTGCAGCGAAAAGAGGGCAACAGCTTCCACTTTTGGAAGTCTGACAGGGTCCTTAACAAGCTGAATGCGCGCGCTATCGAGCTGCTTGAGTCGGTAGGCCTGCAGGACTTTGCTAACACCACCACCGTCGACCTCTCTTATGGTCGTAAACGTGCACTGGAAATTGCCACAACGCTGGCGCTTGATCCTGAACTGATGCTGCTCGATGAGCCAACACAGGGTATGGGGCATGAAGACGTTGATGTGGTTTCCGACCTGATCAAGCGTGTATCTGCTGATCGCACCATCCTGATGGTTGAACACAACCTGCACGTTGTTTCTAAGCTGGCTGACAACATTACCGTGCTGCAGCGTGGTGCCATCCTGACCGAAGGCGACTACGAAACAGTATCTGCTGATCCTCGTGTGCGTGAAGCGTACCTGGGTGTATCTGAAGATGAAGTTGTACCGGGTACTGAAGCTGATAAGGCACAGCAGGCAGCTAAAGAGGAGGTGACAGTATGAGTGCGGTAGGTGATGAAAAAATCCGTATCAGTGATCTGCACGCCTTTTACGGCGAGTCGCACATCCTGCACGGTATTGATATGACAGTAATGCAGGGTGAGTTGGTGACTCTGCTGGGTCGTAACGGTGCAGGCCGTTCGACAACCCTTCGCTCCATCATGAACATGGTGGGACGTCGTACAGGCAGTATCAACATCAACGGGCGTGAAACCATTGATATGTCCGCCCACAAGATCGCGCACTTGGGTCTGGGCTTCTGCCCGGAAGAGCGCGGTATCTTCTCCAGTCTGAACGTAGAAGAAAACCTGATGTTGCCACCGGCGGTTCGCAGTGACGGCATGAGTGTTGAAGAGATCTACGAACTGTTTCCTAACCTCTACGAGCGCCGCATGAGTCAGGGTACGCGCTTGTCTGGGGGGGAGCAGCAGATGCTGGCATTGGCCCGTATCCTGCGCTCTGGTGCAAATATCCTGCTGCTTGATGAGATTACAGAGGGTTTGGCTCCGGTAATCGTTAAGAAGCTCGGTGAAGTGTTGGTCATGCTGAAAGAACGTGGTCTTACAATTCTATTGGTAGAGCAGAACTTCCGTTTTGCGGCACCAATTGCAGATCGTCACTACGTAATGGAACACGGCCACATTGTAGAAGAAGTGCACGCAAACGAGCTGGAAGCTAAAGCTGAAATGCTCAATACCTATCTGGGTGTTTAAATCCGGTAATTTTCCGGGAGTCTGCGGGATTTGCCCGTTTAGAAGTCACGGGTAGTACCGAAAGCTCCTAAAAAAAGTGAATAACAATAAAAAGCTCTACCAGGAGAATAACGATGAAATCATTGAAGAAATCCCTGCTGTCCGCAGCTGTAGCGTCTGTTTTTGCTGTTTCCGGTGCTCAGGCCGCCGGCATCTCTGATGACAAGGTAAAAATCGGCGTACTGGCAGATATGGGCGGTGTTTACGCTGATATCTGTGGTAAAGGTTGTGTAACGGCAGTGGAAATGGCAGTTGAGGACTTCGGCGGCACAGTATTGGGCAAGCCAATCGAAGTTGTTAGTGCCGATGACCAGAACAAGCCGGATATCGGCTCTGCGAAAGCACGTGAGTGGGTAGAAAGCCAGGGCGTTGACGCCGTAACTGGTCTGGTAGCATCTTCTGTAACGGGTGCGGTAACTAAAGTACTGACCGACAACAAGAAGATCGCACTGATCTCCACGTCTGCTTCCCACGCTTTCACCACTAAAGCATGCTCTCCGTACAACGCTCACTGGACTTACAACGTAGTTGCACTGGCGAACGGTACCGTTAAGCCAATGGTAGATGCGGGTAAGAAAAAATGGTTCTTCATCACTGCTGACTACGCGTTCGGTCACGCTCTGGAAAAAGTGGCTTCTGGCGTAATCAAAAACAACGGTGGTGAAGTTGTGGGTGCCGTTCGTGCGCCGCTGGGTACGACTGACTTCTCCTCCTACGTGCTGCAGGCTCAGTCTTCCGGTGCAGATGTAGTGGCCCTGGCGAACGCGGGTGCTGACTTCGTTAACTCCCTGAAGACATCTGCTGAATTCGGTCTGACCGAGATGGTTGATGTAGCAGGTCTGCTGGTATTCACCCACAACGCGAAGGCACTGGATCCAAACATCGCTGGCGGTATGAAACTGACTACCGGTTTCTACTGGGATATGGATGATGAAACCCGTGCGTGGTCCAAGCGCTTCAAAGAACGTCACGGTTCTATCCCTGCAATGGGTCAGGCGGGTGCGTACTCTATGACTATGCACTACCTGAACGCGATCAAGGAAGCGGGTACTGACGACGCTGATACCGTTATGAAGGTAATGAAGAAGAACAAGCCAAACGACTTCTTCGCGCGTAATGCATACCTGCGTAACGACGGCCGCATGGTTCACGATATGTACCAGGTACGTATCAAGAAAGCGGACGAGCGTAAGAACGAAGACGATATCTTTGCTATCGAACAGGTCATCCCTGGCGAGCAGGCCTTCGGCCCAATGCTGTCTCAGTGTGACTTTAAATAACAACAATAAGTTGATCCGGTAAGAGGTCGGGGCTGCCGTCCGGCAGCCCCTTTATCCTCGAACGGACGGTAATTTCCGGTCTGGTTGCACAATTAAGTGCACCTCTAATCCGGCTTGGGGTGGAGAGTTATGGCGACATTTCTCGGTATTAACCTGTTTGGCCTGTTCGGCCAGCTGCTTGTGGGCCTGATCAACGGCTCCTTTTATGCGTTGCTCAGTCTGGGTCTCGCGATCATTTTTGGTTTGTTAAAAATTATCAACTTTGCGCAGGGCGCAATGTACATGCTGGGTGCATTCTTTGCTTGGATGGCCCTGAACTACATGGGTATCAACTACTGGGCGGCTTTGATAATTGTACCGCTGGCAGTAGGTTGTATCGGTGTTTTGATGGAGCGTTACCTGCTTCGTCCTATCGCCAACGAAGATCACCTCTATAGCTTGCTCCTTACCTTCGGTCTTGCGCTGATTTTGCAGGGTGCGTTTACCCACATGTTCGGTTCTTCCGGTATGTCTTACGCGATCCCTGACGAATTGAAAGGCGGTAACCGTCTGCCGTTCATGTACCTGCCGAACTACCGGGCATGGATCATCATTTCATCGCTGGTGGTGTGTGTGGCGACCTGGTACATGATCGAGAAAACCAAGCTGGGGGCTTACCTGCGTGCAGGTACTGAGAACCCGCAGCTGATGCAGGCATTTGGTATCAATGTGCCGCTGATCGTAACCCTGACCTTTGGTTTTGGTGTTGGTCTGGCTGGCTTTGCAGGTGTAATGGCTGCACCTGTGTACTCCGTATCTCCTGATATGGGCTCCAACATGCTGATCGTGGTATTCGCGATCGTGGTAATCGGTGGCATGGGCTCGATTGGTGGTGCGATTCTGACAGGTCTCGGCATGGGTATTGTTGAAGGTCTGACGAAGTATTTCTATCCGGAAGCCTCCACCACTGTGATCTTCGCGGTGATGGTGATCGTGCTGCTGACCAAGCCAGCCGGTCTGTTTGGTAAAGAAGCATAAGGGGGACTCCGAGATGCAAATTAATAAAACTGCAGTTGCGCTGATCGGTCTGGGTCTGGTGGCTCCATTTATCCTGTACCCGGTCTTCCTGATGAAAGTGCTGTGTTTCGCACTGTTTGCCTGTGCCTTTAACCTGCTCTTGGGCTTCGTAGGCCTGCTGTCCTTCGGTCACGCTGCATTCCTGGGTACAGGGGGCTACATCACGGGTTACATGATGCTCCATGTTGGCCTGACGCCTGAGCTGGGAATTCTGTGTGGTACTGTGGCCGCGGGGGTGTTGGGCGCTATCTACGGCAAGCTGGCGGTAAAACGCGAGGGTATTTACTTCGCGATGGTTACCCTGGCGCTGGCGCAGTTGATCTTCTTTATGTACCTGCAGGCTCCGTTCACCGGTGGTGAGGATGGTATGCAGGGTGTGCCGCGTGGTGAGCTGTTCGGCTTTATCGATCTGAGCGACAACATGACCATGTACTATTTCGTATTCGCGATCTTCCTGTTTGGCTTCTGGCTGGTGAACCGTACCGTTCACTCTCCATTTGGTCAGATCCTGAAGGCGATCCGTGAAAACGAACCACGTGCGGTATCTCTGGGTTACAACGTTAACGACTACAAGTGGGTAGCGTTTGTGATCTCTGCAGCGCTGGCAGGTCTGGCGGGGTCTACCAAGACACTGGTCTTCCAGCTGGCGTCCCTGACTGATGCGCACTGGCACATGTCTGGTGAGGTGGTACTGATGACCCTGCTGGGTGGTATGGGCACCATCTTTGGTCCGATCGTGGGTGCGGCGTCTGTCGTCACTATCCAGAACTACCTGTCCGGTGGTGAGTTGGGTAACTATATCCACATCATCATGGGTCTGATCTTCGTAGTCTGCGTACTGGCATTCCGTAACGGTATTGTCGGTGAGATCCAGAAAGTGATTAAGCGTAACTTCGGTAACTAACAGCCGGAATCAAAGAGGGTGCAGTAGTGCGCCCTTTTTTTGTGTCTATAGGTTTACGTAAACGTAAAGATTGTTTGAGTTTAAGGTGAAAAATATGAGTCAGGATGCAGTAGTAATTGTAAGTGCAGCACGTACTCCAATGGGCGGCATGATGGGGTCGCTGAGCGATGTGCGTGCACCGGACCTGTGTGCAACGTCCATCAAAGCTGCGATTGAGCGTGCTGGTCTGAAAGCGGATGATATTGATGAGGTTGTGATGGGCTGCGTACTGCCTGCCGGTCTTGGTCAGGCTCCTGCGCGTCAGGCTTCCCGTGCTGCTGGTATTCCTGATGCGGCGGGTGCAACCACTATCAACAAGATGTGTGGTTCCGGTATGAAAGCTGTGATGCTGGCACACGATCAGATCCTGGCCGGTTCCGCGAATGTCATGGTTGCTGGTGGTATGGAAAGCATGAGCCAGGCACCTTACATTCTGCCAAAAGCGCGTCAGGGTATGCGCATGGGGCACGGTCAGGTAATGGATCACATGTTCCTGGACGGTCTGGAAGATGCGTATGAAGGTGGTCTGATGGGAACCTTCGCGCAGAAGAGTGCGGATGACTACAACGTAACCCGTGAAGCGATGGATGACTTCGCGATCGGTTCCCTGAACAAAGCACTGGCGGCAATTGAAAACGGTGAGTTCAAAGAAGAGATCGCACCGGTAACTATCAAGACCCGTAAAGGTGAGGTGGTTGTTGATACCGACGAACAGCCAGGCAACGCGCGTATCGACAAGATCCGCAGCCTGCGCCCTGCGTTCAAGAAGGACGGTACTGTTACTGCGGCTAACTCCAGCTCTATCTCCGATGGTGGCTCTGCACTGATCCTGATGAAAGAGTCTGAAGCGAAGGCGCGTGGTTTGCAGCCGCTGGCGCGTATCGTGTCACACTCCACTCATGCGCAGCTGCCAGCAGAGTTCACCATAGCTCCGATCGGCGCAATCCAGAAGTCGTTGGATAAAGCAGGCTGGACTAAAGAAGACGTAGATCTGTACGAGATCAACGAAGCGTTTGCCGTTGTATCCATACTGGCAATCAACGAGCTGGGCCTGGACGCCGACAAAGTGAACGTACGTGGTGGTGCGTGTGCACTGGGTCACCCGATCGGTTCTTCCGGTTCCCGTATCCTGGTTACGCTGCTGCATGCACTGAAGCAGAAGGGCCTGAAGAAAGGCGTAGCGTCTCTGTGTATTGGTGGTGGTGAAGCAACTGCCGTTGCAGTAGAGATGATCTAAACCTGTAAAATTTACCGTCCCACGGAACGGGCGATGGCTATCAGAAGGGGCGGTGGCCTTTTCAAGATAGGTGTTACGAATCCGCTTTTCTCTCCAGCCGGGTGTGTCGTTGGCCACCCGGCTTTCTCGTTTAGGTATCGTGCGGATAGCGGACCTACCTGGCAGAGCAACGTAACCTTGTAGGGTAGCCTTCAGGCTACCGGCACCCTGAAGGGGTGCCCTACAAAGCAATATTTAACATCAGTTTCCTTTGTACGGATAAGCGCCGGTACGCATCTTGCGGTACTGGCTGGGTGATACTCCCATCAGCTTTTTGAAGATGCGTGAAAAGTAATAGGCATCTTCATACCCCACAGAAAACGCGATTTCGTTCACATGGTTGTTGGTGGTGTCCAGCAGGTGGCAGGCACGCTCTATTTTCAGCTGGATAAAGTGGTTGATCGGTGTGGTGCCGGTGATCTCTTTGTATTTCTTCACAAAGTGATACTTGGACAGGTTCACCGTTTCAGCCAGGGTATCCAGGTCCAGTTGTTCATGAATCCTAGCCTGCATCAAGCTGTGAACGCGCTCGATATCTAGCCCGTCCCCTGACTGTTTGTGGCGTGCCAGCGGCTGCAGGAGGGCGATGTGGGAGAGGATCTGGCGTAGTTGGTTTGCAGCGCAGATATATGCATTAATGTTGTAAGTAGATTCCCGTGCTTCCAGCAGTGCCTCAAAGTCACTTGCCAGTCGTGAGTGGATGCCGATCGGGATGATCAGTTGGTTTTGACCGCTTTTTCGCACTGCAATATGCTGGATGAAATCTGCCGCGTGATGGCCGTGAAAGTGGGTCCAGTAGATCGTCCAGGGATTGCTAGGACGTGCTTTGTAGGCATGTTGAATACCTCTGGGAATTAACAATATGTCACCGGGTCTGACTCGGTGCTTTTGCCCCTCAATCTCCAATTCTCCTTCTCCATCAAGGCAATAGATCAGCAGATTGTCATCGTGACTGTCACGCTCCATGTGATGCCCTGACGCTTGGCGGTAATAGCCTATGCCGAGCGGGTATAGGCCGCTACTGAGCGGATGGTTGGCCAGTTCAGAAATGACGCGGTGCGGAATAACAAAGCGGATGCTTTCCGGTGGCAGTGGCCAGCTTGATGGGGTACTCATGGATGCGACCTATGTATAAGGGAAATTACCTAATGAATCGCAATATAGTCCATCAATAAGACAAGATTATCAATCCTGAAGTTCAGAACTGCGTGATACAACTTAACCATCACGTAACAAAGAACAAAAGACGAATAACAAAAACTAACTAGGTATCAAAGCGATGACTCAGCAAGTCCCTCTCCTGATCAACGGCGAATTAGTTCAGAGTGAATCCCAGAACCTGATTCCGGTAACCAACCCGGCGACTCAGGAAGTACTGGCACAGGTTCCATGTGCAACTGAAGCGGAAGTAGAGCGCGCAGTAGAAGCAGCTAAGACTGCTTTCGAAACCTGGAAAGAAACCCCGGTTGGTGAGCGTGCACGTCTGATGCTGCGCTACCAGGCGCTGCTGAAAGAAAACCACGACGAAATTGCGACCCTGCTGGCGCAGGAAACCGGTAAGACTTTCGAAGATGCGAAAGGTGACGTGTGGCGTGGTATCGAAGTGGTAGAACACGCGTGCAACATTGCATCTCTGTCCATGGGTGAAACCGTAGAAAACGTCGCCCGTAAGATCGACTGCTACAGCATCACTCAGCCTCTGGGTGTGTGTGTCGGTATCACTCCTTTCAACTTCCCGGCGATGATCCCACTGTGGATGTTCCCAATGGCGATCGCGTGCGGTAACACGTTCGTACTGAAACCATCCGAGCAGGATCCACTGACGCCGATGCGTCTTGCAGAGCTGTTCAAAGAAGCGGGCGCGCCAGACGGTCTGCTGCAGATCGTTCACGGTACCAAAGATGTTGTAAACCAGCTGCTGACTCACAAAGACACTCCAGCTATTTCCTTCGTAGGTTCCGTAGCTGTAGGTGAGCACATCTACCGCACCGGTACCGACCACATGAAACGCGTACAGGCGTTTGCTGGTGCGAAGAACCACATGGTTGTAATGCCGGATGCATCTAAAAACCAGGTTGTTAACAGCATTGCAGGTGCATCTGTAGGTGCAGCAGGCCAGCGCTGCATGGCGATCTCCGTTGCAGTCTTTGTGGGTGAAGCACGCGAGTGGATCCCTGAAGTGCGCGATGCCCTGGCAAAAGTTCGCCCAGGCGCGTGGGATGATCCAGAAGCGGGTTACGGTCCTCAGATCAATCCTCAGGCCCGTGAACGTGTGCTGGACTTCATTCAACAGGGTAAAGATGCCGGTGCAGAATGTATCCTTGATGGTTCAGATGTTGTAGTTGAAGGTTACCCGGACGGTAACTGGGTTGGCCCAACCATGTTCCGCGGTGTAACACGTGACATGTCCATCTACCAGGAAGAGATCTTTGGTCCTGTTCTGATCGCGCTGGAAGTAGACACGCTGGAAGAAGCGATCGAGCTGATCAACGAAAACCCATACGGTAACGGCACGTCTATGTTCACCTCTTCCGGTGCCGCAGCGCGTAAGTACCAGCACGAGATCAAGGTTGGTCAGGTGGGTATCAACGTACCAGTACCTGTGCCTCTGCCAATGTTCTCCTTCACCGGCTGGCGTAAGTCTTTCTACGGTGACCAGCACGCTTACGGTAAACAGGCTGTTCGCTTCTACACCGAGACCAAGACTGTAACTGCACGTTGGTTCGAAGATGATATCGACACCGGTGTGAACACCACTATCAATCTGAAGTAATTCGTACCAGACAATATAACAAGAATGAAAAAGGGAGCGCGACATAGCTAACATGTCGCGACTCCCTTTCATCAGGAGAGAGCGATGGATTTCGAGCTGAACGAAGACCAGATTGCATTCGCCGACATGGCCCGTGCTTTTGCACAAAACGAATTTGAACCCCATGCCGCCGAATGGGATCAGGAACAGACTTTCCCGGTAGACGTACTGCGTGCCGCGGGTGAAATGGGCTTTTGTGGCCTTTATTCACCGGAGGACGTAGGCGGGTTAGGCTTGAGCCGCCTCGATGCCAGCATTATTTTTGAACAACTGGCTATGGGCTGCACCTCGACCACCGCGTTCATCACTATCCACAACATGGCAACCTGGATGATTGCGGACTTCGGTAACGAAGATACCCGTCAACAGTGGTGCCCTGAGCTGACCGCTGGCCAGAAGCTGGCATCCTACTGTCTGACCGAGCCGAATGCCGGGTCAGACGCCGCGTCCCTGAAAACGACTGCACGTCGTGAAGGCGACAACTATATCCTCAACGGTTCCAAGATCTTCATCTCCGGCGCGGGCAGTACCGATGTATTGGTGGTGATGGCGCGTACCGGCGAAGACGGTCCGAAAGGGATCTCCGCATTTGCGGTTGATGCCAAATCTGAAGGCATCGTATATGGCCGTAAAGAGGACAAAATGGGCTGGAACAGCCAGCCAACCCGAATGATTACCTTTGAAGACGTCGTCGTACCAGCATCTGCTTTGCTGGGTAACGAAGGCGACGGCTTCAAGATTGCAATGAAGGGCCTGGATGGCGGTCGCATCAACATCGCGACCTGTTCCATCGGCACTGCGCAGGCTGCACTGAACCGCGCACGTGACTACATGCATGAGCGCAAGCAGTTTGGTAAAGAGCTGGCCAACTTCCAGGCACTGCAGTTCAAGATCGCAGACATGACCACCGAGCTGGTGGCTGCGCGTCAGATGGTGCGCCTGGCTGCGTCTAAACTGGATGCGGGCCATGCGGACAAGACCGCGTACTGCGCCATGGCAAAACGTTTTGCAACCGATGTGGGCTTTAATGTTGCAGACGAAGCACTGCAGATTTTCGGTGGTAACGGCTACATCAAAGAGTATCCGATGGAGCGTTACGTACGTGACAATCGCGTGCACCGAATTCTGGAAGGTACCAACGAAATTATGCGCGTCATCGTCGCACGTCGTGTGCTGATGCAGGACGCTGCGGATCTGTTATAGGAGTCAGTGAATAAGTCCGAAACGACTCTGGCTTTCAGAGCAACTCGAGATCAAGGCAGAGAAAGTCTCGGACTTAATCGCTAACTCCTCGGATCCTCGGAAAAGAATTGGAGATATAAGATGACCGATAAGCTGATTGTAGAGAAACAGGGCCATACCGCTGTTATCACCATGAACAACCCGCCAGCAAACACCTGGACTGAAGACAGTCTGAAAGGTCTGGCCGTGGTGGTTGAAGAACTGAACCAGGACAAAGAGATCTACGCACTGGTGATCCGTTCGACCAGCGAGAAGTTCTTCTCTGCAGGTGCTGACCTGAACCTGTTCGCTGACGGTGACCGCGCGGTAGCACGTGACATGGCGCGTTACTTCGGTGAAGCGTTCGAAACCCTGTCCCGTTTCCGTGGTGTGTCTATCGCAGCCATCAACGGCTTTGCGATGGGAGGCGGTCTGGAAGTGGCGCTGGCATGTGATATCCGTGTAGCTGAAGAGCAGGCGCAGATGGCGCTGCCAGAAGCGAAAGTAGGCCTGCTGCCATGTGCAGGCGGTACTCAGAACCTGACCATGCTGGTTGGCGAAGGCTGGACCAAGCGTCTGATCCTGTGCGGTGAGCGTATCAAAGCACCGCTGGCGAAAGAGATCGGTCTGGTGGAAGAGCTGGTGCCTACCGGTCAGTCTTTCGAACGCGCGATGGAGATGGCCAAAGCGGTTGAGCAGCAGAGCCCAACGGCTGTCGCTGCATGTAAACAGCTGATCCAGAACAACCGCACCAACCACTGGGATGCAGGTTACATCATGGAGCGCGAACTGTTTGTGGATCTGTTCCACACCGAAGATCAGAAAGAAGGTGTAAACGCGTTCCTGAAGAAGCGTGCACCTGAGTGGAAGAACAAGTAATCACCCAAAGGAGCTAAGAAAGCTCCAAGGCGTACCAATTCCCTATACGAAGGTGATCAATGCGGGGCGTCCTTGGGGATACCCGCATAAGCAATAAACAAGGAACAGACGATGAGCTCAGTACTGTTTAACGAATTCCCTACGCAGGATGGCAAAAAAATTGTTGAAGTACGCCTGAATGCGGAGCGCTCCCTGAACGCACTGACGCTGGATATGATCGATGAGATCCAGCCTAAACTGGATGCCTGGAAAGATGATGACAGCGTTGTTGCCGTTATTCTGGACAGCGCCGGTGAGAAAGCATTCTGTGCTGGCGGTGACGTTGTAAACCTCTACAAAGCGATGGCTGGCGAAGGTGACGCCTCCTTCCCGGAAGACTTCTTCACCCGCGAGTACACGCTTGACTACACCATCCACACCTACCCGAAACCGATTATCTGCTGGGGCAACGGCATTGTGATGGGCGGTGGCATGGGGTTGATGAACGGCTGTAGCCATCGTGTCGTTACCGAAACGACGCATATGGCGATGCCGGAAGTGACCATCGGCCTGTATCCGGACGTAGGTGGCAGTTGGTTCCTCAACCATATGCCGGGCCGTACCGGCTTATTTCTGGGGCTGACCGGTAACCGCATGAATGCAGCGGATGCCCTGTTCCTGGGGTTGGCGGATCGATTTGTTGCAGGTGAGCTGCGCGAAGTGATGGTTGAGCGTCTGCAGTCCGAGAGCTGGGACGGTAACGCTAACGCCGCGGTTAACCGTGTACTGCGTGACCTGGAAGATGAATCTCAGCCGCAGTTCGATGGCAAATCTCCGGTGCAGGACAACTTCGAATTGATCCAGCGTGTGACCGATCAGGACAGTGTGGAAGAGATCGTTGAAACGCTGCTGGCGGAAGAATCCGAAGACAAGTGGGTTATCAAAGCGCAGAAAGCGATCAGTCACGGCAGTCCGTTGGCAATCAATCTGATTCAGAAGCAGCTGGACGTGACCAAGCACATGTCGCTGAAAGAGGTGTTCAACGCCGAGCTGGTGCTGTCTGTACAGTGCTGTAAGCATCGTGAGTTCCCGGAAGGCGTACGTGCATTGCTGGTTGATAAATGTGGTAACCCTCAGTGGACCTACAGCACGTTGGCTGAAGTTGATCAGGACAAAGTGAACGAGTTCTTTGTCTCTCCGTGGGAGAACAACCCACTGGCGGGTCTGTAAGAAAGAGATAAAAGGGATAAACAGGACGCAGTTTTGGTCCGGAAAGCGGCATCTCATGCCGCGCGCAAGGCGTCGCTTTCTTAACGAATAAAGATAAAAAGGGCTAGAGATATGGCAACAATCGGTTTTATTGGTCTGGGCAACATGGGTGGCCCAATGGCGATCAATCTGGTGAAAGCAGGTCATTCGGTTAAAGCGTTCGACCTGTCCCAGGATGCAATTCAGAAAGTGGTTGCCGAAGGCGGCCAGGCTGCGGCATCTGCAGCAGATGCTGCAAAAGATTCCGAATTCGTAGTTTCTATGCTGCCCGCGGGTAAGCATGTAGAAGGTCTGTTTGTGACCGGTGATGAGCCACTGTTCGACGTGGTTGCTGACGGTGCACTGATCATCGATTCCTCTACGATTGATGCAGAAACTGCAAAGCGCGTAGCCGCTGTAGGTGCTGAGCGTGGTATCAGCTTTATCGATGCACCGGTATCCGGCGGCGTTGGTGGTGCGGTAGCAGGCACGTTGGCCTTCATGGTGGGCGGTAGCGATGAGCAGTTCAGCAAGGCGAAGCCAATTCTGGACTGCATGGGTAAGAACATATTCCACGCCGGTGATAACGGTGCGGGGCAGATTGCAAAAGCATGTAACAACATGATGCTATCCATCCTGATGGCGGGTACTGCTGAAGCCCTGAATATGGGTATCAAGAACGGTATGGATCCAGCGGTACTGTCCGAAATCATGAAGCAGAGCTCCGGTAACAACTGGGCGCTGCAGGTGTACAACCCGGTTCCAGGCGTAATGGAAGGTGTGCCGTCCTCTAACAATTACCAGGGCGGCTTCCAGGTAGATCTGATGTACAAGGACCTCGGTCTGGCGATGGACCTGAGCCAGCAGAGCGCTTCTCCAACCCCAATGGGGTCACAGGCGCGTGCACTGTACAACCTGCATAAAGCCAAAGGTAACGGTGGCCTGGACTTCTCCAGCATCCTGCGTCTGTATCAGGATCAGTAAGCAGTTCTCCACAGAATAACTACAATACATGCTCGCCCCAAACTGGGGCGGGCAGACAGTTCCTCGCGGCACTGTCGGGGCGTTCTCTCAGGCAGGAGGCGCCATCTAGCCGCAGTGCCAACCCGATAAAAAAAATAAACGAGGTTGAACAATGGGATACAACGATGAATATCAGGCTGCCCTGGATAACACGGAAGCCTATTGGGCGGGGCAGGTTGACCGCATCGCCTGGTTCAAAAAACCAGAAACCATTCTGAGCAAAACCGATTTTGGCACCTACAGCTGGTACCCGGACGGTGAGCTGAACAGCTGCTACCTGGCACTGGATTACCACGTGGAAAATGGCCGTGGTGAGCAGGTTGCCCTCTATTATGACTCTCCCGCGACCGGCGGTACCAAAGAAGCGATCACCTACGACCAGCTGCTGGATCGCGTATCCCGTTTCGCCGGTGCTCTGAAAGCACAAGGTATCGAAAAGGGCGATACTGTTCTGATCTACATGCCGATGATTCCGGAAGCGGCAGTCGCGATGCTGGCATGTGCTCGTTTGGGCGCCGTTCACTCTGTCGTATTTGGTGGCTTTGCACCACACGAAATGGCGATCCGTATCGACGACGCCAATCCGAAAATGATCCTGACCGCGTCCTGCGGTATCGAGTTCGACAAGAAGATCGCTTACAAGCCGCTGGTGGATCAGGCGATCGACTTAGCAACGCATAAGCCTAAAAACACCATTGTGTGTCAGCGTGATGTCCTGAAAGCGGACATGAACAACGCACGTGATCTGGATTGGTATCAAGTGCAGGAAGGCGTTGAGCCGGCAGAGTGCGTAGCAGTTAAAGGTTCAGATCCGCTCTATATCCTCTATACCTCCGGGACTACCGGACAGCCAAAAGGTATCGTGCGTGACAACGGTGGTCATGCAGTGGCGCTGCGCTACGCACTGAATAACGTATATGGCATGGAAGCAGGCGATGTATGGTGGGGCGCGTCCGATATCGGTTGGGTTGTAGGGCACTCCTTCATCGTTTATGGCCCCCTGATGGGCGGTTGTAGTGCAATCTTCTTTGAAGGTAAGCCAATCAAGAACCCGGATGCGGGTACATTCTGGCGTGTGATCGAAGAGTACGGCGTGAACTCCATGTTCTGTGCGCCAACTGCGTTCCGTGCGATCCGTAAGGAAGACCCGGAAGGTGCGCTGTCTCAGAAATATAACCTCGATAGCCTGAAGTGGATTTTTGTAGCAGGTGAGAAGCTGGACTCCTCCACCTATCACTGGTTGTCCGATCTGCTGAAAGTACCGGTGATCGACCACTGGTGGCAGACCGAGACCGGCTGGCCAATGACTGCACCGATGATGGGCTGGGACAATCCGTCAGAAGCACGTCTGGGCTCTACCAACAAACCGATTCCTGGTTACGACATCCGTGTGCTTGATGGCGATGGTACTGATGTAGAAGCCGGTGAAGCGGGTAATATCTGCGTGAAGCTGCCGATGCCTCCGGGCGTGGCATGGAGCATCTGGAACAACAATGACCGCTACGTAAGCTCCTACCTGGAAGCCTTCCCGGGGTACTACCACACCGGTGACGGTGGTTATAAAGACGACGATGGTTACGTATACATCACCGGTCGTACCGATGACGTGATCAACGTATCCGGCCACCGTTTGTCGACCGGGGAGATGGAAGAGGTCGTATCTGCACACCCTGCGGTTGCCGAATGTGCGGTGATCGGTGTGAATGACGAGCTGAAAGGTCAGTTGCCTGTTGGTCTGATCGTCCTGAAAGCGGGCGAAGAGATCGAAGAGGAACAACTGGAAAAAGAGCTGGTCCAGATGGTCCGTGACCAGGTGGGTGCACTGGCCTGCTTCCGTCGAGCTCTGGTTGTTCAACGTCTGCCGAAAACCCGTTCCGGCAAGATCCTGCGCGCAATCCTGCGTAAGATCGCCGCTCAGGAAGAGTACAAGATGCCGTCAACAATCGATGACGAAAGCATTCTGCCTGAGATTACCGAGCTGATGGCAGAAGCGGGTGTAACCAAGTAATACACCTAACATCGAGTACCGATGTCCCCAGCGTTGGCGCCGTTTGCTAGGACGGTGCCGACGCTCTCTATTCTATTTAAGCACTAACGCCGCACTGAAAATTTATTAGGGAAAATACCTATTTTCTCTCGCATTCCGCTGAGAAACACGTTAAATTGACGTTAACGTAAGAGTAAAGAATAAGTTGTATAGCCGGTTTCAACCGGCATTACACAGAAAAAGCAGGAGAGGTTCTATGCAGGTTAAAGACAGTGTTTTTGTAATCACCGGCGGCGGTCGTGGTCTGGGACGTGCGATGGCTGAGCACCTGGCAAAGCAGGGCGGCAAGCTGGCATTGATCGATCTGAATCAGGACGATCTGGATACCGCTGTAGGCCAGTGTCAGGAACTGGGTGGAGAAGCACGTGGTTATATCTGCAACATCACTGATGAACCTGCAGTAGAAAGCACTTTTGCGCAGATCAAAGAAGACTTTGGCGAGATTAATGGTTTGGTGAACAACGCTGGTCTGATGCGTGATGGCATGCTAATCAAGATGAAAGATGGTGAGCTGGTCGGCAAGATGTCGCTGGAAAACTGGGAGTCTGTGCTGACTGTCAACATGACCGGCACCTTCCTGTGTGGACGTGAGGCGGCAGCCATCATGGCGCAGCAGGGCAAAGGTGGTGTCATCATAAACATCTCCTCCGTATCCCGCGCAGGCAACATGGGCCAGACCAACTACTCCGCGACAAAAGCGGGTGTAGCAACCATGGCTGTGAGCTGGTCTCGTGAACTGGCGCGCTTCGGTATCCGTGTAGGTGGCATTGCACCGGGCGTAATCGCTACTGAGATGACTGCACAGATGAAGCCGGAAGCGATTGAACGCATGGTATCTGCAGTGCCTCTGCGTCGCTTGGGTGAAGTGGAAGAGATGGCCCACACCCTGCAGTACATTATCGAAAACGAATTCTTCACCGGCCGCATCGTAGAAATGGACGGTGGCCTGCGCATCTAAGCGTATGTGAAACGCGCATTTTGCAGGTTAAACAGGTTCTTTGCTTGTTAGCTGAAAGACGACCGTTGTTTAGTGCCGTTAACTGCACTAGTACTCTGTTGGTACGTCACTTGGGGGAGTTCGCTCCCCTTTTTTTATGTCCAAAAAAAGCAAATACAGGCATCACCACAAATAAAAATAACTAAGGAGACCGCTATGAATCGTTACTTGGATGATTTTAAAGAGGGCGAACGTTTTACCGCGCCGGGTTTTACCCTCAGCGAAGGGCAGGTGCTGGATTTTGCGCTGACCTATGATCCGCAGCCGTTCCATATTGATGCGCAGGCTGCTTCGGAGAGCCCTTACGGTGGTTTGATTGCCAGCGGATTCCAGACGTTGGCACTGTGCTTCCGGATGGTTGTGCAAAATGGCGTGTTCGAAAAGGTGAGTATGGGTGGGCCCGGCATCTATGAACTGCGCTTTCTGGCGCCGGTGCGACCAGGAGATACGATCCGCAGTGAGGCGGAGATCCTGTCGGCGAAACCTTCGCGTTCAAAACCTGACCGGGGTATTCTGCGCATCCAGTTCCGCGGATATAACCAGCATGGCGACGAAGTGATCAGCTTTATTGTAATAATGCTTGGACGCAGAAAAACCGAGTAAATGCTACGAAATTTTCATTAGTTTTTATTAGATGAAGCGGTTACATGTCACAGGCTTTTGGCTAGAATGTGCTTAACATACTGCCACTGATAGGAGGGCTCTGTTATGTCAAACGCAACTAATCCGCATCCAAAATTTATCGAAGCGATGCAGAAACTGTCAGCCATGTCAGAAGAAGAGCGCCTGTCTGAGGAGAATAAAGATCTATTTGATCAGGCGATGAACTACGCGCCGCTGGATATCCAGCCTCAGTTGGTGGCGATTCGTAAGAAGTACGACGAGCTGCACTAATACACCGGCTTCTTAAAAGAATAAAAAGGCCGCGACTGGAGTTGCGGCCTTTTTTGTTTTTACTGTCTCGTGCTCTACGGTAGGATTTAAGGGGCTTGTAGCTTGTACTATACATTTCATCTTTATGTATTAGCATAGAGCTTATTGCAGAACGGACTGCTAAAAACGGTGGGGATAGGATTGCTCTTCCGTATCTAGAAGTAACGGGATTCATCAGAGTAGTTGTATGAGCAGTACCAATGGCGATGTAGGTCGTGACCCCCAGAAACTGATCGGTCTGTTACAAGTTGTGGCGATGGTCGCAACCACCATTATCCTGATTGCCTCTGTCGCTGGTACACACTGGCTGTATCAAAGCTACGTAATTAAAATATCCAAGCTGGACGCGATCCGTACCAGTGAGTTGATTATTGCGATCGAAAGTCGCTTTCTTAAAGCGTCTTCCCCTTCAGAATCACCGTTGACGGATTACATGGATAGCGCTGCATTGGACAGGCTTGATCAGCGTATGGATAAGTTCCTGTCACCCCACGGTATCCTCAAAGTTAAAGTCTTTTCCCCGAATCGTACTGTGGTATACAGCACCGACCGTTCGATTATCGGGCAGCAAAACGCCAACAACCCGAATCTCCTAAAAGCGCTGCAAGGCGAACCGGTATCCAATCTGCAGACAAAGGAATCGATTTTGGACATTAAGTCCGAGCAGCGGTTTGATGTTGATGTGGTAGAGACCTACGTACCTATTCGAAATGCTGATGGCGCGGTGGTTGGTTGCTTCGAAATCTACCAGGACACCACTATATTCAGAAATGAGGTGGCGAATGGCGTTACGATGTCTGTGGTGGTGTTGGGATCGGTGTTGCTGTTGGTGTTCTCCATTGCGTACCTGTTCCTGAAGACGGCTGTAAACCGTTTGTTGGATGCCCAGGAAAAATTGCATGACATGGCTATTCGAGATTCGCTTACAGGCCTGATCAATCGCCGTGAGATCGCCATACGCGGCGAGCAGGAATTTTCTCGTTATAAGCGTTTGTCTATCGGGTCTGAGCACACTCCTTACAGTGTAATGATGATCGATCTGGATCATTTCAAATCGATCAACGACAACTACGGTCATGTTGTGGGCGATCAGGTGCTGAGGCAGGTTGCAGACTATCTGGCTCAGGCCGTGCGTAACTACAGCAACGTGGGCCGTTACGGTGGCGAAGAGTTTATTCTGGTGCTGCCTGGCGGAAGCAGCGAAGATGCATGGAGCATCGCAGAACGTATTCGCAGTGGTATCTCCAGTCAACCGATAGATTTTGATGGCGGCGTCGTTAGTGTGACTGTGAGTATTGGCGTGTCACTGGTGAGCGAAGATGATGCTTGCTTTGAAGATACGGTCGACCGCGCCGACAGAGCGCTCTATCAAGCCAAGGAACAGGGGCGGAACAGGGTTAGCGGGCTTTAGATAAGAACAAGGCCACTTCTGGATAAGTGGCCTTTTTGTTGGATTACACTTCGGATGATATTGGCGGGGTTGGAGTATCGGTAGCCGGTTCTTCCGAGCTGCTATCAGTTTCTACGGTCCGATCAGAACCGCCATTATCAATGCGGAACTGCTCCAGTTTCTCAGTAACCAGGTTATAGGTCTGGTCGATATTACCCGCGATCTCTTCGGTAAGTACTCCCATGCCATCAAGTATCTCGCGTGCTTCGTTAAAGCCCTGCAAAATACCGCCACCGATCACATCGGTGAAGTGATCCACCAGTTCACTGCCCTGAAGTTCCGGGTTGGCATTCTGGAAAGCGCTGAAAAGACCGGTTGTGAGTGAAACAATGCGGTCGGCAGTGGCTTCCGGCGAAACGTCCAGTCCGCTCTCTACTGCGTTATCGATCGCCCGGGGACCAAGCTGTGGCTCCAGAATCTCGTTCAGCTTTTCTGTTGCCGCTTTAAACGCCAACGTCAGAGATTCGTTCCCGGCGTTGATATTAACCTGCAGGGACGCTTCCATGATGGAGCGATTGAGCTCCGCCTTTGCCTGCTGCTGAGGCGTCATCGCAGGTGTTTCTGCGGCGCGTTCAGCGCGCTTGACTTCATTCTTGGCATGGGCCTGCTGGGATACCTGTTGGCCAAACTGTTGAGGTTTGTCAGGGTGCTTGGCTTGCGCCGATATCGACTGACCAAAATTGTTGATGCTCATACCGTTCTACTCTTTGAAAGTCGCCTTAAGTATCCCACGTTATCGGCCAAAGTTCGAAACAGTTGATGGATTTGTGCTCAGTTTGGTGTTTTTACCCAATTAAGGGGAAGTTAACGTTTCGGGCCTATCATCTGCATTAAGGCACTAAGTTTGTCTATTAAGGTCTTTATACTTAACCTAAGCAGTTGAAAGTCTTGAAGTATGGATGGGGAAATGGAGCAGGCATTACCGGAACTGATTGCTGGGCCTATCGTACGACGCTTGATGCCGGAGCAGATGGTGATCTGGTTTGTAACAAGCCGTACGCTGGATGGATCTGTGCAGCTAACGTTGCCGAATGGATCCACGCGGCTGTATCCACTGGTGGCGCCTCATTGTGAGTGCTTGCGAATAGGAGAGCGGGCCTGGGTCTACTTGGTCGATCTCCACTTGGAGCAGCCGCTGCCAACCAACCAGCGTTTCGGTTACGACCTTGTTATCAACAGTGAAGCGGGTGAGAAGCGACTTGCTGAATTGCAGCCGGGCCTCCTTTATGACGGGGAGACTGAGCCAACGCTGGTACTTAAAACTCATCTCGACAGAATTCTGCACGGTTCCTGCCGTAAACCCCATTATGCCAGCGGTGATGGACTGCTACAGGCAGACCAGCTCATCGCGGAATCGTTGCAGGATGACAGCAAGCGGCCATCATTGCTGCTAATGAGCGGTGACCAGATCTACGCCGACGATGTGGCCGGCCCGATGTTGACCGCAATTCATCAAGTGATTCGACTGCTGGGACTTCATGGAGAAGAGATCCAAGGCGCGACGATTACCGACAGCGACGATCTTTACACCAACACCTGCTGTTACTACCAGCGCGAGCAGCTGCTGCCGCACAACAAGGCCAACGAGACCCTGCGTGATAAATTCTTTGGAGGTGCGCGCAAACCGATCTTTACGGCCGACGGTGCGCACAACCACCTGATCACCTTCGGCGAGGTGATTGCCATGTACCTGCTGGTGTGGTCACCGGTGTTATGGAAATACGTCCGCATCAGTGTGAAGGATGTATCTGAGCCTCATCGTGATAAATACCTGGAAGAACAGAAGCAGCTGGCTCATTTTGTTGATGGGCTGGGGGGCGTGCAGCGTGCCATGGCACATATGCCGGTGTATATGATCTTTGACGATCACGATGTGACCGATGACTGGAACTTGACCCGGGGATGGGAGGAGGCGGCGTATGGCAATCCGTTTTCGCGCCGTATTATCGGGAATGCCCTGATCGGGTACTGGCTATGCCAGGGGTGGGGCAACGCACCGCAGCACTTCCCGGTAGAGTTTATGCAGCAGATTCAGGACTACTTTGGGGACCCTACTAGTGACAATCAGGACGCATTGATCGATACCCTGTTGCACTTTGAACATTGGCACTACAGTCTCGCAACAGCTCCGAAGCTGGTGGTGCTGGATACGCGTACCCGACGCTGGCGCTCGGAAAGCAGGCTTGCCAAGCCATCTGGTCTGATGGATTGGGAAGCGCTGTCAGATATGCAGCAGGAGTTGATTGGTGAACCTGCGGTGGTGATGGTTTCACCTGCGCCGATCTTTGGCGTGAAACTAATTGAGACGATACAGCGTGTCTTTACCTATTTTGGTCATGCTCTGATGGTGGATGCGGAAAACTGGATGGCGCACCCGGGATCTGCCAATACCTTGCTGAATATCTTTCGTCATCCGAAAACACCTCAGAACTTCGTGATCTTGTCCGGTGATGTGCATTACTCCTTTGTGTATGACGTGCTGATCCGTTTCCGTAAGAACAGTCCGAATATCTGGCAGATTACCTGCAGTGGTATGAAAAACGAGTTTCCAACGTCGCTTTTACCAAAGCTGGATCTGCTGAACCGGGTTATGTACGGCAGCCGCTCGCCGCTTAACTGGTTTACCAAGCGCCGGCGGATGAGGATTAAGGCGCGACGGCCAACCACCGATGATCATCACCTGCATAACGGAAGTGGGCTGGGGTTGGTGAGACTGAATGAGGAGGGAGTTCCGGTGCGCATCCAAGTGCTGGGAGCGGATGGCTCCCGGACCGATTTCCCCGATCCAAAAGCCGAACAGCCGCTGGTGAGTGACTGATGTCAGGGCTTGATAACAAGCCCTAGTCAGAAAATACGACGCAACGATTTCCGCTCTGGAATACCCGTCGCTCAATGTGGTACTGAACCGCACGGGCGAGGGTGACACATTCGATATCACGACCTTTCGCGGTCAGGTCTTCCGGATAGTAACTGTGATCCACGGGTTCAATATCCTGCGTGATAATCGGACCTTCATCCAGGTCGGTATTCACGTAATGTGCGGTGGCGCCGACCAGCTTGACCCCTTTCTCGTATGCCTGGTGGTACGGGCGTGCGCCTTTGAAGCCGGGCAATAATGAGTGGTGGATATTGATCGCTTTACCGGAAAGCTTCTCGCACATATCTCCCGACAGCACTTGCATGTAACGGGCGAGCACCACCAGATCCGCATCGCTATCGCAGACAATCTTCCAGACATCCGCTTCCTGTTCCGACTTGGTTTCCGCAGTGATCGGTAGGTGGTAATAGGGAATCTTGTGCCAATCGGCCAGTGGTTTCAGATCCGGGTGGTTGGAGATGATCGCCGGTATCTCGATTGGCAACTGACCGATACGGTAACGGTAGAGCAGGTCGTTCAGGCAGTGATCAAACTTGGAGACCATAATCACTACCTTGTACTTTAGGTTGGAGGGTGTGAGGTTCCACTCCATACCAAACTTTGCCGCACGTGGCGCGAACGCTACCCGAAAGGCATCTTCATCGAACTGCTTTTCGGGACGGAATTGCGCGCGGATAAAGAAGTGCTGATGCAGTCTGTCGTCAAACGACTTCAGGTCATCGATATATTGTCCCTGCTGATAAAGCAGGCCAGTAACGGCATCGACAGTGCCCAGGCGGCTTGGGCAATGGGCGGTTAGAATCCAGTGTTGTTCAGACATCGTCAGCACTCCTTATGATCGTCGCATATGGTTCTGGAACGGTCATTTAAGTGTAGGTGCTAAACACTGGATTGAGGGCCTGGGAGCCTGTCGGACTTAACGCTAACCTACGACGTCTAGATAGCGGGCACGGAATTTGGCGCCACGGGCTTCGGTGAGCGCTGCACACTGCACAACATCAACCCCTTCAAGACCATCAATTGCAGTGGCGGATACGTCTGGGATTACTTTGGCTGCAGCTTCGATGAATTTCAGAACCTCTGCGTGAGATCCTTTCAGGCTGGGCTCGCAGTGCTTGTTGTAGGTAACCTCATCCTGGGCGTTGAGTGAGATCGACAGAGCATCGATGCATTCGGCCATCTCGCCGGTGACGTCACGCTTGTGAACACGATTGGCCAAGCCATCGGTATTGATGCGGGTTTTGCCACCCCGGGCTTTGACCGCTTTGGCCACTTTAAGAAGATCTTTCAGACGCAGGGTGGGTTCGCCGAAACCGCAGAACACGATTTCGGTGTAGCGAGTCGGATCACCAATCAGTTCGATGATCTTGTCCGCTGCAGGTCGTTCCGACAGATACAGTTCGTGCCCCTTCACCTCCGTACAGCCGTTGTGTTTCGGGCAGAAGGTGCAGGCCAGGGTGCAGCGGTCGGTCAGGTTTACGTACAGACGGTCATCGATCTGATACACCAGCGTATCCGGCTCTTCGTGGGTAAAACGTTTACTGGGGTTTGGGCGTTTACTGCTCATCGGTATTGCTTACATCTCTATGTGGCCGGGCATGCGGCCAGCCGGTGATAAATTGCGTTCAGTACAGACCACTTACGTTGGCACCATTGGGGCGCGAGCAGCAGTTGCTCATTAGCTGTCCCGGTCAGGCGGTGGAACGTTTGCTCGTCAGGTGCTTGCCGGATAATCCGGGTGACTACATCCACATATTGCTCCTGGCTCAGTGACGGGATCCCGCCTTGCTTTAACTGGCGGGCCATCTGGGTGCCTTTCACCACATGCAGTGGGTGGATTTTCAAACCATCACTGTTGTGGTCGGTGGTCATTGCAGCTGCATCGACGCTGGCTTCGGGTGTTTCTCCGGGGAGGCCCACAATCAGATGGGTGCATACCTGCAATCCGAATGACTTTGCGCGTTTAATGGCGTCTTTATAGCAGGCAACGTCATGGCCGCGATTGACCTGCCTCAGTACTTCGTCATTTGCTGACTGCAACCCCAATTCCAGCCACACTTCATGACCCTGTTCCTGATAGCGGGCCAGCAGCCGTAGCACCTCATCCGGTACGCAGTCCGGGCGGGTCCCAATCGAGAGACCAACCACATCGGGTGTACGGAGCGCCTGTTCATACCGCTGTTCAAGCAGCGCAACGTCGCCGTACGTGCTGGTATAGGCCTGGAAGTAGGCGATGAATTTACTGGCGTTCTTTTTGCGGCCGACCACCGCTTTACCCTCACACAACTGTTGATCAATGGTTGGCGCGTTTTGCGCGTTGACGTTAAACGAGGCGTTGTTGCAGAAGGTGCATCCGCCTATCCCTTTGGTGGCGTCACGGTTAGGGCAGGTGAATGCGGCGTTGATCGACACCTTATGGACTTTGCAGCCATGTTTGCGGCGCATGGCCTTACCAAAGGTATTCACATATCGGGTCAGATCCATCGCGGCGCCTCATTCTTATTGTTAGAAGGGAAGGCAGGGTAGCCTCGAAGGCCCGTAGCGGCGTTGATGGTTATCAAGTGCATAACGCTGAAGGAGGCTTGGTCCTATCGCCTCTGTCACAGTGGTCTAATCCGAGACGGACTTGAGCAGTCCAAATCGAGTGAATTTATGTCGTTGAGATATGCGCCGCGTGCATATCATCTATCTGTGTCGTTTTGTTTTTGTTCCATACTTAACTCTGTATGTTGTGTAAATATTTTTCCACCGAATTAACGAGGTCGAATCCGTGCTTTGGCGAAAACTGATGCTGGTTGTGTCCGGCATTCTATTCCTTGGAACTGCGCAGGCGCAGGAGACCGGTTCCAGGCAGGAGATCGTGCGTCCTGCCAAATTGCTGACGATTGAAAATCCCCTCGATCAACAGATCCGGACTTTTCCCGCAGAGGTTAAAGCCACGTCGCGAACGGAACTCGCTTTTCGAATTCCAGGTGAGTTGAACGATCTGGTGATTCAGGAGGGGCAGCCGGTAACGAAAGGCCAGCTTTTGGCCCGTCTGGATCCGGCCGATTACCAAGTCGTGCTTGACCAGAGGCGTGCTCAGTATCGTCTTGCGAAGGCCCAGTACGACCGCTTTGATAAGATGCTGAAGCGCAAGCTGGTATCGGCTGCCCAGTACGATGAAAAGCGTGCCGAGCTGGACGTTGCGCGTGCGGCATTGCGGCGTGCAGAGCTGGACATGAAATATACCGAACTGCGCGCTCCCTACGATGGCACCATTTCTCAGCGCATGGTCGACAACTATCAGAATGTGCAAGCCAAGGAACCGGTTATCGTGATTCAGTCGGGTGACCAGATTGATATCGAATTCCAGGTGCCTGAATGGATCGCTGCATTGCCGACCAAGCCGGATGCGCGTGAGCAAAGGGCGGATATCTTCTTTGATGCACTGCCGGACCAGAGCTTTAAAGCCGAGTATCGCGAGCGGACGGCAGAGGCCGATCCTAAGACCGGTTCCTATTCCGTGACGCTGAGCATGCTACGCCCCGGATCACTGGAGGTATTTCCCGGTATGACTGCGTCGGTGCGGTTTGACCTAAATCGCGTCTTTGAGTTGGACACCTTGCGCTTCGTACTGCCGGTGGAAGCGGTATTTGCGGCTGAGGATACGCCCCTGAACAGCAACCTTCGTCAGATCTGGAAGGTATCACCGGAGACGATGAAGGTGAGCCGGTTTGATGTGGAGATAGGTGAAATTACCTCCAACGGCATTGAGATTCTGTCTGGTTTGAGTGCCGGTGACATTGTGGTAACTGCAGGGGTTCACCACCTGCGCGAAGGGATGAAGGTTCGTCAGTGGAAGCGGGAGCGTGGTATCTGATGAACAGCGCTGAATACTTTATCCGTCATAAGGTCACCAGTTGGATGGTGGCCTTGCTGCTGTTGGTGGGCGGCAGCGTGTCTTTTTTGGGATTAGGGCAGCTGGAAGACCCGGAGTTCACCATCAAGGAGGCGATGATCATTACCGGCTATCCAGGCGCTTCCGCCATGCAGGTGGAAGAGGAAGTCACCTTTCCGTTGGAGAACGTTGTACAGCAGTTGGCCTATGTGGATAGCGTTCGCTCCATCAGTTCGCCAGGGATGTCGCAGATTACGGTAGAGATGAAGAGCATTTATGCCGGTGAAGAGCTGCGCCAGATCTGGGATGAGTTGCGACGTAAGGTAAACGATTACCAACCTAACCTGCCACCAGGTGTCGGCACCCCGCTGATCAATGATGATTTTGGGGATGTGTACGGCGTTCTTCTGGCGGTTACGGGGGATGGCTATCAATACGAAGAGCTCGCCGACTACGCAGACTTCTTGCGTCGAGAACTGGTGCTGGTGCCGGGTGTGGGCAAAGTTGAGCAGGCGGGTCGCCAGCGCGAAGAGGTGCAGCTCGAAATCTCCCGTATCAAGCTGAACAACCTGGGGATTAACCTGAATACCATCTACAACCTGTTGGCAACACAGAATGTCGTCTCCAACGCGGGTTACGTTCGTGTGGGCAGCGAGTATATCCGTATCTCGCCAACCGGTGAGTTTACCGATATTGGCGAGCTGGAAGAGCTGATTCTCAGCGAGCCCGGCCAGAGCGAGCTGATCCGCTTGGGGGATGTGGCAGACATCAAGCGTGGTTACGCGGAAGTACCCAGTAATCTGGTCAGCTTCAATAACCAGCCATCACTGCATCTGGGTATCTCCTTTGCGTCCGGCGTGAATGTGGTGGACGTTGGTGCTGCGATCGATGAACGTCTTACCGAGCTGGAGTATGCCCGGCCTATTGGGATGGAAGTCTCCCAGCTCTACAACCAGCCCCAGGAAGTTGAAAAGTCGGTCAACAGCTTCCTCTATAACCTGGCCGCGGCTGTCGGCATCGTCATCCTGGTGTTGCTGGTATTTATGGGCGTGCGCAGCGGTGTATTGATCGGCCTGATCCTGCTGCTGACCATCCTTGGCACCTTTATCTTTATGAAGGTTTTTGCCATCGATCTGCAGCGTATCTCGCTGGGGGCGCTGATTATCGCGCTGGGGATGCTGGTGGATAACGCCATCGTGGTGACGGAGGGTGTTCTGATCAACATGAAGCGTGGCCTGGATCGGGTGGAAGCGGCGAGTCTTATTGTGCGTCACACCCAGTGGCCACTGCTGGGGGCAACCGTAATTGCTGTAATTGCGTTTGCGCCGATTGGTCTGTCGCCGGACGCCACCGGTGAATTTGCAGGCTCGCTGTTCTACGTATTGTTGATCTCGTTGATGCTCTCCTGGGTAACGGCCATTACCCTGACGCCTTTCTTCTGCAGTCTCTTTTTTGGAGAAGCAGTGGTCGATGAAGCGGAGGAGGGCATGGATGATCCCTACCAGGGATTGTTCTTTACTGCCTATCGCTGGCTGCTGGATCTCTGTATGCGCTTCCGCTGGGGAACCGTAGCGGTTGTGCTGGCTGCGACCGTGGTCGCGGTGGTGGGCTTTGGTTCGGTAAAACAGGTTTTCTTCCCGGCATCGACCACGCCGATGTTTCTGGTGGACTACTGGCGTGTGCAGGGTTCTGATATCCGTGATACCGCCGCAGAAACAGCGGAGATCGAGGCCTGGTTGATGGAAGACGCGCGTGTGGAGTATGTGGCGACAACCACCGGTAAAGGAGCCCTGCGTTTCATGCTGACTTATGGGCCGGAGAAGAGTTACGCCGCCTATAGTCAGCTGTTGATCCGCACCCACGATACCGAAGGGATTGGCAGTCTGATGCAGGACCTCAACACACATCTGGCAGACGAATACAGCCATGCCCAGTTCAAACTGAAGCGTCTTGAAATCGGTCCGTCCACCAATGCCAAAATCGAGGTGCGGATCAGTGGGCCGGAACCCGATCAACTCCGTGTTTTGGCAACTGAAGTGCAGTCGGTGCTTCAGGCAGATCCAATGGCCGCTAATATTCGCCATGACTGGCGCGAACGTAGCAAGGTCATTCGACCACAGTTCCAAGAAGCTCAGGCGCGCAGGGTCGGTGTGAGTAAACAGGATCTGGACTCGATGCTGCAGATGAATTTCAGTGGCAAGACGATTGGCCTGTATCGTGACGGCGCAACCCTGATGCCAATTGTCGCCCGCACGCCAGATGAGGAACGCCTGAATATCGATAACCTGCCAGATCTGAAAGTCTGGAGTCCGGTATACCAGTCGTACATTCCGGTAGAGCAGATCGTGGGTGGTTTTGATGTGGAGTGGGAAGACTCACTGATCATGCGTCGTGATCGTAAGCGAACCATCACCGTGCTGGCAGATCCCGATCCGTTAAGCGAAGAGCCTGCCAGTGCACTGCTGAGCCGCGTGCAACCACAGATCGAGGCGATCGAGTTGCCAGCCGGATATAGCCTGGAATGGGGCGGTGAATACGAGAGCTCACGAGATGCACAGGCGCCGCTGTTGGAAGCGATGCCGATCGGTTTCCTGAGTATGTTTGTGATTACGGTCTTGCTGTTTAATGCATTACGCAAGGCGTTGGTGATCTGGGCGACGGTACCGCTGGCAATCACCGGTGTGACGCTCGGGTTGCTGGTGCTGGATCTGCCGTTTGGCTTTATGGCGCTGCTTGGGTTCCTCAGTCTGTCGGGCATGTTGCTGAAGAACGGTATTGTCTTGTTGGATCAGATTAACCTGGCGTTGGACTCCGGGCAGGAACCGTATCAGGCGGTTTTCGAGTCTGCAGTCAGTCGTGTACGACCGGTATGTATGGCGGCTATAACAACCATCCTGGGGATGATACCGCTGCTGTTTGACGACTTCTTCGCCAGCATGGCGGTGGTGATCACCTTTGGTCTGGGTATCGCCACGGTACTGACCCTGATCGTGGTACCGGTGCTGTACGCGATGGTGTACGGTATTCGTTATCGAAACCTGATGGAAAAATAATCGGAATGAATCTGGATGATCTGGGACGGATTGATCTGCGCTTGCTGGTGGCGTTTAACGCGTTGATGGAGGAACGCAGCGTATCACGTGCGGCGGAACGGCTGGATCTGTCACAACCGGCTATGAGCCGCAACCTGCAGCGCTTGCGTCAGCTGTTTGGTGATGAGCTATTCATTCGTCAGTCCCATGGTCTGGCTCCGTCGCCAAGAGCAGAACAGTTGCATCAGATGTTGCGTCCGTTGCTGGATGATATGTTGCGGTTGGTGGCGCCGGTGAAGGTCGACCCCTCTCAGCTAAGAAGAACGTTCCGTATCGGCATGCTGGATCTGTTCTCGCAGGTTGTTGTGGCGCCGCTTTTAGACGCGCTCAAAGAAACGGCACCCCATGTCCGCTTGAAGATCGTCAATCTGGAAACCTACAGTATGGAGTCACTGGCATCCGGGCAACTGGACTTCATTCTGAATCTGGGGGATGAGGCACCTGCCAATATCCATTCCAAGGTGATCTGTTACGAAGAGCCGGTGTGTTTGTTGCGCCGGAATCATCCGTTGGCCCGTGCGCCGATGAGTTTAGAGCAGTTTGCGGGGCTGCCGTTTATCCATTTCTGGATTCCTGGATTTAACGAGCATCGCCAGCTGGACCAGTTGCTCTTTGGCAAGGAACTGAGTCGCGATGTGATGCTGGAGACTAACAACCTGATGACAGCGATGAACGCCTTATGTGATTCCAACCTGGCCATGATTGCAGGTAAACGCGTGTTCCCGGTGTTGCCGAGATCGCAGGAGATTACTGCGCTGTCGTTGCCGTTCAGTGAGCTGGAGCCGGTGGCGATCAGGCTGTTATGGCACCGGCGCTATCACGCCGATGTGGAACACCAGTGGATGCGGGAGCAGATTGCAGGGTTGTTCCATACGCTGACGGACTAGACCCGAATCCAATGCCTTACACAAACAAAAACGGCGGGTAAATTACCCGCCGTTTTTTATCTCACGTACTGAGATTACATATTCGGATAGTTAGGGCCGCCCATGCCTTCAGGGGTTACCCAGGTAATGTTCTGGGCTGGGTCCTTGATGTCGCAGGTTTTACAGTGCAGGCAGTTCTGCGCGTTGATCTGGAAGCGCGGGCCGCCTTCATCTTCCACCACTTCATACACGCCGGCAGGGCAGTAGCGCTGTGCCGGTTCCGCATAGGTAGGCAGGTTCTGTTTCAGCGGAATGTCCGCATCCTTCAGCGTCAGGTGACAAGGCTGGTCTTCTTCGTGGTTGGTGTTTGACAGGAACACGGAAGACAGCTTGTCGAAGCTCAGTTTGCCATCCGGTTTAGGGTACTCGATCGGCTGGAAGTTGCTGGCAGGCTGCATCTGTGCGTAGTCTTCATGGTTATCATGCAGGGTCACAGGCAGTTTGCCGCCAAAGATATTCTGGTCGATGTAATTGAATGCACCACCCAGGATCGCGCCAAACTTGTGCATCGCCGGGCCGAAGTTACGGGAGCGGAACAGTTCGTCGTACAGCCATGAATCTTTGAACAGCTCTTCGTAGCGGGTCAGTTCCTTGCCGCCTTCGCAACCGGCACTCAGCGCTTCGAACATCGCTTCTGCGGCCAGCATGCCGGATTTCATCGCGGTGTGGGTGCCCTTGATCTTGCTGAAGTTCAGGGTGCCTGCATTACAGCCTACAACCAGGCCGCCCGGGAAGGTCATCTTCGGTAGAGAGTTGAAACCACCTTTGGTGATCGCACGTGCACCGTAAGACACGCGGGTGCCGCCTTCCAGGTGACGTTTCAGCACCGGATGGTGCTTCAGGCGCTGGAACTCATCAAACGGGCTGATGTACGGGTTGGAATAATTCAGGTCAACGATCAGACCGACTACCACCTGGCAGTCATCGGTGTGGTACAGGAAGAAACCGCCGCTGGTGTTTTTGTCCAGTGGCCAGCCGGAACCGTGCACGACCAGGCCTGGCTTGTGCTGCTCGGCGGGGATATCCCAAAGCTCTTTAACGCCGATACCGTAGTGCTGGGCGTCTGCGTCAGAATCCAGGTTGAATTTGTTGATCAGCTGCTTGCCCAGGTGGCCACGGCAACCTTCAGAGAAGATAGTGTATTTGGCGTGCAGCTCCATGCCTGGCATGTAGCTGTCTTTCTGTTCGCCATCCATGCCGATACCCATGTCACCGGTGGCGATACCTTTTACGCTGCCATCTTCATTGTAAAGTACTTCGGAGGCTGCGAAGCCAGGGAAAATCTCTACGCCCAGTTCTTCTGCGCGTTCTGCTAGCCAGCGGGCTACGTTGCCCAGACTTACGATGTAGTTACCATCGTTGTGCATGGTCTTTGGCACAAACGCGTTAGGGATCTTGGTGCCGTTTTCTGCGTCTTTCAGCAGGTAAACTTCATCTTCTGTTACCGCCGTGTTCAGCGGGGCACCCTGTTCTTTCCAGTCAGGGAACAGTTCGTCCAGCGCACGGGATTCAATTACCGCACCGGACAGGATGTGCGCACCTACTTCAGAGCCTTTTTCTACGACGCAGACCGTCAGTTCCTGCTCCTTCTCCTGCGCCAGTTGCATCAGGCGGCACGCAGTAGACAGACCTGCAGGGCCTGCACCTACGATTACAACATCAAACTCCATCGACTCACGGGTCATCGGTAGATCTCCCCAAACTCAGTTTCTTTGTTGTTATTTTGGAACCCAGACTATCTCATAGTGAAAGCCGTTGCTCACGTCCTCTTTGGCTGCGACTGCAGGGCCAGGAAAGTGGATATGGATTCCATAGAGGCCTGTCTTTGTTAGCAAACCGGCGCTCTGTTATATCAGGTTAACTTAATTATAAGTGTTTTCCCTAATATTGGAACCGTTTTGTTATTAGCCCAAGGGGGTATAAATTTGTTTGTAAGGGTTATTGCTTATTTGCAAGGGTTGGGTATGATTAGGGAAACCACTTAGAAAAAGAGCTGGTTCCTAGTGTATAGCTACTGAACAAGGCGTTATCTAACCCAACAGTAAAAGCATACAAAGAAGAACGACAGATAAAAGGTCTTTGCTGATGAAGGTGCTTGTAACAGTTAAGCGAGTGATCGACTACAACGTCAAAGTACGTGTGAAGTCTGATAACAGTGATGTGGATCTGGCCAACGTAAAAATGGCCCTGAACCCGTTTTGTGAAATCGCCGTGGAAGAAGCGGTGCGTCTGAGAGAAGCCGGTACGGCTTCCGAGGTCGTGGTTGTGTCCATCGGCCCGAAAGCGTGCCAGGAACAGATCCGTACTGCACTGGCACTGGGTGCCGACCGTGGTATTCAGATCGAAACCGAAGATTCCCCAGAGTCTCTGAACGTGGCCAAGCTGTTGGCGAAAGTGATCGACGAAGAGAAGCCTGAGCTGGTGATCATGGGTAAGCAGGCGATCGACTCCGACAACAACCAGACCGGTCAGATGCTGGGTGCACTGTTGGATATGCCACAAGGTACGTTCGCGTCTGAAGTGAAAATCGAGGGTGACAAAGTCAACGTGACCCGCGAAGTGGATGGCGGTCTGCAGACGGTTGCCCTGAACCTGCCAGCAATCGTGACCACTGACCTGCGTCTGAACGAGCCACGCTACGCGTCTTTGCCAAACATCATGAAAGCGAAGCGTAAGCCGCTGGACGTGAAAACCCCTGCAGACCTGGGTGTTGAGCTGAAAGAGCACACCAAACTGCTGAAAGTCACTCCACCGGCTGAGCGTCAGGCGGGTATTAAAGTCGGCAGCGTGGATGAGCTGGTCGAAAAACTGAAAAACGAAGCCAAAGTAATTTAAGGGGTGATCTAATGGCT
>NZ_JASBRH010000027.1 GCF_029961155.1 Pontibacterium granulatum | reverse complement strand
GTAGCGTGATTTCTTCATTGTTAGCTCTCCGTATTGGCGTAGTGTACGCCGGAGAACTCTAAATGTGGATGCCGCTATTTTAGGGGAGGTTTACACATTCTTCTGGTTTCTCACATCTGAGTTTTTCAACTTCATGGCATATATTCCGCTGCGTTAAGTCGGGTTCGTCCTGATCATGTCGTCCTCAGACATGAAATTATTTAATGCACGTGATGGTTTTCTTAAATATTTCCTATATATGCCGATAGTTTCATATATTGAACTGAGCCTTCCAGTTGGATAGGCTCTGTCGATACTTCTTTGGTCTAAAAATAAGATTTCATCTGGATGTAATATCCGCTAGAGATAGTCCGGCATGATGGATAACAGGACCAAGGAGCAACACTACCAATGGCATAACAAGGGTTCCCTGATGAAAGTCTCACACAAAATCGCGTTGTTTGCCTCGACCATTGTGGTCCTGGCATTTTCGGTTTTTTCATGGGTGCAGTACCACAGTGTGAAAGACGCGCTGTATGAGAGTACAGCGACGAATACCGCAGAATCGACTAAAGCTTTGGGTGAACAGATCACCAACTGGCTGAACGGAAAACTGGCACTGATCGATATGATGGCAGAAACCATCAATGAAGATTTCAGTGTCGAGACAATTCAGAATACGTTTAACACCCCACTTCTGAAGAAAGAATTTATCCTCATTTTTGGTGGCCTGGACACCGACGGTGAGCGCATCACCAATGATCCGACTTGGAATCCACAAGGTTGGGATGCCCGCAAGCGTCCGTGGTATCCCTATGCCCGCAGCCACCAGCGTGCGGTGCTGACCGATCCTTACCCTGATGCAGCGACCAAGGAGATCCTGATCTCCGCAGTGGCCAACATTTACGACAAAGGGGAGTTCAAGGGGGCTTTTGGTGGCGACCTGAGCCTTAAGACCGTTTCTGAAGCAGTGAATACACTGAACTTCGACGGCACCGGCTACGCGTTTCTGGTAAGCGCAGATGGCAACATCATCAGCCACCCGGAAGCGGAGCTGAACGGTAAATCCCTGACCGAGTTCTTTACCGCGGGTGTTCCACGCTTTTCCGAAGAGCTGCAGGAAACCACGGTTGCCGGCCGTGATGTCTTTACCTCCTACTACAAGCTAGCCGGTCTTTACGGCAGTGAGTGGTACGTGGGTGTGGTACTGGACAAGTCCAAGGTGATGGCCGAAGCGAACGCTTTTGGTTGGGCGGCATTAATTGGTACGCTGATCAGTGCGTTGCTAACCTCTGTAGCAATCTACATGGCGGTATCCCGCACGTTGCAGCCACTGCAGGCGCTGAAAGATTCTCTCCAGGAGATCAACAGTGGTGAGGGTGATCTGACCAAGCGTTTGGAAGTAACCACCAAGGATGAGTTCGGCCAGCTGTCGGAGGAATTTAACCGCTTCTTGACGTATCTGCAGGAACTCGTCGGCCAGGTGAAGAATATCTCCGTAGATGTACGCGCAAATACCGATATGACAGCCGCGTCTGCTGAAGTGGCTTCCGGGCAGTTGCAGCAGCAGTTGTTCGAGCTGGATCAGCTGGCAACCGCAATGCATGAGATGTCTGCGACCGCGCAGGACGTGGCTGCCAATGCGCAACGTACCGCAGCCTCCTCACAGGCGGTGGATGAAGCAACGCATACCGGTGTTGAGGTGGTTTCTCAGACCACAACATCCATTGAAGGCCTGGCACGTGATATGGAAACCGTGGTGGGTACCATCAATGACTTGTCCTCCTACAGTGACAACATTGCATCCATTCTGACCACGATTACCGACATCGCTGATCAGACCAACCTGCTGGCACTCAACGCGGCGATTGAGGCGGCACGTGCAGGTGATCTGGGACGTGGTTTTGCGGTGGTTGCGGATGAGGTGCGCGCCCTGGCATCCCGCACCCAGCAGTCCACTGAAGAGATCAAAGATATGATCCAGCAGCTGCAGGCGGGTGTGAAAAACGCCGAAGTGGTGATTCTGAAGGGACGTGACCGTGCCAACGAGACCCAGGCTATGGCCGCTGAGGCGGATGGTGTTCTGGGTAGTATTCGCGAGAGTATTCAGGACATTAACCAGATGACCCTGCAGATCGCGACCGCAGCGGAAGAGCAGAGTGCAACAGCGGAAGAGATCAACCGCAACACCTCTAACATCCGTGATATCAGTGGCAACGTATCAGACCAGGCGCGTGAGCAGGAAAGCAACTGTAACGCCATGGTACAGCTGACCAGTCAGCAGGATAGCGCACTATCTAAGTTCAAGGTGTAAAATAGGCTGCATATTGGTTGTGTCTGAGTAGGGGCCGCTCAGGCGCAGCCGATGCTTACCGCCCAGTTATGTGCTTTCTGTTGCAGGAAGCACAACTCCTCTGCCAGACGTTGGAAGGGTAGGTCCACTTCACCCCATGCCTCGTGCGTGCAGTTCTTGGCTAATTTCTTAGCAAATTCTTTTTCCGGCAGGTCCAGCCATTCCGGGGATTTGGTCAGGCAGATACTGATAAAGTCCGCCAGTTGAATGATCAGCAACAGATTGCGGAAGCCCCGAGGTACCTGTTGGTTTCGGTAGATACCGTAGCGATGATGAACGCGTACCATATTGCAGAGCACCTTTGGCAGTTGCCAGTGTTTGCAGGCAATCAGGCCCACCTGGGAGTGGTCATAACCGATCGTCTTACGCTCAACCTGGGGCAGTTCCTCGGGAGATGACCAACTGGTGCTTGGTGTATCTGCCAGCGCTTTCGGCGCCACATCAAACATCACAAATCGGCCGATGTCGTGCAACAGACCACTGATATAGGCGAGCTCTGGATTAACGCCAAACTCTTTCATGGTCAATGCCAGGTGCTCGGCATATATCGCGGTTTCGATCGCGTGGGTCCACAGCAGTTGGTGTTCGGCTTGTACGGGCAGGAAAACGCGGGTCACGCCTACGGTCGCAATGTAGTTTGAGATACTTTCAGTGCCGATGCGGGACATTGCGATTGTCAGGCTGCTGATCGGCTGAGTCGTACCCGATGCGGCGGAGTTGGCGATCTTGAGAATCAGGGTGGTCAGGGACGGGTCTTTACGTGCAAGTGCAACCACCTGTTCAAAGTAGTCTTCCTTGCATTTATCCAGCGCCATCAACTCGGCCAGAACAACAGGTAAAAACGGGAGTTGTTTTACCTGCTCTTCAATATCACGAAGTTGAGGGGGCATATCCATCGCAGATGTTCCATGGTCAGGGAAAGTTGAAGCTATTGATAGTGTATGAAAAGCCGCACATAAGTTACAGATTAAAACGGCATAAACTTATACTTGTGACTGAAAATCAGATGGTTAGTAACTTATAGCAAACGACTTTTGGTTTTGTTTAAGCTGTCTGGCGGCGTTACCAGAGCGCAGGAATTATGTTTGAACGCATTAATAAAGCTCCCCGTTTTGATTACGTAGCGTTGATTGCACCGCGTATTGGTCGGTTCAGTAATATTTCTTGGATTTACGTTGCTTTCTGAACCATGGTTGGTGGATTTTTCTTTTAATAAGATATAAATAGAAAAATTTTCTGGAATTTAGAAAACTACAGTAACCCTGTGGGATTCGGGGATTTGTAACGGTAAAGTCTGCCCGAACTGTTCAAACAGTAGCCAAAATTCAGTTTTAGAACGTTAAACATCGATCTGTAATTCTGGTCGATGTAACTCGTGACAGATCCCGAAGAAAATAATGACAATGACTAAGACGTTCAATTTCTCTCCGATCCGCAATATCTACAAAATTCGTCAGATGGCTGCCGACAGCTGGTGGGTTTACATGCACAAGCTGGGTGCAAACGGTGAACTGAGCAACGCTTCCCGCGTAGTGTTCTTTGGTAAAAGCCGCGAGCAGGTTGATCAGTGGATTGAAGGCAAAGATGATGTTGTCTTCATTCTGGCTGACAGCTGATTGATACGCTTTCAGCGCCTGAAATTAGGGCGCTGAGATAGATGGCTGCGGTGATGCTGTTAATCGCCGCGGCACTAAATCGCATCCCTCCCACTCGTCATACTTTAGGGTATGAGATGTCTTTCTGCGCCTTGTGCGGGGCACATGGCGGGACACATTTATCAAGCACCGCCGGCCGGCGGAAAATTACGTTTACGTAAAATACCTGTAATTCGCTCGTTTCTGTCCGCATCATTTGTTATTTTCTTAAAACGCTCCAAATTACGTAGCTGTTATTCCATAATCAGTGAAATCACCTCTACCCGTTTGCCTGTGTTTGTGCGGAAGGTTTTTAGTGGGTATGTGACTTTCCAGAAACGTTAGCTGGATGTCTCCCTGGCATCCAGTGCGGAGAAGGATAGAGCCGATGACTGGACAATCCGACAAGCTGGAGAGGTCTCGTCCCTCCAGTGAGGCGTTTGAGCTCGACGAGTTTCCATTCTATTGGATCGCTCGGGTGAACGCTCGATATGCGCTGGAGATGGAGAAAACTCTCAAGCCGATGAACATGGATATTTCCCGCTGGCGGGTGGCCATGCTTCTCAATGTGCACGGTGAAATGAGCATCTCCGATATTGCCGAACAAGCCCTCGGCAAGTTACCCACCATTACCAAGATTGTGTACCGCATGCAGGATGAAGGCCTGGTTGAGGCCTATCCCTCAGATCATGATGGCCGTGTGACCCTCGTACGCCTGACGGAGCAAGGGTACGAAAATGTGACCTATGTATTTGCGAATACGCAGGACGTGTTTAAAAAAGCCTTCAAGGGTTTTTCTGAGCCGCAGGTTCGCAAGGTCAACAAGCTGTTGGGAAAGCTGTTCGATAACCTCAACAGCTGACAAGATTGTTTGCAGTCACTTTTCCCACGCTTTAACTACTTTCAACTCCTGCTGAATCGCTGTTATTTGCAATCGTAACTGCGTGGATCCTGAAGTTTTCCCATCTATCTAACGTACTACTACTGGTCTAATTCAGGACCTTTTTCGTTCCAAAGTACCATATGGGTTCCACGGCCCCATTTCTATTATCAATCTGGTAACTCCTATTCAAAGCAATAACAACCAGAGGGTATTACGTTATGTGGACTAAACCAGAATACAAAGACATGCGCATCGGCTTCGAAGTAACCATGTACTTCGCAAACCGCTAAGCACTTTGCGCAAAAGTTACGACGCTCCGTTCGTGGCTTTTGCGTTTTCCCCTCTGGGGTTTCCCAACCGGCAGGAGCCGGGCTCACTACGACGGGCGCCGCACTGATGCGGATCTGACGGTCACCAGCGCAAAAGAATAATAATGAAAATACACGTTTTAGGCTCAGCCGCTGGCGGTGGCTTTCCTCAGTGGAACTGCAACTGCCGTAACTGTCGGGGCGTGCGCGAAGGCACTATTAAAGCCCAGCCACGTACCCAATCCTCTATTGCTGTCAGTGCCGATGGCGAACACTGGATCCTGTTTAATACCTCGCCGGATATCCGTGCCCAACTGGACAGCTTCGGACCGATGCAGCCGGCGCGTGCGATCCGTGATACCGGTATCTCGGCCATTGTCTTTATGGACAGCCAGATCGACCATACCACCGGTCTGTTGATGCTGCGCGAAGGCTGTCCGCACGAGGTGTGGTGTACCGATATGGTGCATCAGGATCTCACCTCTGGTTTCCCGATCTTCAACATGCTTGAGCACTGGAACGGCGGTATCAACTGGAACCGCATTCCAATCGAAGAGGGCGCCAAGCCGTTTACGATTCCGCAGGTGCCGGAGTTGAAGCTGACCGCCGTGCCCCTGCTCAGCAGTGCGCCGCCATACTCGCCGCACCGTAACGATCCCCATCCGGGTGACAATATCGGTATCAAAATCGAAGATACCCGGACCGGTAAAACCCTGTTCTATGCACCTGGCCTCGGCCAGATCGAACCCCACCTGCGTCCTGTGATGGAAAGCGCCGACTGTGTAATGGTCGACGGCACCATCTGGCGTGAAGACGAGTTGATTGTTTCCGGTGTCGGCGACAAGCTCGGTACCGCCATGGGCCATCTGCCCCAGTCCGGGCAGGGTGGGATGATCGAGTACCTGGATACGCTGGAAAAACCACGCAAGGTACTTATCCATATCAACAACACCAACCCGATCCTGGATGAGGAGTCGCCGGAGCGCGCCGAAGTACTGGCCCACGGCATAGACATCTCCTACGACGGCATGAGTATTGAACTCTGATCGGGTCCTGATAAAAAACAGGAGCGTGCATATGAACACACAGGTAACCGAAAACAAACTGCCGATGTCCCGCGAAGAGTTCGAACAGGCTCTGCGTGCCAAGGGCGATCTCTACCATATCCATCACCCCTACCACGTGGCGATGTACAACGGCAGCTGCACCAAAGAACAGATTCAGGGGTGGGTTGCCAACCGCTACTACTATCAGATCATGATCCCGATGAAAGATGCGGCGATCATGGCCAACTGCCCGGATCGTGATACCCGCCGTCAGTGGGTGCAGCGTATCCTCGACCACGACGGTTACGATGAGGCGGAAGGTGGCATCGAAGCCTGGCTGCGCCTGGGTGAAGCTGTGGGCCTGACTCGCGAAGAGATCATCTCCCAGGAACATGTGTTGCCGGGTGTACGTTTTGCCGTGGATGCTTATGTGAACTTCGCCCGTCGTGCGACCTGGGAAGAAGCTGCGAGCTCCTCCCTGACCGAGTTGTTTGCTCCAAAGATCCACCAGTCCCGCCTGGATACCTGGCCGGATCACTACCCGTGGATCGACGCAAACGGCTACCAGTACTTCCGCAACCGCCTGACCGAAGCGCGTCGCGACGTGGTGCACGGCCTGGAGATCACTCTGGATCACTACAAAACCCGCGAACAGCAAGAGCGCATGCTGGAGATCCTGCAGTTCAAGCTGGACGTGCTCTGGTCGATGCTAGATGCGATGACCATGGCGTACGAACTGGACCGCGCGCCGTACCACACAGTGACGGGTGAGAAGGTATACCACACAGGGTTGTTCCGATGATTAGCAACGAATCAATCCCAACCCTGAACACCATGTTTCGCTTCCAGTGGGAGCAGGCACAGAACAGTTATGTACTGCTCTACCCGGAAGGCATGATCCAGCTGAACGGCCCGGCCGGCGAGATCCTGGCGCTGGTAGACGGCGAGAAACCGGTGGCAGGGATTGTTGCTGATCTTAAGGGCAAGTTCGGTGACGTGGATGGTTTAGAAAGCGATGTGCTGGAGTTTCTGGCGGAAGCTCATAAGCAACGCTGGATTGAGATCAGTAGATCCAATGTAGGGTAGCCTTCAGGCTACCGGCAGCCTGAAGGCTGCCCTACAACAGTGAGTAGGTTCGCCCCTAAATTGCGACCCACAGTGCAATTACGTACATAACTATAAGAAGAATACGAGGTATCCCATGTCCTCCTCATCCTGCAACGGCTCTCCTTCTCTGAACTCTGTTCCAACCCACGGCCAGCCACTGTGGCTGCTTGCCGAGCTGACCTACAAATGCCCGTTGCAGTGCCCGTACTGTGCCAACCCGCTGGATTTTGCCAACCGTAACACTGAATTGACCACCGAAGAGTGGATCAAGGTGTTCGAAGAGGGGCGTAAGCTGGGGGCGGTGCAACTCGGCTTTTCCGGTGGTGAACCGTTGGTACGTCAGGACTTGGTTACGCTGATCAGTGAAGCGAGGCGCCTGGGTTACTACACCAACCTGATCACCTCCGGTGTAGGCTTGAACGAGCGTAAAGTTGCCGAGTTTCGTGATGCGGGGCTGGACCACATCCAGGTCAGCTTCCAGGCAGCGGATGAGAGTGTGAACAACATGCTGGCGGGCTCGCAGAAAGCGTTCAATCAGAAGCTGAAGATGGCGCGGGAAGTGAAAGCACAGGGTTACCCGATGGTGCTCAACTTCGTGACCCACCGTCATAACATCGATCAGATTGATCGCATCATCGAACTCTGTATTGAGCTGGAGGCAGACTACGTCGAGCTGGCCACCTGCCAGTACTATGGCTGGGCATACGAGAACCGGGAGAACCTGCTGCCGACTCGTGCTCAGCTGGAACGGGCGGAACGGATCACCAACGAGTACCGCGAAAAGCTGGCTGCGGAAGGTAATCCGATCAAACTGATCTTTGTCACGCCGGACTACTATGAAGAGCGTCCCAAAGGTTGCATGAACGGCTGGGGCCAGGTATTCCTGACCGTGACGCCGGACGGCACGGCATTGCCGTGTCACAGCGCCAAGATGCTGCCGATCGAATTTCCCAATGTACGTGACAACTCCCTCGACCATATCTGGAACGAGAGCTTTGGTTTCAACCATTTCCGGGGTTACGAGTGGATGAAGGAGCCGTGCCGCTCCTGTGATGATAAGGAGAAAGACTTCGGCGGTTGTCGCTGCCAGGCCTACATGATGACTGGCGATGCCACCAATGCGGATCCGGTGTGCAGCAAGTCGGAACACCACCACCTGATCACTGACGCGCGGGCTGAGGCTGAGCAACCGCTGGATAGCTCCAAGATGCTGTACCGGAACGAGCGCAATTCACGGGTGTTTTTCAGTTCCTCAGAGTTTGAGTGATTAATACTTGAACAGATCTGGTAACGCCGTGCTTTCCTGAGCTAGGCTCAAGGGTACCACTGTGATTAATGAGTGAGGCTCAGGGAATGCTGCCAACATCATCCCACCAACCTGGTCTTTGGCCATCGTCGTTTACTGCTGAACATGCCCTGCAAGGTATGAAAGAATACGGACAGTTGCAGGCGGGTCCAAATCAACAACTCTTCTGGGTGGAATACCAACCTGAAAATGATGGCCACACGGTTATCTGCAACTGGCAGAATGGAGTTATCAGCACGGTTTCACCACCCCAGATCTCCGTGCGCAGCCGGGTGCACGAGTACGGTGGTCAGAGTTGGTGTTTGTTGGATAAGGCGCTGGTGTTTGTGCATGGAGACGATCAGCAGCTCTGGCTACAGCCGTTTGATGGCGAAGCATCACGGCTGACCCACACCTCCGAATGTCGTTATGGCGCGCCCGTGTGGGACCGGTTACGTAATCGGTTGATTGTAGTGCAGGAGGAGCATCCGCCAGGCGATAATCCTGCTGATGTGATCAATCGTTTGGTTTCCGTTTCTCTTGAGGATGGAGAGACTTTTGTTCTGCACGAAGGTTTTGATTTCTACGATCAGGTCGCATTGGGAGCCGATAGCAACGGCTCGCTGATCGCCTGGATCAGCTGGGAACACCCCGAGCAGCCTTGGACCGAGACCCAGCTGTTGTTTGGTCGACTGGATGATCAGGGCCAGTTGGACCAGATCCAGGCGTTGGGGGATGAGCAGGCGCTGACGCAACCCCAATTTGATAGCCAGGGCCGTTTGCATGTGATAAGTGACCACAACAACTGGTGGCGAATCTATCGGGTGGAGCAACAGCCGGATCGCATAGAGCTGCGGGTGTTACCGGGTCAGGACGAAGCGGAGTACGCCGCTGCGTCATGGCAGCTGGGGCAGAGCAGTTATCTGCTGCTGGAAGACGGTTGGGTCGCACTGAGTCACCGCGATGGCATGGGCGCGTTGCAATTTCATCGTGATGGACAAACAAAACGAATCGCTGGGCAGTACAGCAATTTCCGCAGTCTCTCCAAGAGTGGTTCAACACTCTATTGTGTGGCTGCCTCGACAACGGTGAGTCCAGCATTGATTGCTGTTGATCTGGAAAACGGCAATGTCGAGGTCCTCACCGGTGGACAGCGCCCGCTACCGGCAGAAGAGGTCTCAGAACCGCAGCATCTAAGCTTTAACGTGGCAAAAGAGCAGGCCTTTGCGTTGTTCTACCCTCCTGCCAACACCACAGAGCAGAGCGATCAGTTGCCGCCGCTGGTGGTGTTTCTGCACGGTGGCCCTACATCCGCCGCTTACCCGATCTTTAATCCCAAAATCCAATACTGGACCCAGCGTGGTTTTGCCGTGGCCGACCTGAACTACCGTGGCAGTACCGGATATGGACGGGATTACCGCATGAAGCTGCGTAAACAGTGGGGTGTGGCCGATGTGGAAGACGCGGTAGCGCTGGTCGAACACCTGTCTGAGCGACAATTGATCAATCCGGCCCAGGTCTTTATCCGGGGGGGCAGCGCAGGAGGATATACCGCGCTGGCTGCATTGGCGGAGAGTGACTGTTTCACCGCCGGTGCCAGCCTCTATGGTGTCAGCGACCTGAATGCATTGTGTGTCACAACCCATAAGTTTGAATCACGCTATCTGGACTGGCTGATTGGCGATGCGCAGTTCGATGGCCACGTCTATCAGGCACGTTCCCCGGTCATCAAGGCCGATAAGATCAGGTCGCCGGTCATCTTTTTCCAGGGATTGCTGGATAAGGTGGTACCACCCGAGCAAACCGATCTGATGGTAAACGCCCTGCGGGCCAATGGAGTGAAGGTGGAGGTTCACCGCTATGCCGATGAATACCATGGATTCCGTGATCCGGCAGTACAGCAGGAGGTGCTGGAGCTGGAGTTGGCGTTCTACCAGCGCGCATTGTGATGTTGGGGTCGATGGAGTGATTCCGTTTGAGACCAAAGTACTAGTCGTTTTCGTGCTATCGCAGAAGATGCCCCACAAAGGAACTCCGGCAGAATAACCACATGTTCATAGCTGATATCAGGTGAGTCAGTTTTACCTTGAACACCCATTCGGGAGCGAAGCTGTTTGTAGGCTTTGTCCGGTTCTGGCCTCCAACGCCTAAGGCCATTACGTTAGAACCGTTTTCTCCTGAGCTCTGACCGTCGTATATTCTGCCCGCCCCCAAGCGGGCTTTTTTTTGCCTGGAATTTGATGAGGTGGTTCATACTGGATCCTGTAGGGCTGGCCTTCAGAGGGTGTAGCAAACATACTGCTCTGGCTGATACGGCGTTTAAACCTGCTCAAAATGCTCACTTATACCTACACATTGTAGGGCAGCTTTTAAGCTGCCGGCAGCGTAAACGCTGCCCTACAAATCCCTATCAGTCTATCCCGCCCTAAATGCGTTTTCGCAGCTTTTGCCTTGTCTCAGCTACGCTCATTACGTTTTACAACACCCTCTTCAAGCTGCAGGCAGCGTGATCACCTACGATGACGACGTTGCGCTACAAATTCCTATCAGGCAAAGCCAATGACAAAAACAGTACGCATTCTCAGGCAGGACTCGGGAACGAGGAGAAAGGTAGCCTTTCCCGATAATCGACGATGAACTTTTTTTGGGCTGCATATATGAAGAAATTTCTGTGACTTCACCTTAAAGAGCGGGTAGGGTAGCGGCCTTAGAACATGCGTCTCAGGAGCAGCTATGGCCCTTCCCGGTAAAGAGATCTACCGTGGCTACGATGAATTTGGTGTGGTATCCGTGGTGGAAGATGGCCACAAGCGTTACCTCGCCTTTGGCGAGAACGACGAGCAGAGTTGCTGGCTGAAGCATGAACCGCTCTCACCGCAGCATGAATATGTGCGTGCCATGTTGCTGGTGCTGTTGTTCAAGGAACCCAAGCAGGTGATCAGTCTGGGGCTTGGGGCGGGCAGTCTCAACAGTTGTCTGCACGGTCACTATCCATCGCTTAAACAGCAGGTGGTCGAGCTGCGCCCCGAGGTGGTCAACGTGGCCTACAAGTACTTCCAATTGCCCCGTGGTAAACGGCTGCAGGTTCACACCATGGATGCTAACGAGTTTCTGCAAAGCGTGGAAACCCGCAAGGCGGATGTGTTGTTCAGTGATATTTATGGTGCAGATGGGCTGGATGAGCAGCAGCTTGATCCCAGCTTCCTGATGAACTGCCACGACCGTCTGAAAGAGGACGGTTGGCTGGTTCTGAACTGCTGGCGAGAGCATCAGGGAGATGATGCGCTGGAAACCCTGACCGAGATCTTTGACGATGTGCGTAGCTGCGCTACGCAAAGTGGCAACTGGATTGTCTTTGCCGGTAAACGGACCAGCAACCGTTCCGCCAAACAACTCAAGAATGATGCGCGGGAGTTGAGCCAGAAACTGGGCTTCGCGTTAAACGCGCACCTCGGTCGCTTGAAGGAGCACAGCTAGGCTGCGCTCCTTGCAGGTTTAAACCGTCGCCTTATCCCCACTGGTAACCTGTTCACGCTGGCTTTTAAACTTGATGCCGCTGGCCAGCAGCACGCCCACCATAATGATCAGGACACCGCACAGGGTGCTCAGGGAGAGGTTTTCACCCAGTACGGGAATTGCGGCGATCGCCGCCAGGGCCGGGGTGAACGATCCAAGGGCCGCGGTTTTTTCTGCCCCCAGATTGCTGATCGCGATACCGTACGTCACACCACCCACAATGCCTGCACCGATGCCCTGCGTAAGCAGGAATGGCCATAGCTCTGCCCAGGCCGTTTGACTGATGGTGGATTCCACCGCACCGGCTCCCAATAGCCCGCCCAATATCAAGGCCGCACTAGTACAGAGCAGCGCCGTCGCTTCCATCGGGTTCAGGCCCGCAACGCGAAGTCCCACCGTATACAGGGCCCACAACAGGGTAGCCCCCAAAAAGGCCAAGTGTCCGCGCCAATACCCCGTCTCAACGTTGATCAGCGCATCACCCAACAACAGGATGATCCCCAGCAGAATGGTGCCCAAACCCAGCAAGCGACGTTTCGGCAATGGCTCGCCGAACACCAGTACGGCAAGGCCGGTGACAAAGAGCGGTGCGCTGCCGGGTACCAACGCGCCTGCATGTGCAGCCGGGGCATAGCTAGTGCCTACAGAGACCAGATAAAAGAAGGGCAGGCCGCCAAGCATAATCATCAGGCTATAACGCAGCGCCATGCGGCGCACTTTGGGCCAGCATTTGTACAACCACGGCAGGAATACAATGGCGGGCAGCGCAAAGCGCATCAGCCCGAGGTCCGCCGTGGTAAGTGAAGACTGGTTTCCCGCGCGCATGGACAGCAGAAAACCCACCCAGATCACCAGGGTCGCCAGCATCGCAGTCAGGCCTTTGAAGTTAACGGCCGGTTCGCCACGGTATTGGTTCATCGAAGGACGTCCTGTGCATGTTGAAGAGGCGGCTATTATCCGAGAAACGCGGAAGTGGAAAGTTGCTATTTTGCTTGTAATTAAGGTTGATGTTGGATGAAAATTGCGCGTATGGTTTTGTTTTTGGCATATTGTGGCTGGATGAGTGTTGGCGTATGAAAGTAGATGAGATCGACCTGAAAATTCTGAAGATCCTGCAGCAGGATGGACGCCTGAGTAACGCGGAGATCGCCGAGCACGTGGCGCTGTCGCCGTCACCCTGTTTGCGTCGCCTGCGCCGGCTGGAGGCTGAAGGGGTGATCCAGGGGTACCGTCCGCAGCTTAATCGGCAGGTGGTGGGCTTGGGCATGACGGTGTTTGTACAGGTGAAGTTGCATGATCACAGCGCGGAGTCCGTGGAGGGGTTTGAAGACGCCGTACGGGCGATGGATGCGGTGGTGAATGCACACACTGTGTCCGGGTCTGCGGACTACTTGCTGGAGGTGGTGGCGGAGGATCTGATCGATTACGACCGATTGGTGAAGCGGATGCAGCGGCTGAAGATGGTCCGGGAGATTGAGAGTAACTTTGCGTTGCAGGCGGTGAAGACGGAAGCGCCTTTGCCGTTGAAGTTGTAGAGGTTAACTATATGGTGGGGAGACATCCTTTTGTAGGGTAGCCTTTAGGCTACCGGCAGCCTCAAGGCAGCCCTACATCAAACGCACAGATAATGGAAAAACGGTGACGCAAAAAAAAGCCCTCAATGGAGGGCAAAAGGCATCTTGTCACAAGTCAGGTGTGACGGGGATGTGATCAGCGGGTGGGCTGATCAGAACTGCTCGGTATCAATCTCACACGCACCGCTCAGGCCGCTCATCACCACATCGGCATGGCGGTTGGCACGTGGCAGATAGTTGTCTGCGAAGAACTCCGCAGTAATCAGTTTGGTGCGCAGGAAGTCATCAGCGTATTCGCCGCTACCCATCAGTTCCTGTGCCGACAGGGCGCTTTTCGCCAGTAACCAGCCGCCGCAGAGGAAGCCGTGCATCATCAGGAAGTCGACACAGACACTGCCTGCCAGGTCGAGGTTGCTAGCAGACTTATCCAGCAGCCAGCTGCGTACCTGCATGGAACGCTCAACGGCAGTGCGCAGTTCGCGGTGCAGTTTGGCGAAGACAGCAGAATCCACCGTCGCAAGAGCATTCACGGTGATCATCATCTCGCTCTGTAGGCTTTCCAGCGCAGCACCCTGATCCATCAGCATCTTACGTCCGATGAAGTCCAGGGCCTGGATGCCGGTGGTGCCTTCGTAGATCGGCAGGATACGGGCATCGCGGTAGTGCTGGGCAGCACCGGTCTCTTCGATAAAGCCCATACCGCCGTGTACCTGGATATTCAGGGAGGTCAGTTCCTGGGCGAATTCGGTCATCCAGCCTTTAACGATTGGCGTCAGCAGGTCAACGCGTGGCTGGTAGTGTTTAGCTACGTCTGCGTCGTTGCTGTGGGCTTTATCCACATCGGACGCAGCGACGTACGCCAGGGCGCGCATCGCTTCGATACCGGATTTTTGCGCCAGCAACATGCGGCGAACGTCCGGGTGCTCGATGATCGCCATCTTGCTGCCGTCTTTGCGGGTGCCCTGGATACGCTCTTTGGCGTATTCAACCGACTGCTGGTAGGCACGTTCGGAGATGGACAGGCCCTGCAGCCCCACAGACTGGCGGGCGTGGTTCATCATGGTGAACATGTACATCAGGCCTTTGTTGGCTTCGCCCACCAGGTAACCTTCGGCACCGCCGTTGTCGCCAAAGCTCATCACGCAAGTCGGGCTGCCGTGGATACCCAGTTTGTGCTCCAGAGATACGCAGGCCACATCGTTCAGTTCACCCGGTTCGCCGTTAGCATCCAGCTTGAACTTCGGCACGATAAACAGGGAGATCCCTTTTACACCGGCAGGTGCATCCGGCAGGCGGGCCAGGACCAAGTGAACCACGTTGGAGGTCATTTGGTGGTCGCCCCAGGTGATAAAGATCTTCTGACCGGTGATCCTGTATAGGTCACCGTCAGGGATCGCCTTCGCCGCAACCGCCGCCAGGTCGGAACCCGCGTTGGGTTCGGTCAGGTTCATGGTGCCGGTCCACTCGCCGCTGATCAGCTGCGGCAGGTACTGGGCTTTCAGCTCGTCGCTGCCGTGGGCGATCAGGGCTTCAACCGCACCCTGGCTCAGCATCGGGCACAGTGCAAACCCCATGTTGGCGGAGTGCCACAGTTCGTTAACCGCGGTGCCCAGCACGTTGGGCAGGGCCTGGCCGCCAAATTCTTCGGGGCCGGTCAGGGTTGCCCAGCCGTTTTCCACGTACTGCTGGTAGGCGTCGGCAAAACCTTCGGTTTCGATCACTTTGTTGTCTTCCAGGCGGGCGCCTTTCTGATCACCAATGCTGTTCAGTGGTGCCAGTACATCAGATGCCAGTTTGCCGGCTTCTTCGATGATCACGGAGGCCAGTTCGCTGTTTACTTCTTCAAGGCCGGCTTCGCTGCAGTACTGGTCAAACTTCACCAGTTCCTTGATAACAAAATTCGCATCCGTGTATGGGGCGGTGTAGGTGCTCATAATTCTTTCTCTTGCTTGTAGCAGCCGGCTCCGACGGCGACAACAAATAATGTTGAGTGTCGCCCTCAGAGCGGGCTGCTACGGTATTAATTAGCTTTCGGTGGTTTCCGGATTGTTCGCACGCTCACGCAGCAGGAACTTCTGGATCTTGCCGGTGCTGGTTTTGGGCATGTCGCCAAAGACCACGGTTTTTGGTGCTTTGAAGTGCGCCATGTGGTCGCGGCAGTAAGCGATGATCTCTTCGGCAGTCACCGCGTCGGCGTTGTCTTTCAGGGAAACGAAGGCACACGGAGTTTCACCCCACTTCTCGTCCTTCTTCGCTACAACCGCAGCTTCCTGAATCAGTGGGTGGCTGAACAGCACGTCTTCTACTTCGATACTGGAGATGTTTTCGCCGCCGGAGATGATGATGTCCTTGGAACGGTCTTTGATCTCCACGTATCCGTCTTCATGCCAGACTGCCAGGTCGCCGGAGTGGAACCAGCCGCCTTCAAAAGCATCGGCGGTGGTCGCTGGGTTTTTCAGGTAACCCTTCATCACCAGGTTGCCGCGCATGAAGATCTCACCCATGGTTTTGCCGTCTTTTGGCACCGGCTTCAGGGTGACTGGATCGGCGACCATCAGGTCGTCCAGCATCGGTGCACGTACTCCCTGACGGGATTTCAGGCGCGCCTGTTCTTCGACAGATTTTTGGTTCCACTCGTCATGCCATGCGCAGACTACGGATGGGCCGTAGGTTTCGGTCAGGCCGTACACGTGGGTCACTTTGAAGCCAAGCTTCTCCATCCCTTCGATGACAGACGCCGGTGGTGCAGCACCCGCGGTCATCACTTTCACCGGGTGGTTGATGCCAGCTTTCAGCTCATCGTCGGCGGAGTTCAGCATATTCAGAACGATTGGCGCGCCACAGAAGTAACCGACTTTTTCGTTCTTGATCAGGTCAAAGATTGCATCGGCACGGACGTGACGCAGGCAGACACTGACACCGGCCATCGCCGCGATGGTCCATGGGAAACACCAGCCATTGCAGTGGAACATCGGCAGGGTCCACAGGTACACCGGGTGATGTTCCATTGCCCAGGACAGCGCATTGCTGTTGGCGTTCAGGTAGGCACCACGGTGGTGGTACACCACACCCTTCGGGTCACCAGTGGTACCGGAGGTGTAGTTCAGGGTGATCGCTTCCCACTCGTCGTCCGGCAGCAGGTATTCGAAGTTTTCGTCGCCGTCTGCGATGAAAGCTTCGTAATCGGTGTCACCGATCAGTTCACCGTCGGTCCAGTGCGGATCGTCGATATCGATAACGAATGGTTTTTCCTCCAGCAGTTCCAGCGCGCCTTTAACTACCTTGCTCATCTCCTTGTCGGTGATCAGCACCTTGGAACCGGCGTGCTTGAGGATAAAGGCCACGATCTCGGCATCGAGACGGGTGTTGATGGAGTTCAGTACAGCGCCACACATCGGTACGGCAAAGTGGGCTTCAAAGTGCTCCGGCAGGTTAGGGGCCATGATGGAGACCGCGTCACCTTTCTGAACGCCTTTCGCCTGCAGGGCGCTGGCCAGTTTTTTACAACGAATGAATGTTTCGGACCAGTTGCGGCGGATCTCTCCGTGAACCACTGCAGGACGATTTGGATAAACGCCGGCGGCCCGCTCCAGGAATTTGATCGGGGTTAGCGCAGCAAAGTTAGCGGCATTCTTGTCCAGGTTCGTCTCGAAGGCTGATCTGTTATTCATTATTGTTTCCCTCGTTATCGTTGCGTTGTGGGTTAGGCGGTAACGACCCTGGCCGTTACTGCCCGGTGAATTCTGCTGTGCGGCGCTCGGTGAATGCGCCCATACCTTCCTTCTGGTCTTCGGTGGCGAAGCTCAGGCCGAAGAGGTCGCTTTCCATACGGCAGCCGTTTTCGATGTTCTGATCGCCGGAGACCTGTACCAGGCGTTTGCAGTGACTGACCGCCAGCGGTGCGTTTTTCGCAATCGCTGCAGCCATCTCTACACCGCGCTCCAGCAGCTGTTCAGGCGGCATCACCTGGTTACAGAGACCGATGCGCAACGCTTCGTCGGCTTTGACCTTCTCTCCGGTCAGCAGCAGCTGGGCTGCCATACCCGGACCGACGCGGCGTGGCAGGCGCTGGCTGCCACCAAAACCCGGTGGCACACCCAGAGTCACTTCCGGTTGACCGAAGACGGCGTTGTCCGCTGCCAGGATAAAGTCGCAGGCCATCGCCAGTTCGCAACCACCGCCCAGACAGAAACCGTTAACCAGTGCGATCACCGGCAGGCGGGAGTTTTCGATGCGGTGCATCGTAGCCATGCCGATTTGGGAGAAATCACGTGCCTGCTGGGCGTTCAGATCCTTCATCTCAACGATGTCCGCACCGGCAGCAAAGGCCTTGTCCCCGCTACCGGTAATCAGCAGCACACGTGCGTCCGGTTGGCTCTCAATCCAGGCCACGGCGCTGGCGAGTTGTTCCAACACCTGTTGGTTGAGGGCATTCAGTGCCTTCGGCCGGTTCAGGGTGATCAGCCAGACGCCCGGTTGTTGTTCGGTAATAAACAGTTGGGTAAATGCTGCGACGTTCATATCGGTCTCCGTCATCTTGTTATTCTCACTCCGTGCGGAATCAGTACTGGTAGAAACCACGGCCGGATTTGCGGCCCAGGTAACCCGCATCCACCATCTGGCGCAGGTACGGTGCTGGGCGGTATTTGCTGTCGCCGAAGTTTTCGTACAGCACGTTCATGATGCTCAGGCAGGTGTCCAGGCCGATCAGGTCAGCCAGTGCCAGCGGGCCGATCGGGTGGCTGGCACCCAGTTTCATGATGGAATCGATCTGCTCGACCTCGGCACACCCTTCCTCCAGCGCAAAGATCGCTTCGTTAATCATCGGCAGCAGGATACGGTTAAGGACGAACGCGGCTTTGTCTTTTACCGGGATTGGTTCTTTGCCCGCACGCCTGGCGGCTTCCACTACCTTCTCGGTGGTTTCCGGAGCGGTTTGCAGACCGTTGATGATCTCAACCAGTGCCAGCACCGGTACCGGGTTCATGAAGTGCATGCCGATCACTTTCTCCGGACGGGAGGTCTGCGCGGCCAGACGGGTGATCGACAGCGAAGAGGTGTTGCTGGCCAGGATCGCATCCGGTTTACACAACTCATCCAGCTGCTTGAAGATCTTGTTCTTGATCTCTTCGTTTTCGGTCGCGGCTTCAATCACCAGATCGCAATCGGCGAGGGTGTTCATGTCCGTTTCGGTACGGATGCGCCCCAGAATAGCGGATGGGCGCTCTTCGATCAGGCCTTTGTCCTGTAACTTGGTTAGGCTGGTTTCGATCACCGACAGGGCTACGTGCAAAGCGTTTTCGTTCAGATCAACCATCACCAGCTCATAGCCGGCAGTTGCCATCACCTGGGTGATACCGCGGCCCATCTGGCCTGCACCAATTACACCGATTTGCTGAAAGGACATGTTGAAACCTCGCGTTTACTACTGGGATTAACGGGGATTGGTATGGGCGACCTGTCGGACGTCCACGAAGGAGAGGACCGGTAAGCGATAGCGCGCAGGTATAGGGGGACAGTGCGCAGCCATCGCCGTGGAAACAGTGTATTGGGAGGACGGGTGAGAGCCCGCTACGTTGTTGTACATCTGTTCGGAACCAGTCTTATTGTTATTTGGTTGCGAACTAACTTACGGGGTAATGGTTGCTCAACTATTTGGCAATTCTAACGAAATGTAACAGTTTCGATGGCGGGCTTTACTTTGTGCTACATTCAGCTATTCGTACAAATTATTAGGGTTTTCCCGTGTATCGTTACTCCCCTATAACCTTCCGCCTGTTCATGATGTTGCTGCTGTTGATCAGCAGTATCTTCGTGTCGATCTACTGGCTGACGGTGCCCCTGATCAAGCAGAACGTGTTTGGTCTTGAACTCAGCTCCAATCGCCAGGTGCTGAACATTGTTTATGACCTGGCTAACCGGATGCACTTCAGTACCGAATCCTATGTAGAGCAGGCGCTGGATGCGGAAGAGCAAAAACTGAAAGCCGTGGTGGATCTGGGGGAGAGTTATATACGTGCAGGGCTGGCGGACGCTAATGCGCCAGGCACAGATAAAGAAACCCAATGGCAGTTGCTTTACCGCGAGCTGCGCGAGCTGCATTTTGAGGGGGATAACTACCTCTGGATATCCGATTACAACGGACGTCTGTTGTCGCACCCGGACGGCAAGTTCCAGGGGCAGAACATCAGTCTGCACCAGGTGGATGACGCCCCACCGGCGTTGCCCGAGATCCTGAGCAAGGCGCGCAGGGACGGCGAGGGTTTCTATCGCTACAAATGGTATCGCCTCAATCAAGACGACGTGATCGACAAGTATTCCTACGTGCGCAGCTTTCCGGAGTGGGGCATTGTACTGGGAGCGGGGGTATACGCCGACGACCTGGAGAAAGAAGCGCAGGCTCATAAGGAGCGCTTGCTGGCCGAGTTGAGCCAGGCGTTGGAGAGTGTAAAGATCGCCACCAACGGGTATCTCTACATCTTCGATTCCAACGGGGACATGATCTACCACCCCAACTCCAACATTCATGGTACCAACTTTCGGGACCTGCTAAATCCGGTGACTGGGCGTCCGATCTACCAGGACCTGATCGCCGTATCCGATACCGACGAAGAGCTTTACTACAAGTGGGATAGCCCCACCGACCCGGGTAATTACGCCTATGAGAAGCTGTCTCTGGTGCGTCATCTGAGCGGTTTTGACTGGTATATCAGCTCGTCAGTGTATCTGGACGATCTCAAAGCCAGCTCCGTGCAGCTGGGACAGCGTTTGCTGGCGATGGGATTCTTCGGCCTGTTGGCGGCGATTGTGGCCGCGTTCCTGTTTGCCGAGTATTTGACTTCGCCGATCAAGCAGCTCTCGGCCACCGCCTATAAGATCAGCCGGGGGCAGTTTGGTGCCAAGACCGGCATCAATCGTAACGATGAGCTGGGCACGTTAGCCGATTCCTTCGACAGCATGGTGGATCAGTTACGCGATAACATCCAGGGATTGAATACGCGCGTAGCCGAACGAACCCGTGAACTGTCCGATTCCAACCAGCAGTTGCTGGAAGCGGTGAGTTCACTGAAATCAGCCAAGAGTGAACTGACCGCATCGGAAACCCGCCAGCGCCTGATTCTGGACGCGCTGCCGGCGCAGGTAGCGTATCTGGACGCACAAGGTCGCTACATGTTTGTAAACCGTGAATATGCCGAGATGTTTGGTCGTTACAAGAGTGAACTGGTTGGCAGGCTGACCGAGGAAGTCATGCCGCCACGCATGTATGAAGAGACATTGCCATACATACGCCAGGCGCTGCGTGGTGAAAAGGTGATGTATGAGTACAGTGCCGACGTGAATGGCAAGGTCATGGTGACCCGCCGCACCTTGCTGCCGTTTTACGGCGAGCAGCGCCAGACTGTCGAAGGTGTACTGAACCTGTCGATCGATATCACCAACGAACGGGAAACCGAAGAGCGGTTGGCCGAAGCAAGCAAGATGAAAGCGGTGGGGCAGATGTCCGGTGGCCTGGCACATGACTTCAATAACCTGCTGACGATCATTCTGGGCAACCTGCTGGAAGCGCAGAATCATCCGGAGCTGCCGCTGGCGCTGAACGGTAATCTGGTGCCAGCGATCCGTGCTACGCGCCGTGGGGCGGATCTGACCAAACGCTTGCTGGCGTTCTCTCGTCGCCAACCGCTGTCGCCGGACTGCATCAAGCCGGATCGCCTGATCCAGGATGTGATCGGCTTGTTATCAGGACCGCTGCCTGAGAATATCCGCATCGAAACCCGCATCGACGAAGACGCCGCCGTGGTGTATGTCGACGAGGCGCAGATGGAAGATGCGCTGGTGAACCTGGCACTGAACGCTGCGGATTCGATGGAACGGGGTGGTGTGCTAAGTTTCGAGGTGCGCCCGTTCAGCTGTGACAGCCACAGCGGCTTTGATGAGCCGGTGCCATCCGGTGATTATGTGCTGCTGGCGGTTAAGGACACCGGTAGCGGTTTCAGTGAAGATGCGCTACAGAAAGCCTTTGAGCCGTTCTTTACCACCAAGGCGACCGGCGCGGGATCGGGGCTGGGGCTCAGTATGGTGTACGGTTTTGTGAAGCAGTCGAAAGGGTATATTCGCATTTGCAACCGCGATGCAGCAGGTGCCACTATCGAGATCCTGCTGCCTGTAGGGACGGCCAGTCAGTGTGCGGTACCTACGCCGGAACATGAGCGCCTGCAACCAGCGAAGGTGGCCGATGCCAGCTCATTGGTGCTGCTGGTGGAGGATAACCCGGATGTGCGCACGGTGGTGCGTCATCAACTGGTGAAGATTGGCTTTACCGTACTGGAAGCCGAAACCGCCGATGAAGCGGACAATTTACTGCTCAATCTGCCGGAACTGGCCGGTGTGGTGAGTGATATTGTGATGCCGGGCGAGAAGGATGGGTACGCTGTGGCGCAACGGGTACAGGAGCGTTACCCCGGTGCCTTTGTTGTGCTGATGACCGGTTACAGCGAAACCTACAGCGAACATGACGGTGAATTCTGCCTGTTGCAGAAACCGTTTGATCAGGCGGAGCTGACCAAAGCGATCTTTCAGACCTGAGCCTGCTTTCGGGGTATAACAGGGAACAACAAAAAAGTGAGAGCTAGGGAGCAGCCGGGGATACAACGATGAAAAACAACAACCTGGTGTTTGTAATTGAAGATGAAGAGGATCTGGGGCGTCTGATGTGCAGTGCGCTGGAGAATTTTCGCTATGAAGTCCGCTATTTCTCCAACGGGGTTGATGCGCTGGCTGCCGCACCCAAAGAGAATCCGGATATTTGCATTGTCGACCTGAATCTACCCGATATGGACGGCTTGGAATTGGTGAAGCAGTTTGATGCCCAACAGCGTGGTGTAATCATTGTCTCTGGACGCGATGATCTGACGGACCGCGTGTTGGGGTTGGAGTTTGGGGCCGACGATTACATCACTAAGCCCTTTGAGCCACGGGAACTGGTAGCGCGGGTGCAAAGCCTGTTGCGTCGTCTGCAGCGTAGCGCCGAAGCGGAAGTGGTAACCTGCAAGAAGGCGGAGTTTGCCGGCTGGACCTACCGCCCCGAGTCGTTGGAGTTGCAGTACACCGGCCTGAAGAAACAGTCCCTGAGCCGAGCGGAAGGGGATATGTTGCTGGCGTTGTTGAAGCACCCGTTTCAGATACTATCCCGTGATCAATTGCTGGGTGATAACTGCACGCCGTATGACCGTAGCATTGATGTGCGGATGTCCCGCTTGCGGAAGAAGCTGGAAAGCAGCAGCGAGGAGAGTGAGCTCATCAAAACCGTGTATGGCGCGGGTTATATGCTTACAACGGCGGTCAACTGGAGTTAAATAACCGGTTTTTGTTTCCAAACAAAAAGGGGAGCCAATCGGCTCCCCTTTGTTATTTCGGGATGGTGCTTAAGCCATCTCTTTCTCTTTTTTATCTTCTTCGCCGTCGGCAAAGATGATCTCGTCTTCCGGACGGTGTTTGCCCAGCAGTTTCGGACGCTCGATCAGGAAGTAGAGGATCAGGCCTATCGCTACCGCGTACACGGTGGATTTTGGATCAGGCATCGCTAGGGTTACCGCAACGATGCCTGCTACACCACGTTCGGTTGGGTTCTTCAGCTGTTCCATACCCACCATGATGCAGATGTATGCAGTCAGGATCAGGGTCAGGGACAGGGCGATCGGCAGGACCGGTTTAAACAGGGTTACCAGCGGCAGGATAAACAATGCCACCAGGCCGGTCAGCCAGAAGGTACCGCCACCACTGTAGATGGAGTCCATCGCTTTGCGGCCCATCGCGTAACGTTCGGCAACAGTTGCGTGCGCAGCCGTCCACAGCGGACCTGCCAGACCCGGCCACGGTGCGAAGAACGCGTGCAGAGCGTTACGCAGAGCAGTCACCAGATGCACACGGTCTACGCTCTCCTCGATAGACTCATCCTTACGCAGGTGGTCTACACGTTTCACCAGCGTAAAGCCTACGATGATGTCACCGAATGCAATCACGTAGGCGATCAGTGCAGTCGGAATAGCCAGCAGGAACACGTCCCAACCCGGGAAGCCAACAGTGAACGTCAGGTACTGCCACATCAGGCCGAAATCAGGTTGAGTAATGCCCCACTCGATATCCGGTACTTTGTATTCACCGGTGGTCCACCCGATGACCATCGCGAAGATCATACCCGGCACCATACCGAAGGTTGCGATACGCTTCGCCAGAGAACTCTCTTCCATGATGTTTTTGAAGGACAGGGAGAACAGGATGTATGCGGAGATAATGGAACCCACAATCAGGGAGATTGGCGTAGCATCAACACGCCCCCCCACTTTCAGCTCGCCCATCATCGCAGCGATACCCGCACCGATGATGATACCTGCTTTCAGGGAGTTCGGGATCACATCTACCAGCTTGGAGCCGAGGCGGGTGATACCCAGAATAAAGAAGATGATGGTTACTTCCAGCTGCAGGGCGAACAGCGCCTTGATCGCCTCAGGGCCCGGTTCGAAACCTTTCAGATACAACAGTACTACCGGAATCGCCGGCGTAATCCAGCCAGGCACCAGTGGTACACCCAGCAGTGCTGGCAAACAGTAGCCCAGACCGGCTACGAAGGTGAACGCCAGTGCAGCCTCGTACGGCATACCGAGGTACTTCTGCAGCAGCGGAATCATCGCCAGACCCACCACAAACATGATCAGGCCCTGGATCATCTCCGGGGTTTCCCACTTGTAGTGTACAAACGGCAGGCGGATTTTAAACGGGCCTAACGGCCAGTACGGTTGCTCCTCCCCAAAGGGACGTTGGATCAAAGGCATCTTTGTTTTCCTTGTTGTACGGAACCGCAATACCAGTGCTGTGGCCAAGGGGCACAGTGTATGGTTTGCAGGTTCCTTTGCTCGCTCTATCACATGGAGAGCCGCAGCAACCTCGGAAACGCATAAAGAGGGGCGCACCGGGGCCGCAATACGGGGTTCCCAGACGCAGTAAACAGGAAAAGTACAAACAGACTTTTTCGCAATCCTTACGAATTGTAACGGGGGTGGTATGAATGAACTAACTTTAGTAGTAGGCGCCTTTTCTGCCGTTGCCGATAGTGTTGATAGCCGTACATGTGTGCGTAAAAAGAAACTATTTTTGCCAATTGATCATTATCAAACACTTGCCTCGGTCACGGGCGTAAGGTCTCCGGTGTGGCCGATTGTCGCACATGTGTTTTCCGGCAAAACGGAGTGTTCGAAGAAAGCAGTCATGAAAAGAGTTTTACTCACAGCCTTCAGCGTTTGTATCGCCCTGACAGGAATTCCGGCGTCAGCTGAGGATATGGCATCCCACTCCATGCACCAGCATGGCTCACCAAAGATGAAGCCCATGACGGTGGAGGTGGTTGCGAACGGAGTCGTACAGAGTGTCATGGCCGAAACCAACCAGTTGAAGATTCGGCATCAGCCCATTCCGGAGTGGTCTATGGGCGCGATGCAGATGAAATTTTCCCTTGCGCCAGGGATGTCGACCAAGGTGTTCCGTCACGGTCAGCAGATTAAATTCCGCTTGCGGCAGGAAAATATGATGGAATTCACTATTCTTGAAGTTCTGGATGAGTAACGACTGAGGGTGGCCCGATGGATTAGGCCTTGTCCAATAGCAAGTACAGGTGTCTGTGTATCAGGTTTGGCGCACGCTGATCGATCACAGACCACAGTAAGTCTGACTTACTGTTTTGTTTGCATGAAGTAGCGCGTTTATCAAGCCGAGTGTTTGTAAAACGTGGCTTAAAAGGTACCCAAATGGATTTTATCGCACGTTTATTCCGCCAGCATTTGCTTGCTCTGTTTGGCTTACTGGTGATGGCGTTTCTCGCTTTCCCAGTACGTGCCATGGTGCCTGTATCTGATGCCCAGAAGCTGGAAACAATTCAGCAGGCCTTCCCTAAAAACAGCACTATCCACGATAAAGCCCCCGTTGCCGAAGGTAAAATGACCGCATGGACGGTATTTAACGGCGAAGAGGTCGTGGGTTACGCCTTTGAAACCAATGATGTGGTCAAGATTCCGGCCTATTCCGGCAAGCCGATCAACACGCTGGTGGTGATGGATGTTGAAGGCAGGCTGCTGGCAACCCGGGTACTGGAACATCACGAACCGATATTGTTGGTAGGTATTCCAGAGCAGAAACTGTTTGATTTCGCTGCCAAATACGAAGGGCTGAACGTTACCGACAAAGTGCGTGTCGGTGCGGGCAACAACGAAGACGTGATCAATGTTGACGTTGTATCGGGTGCCACCGTAACTGTTATGGTGGTCAATGAAGCGATCATGCGCTCCGCCCGGCAGGTGGCCAGTGTACTGGGAATTGCAGGTCTGTCGGAGACGGCCAAAGTGCCGCCGGCGACCATCAAGCGGGATCTGTTTACCAAAGCTGACTGGGCTCAGCTCACCGGTGACGGATCGATCCGCCGTCTGAAATTGGTGGAAGCGGATATCGACAAGGCCTTCGAGGGAACCGCCGCTGAAACCAAAGGCCGTCATGGTGAAGGCCGTCAGCAGCGTATGTTTATCGACCTCTATTATGCACCGCTCAATATTCCGACTATCGGTCGTAACCTGCTTGGCGACGATCAGTATAAGTGGCTGATGGGTGAGCTGGGCGAGGGTGATCAGGCGATCGCGGTGATGGGTAACGGCCAGTACTCCTTCAAGGGTAACGGTTATGTGCGCGGCGGCATCTTTGATCGCACCCAGTTGCAACAGTCCGGCAAGGTGATCAGTTTCCATGACACCGATTACTACCGTCTGGATGATGTCTATATTGATGGTTTCCCCGGTTTTAAGGAGATGGCGATCTTTATCATTCGGGATCAGTACGCCTTTGATCCCGGCACCCCCTGGCAGCTGGAGTTGTTGGTACGCCGCCAGGTGGGGGCCCTGGACAGTGTGTTCACCAGTTTCTACGGCGATTATCTGACACCGGAACAATATATTGTGCGGCCTGCGCCGGTAGTAGAGCCTGAGCCGGAAGCGCTTTGGGTGTCTATCTGGAAAGAGCGTGCTTTCCAGATCGGTGTGTTGAGCGTGGCGCTGGGTGTGTTGTTTATCGTCATCTTTATCCAGGACGTGCTGGTCCGATATCCACGCTTCCTGCATGCCTTTCGACGCGGTTATCTGATCTTTACTGTGGTCTTTATTGGCTGGTACACCCTCGGTCAGCTGTCGGTGGTCAATGTCTTTACCTTTGTACATGCGCTGAAAGGTGACTTTGAGTGGGAGCTGTTCCTGCTCGATCCGATGTTGTTCATCTTGTGGGGCTTTGTGGCGATGACCATGCTGCTCTGGGGCCGTGGCATCTTTTGCGGCTGGTTGTGTCCGTTTGGGGCCCTGCAGGAGCTGATCAACGAGCTGGCCCGCCGCTTCAACGTCAAGCAGTTTGAGCCACCGTTTGCCGTGCACGAACGCCTCTGGGCGCTGAAATACGTCATTCTGCTGGGGCTGTTTGCGATCTCGTTGGAGTCCCTGGCCGAAGCCGAGAAATATGCCGAGGTGGAACCTTTCAAAACGACCTTCCTGCTGAAATTTCAGCGCGACTGGGGCTATGTGTTCTATGCAGTGCTGCTGCTGGCGATCTCCGCGTTTAACCGCAAGATGTATTGCCGTTATATCTGCCCGTTGGGCGCCGCGCTTGCGATCCCGGCGCGCCTGCGTCTGTTCGATTGGCTGAAACGCCGTAAGGAGTGTGGTCAGCCTTGTAAGATCTGCGCCAACGAATGTGAGATTCAGGCCATTCACCCCGATGGCTCCATCAACGGGAACGAGTGCCATCAGTGTCTGGATTGCCAGATGACCTATTACCGCGACGACAAGTGTCCGCCGCTGGTACAGAAGAAACGTAAGAAGGCTAAGCACGAAGCAGCGCTTAAAAAAATCCCTGCTGTTGAGATCACAGATCCGGTGAAGTAAGCGCCTGCAACAAATGACCCAAGCAACGCCTGCTATGTGGTACGGCGTTATATCCAATGGAGATCGAAACGATGATAGATCCGAACGATAAGAACCTCCCTGAGATCGATACCGAAGATCCGAAGGCCACAGAACACGTCAAACTCAGCCGACGCTTGTTCCTGGGAGGCTCCGCTGCCTTGGTTGGCGCCGTGGGTACAATGGGGGCGACGATGGGGTCAGCACTGATGCCGTCCACTGCGCACGCGTCTTCCGACAACAAACACAGTGTTGGGCCGGGTGAGTTGGACGAATACTACGGCTTCTGGAGTGGTGGTCACTCGGGTGAGGTGCGTATTCTGGGTCTGCCCTCCATGCGCGAATTGATGCGCATCCCGGTCTTCAACGTGGACAGCGCAACCGGCTGGGGTATCACCAACGAGAGTAAGGCCGTGCTGGGTGAAAATGCACCGATGAACGGCGACTGTCACCACCCGCATATGTCCATGACCAACGGTCAGTACGACGGTAAATACATTTTCATCAACGATAAGGCCAACACCCGCGTTGCCCGTATCCGCGGTGATATCATGAAAACTGACAAGATCACCAACATTCCGAACTGTCAGGCAATCCACGGCCTGCGTGTGCAGAAAGTGCCGCACACCAAGTACGTTTTTGCCAACGCTGAATTCCGTATGCCGCACCCGAACAACGGCCTGAACATGGATAATATCGAAGGTTACTACACCATGTTCTCCGCAGTGAACGCCGAGACAATGGAAGTGGATTGGCAAGTGATCGTGGACGGTAACCTGGACAACACCGACGCCGACTACACCGGCAAATACGCGTTCTCCACCTGCTACAACGCGGAAGGTGCCGTGGATCTGGCCGGTTCCATGCGGGCCGAGCGAGACCATCTGGTGATCTTCAACATTCCACGCATCGAAGCGGCGGTGAAAGCCGGTAGCTTCAAGACGCTGGGTGATTCCAAGGTTCCGGTACTGGATGGTCGTAAGGGCTCCCAACTGACCGCTTATGTGCCAGTGCCGAAGAACCCGCACGGTATCAATACTGCACCGGGCGGCAAGTATGCGGTGGCCAACGGTAAGCTCTCGCCAACCGTGACCATGTTCGATCTAACGAAGTTTGATGATCTGTTCGCCGGTAAGATTAAACCACGTGACACTGTCGCGGCGGAAGTCGAGCTGGGTCTGGGACCTTTGCACACCGCCTTTGACGGCCGTGGCAACGCGTATACCACTCTGTTTATCGACAGTCAGGTATGTAAGTGGGATATCGAAAAAGCGATCAAGGCCTATAACGGCGAGAAAGTGAACTACATCGTTCAGAAGCTGGACGTGCACTATCAGCCGGGTCATAACCACACCACCATGGGGGAAACCCGAGATGCGGACGGTAAGTATTTGGTGTCGCTGCAGAAGTTCTCTAAAGACCGTTTCCTGCAGTGTGGCCCGCTGCATGCCGAGAACGATCAGCTGATCGATATCTCCGGCGACGAGATGAAGTTGATACACGATGGTCCGACCTACGCCGAACCGCACGACTGTATGCTGGTGCACCGCTCCAAGGTGAAGACTCGTAAACTGTACGAGCGTACTGATCCGACCTTCGCAATGACCGTGGAGATGGCGAAGAAAGACGGCGTCACTCTGGAAACGGATAACAAGATCATCCGTGAGGGCAACAAGGTGCGTGTTTATATGACCTCCGTTGCGCCAAGTTACGGCATGAACGAGTTTAAGGTGAAGCAGGGCGATGAGGTCACTGTGATCATCACCAACCTGGACCAGATCGAAGATGTAACTCACGGTTTCTGTATGGTGAACCACGGGGTACAGATGGAGATCAGTCCGCAGCAGACCGCATCGGTAACCTTTATGGCAGATCAGCCCGGGGTACACTGGTTCTACTGCAATTGGTTCTGCCATGCACTGCATATGGAAATGCGTGGTCGTATGCTGGTTGAACCTGCATAAGGCCTGGCAACAATGCACTCACTCATTTGCTGCTAATCAGCAAATGAGCGTGTCACACCCAGCCCTGATCTGTTCCCAGGTTATATCTCAGGGCTGGGCTTTTTCTCCGATCAGGAGGCTTGTATGGGATTATGGTTTGCTCGGTTGGCTTCAGTGCTGAGCATCAGTTGTATCGTTTCTGCCCAGGCAGCAACTTTCCATGTCTCTCCGACAGATGACCTGCAACAGGTGCTGGACCGTGCTCAGACAGGCGATCAGGTTGTATTGGCTGCCGGGACCTATAAGGGTAACTTTGTTGTCCCGCAATCCATCGAACTTTCCGGTCAGCAGGGGGCGGTATTAGATGGCCAGAACGCAGGCCATAGCCTGCAGATCGATGCCCCTGACAGCTATGTACACCATCTGCGTATCCAGAATTGGGGGGAAGACCTCACCGAGCTGGATTCCGGTGTCTTTATCTCTAAAAAAGCGGCTAAAACACGAATTGAGCACAACACCCTGCAAGGCGGAGGTTTTGGTATTTGGGTGGATGCTGCTGCCGATGTGCAATTGATCTCCAACAAGATCGAAGGCAATCTCGAACTGCGTTCCGCCGATCGTGGCAACGGCATCCACCTGTTTAATGTGACCGGTGCTCTGGCGCAGGGTAATGAAGTCTGGCACACCCGTGACGGGATCTATATCGATACCAGCAACGGCAACAAGCTGATCGGTAACTATCTGCACGATCTGCGCTACGGTGTGCACTATATGTATTCCTACCATAACCTGGTGCAGGACAACTCTACGTTCCAGACCCGTACCGGTTATGCACTGATGCAGTCCAAATACCTGACGGTCGTCGGCAACCGCTCCAAGAACGATGCCAACTACGGCATCCTGATGAACTACATCACCAACTCCACCATTCAGAACAACCGGGTTATCGGCATCCAGAATGCCAACAATCCACACATGCAGGGCGGTGGTCAGATGGGGCTCGAGGGTAAAGCGCTGTTTATCTACAACTCCCTGTTTAACCAGATCCGTGACAACCTGTTTGCCCAGAGTGATATGGGGATACATCTGACAGCTGGATCTGAAGATAACGTCATGAGTGGCAATGCCTTTGTCAGTAACAAAGAGCAGGTGAAGTACGTCGCCACTCGCGAGCAGGACTGGTCCGACAACGGTGTCGGCAACTACTGGAGCGACTATCTGGGCTGGGACATGGATGGCGATGGCATTGGTGACGTGGAGTACGAGCCAAACGACAGTGTAGACCGCCTGTTGTGGAAGTTCCCGTCCGCCAAACTGCTGCTCAACAGTCCGGCAGTGGAAACCCTGCGCTGGGTGCAGCGTCAGTTTCCGGTGCTGAAGTCGCCCGGTGTCGTCGACAGCCATCCACTGATGGCGGTACCCCATTCCTTAAAGCCAGCCAACGGTTCGTTTGCGCGTCCGGCAGGCCAGGTAGCTGAGAAATAGTATGAATATCGTCGAATTACAGCAGGTTGAGAAATCCTATCAGGGGGTGAGTGCGCTGCATCAGCTTAATCTCGAGCTGCGGCAGGGGGAGGTCCTGGGCCTGTTCGGTCATAACGGGGCGGGGAAAACCACCACCATCAAACTGATTCTGGGTCTGATTGCAGCCACCGCCGGTCAGGTTCGTGTATTTGGTGAAGACCCCACCCAGTCCGAGGCCCGAACCCTGCGCCGCCAGTTGGGTTTCCTGCAGGAAAACGTCAGCTTTTACGATCAACTTACCGGTCTGGAAGTACTGCAGTATTTTGCCCGTCTGAAAGGGATCTCCAAGCAGAGCTGTCATGCGTTGCTGGAGCAGGTGGGCTTAAGTCAGGCCGGTAGACGCCGGGTGAAAACCTACTCAAAGGGGATGCGTCAGCGTTTGGGGCTGGCGCAGGCGTTGTTGGGTGAACCCAAGCTGTTGTTGCTGGATGAACCCACTGTGGGGCTGGATCCCATTGCCACTCAGGATTTTTACCGCCGCATCGAGCAGCTAAAAGAACAGGGGTGTACGGTGATTCTCTGCTCCCACGTGCTGCCGGGTGTGGAAAAGTATATCGATCGTGCGTTGATTCTGGGCCGCGGTAAGCTGTTGGCCGAAGGCAGCGTCAATGATCTGCGGCAGCAGGCGAACCTGCCCGCCACTTTCCATCTGCAGGGTGATCTGACGTTGCCCGATCATCTCGCTGCGAACGCCCGTACAGAGGGAACCTCGACCCGCCTGGACGTCTCTCTGAAGAATAAAATGGACACGATGCAGCAGCTGATTGCATTACCGGGGCTGGAAAACATCGATATCCATCTACCGTCGCTGGAAGACCTCTATACCCACTTTATCGAGTCACATCAGGTGCAGGAGGCAACCCCATGAGCGCTGTATTTACGGTTGCAAACAAAGAGTTTCATGACGGTCTGCGTAACCGCTGGGTGTTGTCGATCTGTATTATCTTCGCGGTGCTGGCGATAGGTCTGGCCTATTTCGGTGCGGCTGCAGCAGGTAAGGTAGGTTTTACCTCACTATCTTCCACTATCGTCAGCCTGGCGAGTCTGGCGGTGTTTATTATTCCGTTGATTGCGCTGATGCTGGCCTATGACGGCATCGTTGGCGAGGATGAAAACGGTACGCTGCTGTTGCTGATGACCTATCCGCTCTCCCGTTGGCAGTTGCTGCTGGGCAAAATGATGGGGCAGGGCGCGGTGATGGCATTCTCCACCTTGGTGGGCTTCGGTTCTTCGGCGGTGATGATGGGCATCTTCTCCGAGACGACCAGTTGGGGTGAACTGATTGGCCCCTATATGGTGTTTATCTTCTCCGCTATGCTGCTGGGCTGGATCTTTATTGCCATCGCCTACGTGATCAGTGCGTCGGTTTCCGAGAAGTCCAAAGCGGCGGGGATCGCCCTGATCGTCTGGTTCCTGTTTGTGTTGGTGTTCGATTTGGGGTTACTGGGCATGCTGGTGGCCACTCAGGGAAACGTGGATGAAACCCTGTTCCCTTACCTGTTGCTGCTGAATCCAACTGATATCTTCCGTTTGGTGAATATCACCTACTTTGCCGATCAGAACCTGAGCGGACTGATGGCGATTACCCAGCAAACGCAGTTCTCAACGTTTTCACTATTCGGTGGCTTGCTGGTCTGGCTGTTGCTGCCCGTTAGTTTGGCGATGCTGATATTCAGTCGCCGCGGACTTTAAGGGGAGGTGGCCGTATGAAAACGCTAATGCGTGCCTTAATGCTAGTGCTGACGTTGGCGATGCTCTCCGGCTGCGGAGAGGAAGAGGACAAGATCGCGATGGTACAGCAGGTTGTTGCTATCGAGAGCGGTGACGAGTGCCACCTGTGCGGTATGATCATCACCAATTACCCGGGCCCTAAGGGTCAGCTCTATTCCCGTGGCAAAGTGGGCAGTATGAAGTTCTGCTCAACCCGGGATATGTTTGCCTTTATCGTTGATCCAGAGAACCAGCACAACATCCAGCAAGCTTTTGTGCATGATATGGCGGTAACCCCTTGGGAACATCCCGATGAGGAAACCTATATCGACGCCAAGCAAGCCTTTTACGTGGTAGGCCACGGTAAAAAAGGTGCAATGGGCCCAACGTTGGCCAGCTTTTCAAATCAGGAGGATGCTGAAGCTTTTGCCAAGGTGGAAGGTGGTAAGGTACTGCGTTTTGATCAGGTCACTTTGCAGGTGCTGATCGACATGAACCAACCGCTGGGACATGGAGAGTAACGTTTAGAGATCGGTTGTCGGGCATCGCTGTGCGATGGCCGACCTACAAAGTGCTTTGTGGTAGGTTGGCCTTGGCTGCGTGAAGCCCAACAGCCAACTGATGAGTTTTGCACCTAGACTACCCCAGCAGTTGATATCCCGAACGTGCCAATCCGATTACCGAGACAGTGATCAGCAGCACCAGCGCCAGGTTACGGAAACTGCGGTTACCGGCGCGTTTAAAGAGAAAGCTACCAATGCTCAAACCGATCACCATCGGGATCAGGAAGACCAGGCCAAGGCTGACTACTTCGCCGGTAAGCAACGATTGATGCCCGGTCCAGATCAAGGCGTAGATATCGGTGAAGGCGAAAAACGCCACCAGGGTTGCGCGGGTGGCGATGGGGGACATCTGGGTATACAGCATCATCAGCACCACCGGCAAACCACCGATGGCCGCGGCACCGTTTGCCAGGCCTGATGCAAAACCGGTTGCCAGGGGCAGACGTGGCATATCGTTTTTCTGTTCAAAGCCTAACAGCAGCAGGATGGCGCAGATGAGCACCATGGAGCAGATCAGCAGGCGGGTTTGGGCTTCCGGAAGGTGGGCCAGCAACCAGACCCCGATGGGTGTACATATAAGGGTGCCAATCAGCAATTGCCCGAGCAGCTTGCGGTTAATCTGGCGCAGTACGCCGGGCAGCAGGTGAATACTCGCGGCGATCTCTAGCATAAAGATTGTGGGCACAACCATCTTAGGTGGCATAAACAACGCAAGGCTGGTAACGGTCAGTGAGGAGAAGCCAAAGCCACTGTAACCACGCAGGATCGCTGCACCAAAGATGATGCTGATAGCTGTGACCAGTTGCCACAGTGGCAGATCCAGCTGCATTCCAAACATAAGGTCGCTCCTGCGCAGAAAAGATAAATATCTGAGGCTAGGAGGATGTGAGCAGAGCGGTTAGCACCAGCGACGGCGCATTGGTTAGACCAGATAAGAAAGAAGGAAGATAAACGGATAAAGAAAAGCCGCAGCGGCTGTGAAGGGGGTACAGCGGCTGCGGTAAAGTTCCCTTTTGGGAAACGCCAGCTAAAGCGCTATTACCAGCTCAGGGACGCACCCACGGCGATCTGGTCGGTTTCATCACCGGCGGAATCAACCATATCGTACTCGACGATCAGCTTCAGGTTGCTGTTTACGTCGTAGAAGTACGCAACGGAGTCCATCTCTTTTTCGCTGCCGTTGAGGTCGGTCTGGCCGTGGGACAAAACGAAACGGTGGCCGTCTACGGAGTAGGAACCCTGTACCAGATAGCCGTCGCTCTCGGTTTCCGAGGTCAGGGTTTTACCCGCGAATGTGGTATCGATACCTTCCTGGTCATAGCCGGATGCGGTCAGCTGGAAGCCACCGAAGGCTACACGTGCACCGTACGCCAGGCCGGATGCATCAACATCACTGGCTTCGTTCTCACCTGCTGCACCACCAACCCAGGCGTTAAATTTGCCGCCTTCGAAGTCGGTTGCGTAGGTTACTTCTGCTTCCACACGTGCACTGTTGTTGGTGTTGGAATCAGCACTTTCACCACTGGAGGGATCAAGGATACCGGCCGCGATCTGGAAGCCGTTCATCGGTTTGGTGCGGTAGGTGATCTGGGCACGTGGCTGTGCGTATGGGTAACCTACCGAGATGTTACCCAGTGTTACGATACCGCTGTCCAGGGATGGCAGACCGGTACCCAACAGCAGTTCGTCGCTGAAGATGTTGCTGCGGGCATACAGGCCGAAGTCCTTACCAAACAGAACCTGGCCGAAGTCACCGTCTACGGTGGCGTAGAACTGACGTACATCGATTCCGCTGTTGGTTGGAGTGGTGTGGCCATCGTTGATGGACACCCAGAAAGAGGAGCGGCCGCCCACAGTCAGATCACCCACCTGCTTGCTTACGTTGAAGCCGATGTAGTTTGGCAGGAAACCCATACGTACGCGTTGCTGTTTTTCACCGGTCGCTTCATTGTCGGTCGCTGTGAAAAACGCGTTGAAGTGACCATCAGCAGAGAAGGAAGTGCCATCCTGTTCGTATAGGGTAATGCCAGCCTGGGCCTGGCTTGCCATCGCAACAGATAGCGCTACCGGACAGAGCTTCAGCATCAGTTTTTTATTGTTCATGTGTTCCCCCGTTCGAGTGTGGTTTTGTCTTTTTGGATTCGATAGAGCGATTATTCGGAAAGGGGAAGCAGCAAGGTATCGCGCTTTTGTGCCTGTTTTGCTGCACTTTGGCAGACGATCGTGCGAATAGTGTTTTTGAATGGGTGTACGGCATTGTGGCGTACAACCTCGGGTGTGCGACGGTGCAGGTGAGTCAGGTTGACCGGAAAGTAGAACAAAATGCTGCAGGTGAACAACGCGTTGCTACATTCAAGTTTGCTAATTTGTTGTAATTTAGAAGTATTCGCATTGGTCGAACGCTGTATTATCCTTGGGGTACAGGGAACTGCCCCAGCACAACAACAAGCACAATAAACGATGCGTAAAGGTCTGTTGGAACAGACCACTACAATAAAAAAGGAAACCGGTATGCCAAGGATAGGGCGCTGAATCCGGTTCAGAGTTGAACACAGATGAGTGACATTTCCAGTCTCCGCAAGTTTGTATCGCCTGAGATTATCTTTGGTGAGGGCGCGCGCAAAACGGTCGCGAACTACGCTCGCACCTTTGGTGCCCGGCGTGTACTGGTCGTATCTGATCCGGGGGTTGCTCGCGCAGGGTGGGTGCGCGACGTTGAGCAATCATTGGAGGAACAGGGTATCGACTATGTGACCTTTACCGATGTATCACCCAACCCGCGTGCGGAAGAGGTGATGAAAGGTGCGCATTTCTACCGTGAACACGACTGCAACGTAATCGTGGCCGTGGGTGGCGGCAGTCCGATGGATACTGCAAAAGGGATCGGCATTATCTCTGCCAACGGCGGTGACATTTTAAGCTACGAAGGTGTGGATACCATTCACGCACCGATTCCCCCACTGATCTTTATTCCAACCACCGCCGGTACCTCGGCCGATGTGTCCCAGTTTGCGATCATTTCCGACCAGCAGGAGAAGGTGAAAATCTCCATTGTGTCCAAAGCCGTGGTGCCTGACGTTGCGTTGATCGATCCGGAAACGACCATGACCATGGACCCGTTCCTGACCGCCTGTACGGGCGTGGATGCGATGGTGCATGCGATTGAGGCGTTTGTTTCTACCGGCGCAGGTCCTCTGACCGATATGCATGCGCTGGATGCGATCCGCCTGATCAGTACCAACCTGCGCCCGCTGGTCGCCGATCCGAGTAATCTGGCTCTGCGTGAGCAGGTGATGCTGGGGTCGATGAAAGCGGGTCTGGCGTTCTCCAATGCCATTCTGGGGGCCGTGCATGCCATGTCCCACAGTCTGGGTGGGTGGCTCGACCTGCCGCATGGTTTGTGCAACGCAATGCTGCTGGAGCACGTGATCGCCTACAACTACTCCAATGCCGCAGACCGCTTCAAGGTGGTTGCCGAAACCATGGGGCTGGACACCCGTGGGCTGAATCAGACCGAGATCAAAGCGCGTTTGATGGCCGCAGTAATCGAGCTGAAACGGGATGTGGGTCTGAGCCAGAAACTGGCGGAAAACGGGGTGAGCATAAGCGATATCCCTGTGTTGTCCGAAAAAGCGATCAAGGATCCATGCATACTCACCAACCCGCGCAAGTCTAGCCAGCGCGATGTTGAGGTGGTCTATGAAGAAGCGCTCTGATCAGGCCACCGTTGATGACCTGATCGGCTTAGGTAACCAATCCGCCCGTAAAAGTTACTACGCGGAACTGGTGACCAAAATCGAAGAGCTTGAAGCGGAACGTAACCGCTATATGTGGCTGTTCGAAAATGCCCTGCACGGGATCTTCCAGGCAGATATGTCGGGTGGACTGCGTGCCGCAAACCCGGCCATTGCAAAAATCTGTGGCTACGACTCTGCAGACGAAATCCTTGCCCACATCGCCCGCATCGACCAGCAACTTTTTCTGTCACCGCAGGACTTTTCTTTTGTCACCGATTGTTTGCATTCCTGCGGGCATGTGTTTGGTTATGAAACCCGCATGCAACGCAAAGACGGCTCGGCGGTGGATGTGTCGCTCAACGTCCTGCTGAAGCAGGAGGGGCAGCAGCAGGTGATTGAGGCGTTCGTACAGGATATTACCGAACGCAAAAAAGCGCAGGACAATCTGAAGAAGCTGAACGAAGAACTGGAAGCACGGGTGGAGGAACGTACCCGTGAACTGGTGGGCCTGAACGATAAGCTTTGGCGTGAGATCGCCGAGCGTGAGCAGGCACAGAAAGAACTCAAGGTCGCCAAAGAAGTGGCCGAACAGGCTAATGTCAGCAAAGACAAATACCTGGCAGCGGCCAGTCATGACCTGTTGCAACCGATGAACGCTGCCCGCTTGTTGATATCTACCTTGCGGGAGCGCGAACTGGCAGGCGAAGAGGGACATCTGGTCGAGCGGGTCCATATGGCGCTGGATAATGCCGAAGAGCTGCTGGCCGACCTGCTGGATATCTCTAAATTGGATCAGAATGCGGTGAAACCCGATCCGGCGGAATACAGCGTCAAGACGTTACTGGATCCGCTGATTACCGAGTTTCAGGCGGTGGCGCAGGATGCCGATCTGGAATTGCGTTGTGTACCCTCCAGCTTGAACGTGACCACCGATTCGCGCCTGTTGATCCGTATTCTGCGCAACTTCCTCTCCAATGCGATCCGTTATACCAATGACGGCCGTGTGCTGGTGGGGTGCCGTCGTGGACCGCACAGTGTACGTATCCAGGTGTGGGATACCGGCCTTGGTATTCCGCAAGACCGTATCCAGGATGTGTTCAAAGAGTTCCAGCAACTGGAGCGCAAAAAGCGTAAGCGCACCGGCGTGGGGCTGGGCCTGGCGATTGTAGACCGCATCGCTCGTGTACTTGACCATCCAATCCACGTCATCTCCCAAGTGGGTGTTGGCTCCATGTTCTCCATCGAGGTGCCACTGGCGCAATCCAATACCGCAGAGCCGCGTGTGATGCCGCAGTACACCGTCCCAACCGATCAGATCGTTCAGTCTCGTGTACTGGTGATCGACAATGAAGAGAACATCCTGGTCAGCATGGCTGCGCTGTTGGGACAGTGGGGGTGTGAAGTGGAAACGGCGGCGGATGAACATGAGGCGCTGGAAGTGATTGAACGGTTGAGTTGGGTACCCGACGTTATCGTTGCAGACTACCATCTGGATGAAGACCAGACGGGCACTGATGCGATTCTGAGTATTCGGGAAACTTTGGGCCTGAACATTCCGGCGATGGTGATCACCGCCGATCGCAGCGACGAATGCCGCCAGCTGTTCCGTGACCATGGCTTGCCGGTACTGAACAAACCGGTGAAACCCGGCAAGTTACGCTCGTTGTTAACCCATCTGCTACAGAGTTAGGCCGTGCCTTAGCTGTCGCACATCATGGGATTGGGGTCGTAAGTAGTATTCAGCTCTTCAAAACAGCCCCCTAGAATGGAAACATACAGGCAAAATCCGGGTGGTCTCTGGTGGAATATTCTGAATCTGTCCTTTGTGTAGCATCTTTCAGCCGCTCTCCCGAGCAGGCCGCAGCTGAACTGCGCCAGCAATTGTCGGGCGACGCCTTGGATCTGGTGCTGTTCTTCTGCTCCGCAGAATACGACCTGCCCCGGCTTGCGGGTGCGCTCAATCAGCAGTTTGAAGATATTCCGCTGGTGGGCTGTACCACCGCCGGCGAGATTACCCCACAGGGGTACGGTCAGGGCTGTATTACCGCTATCGGTTTCCGCCGGGGGCATTTTGCCGTGGCTGCGGTGGGCGTGAACGAGCTGCACAGCTTCAGTCTGACCGATGCACAATCGATGGTGGATCGGTTGATCAGCGCATGCCGCGCCAAGGAGATCGCGCCGATTAAGGGTAACAGCTTTGCGCTGACCCTGTTCGATGGCTTGTCGATCCAGGAAGAGATGGTCCTGGCGTCCCTTAATGCCGCCCTCGGCAGTATCCCTACTTTTGGCGGCTCGGCTGGGGACGATGTTCACCTCACCAACACGCACGTGTTTTTTGACGGCCAATTCCATTCCGAATCTGCCGTGGTGTTGCTGTTTAACACCGCCTGCCGCTTTGAAGTATTCAGTACCCATCACATGCGCAATTGCAGCGAAAAGCTGGTGGTGACGGCCGCTGATCCTGAGGCGCGGCGTGTGCTGGAACTCAATGCCGAGCCCGCAGCCGTGGAGTATGCCCGTGCGGTGGGGGTGGAGTTGTCCGAACTGAACCATGAAGTCTTTGCACTGAAGCCAATTGCGGTGAAGCTGGGGGATGAGTACTTCGTGCGCTCTATCCAGCAGGTGAACGACGATCTGAGCCTGACCTTCTACTGCGCCGTGGAGAACGGCATCGTGCTGACGGTGATGGAACCCGGCCCGATCATCCCGAATCTGCAGCAGCAACTGGCGGATATCCGTGAAGAGGTGGGTGAACCGCAACTGGTGATCGGCTGTGACTGTTTCCTGCGCCGGCTTGAGATCGAACTGCTGGGGATCTGCGATGAGGTTTCTGAGATCCTGCGGGAAAACCGTGTGATCGGTTTCAACACCTACGGTGAGCAGACGGCAGGCATGCATATCAACCAGACATTTACCGGGGTGGCGATCGGCCCATGCCCGGAAGGCGGGTGTGCGGGTGAATGAAGCAGAGATGCGCCAGCGACTCGCTGAGCTGGAGCAGGAAAACGCCAAGCTGAAACGCATCAACGAGGTGCTGATCGAGCGGGTGGAGTCTGGTAGCTCCCAGGTGGCAAACCCGTACGCGGCGTTTGAGCATTCGGTCGTGCTGGCCGAACAGGTGCGGGAACGGACCGAGTTGCTAAACGCGGCCCTCGCCGATCTGAAAGCCTCCAACCGCAAGTTGCACCAAGCCAACGAGCAGGCGGCTACTGCCCATCAGCGCCTTATCGATGCGATCAACAGTATCTCCGATGCCTTTGTATTGTTTGATGCCGAACGTCGGGTGGTGCTCTACAACAACAAATTCCGCACCATCTGGTACGACGTAAACGTCGAGATTCAGGCGGGTATCACCATTCAGGATATCTGGAATCTGGGTCACGAATCGGGGCTGATCGCCGAAGCCCACGATGATGGCGAAAGTGGTAACAAGATCTTCCGTCTCTGCAACGGTAAATGGTTCCAGATGAGCCAGCGCCCGACTCAGGACGATGGCTTGGTGGTGCTGTATACCGATATCACTGGATTGAAAGCGCGGGAAACTGCGATCCGCGAACGGGCGCTGGAGCAGAAAAGTAAGCTGTTGCAGGCTACCGTGGATAACCTGTCACAAGGCGTGGCGCTGGTGGACCACGAGGGCCGCCTGGAGGTGTGGAACGACCGCTTCCTGGAGCTGACCGGTGTGGATCCGTCCGCGGCTGCAGAGCACTCTCCTTGGGCGTCACTGACCGTTTCCCACAAACATATTCTGCAGCACGCACTGTCGGCCGCGCAGCAGGGGGAAGTGGTGGCATCGGACCAGCGTGAGCACAACGGCCGGGTAATCGAGGTGCGCACCCACCCAATGCCCACCGGTGGTTTTGTAAACACCTATACCGATATCACCGAACGTCACCAGTATGCGGAGACCCTGCGCGAAAGTGAGCAGTGGATTCGCCTGATCACCGACAATGTGCCTGCGCTGATCTGTTATGTGGGGCAGGATGAGTGTTATCAGTTCACCAACAAGGTGTACGACGAGTGGTACGGCTGGCCGCGTGGCGCCCTCAACGGCGAGCCGATCACCAAGGTCCACGACGCCGCCCAGATGAAGATCCTCAAGCCCTATTTTGACCGGGCGATGGCAGGCGAGTGTGTCACCTTTGAGATGAGCGAGCCAAATCTTGCGGGTGAAGAGCGCATTTTGTTGAAGTCTTACGTGCCCAACCTGGATGCCGACGGTCAGGCGCTCGGTTGTTTCGTAATGATCCGAGATATCACCGAGCGTATCCGTACCGGCGAGGAGCTGAAGCAGGCCTACCAGATGATGGAGCAGCGCGTGATCGAACGTACCTCCGAGTTGACCCATGTGAACCAGCAGCTGCGTCTGGAGATCAACGAGCGCTCCCTGATCGAATCACGCCTACGCGAAGCCAGTCAGGAGGCGGAACGCGCCAACATCTCCAAAACCAAATTCCTCGCGGCAGTCAGCCACGATCTGCTGCAGCCACTGAATGCAGCACGTTTGTTTACCAGTGCCCTGATCGAGCAACCGATGGAAGCCAAGACAAATGCGTTGGTACTGTCGGTCTCCAATTCGCTGGAGGATGTGGAGTCCCTGCTCAGCACGCTGGTGGATATCTCCAAGTTGGATGCGGGCGCGGTGGTGCCGGATGTGATCTCCTTTAACGTCAGCGACCTGTTACAGAACATCGCCAACGAGTATCGCCAGGTGGCCCAGAGCGAAGGGCTGGAGCTGCGTTTTGTATCTTGTGACGTGACCATCAACTCCGATTCCCAGCTGCTGGCGCGTATCCTGCGTAACTTCCTCTCCAATGCGATCCGGTACACGGAAACCGGGCGCATCCTGCTGGGATGCCGCCGTCGGGAGCACGGTCTGCTGATTCAGGTGTGGGATACCGGCGCCGGTATACCGGCAGCGAAAAAGCAGGAGATCTTCCAGGAGTTCAAGCGGTTGGAGAACAAACACAGCGGGCAGGACAAAGGGCTGGGCCTGGGGCTGGCCATCGTGGATAAGATCTCGCGTGTACTGGCCCACCCAATCTATGTGGAGTCTGAGCAGGGTGTCGGATCGGTGTTCTCCGTGGAAGTGCCATATGGCACCAAGGCGCCAAGCCAGGGCGAGATGCACGGTCCCAATATTCCGCAGCGCCTGGACCGCCTGCAGCGTACCCGTATCTGGGTAATCGATAACGATCTGACTATCTGTCAGGGCATGGATACGCTGCTGAGTGGCTGGGGTTGTGACGTGGTCACAGCCCTGTCGGTGGATGACCTGACCGCCAAGCTTGATCCGGCCAATACACCCGTGGATCTGCTGATTGTGGATTATCACCTCGACAACGGTGAAAACGGCGTGGATGCTGCCGAGGAGATCCGCAGTATGCTGACAGACGATGTCCCCGTGCTGATGATCACCGCCAACTACTGCAAGGAGCTGAAGGCGGAGATCCGGGAGCTGGGCTACATGCTGATGAACAAGCCAGTGAAACCGCTCAAGCTCAAGACTACCCTGAGCCACATGCTAGAATGCCCGCTGGAGACGGGGGCCTTCTGATCTGTCCGCCAACCCGCCCGCGGCTGAACCGGCGTGGGCGGTGGTCGACTGGCTGATAGAACACTTTGAGGGTTATTGCGAGCCGTTCAGATAACCGCGTTGTTGGTGGGAAGCTCCAGCGCTTTGGCCTGCTCCAGCAGGGTTTCAATCGCTTTCAGCGGCAGGCTGTTGCGGTGATAGATCAAGGTGGTGGAGATCTCTGCAAGATGTGGGGAGATCGCTTCTGTTTCCAGTTCATCACAGTGGCGATTGCCGAGCACAATCCAGCGTGGCATTAGAGTGTATCCCAGTCCCATCGCCACACAGCCCAGAATACCGTCCAAGGTGCCCAGCTCCATCACATCGTCGCTCTGGTAGCCGGCTTCCTGCTGCCATTGCAGGGCGCGGGCACGGTAGGCACAACCCTCACGGAACAGGATCAGCGGCAGGTTGGATTGGTGCTGATGCTTGGCCCGTACCAGCACCAACTGGTCTTCAAACACATCCACGGCATTGAGCTCCGGATGCCTGACCGGACCACCAACAAAAGCGCAATCCAGTTTATGCTCCAGTACCTGTTCTATGAGGGCTGCGGAGGTATCGGTCTGCACAAACAGATCCACACCGCGGTGGGTTTCACGTAGAGACTTCAGCAGCGGTGGCAAACGCAGGGCCGCGAAGGATTCCATCGATCCGATACGCAGCTCGCCACTCATCTCGCCAACCTGGCGCACCGCGGCACCCGCCTGGGATTCAAGCTGAAGCAGTTGACGGGTGTATTCCAGCAGTACCTTGCCGGACGGCGCCAGTTCCAGGCCTCGGCCTTTGCGGTAGAACAGCTCCGCACCCAGCTCTTCCTCCAGACGTTTGATCCGGGTGGTGACGTTGGATTGTACGGTGTTGAGCTTGCGCGAGGCTGACAGAATGCCGCCTTCCTCAACAACGGCCTGGAAGGTGCGTAGAGCGATAAACTCCATAATGTATTCCAATATAAGAATCGTTTTATATGAAGTTATCCTAAATCAAGAAAGGAGGGTTTGTCTTGGAGATAGGTAAGGTGGCGGCAAAACCGCCACCTTAGGAGCTGAGGAATTTATGCAATCAGCCTTATTCACGTGGCTCTCGTGCCATGGTGTAAAACTCACGGTTGGCCTGCATGGAGGTGATGATTGCTATACGGTTGGAAAGACCAAGAATGCGGTAATCCCGGCGATATTCCAAATATCCTCGTCGTCATACCCGTGAGCGTAGAATGACTCATAGTTATCCTGACAGATCAGTTCCGGTGTCTGGGACAGCGCCCCTCGCCAATCCAGAGTTCCTGATACGTGTCCGAATCAGCGACTACGCTGGCATATGTATAACGGTGTCCTTTGAAAAGCGCGAACTTATCCATCACCAACCGTAAATCGATGTACAATTCGGCGGATGCGCTTCCCTTTACCGTCGTGTGGCAATTCCGGGCTCCAGGGTGTAGCCAGTCTATTTTCTGGGCTTTGGGCCGCAGTTAATACACAGAACTCGGTGTGCAAAGAAATACAGCAAGCCTTTTAAGTGGAAGAGGTCTCGTTACGGGTGTTCCATTACTCTATAGGTTGATTGTGGGATACATTGTTACGGAAAACCCGCCTGCGTGATTTACTATTGGCTTTGGATCTTTTCGACAATGACCGCACCGATCTCCGCAATCACCTGATTCCGTGTTGGAAAATCCGCACCGTTCTCTGTTAGATAAACGGTTACCAAGATAGGGCCTTTCTCCGGTGGCCAAATGACAGCGACGATCGAACGCGAGCCGTATCCGCCTGCGCCTGATTTATCGCCGATTTCCCAGCCTTCAGGTAAGGATGCACGGAGTAAATCGTCTGCGACTTTGTCGTCGATCATCCATTTTGTGAGTTGTCTACGTGAAGGTACTGAAAGAGCTTTGCCGAAAAGCAGTTCTTTGAGAGTCCTCAACGCGGCAGCTGGAGTCGTTGTATCCCGGAGATCGCCGGGAGCACCCTCATTTAGTTTGGTTTCCCATCGGTCAAGCCGAGTTGTGTCATCTCCAATTCCGCGTAGGAACATGGTCAATCCTTGTGGCCCGCCGATTGTTGCTAAAAGTAAGTTCGCCGCTGTGTTATCACTCATTGTCATGGTTGCGTTGCACAGCTCTCCGACTGACATGCCGGTTTGAAATAGATTCTCCGTAATCGGTGACCAGTTGACGATCTCTGATTTTTCAAACGTAATGTGTCGATCTAGGCTCTCATCGCCTGCATCCACCTTTGCCAGGATGGCTCCGCAGAGCACAATCTTGAACGTACTGGAGATAGGGAAACGATCATGGGCGTTATATGCCAATTTTTCACCATTATTGAGATTGAGCATCACTAACCCGATCCGACCGTCGAGCTTGTTTTCGATAGCTGCAATCTTCTTCTCAAATGATTCTTCGGCTTGAGCGGCATGAGAGAAGGCCATCGCTGAAAGGACGAACATTCCCGCTCGGAAAATTTTTGGTACAAGTGCACAAATACGTAACATCAGAGTTTTATTTCCTTCACTGTAAAGTAGATATGGCATTTTTCAGATTCATCATGCGAACTATGCTTCTGAAAATAGCCGGCATGCAGAAATAATTTGAAAACACAAACCTAGTTAATCGAAGTTTGTAACTTCAATGACAATATGTCGACTAGCACATAAGAGTAAAAAAGCCTGCATAGCAGGCTTAAAGGGTGACGAACGGATAGTTTAACCTTGTATTCCAAGCACCAGCTGGGGAAGCCATAGCGAAAGTTGAGGAATGTAAGTTACAGCGAGAAGAGTTGGTAGCCAGGCAAAAGCGATCATACAAAGTGTCGGGTTCATCATCTGGTTAATTTTGGCTCCTCCTAATTGCCCTCCTAGATATAAGAGAGGAGCTGTGGGGGGGGTGATGTTGCCCATGCCTAGATTGACACCTACGATCGCAGCAAACTGAATTGGGCTAACGCCTAGTTCAATTGCTAGAGGGAGAAGTATTGGGGTTGCTAGCAATACCGCACTTGCATCGTCCATTAGCATACCGATAATAATCATGAAAAGGTTGATCATTAACAGGATTAGCAATGGGTTTTCTGTTATTGATGTTAGGATTTCCATGATGGTTCCAGGCAGGTCTTCCATGATATACAACCGGCTCAAAATCATTACGGTGTAGAGCATGACCATAATAACACCAGTGGTAACAGCAGCTTCAAGAATAGCCTGGAGGAAGCTTTTACCGTTCAAGCCTTTGTAGATAAAGAAACCCACAGGAATAGCATAGAGTACTCCTAAGGCTGCAGCTTCAGTAGGAGTTACTATTCCTCCGTAGATCCCGCCTAGAATCAGAAAGGGCATAGCTAATGCTGGAACCGCTTTAACACTGCGCTTAACCAGTAGCTTCTGAAACGTATTTAGATCTATAGGGTCTTCCAGTACCAGATCTTTGTTTTTGCGGACAAGAACCACATTCACTAAACAGAGTAAGACTGTAAGGATCAACCCAGGGATTACTGTGGCGAGAAATGCTGCAAGGACTGATTGGTTGCCAATCCACGCATAGAGAATCATTATCGCACTTGGTGGAATAAGCAGTCCTAGTACCGACGCATTTGCAATGAGAGCTGCGGAGTGTCCCTGGGGATAGCCTGCTTTCTTCAGTTTTGGGAACATAATTGCTCCGATACCTGAAAGAGTAGCCGCTGCACTACCAGTAATTGAGCCAAATACTGCACAGGAAAGTACTGTTACTACCCCAAGCCCACCTTTCATTCTTCCAACAAAGAGGTCGACTAACTCTACCAACTTGTCGCCTATGTGCCCCCTGTTAATTATGCCCCCGGCAATAATAAACAACGGAATTGCAAGCAGGACAGGGTTGCTCATTCGGCTGAAACCAAATGGAAGAAGGAAGCTAGGGTCGTAGTCTGCTGAAAAGATGAGAAAGGTTGTAGAAGCCAGAAATGCAAAAGGTACGGGTACACCGATAACAAGCGTAATAATTAACAATATCAGAGCGATAACTGACAGCATTATATTGTCTCCTTATAGATATCTGAGGGGATCAACCAGAATGCTGGTCAAACAGTAGATTTTTTGAAGTCGTGGTTTTTTGAGGTGCTACAAGATTGCTTAAAGCTATGAATTTTCTTCAATAAATCAACAAAGAAATAACAGCTCATCATCGCAAATCCAAAGAATACTGCGCTGTGTCCTACAGCTAGAGGAATTTGTAGCCGGGTGCTTTGGCCACCAGCTTCCAAGCTCCACATAAAGAAATCCCAGCCCCAGACGGTGTAAAGAGCTGAAAGAGAGAATGTAATAAAATCGGCCATAATTGCAACGCAATAGCGTAACGCTGGAATATTACAGTAAATGGAGAATGCCTCTGCAGTGATATGCTTTCCTTCATAGCTTGCATAAGAAGCACCGATAAAGTACATCCAGAATGAACCAATGATTAAGAGCTCTTCCAGTCCGTGAAAACTTACACCTAGTACATAGCGAAAGAAAGCACCGCAGCATACGCCAAGAATAATGAATAAACTGCCTGATATAGCCAGTATTCGCTGTGTTTTGAGGGCTGCGTCATTAATAGTTGTTATTAAACCCATAGAATTTGCCTGATAGAAACAGCAAAGAGGTCTGCTGTAGATCTCAAAACCGGCAGCGGAAATAATTCCGCTGCCCCTTTATCTTGATTCAGTTAGAAGCCAGACTTGGCTGATAAGCTTTTTGCATCCCCTCAATGATTTCTGGTGTCAGGCGCTCACGTAGCTTAGGCCAGGTGATTTCTCGTGCCTGCTTTGCCCATGCCTGAAGTTCTGCACCAGACAGCCGGATTACATTGATACCCTTAGACTGCAGCTTTTCCTGATGTGCCAGATCGTTTTCCTCAGCAAGATCGATACTTTCCAGGGAGTACTTTTGGGCGATTTTCTGAACAATCTTGCGATCGTTTTCCGGCAGTTTGTTCCACATCGCGTCGCTGGCTAACCAGCCGTATGCATCGATAAAGTTATTGGAAACGACAAAGTGCTTAATAACGTCTCGGAACTGAAGGTAGTTCAGGGTAGATGAACCACCGCTCCAGCCATCAGCTACGCCTGTTTGCAAGGAGGTATACAACTCTGCGAAAGGAACGGATACAGTCTGGAAGCCCTGGTCTTCAGCAGCTGTTTTGAAAATATCCATTGGAGGTACACGCAGCAGTACATTCTTAGTTGCACCAGGTTGGCCAACGTTGTCCGGTAGTTTAGTCAGGCCGAAACCACCAAAACCATCGACATGGAAACCCAGCAACTTCACTTTCTGGGCGCTGATCAGTTGATCCATGGTGGAATAAAGATAAGAGCCAGGTGTGTAGGTTTTACGCACTTCATCGTAATTCGTTGCTAGGTAGTGCAGATACATCACCTCCAGGCGGGTATCGAACTGACTTGGAATATTGATCAGGCCCATATCTATTGTGCCACGTACCAGCTCTTCAAATACCTGGGTGTAATCACCCAGCTGGTTAGCGGGGAATACACGAACACTTACTCGGCCATCCGTCGCTTCTTCGACGTCTTTTTTGAAGCCTTTCTGAGCCAGAGTTACCGGATGATCTGGTGCAAACATACCGGCAAAATTAATTTTTACAGTTTCGGCAGAATGAGCATTGGTTATCCCTGACAGTAAAAAGCCCGAGGTCAGAGCGGCAATTGAGAAGGCTTTTTTAGCCCGTTGCAGAAGTTTCATATTAGAGTACCTCTTATTGTTATTGTTCATGTGGCTAGTTGTGGTTTTTCTTTCTTATTGCTGCATCCAAGGTGTTTTGCATGAGCATAGAAATGGTCATAGGGCCTACACCGCCGGGAACAGGGGAGATTGCGGCTGCTTTTGGGTAAACCTCGGCATAGTTGACGTCACCAACTAATCGGCTGGAGCCATCTTTCGTAGTGATCCTATTAATACCGACATCGATAACGACTGCTCCAGGCTTGATCCACTCTTCAGTTACCAGTTCAGGGATACCAACGGCGGCTACGACGATGTCGGCTTGCCGACATAGCTCTTCTGGCCGTTCCGTTCTGCTGTGAATGATTGTGACCGTACAGTTCTCCTTCAGCAGTAGGCTTGCCATAGGCTTGCCAACAATATTGGAGCGGCCAATAACCACTGCATGTTTGCCAGTCAGGTTTTCTCCAAGCGCTTTCTTAATAAGGTATAGAGAGCCTGTTGGCGTACATGGCAATAACGCGTCTTCTATATCTCCGGTCATCAAGCGCCCGGCATTTAAGTAGTGGAAACCATCGACATCTTTTTCTGGAGCGATCGATTGAATTACCTTATGCGGATCAATTTGATCGGGTAATGGCAGCTGCACCAGAATGCCGTCAATATCGTTATCCTTGTTAAGGCTTTCAATCAGTTCGAGAACCTCACTCTCGGAAGTATCCTCATGCAGGTTGTACTGACGGGAAAGGAAACCACACTCCTCCGCACGATTGCTCTTATTTCGAACATAAACGCTGCTGGCGGGGTCTTCACCGACAAGAATAACGGCAAGGCCAGGTTGTACATTTTCGGACTGTTTTCGAGACTTGATTACATCAATGATCTCGCGGGCAGCCTCTTTACCATCAATGTCCCGTTTATCGTTATTCAAAAATGACTGTGCGATGCTCATTTAGTAAAATCCTGTGTTCCAATTGAAGTTTTACGGCTTTAGCCAGAACCTGGCACTCTGTATCGCGGCCAATAGCAACCATCGCATTTGCGGATACCGCATGATCAACGCGCTTTACGCCTTGTTCGATGATTGGTCCTTCATCAAGGTCCGCTGTTACGTAATGAGCTGTTGCTCCAATCAGTTTCACACCCCGGTCGTGTGCCTGATGGTAGGGTTTTCCACCTTTGAAGCTAGGCAGGAATGAGTGGTGGATATTGATCACTTTACCTGCGAGTTTTTGACACAGATCGTCAGAAAGTACCTGCATGTAACGTGCAAGGATTACCAGATCGATTTCCTGATCCTCAATCAGCTTGATTAACTGAGCCTCCTGCTCAGGTTTCGTCTCTGCGGTAATCGGTAGATAGTAAAAGTCTACACCTTCATGTTCCGCGCGAGATCTGTAAGTTTCGTGGTTTGAAACTATAGAAACCAGCTCCATTGGTAGTTGGTTTATAGAATGTCTGTACAATAAGTCATTAAGACAATGTCCCAGTTGTGAAACCATAATCATGACTCTTGGTTTTACCGCAAGATCATGAACAGACCAATCAACTTGAAAATCTGCAAGTGCTTCTGAAAAACCAGATTTAAAGTCCTCAAGGCTGAAAAAATCTTCCACTGAAAAACAAAGCCTCATAAAGAAACGATTCTCGTCAGAATCTACATACTGCCCACTTTCCACAATATTTCCTCCGCACGAGGATATATAACTGGAAACTGTGCTTATAATTCCTTTGCTGTCATCGCATGCAAGGGTGAGAACGATTTTTTGTTTATTCATAATCAGGTTCTTTTGGTTGGGTTGGTTTTCCTGCCAAGAAAATTGGTGGAGGCCCTTTGGGTTTCTGGTAAATAAACAGTTAAGCTGGCTTTTTGTATGTTCTAATTAAATCTTTTTAATTACTGATGACGCTAACTGTTGTTAATTTATAACTTAGGGTAAGAGTAGGGACAAAGGAGGATATGGAATCAAGCGATTCCATATTGGAATGCTTTGTTATCGCTGCTACTTGAGTTGGGTTATGATGAGATAAATCAATAGTTGTTCGTTTCGAGGTTTGCTGTGCGTAGATATCTTCCGTTTATGAGTTCCTTGGCCTTCTTTGAGTCCGCAGCCCGATTAGGGAACTTTACAAAGGCTGCAGAAGAGTTGTGTGTTACTCAGAGTGCCGTCAGCAAAAAAATTAAGATCTTGGAGGAGTGGTTGGGCTTTGATCTGTTTGTCCGAGAGCCTCGACAACTAATCCTTACAGAAGCTGGGCATGAGTTTTATGGCGAAGCCAAAAGTGTGTTGCGTCAGATGACGGAAAGCGTTGGGCGCATTAGGCGCTATGCTGATGCTAATGCGGTGACTGTTACTTGCACCCAAGCTGTATCACATTACTGGCTGTTCCCGCGAATTACGCGTTTCAACCTTGTGCATCCGGACATCGCAATCAATATCTACGCTTCTAACGAGATAAGTGAAGATATGTGCTCTCAGTTTGATTTGGGGGTGCTTAACGGGACTGGAGAATGGAGATCAGAGTTCCACAGTCATTTGCTGTTTGTGGAAAGGATCTATCCTGTGTGTCACAACGACTATCCGGTTGATCGGTTGTTAACACCGGAGCAGCTTTTGAATGAAAAATTGATTCACCTAGATCCATCGGTATGGCGTTGGCCAACATGGATTGATTGGTTTGCAAGTTTTGGTATCGATTATGAAATCCCAGTTAATGCACAGGTTTTTAACCAAATAACGCTGGCGCTAGAGGCTACTCGGCAAGGTATGGGGGTAGGACTTGGCTGGGAATTTATGACTGAGCAGATGATAGAGCGACACGAACTAAAGCGCGTTAGTACGCATTTTTACGCCCCTAATATGGCTGACTTTTTGGTTTATAGAAAATCTAAAGAGTTATCTGATGCTGCGAAAGTGTTTCGGGACTGGCTTCTTGCTGATGTGTCATGCGAGCTTGAAAGTGGTCTTGATTTGGATGGCAATACCTCCCTCTAACTTATTGCTTTTATTTGTTTTAAGGCTAGTTGTTTTTGTTGGAAAAACTGACGCTTGTTATCAATTCCATTTTGGAATGGCTTGATTCTGTAAATTCGTTTGTGGGAGATTGAGCTGCTACCTAGTATGACTTCGAAGAATATCCTTTCGGAGTTGCAATATGAAACAAATAAAACGATTTCCTGCTGTGGATGGATCTCTGGGATGGTATGAAAGTATGCCTAATCAGAGGACTCATCCTATTATTAAGGTCACAGAAAATGGTTCCTTTGATTATGTAGTGGTTGGAGCCGGTTTTACTGGCTTGTCGGTTGCAGGTCGACTGGCTGAGCTGGAGCCTCAGTCAAGTATTGCTCTAGTTGATGCTCTTTTAGTCGGTCAGGGAACTTCCGGTCGTAATGCTGGTTTTATTATCGATATACCCCACAATCTTGATGCTACTGATGCTGATAGGTTTACTGATTCTTATATCCGAAGCCTAAACGGTTTCGCGATATCAAGGCTAGATAATATCCGCAAATCACAGGGTGATGATGTTTATTGGCGTCAGATTGGGAAGTACCTGGCAGCGCATGAAGAAAAACATTTCAAAAACCTAGAAGGGTTTGCCGCGACTCTTGATAATATAGATGAGCCTTACTCTGTGGTCGAAGGCTCAGAGTTAAAGGAAAAGTTAGGGACTGGTTATTATAAAAAGGCAATATTTACCCCTGGCAATGTTCTTGTTAATCCTGCTGCTTTGGCATTGTCTGTTTCTAAAGGTCTTCCGGAAAATGTGACTGTTTTTGAGAGTTCAAAAATCACAGCGTTTGACTGGGAGTCCAAAAAGTTGTTCTTTGGTAGTCAAACTTTGGAGGCGGACAAGATTATTCTGGCTACCAATTCATTTACCGAAGAATTTCGTGGCTGTACAAATAAACTGGCGCCTATTTTTACATATGCAAGTCTGACTAGGCCATTAACCGCTGCTGAACTCGCACAGTTTGAAGGTGTTGGCTCATGGGGGGTTACCGCTGCACATCCTGCGGGGTCAACTGTTAGGTTCACTCCTGATAATCGGATACTGATTCGAAATTCCTTTGATGTTCTACCAGGACTGAGCAGTAATCAAAAGCTTATTGAAAAGGCCAAGGTTCAGCACCGGAAGTCTTTCCTGAAGCGCTTTCCAGAGCTTAATACTGTTCCCTTTGAGCATAGTTGGGGGGGGATGCTTTGTATGACTATGAATCATGAGCCTGTATTTAGTGAATGCCGCCCAGGCGTTTTTGCTATAGCAGCCATGAATGGAGTAGGTATTGCGAAGGGTACCTATCTCGGTTACTACATGGCAGAAATGATCGTAGGCAATAAGAGTGACAGCCTAGACTTTATTCTAAATAGCTCAAATCCAAGCTGGGTTCCACCAGACCCGTTGCGGAGCTTAGGTGCAAAAATGCGCCTCTCACTTGAGCAGCGCCTGGCTAAAGGTGAAAAGTAAAACAATTCTTAAGAATAGATATTGGAACATACATACTATGAATATTGTTAGAAAAAATAGCTCTCCTCGAATGAGTCAGTCTGTTGAAGTAAATGGTTTTTTGTTTATGGCAGGCCAGGTCGCAGATAACCTTGATGGTGATATTGTAAGCCAAACTCAGTGTGTTCTTTCTAAAATCGATGGCCTTTTAGATGATTCGGGTTTTGATAAATCAAGGCTGGTCGACGTGAAGATTTATATAGCCAATGGCGATGATTTTGAAAGAATGAATGCTGTATATGAGGCATGGATTGGCAATGAAAATCAACCTGTAAGGTTGTGCCTTGTTTCAGACTTTCCTAATTCAATGTATCTGATTGAAGTTCAGGCGATGGCAGCTGTCAATTAACCTGACCGACACCTTTTTACGCTTTCATCCGGTTGATACTAATAAGAACGGGGAATTTGATGCAGCATTATTCAGGTTTTGGGCTGTTTAAGCACAGTTTGAGTCATCACGAGAACTGGCAGCGCGCCTGGCGTAATCCTACGCCAAAGAAAAAATATGATGTGATCATTATCGGTGGCGGAGGGCACGGTCTGGCGACAGCTTACTATCTGGCAAAGGAGCATGGTATTACCAATGTGGCGGTCATCGAAAAAGGTTATCTGGGGGGAGGGAACACTGCCCGGAATACTACTATTGTTCGGTCTGGATATCTTTGGGATGAGTCAGCGCTGCTCTACGAACATTCACTGAAAATGTGGGAAGGTCTGTCTCAGGACCTGAACTATAACGTGATGTTTTCTCAGCGTGGTGTACTCAATCTGGGACATACTTTAGGCGATATGCGTGACTTGAACCGCAGGGTTAATGCCAACCGACTGAACGGCATAGATAGTGAAATGCTGGATTTAAAACAGGTTCAGGAGCTTTTACCTCACCTGAATTGTTCTAAAAGTGCGCGCTATCCAGTTATGGGGGCATCTTGGCAGGGGAGGGCAGGTGTTGCTCGTCATGACGCAGTAGCCTGGGGCTTCGCGCGTGGTGCTGACGCACACGGCGTAGACCTGATCCAGAAAACTGAAGTAACCGACCTGATCATCGAAGATGGCACCATTGTAGGTGTTAAGACCAGCCGTTACGGCGACATCATGGCAGACCGTGTAGGTTCCGTAGTGGCGGGTAACTCCGGTGTGGTTGCGAAGATGGCCGGTTTCGAACTGCCGCTGGAATCCCACCCGCTGCAGGCACTGGTATCCGAGCCGATCAAACC
>NZ_JASBRH010000026.1 GCF_029961155.1 Pontibacterium granulatum | reverse complement strand
GTAGCGTGATTTCTTCATTGTTAGCTCTCCGTATTGGCGTAGTGTACGCCGGAGAACTCTAAATGTGGATGCCGCTATTTTAGGGGAGGTTTACATAATCATTTCCATTCCCATAAAGTGGGGATCAGTTGTAGCAACCCCATTTTATGTTAATGAAGCGGTAGGGTTTTATGATGATGTTGAATACAGGAAATAGCTGACAGCAGTAATGCTTGAATCTAACTAATACATAGCAGATTCTATTAACGTTTAATATTCATCTGTAAAAATACAGACAACCTGAAGGGGTGAGGTCGTCTGTAAATGTAGAATTTATGCTGAACGTACTGTTCAGTTATCGCATCTGGGCTTCCTTCGACGGGTACTGAGGCTCCAGGGGGTGAGTACTATCATAATTCGAAGTAATTGGGTTACTTAGTGTCTGAGAGCCCACTTCCATTGACATATGTGCTTCTTTAGATGGTGGCAGAGGCTCCAGCCCTGTGAATGGTGCTGAATTATCGATATCTCCAGGTGTTCCTACCATCAGAGCTTCTTTGGACTGCGGCATAGGCTCCAATGCCGCGAACGGAGAGCTATCGAATCCGCCTGCATATGTATTTGCTGCCAAGATTGATGTAGATAGCACGATTACTTTGGATAGTGATTTCATAGCTTTTCCTCATTCACGTTGGTTGATGCGTATAGTGCATGTGGAAAATGATTTGAGAGTGAAAAACAAGCTGACACTTTGTAAAAGACAGTTTTATATTTAATTATTGGTCTGCTTGGTATGTGTTCATTTTTGAATCATTTTTATTGCCTAATGTTACTTTGCTATGTGCTCTGGTATTGAAGGTCGTAATTTATGCTTCAATATTTATTGGAGATAATTTGCTCCATTCATAAGGGTGTAGTGTTAGGTCTAGTTGAGTGAAGTGGTGGGAAAGTGAAGATAGTGTGGATAGAGTCAGACTCTGTTTTTCTTAATATTCATGCGAATAGACTTCGGGAGCTTGGATATGACCTTGAGGTAGTTAACTCCATATCGGAAGGATTAAGGGTAACGGAGAATTCCTTTTACTGCCTTGTTGTTTACGATCGTTCATTTGAGGAAGGGTGTGGTGTCGCAGATATTATGCCTTTGGTAGAACGCTGTATACCGCTTATTGAGGTGAGTGGTATTTACGAGCCTGGACAACACGTTTACCAAGTGCTGCCAGAAGAGCATTGTGTTTATTTGAAGCGCCCCGTGCAGGTAGATGAGTTTCTATATGCTATCCGCACGTTTCAAGGCGGCAGAGAGTCTTGGTTAACTCCCTACGAATACAAAATCGGTTTACTACAGCTTAATGAAAGGTGCAGGCAAGTTATTACAGGTGATGGTTCGGTGGTTGACCTGACTCTCAGCGAGATGAAGATACTAAGAACTTTAGCTTTTCAGCCAGATCGTGTATTCCCTACAAGTTATTTGCGTGATGTCGTAGGTAGTCGCTGCGGTGGTGTAGGTAATACCGTCCAGGTCCATGTAAGGAATATAAGACGAAAAATTGGAGCTCACTACATTCGTACCGTAAGAGGGAGTGGTTATTCATTTCATAGAATTCAATGAGAAAGATAAAAGGACTGCAGGTGTGGTGCTTTTAAGAACTTGGTGATATTGCCTATCTCCAGTCGCGAATAATCTAGGGATAGGCAATAATGTCTACTACCTTAACTGTTTGGGTGGTTGGTTTTTTAATTTTCTTGTCATGGCTTTTTATGGCAGCTCCAGGGTTCGTGCGCGTGGTTGTCTTTAATGTTTTGATCTACAAATCGATAGTAGCCTTCTTTGAAACGAGTCCATAAATCATCACTTATCTTAATATTGTGATTCATAATTATGGCTTCCAAACTGTCGATGCAGAGTCTTGATGCGTCATATGCTAGGTTGATAAAATTTGTAGATTCTTCATAGGTAACCTCATCAATTCCATACAGTTTATCTATTTCGTAAATTGCCGCGTTTATATCCGATCTGTCGGCTTGGTTGATTTTAAGGTGTCGTTTAACAAGATTTATTTCGGCTACACCTAAACGATGCTCCTTGGTCATGTAATATACCTCCCTTGTTCGGTCAATGTAATAATTATTTGTCAGATAAAGTGTTTTTCTCAGCTTCGTACCGTGCGGTTTTAAGGCCTTCGATGTACCCTTTTCGGTATGCCTCATTCTTCTGGCTTTCTTCTGAAAAATTTATAGCCTTATCTTCCTTGGATATTTCTGTATCACTTTCATTATGAGTATGTTGGGCATGCTCTCCGTGCATAAATAAATGCATTAGGGGGCATAGAAATAGAAATAAATATGGCAGAAAAGGAAAGATATGACCGAAGTGTTCAGATAGTAAGAAAAAACCCAATACCCCTATAAAAATTAAAGCGAATAGTCCTTTTGGAGAACGCCAAAATCCTGCGTGCTTACCCATTTTTTTTATCCTCCACAATAAGCTTGCCTTTATACATCTGCATTTGGCAGTTAAAGGAATAGCTACCTGTATCAAGTGAGTCCAAAGTTATTGATTTCGTTTTATCTAGCGGGAGTTCTTCACTAAGCTCAAGGGCATCAAACTGCACCACTGAGGAGCATGCTGAGCGATCCTTTCTTAAAAAAATTAGTGTGATTTTTTCGCCTTCGTGCATTCTTATTAGAGCTGGCTCATAGACTCCGTTTTCAACCTTGATTATTACCTCGCCACTTGCAGTGTCAGGTGTTTTTACTTTATATAGCCAAAACCACCATACGACGACAACAATTAGTACTAGGCCTATTAGGTTCACGATTATCATTATTTCCTCTCTATTTAGTGCTCAGCTGCTTTAAAAAAACGTAGACGATTGGCATTGCTTACGACCGTTAGAGATGAGAACGCCATTGCAGCACCAGCAATGACGGGGCTAAGCAATAGTCCGAAAAACGGATATAACACGCCTGCCGCAAACGGTATTCCTGCAATGTTGTAAATAAAGGCGCCAAAAAGGTTTTGTTTAATATTGCGCAAGGTGGCTTTGCTGACGGCTATGGCATCGGCGAGGCCGTGTAATGATCCTCTTATCAAGGTAATGTCAGCACTTTCAATGGCAACATCGGTGCCTGTTCCGATTGCAAATCCCACGTTGGCTTTTGCTAATGCTGGGGCATCATTAATTCCATCGCCAGTCATGCCGACGATTTCTCCTTGAGCCTGCAATTCGGTTACCTTGTTTGATTTGTCCTCTGGTAAAACTTCGGCAAAGTATTCGGTGATGCCGACTTTTTTAGCGACGGCTGCTGCTGTAGCCCGGTTATCGCCGGTAAGCATAACGACGCGGATACCATTAGTTTGCAAACGTTTAATTGCGGCAATTGAGTCGCTTTTTACTGGGTCTGCTACCGAAACAATACCGGCTAGAATGCCATCCACCGACAAGTACATGGGAGTTTTGGCTTCAGCTGCCATCCTTTGTGCTTCGTTAACGTAGCTCTCGATCGTTACCGATTGCTCGCGCATCAGTTTCTCATTACCGAATAGCAATGTTTTGTTATCAACTGTCCCTTTCACACCACGTCCGGTGATTGAATGGAAGTCGCGTACAAGGCCTAGTGGAATGTCCTTTGACTTGGCTGACGCAACTATAGATAGAGCCAAGGGGTGTTCTGAGCCTGTCTCGAGACTTGCGGCCAGACGTAGGATGTCATTCTTGTTCCAGTCCTGAGTACCGATTATTTCGGTAACCTCGGGGTTTCCTTCTGTGATTGTTCCCGTTTTATCAAGAATCATTGCAGTAATTTTTGATGCTGTTTGCAGTGCTTCGCCGTTTCGGATCAAGACGCCAGATTCGGCAGCCTTCCCAACACCAACCATAACTGACATAGGTGTGGCCAAGCCCAGTGCGCAAGGACAGGCAATAATTAATACCGTTGTGGCTGAAACTATGGCAAAAGCAATGGCAGGTTCAGGTCCAAAGTTCAGCCAGGCCAAAGCACTCAGGATGGCTACAATCATGACCACAGGCACAAAGTAGCCAGAGATTACATCAGCCAATCGGCCGATGGAGGGTTTTGAATTTTGGGCGCGCTTGACCATTTCGATTATGCGTGAGAGCGCGGTGTTTGTACCTACACGGGTTGCGCGGAATAAAAAGGTTCCTGATTTATTGATAGTTCCGGCAACGACCTCATCACCTATCTGTTTTTCTACAGGCATGGGTTCACCGGTTAACATGGATTCATCTACGGCTGTAGAGCCATCAGTGACGATACCGTCGACGGGGATTTTTTCGCCAGGGCGAACGCGCACTAGGTCTTCGAGTTCAACAGCTTCAATGGGGATATCAACTTCGTCGCTCTCGCGTATTACTCTGGCGGTTTTGGGGCGTAATCCGATAAGGCGTTTGATCGCCGCTGATGTCCGCCCTCTGGCTTTGATCTCCAAAGCGAGACCCAGATTAATCAGGCCGATAATCATTGCGGTGGCTTCAAAGTAAACATGGCGTGCCATCGCGGGTATCAGATCCGGAATGAACACAACCGTCATGGAGTAAATCCATGCAGTGCCTGTGCCTAATGCGATCAATGTATCCATATTGGCACTATGGTTGAGAAAGGACTTCCAAGCTCCAACATAGAAGTGTTTTCCGGCGAAGTACATGATTCCCAAAGTAAGCAGGCCAATTATCAGCCAAGCAGAGCGTTGGAGGTTTGTTGAAACCGTCATCTCTCCGATGAATAAGCCATAGACCATCAAGGGGGTGCCCAATGACAAGGCAATTACAGCCTCTTTCATTAAGCGTTTATAGTAGGTGGTATCTGCATGTTCTTGTTCAGTAAGAACATCGTGTTTATTCGGGTCTGCCACATGCCCGGTATAACCAATGCTTTCGAGTGCGTTAAGTAGATGATCATCGTTGGGTGTACCGGTAATTACGACGATCTTTTGCGCAAAATTCATCGAAACATGGTCTACGCCAGGAACGTTGGATAAAGTCCGTTCGATTTTTTCGACGCAGCTTGAACAAGCTGCGTTTTCAATAATTAATAGTTTTTGTAATGCTGAGTTTTCATCGCTCATGCTGAATGACCGTTATGTTTTGGTGGTTACATGAAGGCATTAACTTCAAATTGTTTATTAGGTTAAACCTTCCATAGGGTGGAACGTCAAGAGCGATTTATGTTGAGGTGTTTTTAGTCATGTTAAGTCGCTTTTGGTCAACGAAAATGAAACGTAAATGAAAACATTAAGATAGTCTTAGTATTTGTTTGTGGTTTTTGTTGTCTGTGTCCTTTTTTATTGAATTGTTCATCGCTTCATAAATAATTTGTGTGGATTCACTTGTTGAGTGTGGGGTGACCTCCCTTCTTCATCCCGCACTTTTTTTGAATCGCTTACAAGTTTTTGCTGTTATTCAGCATCCTTAATCCACCAATTTTTTGAGTGTGAATTATGAAAAATAAGACAATGATTTCGACGGCAGCGCTAATAGGTGCTTCTGCATTTGGTATGTCTCAAACGGTTCTGGCTGGTGACTACGAACATCTGCAAGAGCAGGTTACTTCTATGAAGGCAGAAATTGAGAAAATGCAATCCCAGCAGGGTAAAGGGACTGTTTCGACTCACTCAGATAAGGTGAGATTGGAGGTTTCCGGTCACGTCAATCGTGCGATTCAGGGAGTTGATGATGGTTCCGACACCTATCTCAACTCGGTTGATAACGATAATTCGTCTACTCGCGTTCGATTTATTGCGGAGTCTGATTTGAGCAGTGAGTTGGTTATGGGCGGAGCGTTAGAAGTTCAGCTTGAGTCAAACAGCACGTACAAAATTAATCAGCTGAATGAAGAAAGCGGCGATGGAACCGCGACGTTTACTGAGCGTCGTGCAGAAATTTATTTTGACCACGAACGTTTCGGCAAATTGTGGTTAGGGCAGGGATGGGCTGCAAGTGACAATGTTTCTGAGCTTGATTTGTCGGGTACCTTCCTAGCCAATGGTGCGTACGCCGGGGGCGGTGCAGGTCTGCTTTTCAGAAACGCGGATGGTTCTCTAGACTCCACTACTTTGTACAGTCTGACTAGCGATTTAGATGGTTTGGGCCGTAACGATCGTATTCGGTATGACACTCCCGAGGTTGGCGGCTTCTCTTTCGCCACGAGTGCAGTGCAGGGCGGCGCCTGGGATATCGCGGGGCGTTATGGATATGAGGATGATGGAATGCATCTGATGGCTGCACTGGCATACTCAGACTCTTCTCGAAAAGAAGATTCGGATATCGATTCCCGCGTAAATGGCTCTGTTGCTGTTCTGTTTGATAGTGGATGGAATGGCTTGGTGTCATTTGGTGCAGATGATTTGAAGTCCACCGGAACTCGGGCCGCTAACGGCGCAGATCCTTCAAACCTCTACACAAAAATCGGATACCGTACGACGTTAAACGACATGGGACTTACTTCATTCTCCGTGGACTATCGTTTGAGTGAAGAGCAGCAGCGAGCTGATGAAGAAGTCAAAGGATACGGTTTTCAAGTTGCCCAGCAAATTCGCGATTTCAAAGCGGATGTGTATTTCGGGGTGAATCAATACGAGCGTACTGCGCCTGGCAAAAACTTCGATGATATTACCGTAGCATTGGTTGGTGCTCGTATTAGATTTTAATAGCTGGATGCAGCGCTAGGGGGGATCTATAGCGATCGGGTTTGGGCTTCCTATGCTGTTGTTTAAGTGGTTAGGCGTTATGTTCGCTTTCTGTGATGCGGCGAACCGGGTTTATCTTTAGTGAGTGTGTCCTTGTCACTTGATTAGGAATTCCTGCTTTTACGTCTCTGCTTGACCAGGTAAAGCCGACTGGATAGTTTCAGTCGGCTTTTTTTTCAATATGGCTATTTATTTCGGTTAGTACTTATATGGTACGTCCTGTTCCGGGAGGGGAGTTTAAGAAGAGATTGTGTTTATCATTTTAGACTCATTTACACCGTTTATATTTGAGTTTGGTGGGTTTTAGATGCTTCAGTGTCCTTCTTGTTGATGTGAAAACCAGAGTGTCTTGGTTCTGATTTGTTGAATGTCAACGGTTTAAATCAGAAGTTATATTCAAGGTGTGCATATGCCTTTGTAAGCCCCCCAAAAAAATTGTCATTAAATTAGGGTGTCAGTTTGTTTGGAGCTGAGCTTGTTGAAAGGGTGTTAGATGAGAAAAGAAACAACCACAAAAAATATACTGGCAGGTAGTATTTTACTTTCTTTGTTAGCGTTGAGTACTTCAGTATCAGCTGCACAGTGGTCTGAATCACTGTTGGGTCAGCTACAGAAACATCCGCGATGGAAAGTTACGGATACTGAGGTAAACGCCGCGATCAAAGACCAGGTGGCGGCATCTCAACCATTGTATAACCCAGAATTGGAGTTGAGTTACGAAGACACATCGGAACGCGCGTATCAGATTGGTGTTTCTCAACAACTTGATCGAAGTGACAAAGGTCTGGTTCTTAGTCAAATTGGAGCGGTAAATGCAGACATTGCTCGTTTTGAGCAAATGAAAAAGCGTAATGAGTTGGCAGCGAAAGCGCTGATAGGGATGGTAAGCCTTCGTCGAGCGAATGAGGTACTTCTACTCGCCAGTAATCAGCAAAAAATTACACAAAACTTAGTAAATATTGCAGAAGAGCGCCTACGGGTTGGGGATATTGGTGCCCTGGATGTTCAGTTAGCACGCTTGGCATCAACTGATTCAACCAAATCATTGGTTGAAGCTCAAACAGAAAGGGATCGAACTCGCTTGGAGTTATCGACAATCTTGGGCGAAAGCAATGTGGCACTGCCTAACTACTTTGCCTACATGCAGCTGCCAGAGCCGGACTTTGAAGAACTGTTACAGCAAGAACCCGAGGTGCTTATTGCTGAAGCACAATCCAGGAAAGCGTTGCTTGATGTACGTAAGGCTGAGAAAGAAACCAAAGCCGATCCCTCTATTGGTATCGGTCTAGGGCGAGATGGCAATGACAATGTAGTGGCGCTGACCTTTAGCATGCCCCTATTTGTGCGTAACACATACAGTGCAGAAGTAGATGCGGCAAGGATGCGTGGTGAATCTGCGGACAAGCGACTACAGGATGTAAAAGCGCGAAAAGTCGCTGACATGACAAGTAGTTGGCGTGCATATAAACGTTATGACAAACAAATGCGTGCATTCCAGTCTGGCAGTCATGACAGTATGTCACGTTTAAATCGTCAGCTCGAAAAGCTTTGGCGCTTAGGTGAGCTGACCACCACTGCCTACCTCCAGAACTTGCAACAGACTAATGCCTCTCTTTTTGCCGAAATTGAGATTGAAGCACAAGCCGATTTGAACTTTGTCGAATGGTTGCGCAGTAGTAACCAAGTTTTAACGTGGCTCCAAAATCAGTAATACATCCCACAATTTCGAAGATGAGTAACTTATGAACGAAAAGAAAATTCAGAGTGTTCTGTTATCCCTTTTTCTGATGGGAGGCTGCACTGCAGTGTATGCCGGTGCTGTGGATGAACATAGTGATACGTTGGAGCTGTCTTTAGTTGAAACCCAGGATCATGATGATGTTGAGGCTGAAGATGGTGTAATTCACATTTCGCCTCAACAGCGCGAAATGATTGGATTGAAGGTTGAGCGAGTCTCGTTAAAGGATATGGCACAGACGTTGCGGGTGCCTGGTGAAGTTACTTTCAATGCCTACCGAAGTAGCGTTATTTCTCCCCGCTCCGACGTTCGAGTGGTTAAGCGCCATGTGATGCTTGGTGACCACGTTAAAGAGGGTGCGCCTCTGATTACGTTATTTTCAAAAGAGTTGGCCGAGAGATTATCAGAGCTGCGTGTCGCTGAGAAAGAGTGGGAGCTAGTAAATAAGATGGGACGAAAATTGGCAGGGAAACAGCGGTTTGTTGCCACTAAATCAGCCTTTTTACAGGCGAAAGCGCAAGTTAAGTCTTTCGGTTTGAGTGAGACTGAAATACAGCAGCAGCTGAATAATTCCCATTCAGAAAGTCTGGGGGAATTCGCTTTGCGCGCGCCTCATGATGGTGTGGTCCAGCGGGACGATTTTTTGGTCGGGCAGCAGTTGGCAGCTGGTGATCAACTGATTGTTTTAGTGGATGAGCAAGAAATATGGGTAGAAGCACAGGTATCCCCTAACCATCCGATTAACAGCCCGGTGGGTACAGCTGTACAACTTCAAATAGGTAACGGTGCTTATACCGGTTCTTTACAGCAGGTAGCACATACGATTGATGAAATGACTCGAACGCGGATGGTGCGAATTACTGTCGACAATAGTAACCACGCACTACATCCGGGGCAGTTCGCCCAAGTCGATGTCCCCACCCGGGAAACGAAACCACAGCTTGTGCTTCCTGAGTCAGCTTTTACGCGTACGCCAGACGGTGATTGGGGAGTATTTGTTGAACAGCAGCCTGGCGAGTACAAGCTTCAGGAGGTAGAGGTGATCAGAGATTTACGTGGCCAGCGTATCGTAGACGGTATCAAGGCTGGTACGCCTGTTGTGGTGGCAGGTACCTTCTTCCTATCTTCGGAACAGTCCAAATCCGGCTTCGATATTCATAACCACTAATAGGAGGACAGGCATGCTGAATAAGGTTATCGGGTGGTCGGTCACAAACCGGATTCTTATATTGATCGCTGTTATCGTTGCCTTGGTGGGTAGTGTCTTTTTGATTCCTCGGTTGAATCTGGATGCGTTTCCTGATGTAACAAATGTACAGGTGTCTGTGAACGCGGAGGCACCGGGATTGGCCGCAGAAGAGGTAGAGCAACTGATCACCTTTCCTATCGAGTCGGTAATGTACTCAATGCCAGATGTGGAAGCGGTGAGATCCATCTCAAAAACGGGCCTAGCAGGTGTAACTGTTGTTTTTAAGGAAGGTACTGATATCTACTTTGCGCGGCAACAGGTATTTGAGCAATTGCAGGCGGCGAAAGAGATGATCCCTGACGGTGTTGGCATTCCAGAAATGGGACCTAATACCTCAGGACTTGGGCAGATTTATCAATACTTCCTTAAAGCTGAGCCAGAGAGTCCATACGATGTAATGCAATTGAGAAGTTTGAACGATTGGGTTGTTAAGCTGCTTTTAATGCCGGTGGAGGGGGTGACTGATGTACTCTCTTTTGGCGGTGAGGTGCGGCAATATCAGGTAAATGTAGATGCAGAGAAGCTGTTGGCATATGGGGTTAGCGTTGATGACTTGGTTGTTGCCCTGGAAGAAAACAACCGCAATGCCGGCGGTTGGTACCTGGATCGCGCGGGCGAGCAACTCGTCGTGCGTGGTGTGGGGTGGTTGCGTAGTAATGCTTCAGGCCTGGAAGATATCGCATCGGTTCCGCTGAAAGAGGTGGATGGCACTCTGGTTCGCATCGTTGATCTGGCAAAGGTTGAGTATGGTGTAGAGATTCGCCAAGGTGCTGTCACAATGTCCCGAAAGACTGAAAACGGAGAGATTCAGAATCTGGGAGAAGTTGTGACGGGTATTGTGCTTAAACGCATGGGTAGTAATACCAACACGACTATTAATGAAATCGAGCAACGCATCGAATTGATTAACCGTGCATTGCCGGATGGGGTGACTTTCGAGGCGTACTATGATCAGGCTGATCTGGTAAAAAAGGCGATCAGTACGGTGGTCACAGCGCTTGTTCAAGCGTTCATCTTCATTGTGATTGTTTTGGCCCTTTTTCTTCTGAACGTGCGCGCGACGACATTGGTATTGTTGTCCATACCACTTTCTGTCGGGCTGGCTTTGGCCGTTATGGCTTATTACGGAATGTCAGCGAACTTGATGTCTCTGGGCGGCTTGGCAATAGCTATCGGAATGATGGTAGATGGCGCGGTCGTGATGATGGAAAACATCTTCAAACATTTGTCTCGACCAGATCGACGTCACGAAGGGCATACGGCACCAGGTGCTGAAGATCCGTTTGATGCACAGCATGACACCCACGGTATTGCGTTGCGTATCAAAATCGCAGCGACTGAAGTTGCGCGGCCGGTGTTTTTTGCTGTGATGATCATTGTGGTGGTGTTTGCGCCATTGTTCACATTGCAAGGAGTCGAAGGGAAGTTATTCCAGCCTATGGCTATCACTATCATCATTGCGATGTTGGCTGCGCTGCTGGTGGCTTTGGTGGTTGTGCCTGCGTTGGCAAGCTTGGTTTTTCGCACGGGTATCCGTGAGAAAGAGAGTTTTATCCTGAAGCCGATTGATCGAGCTTATCGAGCCGTGCTGTCTGTTGCGATGAATAATCGAAAGGCTGTCGTAATAGCTGCTTTGGCGGGCTTTATCAGTTCTGCTGCGCTCATCCCGAAACTTGGAAGCGAATTTGTGCCGGAGTTGGAAGAGGGAACGATAAATCTGCGCGTTACCTTAGCTCCCTCGGCAAATATGAGTTCAGCGCTAGCTGTTGCACCGCGTTTGGAAAGGGAGCTTTTGAGTTTTCCAGAAGTGACCTATGCCTTGAGTCGTATAGGTCGAGCCGAGTTAGGCGGAGACCCAGAGCCAGTATCGAATATAGAAATTTATATTGGTCTGAAGCCAAAAGAAGAATGGACTTCTGCATCAACCCGGCAGGAGCTGCAGTCTTTGATGCAGGAGCGGATGAATGTTCATCCGGGTTTGCTGTTTACATTCTCTCAGCCGATCGCTACCCGTGTGGATGAGCTTCTTTCTGGTGTTAAAGCACAATTGGCAATCAAGTTGTTTGGTAGTGATCTGGATACACTCGCAGCTAAAGCGCGTGAAATTGAGGCGGCCGTCAAGCAGGTTCCTGGAGCTGCTGATGTTTCTATGGAGCAGGTCGAGGGCGAGGCTCAGTTAGTAGTGCGTCCTAATCGCGAAAGTCTCTTCCGATATGGCCTTGCTGTCTCTGATGTGATGGATTTGGTCGAAACCGGTATTGGGGGCACAAGTGCAGGTCAAGTTATCAATGGAAATGAGCGTTATGATATTTATATTCGCTTGCAATCAGATCAGCGCAGCAACATTGCGGCTATTCGAGATCTGCGAATGCAGTCGGTAAATGGGGCTCGTGTCCGGTTGGGGGATGTCGCTCAAGTGACAATAGAAGAGGGGCCACCTCAGATTCGCCGCGATGATGTTCAGCGTCGTGTGGTGATACAGGCAAACGTGTCAGGCCGAGACATGGGCAGTGTAGTAGCGGACATTTACAAAAAAATCGAAGACGATGTGGAATTACCCGCCGGTTATACTGTCGACATTGGTGGTCAGTTCGAGAACCAGCAGCGGGCCCAGGCCCGGTTGATGATAGTCGTTCCATTATCCATCGCACTGATTGGATTGTTGCTCTACTTCTCGTTCGCATCTTTGGGACAGGCAGCATTGGTCTTGCTGAACTTGCCATTGGCGCTGATTGGTGGAATTGTCGCGCTGTTTATTTCCGGTCAATACCTATCGGTACCGAGCTCTATCGGTTTTATTACCTTGTTCGGTGTAGCGGTGTTGAACGGCGTAGTTATGGTCGAAAGTATCAATCTACGAGTACAGGATGGTGAGAAATTGCAGCAGGCGATCTTTGAGGGAGCGTGTTCCCGTCTGCGTCCTGTTCTGATGACCGCGTTAACCTCAGCGTTGGGCCTGCTTCCGATCTTGATGTCTAACGATATTGGATCCGAGATCCAAAAACCTCTGGCAACGGTAGTCGTGGGTGGACTGATTTCGTCAACATTACTGACCATGTTGGTGTTGCCAACTTTGTATAGCGCATTTTCACGCTTTAAATACCAAGCAGAGCAATAATCGAACAATGGATGTGAGGCCGTGGGCTGATGAATGCGTTCGTTAGGCCACGGCTTCTTGTTGTAACAACGCAAGAGAAGGAAAAGCAATCGTGAGATTGTTATTGGTAGAAGATGATCCGCAGTTAGCGGAACAATTGAGTGTCAATCTCCATTCGGCAGGTTATATCGTTGATGTCAGCAGAACAGCTTCTGATGCAGATTATAAGATGAACGAGATCCGCTACGACATCGCAATACTTGATCTTGGTTTGCCGGATCGCAATGGTATTGAAGTACTGACCGGCTGGCGTGGTATCCACAATCACACACCAGTATTGGTATTAACGGCGCGCAGTGAATGGGAGGAGAAGGTATCTGCATTTCGAGCGGGTGCTGACGATTATCTGTGCAAGCCATTTCATCGAGGAGAGTTGGAAGCTCGGCTAGAGGCGTTGCTGCGTCGAAGCCAACCGCACCGATGCCCGCAGTTGGAAGTAGGCGGTGTGAGACTAGAACCCGAAATGCAACAAGCGGTTATTGTCTCTACCGGCGAAAGCCTGACACTTACGTCTACAGAATACCGTTTATTACAGCATTTTATGCGCAGCTCTGGGAGGATCATCAGTCGGCAGCAGTTGTTAGATCATTTGTATCAGTTTGATCATGAGCCAGAGAGTAATATCGTAGAAAGCTATATTCGTCGTTTGAGGTTAAAGCTTGGTAAGGGAGCCATCGTTAACAAACGCTTTCAAGGTTATATCTTTAGAGGGGTGGAATGATTTCTATAGAACGGTCGCTACTTAAGCGTATTTTTATTATGGCGCTTGTTCTAATATCGCTCAGCACCTTTCTGCATCAATGGTGGTTTAGTAGTGTGTGGCTGAATATTCATCAGGGTCAGTTAGTTCGTGAAGCGGAGGCACTGAAAAAACATCTCAATGAGGAACAAATGGATAAGGTTTCTAGTGTTAAAATTTCACTTCCGAACCACAGCTCACATATTTATATAGTAACTCAACGGAATAAGGTATGGAGCTCTGCTCCTGACGTTGTTCGGTCCATGCCTCTGAGAGCCTGGCAGAATACGGCTGGTTATTTTGAGTACACTGGAAGCGAAGGAAAAAAATTCTTGGGGTTAGTTGACATTCTCGATGACGAATTTTCAATTATTGTGATAGAGGATATCTCATTTTCGTCGTTGGAGTTAACAAAAGGGCATCGATACCTTTTAGCGATTTCTTTAGTTGCGGTTATTTTTCTAATGTATCTGCAAAGAATACTGATAGTAAATGCTTTCTCCCACCTCAATCTGCTTATCAAGGAGGTTAATATGATGCAGCGAGGTGATGCTCCCAGATTAAAGAGTAGCTCGATTAAGGAACTAGAGCCTTTGGTCGGTGCAATCAATCAGTTGCTGGGTTTTTTGGAACACAAGTCACGTCGTAATCGTCATGCTATTGGTAACTTATCACACGCTATGAAGACGCCTCTTGCTGTTATACGCCAGGTAGCCGAGCGAGATGATAATGGCCTGATCAATAGTGATCGGGATTTACTTCTACAGCAAGCAGAACAGCTGTCATTGATTGTAGAAAGAGAATTAAAGCGGGCGCGAATTTCTGGACCAGGGAGTAAGTCTCAGGTATTTTCAGTGGAGCACGTTATTCAGGATCTTTCCGGAACAATCAAGATGATCTACCCGCAAAAGCCCATATTTGTAGAGGTGGATTGTGCTACCAATGTTGTTTTTCCCGGAGATCGTTCGGACTTTATCGAGTTGATGGGAAATCTGTTAGACAATGCAGGGAAGTGGTGTAAGAGTACGATTTCCGTGACGGCGAAATCCAGTGAGAGTTTCCTCTTGATCGATATTGTTGATGATGGTCCAGGAAGCGGTCTGGATGACCCGAGCCATCTGCTTCAGCGTGGTGTTAGAGCTGATGAATCAGAGCAAGGACACGGTCTTGGGTTGAGTATTGTTGTGGATATTGTGGATCAATATGGTGGTAGGGTGGATCTATCAAACGATGATAAGTTGGGTGGGTTGAGAGTTTCCTTGATGATTCCCTATAGGCAGGGTCATTAATCGAATATGATGTTGGAAGTTGTGTGTAACAAGTCCCTGTCTTTTTTGGGTGTCGCTGTGGCTTAGCTAGAATCATACGCTAAAACTGAATGTGACGCAGCGAGTGCATTGACTCGCTGCGTTTAGGTTTTAATTAACCTCTCGTTTATTAAAACTTATAACCCAATCCGACCATGTACACCCATGGGTCAATTGACACTGTTCCAATGTCCGAACCATTAAGCGTGGTATCTGAATCGATGTCTATATACCAAACCGCAGCGTTTAACAGGACATTTTTGGATATTGCATAATCGATGCCTGCTTGCGCAGACAGTCCAAGTGAATCGTCGAGTTTAAGTCCCCCAAGCGTGCTTTTTTCAGAAAAGAAGGTTGTGTAGTTTATGCCGACTCCCAAATATGGTTGCAGCGTTGAAGATGCTTCCAACGGGAAGTATTGGAGAGAGAGTGTTGGTGGAAGCTGTTTGGTTTCGCCGATTTTAGCGCCATTGGCCATAATGTCATGTTTGAATGGTGTAGCTGCAAGAAGCTCCAACCCCATGTTGTCGCTTAACATATAAGATGCGGTAATACCTAATTGCTCGTTATTACCCAAACCACCGTTTATTGAATCCAAGGTGCTCCCGGATTCCATTGTCTCATTTGGCTGCACCGATATAATGCCAGTACGAACTACGATGTCACCTGATTCGTATGCGAAACTACTGAGCGGCGTGGTGATAAAAGCGATTCCGAGAATTGTAGGTTTTAGTAGGCTTTTCATGGTTTGATCCCTTTTGAGTGGTTGTTGATCAATGTATGAGGTATTTAAACATCAACGTATTTTAAGAATGTTGATTTGAGTTCATGTGTTTTTTGAATTTTTATTTAAGGTTTGGTTAGGTGTTGTGGGTCAAAAAATAATGGTTATTCGGCAAATATTCATTTTCAATTAACTTTTGTGTGTAAGTGAAATTTTTTTGGAGATATATTTAAAGCGCAATGAGGTGATTTGTTTTTATTTGAAGGGAAGTTTTTGAAGTAAAGTGTTGGTTTTGTCGGGTTGTTTTCAGCGGGGAACGGATGGTTATCTGCCCCCAAGGGGCAGATAACCCACTAACGTTAATTAAATGGATTTAGTCATTACCTCTTTGATCCAGTTGTCGCCATTCCGGGGTAAAACGCATTACCCGTGAATCCCAATCGTCATCATAGTCGTGTGATGGACGTATAGGGTCTGCAGATACACTACCTACGACCACCAACGCGGCAATCACTCCTAGTAGGGATTTGCTGATCAGATTCATTTTTTTCTCCTCTTCAAGATGAACCGTCACTATAGGAATAATGGTTGAATCGAGGATGAAATTTCATCTAATCAATGTTGTGGAGTCACCTTGATTAAGGAGTACGGCGCAGCGCTTACTTGGCGGGTTTTTCCATAACCTGACGTTATGTTTTGCGCGAAAAAAAGGTTGATTGTGGGCTATCGGATCGCCTCGTTACCATTGTGTGAAGCTCGGATAACACATCGAAGAGATCAAAATCCGATCCCAAAGAACAATGATAACTAAGGTGAAACAGATGCACTTCGAAGGGATATATACCCCGGTGATCACCCCGTTTGGGGAAGATTACTCAATCGATTTCGATGCTTACGCTGCCCACGTACAGTTCCTGCTGGACTCTGGTGTACACGGTCTGATGATCGGTGGTACCACGGGTGAATATTACGTAGAAAGCCACGAAGAGCGTGTAGAACTGCTGAAAGTCGCACGTGAAGTGGTGGGTGACAACATCCAGATTATTTTTGGTACAGGTTCCGTTAACCCGGATGCCTCTATCAAGCTGGCAGAAGACGGCGCGAAAAACGGCGCTGATGTCCTGCTGGTGGCAACACCGCCTTACTCTCTGCCAACACAGCGCGAGTTGGCACTGCATGCACTGGCGGTTGATCGCGCAGCGAATCTGCCGATCATGCTGTACAACTATCCGGATCGCATGGGCGTGAACATGGAAGAGGAATTCCTCGACCGCGTGGGCCGCTCCGCTAACTTCTGCGGTATCAAAGAGAGCTCCGGCGATATCAACCGCCTGCACATGCTGGCGCGCGACTACCCGCACATTCAGGTGTCCTGTGGCATGGACGACCAGGCGCTGGAATTCTTCGCCTGGGGTGCAAAGAGCTGGGTCTGTGCCGGTTCCAACTTCCTGCCTAAGGAACACATCGCACTCTACAAAGCGTGTGTACAGAACAATGACTTCCGTACTGGTCGTCGCATCATGTCTGCAATGATGCCCCTGATGCGTGTCCTGGAGCAGGGCGGCAAGTTCATCCAGAGCGTTAAGTACGGTGTGACCCTGGACGGCCGTTTCTCCGGCGAAGTACGCAAACCGCTGCGTGGCCTGAACAAAGACGAAAAACGCGCAATGGCTCAGGTGGTGAAAACCCTGAAGACCACCATCGCTTCTATCGAAGCGGAAGCACCGGCGCAGTTTGTTGAGTCGATTAAAGCCAGCATCAGTGAAGTAGAAGTAACCAGCAACGAGGCGGGGGAATAAGCCATGTCTGATCTGTTAACCCTGGAAGAGTACAAGGCAATCGCCGCTGAATTGACTCCACCTGCGATGAGCTTTGTTGACGGTGGTTACCGTCCATCCGTTTCCGGTAACACCTTCGAGACCGTTAATCCGGCGACAAACGAAGTACTGGCCAACGTTGCGGCATGTAATGCAGAAGACGTTGACTTCGCGGTAGCCAAAGCACGTGAAGCGTTTGAAGACGGTCGCTGGAGCAAGCTGCATCCGGGTGAGCGTAAAGAAGTGCTGATCAAGCTGTGCAAGCTGGTGAAGCGTAACAGCCGTGAACTGGCAGTACTGGAAAGTCTCGACTCCGGTAAGCCGATCGCAGACTGTGAAAACATCGATATCCCCGAGTTCATCCACACACTGACCTGGCACGCGGAAGCGATCGATAAGATCTACGACCAGACTGCTCCTGTGGGCTCAGATGCAATCGCCATGGTTGTACGCGAGCCGGTTGGTGTTGTGGGTGCCGTCCTGCCTTGGAACTTCCCGCTGCTGATGCTGGCGTGGAAGATCGCTCCGGCACTGGCGGCTGGCTGTTCCATGGTTGTGAAACCGGCCGAACAGACGTCACTGACTGCACTGCGCATTGCTGAATTGGCTGCTGAAGCCGGTTTGCCGCGTGGCGTACTGAACATCGTAACCGGCGGTGGCGCTGAAGTGGGTGAGCCACTGGGTATGCACATGGACGTGGATATGGTGACCTTCACCGGTTCAACCGTAACCGGCCGTCGCTTCCTGCGTTACGCAGCGGATTCCAACCTGAAAAAGGTAGTTCTTGAGCTGGGTGGTAAGAACCCATGCATCGTACTGGATGACGCGGAAGACCTGGACAAGGTTGCCGAGCAGGTATGTGCAGCAGCGTTCTGGAACATGGGCGAAAACTGCTCCGCCGGTTCCCGCCTGATCGTACAGGAAGGTGTCAAAGACGCGCTGCTGGAACGTATCCAGGCACATGCCCGTGACTGGAAAGTGGGTGACCCGCTGGATCCAAACAACGCGCTGGGCGCGATGATCGACAAAGGTCACTTCGCTAAAGTGTCCAGCTACCTCGATGAAGGCAAATCTGCCGGTCACGATCTGGTACTGGGTGGCGAAACTATGGATGGCATCTTCATCCAGCCAACCATCTTCGACGGTGTAAACAACAGCGATAAGCTGGCGCAGGAAGAGATCTTTGGTCCGGTTCTGTCCGTGATCACCGTATCCAGCTACGACGAAGCGATCGCTGTAGCCAACGACACCGAGTACGGTCTGGCAGCCTCTGTGTTCACCGCTAACGCTAAGAAAGCGTTGCGCGCTGCACAGGCAGTACGGGCGGGTACCGTAACCGTTAACTGCTTCGGTGAAGGTGACATCACGACGCCATTTGGCGGCTACAAACAGTCCGGTTTCGGTGGACGTGACAACTCCATTCACGCCCACGACCAGTACACCGAACTGAAGACGATCTGGGTTGATCTGAGCGACGATGCCGTAGACGGCTGCCTCGACTGATCGCACTGATCTTCTTAATCCGGAGCCTGTGACCCGCTTCTATCGTCCGCGACTAGCTTCTCGGATGTGGTCCAGGCTCTCCTTAAAGCGTTATCTCCAACAGGAGAGGGCCACCCCTGTGTCTCGGCTCAGGGCGGCCTGCGCCTGAAGGACAGCATTTTGGTCCGGATGGGAACAAAGCATGAGCAAAAAAATAATAACAGTTAAGCGCTTACCAAAAGATCCTGGCCCTGCTGCCTGGAACCGAATTTTGACGCCTGCACCGGAATATCCAGCATTGGCTGGCAGCGTGCAGGCAGACTGGGTGGTTATTGGTGGCGGATTCACCGGTCTTGCAGCCGCGCGACGGCTGGCACAGCTGACCGGCAACGACAGTATCGTTGTGCTGGAAGCGGGCCGACTTGCAGATGGACCTGCCGGACGTAACAGCGGTTTTATGATCGACCTGCCGCACGAGCTGAATTCTGAAACCTACGCGGGTGCACACGACCACGATCTGCAGCAGATCCGTCTGAACCGTGCTGCCATTGCCTTCGCGGCTGAGATGGCCGAAGAGTACGGCATGGGACGCAAAGTCTTCGATCCATGCGGCAAAGTGACCGCTGCAGGTTCTGATAAGGGTATCGCCCATATCGAAAGTTACCGCAAACACCTGGACGCACTGGGTGAACTCTACGAATTGCGAAGTGCGCTGGACATGAAAGATTGGACCGGTAGCGATTTCTACCGCCAAGGCCTGTATACGCCGGGCGCAGTGATGATCCAGCCGGCGGCGTTTGTCCGCCAGGCCGCACGGGGCTTAAGCGACCGTGTGTCGATCTATGAAAACAGCCCGGTGGTTGAGATGGCGTTGGGTAGCGATCACCTCCTAACGACGCCAAAAGGACAGATCCGTACCAAAGGGGTGATCCTCGCGGTGAACGGCCATGTACAGTCATTTGGTTTCTTCCCGCGTCAGTTGCTGCACGTATTCACCTTTGCATCGATGACCCGTGCACTGACGCCAAGTGAAGTAAATCGCCTGGGTGGTGCGGACGATTGGGGTATCTTGCCTGCTGATCCGATGGGGACCACCGTGCGTCGTTCATCCAATTTGATGGGCAGTGGCGACCGTATTGTGATCCGTAACCATGCCACGCTCAACCAGTCGATAGAAGCCAACGAGAGCAACTTGCGACGTGCAGCGAAACTGCAGGATCGCTCGTTTGCCAACCGTTTCCCAATGCTGAAAGGTGTCGAGATGGAACACCGCTGGGGAGGACGTTTGTGTCTTTCCTGGAATTCCATGCCCGCGTTTGGCGAAGTGGAAAACCGGGTGTGGTCTGCCTGCTGCCAGAACGGTCTGGGCACGGTTAAGGGCACGCTGTCCGGCATGATGGCGGCCGAACAGGCGGTGTTGGGCAGCTCCGAAATGCTGACCGAATTCCTCGACCATCAGCAGCCTAAGTTATTGCCACCAGAGCCATTTTTGTCATTAGGGGCTAATATGACAATGCGCTGGAAAGAGTGGCAAGCCGGTATCGAATTATAGGGCCTGTCAATGCTAAACAAGAATAATGAACCCACAGGTCTTGTACCTGACCGGGAGAGGCTGATGAGCGAATTTAACACCTCTGACTTTATGAATCCGATGCTGACCCAGACCTGGACCAACGGTCGTCATCTGGTCCGCTGTGTAAAAGTCATTGCTGAAACCCACGACGTAACCACGTTTACCTTCGGCATGAGCCAGCCGGTGCTGTTCTTCTTCAAACCGGGGCAGTTTGTCACACTGGAGCTGGAGATTGATGGTGAGCGTGTGATGCGTTCCTACACTATCTCCAGTTCCCCTTCGATCCCGTACAGCTTCTCCATCACCGTGAAGCGTGTGCCGGGTGGGAAGGTGTCTAATTGGCTGCACGACAACCTGAAATCCGGTGACCAGATTGCGGTACACGGCCCAGTGGGTCAGTTTAACTGCATGGATTTCCCGGCCGACAAGGTGCTGCTGTTATCCGGTGGTGTCGGTATCACGCCAGTGATGTCGATGGCACGCTGGTGGTTCGATACCGATTCCGAAGTGGACATGGTGTTCGCCCACAGTGCACGCACGCCGAACGACATTATCTACGCCAAAGAGCTGGAGTATATGTCGACCCGTATTGATAACTTCCAGATGCACCTGATCTGTGAGCGCAACGAGATCGGGCAGGCGTGGGGTGGTTATCGCGGCTATATGAATCTGCATATGCTGAGCCTGATCGCGCCTGACTTTATGGAGCGAGAGGTGTTCTGCTGTGGTCCTGAGCCGTATATGGAAGCGGTGCGTAACATGCTGCGGGACGCCGGTTACGACATGGACCGCTACCACGAAGAGTCCTTCGGTGAAACGCCGGCCAAAGATGTTAAGCAGGCTGAGAAGCATGCCGATGAGGCCGAGCTGGAAGAGCAGCAGCCAAAAGAAACCGTGCAGATCTCGTTTGCCGATAGCGATGCCACAGCGGCAGTCGAAGTGGGTGTCACGCTGAATGAAGCCGCAGCAGAGGCGGGCGTAAACATCGCCAAAGCCTGTGGTGTTGGTATCTGTGGTGCGTGTCGTGTGAAGGTCGTGAGCGGTGATGTGGAGATGGCCCACAACGGCGGTATCACCGAAGAAGAGATCGAAGCAGGGTACGTGCTCTCTTGCTGCACCCAAGTTAAGGGTGACGTACAGATCGAAACTTAAACCCAAGTTCTTTTTGAGCCCTCCTAAGGTTCATAGCACTCTTTGCAGGGTCCCTTCCCAGGTCCCCTGCTTTTTTAGTTTGGGCGCAATAAACCAAAGGAACGGGTTGTCGGAGGTAGGTGGATGCAATTCAGTGCATATCGAGCAGAATTCTGGCAGGGCGTGCGTGACCTGCTGCCGCTGGTATCCGGCGTGTTGCCCTTTGGCTTGATCGCCGGTGCCAACGGTGTGGCATTGGGGATGAGTCCTGAAACCATCATGGGTATGACGGTGCTGTTCTTTGCCGGTTCTGCGCAACTGGCTGCCTACCAACTCATCCAGGAAAACGCGCCGTTTGTGATTATCCTCGTCACCGCGGTGGTCGTGAACCTGCGCTTTGCCATCTACAGTGCCACTTTTGCACCGCTACTCGCGCCGATGAAGCGAATCAAACGCTGGCCACTGGCCTATATGCTCTCCGACCAGGTGTATGGGTTGTGCTCGGTCCCCGCGCAGCAGCAACGCTCGGACGGTGAGCGGCTCTGGTACCTTATCGGCGTAGCAACCTCCATGTGGCTGAGTTGGGTACTGTCAGTGGTCGCCGGGATCGCATTGGGCGCCAGTATTCCGTCCGAGTGGTCGTTGGAGTTCACCATTCCTCTCGCCTTTCTGGCGATGTTGGTGTCCACGATTACCCGTCCGATTTTGCTGTTCGTCGCGGTCGTATCTGGCCTGAGTGCGGTGTTGTTTCAGATGCTGCCGTATAACAGCGGGTTTATCGTTGCGGTTGCCGCAGGTGTGAGTGCCGGATTGCTGCTACCTAGACTGTTGGGCCGTCCGGTCAAACCGCAGGAGGGGCGCTGATGGATACGGTTACGCTCTGGTTGCTCTTTTTCGCGGTGGGTCTAGGCACCTTTCTGGTGCGAGTCTCCTTTATCGAACTGCATGGCGCGACCCGAGAACTACTGGATCGCAGCAAAGACATTTTAATGCTGCTACCGCCGGCAATTTTGGCGGCGCTCTGTATCCCCGCGATTCTGTTTACCCGTCCCGCGACCGAATACCAGCTGGATATTGCCCAGGTGATGGCTGCACTGGTGTGTATTCTGATTGCTAAGTTTAGCCGCAGCGTATTCTGGCCGGTGGTGGGTGGGATGATCTGCCTCTGGTTACTGCGCTGGTTGCAGTAACTAACTGACGAAAAGAGGCTGGTATGGAACAAAAACCGATCTTCCTGCCTCCGCTAAATGCGCTACGCACCTTTGAAGCGGCAGCACGCCTTTGCAGTTTTAAGGATGCAGCGGATGAGTTGTGCGTCACACAGGCAGCGGTCAGCCGTCAGATCAGGTATCTGGAAGAGTCACTAAAAACTGATCTGTTCCTGCGGTCACACAGGCGGGTGGAGCTCACCGAAGCAGGGCGAAAGCTCTACGCCACCGTACATCGAAGTCTGATCGATATTGCTGAAACCAGCCGCGAAATTCATCACAGTTCAGGTCCAGCCCACCTCAATCTGCATGTGACCAGCTCCTTTGCCCAGCTTTGGCTGGTGCCCCGATTGAACGCGCTTCGCAGTCTGTATCCTGGTATACATCTCAATCTCGTTAGCGTGGATGAAAACCCACTGGTCGCGGATAAGTTTGATGCCGCGATCACGTTGGGGTTGGAAGAAGATGCGGGTTACCAATCCGAGTTCCTGTTCGCCGAGGAGATCTTTCCGGTGTGCACACCTGCATTTCGAGATGCCCACCCTGAAGTCAACACGTTGCAGGGGCTCATACAGCATCCGTTGCTGGATCTCGATCCTCAGTTCTGGAGAGCACGCTGGTGGTCGCCCGTAGATTGGAACTTCTGGCTGCGGCAGTGTGGTGTTGATGCCTCACCGGTTAAAGCCGAGATGACCTTCAGCCACTTTCCGATGTTGCTGGATGCGGTGTTGCAGGATGTTGGTGTAGGACTGGGGTGGCGACACCTGGTTCAGGATCGGTTGGACGATGGCCGCTTGATTCGACCGGTACGCGATAGCTACCCAGCGCCAGCGCGTGGGCACTACTTTGTGTGTCGAAACGATCTGGCTCAGCTACCTGCAATGCAGATGTTGCGCAGTTGGGTGCTGGAGCAAACCGCTGTGCTTCGGAACGAACACTCCTGATTTCTATCTGTGCTCCTATTTATTAAAAAATTGTACCTGTACCCGTTTGGGCGGAACCCTTACCGTGTGAGCTATTACAACAAATAGCGTGAGTCCTTTCCTCGATGTACAGATATGATGAGCTTGATCATCAGGTTGTCCGCAACCGAGTTTTACAGTTCAGTAACCAGATGGCGCGCTACCTCAAGGGTGAGATCAGTGAGGAGGCGTTTCTGCCTCTGCGTCTTCAGAATGGCTTGTATGTACAAAAACATGCGCCGATGCTGAGGGTTGCCATCCCTTACGGCATGCTGTCGTCAAACCAGTTAAGGATGCTGGCCCGTATCTGTCGGGATCACGACAAGGACTACTGTCATATCACCACGCGCCAGAATGTGCAGTTCAACTGGGTGCAGCTGCACGAGGTGCCAGAGATCCTGAACCTGTTGGCCAGTGTGGAGATGCACAGCATCCAGACCAGCGGTAACTGCATTCGTAACACCACCTCCGATCCGCTGGCAGGTGTGTGTAATGACGAAGTGGCGGATCCAAGACCGTACTGCGAAATCATCCGTCAGTGGTCATCCCTTCATCCCGAGTTTGCCTTCCTGCCGCGTAAGTTCAAGATCGCCGTGATTGGCGCAGACGAGGACCGAGCGTCGGTCCGCTTGCACGATATTGGCCTTCAACTGGTGCGTGACGACAGTGACGCGCTTGGTTTTAAGGTCTGGGTGGGCGGCGGCTTAGGCCGCACGCCGATGCTTGCGCAGGTGGTGCGCGAGTACCTGCCGCAGGAACAGTTGCTGGGGTATCTGAAGGCTATTTTGCGTGTTTATAACCGTTATGGCCGCCGCGATAACAAGTACAAAGCACGTATTAAAATCCTGGTGGGCAGTTTGGGTATCGAGGCCTTTACCCTGCAGGTGGAAGCGGAATATCAGAAGAACTACCGCGACGATACGCTGCTGACGACAGAAGAAATCGACTACGCGAAGTCGTTTTTCAGCGCACCGGAGTATGCGCCGCTGATTGCTGAAACTGCTGCTAAACCCGCGCAGGGCTCCGCCTACGGTCGTTGGCTGGAGCGCAATGTGAAGCAACACAAAGTACCGGGCTACCGGATTGTGACGATCTCGCTCAAGCATAAGAACCAAGCACCCGGTGACATCACAACTCACCAACTGGAGCAGATTGCAGACTTGGCGCAGCAGTACTCCTTTGGCGAAGTCCGGTCCACCCAGCAGCAGAATCTGTTGCTGACCGATGTGAAGAGTTCGGATCTCTATGCGCTCTGGAAACAGCTGGACGCGCTGGACCTCGCTACGCCAACCGCAGGCACATTGATCGACACCGTCTGCTGTCCGGGCGGGGATTTCTGCAACCTGGCCAATGCTCGTTCGCTGCCTATCAACGAGGCGATCCTGCAGCGCTTTGGCGATCTGCAGCAGCTCTACAACCTGGGCGATATTAGCTTGCGTATTTCCGGCTGTATTAACGCTTGTGCGCATCACCATATCGCCAACATCGGTATTCTGGGTGTCGATAAAAACGGTGAAGAGTTTTACCAGATAACTCTGGGAGGTGAGACGGGCCAGCGCTCTGCCGTTGGCAAGGTTCTGGGGCCATCGTTGCCAATGGAGCGGGTCGCCAGTGCGGTCGAAAAGATCATTGATGTTTACGTAGAACACCGCGCGGATAAGAACGACAGCTTTGCCGCTGTTTACGCGCGCTTAGGTAAAGCCCCGTTTAAGGAACGCGTTTATGCCTCACATTCTTAAAAATGGTTCTGTGCAGCTTGATAACTGGCTAATGGTGGCGGAAGAAGCCGCTGAACCGAACTCTCTTACCCAAGGCCAGTTGATTCTACCGATTGAGCAATGGCTCAAGCTGCAGCCTGATTTCGAAGGGCTTGAACACACGCCTGGCTTCTGGCTGGATGCGGGGCAGGTGACCGACGAGATGGAAGTGGTGATCAATGCCGCGCCTGTCGTGGCGATCCGCTTTACCAGCTTCACCGATGGCACCGGGTTCTCCGATGCCTCGCTCGTGAGGGAAACCTTTGGTTTCACGGGTGAACTGCGAGCGACCGGGGCTTTGCTGCCCGACCAGGTGCCATACCTGCTGCGTTGTGGGTTTGATGCGATTGTACTCTCAGAACAGAAAGATCTGGAACAGGCGCTTCAGCTGCTCAGCCTCAGCGCTGAGAGCTATCAGGGCAGTGTGACTTCACCGCGAACACCGTTCCATCGACGCACGCAGAAGCTAAGCTGATGGAGATCATCCGTAGCACTCAGGCACTGAGTGATGACGTACGGAATGAGATTCTGTTTCGTGGGGATTTGGTGGTGTTTTGCCAGATCCCAGCGCTGCAGGCACTACAGGGTTTGTTAGATCGGTTGGTTCGGCAAACCCTGGGGGATTGGTTTGAGGATGTTGATGTGTACTCAAGTGACTTCAGTGCACGGATGGCAGCGTTGCAACAGCGGTTTAATGTAATGCCTCAAACACGGGAGTTGTTTGCCCACGCCCTTGCACAGAGTGGAATGGATGTTACGCGTAATTTTGCGGATAAGTTGTTCCTGCGGTGCGTTCCGCCTACGGAAAATTCGCAGGCGCAGTTTAGAGGCAGTATCGGCTATCACCGGGACACATGGGGCAGTAATATCCAGCAGCAGATCAACTGGTGGACGCCGCTGTATCCCATCTCGGAAGCGAATACCTTGGTTTTATATCCTGACTATTGGAGCAAGCCTGTCGCCAACACGACTGCAGAGTGGTCGTTCGAAGCGTTTCGTGAAGCCCGCCGCTTGGCGCGATCCCAATCCTCAGATGCCCAGATCGATTACCCTTACGCCCCAGAAGCGAAAGAGGCGATCAACAGTGACAACGGTATTCCGATCCTAATCGAACCGGGTGATCTGCTCTGTTTCTCCAGTGCTCACCTTCATGGCAGCAGCCCTGAACCACGCTCAGGGTTCCGCTTTAATCTGGAAATGCGCTCATATGGAGCTAAGGGCAAACCAGGTGTGACGCCGCCCGAAAATATCGATAACGCCCAGAGCGAACCGAACTACCACTGGTTTAAGCCGTTATAAAAGGCAGCGACATGTTTTCTCATGCCTCGCAGTTACTTAGCCATGTCCGCAACCAGGACAGATCGCAACGGATTGCCTTGTCACGGTAGCCTTTCTCTCATGCTGTGTTAGCCTATACAGAGCAATCGCTATTTGCACGAATGAAAGAAGGTTAAGTATGAGAAGATCAGGATACAAGCGTGCCAATCCGAAGAAGGTCGGTCGGGGTATCATGGAAGCAGTAAAAACCGAAGGGCCTTACAACGATTGGGTGGGCATGCCTCAGTACTACATTCACCGCATCACCGTAGACTCTGAGGAATTTAGTTACCTGTCACCTGACAAAGAGCTGCCAATCGAAATCGGCAAGAAAGTGACCTTCAGGTACAAAGAAACCACGAAGGATAAGATGATCGACAAAAACTCTCTGGGCGTTGTGATTGACCCAAGTGAGTTGATGTAAGGTTCTGCATTACCCGCAGGGCGGGGGCATCTGACCGGATGCTCCTCCTTCCCGCCCCAAGCAACACAATCCGTGCTTGTTGATCACGCCACGCAGGCATCGCTTTCATAAAGTGACCCGCGCGCTAACGCCGTCTCATCATCAATCTCCGGTTGCCAGGACTTCAGCCACAGTGGGACACCCCGTTGCACGTTCTTTTGTGATTTCAGGTTTCCGGTTTCAGCTACACCGTATTTGTATAGATCTCTGATCTACCTTTAAAGACAGGGTATTCGAGTGGTACGCGGCATGAGTGGCAGAGATTGGTCATGGTTGGCCGCCTTGCGCTAACACGCATTGTGATGGATAGGTTTTGCGTCACACTTTGGAACGCGCAAGAAAAAGAGGCCTCTGTAGGCCTCTTTTGGCGAACTGCACACCTGATCAGTTCTACTTCAGATCAAATCGATCCGCGTTCATCACTTTCACCCATGCATTCACGAAGTCGTGCACGAACTTCTCTTGTGAATCATTGCTGGCGTACACCTCGGATAGGGCGCGCAGCTGTGAGTTGGAGCCGAACACCAGATCAACGCGGGAGGCGGTCCATTTGAGGGCGCCGGTGTGACGATCACGGCCTTCGAACTCGTTCGCTTCTTCGGTGATCGGTTTCCATTCGGTGCTCATGTCGACCAAATTGACGAAGAAGTCGTTACTCAGTACACCTGGTCGGTTGGTGAACACGCCACGCTTGGACTGGCCATAGTTGGCATCCAACACACGTAAGCCACCGACGAGCACAGTCATTTCTGGTGCGGTCAGGGTGAGCAGTTGGGCGCGGTCTAACAGCAGCTCTTCCGCGGAAACACTGTAGCGAGCTTTCTGATAGTTGCGGAAGCCATCAGCCACTGGCTCCAGCACGTCAAAAGATTCTGCGTCGGTTTGATCTTCGCTAGCATCGGCGCGACCCGGTGTGAATGGTACGTTGATACTGAAACCAGCATCCTGCGCCGCTTTTTCAATGGCTGCCGATCCACCCAGTACAATTAAGTCGGCTAGTGAGACCGCTTTGTTGCCGGATTGAGCATTGTTGAAGTCACGCTGTATTGACTCGTATTTGCGCAGTACTTGATGCAGCTGATCAGGCTGGTTCACTTCCCACTTATTCTGGGGAGCCAGGCGGATACGTGCACCGTTGGCACCGCCGCGATGGTCTGATCCACGATAGGTTGAGGCAGATGACCAGGCGGTGTACACCAACTGCGGCACGCTCAGGCCGGAGGACAGAATGGTTTGTTTCAGCTGAGCAATGTCGCTGGCATCCACCAGATCGTGATGAACTGCTGGCAGCGGGTCCTGCCAGATGAGGTCTTCAGCCGGCACTTCCGGACCCAGATAGCGAGACTTAGGTCCCATATCGCGGTGAGTTAGCTTGAACCAGGCTCGGGCGAACGCATCGGCGAACTCGTCGGGGTGCTGGTGGAAGTGCTCGGAGATCTTGCGGTAGGCCGGGTCTTCACGCATCGACATATCAGCGGTGGTCATCATAATACCCACGCGTTTGGATGCGTCTTCGGCGTCAGGGGCATGGTCGTTCTCCGCCAGGTTTTTGGGTATCCATTGATGGGCACCGGCCGGGCTTTTGCTCAATTCCCAGTCATAGCCCAGCAATACATCGAAGTAACCGTTGTCCCACTGGGTTGGGTTGGGTGTCCACGCACCCTCTATACCACTGGTGATGGTGTCGCTACCTTTTCCGCTGGCGAACGTGCTTTTCCAGCCGAAGCCCATCTCTTCGATCGGTGCCGCTTCCGGTTCCGGCCCAACATGGGCGGCATCACCTGCACCGTGGGCTTTACCGAAGGTGTGACCGCCAGCAGTCAGGGCGACGGTTTCGTAGTCGTTCATCGCCATACGGGCGAAGGTTTCGCGCACGTCCTTACCCGACGCGATCGGATCAGGATTGCCGTCAGGGCCTTCCGGGTTCACATAGATCAGGCCCATCTGTACGGCGGCTAGCGGATCTTCAAGTTCGCGCTCACCGCTGTAGCGTTTGTTGTCGAGCCATTCGGTTTCGCTGCCCCAGTAAACGTCCTCTTCTGGTTCCCAGATATCTTCACGGCCACCGCCAAAACCAAAGGTCTTCAGGCCCATGGATTCGATTGCTACGTTACCGGCCAGAATGTACAGATCGGCCCAGGAGAGTTTATTGCCATATTTCTTCTTCACCGGCCAAAGCAGGCGACGGGCTTTGTCCAGGTTGCCGTTGTCTGGCCAGCTGTTAAGAGGCGCGAAACGTTGGTTACCGGTGTTAGCGCCACCACGGCCATCGGCACTACGGTAGGTGCCCGCTGCGTGCCAGGCCATACGAATCATGAACGGGCCGTAATGACCGTAATCCGCTGGCCACCAGTCTTGAGAGTCGGTCAGCACGTGCTCGATATCGGATTTAACTTCGCTGAGGTCCAGTTTACTGAACTCGTCAGCGTAGTTAAAACCGCTGTCCATCGGGTTGGACTTGCTGTCGTTCTGGTGGAGTATTTTGAGGTTTAACTGGTTGGGCCACCAATTCAAATTCTTGGTGCCGCTGCCGCCCATGCGCGTGTTGCCTCCGTGCATAAACGGACATTTGCCTGCAGAAGTGTTCTTGGTATCCATTGTGTTCACCTGCTTGAAACTGTTGGTTGAGTGCTAATTCAACGACGGTGTATTCAAGGTAGGACAGATTAAGGAGAGAGCACAGTTGGTTTTATTGAACGGGTTGATAGTTATTTTTTAGCGAACGAAAAAACGCCTCGGCTGATGCAGGCTGGCGTCGAGTCAGGCCGGTAGATATAGACGAGAGAGCAAGTTTCAATCTATCGGCCATCGCGAAGGGAAAGGTTAACCGATACGGCTCATCTCACTCACTGAGAAGTTGGCTACTGCGCCGTCGACCGCTGCCAGATAGGCTTTCAGGTGGTCGTTTTCCATGTGTGCCTGCCACAGTTCACGGGTTTCCCAATTCTCGAAGAACAGAAACACCTCTGGTTGGTTGTTGTCCTGGTGCAGGTCGTACTGGATGCAGCCGGTTTCCGCACGGGTTGGTTCGATCAGCTTGATCAATTCGGACCTCACCAGCTCGACTTGGTCTGGTTTGGCCTCAATACGTGCAACAATGGTGAGAGGAGTGCTCATGGTGTATTTCCTTGGTTCATGGTCCGTTTAATGGAGCAATGATAGCAATGGATAGAGACATTGTGTGCGAATCTAATTAAGCTAAAAACAGGGTAATCATTTAGTTAGTTTCAATATATTTTTGATAATGAATACGTCCGATCTTGCTCTGTTTATTCGTACGGCTGATACCGGCAGTATCACCGCGTCGGCTGATCAGTTGGGGATTACGCCTGCTGCGGCTAGCGCCGCGCTGAAGCGACTGGAGAAGCAGCTCGAAGTGCAGCTGTTTATCCGCTCCACCCGTCAACTGCGCATTACCTCCGAGGGGGAGCGGTTTTTGCTCTATTGCCGTAATGCTCTGGATTCGCTGGAGGAGGGTAAAGCCTCGCTGGATGCCATGCGCGGCAAAATCGCCGGGGAGATCCGGTTGTCGGTTTCTTCGGATCTGGGACGCAATATCGTGCTCCCCTGGTTGGATGAGGCGATGGAGGAACACCCCGAGCTTTCATTGCATCTGAGCGTGGGGGATTCGCTGTCGGACTTTTATCTGGATCGGGTGGATGTCGCGCTGCGCTATGGTGAGCCGGAAGACTCCAGCATGGTCGCGTTTCAGATCGCAACGGCAAAACGCATTGCGTTTGCGTCACCAGAGTACCTGGCCAAATACGGTGAACCCACACATCCCGAGGAGCTTCGCGAACATAACTGTTTACGCTACCTGATCGGCAGTCGGGCATTCGATACCTGGGAGTTTATGAAAGACGGTGAGCGTCACAAAGTTCAGGTGAAAGGAAATCGCGAAAGTAACGATGCGGATATTGTGCGACGCTGGGCGGTTGCGGGTAAGGGAATCGCATTTAAATCTGGCCTGGATCTGAGCGCGGATCTGCGGGCGGGCAATATCGTGAGGCTGTTGCCTGAGTACGAGTCTGAACCACTCAATGCATGGTTGCTCTGCCCAAGCCGAAAGCAGGTTACACCAGCAATACTGATGTTGCGCGATCTGTTGCGAGAGAGATGTGCTGAGGTGTTATCGGAGCTGTGAGCAGCAGACGTAGTAAGGTGCCTCGGACTTGACCAAGATCTACTCCCACAATCACAGGATTACCTAGAATTGATCGGACATTCTATTATTTATGTATCCGGCCAGTTGCACTGGCGCTGGCGGGATACCCAACGTGTTGTAATCGGGGGTAACACCTATGAGCACCGGCCTAACCAACGCATTACATATCCTGGCGCAATGGCAATGCACGCCAAACCAAGCACTGGCAATTCTTAAACTCGATCCTGATCAACCGTTTCCTGAAGTCCTGAGTGATGAGCAATGTGAGCGTGTCACCTTCGTACTCAACATCCATTCGGATCTCAGTTCTATCTATAACGATCCCGAAGAAGTATACGGCTATATGTCAGCACCGCACGACGATCCGTACTACGAAGGTAAGTCGCCGCTTGAGCTGATCGGTACCGGCGATCGCACTGTGTTTGGCCGGGTGTGTTGGCATATTGATGCAATGCGGGTGAATTGACACCCGCACCTCACTTCCAACGCGCTGTGCTGGCAAACTCCACAAAGCGCGTAACCTCTTCCTCGCTTTCGCCTGATCCCCATTCAAAGCCAATTGCCCGATGGTCCTGCATCTCCTTTAGCGGACAGGTCACAATGCCGGGCGAGCGGTAGCCTTCGGGCACAATCGCAATGCCAACCCCCGCTGCAACCAGTGCCAACGCGCGTTCGTCCTGATTGGTCACGTAGGTGACATTTAATCGTATACCGTATGACTTCAACAGGGTTTGGATGATGCGTCGATGCTCGCAGTGGGAGCGGGCTATGAACGACTCTTTGGCGATGTCTTCCAGGCTCACCAGCGGTGATCGACCGAGGTGGTGATCGGGAGACATCGCCACTACATAGGATTCACGAAACAACTCTCTGGTGTGCATGAATATGCGAGTGTTGCCGGGTTGATCCGATAACAGCGTCAGTGCCAGATCGATACGATCTTCCCGCTCCAGTCTTTCGATCTCCGGTCCGCTGGCATCAATTACGCTCAACGTCAGGCTTGGGTTTTCTCGACGGTACTGTTCGATCAAGCGCGCGACCTGGGTGATGGGAAGGGTATTGATTACGCCCAGTCGAAGAATACGCTGCACGTCGTGCAAGCGTAGCTCGTCTTTTGCTTTGGAACACTCTCCCACAATGATCTTTGCCCGTTTTAAGAGCATTCTGCCTGCTGGCGTAAGTACCACGTTACGCTTATTTCGGGTGAAGAGTTTCACCCCCATCTCCGATTCCAGTTTGGAGATGGATGCCGAAAGGGCGGGTTGGGACACAAAGGCACGCTCGGCGCCACGGGTGAAGCTTTCCGATTCGGCAGCCGCCAGGAAAAGTCTTAATTGCTGTAGCTCCACATCGTACCCCTCAAGAGAATAGCCATAACTAGTAGTTATCGTAATTATTCAAATAATCGATTTTAATTATTTTATGCTGCGTCATACACTTTTTCTAGTTATCACGCAGACAAGAAGGAAAGGGGCATGACAACAACTCAAAGGCCTATAGCACTGATCATCGGCGCGGGTGATCACCTGGGTGCGGCCATTGCCCGACGCTTTGCCAAAGAGGGATTTCACATCGTCGCCACCCGCCGTCGTGGCGACCTGAATACCTTAGTCAATGAGGTTCAGACGCTGGGATCTGAGGCGAGGGCGATGCATTCGGATGCACGGGATGAAGATCAGGTGATCAATCTGGTCGAGACAGTGGAATCCGAACTGGGGCCAATCAGCGTATTGGTCTTTAACGTCGGCGGAAATGTTCGCTTTAGCATTACTGAAACCAGCAGCCGTGTGTACCGCAAGGTGTGGGAGATGTGTGCTCTGGCTGGTTTTCTGGTGGGGCGGGAAGTGGCGAAGAAAATGCTCACCCGTCAGCAAGGGACGATTCTGTTTACCGGCGCGTCGGCCAGCGTTCGCGGCAACAGTGGCTTCGCTGCATTTGCAGGTGGTAAACATGCGTTGAGGGCGCTGGCACAGAGCATGTCGCGTGAATTGAGCCCGCAGGGGATTCACGTGGCCCATGTGGTGGTTGATGGCTTGATTGAGAACCAGGCGACTAAGGAGTTCCTGCCTGATCTCTACGCCAGTAAAGGCGATGACGGCATTATCCAACCGGACGAACTGGCGGACGTGTACTGGCAACTGCATAACCAACCGCGCAGCACCTGGACCTTCGAGCAGGATGTGCGTCCGTACGCAGAGCCTTGGTAATCCAACAGACGAACAACAATAAGAGGAATTATTGATGAGCAAGACGGTAGATTTTTATTTCGACTACATCAGTCCGGCGTCCTATATCGCCTTTAAGCGTTTGCACGATATCTGCGAGCGTACGGGCGCAACAATCAACTACAAGCCGATGTTGCTGGGTGGTGTTTTCAAAGCTGTAGGCAACACCAGTCCGATCACTGTTCCGGCAAAGTGGGAGTGGATACAAAAAGACTTCGCCCGCTATGCCGAGTACTACGGCATTCCGTACCAGATGAATCCGCATTTTATCTTCAGCACTGTCAGTGCCATGCGTGGTGCGATGTGGGCGCTAGAAGAGGGCTGCATCGAGGCTTACTGCCAGGCGATGTACAAAGCCGCGTGGGCCGATGGGAAGGATCTGTCCGATGCAGAGGTTTTGACCGATGTGCTCAATGAAGCGGGTTTTGATGCTGCACAAGTGATGGAAGCGATGACTCAGTCAGAGATAAAACAGGCGTTGATTGCCGCAACCGGAGAAGCCTCCGAGCGTGGCGTGTTCGGTGCGCCGACAATGTTTGTCGATGACGAGATCTACTTCGGGCAGGATCGGCTGGAGTGGGTAGAAAGGGCACTGACAGACTGAGATTTGCACTTTCTGAACACCGCTGTAAAACAGTATCTGAGTTTGGGGCCGAAATGTCCGCTTTGCTACAAAGCGGACACAGACCATTTTCCCGAAATGGAAACCGCAATTTGGGTTAAGAACGCAGCGCCAGCAAAAACTCAGTTCCCTTGTTGCTGGAACAGGTAAGCGGCGAACGCCAGCCAAGAGAGTAGAAGTAGAATCCAGGGGAGTTTAGAGCCGGGCTGAGCCGTCGTTGGTATGTTAGATCCCGTTCCTGAGGAAGCGGCAGACGCTGCAGGTTTCTCCTTTTTGCGCTGGCGATCCAGCTCGCGGGCCTTGGCTTTCTGCTGTTTCTTGTACTGAGCAATCCCTTTCTCGATTCCCTGGGCGATCAGTTTGGTCTGTTCCTTGGTCTGGCCCGGCTTCTGGGTGGCACGGGCGATTTTCAGTGCGTCCGTTTTGGTTTCGTCCGATACAACTTCTTTTCTCGGGGACTTTGCCATGGTTCGCAGTTTCCTTCGCAGCGGCTAAAAAGGCAAGTATACCGTTTTCACGTTGGCGTGCTGGCTCTTAGACTGGAAAGTCTGCTTTTAATCGTGGACTCACTTCAATTCTTAACTGGAATGTCGGCGGTTCGATATGGCTATTGGTGAAATGTCACAGGCTCCCGATTGGGAGCCTGTGTATTGGTCAGTTAAGGGCAAGCCGAATCGGACTAGACAAGCTTAACCCATAACGTACGCTCAAGCTTTAGCTCACTAAGCCCTCAATAGTATTTCAGTTCGTCTACTTTGCCCCAGAAAACCCGATAAGCAAACGCGGTGTAACAGAGGATAATTGGGACTACAACAATCGCGCCCCACAAGATAATGGTCAGAGACTCAGGTGCTGCCGCTGCGTCCCATATGGTGAGCTGTCCCGGTACGATGTATGGGAAAAAGCTGACCGCCAGGCCGAAGAAACACAGCAGAAATATCGCCACGGCTGAAACAAAGGGTATCCAGCAACCACGATCGCCTGAGGCCGGTAGTTTCGATAGGGCACGGTAGTTAAACGCAAACAGCAGCATGCACAGGATTGGTAACGGAGCCAGGTAAAGCACATTTGGCCAACTTAACCAGCGCCCATACACCGTCGGGTTAATCCAGGGGTTGACCACTGAAACCGCAAAAGTACCGACAATACACAGTCCCACCGCTTTTTTAGCCCAGCCAACGGCCCGTTTTTGCAGTACACCTTCGGTTTTCATAATCAACCAGCAGGCCCCGATAAAGGTATAAGCGGCAGCGACCCCTAAGGCACTCAGTAGGCTAAATCCCACAGCGGCCCAACTTTCCTCAAAGCCCATAACATACATGCCCAACATATAACCCTGGCTGAGTGCTGCCAGCAATGAGCCAATTTTGAAGACCCGGTTCCAGGTGGGTTTATGGCTAAACGGTGCTTTGGCCCGGAAATCAAATGCTACGCCACGGAGTACCAAACTGATCAATAGGATGGCGGTGGGCAGGTAAAGCTCACGGAGGATCAGGCTGTGTGCTGATGGAAAAGCGATCAGCAATAAGCCGACTGCCAAGACCAACCAGGTTTCATTTGCGTCCCAGAAGGGGCCGATTGACGCGACCATGCGATCACTATGCTGATCATGTTCCAGAGGCAGTAATATCCCCACCCCCAAATCGTAGCCATCAAGTACGGCATAAAGAATGACAGACAGACCCATCAGCGCGATAAAAATGATCGCAAGTGTGTTGGCGTCAAACATAACGTGCCTCTCCTTTGATCGTGTTTTGGCCTGTACGAGAGCGTGCGTCCGCGATCTCTTCCGGTTTGATCTCTTCGATTTCCACCGCGCGCCGCGCCATAACAAAGAGCGTATGTAGATACGCACCAAGCAGCACCAGATAGAGCACACAGTACATCACCAACGAGATGGCGACATTGGCCGGGGCAATATCAGTTGCCGCTTGTTGTGCCGTTAAGACGCCACTGACTAACCAAGGCTGACGCCCAATTTCTGTGACATACCAGCCTGCCAGGGTTGCAATCCAGCCAGAGAAACTCATAGCGACAATTGCTTTAAGCGTCAGCGCGGACACCTGGCCCTTGCGCATTAACTGGAAACTACCGAACCAGGCAATGGCCATCATTAGCATGCCGATACCAACCATAATCCTGAATGCATAAAACACTGGCGCAACTGGCGGATGGTTTCCTTCGAATTCGCTTAAACCTTGTAATTCGCCGTTAATGTCATGCTTGAGGATCAGGCTGGCTAAGCCAGGGATGCCAATTTCGAAGTGGTTCTCCCGTGAGGTTTCATCCGGGATAGCAAACAGCAGCAGAGGGACGCGGCTTTCGGTTTCCCAAATGCCCTCCATCGCAGCAATCTTCTGTGGCTGATTTTCTAGCGTATTCAGGCCGTGAAAATCGCCTACCAGCGCTTGCGTAGGTGCCAGCACTGCAGCAACGAATAAGGCAACTTTAAGGGTTAGTTTTGGGGCTCGTTTATCGTCTCCTTTTAACAGGCGATATGCACTGATACCGGCAATTAGAAAGGTCGCCGTTAGCGCCGACGCCAGCACCATATGGATCAGGCGGTAAGGAAACGAAGGGTTAAAGATAATTTCAAACCAGTTGGTGGCATGTGCGACCCCATCACGCATTTCGAAGCCTTGAGGTGTTTGCATCCACGAGTTTAACGCCAGTATCCAAAATGCCGATAACGCTGTGCCGACCGCCACTATGATCGTTGCCGCGGTATGGACACGGTTCGACACCCGGTTCATGCCAAACAACATGATGCCGAGAAAGCCAGCTTCCAGGAAAAATGCGGTGAGGACTTCGTAACCGAGCAACGGGCCGGCAATGTTCCCAACCGTTTCCATGAAGCCTGGCCAGTTGGTACCGAACTGAAATGACATGGTGATTCCGCTAACCACCCCTAAGGCGAAGGTTAACGCAAAGATTTTTACCCAAAAGCGGTAGGCGCGCATCCAAACAGGATCACCGGTCTGGTTAAAACGAACTTTGAAAGCGACTAAGAACCAACTCAGCGCAATGCTGATTGTAGGGAATAAAATGTGGAAACTTACATTCGCGGCAAACTGCAGGCGCGAGAGCATAAGGGTTTCTTCAACCATAACCCACCTCAAGAAAATGTTGAAACATGAGAGCATCGAAAGGAAGGCCTGATGCTCATGACAATTGCTAGCTGTTATGCAACAGGCGGTCCTTCATATCGATTACTTTGCTGACGCCCGCGCCAAGCTTCATCAGCGTGTTCAGCTTATCTGGGCTCATGTTTTGTAGCTCGCCCGCCCAATTGGTGATGGTTTCCAACAGGTCATGAATTTCGCCCATTTTCTCCTGGGCATAGCGTTCATTGTCATTAGCGGGCTCATCCATGAGGTTGTCTCGCAGGAGCGACAATGTTGGATCCACTTCGCGTTTACGGCGTTCTTCAAATACCCGTATGGCCATGTCCCAGATATCACCGGCGGGTGAATAATACTCTTTACGGTCTTTTGGGCGGTGACTGACCTGCACCAGCCGCCAGGCCTGTAGTTCCTTGATCGCCATGCTAATGTTGCCGCGGGATATATTAAGTTGCTCTGCAATATCTACAGCGCTGAGCGGTTCTTTACTGATGATCAGCAAGCCGTACAGCTGGCCAACGGTGCGGTTAAAACCCCATCGGCTTCCCATCTCTCCGCAATGCATTACGAAAGATTCAATCTTCTCTGTCATTTTCATCAGAACATTCCGAACTTTCAGTATTTTCTGAAAGTTTAAATAAAAATTGATCTGGGTCAATTGGTTTTTATCAGATTCTTGCTTTTTGGGTTGTATGTTGAGCGCTTTTTGCTACGCGGGGGAGGGGTTGGTCAGTGTATCTGAGGTCATGCTTTTGGTGACCGTATGGATTCAGATCTAACCTACCTAACTCTGTTCCCGACCCTAGTGCCATCTATGCTACAGAATTTTCTAAACCCGCCATCGACCAGATGCTGGAGTTATTCGAAGATACTTGGTAATAGGTTGCATAATCCAAAGCATCTATGAAGCTGCTCAAAAAGGCTGTTCGCAACAACGACTTTGATACGATCAATGATGAGGCGAAGGCCATTAGTCGCTGGGCATTGAAACTTACGGAGTACTTTCCTAAGAATTCGAATCCACATACATCGGAAGCGCTTAATCTAATCTGGGAAGAGTTTGAGCAGTTTGAGACGCGTGAAGAAACTCAAATCAAGGCTTCAGAGCGACTTCAGCAGGCAGGTATAAACAGAAATTCCAAGGCTGCTGCTAAGGCATATTCTGAATTAGCGCAGTCCTGCAAAGCGTGCCTCGATGATTACCGTGAGTAGCAGGGGATATCCAGCCTTGTTTTGATATGGCATAGCAGCGTCTGTAGCTTCGCGTATTTTTTGGCTGATTGCAGCCTGCAAGCGGACGCTGCTTCGTCTGTTAAAACGGCAGTGGCAACTTAGCCGTTCTTCCGCCATCCACCACAAACACCTGACCGGTTACAAACGCCGCTTCCTCTGATGCTAGAAACGCCACCATTGCACCGATGTCGGCGGGTTCGCCGGTACGGCCGATTGGGTGCAGGGCGTAAAGGTCCTGCCGGGCTTGTTCCGGGTTGGACTGGGCGTTGATGTAATCGTTACTCAGGTCTGAGTTTATCCAGCCCGGTGCGATGGCGTTACAGCGTATACCGTCCTTGCCCAGATCGACGGCGAGTGCGCGGGTAAAACCGTGTACACCTGCTTTGGAACCGCAGTAAGCCGCGTGATATGGGTTTGCACCGATGCCTTCGATTGAACCGATATTGATGATGCTGGCGCTGTCTTTTCCGCGCATCTGCTCCAGCAGGGCTTTTGCCAGGAAGACCGGTGCGCGCATGTTAACGATCATCATCTGGTCCCAGTCATCTTCGCTCATCTCGTCGAGGGTTTTCTCGAACATGAAACCGGCGTTGTTGACCAGAATATCGCAGCCACCCAGTTCAGCTGCTGCCTTTGCGATCTGATAGGGTGCTTCCCGCTCGGTCAGATCTGAGTAGATGTAGGAGACGCTTTCGTTTTCCGACAGGTCATTATTCAGAGGCTGACGCTGTGCGATTAGTATACGGGCACCTGCCGCCAGTAGTTTTTCCGTAATGCCACGGCCGATACCACGACCACCGCCGGTAACAACGGCGAGTTTGTTGTTCAGATTCATTGTTTGGTCCTCAGCCTGATACCGGCTTCGCGCCGGTTACTTCAACGGTTTCACCTGCTATATAGCGTGCTTCGTCGGATGCCAGGAAGGCGATCGCATCGGCAATATCCTCGGGCTCGGCGATACGGCCCAGCGGTACGGTTTTATTCAGCTCATCGATCGCTTTATCTGGATCGAGTCCTCGACGTTCAAAGCCGGAGCGGATCATCGGTGTGTTGATTTCGTGCGGGCAGACGGCATTTACACGTATCTGCATGGGTGCGCAGTCACGGCCCAGGTTTTTAGTGAGTGCAGCCACCGCACCTTTGCTGGTGCAGTACGCAACGTGACCGGGACCTGGATAGGTACCCCAGACCGACGAGGTATTGACGATAGCACCGCCACCCCGGCGCTTCATGTGTGGGACCGACGCCCGACATAGAAAAAATACCGCGTTGAGGTTTACATCCATCGCCGTAAACCACATCTCGTCCGTGGTTTCTTCGATGGTACCGCGGGGGATGATGCCTGCGTTATTGAGCAGAATATCCACGCCACCAAAGGTTTCTGCGGCGGTCGTGATCAGTTGCTCGCAGTAATCTTTTTCGCGCAAGTTGCCTGCAAGATAGGCGACGTTACTACCGTAGTTTTGGGCTTCGCTAGCTGCTTCCTGTAAGCCTGCTTCGTTCATGTCCGCCAGCATCATCTGCGCGCCCTCTTTGGCGAACAGCGTGACCAGTGTTCTGCCCACACCACCAGCCGCACCCGTAATAACCACCACTTGGTTTTCAAATCGCATTGCACTGTCTCCTCTTATTGTTCTTGTGAAGCGATCTCTTGAGGCGATTTTGTCCAAGCGGGCCGGCGGCGACAAACGATCATTTTGTCGTGTTCGCTTAACTATTTGTAAAGTGATTAAGTGCTGTTATGTCATATCGGCTGTATGCCGCTGGTTATTGGAGGCCTGACGCATACAGTTAGAGACCGCTTCCAGCGTGGTGTCGTCGATCTCCGGGCGGTAGATCATGTTGATACTCAGCGTGCGATTGCTTTTGATCAGGTTGCTCGGGACTTTGCTGGTGCGGTTGGCATGCAGAACGGACTCGGGTAGCAGGGTGATCGCGAGGTTTTCTTCGACGGCAGACGCGAGTTTATCAACCACCGGGCTTGAGAACACAACCTGATAGGAGATCTCGGCGCGCTTAAGATCGGCAAGGAAAATATCTCGCAGGATGCAGTCACATTTCAGCTGTGCGATCGGCAACTTGGTTTGTTCTTCAAGCGGTGAGCTAAGCGGGGAGGACCAGATAAGACGCTCGTTCCAGAGTTGCATCTCGTCACTGTTTTCGGATTCCCCTGACACAACTCTATCGAGCGCGGTGAGATCAAACCGCTGGTGGCCAAGGCCTTTGACCTTAAGGATATCTGTGAAGCGCAGGAAGTGTTTTTGTCGAAGCGGTTTGTGGGCAAGCTGGTGTTGGTGCCGCCACGGACGACTGATATGTGATTATTTATTCCCTTGTCGCGGTCCCGACCGTCACAAGGGAATCAGCTACCAATATCACGATCTCCTGATCTTTGTCACTTTGCAATGGAATCACTCTGGCACCCACTTAATCGGGCACTTACGCTTAGTAGATAAGTCGAATAAAAAGAACCCAAACGGAGTTCGGTCATCATGCAAAAAACAAGCGATGTGATCTGGCAGGATACGCAGCACCAGCAGCTGTTTCGCCTGATCGATCAGATTAAGGAGTCCAATATCGATAACAGTGTATTTAAGAAGTTGAATGACTACGCGGAGTATCACTTCATGTTGGAAGAGCAGTACATGGAAACGCTGAATTACCCTGATCGAGATACCCACAAAGCGGCCCACGATAAGTTTCGCCGCGAGCTGGCAACCATGTTGGAAGAGCACGAAACCTACGATGAGGATCTACGACAGAGCCTCTCATTATTCCTGCGCGAGTGGCTCAAGCGTCATGTGCTGGGCACAGATAAAAAGCTGGAGCAATTCATCATGGAATCCAGCGTGAAGTAGCCGTGCTTACATCTGTGAAATTGCACGCCATAGAATCAGGGCGCTGGAGCTTAGCGATAATAGTGCGATCACCGGTTTTAGGTAGTTCGCCTTGAAATAACGGTCCAGCCAGATCGATCCCAAAAATCCCACCAGTACCGCTGGAAGCATCTGTAGGGTGAGTGATACTTGCTGTGCAGATATCTGCCCGGCCACTCCCAGCATGCTCAGCGACATCAAAGTGCCAACAAGAAAGTAAAACCCCAGTTCTGCACGAGCCTGTTGAGGTGAGCTGTTTTGGTACACCAGTGCAATTGCCGGTCCCCCCACGGAGGTTGTTGTGCCCATCAGGCCAGAAAAGAATCCGGCAACGATGAGGTTGCGTGGTGTCTGATGTAGCTGAGCAGTATGGTAGCTAAGAGCTACAGAAAAAATGATCAGGACAGCGAAGCCAATCATTAGAATCGGCTGCGGCAACAGGACGAGCAAGGGAATACCGGCGAGTACACCGGGAAAACGTCCGTACAACGCCAAACGAATATTGCCTGCTTTGAGGTTCTGTCGATTACGAACGGTATTCAGAATACACAGTGAGCACCCAAGCGAAAGAATGGGCGCAGGCAGAAATGCTGGCTCTATCAGAATCAAAACAGGTGCCGCGATAACCGCCATACCGATGCCCGTCAGGCTTTGGAGTGCTGCACCCAGGGTTACGGAAAGTAAGGCGATGGACAGAAGAAGGGGATCGAAAAGCATCGGCGGATCATAACAGCGAGGAATCGGAGCATGGATTATCCAGTGTCAGGTTCCAAGCGTGTAATGAGTTTATCTAATCGGCCAATGAGATATGCTAATGCGTGATTTATTATCACAAAACACATTATTAAGCTTATATTATCGCGCCGTCATAACGGCTTTTAGCGGTATTTTTTACTGTAGGGATTTATTTGGTTCAGGGGGCAATTAATCACCCCAAACACATACAAAAAATCCTTTGATTTTGTGGAATATCTCCAATAGCATGCTCGCAAATTGATCGACTTAGCTCGATCGACGGGCTGATCTATCGACGCGTCAGCCCATGTGTAACACCTACAATCAGACATAGCCGATATGCCGTAGTCACGAACCTTTCCGAACAGAGGGTCGAGACCACAGTTATCGGCTTTTGTCGTTTTTTAACCTGCATTGTTTTCAAAACCTGCGCAGGTGGACTTAAATGTAACGACTAAACAGGCGCTGACCGAAATCGTAAAACTAGACGGTGGGGGCGCCACTTAACTGTAGAGAGCTCTGCCGTGACTGCGACATTTATATCGCTCATTTCGCTGTTTATCAGCTGTTTCATCCTGTTCCTTGGGAACGGTTTGATGAACGTACTGATGCCGGTGCGAATGGAGTTGGATGGAATCAGTACCGATGCGATCGGTCTGGTGCAATCCCTCTATTTCGTCGGCCTGTTGCTGGGCGCAATCTACAGTAAGAATCTTATTATGCGTGCGGGGCATATCCGCATGTTCGCTGGCTGTGTGTCGATGGGCGGTGCCAGTATGCTTGTCTGCAGCCTCGTGGATGATGCGTATGTGTGGGGGGGGATGCGTTTGGTGGTCGGCTTCTGCAATGCGTGTGCATTTGCTGCGATGGAAAGTTGGCTGAGTGACGCCTCCACCAAGAATACACGTGGCAAGGTCCTGGCGATCTATAACGCAGTGGTGTTGGCAGGCCTGTTTGTCGGACAGTTCTTTATGAACTTCTCCGATCCTGCGACAAGCACTCTGTTTGTCGTGTCCGGCGTGTTACTTAGTCTGGCGGTTGTGCCTGTGGTAATGAGCCGCCACAAAGGGCCAAAGATTGAAGATGCTACTTCAATGCCGCTTCGAACACTGTTCAGAATTTCTCCTCTGGGGGTGGTTAGTTGCTTAGTGTCGGGTGTTATCTACTCGGCCAGCTTCAACCTTTTGCCGTTATTTGCGAAGGACTATGGCATCGTAGGGTTCCAGTTGTCACTGTACGTGGGTGCGGCAATCGCGGGTGCATTCTTGCTGCAGTTCCCGGTTGGTTATCTTTCGGATCGCTTCGACCGTCGTACTGTATTGCTTGGGCTGTTGGCGGTATCTGCCGTCAATTGTCTGCTGGTGATCATTGCCGCACCTCTGGGTATGATCTGGGCAGTGTTTGTTGCCACCGGTATCACCTGTGGCATCATCGCGTGTACCTACCCGCTGAGTATCTCCGAGGCGTTCGATAAGTTGCGCCAGAACGAGATGGTTGCCGCGATGGGCAGTATGATCCTGGCGTTTTCTCTGGGGGGCGTTATTGGTCCATACAGTGCTTCATGGGTGATGAAGGTGTTTGGTAACAGTGCGTTGTTCTACTTCCTGGCTGTTATCCAGGTCGCTCTCGCTGTATTTGTTATCTATCGCATGCGAGTACGTGAAGCACTGCCTGTTGAGGATCAGGAAAGCTTTGTTATGCAGGGGGCTGCAGTTCCAGCTATTGTAGATCTTGACCCGCGTACGGAATACGTAGAGCGTGAAGCGCCTCTTAGTGCTGAGGCCCAAACCATTATGGGTGTCGCCGAGTACGATCCGATAGAAGCCGTTCGTGTGGCAAAAGCGATCATCAAGAGCAATCCGCTGCGGGCGACAGAGTTAGCGGGTGCGGTCGCCAAGGTTGAGAACCTGAATGTACTCAGCCTGTATGAAGCGATGAATGACGTGGTCCCGTTCCAGATTCTGGAGGTCACCAATGCGATCGTAACCAGCCGACCTGAATTAGCGTCTGAATTGGTTAAGAAACTTGCAGAGTGGTATCCGGAGCAAGTTGTGAGCGTAGCGGCGGAGATTGGTCGCGCGTTGCCTGAACAGCGCGTTGAAATGGCCCGTATTGCTGCTGAGCATGCACCAGAATCGGCGGTAGAGGTAGCTCGGTACTATGCCCAGGTATTGGCTGAGTACCGTGAAAATCTGCGTCCGGCAGATCGAGAAGGTGATACCAGTGAAGCGGATGCGGTAAACATCGCCGCAACGCTTTGGGATGCGTCTCCAGATCAAGCACTGGATGTGGCAGCGACATTTGTGGATGCCGTACCTGATAGTGCGGTATCTGTAGCGCAGTTGTATCTGCATCGTGATCTCTTGGCAGCGGCGGCGGAGGTCGAAATCAGTGAAGAGGAGAAACAGGGCTCTTCATTGGACGAGCTGGAAGCTGCATATTCTCGCCGCTCTGAGCTGGGTAGCCACAAAGCTGAAGTTGCACAGAGCGATCAGCCGATTGAAGCGCCAGATGTATCTCCAGAAGAGATTCAGCAGGGGGCGGCAGAGCTGGTTCAGCGTTTGGCTGAAGTTGCACCGGATCAGGCAGTGGACGTGGCTGTTGCGGTAGTCGAGGCGGAGCCCGAGGCGGCTGCGGCTGTTGCTTCCGAAGTTGCGAATACCTGGAGTGATTCGACTGAGAATGAAAGTGCTGACGGTGCGCCGGAAGAAACATCGGACGTCAGCGAAGCGCTAACTGAAGAATCTATAGGCGATGAATCTTCTGAAGAGCTGCAGGATGCAGCGGTTGAGTTGGTGCAGCGTCTGTCTGAAGTGGCGCCTGACCAGGCCGTTGATGTCGCGGTTGCTGTTGTAGAAGCTGAACCAGAAGTTGCGGCCGTTGTGGCTTCTGAAGTTGCCAGTACCTGGAGCGAATTGGATGAAGAGGCTGATTCAGACAAGCCGCAGGCGCAAACTCAGGAGCAGGTTGTTTCTGGAGCGGAAAGTGATTCTTCTGTAGAAGAATCTGAGGACACCTATGAGGCTGCAGTTGAGTTGGTACAGCGTCTGTCTGAAGTAGCGCCTGATCAGGCGGTGGATGTAGCTGTGGCGGTTGTTGAGGCAGAGCCGGATGCAGCCGCATCCGTGGCTGCTGAGGTGGCGAGCACGATGAGTGATGCCGCTGAGCTGGATGAAACTGAGAATGATGAAGCAGGTGTACCTGAAGATGCACAGGACGAGTCTGAGCAGGTGATCAAGGGAGAAGAGGAAGGATCCCACGAAGCGGCAGTTGAGTTGGTTCAGCGTCTGTCCGAAGTATCTCCAGACAACGCGATGGATGTGGCGGTTGCCGTTGTTGAGTCTATTCCTGAAGCTGCATCCGATGTGGTGGATGCGATTAGTGAAGGCGAAGAGGCTAAGGAAGAGGAGTGGATGATGGGCCTCGACGAAAAGCCTGAAGACTTTGACGAGCAGGCGGATCGCAAACGCAAACCGGACTAATCGTTAGCTTTGGTAATACGCATCACCTAAGTTGGATCAGGAGTAGAAGTATTGAAAACGGAGTACATGAAAGGGTTTACGCTCACCGCGTTGGGCGTACTGGTACTCAGTTTCGATGCGCTCCTGATCCGACTGATCCATTCTGAATCCTTCGATCTGCTGTTCTGGCGCGGTATATTGATGAGCGTGGCGGTACTGATCTGGTGTCGTGTGCGTAAACCAGACCAGCCGCTGTTCAGCTTCGATGCGGCCTTTATTCGTTCAGCCGTCTTGTTTGCGGTTAACGCAATCTTCTTTGTCTCTGCCGTGAATCTCACCTCGGTGGCCAACGTGCTGGTGATCATATGCGCTCAGCCACTGTTTGCCGCCATCATGTCCCGCATCTTCCTAGGTGAGAAATCACCGCCGATTACCTGGATTGCGATTGTGATCTGTATGGGGGCAATCTTCTGGGTGCTGGCAGGATCGTGGAACAGCCCAAGCATACTGGGTGATTTGTTAGCGCTGGGCGTCGCATTGATGCTGGCAGGTAAGTTCGTTAACGATCGAGCTTGTTCGCATCGAGATATGACACCGGCATTGATTACGTCCGGATTGATGATTGCTGCAGTCAGTCTGGTGCTGGGTTCTCCGTTCAGCTTACAAGGTGCAGCGTGGGGGTGGATGGTACTGCTTTGTTTTGTTGTAGTGCCGCTCGCCTTTATCATGATCACCCTCGGACCAACCCGTATTCCTGCAGCCGAAGTCGGCATGCTGATGCTACTTGAAACCGCCACGGGCCCGCTCTGGACCTGGATTTTTCTTGATGAAGTCCCGTCAACCCAAGCAATTCAGGGTGGCGTTGTCGTGGTCAGCACCTTGCTGATACATGGGGTGTTTCAGTGGCGAAGAAGTAAGCGTCTGGCTGCCAACGTATCCTCTAGTGGTTAAACTGCTCCTCAAAGCTGCCAGTCAGATAGGTGGTGAACGAGAAGTGGCGTATTGTGAGAGTGATTCCTGCTTCTCGTTCTTGATGGGATGAAGAATTACTTCATCCAACGATCGGAATCAAAAAATCCGATCACCCTGCTGGTCAATCATCTGCTTCGCTTTTCGGATCATCTCCTGCGCGCAGCTGTCGGCACTGGGCAACGTATCAGCTCGGATAAACGCATGAGTCTGGTCGCCCTTGGTGATGGTACCGTTTATACGAAAGCCAGTATCTTCCTGAGCAGGGGCAGGAGTGATGGTAAAGCCGTTGTACTCTACAGATGGCATCGCCTCGGGTTCTTTTGGTTTAGCTTCGCCACCAGAAAAAATAGACTTGAGCGAGGAAAACAGACTCATTTCATACCCTTTGTTGCAGGTTAATAATTACTGTAAATTAGACTGATACCTATCTTAGCTTAGCTGCTCCGTTTAAGGGAGGCGGCAGAGGCAAAGAACATAAACACGGAAGAACATGGAAGAGGTATATAGGCTTTATGGCAAAAACCACAGCAACCTATTGGAACGTTCTTAATCCGGAAAATGCAGGTAAGTGGCAGTCGATTCCAGGTACGGAAGGTATGCTGGATGAGTTAACTCTGGCGATTGATGAAAACACGGGTGACTACACCCGCTTAACCCGATTTAAGGCGGGCGCTGATACCAAGGCGTTTGGGGCTAAGTCCCACGATTATCCCGAAGAGATCTATATTGTGTCTGGTCGGTTATACGATGCTGCCTTTGATATGTGGCTTGAGGCGGGGCACTTCGCCAGTCGTCCGCCGGGTGAATTGCATGGGCCGTTTCTCTGTAAAGAGGGGTGTATTGTTCTGGAGGTCTCTTTCCCAAGCCAGTCGATAAAAGCCCCTCCACCAGATGTGCGTACACTCTATCGTGTCATCCGAGCAGAGGTGTGGGATCAGGCTCAGGAATCAGGTTTGGTGCCTCGGTGCGGGAATGACAACACTCGAAACCGTATTCATCTGAACATGCCGGAAGCGGTTGAGACGATCGCTGCCCGGTATTTTGAGCCTGAAGAGTGCCCGGTTGTACTTGAAGTGGATATCACGGCCTTTGCTGATCGGGTCGAGTGGATCGAACCCGATCAGCAGAACAACTGGTGGCAACCGTTGGCTGATGTAGCCAATCTACCGGTCGCATCTGTTGTAAAAGTGCATCAGTTGGAACACTCACGTGTGGATGGCGAAAACATTTACAAGATTCTGCTGGGGCCTTAAGCGCGAAAGTTTTGGAAATAGATGGCGCGGTCTTTTGATGTATGCTGCACTGCGGCATCGTATTTTCGTATTGCTCGAAAGCACCTTTATCAGATAGCAGACGAAACACCTCGCTATGACAAAGCTTAGAAACTTCGTTCTATCACTGACTTTTCTTCCCGGGTTAGTGGCGGCAGATGAGCTACGAAACGTTAACGCTGGAGTAACCCCATACGCTTGCACCGACTCCGGTGCACAGTACCTTTTGGCGTTTGATCCTCACCCGCGTCGCTTAGCGTGGGGTGCTTTTGGCGGTGGTCCCAAGAAGGGCGAAACAGCGTCAGAAACCGCACTACGTGAACTGCGGGAAGAGACCAATTGCGTTTTCTCCGAGGCGTTTCTTGGTCAGCTTGTGTTGAAGGGACCGAGTAAGTCCGGGAGCTACTACAACTTCGTCGCTGAAGTACCCTATGTCACCAAGGATCACATCAAAGAGCGGCGTGCCTGTCGCGATGTAGAGCGCTTTAACTGGCAGTGGGTGTCTCACGATTCATTGATCAAAGGATTGCAGAGTGACGCGTCTGATCCACGGGTAGAGGTGGTTTCAAGGCCGGGGCATACGGTACGGATCTGGAGTGGGGCGGCGAAGTCGTTGCGTACTGCAATGAAAGCTGGGTATCTGCCACTTGGTGATCCGTGTAGGTGAATGATTCTTTAGCTTCTGATCGGGTCAGCTACACTTTAGGTTTTCCGAAGTGCGATACGTAATGGATTGGGTTAAAGAAGCGGAGACACTGTTTGCGGTTGATAAACCTGAACACTTCACCGATTACCGCCACTGTTGCGAGTGTGCGGAGCATGATGACACGTTATGCAGCACCGATGTTCACCAAATTGGTCTTGAGGCGTTGGGCCATCCGGGATGGGACCCAATCTGTTTCTGTTCTCCCGAAGGTAAAGTCTACTATACGCCAGCGTTTGTGCGTCTGAGTTTAGCGACGATGGCGGATGAGTTGTACATCGACCAGTTCCTGTTTCATCTGGAATACGACGGCCCGGGTAATGACTATTACAAGGCTTGCACCCCAGAGCAACGCACTTTTATCACACGCTTTCTTGAATATTTGATTCTGGATTTCAGCTCGGAAATGGAAAATGGTTGCTGTGCTGACAGTGCACTAAGGGCATTAGAGATCTGGTCTGTGAGGTAGAATATATGAGCGTGTTTTGCGATTCGAAGGATTGCATAAACAGTTCGGTACGCTTAAACAAAAAGCCCGATGAGGTACATCGGGCGTTTTTAACCTGAAATAGTGTCAACCTATATCAGGACAAGACAGGGAGAACATTTGATGCTTAGGCAGCCTGAGTTGCCGCCTGCGCACTGCGGCTAAAGGCTGTCAGTACGGCCTGCAGGGTCGCTGCGGAGGTATCTGCAGCAACCGCAACAGCAAAGTGTTGTTCGCCGTTCAGGTTAACGCCCACGCAGGCACGCGCCTTGGCATCGGTGCCTTTGGATACCGCGAATTCATCGAAGTGGGTCACTTCAATTTCGCAGCCGAATTTGGCTGTCAGTGCTTCACACAGCGCGCCGACTGCACCAGTGCAGGTACCCTGAAGGGAGTGGCCTGCCACGCGGATCTCTGCCTGGGTCTGTTCACCTTCGGTGTGCAGGTCATAGCCGTCCAGCATCCACTGTGCGTTAACGTTTTCAAAGTTCTCGTCGTACAGGGCTTTGATCTCTTCCGGGGAGATCTCGCGTCCGCTCTGTTCGGTGGCTTTCTGAACCACTTTACTCAGGGCTGCGTGCATCCACTTCGGCAGTTCGATACCGTAGTCACGCTCCAGTACCAGTGCCACACCGCCTTTACCACTCTGGCTGTTGATGCGCACAACCGCATCGTATTCACGGCCGATATCCAGTGGATCGATCGGCAGGTAAGCCACTTCCCAGTGCGGTAGGTTTTTCGCTTCGTGGTAGGCCATCGATTTGCGAATCGCATCCTGGTGGCTGCCGGAGAACGCGGTGTATACCAGCTCGCCCGCCCAAGGGTGACGCGCAGGTACCGGCAGTTCGTTGCAGTACTCGACGGTTTCGTTAATTTCGTTGATGTCAGAAAAGTCCAGCTTTGGATCGATACCCTGGGAGTAGAGGTTCATACCCATGGTGATGATGTCCATGTTACCGGTGCGCTCACCGTTACCCATCAAGGTACCTTCAACACGGTCTGCGCCAGCCATCACACCCAGCTCAGCCGCGGCAACGGCACAACCACGGTCGTTGTGAGTGTGCAGGCTGATGCGAACGTGCTCGCGTTTTTTCAGCTTGCGGCAGAAGTATTCGATCTGGTCAGCAAATACGTTTGGCGTGGACATCTCAACGGTGGATGGCAGATTGATTACGACCTTCTGACCGTGCTCTGGCTGCCACACGTCGATCACCGCGTCACAGACATCAACGGCGTAATCCATCTCGGTACCGGTGAAGCTCTCCGGCGAGTACTGGAAGGTCCAGTCAGTGTCAGGGTGTTCTGCTGCGTACTGTTTCAGCCACTTGGCGCCCTGAATAGCTATACCGGTGATGCCGTCACGTTCCATGCCGAATACTTGTTCGCGTTGAACGGTAGAGGTGGAGTTGTATACGTGCACGATCGCTTTTTTCACACCACGCAGGGATTCGAAGGTGCGCTTGATCAGCTCTTCGCGTGCCTGTACCAGCACCTGAATGCATACGTCGTCCGGGATCATCTCCTCGTCGATCAGTTTGCGCATGAATTCGTAATCAGGCAAAGAGGCGGAAGGGAAACCCACTTCGATCTCTTTAAAGCCGAGTTTTACCAGCAACTGGAACAGTTTGGTTTTCTTCTCAACCGACATTGGGTTGATCAGAGCCTGGTTGCCATCACGTAGATCAACGCTGCACCAGTCGGGAGCTTTAGTGATCTGCTTGTCCGGCCAGGTGCGATCGGTCAAAGCAAGCGCTGGAAATGGACTGTATTTACGATGGTCAAACATGACGGTGTTCCTGAGTCTTAATGTTGCTGGTTTATTTATATTGTTCTGGCTACTCAACTGCAAAAGCCCCGCGATCATAGCTGAAACGGGGCTTTAGTCATCCGGCGCTTTTGGCGCTTGGGTGTTCGGTTCGATAAACCGGGAAAGTGTCAGGCCGCAACAGCTTTTGGCTGCGAAGCCACCGATGGGAGGTAACACCACCGGGGAACTGCTCTCCTGTGTCTGAGTTGCCCTGGGGCTCATCAGTCAACGAGGAATAGTGTAGGGAAAATGCCCCGCAATTAATCCGCTTAATTCAAGGAATTATCGCAAATTGCGCAATTATATATAAGGGTTTAGTATTTATTGGTAAATAAAATTGCGTTTAGTGGATTTTGTATGAAGATAAATGTCGATCTGGACCGGTTTGATATCAAAATATTGCACGAATTGCAGCGAGATGGCGGGCTTTCCAACCAGGATTTGGCTGAGCGAGTCGGGCTGACTGCAGCGCCATGCTCGCGACGGGTTAAACAGCTGGAAGAGAACGGTGTGATTGCCGAGCGGGTGGTGCGATTGAACGAGCGTGCGGTGAACCTGAACCTGATCGCCATCCTGCATATCAGTATGGATAAGCACATCCCGGAACGTTTTGAAGAGTTTGAGCGTGCGATCGGTAAGATGCCGGAGGTGATGGAGTGTTTGCTGATCACTGGTCACGAAGCGGATTACCAGCTGAAGATTGCTGTACCGGATATGGATAGCTATCACAACGTATTGCTGGGAACGATCACCCGAATCAAAGGTGTGACTGGGGTAAAGTCTTCCTTTGTAATGCGTAAGATCGTGGATAGCTGTGCGGTGCCGTTAAAGTACATTCAACGTTGAGACGTACGGATTAGTGAGGGGCATGGTTAAAGCTGCAGCTTTGTGTTGCCTGCGCCGTTGTTTTTCTAATCACGGCCGTCTTTTCGACGTTTCCATGTATCGAGTGTAAATGTGAGTTAAATGTGAGTTCTGTCTGTTTGTCTGTCTTGGTATCGGATGGCGGGGTATATTGGCGCCATCTTTATAGTGGAAAGGGTGTTTCCAAACAATGAAGCAGGGGGCGCTGCTACGGCAGTTTGTTGTATGGATTTTGCTGGCAAACTTGCTCAGCATCGGATTTATGACTGTGGTCGGCAAGCAGGCGCTGGATCGCAGTGCACGAGACACCGTAGGGCGCTCGCAGCAAGACCACTTGAGCGGTATGGCCCGGGTATTGGCGCGCCACTATGCCTATCATGGTGAATGGCAACCGGTGATTGATAACACGCAGCTGTGGTGGACGCTGGCGTCGCCGATGGCGATGATGCCCAATCCGGACGGCAGTGCGGCCGACCTCTCCGATATGCTCAAAAATCACACCTATCTGCATCCGATGCTGACATCCGAAAGCTATGGAGGACCTGCCTCGTTGGTTGCTAAAGATCTGCATGTTCAACCGATGCCAAGTGCAGATGCAGGCCCACGAGATCTTGCACCCCCCCCCGCGTCGACTGCCGTCATTAACTGAAATTGCTGGATCGCTGCTGCTCTATGATACGGATGGCAATTTGCTACGCGGAGACCCCAAGCACGAACGTATTACCTCGGTGGAGGTGCCTATTATTGTGCGGGGAGAGGTGGTCGGCCTATTGAAACGCCCCCGTCCCCTGCACGAGATTCAGAAGATAAAGTTCAGTGTTTGGAGTACGGCAACCGAAACCTTGGTGTGGGGATTGCTGATTGCACTCGCCTTTTCGCTGCTTTCGGCGTACGTGGTCAGTAAGAACCTAACCCGACCGCTTATTCACATCTCCACAACCCTGCGCAATTTGGCTTCCGGGCACTTTGATGCCCGTGTGCCCGTAATCAATAATGTCGCCTACCAGCCGATCTGTGATGACGTAAACTTTCTTGGCCGTGCGCTGGAGGAGAGTAAAGAGACACGTCAACGCTGGATCAGTGATATCTCCCATGAGTTACGCACGCCGGTTAGTATCCTGAACGCGGAAATCGAGTCAGCGGAAGCGGGAATTCAGGGGTCGTCCGAAGATATGCTGAAGTCCATGCGCGAAGAGGTTGTACAGCTGAATCAGTTGATCAACGACCTCAAGATGTTGAGTCATTCCGATCTAGGGGGGCTTAACTTTGAGCGAAGCGAATTAAAGGTTGATCAGTTTTTAGCGCTGCTTGCCGATAAGATTCGAAACGCCGCAAGCAAACGCAATTTAAACTTTGAGCTGAGTCTGGCCGCATTGCCTTCTAACGTGACCTTGTTCGCAGATGAAAACCGCTTGCGCCAGGTATTTGATAATCTGCTTCAGAACAGTCTGCGGTATACCGACAGTGGCGGCATGATTCGATTGACAGCGACCATTGCGGACAACCGGTTGCAGATCCTGTGGGAAGATTCCGATCCATCGGTACCCGACGAATCGCTGCCCATGCTATTTGAGCGCTTGTACCGAGTCGAAGGCTCACGCAGCCGTGCAACCGGTGGTTCAGGCTTGGGGTTATCAATCTGTAAGAGCATTATTGATGCGGAGGAAGGTGAGATCACAGCAGCTCACTCCGAACTTGGCGGCCTCGCCATTGGAATAATGTTGCCACTCGAGCGGGTCTGATAGACCCAAACGGGTTAAATAGTGCGAAGTTAATTATGGAACAACCCTATGACGGATCATTTGCCAACAATACTGATTGCAGAGGATGAGCAGAAGCTAGCACGCCTGTTGAGCAACTATCTGCAAGCTCAGGGGTATCAATGCCACCATGTGGACCGGGGAGATCGGGTTGAGCCTTGGCTGGCGGAAAACCATGCCGACCTGTTGTTGCTGGATATTATGATGCCCGGCAAGGATGGGTTCGATGTCTGTCGCGATCTGCGTGAACACTCGGATATCCCGATTATTATACTGACCGCGCGGGTGCAGCAGGTGGACGAACTGCAGGGGTTGGATCTCGGTGCGGATGATTACATATGCAAGCCGTTTCAGATGGTAAACGTGGAGGCACGTATTCGTGCCACACTTCGCCGAGTAAAACGCCTTCAGGTACAGGAGCAGCCTAAGGAGTTGATTGAGCTGCTTTGCGACTCAATCAAGCTTCGGGTTAATGGGCACGATATTCAGCTTACCGCGTCGGAATACCGTTTACTGGAAGTGCTGCACAACCATAAGGGCCAGATCTTTAGTCGGGGACAGTTACTGGATCGTATCCATGATGATCACCGTGTTGTAACCGATCGAACTATCGATACCCTGGTTAAATCGATTCGTAAGAAGATCAGTGCGGTGTATGACGAGCGGGTGCTGATTCACTCGGTGTATGCCATGGGCTACAAGTTTGAGATTTAGTGACTAGATACCGGTTGCTCAAAGAAGGCTTTCCTGATCAGGTTTTAATTCACTGCTTTCCGTCGCTTCTTCCTATGATTTTTTGTGGTTTTGTGGGTTTAAACGGATCGGTTATAGATACATCCATCGTCCTTCAGGTACATTAGCGCCAGATTCTGATTGAAACCGGTCGGAATCGACTTGTCTGTATCTGGATGGGTCGATTCTCCAGCACACTGTTTGATGGAAAGTATGTTTTAATGCGATCTGCACTCGGCCTGTTAGGCCTTATCTCTGTAGTCTCTTCCCCTGTCTATGCGTACGAGCGTGATCAGGCATGCGCCACAAATATATACATGGTTGAAAAGCGCGAACACAAAACAGCGGGCTGGGAGCGCTTCAACGAGGTTCCAGACAGTGTGCCACCAGTGATGGCACAGATCTTCGAAGAGATTGGCACGGTGCCGATTGATGCATCCAATGCATGGATAACGCGTTTCTTTACCGTAGCACCTGAGATGGAGCAGGTGAACGGCAAGCAAACCCGCTTTACCTGGCATCAGAAGGCAGGCCGCAACGAAGTGCATCTGGTTGTTACCAAGCAGCAGGGCTGTATCAAGCAGATTATCCTTTCTTACCCAAACCGCACTGGAAAAGGCACCCACAACATTGAAAGTCTGATTCAGGAAAACATCATCCCGGAAAGCAGGCTGGTCTCAGTGCCGAAAAATGCAAAGCATCGCTGTGAAATGAACCTGATCGAAACCCAGAGATACAGCTACCGTGTGAATCGCAAGGGGCGCTATGCGCGGGAAGAGGATCTGCCGCCGTTTGTGGCCGTTACCCTGCGTGACTTTCTGGGAAGCGGTTTACACGGCTCTGAGCGAACACTGTATGACCTGGGAAAACCCAAACGGGTAAAAGGGAATCTGCTGTGGGACGTAAAAGATGGTCACGGGAAGCCGTACACCATTGAGGTGGATATGGAAGCGGGCTGTGATAAAACCATGACGATCCGCTGGCGAAGCAAGCTTGGTGCCCGACTCCAGGTTGAGCGTGAAAACGTCTTAGCGACAGTCCAGAAACCCTGATCGCTTCTAAGTGAACGTGATTTACGTTTCTTTGTGGAATAAAAAAGCCATCTTTGGGATGGCTTTTCTGACATAGATTGGATTCAAATTCTACAGAGATCCATCAAGTAAAATGGGCGTCGCCAGGTCTATGCTCCGGCCACCTGGTTATCTCCCTTTGATGGGTTTACCTGATGTCCAGCAGTTCCACATCAAAGATCAGGGTGGAACCCGGTGTGATGATGCCCGCAGATCCGTTACCGTAGGCCAGATCGCTGGGAATAAAGAAGCGGGTCTTTTCACCGACGACCATCAACTGAACGCCTTCAGTCCAACCCTTGATAACCTGATTTAGACCAAACTCAATAGGTTCACCACGCTCAACGGAGCTGTCAAATACCGTTCCGTCGATCAGCGTACCGTGATAGTGCACTTTCACTTTTGATGTGGCTACAGGGTGTTCGGTACCACTGCCTGCCTGCAGTACTTTATATTGAAGGCCAGATGCGGTGGTCATCACGCCTTCTTCATCCTTGTTTTTTGCGAGAAATGCTTCGCCGGCCGTTTTATTTTGTGCCGCGGCCTGTTTGTTCTTCTGGCTGTTTCGAAACAGGAAAAACACGATAAGGATCAGCAGGATTGGAAAAATAAAGTCTAGCATTTCAGGGCCTTATGAAGCTGCGTAAGTGATGCTTTATGATGCGTTGCGAAGATAGCGTATGCAACTTTTTGTCTGCTGGATATTCTGTTCCTGGCCCAGGTTGCTGTAAGAGCCGAGGTCGGACTAATTGGTACCGGCTTTTTCATAATGGCTGAGGAACATTTCGACCGTATCGTGGATGATGAATTCGGCCGCCTGGGTATCGGGGAAAGGCTGATTCATCAGTAGCTGTGGCCAGAACGCAGATGCTTTTATTAGCCCGAAAAACTGGTTTGCTGCATAGGCAGGCTCAACGGGTTTCATACGACCGTCGGAAATCGCTTTCTCGATCCATTTATCCAATCCCTGATCTGATTGCTCAAATCGCTGGCGGGCCTCGTCAGCGAGTTTCGGGTCGTGCACACATTCAACCATCAAGATTCTGGCCAGATCAAGAAAGCGCTGTGATTGAAGCAGTTCTAGCTTGTGGTGACCAAAGCGAACCAACTGCTCCTTAAGCGAAGTGTCTTCATCATAAACGAAAGCATCACTGGCGCATGCAACTTCAAACATCTGCTGCACCAACTCCTGGAACAGCAGCTCTTTGCTGGCAAAGTGGTTGTATACCGTACGTTTGGAGACTTCCGCGCGTGCGGCCAGTGCATCCATGCTCGTGGACTGAAAGCCTTTTTCGCGAAACTCCAGGATGGCCGCATCGATGATTGCGGCGCGTTTTCGCTCTGTGAGTGTTAGGTTCTTATTCACTGTTCGATGGGGAATTCATAAGTTTTGTAAAGTATACACTGCGAAGTTTACTTTTATAAATCCAATAATTACACTGCACGGTGTAGTTTACTTATGGGCAGGGTCCTGGACGGAATAGATGAAGATATTGGGCATGGTGATTCTGGGAGGATTGCTGAGTGTGGCGTTGTATGCCTGCGCGACCCAGCCAAAAGAGGCCGCCTTCAACCATTCGGAAGACTTTGGCGATGGTGAGTTTAAAAATGAAAAGCAATTTAGGATGTCGGAGGCGGGCACCGTGGTAAAAATTCTATGGCGATACCTGACCGAAAAACGGGTAGATGCAAAACCGGCCGATCCTATCCCGGTACAGCCGCTAGCTTCCGAGCAGTTGGTGGCTGAGAACCAAACGGGTGTTGCTATCTACCGGTTGGGGCACTCCAGTCTGTTGTTGGCGGCAGAAGGGGAGTTCTGGTTGATTGATCCGGTCTTTTCTGAGCGGGCATCGCCGGTCAACTGGGCTGGCCCTAAGCGATTCCATAAAACGCCATTGACGCTGGAGCAACTGCCAGAGATCAAGGGTGTGTTGATCTCTCATGACCACTATGACCACTTGGATAAGAAAACCATCGCGTTTTTGAAAGCCAAGGTAGAAAGTTTTGTTGTACCGCTGGGTGTTGGTAACCACCTGCGCGCATGGGGTGTTTCGGATGGTCGCATTCACGAGCTTGATTGGTGGGACAGCATATCGGTGGGTCAGCTTGAGCTAACAGCGACACCTTCACAACACTTTTCGGGACGTGGCCTAAATGACCGTAACAAAACCCTGTGGGCATCGTGGGTCATTCAGGCACGCGGCAAGAAAATCTATTTCAGCGGTGATAGCGGTTATTTTGCGGGCTTTAAGGAGATTGGTGAACGATTGGGGCCATTTGATCTGACAATCATGGAAAACGGAGCCTACAACGAGAATTGGCCGATGGTGCATATGACACCTGAAGAGACGTTTCAAGCTCATCAGGATTTGGAAGGGAAGGCGATGCTGCCGGTACATAACGGTACCTTCGACCTTGCCATGCACCCATGGTACGAACCGTTGGAACGTTTGAATGCGTTGGCTTATGCGAAGGGTGTACCGATGATCACGCCGGAGATGGGGCAGCGGGTGTCGCTGGATAATCTGCAGGTCGCAGAAGGCAATCGCTGGTGGCGCGGCGAGGAGACCCGTTTGGTATCGGTGGAGGCTGGGATGGAGTTAAAGCAGTCTTTGTAATTTTTGAGGATTTTTGCTGGATGTCGCTTCGTTCGATCTAGTCTACTACGTCTGATAGGTTGTAGGGCAGGCTTCAGCCTGCCGGTAGCCTAAAGGCTACCCTACAGGCGCAGTGTAGATTATGTAGAGCTACACTGCGGCATCCAGCTAAGGCGCAGATCTATACGCCTAATTCCCCTGATACTCCCCCGGGCGTTTTTCAATAAACGCGTTGATCGCTTCCATATGGTCGTTGGTGTTGTGGCAAATGCCCTGGAACACAGCGCATAGTTCCAGGAAATCTTTCAGCTCCTGGCGCTGAGCGGTTTTCAGCAAGCGTTTGGTCATGCGCAGTGCCTGAGGTGGCTTGGATGCCATCTGTTTGGCCATTTCCATTGCGCGTGGCAGTAGCTCTTCCGGTTCAACCACGTCCAATACGATACCCAGTTCTTTTGCTTCATCCGCTTTAATCACACGGCCGGTCAGGGTCAGCTCTGCGGCGCGTTGGTAGCCGATCAGGCGCTGCAGGAACCAGGCACCGCCATCACCCGGGATAATACCCAGGTTAACAAAGGTTTCGCCAAACACGGCTTTGTTGGACGCGATACGGATGTCACACATGCAGGTCAAATCAAAGCCTGCTCCAATCGCAGGTCCGTTTACAGCAGCGATCACCGGTATTTCGGCATTGTAGATCGCCAGTGGAATACGCTGGATACCCGCACGGTATTTCTCCTGTACTTCATATACGTTACCGCCAAAGGCTGCGTCCTTGTGTTCGGTGTCACGCAACTGCATCTCTTTGATGTTGCCACCAGAAGAGAACGCGCTACCGGCACCGGTAAGCACTAGAACAGACACGTCAGGATTATGATTGGCCCAAGCAACGGTGTTACAGATGTCATCAATCAGATTACTGCCGGTTAAGGCGTTGCGCAGATCATCGCGATTGAAGGTGAGCAGTGCGACACGATCATCAAGCGTCAGTGTAGCGTCTGAAAGTGTCGGAAACTCCGGGGTGCTGACCATAACTCTTATCCTTCTATATTTGTTCTTGTGTAGGTAAGAGGATAAGAGATTGTGATGAGTGAGTCTAAGGGAAAGTACTTATTTTCGGTCAGGTTAAGGAAATCGTAGAGTCAATGTGTCAAAAATTAACCAATTGGGCAAATTTGACACAGCGTCTGTGTGCCCCGGCTTTGGCCTTTGGGTGACAAGTACTACGTTTTCAAGATGTTATAGATAAAAGCTAAGGCTGGCATGGCACATGCTTTATCTTGAGTAGAGGACCGGTCTCTCCATTCTGGCCTAAGGCAGGTGGAATCTAACAAAGACAAAACGACCGGCAGCAAGACAGTGATTAAAGAGATGGGTGAAAGCTATGCCAGTTGCAAGAATTGATCTTTTGGAAGTATGTAGCCAAGAGCAGAAAGAACGTTTAGTCCGCGATGTTGAACAGGTGATCAGCAAAGCGATCTCCGTGCCGGTAAACAGAGTAAAGATTGTCCTGGTGGACCAGACGCTGCTTGTTGATACGGCGCCGCATACAGCCTACGTGTGTTGATACGACGTAATAGGTTTGTTGTCGAACCACAGCTAGCGTTGGGAGAAAACAAAAAGGGTGCCGAAGCACCCTTTTTCGTCTTGAAGGGGACGATTAGCTGAACTGGTTGGAGGTGTTTTTCGCACCGCCCGCTTTCAGCGCGTTCTCACCAGCGTAGTATTCTTTGTGGTCATCGCCCAGGTCGGAAC
>NZ_JASBRH010000025.1 GCF_029961155.1 Pontibacterium granulatum | reverse complement strand
ATCAGTGCTTTCAGGGGCACCGCACCCAGGTCATCAGCTCGAACACTGGAAAGACCACCGCCGTAGCGGCCAAACGGGGTACGGATCGCATCGCAAATGTAAGCATCTTTCATCAGAATCCCTCCTGTTACTCAGATTCAGGCAGTACGCTGCCTTTGATCTGATAGGACTTACCACGGAACAGGGCCAGCTCTTTGCCATCCTGGTTGGTCACCGTGATATCGTATACACCGGTGCGTCCACTGCGGGTACGCTCAACGGCTTCAGCGGTCAGAACGTCGCCTTCAAAACCCGGTGCGGCGTATTCAATGTTGCAGCCGCTGGCAACGGTCACCTTGTTATAGGTGTTGCAGGAGTGGGCAAAAGCCGTGTCCGCCAGCGTAAAGATCATACCGCCGTGGCACATGTTGTGGCCGTTCAGCATATCTTTGCGTACGGTCATGGTTAGACGGGCATAACCCGGCTTTACCTCGATGATCTCCATGCCCAGCGCCTGAGCAGCATGATCGCGCTCATGCATGGACGCGCTACATGCTTCTGCCAGCTGCTGTGGTGTCAATTCAGCACTGCTCATATCACTTACCTCCAGCAACCTTGCGGCGCAGCAGTGGCGATGCGCGGTAGCGGTCTTCACCGTAGGCAGCCGCCAGATTGTCCAACGTGTTCAGTACGTTAGCCAGACCGATATTGTTAGCCCAGGTGATCGGTCCGCATGGGTAGTTCACGCCACCCTGCATCGCGATGTCGACCGCTTCCTCATTACACACCTGCTGGTTCACGGCGTCAAAGCCTTCGTTTGCCAACATGCAGACAGTACGCATCACCGCCATGCCTGGGATGTCGTCTATAATGCTGACGTTTTTACCAATCGCCTGGAACAAACCGGTGGCCGCAGCAATAGCAGCTTCGTTTGCCTGATCCGCCGGTGCCAGTGCCATGCGGCTCGCTTTCGCGTAATCCAGCGCCAGATCGAACTGAATCAGGTTCGGGTTGCTGGACTGCTGTGCACGCATCGTCGAGAACTGACCGTTGCTCAGCTTCAGGGTTGCTTCGCCTACAACAATTGCGCCGTTACCTTCGGTACGGGTCACGTTGATGCCTGCTTCTTCGATCAGGGCGACCAGTGGCTCGGCCACACCCAAGTCACCTTCAACAGTTACCTGAGTTGGTTTAGCTGCGTCTGCTGCGTTAGCGGCAGTCGCTTTTTCTGCACCTTCGCTGTAGTTATAGAAACCTTTACCAGACTTGCGACCGAAGTGGCCCGCGTTAACCAGTTCCAGCTGAACCAGAGACGGCAGGAAGCGCTGATCCTGATAGTAAGCGTCAAAGACAGAGCAGGTTACCGCGTAGTTAACATCGTGGCCGATCAGATCGGTCAGCTCGAACGGTCCCATACGGAAACCGCCGCACTCTTTCAGCAGGGCATCGATGGTGGCGATGTCCGCACCACCTTCCTGGTATACACGGAAACCTTCAGCGTAGAACGGGCGTGCAACACGGTTAACGATAAAGCCTGGCGTGGATTTCGCCATTACCGGTTTCTTGCCCCAGGCTGCGGACAGATCGAAGATCTCGTCAGCGATTGCCGGATCGGTATCCAGACCGCTGATCACTTCTACCAGCTTCATGATTGGTGCTGGGTTGAAGAAGTGCATGCCTACCAGGTTTTGCGGGCGCTTCAGTTTACTGCCGATCGCTGTTACAGAGATGGAGGAGGTGTTGGTGGCGATGACCACGTTCTCGCCACAGATATCTTCCAGGTCACCGAATACCTGCTGTTTGATGTCCAGGCGCTCGACGATCGCTTCGATCACCAGGCCTGCTGGTGCCAGTGCCTGCAGAGAGTCGGCGATCTGGATGCGGCCGGTGAGGGCATCCACATCGTCCTGGGTCATTTTGCCTTTTTCGACCAGACGGCCCAGGCCTTTGGCGATACCATCCAGACCTTTCTGGGCAGCACCTTCCATTGCGTCGAACAGCAGTACCGGGTGGCCTGCTTTAGCGGCGACCTGAGCGATGCCTGCACCCATAGTGCCTGCACCGATCACGCCGATTACGGAATTATTGTTGAGACGGCTCATTGTGTTCTTTTGCCTCGACCTATTACTGGCCTTTAAAGTTGGGTTGACGTTTTTCCATGAAGGCGGCTACCCCTTCACGGTAGTCTTCGGTGCGGCCTGCCAGGGTCTGCAGATCACGTTCCAGATCCAGCTGCTCGTCCATAGTGTTGGTGGACGCAGCGTTGATCGCACGCTTGATCAGAGCCAGACCTTTAGTAGGCTGGGTCGCCAGGTGTTTCGCCATCGCCAGCGCTTCATCTTTCAGTGCTTCGTCGTCAACCGCTTTCCAGATCATGCCCCAGTTCTCTGCCTGTTCAGCCGAAATCTTGTCGCCCAGCATCGCCAGACCCATTGCGCGGGCACGACCCACCAGGTTAGGCAGGCTCCAGGTGCCGCCACAATCCGGTACCAGGCCGATTTTGCAGAAGGCTTGGATGAAAGACGCGGATTTCGCAGCCAGGACGATGTCACAGGCAAACGCGATGTTGGCACCTGCGCCTGCAGCTACACCGTTCACGGCACAGATCACCGGCATTTCCAGACCCATCAGGGTACGGATCAGCGGGCTGTAGTTTTTCTCGATGGACTCGCCGAGGTTTGGTGCTTCGGAGCCTGGAGCAACGTTACGATCGCTCAAATCCTGGCCTGCACAGAAGCCACGGCCATTACCGGTCAGCACCAGGCAGCGAACAGATTTGTCCTTCTTCACAGTTTTCAACGCTTCACGTACTTCTGCGTGCATGTCAGTGTTGAAGCTGTTCAGGCTCTTTGGACGGTTCAGAGTCAGAACTGCAACGCCTTCGGTGATTTCGAATTCGATGTTTTCGTAAGCCATGTTGTTATTTTCCCGTGAAGTTGGGTTTACGTTTTTCCATGAAGGCCGCGATACCTTCATTACGGTCTTCAGTAGCCGCCAGCATAGTGAACGCCTTGCGTTCCAGGTTCAGGCCACTGTCGAGGGTTGTTTCGTAAGATCTGAGAATCGCTTCTTTCGCCAGGCGTACGGCAATCGGTGGTTTGGTGGCGATCTTCTCGGCCAACTGGCGGGCACGTTCGATGGTGCGCTCAGGGATTACCACTTCGCTAACCAGATTGAAATCGCGCGCCTGTGCAGCTGAGATAAATTCACCAGACAGTACCAGCTGCATCGCCATGGATTTACCGATGGTGCGCACCAGACGCTGAGTGCCGCCTGCACCTGGGATGATGCCCAGGTTGATCTCTGGCTGGCCAAACTGTGCGTTGTCGCCTGCGATAACAATGTCGCAGTGCATCATCAGCTCGCAGCCACCGCCGAGACAGAAGCCATTTACTGCTGCCACCATAGGTTTAGGAAACGCAGCAATCCGGCGCCAGTACGTTGGGCGTGGATCGTTCATGACGCCCACGGCATCCAGGGCAGCCATCTCTTTAATGTCTGCGCCCGCCGCAAATACTTTTTCGCCACCAGTTATCAGAACGGTTTTTACGTCGTCATTCTGTGTGGCGGATTCCAGTACTTCAGCCATTTCACGCAGCAAGTTGGTGCGAAGGGCGTTGTACGCTTCGGGGCGGTTTAGGGTAATGGTCAGGACGCCTTTACTGACGTCCGAAACGATGATGTCCTGTAAATCCTGCATGAGTTTGCAACAGCTCCGGCTTGTGAACAGGTAGAAAGAGTAAAGCCCCGGTCAGGCACTGGTTCGAGATGAGCAGCACCCGAAGAAGGGAGTCATTCAATCGGACTTAAAGCAGATATTTGCCACGTTCTGCCAACAACAATAGTCGGTTTTGTTACCTATTATTGGCGTATCCTCATCATATTGGAGGATCTGGCCGATCGGCCCTGATAATGGCATCGTTTCTGCATTTGCGACCGATTATCAGTTTGGCTACAGGTTAACCTAAAAGCAAAAAGGGATACAAGAAAAAAGCATGTAAATTCCTTTTCGTATCACAATGTTTGGTGTATCTTTCGTAGTATTAAGGTAGCGCTAGTTACGTGCCTGAATGAGATGTCGGAGCGCTGTGGGTCATGCCAACGGCAGGTCTAACGTTTTAGCCAGAGCTGGCGCGCGAAATTGAAAACGAAGTGATGTGGCTTCGTCCTGAAGGTTCGGTGCAGCGATCTATTCTTAAGTAATGCTTGATTGGAGTATTGCGTTGGGCGCAAGTTCGGCGTCGCACATTAAGAGATAGTCGCTGCATATAAAGAATAAATAGAGTAGCCATTCCATCATCAACACCGAAGATTCATATCAAAAGATATTGATGACGGTAATAAGCGGGGAGCCCCATGAGCCAGAACCTGTTTGAGAAACACCAGGACACCCTGAAGGGTGCGTTGAACGCAATCCACCAACGCGACTACTTCAGTCCTTACCCGGAAAACCCAAGCCCGCGTAAGTACGGTGAGACTGCTAATAAAGACGGTGAAGAAGCATTCAAGGCTTACATCGGTCAGTCTTTTGAACTGGATATGCCTGGTATCACAGGTGAAGCGGGCAGCGAAAAATCACCTTACGGTTTTGATCTGAACGTTAAATACCCACTGGTTGATCTGGATGTGCTGCTGCCTGCAATGAAAGATGCGCAGAAGGCATGGCGTGATGTTGGCGTAGAAGGCCGCGTGGGTATCTGTCTGGAAATTCTGGAGCGTATCAACAAGCGTAGCTTCGAGATCGGTTACTCCGTAATGCACACCTCCGGCCAAGGCTTCATGATGGCGTTCCAGGCGGGTGGCCCTCACGCGCAGGACCGTGGTCTGGAAGCTGTTGCATACGCATATGAGGCGATGACCTCTGCGCCAGGCACTGCAACATGGACTAAGCCGCAGGGTAAACACGACCCGCTGGTGATGGATAAGAAATTCACCGTTGTTGGTCGAGGTGTAGGTTTGGTGATCGGTTGCTCCACGTTCCCAACGTGGAACACCTACCCGGGTCTTTTTGCATCTCTGGTAACCGGCAACCCGGTTGTGGTTAAGCCACATCCAGCAGGTATCCTGCCAGCAGCAATTTCTATCAAGATTGCACAAGAAGTCCTGGTTGAGAACGGTCTGCCAGCGCACATTGTATCCATGGTGATCGATGAAGATGCTGCGAAACCTTGCACTATGGATCTGGCACAGCGTGAAGAAGTGCGCCTGATCGACTTTACCGGTAACACCTGGTTTGGTGACTGGCTGGAAAACAACTGCCCTCAGGCGCAGGTTTATACCGAGAAAGCGGGTGTAAACACCATCATCATCGACTCTACCGATGACTTCAAAGGCATGATTCGCAACCTGTCCTTCACGCTGAGCCTGTACTCCGGCCAGATGTGTACCACGCCGCAGGATATCTTCGTACCAGCAGGCGGTATCGAAACCGATCTGGGGCACAAGTCCTTCGATGAAGTGGCAGAAGCGATCTCTACCGGCGTAACCAAGTTCCTGTCCGATCCGGAACGTGCTGCAATGGTGCTGGGTGCGATCCAGGCGGAAGTGACTGCACAGCGTATCGAAGAGAGTCGTGGTCTGGGTGAGGTGATTCGTGACTCTGAAGCGATGGAAAATCCATGGTTTAAAGATGCACGTGTTCACAGCCCGCTGATCATGAAGATCGACGCAGACAAAGAAGAGACTTACATGAAGGAGCTGTTCGGTCCGATCTCCTTCGTCATTAAGACCGAGAGCAGCGAGCAGAGCATCGCGCTGGCGAACAAAGCGGTTAAAGAGCACGGTGCGATCACCATGGGTTGCTACTCTTCCAGCGACGATGTTCTGGATGCGATCGAAGAAGCGGCACTGGATGCAGGTGTAGCATTGTCCTGCAACCTGACTGGCGGCGTGTTTGTGAACCAGAGTGCTGCGTTCTCCGACTTCCACGCAACAGGTTGCAACCCGGCTGCAAACGCATGTCTGTCTGATCTGGCGTACGTAGCGAACCGCTTCCGTGTAGTACAGAGCCGTCGTCACCCTAAGTAATCGGGTTGCGTTGATCGACAAGCTGTAACTGTTCGGGGCGATTTATTCGCCCCGATTTATAAGTGATTAGAAAGGATCAAACCATGAGCTACGAATGTATTCTGGTTGATATCAAAGACGGGGTTGGCACCATTACCCTGAACCGTCCGAAGGCGATGAATGCGCTGAACGTGACTCTGACCCGTGAAGTGGGTGAGGCGGTCGATGCGCTGGAAGCGGACGAAGCTGTAGGCTGTATCGTGATTACCGGTGGTGATCAGGTGTTTGCAGCCGGTGCTGACATCAAAGAGATGAAGGATCAGAGCTTTATCGATCTGTACCAGAAGGATTTTCCTTACATCCAGCGTGACTGCTGGCGAGCAATCGATGAAGCGCGCAAGCCGGTGATCGCCGCGGTAGCAGGATTTGCCCTGGGTGGCGGTTGTGAGATGGTGATGGCGTGTGATTTCATCATCGCGGCTAATAGTGCGAAATTTGGTCAGCCGGAGATCGGTATCGGCACTATGCCGGGGGCTGGCGGTACTCAGCGACTGACCAAGGCGGTGGGTAAGGCGAAGGCGATGGAGATGTGCCTGAGCGGTCGCATGATGGATGCTGAAGAAGCTGATCGTTCTGGCCTGGTTGCACGTATTGTTCCTGCAGACGAGCTTGCAGAAGCGGCATTCAAAACCGCGCGTAAGATTGCGTCTAACTCCCGTCCAGCTGTTGCTTACATCAAAGAATCCGTGAACATGGCGGTGGATGCCAACCTGCGAGACGGTCTGCGTTTTGAGCGCCGTGCCTTTGAAGCGACATTTGCATTCGAAGATTGCAAAGAGGGAATGACGGCATTTGCCGAGAAGCGTAAGCCGGAATTTAAACACCGATAAACGTTTTTCGTTATGCTATCGCCGTCATACGCCTGAAGGTGTGTGGCGGCGTTTTTGTTTTAACGGACTGAGCCTGGCAGTGTGTCGAGTTATTTTTGTTGTATCTCACTGCATGAGGTATGTAAGGTAATGCTATGAAATTAAAAGATAAAAAGGTTTGGATTACCGGTGCGAGCAGTGGTATTGGTGCCGCAACTGCACGTCTGCTGGCAGGTGAAGGTGCGCACGTTGTGCTGTCAGCGCGTCGTCAGGAAAAGCTGGAAGCGCTGTCTGAAGAGATCCGTAATAGCGGTGGCAGCTGTGAAATCGCAGTAGTCGATGTATCCGATCGCGGCGGTATGGAAGCGCTGGGTCAGCAGCTGGCCGACAAAGGTGGTATCGATATCCTGATCAACAACGCAGGTACCATGCCAATCAGCCCGATTCTGTCTGGTCGTGTGGATGAGTGGGATCGAATGATCGACGTGAACATCAAAGGTGTGCTGTACGCGATCAATGCGGTTTATCCGGGAATGGCCGAGCGTAAGGATGGTCATATCGTTAATATCAGCTCTGTTGCTGCACGGCTGACCTATCAGAGTGCGGGTGTGTATGGCGGTACCAAACATGCGGTGCGAGCGATCTCCGATACCCTGCGCAAAGAAGCGATCCGCTTTGGCGTGCGAGTGACCGATATCCAGCCGGGCTCGGTGGATACGGAGCTGCCGGATAGTATTGCCCATGAAAAGATTCGCAGTGCTGTAAAAGATAATATGTACGCCGAAGACAGCCCAATTCTAAAGCCGGAAGATATCGCTAACGGTATCCTCTATGCGATCACCCAGCCGCCTTATGTGGATGTGAGTGAGCTGCTGATCCGCCCGGTGATTCAGGAAAACTGATCGCTCGCGTATAGCACCAGGCCAGATACCTCTGGCCTGGATTGCTTTTCGCTCCTGCTCATCCCGCGCATCTCTGGTTCTTCTGTCATATCTTTACAGGCATAATGCGCCTGTGGGTTGGGGAACCAGCCAAATCTCTCCGTTATGCTTAAACTTAGGGGTAGTACTTTGTACAAGTTACTGATTTTCGATTGGGATGGAACCGTGATCGATTCTGCAGCACGTATCGTTTCCAGCATGCAGGCGGCTGCCCGGGATCTGAGCCTGGGTGAACTGACCGATGAAGCAGTGCGTAACATCATTGGCTTGGGTTTGCCGGAAGCAATTCGTGAACTTATTCCGATGGTAACTGACGAAGAGATACAGGCAATGCGTGAGCGTTACGGTCATTACTATCTGGGCGCTGATGAAACACCTACACATTTGTTTCCTGGCGCGCAGCATAGTCTGGACCGTATGCATAACAACGGTATCCGTATGGCGGTTGCGACAGGCAAAAGCCGCAAGGGATTGGATCGTGTGTTTGCAGAAACCGGTCTGGCGTATGTATTTGAAACGTCTCGCTGTGCCGATGAAACGACATCCAAACCTGACCCGCATATGCTAGAGGAGATTCTGGCTGAAACTGGCGTCAAAGCATCTGAAGCGCTAATGATTGGCGATACTGAATACGATTTGGATATGGGGCGTCGTGCCGGTATGGATGTGATCGCAGTCAGCTACGGCGCTCATCATCTGGATCGCCTGATGAAGTATGATCCGGTTTTGGTGGTGCATAACTTTCCGGAGCTGGAAGCCTGGATTGAAACCCGATACACATTGGAGGAAACCGTCTAATTATGTCAGACAATCACTGGAACGAACCCGAAAAGGTGGATCATCCAGCGGCAGAAGCGCTGGATAAGTTGCGCGCAAATCAGGACGGCAAGGAGTGGCGCCTGCTGGAGCGACTGGTTGACGGGCTGTATACCGAGCAGCGGCGTTCGCGTCGTTGGGGGATTCTGTTCAAGTCGCTGACGTTCTTGTACCTGTTTGCACTGTTGGGCGTTGGCCTGTTTGGTGGCTTCTCTTCGGAGGGCGGTGCTGATGTAAAAGAGCACACCGCAGTCATCAATATTCAGGGGCCAATAGCAGCAAGCGAAGAGGCGAGCGCCGACAAGATTGTGTGGGCGATGCGTGAAGCGTTTGAAGCCGAAAACTCTAAAGCCGTTGTCCTGCGCATCAACAGCCCCGGTGGCAGTCCTGTGCAGTCTGGTTATATTTACGATGAAGTGAAGCGTCTACGTGCGCTATATCCCGAGAAGAAGGTTTACGCCGTAATCGTGGATATCGGTGCATCCGGTGCATATTATATCGCGGCGTCTGCGGATGAAATCTACGCAGACAAGGCGAGCCTCGTGGGCTCAATCGGTGTGGTTGCCGGCGGCTTTGGTTTTGTAGACTTGATGGAAAAGGTAGGTGTGGAGCGACGCTTGTACACCGCAGGCGAACACAAAGCGTTGCTTGACCCGTTTAGTCCGCAAAACGACCATGAAACACGGTTGTGGCAGCAGGTCCTGGATACCACGCATCGTCAGTTTATCGAGCAGGTTAAGAAAGGGCGTGGAGATCGCCTGAAGGACGATCAAAAACTCTTTACGGGTCTTGTCTGGTCCGGGGAGCAGGCGTTGGAGCTTGGTCTACTTGATGGTTTGGCTAGCACAAGCTACGTAGCTCGCGAACTGGTGGGTGCCGAAGAGATTGTGGATTACACCTCGCAACCAGATGTTTGGCAGAAAGTACTCGATCGTTTCAGTATCACGTTCGCAAAAACAATTGCGACTGAGCTGGGTCTGAACGGTAATACGCTTCAGCTGAAGTGATATCGACAGTTTTGTACTGGTCTTAAAAAGGAGAGCTTTGGCTCTCCTTTTTTGTGGATGGTGATTAAAGGCAGAGCTGGCGTGGGACGAGGCTATCCCATATTCGGGAATTAAAGTCTCAGATCTGCGTGTTTATCCTGAAACTACGACCTTTATACTGTTTTGGGATCTGCAGGGTCGAGAATTCAGCTGTATAGGTAACGCGTATGATGAGCAGCGAGCAGGGTGTTTCAGGAACTACCCCGGTAACGGTGGTGATTTCCCGTCGGGTAAAAAACGGATGTGAAGAAGCGTTTGAGCATCTTAGTAACAAGATGACCGAGGCTGCTGCGCCGTTTCCCGGCTATATGGGGACGAACATGTTTCGCCCATCGACTGACGCTGACCCCGAATACCGAATCATCTTTAAATTCCGCTCTCAGGAGGATCTGCAGAACTGGCAGGATTCGTCAGAGCGTGCGGAATGGCTGAAGGGGATTGAGTGTTTGCTGGAGACGCCTAGCCAGATTGAAGTAACATCAGGGCTGGTCACCTGGTTCTCGATGCCCGGACAGAACCCCGTACAGCCTCCGCCAAAATACAAAATGACGTGTGTGAGCTGGTTGGCGTTGTGTCCGACGGTTACGCTGATTTTCTGGTTGTTCGGCGATCTGCTTGCGCAGCTGCCGCTGGTGCCGCGCTCAATCTTGGTAACTGCGGTGGTGATGGTGCTGATGAGCTATGTATTGATGCCGCGCTTTAGTCGTTGGTTTGCGTTTTGGTTATTTCCGAAAGAAAAGCGCGACATTCGGTAGGTGTTGTGTGGCAAGCAGAAGTGAACTTACAGAACCGGGAAGTTCTCGTTCTCCAGCATTCTAATCAGGCGGATCAGGGGGAGGCCGATCAGTGTATTGGGATCATCGCCTTCGAGTTTGTCGAACAGGGCGATACCCATGCCTTCAGATTTGAAGCTGCCTGCGCAGTTGTAGGGTTGCTCTGCCTGCAGGTAGTTCTCAATCATTGTGTCGTTGAGTTCGCGAAAGTGAACCGAGAATGGCACCACTTCGCTCTGGGTGTTTCCGGTTGTGCTGTTGTGAAGCGCCAGGCCGGTATAAAATGTTACGGCATTACCCGACGCTGATTTTAGTTGTTGTACTGCTTTTTCATGGTCGTGGGGTTTGCCGATGATTTTTCCGTTAATAACGGCAACCTGATCCGATCCGATAATCAGCGCATCCGGATATGTTTCTGCCACTGCCTGTGCTTTAGCGATTGCCAAGCGTTCAACAAGTTGGATTGCTTTCTCGTTAATAAGTGGGCTTTCGTCAATATTTGGAGAACGGCATTCATAATCCAAATTCAACTTATCAAGGATTTGGCGCCTGAACGGGGAGCTGGATGCTAAAACAAGTGACGGCATAGGTGGATGTGGGCCTTTAAGATAACAAAGAGTAAGCGGATTAGAGTATTAACCGTTTTATCCTACATTTAAAGCACTTAAGGCTTTGACAGAAGGGCTTTTCGTCCCTAGAATTGCGCGCTTATGTCGTACCGACCATTACCAAAAAAAGTTGACCCGCGTAAGCTTGCTGAGCGGGGCGTGCGAATCGAAGGTTTGATTACGCCGAAAGACCTGCCTAGGTTACTGACTCTTCTCTGCAGTGATGAGGGAGAGTTGAAGGTAAGTCTGGATTTTGACGTAGACGAACAACGGTTTCGCACTATACAGGGCAGTGCAGAAGGCAATGTTTATATGACATGCCAGCGTTGTCTCGAACCGGTCGAAGTTGCCGCAGAGGCCACTGTTAACCTTGCCGTTACTTTAAACGAAGATCAGGTTAAACAGTTACCACGGGTCTATGACCCACTTCTTCTTGAAGAGGAAGAGGTAGAGTTGGCCAGCATGATAGAAGAGGAACTGATCCTCAGTTTGCCTCAGTTTGCCTATCATGATGATTGCAGCGTGCAGACTTCATTTGGTGAAGAAGAGACGACGCAAAGCACCGATAAACCGAATCCATTTAGCGTATTGGCCGAACTAAAGGCCAATAACAGTAAGAAGCCGAACTAGGAGCTATTGAATCATGGCAGTTCAGAAGAGCAAAAAGTCCCGTTCTATGCGCGGTATGCGTCGTTCCCACGATGCACTGAGCGGACCAACTCTGTCTGTTGACGCAACTACTGGTGAAACTCACCGTCGTCACCACGTATCAGCAGACGGTTTTTACCGTGGTCAGCAGGTAGTAAACAAGCAGGGCGACGAATAAGCTTGTCACGCTATTACACCATCGCAGTTGATGCGATGGGCGGGGACTTCGGTCCCCGCGTTACTGTTCCCTCCAGCATACAGGCGCTTAGCCGTCATCCTCGCCTGACGATCCAGCTAATAGGTCATCAGGACGAAATCCACTCCTATATTCGCAAGATTAAACCCGAAGTCGCTAATCGATTAGATGTCATTCACACCGACGAAGTGATCGGTATGGATGTAAAGCCGTCTATGGCGTTACGTCATGGCAAAGGCTCGTCTATGCATCTGGCACTTAAGCAGGTGTCGGAACAGCAGGCGGATGCGTGTGTCAGTGCAGGTAATACCGGTGCGCTGATGGTGTTGGGGCGTTTTGTGCTCAAAACGCTGCCTGGTATCGATCGTCCGGCCATTATCTCTGCGGTGCCTACGCTTACAGGTCATTCTTATATGCTTGATCTGGGGGCCAATGTTGATTGTGCCGCTGAGCATCTGCTGCAGTTCGCGATTATGGGTTCTGTAATGACCCAGGCGGTTGATCAGATCGAGGCGCCGACCGTGGGGTTGTTGAATGTAGGGCAGGAAGAGATAAAAGGAAACGAGCAGGTAAAGCTCGCGTCCAGGTTGATCTCTGAGCACGGGGAACTAAATTACATTGGCTATATCGAAGGCGATGATATCTTTCGAGGTCGTGCTGATGTGGTCGTGTGTGATGGTTTTGTGGGGAATATCGCCCTAAAGGGTAGTGAAGGGTTGGCAAACCTGATTCGTCACAAAGTGCGCGCAAGTTTTCGAAAAGGTATCTATCGTCGATTTTTAGGATTGCTGGCAGGTCCTGTGCTTGCTGAGCTAAATCGACAGATGGATCCATCGCGCCGTAACGGTGCCAGCTTGCTGGGACTGCAGGGTATTGTGGTAAAAAGCCATGGTGGTGCGAATAAAAAATGCTTCGGATATGCGTTGGATCAGGCTGTTGCCGAAATAGAGATGGATCTGCCAAGTCGCATTAGGTGTCACGTTGAGAATCAGCTAACCTGATCCCCCTGTGCGGCTGTTTTATTTGTTTGTGAATACTGTACACTACGGCAGATTCGACCTTCACATTAGGTTAATTTATTGGAGTTAAAGAGGAAACCATGTCTCAGTCTCTAGCTTTTGTTTTTCCCGGACAGGGTTCCCAGGCGGTTGGCATGCTGGCAGAGCTGGCTGAAGCCAATCCGGTAATTAAATCTACTTTTGCTGAAGCATCCGACGTGCTGGGCTACGATCTGTGGGATCTGGTTCAGAACGGACCAGCGGAAGATCTGAACCAGACTGACAAGACCCAGCCTGCACTGCTGACGTCTGGTGTAGCGCTGTGGCGTTTGTGGCAGGAAAAGGGTGGTGAGCAGCCCGCAGTAATGGCTGGTCACAGTCTGGGTGAATACACTGCACTGGTGTGTGCAGGTGCAATCGACTTCGCTGATGGTGTTAAGCTGGTTAAGTTGCGCGGTGAGTTTATGCAGCAGGCTGTTCCAGCCGGTACCGGTGCAATGGCCGCGATTTTGGGCCTGGCCGATGATGCGATCGAAGCAGCGTGTGAAGCCGCAGCTGAAGGCGATGTTGTATCTCCTGTTAACTACAACTGCCCGGGTCAGATCGTAATCGCTGGCGAAAAAGCAGCAGTAGAACGTGCGATCGAAAAATGTAAGGAAGCAGGCGCTAAGCGTGCTGTTCCTCTGCCGGTGAGCGTACCGTCTCACTGTGCACTGATGAAGCCAGCGGCCGAGAAGATGGCAGTAGAACTGGCAAACATCGAAGTTAAACTACCAGCTATTCCGGTCATGCAGAACGTGGATGCGTCTGTGCCACAGTCCGTTGAACAGCTGAAAGACAACTTGCTGGCTCAGCTTTACAGCCCAGTGCTCTGGACAAAGAGTGTTCAGGCAATGGTTGAGCAGGGCGTAGAGTCTACTGTTGAATGCGGCCCGGGCAAGGTATTGTCTGGTCTGAATAAGAAAGTACACAAGCCGCTCAGCGTTGTTGCTATTAACGAACCGGCTGGTCTGGACAAGGCCCTCGGTCAGTAATTTCCGGAGCAAGGAACTTAGTAATGAGCATTGAAGGTAAAGTTGCGCTGGTTACCGGCGCTACCCGAGGTATTGGTAAGGCAATCGCTAAGGAGCTGGGTCGCCAGGGTGCTGTTGTAGTGGGTACTGCAACCAGCGAGAACGGCGCAGCGACTATCTCCGAATATCTGACTGAAGCAGGTATCAAAGGTACTGGTCTGGTACTGGATGTGGCTTCCTCTGAGTCTGTAGATGCGGTGCTGAAGGATGTTCAGTCCGAGTACGGCGCGATTGAGATTCTGGTGAACAACGCGGGTATTACGCGCGACAACATCATGATGCGCATGAAAGACGACGAGTGGGATGCGGTGATGAACACCAACCTGAACTCCGTATACCGTCTGGTTAAAGGTTGTCTGCGTGGTATGACCAAAGCGCGTTGGGGCCGCATCATCAGCGTAAGCTCCGTTGTTGCTTCCATGGGTAACGCAGGTCAGGCGAACTACGCAGCTGCAAAAGCTGGCATGGAAGGCTTTACCCGTGCGCTGGCACGTGAAGTTGGTTCCCGCAACATTGCTGTAAACTGCGTGGCACCTGGTTTTATCGATACTGATATGACCTCTGGCCTGCCAGAAGAGCACAAAGAAAAACTTCAGTCTCAGATCCCGATGAACCGTCTGGGTCAGCCTGAAGAGATTGCTGCAGTTGTTGGTTTCCTGGCCAGTCAGGGCGGCGGTTATGTGACCGGTGAAACGATCCACGTCAACGGTGGCATGTATATGTCCTGATAGGGGCATCAAAGAATTGTTTTTTTTCGTCAATTGGCGATAATGTGCCGTCAGTTAACGATGAAAATTATCGCTGACCTGCTTGAACAGGCAGATCGGCTTCATTAGAATCCTGTACCACATCATTAATGTGGTGGTGTTGATAAGAAGATAGGAAGAGCTATGAGCAACATTGAAGAGCGCGTAAAGAAAATCATCGCTGAACAGCTGGGTGTTAAAGAAGAGGAAGTAGTAAACTCTGCAGCATTTGTAGAAGATCTGGGTGCTGACTCTCTGGACACTGTTGAGCTGGTGATGGCTCTGGAAGAGGAATTCGAAACCGAGATCCCTGACGAAGAAGCAGAGAAAATCACTACTGTTCAGCTGGCAATCGATTACGTTCTCGCTAACCAGTAATCGACACAGTCTCGAATACCCGAAAAGCCGCAGCTATCTCGTATAGTGCGGCTTTTCTTTTATCTGTAGGTTGCATTTTGGGAGGATCATGATGTCACGCAGGCGAGTGGTTGTTACCGGTATGGGTATGCTTACCCCGGTTGGTAATACAGTCCAGGAAACCTGGGAAAACATCTTGGCAGGAAAAAGCGGTGCGGCGGATATCGAGCATTTTGATGCTTCTGCGTTCCCAACCCGTTTCTCTGCATCGGTTAAGAATTTCGATGTCAGCGAATATATGAGCGCCAAGGAAGCGCGTAAGATGGATCTCTTCATCCAGTACGGTATGGCTGCTGCTATTCAGGCGGTTAACGATGCTGGTTTGGAGGTGACAGACGAAAACGCGCCGCGTATCGGTTGCGCAATCGGTTCGGGCATCGGTGGCTTGCCGATGATCGAAAAAAACTGTGATCTGCTTGAGAAAAGCGGTCCACGCCGAATCTCTCCATTTTTTGTGCCTGGCAGCATAATTAATATGATCGCAGGGAATCTTGCGATTAAGTACGGCTTTAAAGGCCCGAATATAGCGATAACCACTGCGTGTACAACCGGAACCCACAATATTGGTCAGGCGATGCGCATGATCCAGTATGGTGATGCTGACGTGATGTTGGCGGGTGGTTCCGAGATGGCGACAACGCCATTGGGTATCGGGGGGTTCTCTGCAGCGCGTGCACTGTCTACCCGCAACGATGATCCGCAGGCTGCTAGTCGTCCATGGGATCAGGATCGTGACGGATTCGTACTGGGTGACGGTGCTGGTATCCTGATTCTTGAAGAATACGAACATGCCAAGGCGCGAGGTGCGAAGATCTATTGTGAGCTTGCTGGCTTTGGCATGAGTGATGATGCGTTCCACATGACCGCACCGCCTGAAAATGGTGAAGGCGCAGCGTTGTCGATGAGTAATGCGATTCGTGATGCACGGTTGAATGCTGACGAAGTGCATTACATTAACGCGCATGGAACCTCCACGCCAGCAGGTGATATTGCCGAGTCCAATGCTGCGAAGCAGGTGTTGGGTAACGCGGCGGGGCAGGTTCGAATGAGTTCGACAAAATCCATGGTGGGGCATCTATTGGGTGCGGCCGGTGCGGTAGAGGCGATCTTCTGTGTGCTGGCTCTGCGTGACCAGATCGCACCGCCGACGATCAACCTGGACAACCCGTCCGAAGGTTGTGACCTGAACTATGTAGCGCACCAGCCACAGGAAGCGGCGCTGAACGCGGCGATCTCCAACTCCTTCGGTTTTGGTGGTACCAACGGGACGTTGGTCTTCAAAAATACCTAACACATATAGATGTGTTAAAGCGGAAGTGTTTGATACCTTCCGCTTCTTTTCCTCGATAATCACCTCTCAGCAATATTTCCATTCAGTTCAAAGGCTTAAGGTGGTAACTTGACCTTTATATGAAGGTTCAGATATCTGAAGGTCCACAGTGCGATGACTCAAACCCTCTGGATAAACGGTAAGCAGCAGACGCAGATTGACGTGCGTGACCGTGGTTTTGCTTATGGTGATGGTCTGTTTGAGACTATTCAGATCAGCCATGGAAAATCACAACTCATGGCGCGTCACATTACGCGGATGCGCAGCGGGGCCGTGCGCTTAGGCTTTGACGCTTCGGTTATCGACCAACTGCTTGAGGATCTGGCTGAGATCAACTTACCGGACGATGGAGTGCTAAAGCTTACTCTTTCGCGAGGTGTGGGAGGTCGGGGCTACAGTTATGCTGCTGATATGGAAGCAACCCGCGTTATTATGTTGGGGCCAAAGCCTGCTTATGGTAATCAAGCAGAAGAGGGAATAACCCTAAAGGTTTGTGATACACGATTGGGTGTGAATCCTGCTCTGGCGGGTATCAAACACCTTAACCGTCTGGAACAGGTATTAGCGCGAAACGAGTGGTCTGATCCGGCGATCAATGAAGGTGTTGTACTGGACTACGAAGGGTTCGTGGTAGAAGGTACCATGAGCAATCTGTTCTGGGTGAAGGATAGGGTTATCTATACGCCGTCTCTCGAACGATGTGGTGTTGCGGGTGTTGTACGCGACTTCCTGATTGAAAAGTTTACTGCAGACGGTCACTCAGTCGAAGTTGGGTTGTATCCGTTAGCCGATGTCATCTCAGCAGATGAGATCTTTATATGTAACAGCCTTATCGATATCTGGCCGGTGAAGCAGCTGGATTCGAATTATTATGCATTAGGTCCGGTTGCAAAAGCTGCCCGGACGTATCTTGTAGAGGAGTATCAGGCGTGAGCCGTGGTCTTGTGTTGGTATCGCTGCCCGTTGTATTGGCGGCGGGTGCAGCGGCAGTAGGCTGGCAGCAGTATCAAGGGTTTCTTAACGCGCCGGTAACAGTCGATGCAGACTATGTGTTGGCGGTGCCGAAAGGCAGTAGTTACAACACGGTTGTGGGTACGCTGGTATCGGATGGTGTAATCGACAAACCGCTGTTTATGAAAGCCTACGGCCGTCAAAGCGGGCTCGCAGCCAAGATTCGTGCAGGCGAATACAAGATCAAGCAGGGTTCGACTCCGAAGGGGCTGGTTGATGTGCTGGTCAGCGGTAAATCTATCCAATACAGCTTCACCATTATTGAAGGTAGTACGGCCAATGATCTGTTGGTGCAGTTGCGGAAAGATCCGGTGTTGGTACAGACGCTCAAGGATAAATCCGCAGATGATGTGAAAGCGGCACTGCAGGTTGAGTACCCGTCACTGGAAGGGCTGTTTCTGGCAGAAACCTACAACTTTGAGCGTGGTACAACGGATCTGGATATTCTTAAGCGATCACAGCGTTTGCTGAATCAGAAGCTGCAGGCTGCATGGACGGAGCGTTCGAAATCTTTGCCTTACAAGAACCCCTACGAAGCGCTGACCATGGCGTCCATTGTTGAGAAGGAAACCGCGCGCCCGGACGAGCGGCCGGAGATTGCCGGGGTATTCGTGCGACGTCTAAACAAGGGGATGCGCCTGCAAACAGATCCAACCGTAATTTATGGTATGGGCGAGAAGTATAAAGGCAATATTCGTCGTGCAGATCTGCGCCGTCCTACACCTTATAATACGTACGTCATCAAGGGGCTGCCTCCGACGCCAATTGCCTTGGTGGGGGAAGAGGCGATCCAGGCTGCTTTGAATCCGAAGCCAGGTAAGTCGCTCTATTTTGTAGCGAAAGGCGATGGTAGCCACCAGTTTTCAAATACTCTGATTGAACATAACAACGCGGTGCGCCGCTATCAGCTGCAGCGCCGTAAAGATTACCGGTCGACACCTTAATAGATGAATACACTGAAGCGTGGTTGCTTTATCACCGTAGAAGGCACTGAAGGGGTGGGCAAGTCCACCAATATCGAGTTTCTATGCTCTCTGCTGCAGGAGCGTGGTATAGAGATTGTGCTGACGCGAGAACCTGGTGGTACACCGATGGCTGAAGAGTTGCGTAACTTGCTACTTCAGCCACGTGAAGAAAACGTATCGGAAGATGCCGAGCTGTTGTTGATGTTTGCGGCGCGTGCCCAGCATATAGAGAATGTAATCAAACCGGCCCTGGAACGCGGTGCCTGGGTGGTCAGCGATCGCTTCACTGATGCTACTTTTGCATATCAGGGCGGTGGTCGCGGTGTCAATCAGGAGAGTATCGCGTTACTGGAAAGTCTTGTGCAGAAAGGGCTTCAGCCCGACTTGACGTTGTTGCTGGATCTGGACGTGGAAACCGGATTAGCGAGGGCCAGTGCACGCAGTACACCGGATCGCTTCGAGCAGGAAAAAGTGACTTTCTTTGAAAAAGTGCGTGCCGCCTACTTGAAACGAGCTGCAAATGATCCGCTGCGTTTTGCTGTGATCGATGCTTCGGTGGAGCTGGGTGCGGTTCAGCGACAGATTGCACAAGCCGTTAATCGCTTTGTGGAGAAGCAGGATGGCTAAGGCTGAGGTCTTTCCGTGGCTTGCTGAGTGTCGGGTTCATTTGTGTGAATTGCATCGCACCCAGCGTTTGCCGCATGCATTGATCGTGCATGGTGCGCAGGGGATTGGTAAAGCCAACTTCGCTACTGCATTTGCACATTACCTTCTTTGTCAGAGCCCGCAGGGCGACCAGCCTTGTGGCAGTTGTAAGGCCTGTGAGCTGAATAACGTAGATGGCCATCCTGACCTCTATCTGCTTGAACCGGATGATATCGGTAAGCCGATCAAGGTTGATCAAATTCGTCAGCTGACTGATTTTATCTGCAGTACCGCGCAACAAGGTGGTTACCGTGTGGTCATCATCAATCCGGCCGATGCAATGAATGTTGCAGCGGCCAACGCACTGCTGAAGATGCTGGAGGAGCCGGGGAAGGATACGGTTCTGATGCTGATCACCGATCGATTGGGGCAGGTTATGCCGACAATTAAGAGTCGCTGTCAGCGTGTAGAGTGTCCGTTACCGAGCGAGCAGGTAGCTACGGACTTTGTTGCTCAGGCATTAAGTCTGGATGCCGATGAAGCCCAGCGTCTACTGCGGATTAATAACGGCGCTCCGATGGCTACACTCAATTACAGCGAATCGGACCAGGCGGAATGGCGTAGCCAGCTCGTTAAAGGCCTGGCGGATGTGCTTAAGCAGCGTCGCACTGTTGTGGAAGTGGCGCAGGCGTGGCAGAAGGCGGATCTTGAGTTGATGCTGGGCTGGTTGTATAGCATGTTGGTTGATATCTCTCGTGCCAAGGCGACCGAGAACGAAGCGCTGAAACAGGAAGATGCGCACAATATGTTGGTGGCGGTAAGCCGAAAAACTAACCCTGCAAAAGTGTTTGAGTTGGCAAGCCTGGTTCAGGAAGAGCGTAAAAGCCTTATACTAAGGCAAAACACCAACAAGCAGATGTTGCTAGAACGTATTCTGCTGGCGTGGTCGGCGATAGTACGGTAACGGAGTATAGAAATGTCAGTGGTCCCACGTCTCAGTCACGGTATCCTCTCGCTTATCATCGAGAACAAAGAAGATCTCTACAAAGCCTACATGCCCTATATCAAGCACGGTGGCCTGTTTGTGCCAACGCAGCGCAACTATCACCTTGGTGAAGAGGTGTTTATGCTGCTTGAGTTGATGGGAGAGGCTGACAAGATTCCGGTGACCGGCAAAGTGATCTGGGTAACACCAAAAGGTGCTCAGGGCGGCCGTGTGCCGGGTATCGGTATCCAGCTCTCTGCTGAAGACTCCACGCTAGTCAACACCATTGAAAACCATCTGGCGGGTGCGTTGAACTCCGAACGTCGCACGAACGCCCTCTAATAATACGTACAGTTCTACTATGTTTATCGATTCCCACTGTCACCTAGACCGGCTGGACCTCTCTCCCTATAACGGTAATTTCGACGCTATGCTGGATGCAGCAAAGGCGCGTCAGGTTCAGCAGATGCTTTGTGTCTCCATCGAGATGGAGCAGTTTCGCTCCATGTATGATCGGATCAAACCCTATGGGCACATCTTTGCTTCCGTTGGGGTGCATCCACTGAATACTGACGGTCAGGTTGTCAGTGTTGAGGCGTTGGTCGAGGCGGCGCAGTTGCCGCGTGTAGTCGCCATCGGCGAAACCGGACTGGATTACTACTACCAACAGGACACGGTAGAGGTGCAGCAGGAAAGCTTCCGTAACCACCTGTTGGCATCGTCCCAAACCGGTTTGCCAACCATTATCCATACCCGTGACGCACGGGAAGATACGCTGCAGATTATCCGTGAAAACGGTAATGCGGATGTGGGTGGCGTGTTGCACTGCTTTACCGAAAGTCTGGAGATGGCAAAGGCTGCATTGGACCTGAACTACATGATCTCATTCTCGGGTATCGTTACATTCCGCAATGCTGCGGAGTTGCGTGACGTGGTTAAAGCAATTCCAATGGATCGGATTCTGATTGAGACTGATGCACCCTACCTGGCGCCAGTACCGCATCGTGGTAAGAAGAACGAGCCTAAATACGTGGTAGAGGTGGCACAGTGTGTTGCCGATCTGAAAGGGCTGCGTATAGAAGAGGTGGCGGAGCAAACCACTGCGAACTTCCAGCGCTTGTTTAGCCGCGTACGGACCGTGTAAGTAGGGAGGGAGCTTATGTTTTACTATCCGCCCGTCGAGTACATAGAACCGTTGTTCCGGCCGCCCAGTGAGGCAAGCTCCCTCATACTGCAAGTGACCAATGGCTGTAGCTGGAATAAGTGTACGTTCTGTGAAATGTACACGGCGCCCCAGAAGAAATTTAAACCCAAGGCTGAAGATCAGGTGCTGGAGGAGATCCGGCGCTGCGGTGAGCAACTTGCGGGTGTACGGCGCATCTTCCTGGCGGATGGTGATGCCATGGCGCTGTCGTTTCGTCGCCTGAAAACGATCCTGGAAGCGATCCGCGAGCATATGCCGTTGGTGACCCGGGTCTCCGCCTACTGCCTACCACGAAATCTCAAGAACAAAACCGTTGAAGAGCTCCAGGAGCTGCGTGAATTGGGTTTAGGGTTGCTCTACATCGGTGCCGAGAGCGGCGATGATGAGGTTCTGGAGATGATCCAGAAGGGCGAGACATACCGCTCAACCTGTGACGCGCTTCTTAAAGCTAAGGCCGCGGGCATGAAAACCTCGGTGATGATCATTAACGGTATGGGTGGCGTAAAATATAGCGAGAAGCATGCACTGGCGTCTGCGCGGCTGGTGAATGAAACACAGCCGGATTACTTCGCTACGCTGGTGCTGTTCTTTCGAAACGGTATGGACAAGGTGCTGGACGGCTTTGGTGGTGGCTTCGAGCTGTTGGACCAGCACGGACTGTTCAGAGAGATGGAGGTCATGCTTTCCCATACTGAGCTGGAAAAGACGGTTTTCCGCAGTGATCACGCTTCAAACTATCTTGTCCTGAGAGGCGTCCTCGGGCGTGATAAGGACAAGATGCTTTCCCAGATCCGTACAGCGCTGGAACATCCTTCCCTTATTTCCCTTCGTAACGATACATACAGAGGCCTGTAATTACCGTAGTTACAGGCTTTGCGAAAAACGGCCAAAATCGGCCAAATTGCGTCTCGTGGTAACAATTCCTTAGTAATTTCTGCTTACTTTGCTGTATAAAAGAATATACTTTCGTCGAAGGTATAAATAATTATAATGATATAACTAAGGGTTATGTAAATGAGACGTCCTGTACGAATCGCTGTCACCGGTGCTGCTGGTGCAATCAGCTACAGTTTGCTGTTTAAAATCGCAGCGGGGGAGATGATGGGTAAAGATCAGCCGGTGATCCTTCAGCTGATCGAGTTGCCGCATGCGATGGAATCCCTGCGTGGCGTGGCGATGGAGCTGATGGATTGTGCTTATCCTTTGCTGCACACCATTACTTTGCACGACAATGTTGAAGATGGCTTTAAAAACGCCCACTACGCACTGCTGGTAGGCGCTAAGCCACGTGGTCCGGGTATGGAACGTCGCGATCTGCTCGAAGAGAACGCGCAGATATTTGCGCGTCAGGGCAAGGCGCTGAATGATTACGCGAACCGTGATGTGAAAGTGCTGATCACCGGTAACCCGGCGAACACCAATGCGCTGATTGCCAGCCGTAATGCACCGGATCTGAGTCCATCGCAGTTTACCTGCCTGACTCGCTTGGATCACAACCGTGCGAAGGGTATTCTGGCAAACCACTGTGGTGCGACCACTCGTGATATCGGCGGTATCATGATCTGGGGCAACCACTCTCCGACTCAGTATCCCGATCTGCACCACGCCACAATTCTGGGTAAGCCGGCGATGTCGCAGATCGATACCGCCTGGTACCGTGAAGAGTTTATCCCTAAGGTGGCTCAGCGTGGTGGTGAGATTATCGAAGCGCGTGGCCTGTCCAGTGCAGCGTCAGCCGCGCAGGCGATTGTCGATCAGATGCGTGATTGGGTGCTGGGTACCGAGCCGGGCGAAATCATCAGTATGGGTATCCTGAGTGACGGCAGCTATGGCATCACTAAGGGGATCTTCTACTCCTTCCCGGTGATCTGTAACTACGGTCGATACCAGATCGTTCACGACATCGAGGTGAATGAGTTCAGCCGTCAGCGCCTGACCGCAACCGAGCAGGAGTTGCTGGACGAGAAGGCTGCGGTAGAAGCGATGTTGCCGAAGGAGACAGAGGAATCCCATCAGAACTTGTCTATCTGTCTGCGCTCCGGCGTAACGCTGTATGCAGACAATACAGGTCCGGATGCCGACTCCAAGTTCATGACCACAAACCGCGTGCTCTGATTGCTGTGGAGAACCACGGTTGATAAAGTGCCCCTCAAATAAGGGGCATTTTTTATGGTAAAAACACTCAGTGTTAAGACAGGCCGGCAGGGCTTGTTCGAGTTTACATCTCAGCTGCAAAAGCTGGTCGCACAATCCGGTATCAACGATGGGTTGTGTTCGCTGCTGATCCAGCACACCTCCGCCAGCCTGACAATTCAGGAAAATGCAGATCCGAGTGCGAAGGTGGATCTGGAGAATTGGATGAATCGCTTGGTGCCGGAGAATGATCCGCTCTATACCCATACCCTGGAAGGGGTAGATGATATGCCGGCGCACATCAAGGCGGCGTTAACCTCAACAACCTTGTCGATACCGGTGTTAAACGGATGCTTAGCGCTGGGTACCTGGCAGGGGGTGTATTGCTGGGAGCATCGTCACCATGCGGGATATCGTCAGATCGTGGTGCACATTGGTGAGTAGTAGGGAAGGGAGCCGGCAGCAATTGCTGCAAGCTCCAAATATGCGATAAACAAACTGATCAGGACGATGTAGGGATTTCGCTCGGACCGTCTTCGGAATCGTCTGGTGTGATGCTGGTCAGCATCTTCATGATGTCCAACAGAATGATCAGAATGCCATTGTGGTAGCAAACGCCCTGAACGAAGCGACGTGTCGATTCGTCGCTGGTTACGCTTGGGGCGCGATCCACATCGTTCTGTGGCAGGTTGATTACTTCGTCCACACTATCCACAACGATACCGATTACTTCCTGTTCGTTGTATTCAATAACGATGATGCGGGTGTCGTCGTCGGTTGGTACAGTCTGCAGACCAAACAGGCGGCGGGTATCGATAACCGTTACTACGTTACCACGTAGATTGATGATGCCGAGTACGTAAGGCTCAGCGCCTGGTACCGGGGTCATTTCACTGTAACGCAGTACTTCTTTGACCTTGATAACATCGATGCCGTAGAGCTCGTTGTTTACCTTGAACGTTGCCCACTGGTGGTAGACAACGTCGTCCTGATTGTTGTTGCTTTGCTTCGCCTGATCCTGTGCGACGCTGCTGAGATATTGTTGTAGATCTTCTGCGGCTTGTTCCAGACCCATGATTACTGTCCACCTATTATCGGTTTAATCTGAGCTAACCCACTCAGCGTGTCTGCTGTGGGAATATACTCCAAGCTGATTACACCCGAGTATCCCATAGCGTCTATAGCTTTGAAAAGATTCGGAAAGTTTATCTCTCCTGTGCCGGGTTCGTGTCGGCCCGGTACGTCGGCAACCTGTATGTGCCCCACCTCTGAAAGATTGTTTTTCAAGGTGGTTGTCAGGTTTCCTTCCATAATCTGCATATGGTACACGTCGTACTGTAATTGCAGATTATCTATATTGTAATGTTCTTTTATTTCAAATAGTTGAGAGCTTTTGTTGAGAAAGAATCCAGGAATATCCTGGGTGTTTATCGCTTCCGCCATCAGTTCTATACCGTGCGCTGCCAGAGTTTCTCCGGCCTGCTCCAGGTTGCGCGCAAAGGTTCGTTCTGCGTCCTCATGGGGCACGCCTTCCGGCTTGATGCCCGAGAGGCAGTTAATCTTTTTAACGCCCAGAGCTTCGGCATATTCCAGTGCCTGCAGCAGTCCACGATCAAACTCATCGATACGATCCGGGTGGCAGGCAATACCACGTTCGCCGCTTGCCCAATCGCCTGCTGGCAAGTTAATCAGTACCAGTTGCAGATTGTTGTGCTGAAGAGCCAGCTTGATCTCGTTAATGCTGAGCTCGTAGGGGAACTGGATCTCCACCAGCTTAAAGCCCGCTTGTGCTGCCGCATCAAAACGATCGATGAGCGGTAGTTCGGTAAACAGCATGCTCAGATTAACGGCAAAGCGTGGCATCAGTTCTTCTCCAATAGTTCCGGACGCTGGGTGTCGCTGTCACCCAGCCGGGCAGGGTGGTTAAGTGATTCCAGCTGCAGCAACAAACCGCTGTGGTCACAGTTCTCCATACCCTTCGAGACCATATTCAGATACTCGTCATATACCCGCTGTGTTAGCGGCAGTGTTAGATCCTGCGCGTGCGCCGTATCCAGAATAGTTCGTAAATCTTTCAGCTGCACTCGGGATGTCGCGCCAGGCATAAAGTTGCGGTCGAGCATGCGTTGCCCATGCAGCTCCAGAATACGGCTGTTGGCAAAACCGCCCAATAGAGCTTCACGCACAGCTGCCGGATCCGCGCCACCTTCAGCGGCCAGCAGCAGGGCTTCTGATACCGCACCGATGGTGATGCCAACGATTGCCTGGTTGGCGCATTTCGCCAACTGACCGGAACCCGCTGGCCCGATGTATGTTGCCGACTTGCCGAGTACATTGAACAGGTAATCGGCCTTTTCGAACACTTCTTTATCACCACCCGCCATGATTGACAGTGTGGCTTGCTCTGCGCCCACGGTGCCTCCGGACACCGGGGCATCCAGGTAGTCCAGTTTCAGGGCGCTGAGGCGTTTGGCGTGATCTTTCGCCATCTCTGGCGGAATGGAGCTCATATCGATAACAAGTGTACCAGGGCGGCAAGCTTTAGCGGCGCCTTGGGCAAACAGGACATCTTCTACAACCGGGCCATTTTCCAGCATGGTAATAACGATATCTGCAAGCGTTACGGCTTCGGCCGGTGTGTTTGCGACGTCAGCACCCCAGGCTTCCAGGGCTTCTGCCTTGGCGCGGGTACGGTTCCATGCGGTAACCGGGTAACCAGCGTTAAGAAGGTTGGTGGCCATTGGTAGGCCCATCAGGCCGATGCCCAGAAATGCTACCGTTGGTAAACTCATTCGTGCTCCTTATGCCTGGCTCACAGGCAGTTGGTTGGCTTTGGCAGGCCTGCGATCTTGGCGGCCAGCTTTGCCGGGCTATCGGGAAACAGCTTCATCAGATAGATACTTTTACCCTTATCGGCACCTAACGCCTGTCCTACAGCTTTTACGAAGGGGCGCATCGCCGGGGCGTGCTCAAATGTTTGATAGAAGTCACGAATCACGTTGATCACTGCCCAGTGTTCTTCGCTCAGTTCGACCTGTTCAGTGCGGGCGATCTCTTCGGCAACTGCTTCTGACCAGTCGCTCAGTGATACGAGGTAGCCCTCGTCGTCAACTTCAATCGGGGTTCCGTTTACAACCAGCGCCATAATCAGTACCAGCTCACTACTTTGTCTTGCTCGCAGGCAAGGTCTACAAAACCGCCATCATCCACAACGGTAAAACGGGCGTCTTTCAGAACATTCAGTCCACGGGCATCCAGGTCGGCCTGCAGGGCAAACAGCGAGACGTTTGCTGCAATCGCGTCGAACCGTGATGCGTGTGCGGGCAGGGTGGCCAGCACACCATCTTCGATCAGTAACAGTGCATCACCGTCGGAAAGTGCGTTCAGGCAGCGCTCAAGGCACTGGGTATTGCCGGGAGGCTGGTTCAGGGTGTGTAGAGCCATTACATCTGTTCTCAGAATGTCAAAACCACATCGTGGCTCTGAATCAGTTGTTGAATCGCGTTGTGATCAACCACCGTTGGATTGTGGTCCAGTTGATCAGAGGCCAAACCGTGGGTGTTCAGGCTGCTTTCGCAAACAAACAGCTGGTCGATGTCGTACATCGGCAGTGCAGCCAGATTGGCAGACAGGTTCTTCTGACCAATATCTTTGGCTTGGTGGCCCCCCAGCAGCTGGAAAACGCCATCGTCCGCGAAGAGCAGGCTGATCGGCATTTCGAATACTCCGCAGGTTAGGGCAACATCCAGTGAATCTCGGGCATTGGAGCGGCCGTATGGAGCGCGGCGGTTGATAATCAGTACTTTCTTTTTATCAGACATCACTCAGGCTCCAAAGGTGATAACGCGATCGGACTGGGCAATGGCATCGGCAAGTTGTCCCAGCCCAGACAGTTCAAAACCAGCGGCCAGATTGGAACCGGATTTGCTGTAGCGGCCCGCCTCGGTATCGTCCAGTACACCACGGCGTACGGCCGCAGCAATGCAAACAACCAAATCCAGGTCGTGATCTGCTGCCAATGCTTGCCAGTTGGCCGGAATATTAGGCTCATCCTGAGGTGGGGACGCAAAAGCGCTGCCGGTGTGCACGCCGTCACCATAAAAGAAAACACGGTGCAGGTCATGCCCTGTATCAAGAAGAGTTTTCGCGAAGCGGTAAGCCGTTTCAGCGGATTGGCAGCTGTAGGGTGCAGCCTGAACAATAATCGAAAATTTCATCGGCAAGTTTCTGTAATAGAAAGAAAAAAGCCCCGTAATCTTAGCAGATTACGGGGCTTTCGCAGAGAGGTTAAAACTGGTCGTTTAGTCGTCCAGTGAAATACCTGCCAGTGCAAGCATGTGTACGAACAGGTTGTAGATGTTTAGGTACAGGCTAACAGTCGCCATGATGTAGTTGGTGTAGTGACCGTTCACGATGTTGCTGGTGTCGTACAGGATGAAACCTGCCATCAGCAGTACGATGAACGCGGAGAATGCCATGTGCATGGCGCCAACCTGAACACCGAACATCGGCAGTACGAACAGAGCAACCATAGCGATCAGCGCTACGATCATACCTGCGGACAGGAAGCCGCCCATGAAGCTGAAGTCTTTCTTGGAAGTCATTACGTACGCAGACAGACCCAGGAAGGTCAGAGCGGTCATACCCAGCGCAGTCATAACGATCTCGCCACCGTTTGCCATACCCAGGTAGTGGTTAAGCAGTGGGCCTAGTCCGAAGCCCATCAGGCCGGTGAACAGGAAGACCAGTGGCAGTGCAGCAGCGCTGTTCTGCTTTTTGTTCAGAACAAACAGCATAATGAAGCTAACGATGATGCTGCCCAAGTAAACGATGAATGGAGGGTTCATCGCCATTGAGATGCCAGCAGTTACAGCACTGAATACCAGTGTCATACCCAGCAACATGTAGGTGTTGCGGATCAGTTTGTTTGTAGACAGTACCGAATGTTCCCTGCCGGCACTGTAAGTATCAACGTTACGCATGTTAGTCCTCATGGTTTTCTTGTTGCGTTAAGCTATTTATAGGGATTAAGAAACCTTTTTCAAGATAAGGTTCAGACTTATCGGATGCTCTATAGGATAAATCTCTTTTAGTTTCATTAAGATAGCTGAATCGCAGTATTTTTCGATGTAATAGTTCGAATTTTCTTTAATTATGATCTGGAAAAGTTCGTCTAAACCTTAAGTGATCGATGGCTGTAGGGTTAGGCTTGTTTGATCCGGGGGAAGCACTTAAACTCTCCCGCCTTCGATTTCCTGAGCAGAAGTAGCCTGTTATGTGTGAGTATGACCTCGAAATCCTCTTTGAGGATGACAACCTGATCGCGATTAATAAACCATCGGGTTTGCTTGTGCATCCAAGCTGGATCGCTCCACGTAGCACGCCGAATCTAACCAGTATGCTCAAGGAATATCTGCAGGGTACGGCCTACACTATCCATCGCCTGGACCGCCCGACCTCGGGTGTGATCGTGTTCGGTAAGAACAAGGAAACCGCGCAGCGTATGAACCATATGTTTGCTGAGCGTGAGGTACAGAAAACCTATCTCTGTATGGCTCGTGGTTATACGCCTGAAGGGGACATCATCGATTACCCGCTGAAGGAAAAGCTGGATAAGCTGGCGGACAAGATGGCTAACCCGGATAAGCCACCACAGGACGCTGTGTCGGAGTACCGTCGTTTGGGAACAGTTGAGTTGCCAATTCCGGTGGGTAAATATCCTGTGGCGCGCTACTCCCTGGTTGAGGTTAAGCCGAAGACCGGTCGTAAGCACCAGATTCGTCGTCACATGAAGCATATATCCCATCCGTTGGTCGGTGACACTAAACACGGTGATGGCCGTCACAATAAGGCGTTCCGCGAGCACTTTGATCTGGATCGTCTGCTGTTGATGGCAACCGAACTGAGTTTCCGCCACCCGGAATCCGGCGAACTTCTTACTCTACAGGCGCCGGTTGATAGTCAGGTCGATGAACTGTTCAGCCAGTTTGGTTGGTCCGGCCTTTATCCCGTATGACTCTTTTCGGGCTGTAACAAGCGCTAGGGTCGTGCAATATGCCCCTCTGAGCCAGAGTGATCCCTAAGAACAGGACGACGTCTCTGCGTCTTATTGCGGTTCTGCTCACATGCCAGCTTACCTGTTGTTGTGTTGCTATCAGCCTTTATCCAAAAAAGTGTGATGTACTGGCGCTTGATTCCCGGGGCAATCGCGAATTGTGTTGTCTGACGGAATCGGGCGCTTTTGTATCGGCGGGTATTTTCGGTGCTTCCATTACGCTATGGCGCTTGAGTATTTCAGAAGCAAAGGTTCAGAAAATGTTCCTGAATTTCAGCGGTTCCTTGTCGACGGTTTTCGAGCCCGCTGCAGCGCGCTTGTGATTATGGAATAACCGCATTGTTGCGTTTCTGAATCTCGTTTCTATACCAAGGCGCAAATACCCTGCTAAAGATAGAGTTTTAGCGGGGTGGCGCTATTGTTTTGGGCTGCGCTCTGCGGTAATTTTTCCAATTCTATTTCAACCCTTTTTTTAACGGTTCAATACAACCTATGAGCGCGCAACAGAGTCTGCAGGACACAATTAAAGAGAAAGATGGTGCAATTCGTATCGGTATTATCGGTGCGATGGATGAAGAGGTTGAGCTGTTAAAAGCCTCGCTGGAAGGGCGCGAGGATCATGAGATTGCAGGTTATCACCTGTTTACCGGCCGTATGCACGGTAAGGATGTTGTTGTACTGAAATCCGGTATCGGTAAAGTAAACGCGGCAATCGGTACCACACTGATGCTGCGTGAGTTTCAGCCGGATGCGGTAATCAATACGGGTTCCGCTGGAGGTTTTGATCCGGCACTGAATGTGGGTGATATTGTGATCTCTACCGATGTGCGCCACCACGATGTGGACGTGACTATCTTTGGTTACGAGCCGGGCCAGGTGCCGGGTTTGCCGGCTGCGTTTGAGCCAGAACCACTGTTGGCGGATGCGGCTGAGCGTTGTATCAGTCGCATGGAAGGTATGAAGACCGTTAAAGGTCAGATCGCGACCGGTGATGCGTTTATGAATGATCCGGAGCGCGTGGCGCGTACGCGCGAGGTATTCCCGCAGATGCAGGCTGTTGAGATGGAAGCGGCAGCGATTGCGCAGACCTGTCACCAGTTTGGTACGCCGTTCATCATCATCCGCGCGCTGTCCGATATCGCCGGTAAAGAATCCAACCTTTCATTCGAGCAATTCCTCGTAACTGCTGCCAAACATTCCGCTGAGATGGTAATGGCAATGGTTGATGAGATCGCAGGACAATAACAACTCTTAAGGAACGTCCGGTCGGGATTGCCCGGCTGGATGCGGCATGAGGCACACCACTGATGAAGTCATCGTTTAATCCCCCAGTTCGCACCTTGATGGGTCCGGGCCCGTCCGATGTAAGCCCCCGTGTACTGTCTGCGCTGGCGCGCCCAACCATCGGCCACCTGGATCCGGAATTCATCCGTATGATGGATGAGATAAAGGAGATGCTGCAGGCGCTGTTCAAAACTCAAAGCCCACTGACTCTGCCTGTATCTGCACCGGGTTCTGCCGGTATGGAGGCTTGCTTTGTAAACCTGGTTGAGCCTGGTGACAAAGTAGTCGTCTGCCAGAACGGTGTGTTTGGTGGCCGTATGAAGGAGAACGTTGAGCGCTTTGGTGGCGAAGCGATCATGGTGATGGATGACTGGGGTAAGCCGGTCGATCTGGACAAGGTCGAGAAGGCGCTGGCGGAAACCGATGACGTAAAAGCTTTGGCGTTTGTACACGCCGAAACTTCTACTGGTGTGCGTTCCGATGCGGAATCCCTGTGTGCGCTGGCGCAGAAATACGGCTGCCTGACCATCGTTGATGCCGTAACCTCGTTGGGTGGCATCGAAGTGGATGTTGATGGCTGGGGAATCGATGCAGTGTACTCAGGTACGCAGAAGTGTCTGTCATGCCCGCCTGGGATTTCACCAGTGGCATTCAGCGAACGTGCGATCGAAGCGGTGAAGAACCGTAAATCCACCGTGCCTAGTTGGTTCCTCGATAAGAATCTGGTGATGGGATACTGGGGTGGCGGCGGTAAACGTGCGTACCATCATACGGCGCCTGTTAATTCTCTGTATGCGTTGCATGAATCTCTAGTAGTGCTGTTTGAAGAAGGGTTGGAAAACACTTGGTCTCGCCACCAGCAGCACCACGAAGCATTACGCGCCGGATTGGAGGCGATGGGTATTAACTTTCTGGTGGAAGAGGAGTACCGCTTGCCACAGCTGAACACCGTGTATGTACCGGAAGGTGTTGATGAAGCGGAAGTGCGCAATCGTTTGTTGCAGGACTACAGCCTGGAGATTGGTGCAGGTCTTGGTTTCCTCGCCGGTAAAGTATGGCGTATCGGCCTGATGGGGAGCTCCTGCTCTCGCCGTAACGTAATGCTTTGCCTTGCCGCACTGGAGAATACGTTGTCTGCGATGGGTGCACCGATTAACCGGGGTGTGGCGGCGCTGGCGGCTGACGCCGTATATAGCGGTTGATGCAAATCACTGGCATAGAAAAAGGGAGCTGATAGCTCCCTTTTTTGTATCCGTAAAAAAGCACTTAGTGCGAAATCGCTGATCGGATCAGCTGCACTTCGCTTTCTTCGTCCCACTCTCGGCTGCCGGAAATAGTTTCGATCAACTTGCCTTCCCGGTCAAATAGGAAACTCATCGGCAAGCCGCGGATGCCGAACTCTTTAAAGGTGCGGCCTGTCTCATCGAGCAGAATAGGGAAGGTGAGTTCGGTATCGAGACCCATCATAAAGCGCTTAACTGTGGCTTGGGATTCGCCAGCATTGATTGCCAGGATTTCGAAATCTTGTTCTGGAAATTTGTCGTGCAGACGCTGTATGGATGGCATCTCTTTGACGCATGGTGGGCACCAGGTCGCCCAGAAATTCAGCAAAATTACTTTGCCCTTGTATTCGGACAGCTGTATATCCTCTGAGTCGACATTGGGAAAGCTGAGGTTGTAGAGACTGCTGTTAGCATACGCTCCGGTAGAAGCCAGTAATGCGATACAGATCAGGCAGAGTGTACGCAATTTAGATTTCATTCAGTGTCTCCATGGTGTTTATCGCGGATATTATATCCAGATGGAAATGCGATTTTCGACCGACTTGTTGTAGAGGGGTGAAACACACGGACATTATCGATTGTGTGTTCCAGTCACGGGAGATGCGTTGGCTGCGATACCGCAAGTGCTGCGCCCTGTGCCTACGAGATAGACCGGCTATTTCGTTTTTTGTTTCAATCAATGAATGAATTGCGCGATCAGATTGCGATCCATCTCTGTCATGCTCGAGTACATCCGAGACTGAAGTTGGTTTCAAACCCATTCGGGGGGAATAGTCCTGAATCCCTGGTCTGGTTGCAGATGAGCAACCCCAAGATCTATGAGGTCTCCGTAATGGGGATCGAACGAGATAATCGTGGATTTCGACGTCCTATGGTTTCCATAAAACAAAAAGGGGATTTCCGTATCATCGATGAGTACGCTATCTTCGATACTTGGTTTTTGTCCGTAACTCTAACCGCTGGGCGGTATACGCAATATCAGTGTGAAGAAAGGACGCAATGTTTTCATAATAAATAAGCTGATTCTAATGTAGTCGGCGTTTTAGCATCGCGTGAGATCACGTGAAATCAGGAATGAGAGTATGAAAGTCGCATTTATCGGATTGGGTGTTATGGGGTATCCCATGGCAGGGCACCTGCAGAACAATGGCCATGAAGTAACTGTATATAACCGCACCGGCGCTAAAGCGCAGAAGTGGGTGGACGAGTACAAGGGCGCGAAAGGTGATACACCTGCCGAGGCAGTTGTCGGTGCTGAAATTGTGTTTTCCTGTGTGGGTAATGATGACGACCTGCGTTCTGTGATTCTGGGGGACGCTGGCGCACTCGCTGGTATGGCGCCTGGTGCGACTCTGGTTGATCATACAACTGCATCTGCGGAAGTGGCGCGTGAGCTGAATGAGATTGCTGTTGAGCGTGGCTTTGGTTTTTTGGATGCGCCGGTGTCCGGTGGTCAGGCCGGTGCTGAAAATGGTGTACTGAGTGTAATGGTCGGCGGCGAACAGGCGACCTTCGATAAGGTGACTCCGGTGATCGATGCATACTCCAAGGCGGTTGAGCTGATGGGGCCAGCAGGTAGCGGTCAGTTGGCGAAGATGGTTAACCAGATCTGTATCGCTGGCTTGGTGCAGGGGCTCTCGGAAGGTATTCACTTTGCAAAAAAAGCAGGCTTGGACGTAGAGAAACTCTGCAGCGTGATCCAGCACGGTGCGGCTGGTTCGTGGCAGATGGTCAATCGTCATGAGACGATGGTCGAAAATGAGTTCGACTTTGGTTTTGCGGTCGATTGGATGCGTAAAGACCTGGATATCGCCCTGACAGAAGCGCGCAAGAACGGTGCTCAGTTGCCTGTAACAGCGCTGGTTGATCAGTTTTATGCTGATGTTCAGAAGAGCGGCGGTGGTCGCTGGGATACTTCGAGCCTGATACACCGTCTTGAGCGTGACAGCTGAAGCTATATATAATGCGCTTCGATTACAGATCTTAAAAATACTATAACGATTATTATTAGAGGACAGTTCTATGGATAAGTACGCGTTGATCTCTTTCGCGCCAAGCATCGCAATCGTAGCTGCAATGATTGTAGGCACCGGTTTTGCAATCAAGTGGCTGAAAGGTGAAATCGCTAAAGACGCTGCTGCAGCTGATCAGGCGAAGTAATTGCTCCGGGTGCCGGTGTCTTGCCGGTGCCCAGCTTTCCTTTCTGTTTTTTAGTCAGAACCTTTCCGATTCACGCTCCTGCTCACCACCCACTCTGCACTACAAATCCTCGGTCTAGCTCTTTCCACTCCCCGTTTTTGTTTGTAAGGCGCACTATTAGCTGCGGACGGTGTTGCTCTTTTAGTTCTTCATCTAGTTGATCGCGGCTTAACAGCTCTGCTTTCGGAATGGCAGGTGGTGTTAGCCAGAACGGTTTGCCAAGAATCTGATAGCGCAATTGTTCATCGAGGATTTGCGCGCGATGCTCGTTACGTACCCACCATCCTCGAAGATGATCGGGATTGATGGCAGTGGGGAGGGTGGCTGCAGGCTTTCCAAGCGGGTAGAACAGATAGCCCTGAATCAATACGGCAGTTTGGGGGGGGGGTATATTCAGCGTTCCTATTTTGGTTCGTCCTGCATCCGTTTCGCTGAGCCTAATCTGTTTGTGCAGAAGCTTGTCCCATTTCAGGTCCAGTCGATCTTTCCGGTTCGGGCCTTCAAAGTGCGACAGATCCGAGCCATTACCCGTGCATAGATAGAATTTAACTGCGCACTCAATATGGATGCTGGAGCCCTGTTGGGTCTGAACGATAAAGTCGAATTCTCCGATTGTTCTGTTTGCATCCTTTACTTGTATATTTCTTTTAATATCAGATATGTAGGGTGATTTTTCTAGAAATAAGCTGAAGATATCTTCATAGTAATAGCCAAGTCGCCTTTGGATGATGACAGGCAAATTTTCTGCCTCTGGAGCGAACCCGTTTCGGGCGAAAATCTCTCTCAGGAAGCGAACACCGTCCATTTCCTGAGGTAACGTCATCAGAGATGGCGTGCTCAATATCCAATGCATATCCGCAAGAATGTTACGTGTGACGAAAGAATCAGTTAACAAGACAACCTCTTGGGCTTAAAGTAGTGGCAGGTGATTCATTAGTATTTTACAGGACCTCAGGAATGAGCAAATCTGATCACGATTCTCTCCCCTTAAGTGAGCGTGAACGTAACCCGTTGCTGTCGGAAACCGACATTAACTATATTCTGGTTAACGGCGCGCAGATCGCATTGTCCAAGTTGAAGCGATCTAAGACCGTAGAGGATAGCTTATTCTTCTATGCTGAGATCGGTGCCTATCTGGAGGTGTCTCTGTCCCGCGGTGCCGGTATCAGCGACAGTACTCGTGAAGAGTTGCAGCAGCTGCATCGTGAAGCAACCCATGCACATATGAATCACAATAAGGCTACCCACGCCGTCCGCTGATCATTTAAGTAGAAACTGCCTGCGTGGCTAGTGTTACGCGGGTGGCTCGCATTCCTTGTTAGAGATCTGTTGTAGTTTTGAATACCGAATCGTTATCTGCTCCATTTGATTCGAAAGCGTTTCTGAGTCGACTCACTGGCAGGCCCGGCGTTTACCAGATGTATGATAGTACCGGGGAGATTCTGTACGTCGGCAAGGCTAAAAACCTTAAAAAGCGCGTCAGCAGTTACTTTCGCTCGTCTGGGTTGTCGGTTAAGACGCAGGCGTTGGTTGGAAAAATTGCTGATATTCAGGTGACCGTCACTAACAGCGAGACTGAAGCGCTGTTGCTGGAACAAAACCTGATCAAGCAACAGCGCCCGCCTTACAATATTTTGTTGCGCGACGATAAGTCGTATCCCTACATCTTTATCTCCGATAAAGACGCGTACCCTGCGATCCGGTTTCACCGTGGCTCAAGACGACGTAGTGGGCGCTACTTCGGCCCGTTTCCAAGCGGCGGTGCGGTGCGCGAAAGTCTTAACCTTCTGCAGAAGATCTTTCGCATTCGGCAATGTGACGACAGTTTTTTTAAAAATCGTGCACGTCCCTGTTTGCAGTACCAGATTAAGCGTTGCAGCGGTCCTTGTGTCGGTCTGATTTCGCCTGAGCAATACGAGCAGGATATTCGGCACGCGATGATGTTCCTGGAAGGGAAGAATAAGGCGGTCATGGAGGAGCTGGCCGAAGAGATGGAAAAGGCTTCGGTTGGTCTTGAGTTTGAAAAAGCCGCTGAGTTTCGTGACCAGATCATCAGCCTGCAGAAAGTGCAGGAACAGCAGTATGTTTACGGTGCTGCGGGCGACGTCGATATTATGGGATGTGCGCTGAAACCTGGTGGCGTATGCGTACATATGCTGTTTGTGCGTGGTGGCCGGATTATTGGCAGTAAAATCTTCCATCCGAAGGTTTCGGTGGAGGAAAATGAGGCAGATGTGCTTTCAGCCTTTGTTGCGCAGTGGTACCTCTCGTCGCAACGTGAAATCCCCAACGGGGTTATCACAACCTACCCGGTGGAAGATAAAGAGTGTATTGAAGAGGCGCTAAGCGAAAAGCGGGGTAAGCGTGTAACCATAACCCACAACGTGCGAGGTGAGCGCGCAGGTTGGCAACGGTTGGCGCAGACTAACGCGGAACAGCATCTCGCTTCCCATTTGGCAAATAAAAAGAATGTCTATAACCGTTTTCTGGAGCTGCAGGAAGCATTGGCGCTTGATTCGGTACCACAGCGACTGGAGTGTTTCGATATCAGCCACAGCTCCGGCGAAGCGACCGTGGCTTCGTGCGTGGTTTTTGATCGCAATGGGCCGCTTAAGCAGGATTACCGCACCTTCAATATTGAAGATATTACCGCTGGAGATGATTACGCCGCCATGCATCAGGCGCTTACCCGTCGTTATACGCGACTGAAAAAGGGCGAGGGAAAATTGCCTGATATCCTCTTGATCGACGGTGGTAAAGGGCAGGTGAGCCAGGCGATGGATGTGTTGGAAGAGCTTCAGATTACCGAAGTGCAGGTTGTGGGTGTTGCCAAAGGTCCAACCCGAAAGGCTGGCTTCGAGGTGCTGATCAATGGTCAGACGGGTGAAGAGATTACTTTAGCGGGTGATTCCAGTGCGCTGCATCTGGTGCAGCACATTCGCGATGAGGCACATCGATTTGCGATTACCGGTCACCGGGCACGACGAGGTAAAGCACGAAAGCAGTCTGTATTGGAAGGCATTCCAGGCGTTGGTCCAAAGCGGCGCCGAGAAATTTTGAAACATTTTGGTGGCTTACAGGAGGTAGAGAGAGCGAGTGTTGAAGAAATCGCAAAAGTCTCTACCATTAGCCGGAAACTCGCCGAAGAGATCTATTTGGCGTTGCATCCAGAAGTTTGACACACGAGGATAACGTGCTGTTTTCGATGAAGATTCCTAATCTCCTCACACTTTTACGTATCGTTCTTATTCCGGTATTTGTTCTTGTGTTTTATTTGCCCTATAGCTGGGCGCCTTACTGGGCGGGTTTTATATTTGCGCTGGCGGCGGTGACTGATTGGTTTGATGGTTATCTGGCGCGGAAGCTGGATCAGCAATCACCATTTGGTGCGTTTCTTGATCCGGTTGCTGATAAGTTGATGGTTGCGGCGGCGCTGGTCATGATTGTTGAAGCCTATGCGAGCCCGATTATCACGATTCCGGCGATGATTATCATTGGCCGTGAGATTGTTATATCTGCTCTGCGAGAGTGGATGGCTGAATTGGGTAAGCGCGGCAATGTTGCGGTGTCTAATATCGGCAAGGTGAAAACAACCTTGCAGATGGCTGCAATTTTCTTTTTGGTTTTAGCCCAGCCAGGGAGTGCGTTGGCTTGGGCGGCGATCGCAACACTCTATATGGCTGCGGCTTTAACCTTGTGGTCAATGATTGAATACCTTAAGGCTGCCTGGTCTGATCTAACAGACGATCTGTAAGTGTTTAAAAAATAAGCGAAAATATTTTTTGTTACAGTGTTGACATAGAATCTCGGGTCTCTATAATACGCACCACTTACCGAGCAGGGCGGAATTAGCTCAGTTGGTAGAGCGGAACCTTGCCAAGGTTCAGGTCGTCGGTTCGAGCCCGATATTCCGCTCCAATCCTCTTGGTAAGCGCCTTTAGGCAAAGAAATGGCTGGATGGCAGAGTGGTTATGCAGCGGACTGCAACTCCGTGTACGCCGGTTCGATTCCGACTCCAGCCTCCATTCTTTTGCCCGGATGGTGAAATTGGTAGACACAGGAGACTTAAAATCTCATAAGTCTATGGCGGTTTTTGCAGCAGGAGATTCACTCAAGCGCAGCAATGACAGGGCCTTCAGGCAGGCGAGATTTTAAACAGTGTGGCACCGTAGCAAAAGATTTGCTACAAATATGCTACTGATTTTATTACATTGCGTTAATAGAATCCTGGGCTGTAAACTGCATGATGCACATGCGGCCATGGTGAAATTGGTAGACACAACAGACTTAAAATCTGTCGATCGAAAGATCGTGCCGGTTCGATTCCGGCTGGCCGCACCATCATCTCCTGTAAAACGAAGCGGAATTAGCTCAGTTGGTAGAGCGGAACCTTGCCAAGGTTCAGGTCGTCGGTTCGAGCCCGATATTCCGCTCCAATCCCTCCCTGGGATGCTCAGGCGCGATGGCAGAGTGGTTATGCAGCGGACTGCAACTCCGTGTACGCCGGTTCGATTCCGACTCGCGCCTCCATACGTACCATCCTTTATGCGGAATTAGCTCAGTTGGTAGAGCGGAACCTTGCCAAGGTTCAGGTCGTCGGTTCGAGCCCGATATTCCGCTCCAATTCCCCTCTAAAATACATCTCGATAATACGTATTTTGTATCAGCCGGTATCACTCCGGGTCTGGTAATCCTTCTAGGATCTGCACATTATCGCCCGCATCAATTGCCTCGATACCTTTCATCAAGAGGTGGTTATACGCGACCTGCTTGTTGCCTGACACATTCGACTCGATCCAATCCAGCACCCTTTGATCAACATGCACCGCTACCTGCTTCGTTGTTTCATTACGATTCACTAAGCGCCCGGTGACTACCAGCTTTGCCATTTGTATATACCTGTAAATACCTATAGTGCCATGTAGCTACATGATACCACGCCCCGTCCCTGGCGATGCACATCATTTGTGGTCAACAGCCGGGATGGTGTTGTCGGATCGCTGTAAACGGTCAGAGATCGCCTTGCCGTCGGCGGCGGTGTAGGTCTCGGTCTGACGCATGGCGATGTCACGACGGGATGGCTGGCGGACCTGGTCGCGTTTGTTTACTGCTTCAGCAGACAGTACCTTTCGTGGGTTTACCTTTGCACCCTCAGCTAGCCCGTATTTGGCTGCGCGGTCATCTACAACCTGCGCCAATGTTTCAGCGTCCGCGATCGGTGTCCCGGTGGATGCGCCGGATTTGATGTTGCCGTATTCGGACATGGAGCTGGTGCATTTATGGCCTATGACCGCCGCAACCATCTTCGCGCCATCTTTCCGGTTGAGGTATTTCTTTTTCAGGTTGGAGCCCATGGTGTACCGCAACGAGTACAGACAGAACCGGCGCTGGCTGTGGGGATATAGGCGGGCGGCAGCGCGTCGGATCCGTTCCTGAGCGGCTTTGATTTCGTTAGGTGTTAGGTCTTGAGCAGTTTTGATCGCCTCGATTAATTCCTTGTTGATAGGCACGTGCAGGATTCGATCGATGCCGCGTTGCTCTGCTTTGTTCTGCTGGCCGCGTTTAGTCTTCTTTGCACCTTCGATATAGATGCTCATCGTCATGTTGGGGATGTCAAAATCCAGCATTTCGACCCCTAGGGCTTCCGCAGGGCGCAAGCCCAGTTCACGGGCTAGTCGCATGAGGGTCATGCTTACGGTGTCCTGGCGATCCTCGCAATCGAAATACATTGCATCAAAGATTTCATCAGTGACGGTGTTCAGCCGCTTGCGTTTTTTGGGCTTGTGGGCCTGATCTTTTAACCCGGCTGGGTTTTCTGTACCGGCGATCTGTTTTGCTTCAGAGCCCAAGCCAGCAGCAGTGTAGTAAATGACCATTGCTCGGCGCAGCTTGCGCCATGAGTCGGATGTTTTGGTGTTGGATGTGCTCTCCAGGTATTTCACCACCTTATCGACACCGTCTTTCAGTAGCGCCTTATGCTCCTTCTTCGTTTCAGTATTCAAGTCCTGGTGCAGGGCGCGGGTGATGTTGGCGGCGGCTTCCTGTACGTACTTTTCATACGTAGGCTCGTACATTCCGGCCACCTTCAATTTCACTTCGCCTGTCGCAGACCGTTCTGGGAGCTTGGAGCACTGGTCGGAAAATTCATTGTAATCAAAGAGATGGGGGTTCATGGAGAGTACCCTTTTTATTTTTTATTGTTGTACTTACATCATATCAAACGTATATACATGTATCTACGAATATATACATGTATTGACATGTAGCTATATTTTGGTTAGAATATGGCAGCATTAATCACAATCGGGAGAGTGAGAGATGCGACAACGGTATACAGATTCAATTGCCGAAAATATGGCGCAGGAGCCGGGTGGGGCGATTGCCTACCTAGGGTTTGTTGCACTAGCGGTTTGGTACTTTGTCTCTGGCTGGGCGGCTGATTCAGGCGTAGCGGATGGAGGTTTTTTTCACTTTATTTTGATCGCCGTTGCATGCCTCGCGGCTGTCTTTTGGTCTGGTGCCTCTCTGCACGAGATCGATCAGGTGGGGCATTCTGGGCGTCTATTGACCGCCATAATCTGGTGGTATGGGCTAATTATCTACGGCAGCAACACGCGCCTGGAAGGCTGGGGTGAGGTGGCGTTTTGGTTTGCCTTTGTTCTTTTTGAGATCCCCGTAAATATCGTTGAAAGTATTGCGTGCTCCAGTTGTAGTGCCGGTAAGTATATAAAGCTGTTTTACCAGTACGGCTCAGTGGTTGTTATGTTTTTCATGCTTGCAGCCACGCTGACATCGGGATTCGCTGCATTTTTCGAATACAGTGATTTTGCAGAGGTGCTGGACGGTGCGTACAGATTCATTCGCGGAATTATTCTGATTGGATGGTGGAGCTAATGGATCACACGGCAATGATAAGGAAGTACAACGACAGCTTCCGTCGCCGAGTGTCGGATCCGATCGAATGCCAGCACCTGATTGATGCAGATCTTTTGCACATCCACTTCACCGCAGGTGTCGAAGCACTGACAGGCGGTGGACTAGGGTATTTGGAAATCCTTGGTGCCGTACAAAATGCGGAAATTGAAGAAGGGAATGACCCGTATGGTGAGCATAATTTCGGCAGCTTTGAGCACAACGGCGTCAGGTGTTTCTGGAAGATCGACTACTACGATAAGTTGAAGGCTCGGGGTAGTGAAGATCCTGCGGACCTGGATCAAACACTGAGGGTTCTGACTATCATGCTGGCGGCGGAGTACTGATTTGCTGAAACAACACACGCACATGCCGGTAAATGTTGATGGCCGGGACTGGTTCTGTGGTGATTTGCACGGCCACTATTCATTACTCATGCAGGCTCTTGATCGAGTTGGGTTTAATTTCGAACGAGACAGGTTGTTTTGCACGGGGGATCTGATTGATCGTGGGCCGGAGTCTGCTGAGTGTGTTCACCTGCTGCTGGAGCCTTGGTTCAATTCGGTGTGTGGGAATCACGAGTGCCTGTTTATCGTTGGCCGGGTGGATCCGAAAGTTCAGGCTATGCATATCCGAAATGGTGGTGCATGGGCTTACGAGATCACGGAGCAGGAGCGGGAGGAGCTGTTTGACATTATCCGGTCTGAGATGTGTATGACAGTGTACTCCCAGCGCGGATCTATTGGTGTGATACATGGTCAACCACCGGGTGACTGGCACAAGGTGTCGTACAACTTCGTGCCAAAGGAAGACTGGAAAGAGTACCTGTGGTCTGTTAACGGCTACAACCGGGCGTTGTCGAAACGGTGTACGAAGGTTGAGAGGGTCAGCGCGGTGGTGATGGGGCATGTCGGGTGTGATTATCTGACCGTGGGTGCCAACCAGGTCTGGATCGATACAGTGGTGCGCTCTGGCCGTCTTACTGTGATTGAAAGCGAGCGTGTATTGACGGAGGTGGGGAATGGATAAGGCGCTGGTTCTTCGTATCCGAGAGCAGAATCAGGATGCGCTGAAATACCTGGAAACAGTCGATTATTTCGACATGGAGGTGTTTGGTCGATTTACATATCACTTTTCATGCGGAGTGTATCGCATTGCAAACCGCCTTAATGACAAGCGTCGGAGAATATACCTGGAGGACATGCTACGGGCGATTGCAGGGTCCGGGGGTAAACCTTTGCATGATGCGGATATATGTGACGCTGGGCTCATAAAGGACTTCAGGGGATGTGCATTTGGCTGGGTGATTCGCCCGATGAACAAAGATCTGGAGGAGCCTAGTGAGCACCCGTTTGATCCCGATTTGACCACGGTGACTGTGCACATCATGGATGAAAAGGAATGGATGGAGTGGGGCATAGATAACCACTGGCTAAGCAATAAAAATGCAAAAGCGCGGCGAGGTCATTACCCATTTTGATCTCAAGTTCCGATCCGTTTTTCACATGGGCTGGTTTTTGACTTTGCGGACTAACGTCCTGGTGTGTGTCTTCATGTTAATTGCTACATGGCTACGCCATTTCCGCAATAGAACATGAAAACCCACGAGGCGGCTGCACAGTATCAACGGTTCCCGACCCATTGCGTGTGTCTCCACCGTCGATCCTGCTTGATTGCCACGAAAATACTCATTGACCCTGTTCAACACTCCGTGTTTCCATCGTCAACGACTATTTTCTACCAAAATCCCAGAAAACCGGGGCCCCATCCCCATTTTTCCGGCATTTTTGCAATTACCCGCCTCCATACTCCCACGTACATATTTTTGATTTTGTCTATGTATAACTATCTGTTTTTCAATCAAAAATAACACGGGAGTATGGGGAGCAATCCGCTATATATCGTGATGGTTATCGTTTGTGCGCCGCACTCATTGAGTGCGAAGTTCAGAATAAGCCGCAGACCATGTTTGCGAGCGAATGGCACGCAAAGTGTCATCACTGACATCGCTGTTGCCTTTGATGACACTGTTTGTGCATTCTGTGCAATTTTGGTGGCTTATTTGAATAAAGTCTGTTGAATACGACACCTCGGGTTATCTGCATCCATTGCTTAACCCGTTGTGTGTAGAGGAGATGCTATGTGGGGCGCTATTGTTGGTGATTTTGTCGGGAGCATTTATGAACACGCGAATCTCAAAGGTCATACGCTGCCATTGATCGGTCCTACATCTCATTACACTGATGATACGGTTCTAACAGTGGCAACAGCGCAAGCGCTGTTAAAGGACCAGAACTTCATCGAAGCGTATCAGGATTGGGGGCATCGTTATCGGAACTGCGGGTTCAGCAGTAATTTTGAAAATTGGTTGAGTATGGACGGCCTTTATGAGTGTCAGTCTCCAGGTAACGGAGCGGCGATGAGAGTCGCTCCGATTGGTTGGTTATGTAATTCCGAAGGTGAAGTAAAAACCATGGCGAATCGATCCGCAGAACCGACACATCACCATCCAGACGCCATTCGGGCGGCGCAAGCAGCAGCGCTGGCAATTTTTTATGCCCGGCAGGGCATGCCCAGGGAAATGATCCGAGAGCGGCTGTCTAAACAATTCCGATACAACCTCAATGAAGATCTAGATCGGTTGCATCGCGAGTACGAGTTCACGTCAGTGGCAAAATGGTCTGTTCCTCACGCAATTCAGATTGCATTGGATAGCAGGTCCTTTTCTGACTGTATGCGACTAGGTCTGTATATAGGCGGTGATACTGACACAATTTGTGCAATAGCGGGTTCTATCGCCGAGGTATTGTATCCGAATCAAATTCCGGCGGAACTAAAAAGCCATGCCCGGCATTATATAGAAAAGTGGGCACCCGAAATGATTCCGGTTATTTCCAAATTTGAACTCAGGAAACCTATATTAATAAACACTAACTAGTTGATTTATGGTATAATTGTCAGATGGGAGTTGATGTTGTTATTAGGGCTTTTGAACGGATCAAATACCGAGGTGCTGATACATAAAACTTGGAAAGCCAGAGGTGGTACCACAGAAGTTGTGTTTACATTAATGCTGAGAGATTCACTAAATCCGGATCAGGTCAGCGTTAACTACATTACAGAAGATGTACGCTTTCCTGGGGTGCTTCACCGTTTAAACTTCAAGTATGGTGATGGTATCTGGGCAAGAATAACAAGTCAGGATCTGCTCCAACTCGCAACAACAATAAAAATAAAAAAGGCGATTTTCTGATGGATATTTTCAAACTGATCGAGGATCTGATAAACGCGTATGGTTGTCTTAAATCTGCCCGCTTAGGTGGCGCTGGTGAGAGCGTTCGAGACTTGGGAAACCACATCGCCCGGCTTAATGGTTCATTGCTGGAAAATGTTAGTTGCCTTGATGATGTGAAAACTAATCATACTGCACTAGAGCTGATTGATCTGGAATTCAAAACCATTCAGCCGGATATTGAGAAAACCTTGGTGGCTGAAGCCAAACGCCTCTATGGGGCTGCAAATGCCAGTGCCCAAGAATTTAGGGTAAGTACTCTAGGCGCGCTGGATGATGTGGTGCTTCAGGAAAAGACACTGCGCGACCTCTTGAAGATGGGTATACCTCCATGGGCCGTTCGCTCCATTACAAACACAGTAACTGGTGCTCATTACACCCTGGACGAAACTGAACATATCAGGCAGTTACTCAGTTCCAATAATCGTTTATAAACAAGCCCCCGAAAAGAACAATAAGAAAGAGGTTGAATAATGAAACCTTACGAGCAGTTTACGGTGGAAGATCTGCGCGAATTTATCGCAGATCACCAGTTGCTGAGACAGCACGAATTATGTACAGATTTTCGCTTGGTAATTGATTTTGAGAGGTTAGCCCACATTCTGGGCCTAAAGCCGCGAGCTGTGCGCTCAATCATATCTGGTCGAAGTAAGCTTCAGCGATGTCACTACAACCTTTTAGCGCTTCACGCGGGCTTTATTAAACCAGAGCTGATTGATGTGAGTGCAAGAATCGATATCGGTGATAGCGAGACGGCACGGGACTATATTCTATCTTTATTGTGATTAATATTTCGCTGAACTACAGATCTGCCTGCTAGTGGCGTAAAGAATCGGTCGACGCTTTATTAATGGGATAATCCATAATGAAACAGGTCTGATGCTCATCAGACGTCACAGTAATAGTACCTGCATGAGCTTTTAATATGGCCTCAGTAATTGCTAAGCCTAGACCAAAGCCATCAGAGTCATTCTTCGTCCTGCTTTGTTCAGCTCGGTAAAATCTATCAAAGAGGTGTGGTATTTCTGACTTTGGAATTGGGCTTCCTGTGTTGCATACAGTTAAGGTTATACGGTCATCTCGTTCTATGATGTTTACTGTGATAGTGCCTTCTATTGGGGTGTGGCGTATAGCATTCGAAAGCAAATTATTTATTGCCCTGCGAACCATTAGCCTGTCTCCAGCAATGGAGCCCCTGCCTGTAAGGATCAGTGAAATACGTTTGTCTTCTGCTAGAGCGTCATAAAATTCAAAAAGGTCATTGACTTGCTCGTCCAGCGGGATTGTTTCTGACGACGGCAGTATAAGCCCATTATCAGTTTTGGCCAAAAAAAGCATATCAGTGATCATTCTTGATATGTGTTCATGCTCTTCGGCGTTTGATATAAGAACATTTCGATAGGTTTCAGCATCCCTCGGTTTAGAAAGTACTACTTGTGTTTGGGTGGAAAGGTTGCTGATAGGGGTTCGCAATTCGTGAGCTATATCTGATGAAAAATTAGACAGTCTTCTAAAGGAGTCTTCTAAATTGTCCAGCATTTTATTGAGGGCTTTGGCTAGTGTAGAAATTTCAACCGGAACGCTTTTGTCTGACATTCTTCTTGATAGTTGATTTACTGTAATAGAAAGTGCCTGGTCTTTCATTTTATATAGGGGGAGTAAGCCCTTTCTAGCAGCGAATAGTCCAAGCATACCGCTAAGCAATGTGGCAATTACTGTATAAAAAAGAAGGCTTCCTTGAAAGCGATACATAAAGGTATCGTGGTGATTCGTATTTATTGAAATGATAAGGTAGAAGGATGTTTTTGGTCGGCTTTCGGTGCTTGCGCTTGTGATCAGGCTGCGGTAGTTCTGGCCACCATAGCTCCAGCTTATAACACGATTAAGTTTGCGGTCTGTTTTTTTAAATAACTCATGAAAAGGTATCTCTATATCGGATGAGCTGTAAAGTTTAGAACTGTCAGTCGATATTGCAGAAATGATTAGGTCGTTATGACCTATGAGATTGGATTTTAGTCTATTAGGTAGGTCCTGGAAGATCATGCTATCATCTATTTTTAGAATGATGTCTTGAACGATTTTTGACTTTTTCTCTAAAATGTCTTTGTCTTGGGTTATAAAGTGTTCTTCGATGGATAAGGTGATTATCCATGCTAGACCTAATAAAACAATTCCTGATGTAACAGCAAAAAAAGCAGTCAAGCGTAATGTCAGTGATAGCTGTCTTTTCATGAACTGCTTTTGTCCTCTAAGGTATAGCCCATGCCTCTTAAGGTATGTATTAGTTTCAGTGTGAAAGGATCATCGACCTTTCGGCGTAAACGCTTTATAGCGACTTCGATGACATTGGTATCGCTGTCAAAGTTCATATCCCAAACTTGTGATGCAATTAGAGAGCGTGTTAGTACTTCACCTCGACGACGCATTAATAGCTCCAGAAGTGAAAACTCTTTTGCTGTAAGCTCGATCCGATGTCCTGACCTTATGGCTCGTCTTTTAAGAAGATCCAGTTCTAAGTCTGCAACACGTATTGATGTTGATTCAGGCTTTTTTTGATTCCGTCTCAAAAGTGTACGTATACGTGCTAAGAGTTCAGAAAATGCAAATGGCTTAATTAGGTAGTCATCCGCCCCTAACTCCAGCCCTTTAACTTTGTCTTCGACTTGGTCGCGTGCAGATAAAAATAAGACAGGAATTTCTTTTCCGCTTAAGCGTAAGGTTTCCAGTACCTTCCAACCATCAAGTCCAGGTAGCATTACATCCAAAATAATTAAGTCATATTGGCTTTCATCTGTTAATACAAGATGGAGGCAGTCAACACCATTGCGTGCAAGGTCGGTATTAAAGCCCGATTCCCGTAATCCCTGTTGTAAGTATTCACCTGTTTTTATTTCGTCTTCTACGACAAGGATCTTCATGATTTTGTTTTGTTCTTTGGATTAGATAATAGGGTGTTACTTCTCAGGTTTACAAAATTACAAAAATGTAATTTTCGCGTCAGTAACAGGACAGCTGAAGTCTTTAAGATTGCTTCCATAGATTGATCGAACATTATCTGTAAATGCTAAGGAGCGCAACGATGGAAATGAAGAAAACGGTTGTAGGGTTGGCAAGTGCTTTGATCTTAGCCGCAGCTTTACCTGTAACGGCACAAGCGAGTCAGCACTCAAGTAGCCATTACATGATGCATGGTGGCAATGGGCCACAAGGCCATATGATGGAAGGTGCGGAGCATGATAGCGGGAAGACACAGCTGCATCAGCCGGATTACAAAGGCGACCATAAGGCTCGCGCGAATAATAAAGCACATTACATGATGCATGGTGGCAATGGGCCACAAGGCCACATGATGGAAGGCGCGGAGCATAATGGTGCTAAGAGTCAGCGTCACGTTGTCGCTGATGATTTCGGTGCAAATTTACAGGCGAAATCCAACATGCATTACATGATGAATTCTGGTGATGGCCCTCAAGGGTATATGATGGATGGTCAACAGCATCCTCAATAATGGAGGCAGAGATAATCAACTATCTCCAGGCGCTGTGGGCTATGTAATCATTACTAGTCCGCAGCTTGGAACCATGTGAGGCGTCATGGCTTTGGTCAGCGTTGGGTTGTTTTTGACCTTACGTAATTTTGAGCTAGACTCATCGGAGTCCTTTTGTCTCATGTGTAGTTCAGCCCTCTAAGTATACTTGCTGAAGAGGAAGTAAAAGAAAAACTGGTTGAACTATAGATAAAATCCTATAACATCGTCCGGATTAATTGGGCTGGCTATAGATGCAGAGAATGGCAAAGAAAGTATTGATAGTGCTGTGCATGCTGGTGGTGACAACCGCCCAGCTACTCAGTCATGCTTCTGCCATGCAAATGGATCAGACTTATCCATCGCCAGTTCAATCAACTCCTTCCCATGCGATGCATACCAAAGGCACCATCGGCAATGTTGCTCAAAACTGCTGTGAACAGTCTATAGCTGAGAAAGATGCGCCTTGTTCGGAAATTCAAATTGGCGAGCACGATTGTAAGGAAATGACCGATTGTGCTCAGTCGCAGTGCACAAATCCTGTTGGTGCTGGGTTGCCAAGTTACTCCTTCGATACTAAAAAATCAGTCCTGGTTCTGGCTGCTATCAATGACCTGTTGTTGCCCCAGAAAAGCAGTTCCCTATACCGACCACCCATATCCCACTGATGGAATAAGCCGTTAACACGGCTAGTTTTCAGTGGGAGATCAATATAAATCTCCCATGTCTAGTAACTTGCCCAAATCATTTTGAATGATTTTGGCTTGATTGGGTGGATTTATGTCACCAGCTATTTTTTCCAGAGGATGCCTGCGCTCGGGTATCCCTGTCGCAGGAATTGCGACGTGTTGCCTCCACGCACTTGGCCGTGGATATGTACAAACCAAGAATTATTATTTCCTGTTTTTAATGACATTTCTGTTAAGTGGAGTGACGATCTCATCGGCCGTGGCTGATTCAAACAGAAATGCTCCTTTAACACTCGAAAAAGCACTGAGCTTTGCTATTGAGAATGACGCTTGGTTATCCGGTAGCAGGTATGTACAGCAGGCGACAGAAGCGATGAGTGAGTCGGCCTATCAACTACCTGATCCCAAGTTTTCTGTTGCCTTAGCCAATCTACCTACAGATACGCTGGATTTTGATCAAGAGGCGATGACCCAATTAGTCTTTGGTGTATCTCAAAAGTATCCTCGCGGTGATACCCGTCGACTCAAACGTCAGCAGCTTCAGCAGCAAAGTGAGCGGCAGCCTTTTATGCGTCAGGAGCGCAAGGCCAAACTTAAACTTACGATCACACAGCTTTGGCTGGATGCATACTTGGCAAGGCAGAGTGTATCTCTGATCGAGCAGGATCTGGCGCTTTTCGATCAATTGGTAGACATATCATTGGCCAGTTACTCCACTGTCATGGGGCGTACTCGGCAGCAAGACCTGATAAAGGCGCAACTTGAAAAAACTCGCATTGAAGATCGCCTTACTAAGTTGAGGTTGATGCAAGAGATGAAGGAGCAAAAACTGCTTGAGTGGCTAACACCATCGTTGACCGATTATTCAGTTCAAGATAACAACTTTTCTGTTTATGCACCTGAGTTACCACAGCTAAATTCAAAATATGCAGCTGCTTCTAAAGGAGATTCCTTTAGTAAAAGCGAGCTTGCCAACCATCTGGTCCGTCATCCATCGGTTCGAAAACTGGATAAGAGTATCGATGCCGCTGGCACTTCCGTGAAACTGGCTAAGCAAAAATACAAGCCGGAATGGGGGGTGAGTGCCAGTTATGGTTATCGCGGTGACGACCTAAGTGGCAGAGACCGAGCGGACCTCTTTAGTGCAGGTGTCACCGTAAGCATGCCGCTGTTTTCTTCGGTTAAGCAGGACAAAGAGGTTGAAGCGGCCATCGCGAGTCAAGAAAAGCTCAAAACGGACCGTAGTCTGATGTTGAAGAAAATGCTTGCTGGCTTCCATTCAGCCCGCACCCAACTGGAGCGCTTGGACCAGCGGCAGCAATTGTACCAGAACAAGCTACTGCCTCAGGCTGGGCAACAGGCTCAAGCAGCCTTAAATGCCTATGAATCCGATACTGGCAGTTTTACTGAGGTAGTGCGCACACGTATTGCCGAACTAAATGCTCGGATCGATTATCTGGAAATCAAGGTTAAGCAGCAAAAACAGATCGCTCAACTTAACTATTTCCTAACGTCATCTGAATTTGAACAAAGCTTTGCTAGTGGCACTGGAGTTGCGCAATGAGTAATACCATTAAAAATATCGGTCTAATTGTAATGGGTGCAGCAATCGGTGCGGGTGCCGTCGTAGGTGGCTATTCCTATATTGCTAGTACTGACACAGGGTCTGGGCCGGTTGCAGAAGAGGTTGCAGCAAAGAGTAATGAACCGTTGTATTGGGTTGCACCAATGGACCCAAACTATCGGAGGGATAAGCCTGGTAAGTCACCCATGGGAATGGACCTCATCCCCGTATATGAAGAGTCAGGCTCTGATACCGATGCAGGCCCAGGAACAATAAAGGTGTCAGCTGAGGTGGTAAATAACTTGGGCGTTAGAACCGCCCAATCAGCGCTTTCAAAGATGCACTTTGAAGTACGAACGGTCGGTTATGTTGATTATAACCAGGACAAGATTGTGCACGTTCATCCTCGTGTAGATGGCTGGATTGAAAAGGTATATATCAAAGCAGAGGGAGAGCCAGTAGAGCAGGGGCAGCCGCTTTATGATCTTTATTCACCGGCGTTGGTAAATGCTCAAGAGGAATATCTATTTGCCCTCGCAAGGGGCAATAAAAAACTGATTAAGGCTGCGGAATCTCGGTTACTGGCTTTGCAAGTGCCGCAACAGACTATCCGAAAGTTACGAAAGACGCGTCAGGCTAGTCAGACAGTGACCTTCTATGCCCCGCAAAGTGGTGTTGTCGATAACTTCAGGATTCGAGAAGGCTTTTTTGTTAAGCCTGGAAATACCCTTATGTCGATTGGTGCGCTGGACGAAGTTTGGGTTGAAGCTGAAGTCTTTGAGCGTCAAGCAAATATGATTCGCGCGGGGTTACCTGTTTCCATCCAACTAGATTATCTACCCGGCAAAGCTCGGGAAGGGGTGGTTGATTATGTCTATCCAGTGCTGGATCCAGTGACCCGGACACTGAAGGTAAGAATGCGCTTTAGTAACCATGATCTGCAACTTAAACCCAACATGTTTGCAAAGGTGGTTATACACAAACATGACGAAGAGGAGTCGTTGACGGTTCCTCAGGAAGCGGTGATCCGTGGTGCTAAGACGAATCGGTTGGTATTGGCATTGGGTGATGGGCGATATAAATCCATTGAGGTAAAGATAGGCCGCAGCGATGGGTCTCGTATCGAAATACTTGAAGGACTCAGTGCAGGCGAAGAGGTGGTGACATCAGCTCAATTCCTTCTCGATTCGGAATCCAGTAAGACATCTGACTTTAAGCGTATGCATATAGACGAATCGATGGATTCAGAGGAGATGAGCCTCGAAGGTATGTCGCTTGACAGTATGCATGATGATGAAGATATGAGCCTTGATGGTATGAGCCTGGATGGCTCCCATGATGAAATGGATTCAGGGGAAATGAATCATAAAAGCGAGAGTCAGGAAAAGAACGATCAAGGCAACGTTGCCGATGAAAGTACAAACCTTCACGCTATGAATAGTGATTCGTTCAAGCCTGCCTTGCATACCCAGATGGAGATCACTAGCCTCCTGACACGGACTCCAGTTAAGGAGGTCCTATGATTGAAGCCATTATTCGCTGGTCGGTAGGTAACCGTTTCTTTGTATTGCTCGCCACGGCAATTCTGGTGGGAGGCGGTTTATTCTCCCTGAAAAATACACCCGTCGATGCAATTCCGGATCTTTCGGATGTACAGGTGATCATTAAGACCAGCTATCCGGGGCAGGCTCCTCAAGTAGTAGAGGACCAGGTCACCTATCCTCTAACGACGGCAATGCTGTCGGTACCAGGCGCTGAAACGGTAAGGGGTTATTCCTTCTTTGGAGACTCCTATGTGTATGTGATCTTCGATGAACAGACAGACATGTACTGGGCCCGAAGTCGGGTGCTGGAATACCTCAGTCAGGTGGCTCCCTCTCTACCCGCGAATGCCCGCCCCCAGTTGGGACCGGATGCTACGGGCGTTGGTTGGGTATATCTCTATGCCTTAGTCGATAAAACCGGGAAACATGATATCAGTCAGCTTCGCAGCTTACAGGACTGGTTTCTTAAGTATGAGCTGCAAACCGTGCCTGGAGTTTCTGAAGTAGCGCCAATCGGCGGTATGGTAAAACAGTACCAGGTTCGGGTGGACCCGGAAAAACTGCGGGCATTTAATATGCCGCTCTCGCATATTCAAACTGCTATTCGTAGGGCGAATCAGGAGGTTGGGGCTTCTGTAGTGGAGATGGCAGAAGCTGAGTATATGGTTCGTGCTACCGGCTATATTCAAAGTGAGCAGGATCTCAAGAATATCCCCCTGGGTGTTAACAAAAACGGAACTCCGTTGCTGTTGCAGCATGTTGCCGAAATCGGTACCGGTCCGCAGATGCGACGTGGTGTTGCCGAATTGGACGGCGAGGGTGAAGTAGTCGGTGGTGTGGTTGTTATGCGTTTTGGTGAAAACGCTCAGAAAACCATAGATGGTGTTAAAGCCAAGCTCGAATCTCTGAAACAGGGGCTACCCGAAGGCGTGGAAGTGGTCACTGTTTATGATCGCTCCGGTCTGATTGATCGTGCTGTCGAGAACCTTTGGCACAAGTTGCTGGAGGAATTTATTGTTGTAGCGCTGGTTTGTGTGGTTTTCCTGTTTCACGTTCGCTCGTCCCTCGTTGCGATCGTCAGCCTTCCGGTGGGTATTCTCGCTGCATTTCTCGTCATGAACGCTCAGGGGATTAATGCCAATATTATGTCCCTCGGCGGCATTGCCATCGCGATCGGGGCTATGATCGATGGTGCGATCGTGATGATTGAAAATATGCACAAGCATATGGAACGTACACCGCTGACAAACGAGAACCGCTGGAAAATCGTCGCCGAATCCGCCAGTGAAGTGGGACCAGCGCTGTTTTTCAGTTTGTTGATTATTACGGTTAGCTTTGTCCCGGTGTTTACCTTGGAGGCGCAGGAAGGCAGGATGTTTGCCCCGCTGGCTTTCACTAAGACCTATGCCATGGCTGCTTCCGCTGCGTTGGCGATTACCTTGGTGCCGGTGCTGATGGGGTACTTTATCCGAGGGAAGGTGTTGCCCGAGCATAAGAACCCGATAAACCGCCTGTTAACAGCGATCTATATGCCAACGTTACGTAAGGTGTTGGCCTTTCCAAAGCTGACTCTGGGTTTTGCCCTAATGGTATTGCTGGCAGGCTTTTGGCCACTGGATAAACTCGGCAGTGAATTTATGCCTCCGCTGGATGAAGGTGATCTGATGTATATGCCGACAACCTATCCAGGGGTTTCCATCGGTCAGGCTCGACAGCTGTTACAGCAGACCGACAAACTTATAAAAACGGTACCAGAAGTAGAAACGGTATTTGGCAAGGTAGGGCGTGCTGATAGTGCGACTGATCCAGCCCCGTTAACCATGATTGAAACCTTTATTCAACTTAAACCAAGAGATCAGTGGCGAGAAGGACTGACCACTGATGACTTGAAAAAGGAGTTGGATAATCTGGTGAAGGTTCCAGGTTTGACCAACGCTTGGGTAATGCCGATTAAAACCCGTATCGATATGTTAGCTACCGGTATTAAGACCCCGGTGGGGATTAAGATTGCAGGCCCAGAACTGGCACAAATCCAGGAGATAGGTCAGCAACTGGAAAGCATTTTGAAAGATGTGCCCGGTACAGCGTCCGTATATTCCGAACGTGTAGCCGGCGGACGGTATATCAAAGTTGATATTCAACGACAAAATGCTGCTCGTTATGGCCTGAACATTGCTGATATTCAGCAGGTGGTTGCGACGGCAATTGGCGGTATGAATGTATCGCAAACGATAGAGGGACTGGAACGTTATCCAATCAATGTGCGATATCCGCAGGGCTATCGTGACTCTCCGGAACAGTTGGCATTGCTGCCGATCGTAACGCCTAAAGGGCAGCGGATACCGCTGGGAGATGTAGCTGATGTCTATGTCGAGGATGGCCCGCCAGGGATTAAGAGTGAAAATGCTCGCCTTAACGGCTGGACTTTCATTGATATCGACGGGATGGATATCGGGCGCTACGTTGAGAACGCACAGCAGGTAGTAAAAGAGCAACTACAACTGCCACCGGGTTATTCCATTAGTTGGGCTGGTCAGTATGAGTATATGCAGCGGGCGAAGGAGAAACTGACTTACGTAGTACCGCTGACGCTGGCGATTATCGTGATCTTGCTGTTCCTTAACTTCCGTAATTTTGTTGAGGTCAGCATCATTATGGCGACGTTGCCCCTGGCAATGGTGGGCAGTGTTTGGCTCATGTATCTACAAGGATTCAACTTTTCCGTTGCGGTCGGTGTGGGCTTTATTGCCTTGGCCGGGGTCGCAGTGGAGATTGGTGTGATTATGTTGGTTTATCTGAACCAGGCGTATCAGCAGATGCTGGATCGTTGTAAGCAGCAAAACCTAATCCCGCGTGAAGAAACCTTACGCCATGCCGTGTTACATGGAGCAGGTTTGCGAGTCAGACCCGTGATGATGACCGCAGCGGCAATTATCGTTGGCCTGTTACCAATTTTGTACGGTACTGGAACCGGTTCTGAAGTCATGAGCCGAATCGCTGCGCCGATGGTGGGAGGAATGGTCAGTGCAGTAATCCTGACTTTGCTGGTCTTACCTGCGGTGTATTACCTATGGCGCAAGCGTTGCATTGCACGACTGGCTAAAGAACAGTAATTCAGGAAATGCCCCCGGTTGGACCATCGTAATGGTGGTCCAATCGGTTCTCTGAGGTTTCAAAGGAGAGTGTTGATGCAATGCTTTCAACCCGCAATAAAACCAGCAATCAAACTAGTTGGAATTGGGACAGTTCTGCTACTGGCGGGATGTGGAATGGGAATGGATGACGCCCCTGGCCAACCAAGCTCTTTCAGTAGTAATGGAGAGCGGATTTACTATACCGGTAAAAGTCAGACGGGCTCTGTGATCACTTATCAAAGTGGAACAATGCACGCTCAGATGCACCGTACTTCCTGTGCTAGTTGCCATGGCAATGATCGCAAGGGGCAGAGGTTATATCCAAGGTTCTGGATAGTTGCTCCACCACTGACCAGGCTAGCACTTTTCCAAGACCATGATGATGGACATGGTGATCACCAGAGTTATGACAAGGAAAGCCTGAAGCGTGCCATCAGGCAAGGCATTGATCCATCCGGTGAGCAGTTAAATTCTGCAATGCCTCGTTGGCAGATGAGTGAAGAGGATATGGATGACTTGGTCAACTTTTTAATGACCGAAATAAACGACCGGAAAGCAGCGCATTAACTGGACGTTACGACAAATTACAATTGGCATATGTCATAAAGCCCACAAGACTTGTTATTCAATAACGGAGAGAAATTAATATGAAATTCAATAAATTCTTACTTGCCAGCACCATGAGCGCTTTGGTTTTGAGCGGTGGGGTCATTGCAGGAGAAGGTAGTCATGGTCATGGCCACGACAATAAGCCTGAGCAGTCAATGTCGCACGGGGATATGTCTCATGATTCAATGGGCAGCAACATGGCGCAAAGCAAGATGTTCCTGGAGAAGAAGGATATTGATGGCTATACCGTTAGCTTTCATGTAATGAAAGCGACTGAAGGTATGGAGCATGGTGGATCACATAATCTGATGATTAAGGTGGAACAAGGTGGGACCGTCATAAATAATCTGAAGATGAACTCAAAAGTGGTATACCCGGACGGCACTCATGAAAGCAAGCCTCTGATGGCTATGGGGGAGTGGCAGATGGCTGGGTATGATCTTAAGGAAAGCGGTAAGCATCAACTAATGGTGTTGTTCAAAACTGCTGATGGTAAAAAGCACTTTGGTGGTCTGTATTACGGAGAATAGGTGTTTAAGGTAAATGCCTGATCAGGAGGGGGGGGACCTCCTCCAGTACTGGATTGTTCATAGACTGAAGTTATAGCGGTTGGGTTGGAGACCTCCTCTGTCATAGTGAGGAAGTTGCTTATGTGATTGTTAGCCTGAAGCCATGCCGTGCTAAAGCCAGCCAGATACATTAATCCGCCACTACCGGCTCCGAGACCCGTCGCAATTTCTACAGGGTTAATACTGAGGTAGGTCAACGCCTAGCAGTGATCATTCAAGCTGGGGAATCCTGCGAATTTAAAACTTACTGGTTCTTTAAACCCCTGTTTAACTGTAGTGTGAGCTGAGCCTATCGATTATGGAACACTCGGCTTCATCATTGTCTTGGCTGTATTCAATTAGCTCTAATAATAACCGTCTTGTTTTTGACATTTCTTTCATTTTAACTTCAATTTCAGCCAGTTTGTTTGACACGCAATCTCTAACATCTGAGCTTTTTCTGTTTGGGTTATTTAGCAAATTAACTAGTTGTTGACATTCCGTAAGGCTGAATCCGAGGTTTCGGATGTGTTTCAGGAAAATAAGGTTTTTAATATGTGATTCAGAATAATATCGATATCCATTGCTTTTCCTATCTGGTGGAGGGATTAGTTGTTTGTCCTCATAAAATCGGATGGTTTTAGCCGGGATTTTACAGATTTTTGATACTTCGGATATGATCATTTTAAGCTCCTTGGTTGAAAGATTTTGATGCTATATCTTGGGAGCCTTATTGCAACAGTGAGGCTTATGATTAGCGTTATCATGAATGTTTTGGTCGATGTATTTGTACCATCCAATTAATAACTTGGTGCATAGGTTTGCTTTTAATTCAATGCCATTTTTTTCGATTAAGCTTAGTATTTCTTCCAGTGACGTGGTCGATACATTATAGGAAATAATCAATGTATTTTCGCTCAGCCTCAGGTTGAGCGCTCTCTGGGAGTCGATTAGCTTTGCTGTTGTATCTTCTAGGCTGCCTGTAATGCGAAGCACCTTGAATTTGCGTGTTACCACACAGTCTTTATGAGAATGTATGTTTTTAGATTTCATGCTTCCTCTCCCTTAACGGTGGGGCACTTAAATCATAAAATTTATGGTTATTAATGATTAATATGTTTGTGAAATGTGGTTAAAAGAAGGGCTTGGGAGGGCGTGTCTTGGCGCTGGAGGTAACAAAGTCGTAAAGCGATTTAATGCTTTCTGAAGGTGAAGAAGAGGTGTTTGATAATGTAAGATAAACGGACGAAGCTGCCGCGCAGTTTTGACCACAAGTGGAGCAGCTAATCAGGCAGGAGTGCCCCTCAATACACTGAGGCTGAGAGATAACAATACAGCCACTTTCATTAATACCGTGGGCCGAATGATTAGTCTCAATATCAGTTGCTTTAGCTGCTGGCGCTAGAAAAGAGTCGTTAGGGTATATGACTGCACTCGCTACCGTCCCTGATACCAAGGTCAGTATCATCAGTGAAACAAAGAGAATACCTCTATTCAACATCAAACCCGAACTCTTTTAATTGAGGTTCTGTCACGATTCGATACTAATCATAGAACAAAGTTCAATCCACGTTCAATAAATCATCCTTTTTTTGAGGCACTTTGGTTACCTCTATGCAAGCGTGAGACTTCAGAGTGACTGCCAACCTTATTCAGCGTGAAAAGATATTAGAAATTTTTTTGTGAGTCTGCTTGACCTTCCATTTAGGGCAAGGTCTAACCTGAATAAAGGACATAATGTAAAGGTTCTCAAATTGAGAGACCTTAAAGCATAGAAACAAATGACGCTAAAGCGGTGTGAGCTATGGTTTCTTCAGCACATGATACCCACTCAGCATGCCGTCACTCTGATAGCAAAGCAGGGCGGCATACTGCCGTGTGCACCCGGCAATTATGCATTCACCTATCAGATGCAGATGTATCTTGGTGAACAGGCGATAGAAGACAGAAAGTAAGCTTCGGAGAGTGGAAATGGCAAAGAATTGTTCGTTCTGGTTCAGCCCAAAAGGTCTTGCCGCACTAGGATTGATTGGTGCAGCCAGTTATTTCCTACTGATGGAACATCGAGAGCATGTGGTGCAATGGTTGCCGTTTCTCATTCTGCTGCTCTGCCCGTTAATGCATCTTTTTATGCATCATGGACATAGCCACCGACCCAGCGGGGAAGAGCGGATGCACCAGCCTTCTGACGAAGAAGATGAAGCCTACCGGCGTGGTTATGACGCGGGCCAAAAAGAAGCCAATGACGACCGCGAACGTTAGGGAAGGGACGCTATGCGCGGAGAAAGTGAATACGGAATAGCACAGCCTTGGTGCGACTACTGCATTTTGACGCTCTTTACGGAAATATATGGCTGCCTGCTGACCATTTCTTTTCTATCAGGTCGATTGATCAGCTTTTACATGAAACCAAGCAACAGTTTAAAGAAGGGTAGCAACTTAAGGATCGCATGCGACGGGCTATGGGACTGAGTCACTCTCTTGTTGAGTGTTTCATTGCAATTTTATGCAAAGGATAAGAAATATGAACAAATCCATTCCTACAGTTACCAAAGAGGTGCCAAAAGCAGGCGGCGCTGATGAAAATGCTCAGCTTATAGTGCCTGGGATGGGAAGTAATCATTGTGCTGGCCTTGTGACAACCTCAATCGAAAGGTTGCAGGGAATAAAGAATATTCAAACCAATATTGCCAGTCATCAGGTGAATGTTTCATTCGACGCATCTCAATCAAACCTGGAAACAATACGACTTGCGGTTGAAAAAGCGGGTTACGATGTGGCGTCTTCCCAGTTAGCAGCAAGAAAAGATATCCAAACGGTCGGTCTCACAGTTCCTGGTATGGGAAGTAATCATTGTGCCGGTCTTGTACGCAGATCACTTGAGCGTCTATCAGGTATATCCAAGATTGATACCAATATTGCTAACCATCAAGTCAGTGTGAGTTTTGATCCGAAAGTAGTTGATAGCAAGGCTTTAAAGGAAGCCGTAGAAAAAGCGGGGTACGACGTTGCTAATGTAGAAAGTACCACGAGCGATTCCCATAAGGTTGCCGAGGCAGCAGAAGAACAGTATCTCGATCAAGCCTGGAAAAACTTATGGTTTGCCGCGATTCCAACCACGATCATCATGTTGTTGATGATACCTGAAATGTTTTGGAAGCCAATTCCTGGCTATCTCGCCATTGTGGCGATATTGGCCTTTCCGGTGGTGTTTTTTAAGGGAGGATGGGCGACACACCGGTCGGCTTGGCGCTCGTTAAAAAATCGAACAGCAAACATGGATGTATTGATTTCCCTGGGGAGTATGCCTCCTTATTTGATCGGTTTGGTTGGTTTTGTCTATCCGATGACATCCTTTATTGAAATGGCCTCAACCATTATGACCTTCCATATGCTAGGCCGCTATCTTGAAACACGAGCCAAAGGAAAGGCATCACAAGCCATCAAAAAATTGATCAAACTCGGCGCGAAGACTGCGATCATCCTGCGCGACGACACCGAAGTTGAAGTACCTGTTGAAGAGCTGCAAATCGGCGATGTGATGGTCATTAAGCCAGGAGCCAAAGTGCCTACCGATGGTGAAATTGTGGACGGTAACAGTCATTTGGACGAATCCATTGCCACGGGGGAATCAGTGCCAGTAGAGAAGGGCCCTGGTGATTCAGTTATCGGTGCCACGATTAACAAGGAAGGACTTCTCAAAGTTAAGGCCACCAAAATCGGTGCCGATACCTTTTTGTCCCAAGTCATCAAATTAGTCGAGCAAGCCCAAGGCTCTAAAGTGCCAATACAAGAGTTCGCTGACAGGGTCACCGCCACCTTTGTCCCAGCGGTTATAGGGATAGCATTTTTGAGCTTTTTGTCATGGATTGTTTTCGCTGACACGTTGCGCCCTGTACTGGAATGGGGTGGAAGCTTTTTGCCTTGGGTTGACCCGAGCTTGACTCCTATTATCGCTGCGATACTGGCTTCCGTTGCCGTTATGGTTATCGCCTGCCCCTGTGCTCTTGGGCTGGCAACACCCACAGCAATTATGGTGGGTTCAGGTATGGGGGCTGAACGAGGCGTGCTGATACGTTCAGGAGAAGCTATCCAAACCTTAAAAGACATCAAAGTCGTTGTACTTGATAAAACCGGAACCATCACCGCAGGTAAGCCTTCTCTGACTGATGTTATACCGAGTTCCGGATTTACAAGTGAAGAACTCCTGATGGCAACTGCGGCGGTAGAAGGAGGGTCGGAACACCCACTGGCGCAGGCGATTGTACAGGGTGCTAAAGCACAGAATCTCAGTATTCCAACGCTGGATAGCTTCCAATCCATCACTGCCCAGGGAGTAGAGGGCGTGGTTAACGGCCAGCTGGTGCATGTCGGAAACCGCCGACTGCTTAGCGAACAAGGTGTTGAATTGGGCGATTTGGACGAAACCCTACAGTCGCTTGAGATCCAGGGTAAAACAGCCATGTTGGTGGCAATCGATAAACAGGCCGCGGGTGTAGTTGCAGTGGCGGACACGATTAAAGAAGACTCGAAGTCCGCCATAAAGGCGATGCATGACTCTAAGATTCATGTCGTTATGGTAACAGGTGATAACGAGCGGACAGCAAAGTTTGTTGCTGAACAAGTAGGGATCGATGAGGTCCTGGCCAATGTGTTGCCTGAGGGAAAAGTGGATTCGGTAAAACAATTGCAAGCTAAGTACGGCAATAGTGTCGCGATGGTTGGTGACGGCATCAATGATGCTCCGGCGTTAAAACAGGCAAACGTAGGTATTGCTATAGGGGCGGGCGCTGATGTTGCAATCGAAGCTGCCGACGTCACCTTGGTGCAGGGGCAGTTGACCAAGCTTGTAGAAGCGATTCTTTTGTCAAAAGCCACATTTAGAAAAATTGTTGAAAACCTGTTTTGGGCTTGGTTTTACAATCTCGCTGCGATTCCAGTTGCTGCATTGGGATTACTTCACCCTATGATCGGCGTTATTGCAATGACCATTAGTTCGTTGTCAGTCATCGGCAATTCCATACTTCTGAAACGGGCTAATATCAGCATTTAATAGGTGGAGAAGCTTTTGGCTAAGCAATCACACTTATTCCGGTTCACCCCAAAGGGGCATGCCACTTTGGGGCTTATCGGTGGAGCCAGTTATTTCCTATTGGTGGAACATCGAGAGCATTTGTTCCAATTCTTGCCCTATCTGATTTTATTGTTATGTCCGTCAATGCATCTGTTTATGCATCACGGGCATAGCCGCCTGCACCATCAAAGCTCTAGTTCGGAAGAAAATGAAGCCTACCGGCGCGGTTGTGAGGTGGGTCAAAAGAACGCCAAAGATAAACGTGAATGTTAGGGAGGGGGAACGATGCACGGTGAAAGTGGATACGGCTTGTGGACACTGGTGATCCTTAATTCCGCGATATTTATTTTTTTCGCCTTCAGCTTCATCAAACCTCAGACCAGGACGGATTGGCGCAGTCTTGGCGCATTTTCGGCATTTGTGGTCGCGCTCTTTACCGAAATGTATGGTTTTCCGCTGACTATTTATTTTCTATCAGGCTGGTTAACCAGTCGCTTCCCTGAAGTAGATTTTCTGGAGCATGATAATGGTCACCTGCTGCACTTCCTGTTCGGCTTTGAGGGAAATCCGCATTTTGATCCGTTGCACTTAGTCAGCAATCTGCTCATTGTTTTGGGCTTCTTCCTACTTGCGTCGGCGTGGCGGGTTTTACATAACGCCCAGCAGACCAGGACGCTTGCCTGTACCGGGTGGTATGCCCGCTGTCGGCATCCGCAATATCTGGCATTTATCCTGATTATGTTTGGCTTCTTACTACAGTGGCCAACGATACCTACTGTAGTGATGTTCCCGATTCTGGTCTGGGTGTATGTAAGACTGGCCAGGCATGAAGAGAAGCTGGTGCTGGCTGAGTTTGGTGAAGAATATCGCCGTTATATGGTCAATACACCGGCATTCATTCCGAAGTTATTTATTAGTCAATCTAACTCTACCTAATGGCAAGACAACAACACTTAAGGAGCGAACCATGAAAAGAAAAGTCTTAGCAAACGTTCTGGTGATGGGGATTCTTACTACAACTCCCGGTTTTGCGTCGGAAGGTCATGGCCACCAAAGAGATAAGCAGCAAAGGGAAGGGTGCACCAGGATGATGGGGCATGAGCAAATGATGCAAATGCACCAGCACATGCAGCAGATGCACAGCATGATGGAGGAAATGCATGGAGTTGAAGATCCATCAAAACACTGGGAACTGATGCAAAAGCATATGGAAAGTATGCAGACAGGAATGCATATGATGATGGGACCTTCAGGTATGAAAGGAAAGAGAAGCGATGATAAGGGAGGGGATCCATCTGGTAAAGGCATGGAGGAGAGGATGGGGATAATGGAAAAGCAGATGATGTTGATGCAACAGATGATGGAGCAGATGATTGAGCATCAGGCCCAGAATCAGAGGCATCGGGGGATGCAACAGTAGGACTGGTTTCACGGCGGGGCTCAATGAAGCCCCGTTCACATCAATTCGGGCTAAGCCTAATGAAGGCAGGAGGCGATAATGAGCGATCAAAAGCACAGATTAGGGGTATCTGAGGTTAATTTAGTCGTAAGGCACCTGAAATTAGAGAACGTATCTGATGAAACATTGGCAAAACTAGTTGAGGAAATTGACCAATTATATGGGCTTGATTCAGTCTCTTACGAAGAGAAACCTCAGATTTTGCATCTTGCTTATGACGCGTCTCGGTTAAATATTGATGGATTTGAAGATCTGCTTCATCAGCATGGGATTGAACTAAGTCATGACTGGTGGACCCGATTCAAGGAAGGTTACTACCGTTTTGTTGATCAGAATGTGGCTGATAACAAGACGCATGAGCCCTGGAGCTGTCACAAAAAGAAATAAAGGGAGATTAATTGGATTAGTTCATACTGAAAACAGGAGTTGAGAATGCATACACCTTATCAGATGAACGCAATCAATATGGGCATCGACACGCACCAGGAGCCGGTGGTTTATATGCGTGATGACTGTCATATCTGCCGGGCTGAAGGTTTCTCGGCCAGTTCTCGTGTTCGCATTGAATATCAGGGAGAAAAGCTAACTGCAACGCTCAATGTGGTGGATACATCGAAGTTGCCCGCAGGATCTATTGGCTTATCCCATATTGCCTGGATGAGATTAGGGGTCAGCACGAACGATAAGGTGACGGTGACCCATGCCCCCGTTGTTGATTCTCTTGGTTTTGTTCGTAAGAAAATCAATGGCGGAATCTTAACGGAAAATGAGATCAAAGGGATCATTACGGATATATGTGCTCATCGATATTCCGATATAGAGATCGCTAGCTTTATAAGCGGCTGTGCCGGCAATCGGTTGGAACTGTCAGAAATAGTCGCATTAACACGGGCTATGGTTAACTGTGGTCAGCATCTGAGCTGGCCCGACCAGCCCCGTATATATGACAAACACTGTATTGGCGGTTTGCCTGGAAATCGTACGACACCACTGGTGGTGGCTATCGTCAGTGCCGCGGGGCTTATCATACCTAAGACTTCTTCACGGGCAATCACTTCCCCAGCCGGGACTGCCGATACACTGGCAACATTAACCAACGTTGATCTAACCCTTGCGGATATGAAACGGGTGGTATCCGCTACCGGAGCCTGTTTGGCCTGGGGAGGTGCCGTCAATTTAAGTCCCGCAGATGATTTGCTAATCCGCATCGAACGTGCCCTCGACCTGGATGGTGAAGGGCAACTCGTGGCCTCAGTGCTGTCAAAGAAAATTGCCGCCGGCTCCACTGATATTTTAATTGATATACCGGTGGGGGCCACCGCAAAAGTGTGTAACAGGGCAGCGGCTGTAAGACTAGCGGATCTTTTTCAGCAGGTGGGACAAGCTTTAGATCTGAGTGTGCGCTGTGTGATCACTGACGGCAGCTGCCCCATAGGCCGGGGCATTGGTCCGGTAGAAGAAGCGCGTGATGTACTAGAAGTCTTTCAGAATAAACCAGGAGCATCGAAAGATTTACGTGCTAGGGCGTTACAGCTTGCGTCTCATTTACTGGATATGGCTACAGATCAGGGGCTGGAATCGGCCATTAAAGAAGTAACACGCATACTGGACACTGGAGTTGCACTTGAACAGTTTCAGCGCATAGTTGAGGCGCAGGGAGGGGTAAAAGCATTACCTAACGCAGACCATCAGGAAACCGTTCATGCGTCTTCAGTGAGTATTGTTAAAGCTATCGATAACCGTCGTTTGGCTCGATTAGCTAAGCTGGCAGGGGCACCGGAAGACGCAGTGGCCGGTATCCGGTTACATAAAAATGTAGGCAGCCGAGTTGAGGTAGGGGATGCCGTTTTCACAGTGCTGGCGGCAAGTCCTGGGGCGCTGGAATATGCGTTGGCTTTCTACCGGGATAATGCTGACATGTTTGATATGGGGTAATCAGTAGTACCTCGTGTTTTTTGCATTTGAAAGCAGGAAAATCATGGGCAGCACCTTTCTTTTTATAGGTCTGTTGTTAGCTACAGCGGTAGCTCTTTACAGCTGGGTTACCCCTGCGTGCATCATGATTGATGCAGCTCCATGGTCGCCAGGCAAAGTGACAGCCTGCGGACAGAGAATGCCCGGGCATACCTCAGCCCTTATCAATCTCGTCAAGAATGGGGCAGCCGTCCGGGCTGGCACCGCAGAGGTTGGTCAGTAACCGCAGCTCGTCTCGCAAGGTGCTTAGTTCAACAAGATGTTCCTCGATCGCCGCCAATTTCTGATGCGCCAACGCCCGTACTTTCGGTTTGGCCTGTTGCGGATTCTCCCGAAAACCCAGCAGTTGAGCGATTTCATCCAAGCTGAACCCCATCCTTTGCGCCCGCTTGATAAAACGCAGCCTCGAGAGGTCCTTGTTGCTGTAGGCACGCACACCGACACTGCTGCGATGTACCCGAGGCATCAGTTTAATCTTTTCGTAATAACGCAAGGTATCAGCACTGTGTAGTGGTTCAATGAACCCGGACACCAATTTAGGTGGTAAAGTCACCACCGTAGGAAGAGGTGTCCAATGGCAAGACAACGTCGATCATTTTC
>NZ_JASBRH010000024.1 GCF_029961155.1 Pontibacterium granulatum | reverse complement strand
GCCGGCAGCTTAAAAGCTGCCCTACATCCTACGGCCCAAACACCTCCAGGCTCAGCTTATAGCCTGTAGGTTGGCCATCGCTTTAGCGATGCCCAGCACTGCTCAACGATCCTAAGCGTGCAAATCTAAAGGTCGCCGGGCAACGCTGCCGCGTTGACCAACCTGCGGGAGAGAATAGATGGATAGGGGACCTACAAAAGCCCCCACAGCGTATCGAATACGATCTGTTGTGCCGTAGCTACCTCCGCTGAATCAATCACAACGGCCGTAGGGTAGTTTTCTGATGCCAGGGAGATGATGGCACACTTGGGTGGGTAGATTGCGATATAGGCCGCATCCACATGGCCTTCAGTGCGTATCCATTTACGTTCCGATAATTCCGCGTCCTCACCCCCTTCGCCAATCGCAATTACACGTACGCCGATCCCTTTCTGAACACGCTGGTTGGTGAAGTTTGGGAAGGGACGATACAAATGGGGCCGAATTGGTTTGGATGAGAAGACGCAGTACTCTTTCTGTTGCTGACTCGATACTGTTGTCAGCATATCCTTCAGTACTAACTCAATTCCTGCGTCCCCTTCGTAAAACTGCACGTTGGCCGCACTGAAATCCGGTCTCAGGTGATTCAGGTCAGGTATAACGCGGCTCTTAAGTTGTTCAATAGCATTATTGAGCGATTGTCTTTTTTCCTCTGCCATTTCGAGCAGCACATCCGGGTCACGGGGTGCGAAGTAACGGCGCTTGCCTTTTGGCAGGTAGGTGACGATTCCTTTTAACTGCATCTCCTTGAGGCATTCATAGGCGGTACCTCGGTTTATGCCGGATTGTTCCGCTATATTGCGGATGGACGCCGGCCCCAGAGTCAGCAGCGTACGGTAGAGGACCACTTCCCTTTGGGAGAGGCCAAGTTGTTCAAAAATTTTATCATTCATTTTGTCAATTTTTTAATGACAACCTGTATTGCATTAACTGTCGATTAATTTAAAGTGCAACCCAAACTTTACACAAGTACTTAATTCTCAATTGGGTCTCCGGACCAAGGAACTCTTCTCTCTTATGTCAGTAGATGTCGTTATTCTAGCTGCCGGTCAGGGCAGCCGAATGAAGTCTGCTTTGCCAAAAGTCCTGCATGCAATTGGTGGTAAAGCGATGGTGCAACATGTGATCGATAATGCCAGCAGCATGGAAGACGCTGCGATCCATGTTGTGATTGGCCACGGTGCTGAAAAAGTACGCGAAACCCTGACAGGTCAGGATGTACAGTTCGCGCTACAGGAACAGCAACTGGGTACCGGCCATGCTGTTGCGCAGGCAATGCCAAACGTGACCGGGGACAGCACGGTACTCGTGCTCTATGGCGACGTTCCGCTGACAAGCCCTGAAACAATGAAAGAACTGGTTTCCATCGCAGAAGCAGGTGACTTTGGATTGCTGACCGTTAACCTGCTGGATCCAACAGGTTATGGTCGAATCGTCCGTGACGATAACGATAACGTCGTTGCGATCGTCGAGCATAAAGATGCATCCCCTGAACAGCTGGCGATTACTGAAGTCAACACCGGTATCCTGGCCGTATCTGCCAGCAAGCTAAATGACTGGCTGCCACAGCTCTCTTCCGAGAATGCGCAAGGTGAATACTACCTGACCGACATTATTGCTATGGCGGCAAGCCAGGGTCTGGCGATCAAAGCGATCCAGCCTGAAACCGAGCAGGAAGTACAGGGCGTTAACAATCGCGTTCAGTTGGCCGAGCTGGAGCGTTGGTACCAGCTGCGTAATGCCGAAGCGTTGATGATCAATGGTGCGACCCTGGCTGACCCTGCCCGTGTAGATGTGCGGGGTAAGGTTGAGCAGGGTAACGATATCTGGATCGACGTAAACGTTGTGCTGGAAGGCGACGTATACATCGGAAACAACGTACGTATTGAATCCAACTGTGTGATTCGCAACAGCCGTATCGGCGACGGTACCGTGATCAAAGCTAACTCCCTGCTGGAAGACGCTGTGGTCGCAGAGAACTGCGATGTAGGTCCGTTTGCTCGTCTGCGTCCAGGTACAGAGCTGGCGAACAAGGCTAAGGTCGGCAACTTCGTTGAGACCAAAAAAGCGGTGATTGGCGAAGGCTCTAAGGTTAACCATCTTAGTTACGTGGGTGACGCCAAAGTTGGTAACAACGTCAATGTAGGCGCAGGCACTATCACTTGTAACTACGACGGTGTAAATAAATCTCTGACCGAGATCGGTGATGGCGCCTTCATCGGCTCCAATAGCGCCCTGGTGGCTCCGGTTAAAGTGGGGGCAGGCGCAACGGTGGGTGCCGGTTCTACCATTACCAAAACCGTTGAAGACGAGCAGCTGGCTGTAGCCCGCGGTAAACAGATTAACCTGAACGGCTGGCAGCGTCCGGTTAAGAAGAGCTAAGGAGAGCATTATGTGTGGCATTGTTGGCGCGGTTGCAGCGCGCCCTGTATCTGAGATTCTGTTGGAAGGCCTGCGCCGCCTGGAATACCGCGGTTACGATTCTGCCGGTATGGCCGTTTGGAACGGCGAAGCGATCGACCGTCGCCGTGCAACCGGTAAAGTACAGTCCCTGGCGGATGCGTTGGCTGAACAGCCGCTGCCGGGTTCATTGGGTATCGCGCATACCCGTTGGGCGACCCACGGTAAGCCTGAAGAGCGCAACGCGCACCCGCACATGTCCGGTCCACGCCTGGCGATCGTGCACAACGGCATCATCGAAAACTTCGAAGTGCTGAAACGCGAGCTGATCGGTAAAGGTTTTGAGTTCACCTCCGAGACCGATACGGAAGTGGTAGCACACCTGATCTGCGACCAGCTGAACAGCGGTGTCGAGCTACTGGATGCGGTGCGTAACAGCGTGACACGTCTGGAAGGGGCATTTGCACTGGGTGTGATCGAGCAGGACCACCCGGATCGTCTGATCTGTGCCCGCCAAGGCAGCCCGCTGGTTGTCGGTGTGGGTATCGGTGAGAACTTTATCGCTTCCGACCAGTTGGCCCTGCTACAGGTAACCGATCGCTTTATCTTCTTGGATGAAGGTGACTTTGCCTGCTTGACCACCGACAAAATCCAGATCTGGGATAAGGACGCCCAGCCGGTTGAGCGTGAAATTCACCAGTACGAGCACGGTGTATCGGCGGCGGACAAGGGCGAATTCAAGCACTACATGCTGAAAGAGATCTACGAGCAGCCAACCGTGGTGAAAGCTACGATGGAGGGCCGTATCGCCAACGGCCGTCTGCTGGAGCAGGCGTTTGGTGCCGGTGCCGGTGAGATCTTTGATAAGGTCAAGCAGGTTCAGATCGTGGCATGTGGTACCAGCTACCATGCCGGTCTCGTGGCCAAATACTGGATTGAAGATCTGGTGGGTATCCCGTGTCTGGTTGAAGTGGCCAGTGAATTCCGCTACCGCAAAGTCGTACTGTCTGAAGGAACCCTGTTCCTGAGTGTTTCCCAGTCCGGTGAGACCGCCGATACCCTGGCGGCGCTGCGTGAAATCAAAGACAAGGTTCTGGCCAGCCTGACTGTATGTAACGTGCCGGGCAGTTCCCTGGTGCGTGAATCCGACCTGAGCCTGATGACCAATGCCGGTCCTGAGATCGGCGTTGCGTCCACCAAAGCGTTTACCACCCAGCTGGTTGGCCTGCTGCTGACTACTCTGGCATTGGGCCGTCGTCATGGCATGACCGAAGAGAAGGAAGCGGAGATCGTTGCCGCCCTGCAGACGTTACCAGAGAAGCTGGAAGAAGCGCTGGCAATGGATGCGGATATCGAAGCGATGTCAGCTGCCTTTGCGGAGAAGCACCACAGCCTTTTCCTGGGCCGTGGCCCGCTGTACCCGGTGGCTATGGAAGGTGCGTTGAAGCTAAAAGAGATCTCCTACATCCACGCGGAGTCCTACCCGGCGGGAGAGCTGAAGCACGGCCCACTGGCGTTGGTTGATAAGGATATGCCGGTGGTTACCGTCGCGCCTAAAAACGGCATGCTGGACAAATTGAAAGCCAACCTGCAGGAAGTGCAGGCACGCGGTGGCGAACTGTTTGTGTTTGCCGGCGACAGCGACAACCTGCAGCCGGAAGAGGGCGTTCATGTACTTCAGGTACCGGACGTAGCGCCGATCCTGGAAGCGATCGTTTATACCGTACCGCTGCAGCTGCTCTCTTACTATGTTGCCGTCCTTAAGGGAACAGACGTGGACCAGCCGCGTAACCTGGCGAAATCGGTTACGGTTGAGTAACGTCCACGCTCTGTATCCATCTGAGCGGATCGAAAGTACAACGCTTTTGACGATCGCTGTGCATTGAAGGCGATAGGAGGTAGCGCAATTAACTTGTTTGAGCTCCTCCTCATTGCCAGCGCTGTTTTCCGGGCTTCAGCAATCCGCAGAGTGTCGGTGAGCAGTTAGCCCTCTTTCCGACTAGTGCAAGTGCGGTATCAAATTATCGTGCCTGTGGGGCGTGTCATGATTTTGATCGAACCATGTTTGAGCCATTAGATGGGCTTCCCCTATGTGTTCCGGCGACATATGTGAAGCCACGGCAGAGCGCATAATATGCGCTTCCAGATGCCCTCCGTTTGCAGCCAGATCAAACCATTTATACGCCTCTTTTAGATTTTTAACGGTACCAAGACCTTCATAATAAGACAGCCCCAGATAGTATTGGGCATCTTTTTCCCATAAGTGAGCGGCATTGTTGAACCACTCAAATGCCTGGTTGTAGTTTTTGTCGCCGACTACACCGTTAAACTCAAAGTACCCAAGCATATACTGCGCCCTGGGATGCCCTTTGGATGCAGCCTGTTGTAACCATTGCGTCGCTTTTGCCAGATCAACCTCGCCAGTTTCACCATTTAAAAAGATGTTGGCCAACACAAATTGTGATTCGATATGGCCTTCCTCAGCAGCAGATTTATACCATTTAATAGCGTTGGTCATATCTTTCTGGACAAAGCGCCCAGTGTTGTAGAGGGTGCCAATATAGTGCCTTGCGGGTAAAAAGCCGCTATTCGCAGCTCTCTGGATTAGGGTGAGCTCTGCTTGTATACCGTCAGTAGTATTTACCGTGCGTAGAGAGAGCAGAGCCTTGTAAAACGTAGCTTCCATATTTCCGTTGTTTGCCGCCACCGCATACCATTTGAGCGCCGTAGCGAAGTCGTTTGGCACGCCAGCGCCGGTACGATAGATATGCCCAAGACTGAGACTGGCCATGGTATGGCCTTGGCTTGCAGCACGTTCAAACCAGGATATCGCTTTCGCTACGTCCCTCTCTCCCAAAACACCGGAGAAGTACAAACCTGCGATGTTGTTTTGCGCTTCGGGATTGCCGCTCTTAGCCAATTCGGACCATTCTTTCATCGCTTTCTCGAAGTTGCCTGAGCGTGCAGCCTTGAGACCGGACTCCAGATCGGCGGCAGAAGTTATTGATGTGACAAGGCTAATAAGACCTGCTATCAGGAGTGATCGGGTGTATTTGGATAGGCGGGGCGTGATAATCAATGGAGTACTCCCGGGTATCTTGTTTAACGACAGCCGTGTAGAACAAGCTATTCTTATCACGGATACGGTTGGCAAACTAGTATATTCCAATCACCGCAACTATGTTTGAAAAGGTTGCGATCTGTGTACTTTTTAAAATATTAAGGCATTGAAAAACAATGGCTTTATTTTTAATGATCGTTTAAATACGAAAAAAGCATGATTACAAATTAACCAAAGACCTATTAGGATGTGGCGTCAAAATAAGGGTGCTTTATAATTCTAACTAGCAGGGAGGCTGAAAAGATGCCGCTTCGCACATACCCTCTTTTTCTACTTTCTCTCCTATCGATGCTTTTTGCATTGGAAAGTCAGGCGGGACACCTTTTTACCCAAGCGGGTGCTAATACACCAACCTGGATGCAGTCTGGTCAGGGGATAAGTATCGATCAGAATACGGTTGAATTTGGCTCTGGCGGAGGAGCTATTACCTTTAATTTCGCCGCAAATTCAACTGTACCAAGTGAAGCGGATACCAGTACGGATGACTGGTGGCAGTGGAGTGCGGGGGACATATTGCGCTTTACCGTAGAAACGACCACTGGGACCTATACCACGTCTATCGGTTACGATGCCTCCTGTTCGGCCGATGCATGCGGCGTTACAGGAACCTCTTCGCTGTATTCTAACCATGATGCCGCTACTATCGGTTCTGCGTCTATTGCGAATGTTGATAGTGGCTTCACCTGGACGGTTCAAGCGCTCAGTGGCGAATTTTCTCTGGCCGGTTATCGAATATATTTTGCCAACGGTACAATCAACGGTACTGCTTCTGGCGCACTTGACCAATCCAGTGTTGTAGATGCAGGTGATTTGGGTGGAGGTACACCTTCGACGCCAGACATTGATACAGGAAATGCGTCCTATACAACGAGTGAACTCAGTAACGGCAATGTAAACCCGGTATTTGATGGCGGCACCCTTCAGATAGCCGACAGCGGTGAAGTGACGACTGATTTTACGGTCAATGCTACGAACGGCACGATTGACAGTAACAGTAATGATTCAGAATTTAGCGGTACGCTGAGTGGTGCCGGTGGTTTGACGAAATCAGGCGATGGCACACTCACCTTGTCAGGTAGTAATACCTATGCAGGTGGTACAACCGTCAGCGGCGGTACGGTTCAGATCTCCAGTGACGATAATCTGGGAACAGGGGACTTGACCCTTGACGGAGGCGCGTTGGCGTCGACAGGCACGATTACCTCCAGTCGCAACATTGCTCTGGGAGCAGGGAACGGAGAAATCAATACCGCCACCGGCACTACTTATACCGCGGATGGTACCGTTTCGGGGGCGGGTGGTCTGACCAAGACCGGGAACGGTACGTTGTTGCTGTCCGGCAGCAATACCTATACGGGTAACACTTCTGTTTCAGGTGGTCTTCTGCGGGTTGAGGGGAGTCTGGCATCCAACGCCGTGACCATTGATGCAGGTGGGACGCTGGGTGGCTCGGGTACACTGACAGGAGACGTTACCGTCAATGGCACGTTGGCCCCAGGATCTTCGCCGGGCACCTTGACTGTTGCTGGTGATGTTACGCTGACAGCGGCTTCCACTTCCGTTTTTGAGATCGATGGCGCTGTATACAATGCGGCGGGAGGCTCCGGTACCTACGATCGTATTGTGTTAACCGGTGCCACATCGGTGTTTACGGCAGATGGTGTATTGACGCCTCAGCTGCGCGGAATCAGTGCGCCCGCGACCAATACCTATACTCCGGAAGTCGGTGATAGTTTCCGTATCGTAACCACGGCTAATGCAAACGGCATTAGTGGCGAATTTGATTCTGTTACCAGTCCGGTATCTGGTCTTGCAGACAACACCCGCCTTGATGTGTTGTACGGCAGTGATTTTATCGATCTTTATGTGACGCCGGAAAGCTTCGCAACGTTGGTTGCATCCGGCCGCTTGAACGCCATTAATGCAGCGACTGCCTTCGATACAATTCGCCCGGTGGCTGGAAATAACGGGTCATCTAATGCAGATGCCTTTTTCTCTGGACTGTATGGGCTGAACGAAGCGCAGACAACCAATGCCATCCTGCAAGCATCCGGTGAGATTCACGCGTTTGCACTCAATGATATCCGTACTGGGATTCGTGACACGTCATTCTCTTTAGTTAATGCGGCTCGTCACGCACCGGTACAGCAAAACTTTTGGGTTGATGTCAGTCTGCACAACAGCTCATTTGATGCAGATAGCATCGCGTCTGCGTATGATGGAGATGCTCGCCATCTGTGGGTCGGCAATCATCTGATCGATAACGACAACGCACGGGTAGGTGTAGCATTAGGCTATACCGACAGTTCTATAGATTCTGCAGTGTCAGGGGATGCGGATATTAAAACTGCTTCGGTGGCGGCATATTACGCGCGTTTCTCCGATAATCTGAGTTTTGATGCAACGCTGGGTATTGCGCACAGCTCGTCTGATATGGAACGCAGTGTGAGTCTCTCGACGGGGACAGTTCAGAACACATCTGACGCAACCACCAACACGTTATTCGGTAGTATGGGAGTCGGGACTGCATACCAGCTAAACGACGATATTGAGGGTATGCTTTGGGGGCGCATGAACCTGGAGTTCATTGATGCTCACGGTTACACCGAATCCGGTGCGGAAACAACGGCTCTGCAGGTGGATGGAAAATCCTATCGTTCGGCTGAACTTTCTCTGGGCTACCGTTTGAACGGCAACTTCAGTACCCAGAAGCAGCACGGTATTTGGTTCGTCGACCTTGGTGCTGCGAAGCAAACAGGTTGGAACGATCAGAGCCTGTCTCGTGACGTATCCTTGCATAACGCTGACTGGGAAGTATCCACTGCTGACATGTCTGACGTAACTGCTTTTGTTAAGGCTGGGGTGACGTTACCGCTCGACAAAGAAAGCGCAATTGGATTCCATATCAGTGGGTCGCACTCTGACAGCAGTTCAGCTCACAGCGGTAATATTGTATTTAGCACGAAACTCTGATCATCATCATCAGCGGTAGGCGGCTGTACTTACAGCTGCCTACTTGCATAGTCTGCGATCTGATGTACCAATACATTGTCCAGCCAGGCAGACTATCAAGTCCCCGGACAAACCTATGCAACAGATAGTACGGAATCACCTGATAAGGCGAATATTCAGCATCTATGCTGTGCTTATGTCGCTGCTCTTAAACTCTGCTCTGGCAGAAAATACTGATTCAGCCGTCACCCAGGTAACGCAGAGTCAAAACTACGTGGTCACTCTAACACCGGTATCTACGCCGGTTGAAGTAGGCGAGATCCATGGGTGGACGCTGACGTTGCAAAACCGGGAAGGAGAGACGGTTAACGGGGCAGTTATTAAGGTTCGGGGGGGGATGCCTCATCATGGGCATGGCTTTCCAACCCATCCTGTTGTTTCCGGGCAACTTGAATCGGGAGACTATCTCCTGGAGGGACTCAAATTCTCCATGAAAGGGGCGTGGGTTATAGAGCTGAATATCAGTGTCGATGGCACCAGTGACAAGGTAAGATTTAACCTGGATATCTAGGCTTAAGCCGGTCAGCATCATGCATCGACGTTATTTCCTCAAAGTTCCTCTCGCGGCGCCTGTCGTTCTGTTTGCCTCATTATTGTCGCATTCTGCAATGTCCGGTAGTCCAGATGCGCTTTCGACCGTGGAGCTACAACGGGCGTCACAGTTTCATATTTCCAATCTCGCGCTTTCCCCTCCAGATATCAGTAATGCAATATCCGAAAATGCGGACGCCATCGAGTTGGGGAGACAGCTGTTTTTCGATGAAGCGATGAGCAGCAATAATTCAGTTAGTTGTGCAACCTGCCATATTCCTGAAAATGGTTTTCAGGACAATAAAGCAGTGGGTGAAGGTGTTGCGCGTGGTGTTCGGCGGACAATGCCTATTGCCGGTGCTCAGTGGTCGCCCTGGTTTTTTTGGGATGGGCGCAAAGACAGTTTATGGAGCCAGGCTTTAGGGCCATTGGAAGATCGAAAGGAACATGGCGCTACCAGAGCCCAGTTAGCAAAATATGTACTCAGCAACTATTTGGATCAGTATCAATCCATATTTGACAACAGCGCACCGCACACTGCTTCGTGGCCTGATATTGCCAGCCCGCTAGTCCCCGGCCTTGCAGCGGAAAACTGGAATCAGCTGTCATCGCAGGGTCAACATGATATCAATGTTGTCTTTGCCAACATTGGGAAAGTCATCGCGGCATACGAGCGGACCATACGCCCGAATGAAAATCGCTTTGACCGATATATCGCCGCTTCTCTCAATACACACCCTATTGACGATAATAGTGCGATGTCCTCAGAAGAAATCGCAGGTTTTCGGCTGTTCAGCGGAAAGGCACAGTGTTCGACCTGCCACACGGGGCCTCGTTTTACCGACGATTTCTTTCATAATACTGGTATACCAACGCCACTCGGAAAGGTTCCGGATCTAGGCCGTTATAAAGTAATTTCGCAAGTCCTGTCTGATCCGTTCAACTGCGCCGGCATCTATAGCGATGCCGGCGCAGACAGCTGTGCAGAACTGAAGTACATGCAAACAAACGCCCGGCAATTTATTGGTGCTTTTAAAACGCCATCCTTGCGCGCTGTCTCTCAGAGAAGCCCTTATATGCATGCGGGGCAGATCAAGACACTTGAGGATGTCATAGAGCACTACTCTCGTGCAGGAGACGCCTTGTCCGGATCGCTGTCAAACTTTAACGTTAAAAACGGACGGGTTTCTGAGCTTACGCCGTTGAATTTAAATGACGCGGAAAAAAGGCAGCTCGTGGCATTTCTGAAGACCCTTTAATTCTGTGATCAGCGACAGGTCTCCACCTGGGGTAAGTGACTGAACAGACGTTGTCTCACCTCCCGATTCTGGAGCTTCCAGATTGCACTGTCGGTATAGTAGTGGTGGATATTCACCGCAAGTGCCAACATGCCGCCTATGGTCATGAGACCGTTTGTATTTCCTATCAACAGGTCCGGTAAGTAGAAGATGCCCAAGCCACAGACGATGGTGATCAGATAATAAGTCAGCAGCTTCCCAATCTTCGCAGGCGTAAGCTGGGGATTGTCTGGGTTGCGCGCTCTCATAGCATTCAATTCAACCCGGGCTGGGAAAATCATGTATTGGAGGGCATGAGAAAGTTGTACAAACATATAGGCCCCGGGTTCAAGAAAGAGTACGAAGTACCACATGTACACGGTTAACCAGGGCACGAGTACCCGGGCATCAATCCGCCCCTGGCGTGCGAAGATGCGGACAAATACATAGAGCCCAGCGACAAATGCGCATATCGCCAGTGCATTGGCGAGGTACATTATATAGTCTGCCTGAAGTGGAGCCGTGAACGCGTTTTTGGGTAGCGTTTCCACTCCCCAAATGACGTGCCAGAAAATAAGGGCACGTAAGCCATTGCGTAAAACATGCCGTTCCCAGGGGCGTAGTGCCAGTCCGGATAGATGAGAGAATGTCGCAATCATGCCCCAGGTTTGACCTGTATAGTGCCAGGCCAGATACAGAGCAGCGATCAGCCAGAGAACATAAGCCATCTGCTGATTAACCACATAGGCGGGTACATCTGCATTCGTGCCGTAAAAAAGGCTGGTAAGGCAAACGAGTAGTAATACCCCCGGGACGCCGAGCGTGGCCATGGGATAGGATGTTAGGTTATCCCTTTTGGCATACAGTAATTTGTATGAAACGACAAAGTGTGGCCAATTGATCAGTGTTTGCAGGACGAACAGGTCGATAAAATTGATCTTGTCCTGAGGGGGATTTCCCGTTGTGAAATTCCATAGCGAAATAGAGGAAATCACCACCATCACCACTATCGAGATGCCTCCGACACAAAGAAGATCCGCGACGGGGGTCGTGATTGCACCCTGTGACAGATGTGTGTAACGCCCGAGCTTTAAAGTGCGGAAAGACATCTATTTCCCTTCCTTGCTATGGTTTTGTCCCGTTAATATGTGCAGCAGCTCGTAAGGCAAGGGCTTGAATCGTTAAGCCTGGAGATTCACCGCCACCCGAGCTGGGGAAAACACTTGCATCAATTATGTACAGATTTTTCCAGCGATGGCTTTGACACCACTCATTTACCACGGAGTCATTCGCATTCAAACCCATGCGACATGTGCCAAAAACATGGGTGGAGCTGAAAATATCGTAAGAGCTGAACTCTTCAATAATACGCTCAACACCTGCTGCTTTTAATACGGCTCGCGCCGTGTTCGCCATAAAACGGATACGGCGGACAGCCATGTCATCTACATAGCTATGAATCTCTGCCAAGGGTACCCCAAATTTATCTTTCTTTGCGGACAAACGTATAAACGATTGGGGGTGGGGCAAACTTTCTGAGATACCGGCTACCGACAAGACGGTACCGATCTGCGTACGCATATTTTGTTTATGGGATCGTCCCCACCCCTTAATCACGCGTTTCGCGTAATTTACCGGTCCAACTAAATCAGATTCGCCTTGTGCAGGTCCGAACCGGCATCCACCGATCGCATCAGGGATCGCATCGGGAGCGTTATAGTCCCAACAGATCATATCGACGGGTAACCCCCGATGGCTGCCGAGATTTTCTTTATGTTGTCCCGTGCTTGTCCACAAAAGCGTTTCCATGAAATTTTTGCCTACTTCCCCGGACTCGTTACACAGCCCATTTGGTGACGAGGTGTCTTTCGAATTTAGCAGGAGGCGTGGTGTTTGAATCGCGCCTGCTGCGATGATCAGCAGCGGCGTTTCAAGATAACGGTGTTCGCCGTTCTCAACGAAATGTACGCCTTTAACCCTATCCTGTGAATCGGTCTCGATTCGAGTAACCGTGCAGTTTGCTTTAATCGTACAGCTGTTCGTTGCGTCCGCTGCGCGCAGGTAAGTGATATCGATGCTGCCTTTGTCGCCAATCGGGCAGCCCCGCAAACATCCTCCGCAGTGATTACAATTGCCACGCCCATCACGGGGTGAGGAAAGAACCGCCAGCGAATTGGGGACGGTGCTCATACCAAGAGCGGTGAATCCTGACTGCAGTGTCTGACTGGCGTAATTCAAAGGATGAGGTGTTTCCGGGTAATGGGTCGACCTGGGCCGAAACGGTGTATTCCTTGGTCCGGCAACTCCCACAAAGTTTTCTGCCGTAACATAGTAGGGTTCCAGATCGTCATACGTAAGCGGCCAGTCCGCACCGACACCGTACTCAGACTTCAACTTCATTGAGCGGCTGTTCAGGCGGTGTGCTTCACCCGTAAAGTGCAATGAGCTGCCACCGACACCTTGCACGTGGTGGTACCCGTATGACACGCGATGAGCATTGGGATTAAGCTGTCCCGAAATATGATTCCAAGATCGTATATCGCTGTTACGGGCATCCAGCGTTTGCAGCCCCGTGACTGAGTAATTGGTGTGGTGTTGTGTTTTGTAGGGGAAAGGTGACTCCCAGTGTGATGTATGTAACTTATAATCTGTTGCAGCCTCATAATGCGGTCCTGCTTCCAGGACTAAAACTTTTTTGCCTTCACGACTCAGGGCCCAGGCTGATGCTCCGCCGCCCGCCCCTGAACCCACAATGACAACATCATACTTCATAGACTATCTCGCGGTTTGAGGTGTGCGGTGGGATATCCGTTTGGTTGAGGAGGGGTGGAAATGGCAAGGCCTGGCCAGCTTCTGGGATCAGAGTAGTACAATTGCATGGCGTCATCTCTAACCCATGTCATAAAGACTTGAGGCAAAGTACCAACTGGAGCGTTAAAGGCTGCATCGACCAATTTCTCTTTTTTGTCGTCTGAGAGCTCATGGAAAGGTAACCTCCAGTATTTGAGTGACTGAACATTTAACCATTGGGTACCTTCAACAAGTAGCTGGTGGTAATTATCGATGCCAGACGCTTTTTTAATTAGCTTTTGATCAATATTGATGTCGCTTGCAGAAGGGGTGGAATCTCTTGGAATGAGTACATCCAAAAAGCTTTGTAGTGTTGATATATGGATTGTCGGTGCGGCGGGCTTAAGCAGTGCAGCGAATGAGTGAGAGGTCGCTAACGACGTAACCATTGCGATGGATTTCAGCAACTTCCTGCGCAATTTATTAACCACAGCCATACCCTATATGCCATTGATATCTGAATATTTAATACAGTGATGTTAAACGTCTTAGTTAAGGCGTCAAACAGTCGGCATGAATTCTTTTGCGAACGAGGTAAATGAGGTGCGGTCGCGCCTACCGCTTGGTTATGTCGGCAACCCTGCAGGCTTAAAACATACCAAGAGACATTAATAAAAGAGGTTGGATTATCAACGTTTCTGCAATAGAAACTTGGGCCACTAATTTTCAGGGATAAATCATCTGATGGTGCAACTATTGGGCTGCTGATCCGTGCCAGTAGTTAGCTGATGCGCCTGTCTGCCGTGATCGGTTACACTGCCAAAACAATAATGAATAGAGCCACAAGGCTTGGGAACGGTGAGTTCCCCGTGGGGAGGGGTTATGAACGAAGCGGTTACCAATTTTGCCATCAACTTTATCGCTTTTACCGGCGCGTTGATGCTGCTACTAGTTGTCGGTGGACTGATCACCGCAGTGGTGATCTATCAGGTAGACAAACACCAGACAAAGCAGGCGATCCGGCGTAACTATCCACTGGTGGGGCGTTTTCGTTATCTTTTTGAGCATATTGGCGAATTCTTTCGCCAATATTTCTTCGCCATGGATCGCGAGGAGATGCCGTTCAACCGTGCCCAGCGCTCCTGGGTTTATCGCGCAGCCAAGAATATCGACAACATGATCGCCTTTGGGTCCACGCGTGATCTGCGTGTACCCGGCACCTACCTGTTTCTCAACTGTCCGTTCCCCACGCTAAAAGAGGATGCCAGTGCCACACAGCCGATGCGCATCGGGCAGTTCTGCCGTCAGCCGTATGATGCACCTTCATTCTTCAATATTTCCGGCATGAGTTACGGTGCGTTATCAAAGTCTGCAGTCCTGGCACTGGCTAATGGCGCTGCAAAATCTGGTTGCTGGATGAACACGGGTGAGGGAGGCCTGTCGCCGTACCATCTGGAAGGGAAGTGCGACATCGTATATCAGATTGGCACCGCCAAATATGGCGTACGCAACGCGCAGGGCCTACTGGACGATAACAAATTGCGCGAGAAAGCGGCGTTGCCCCAAGTGAAGATGTTTGAGATCAAACTCAGTCAGGGCGCGAAGCCGGGCAAAGGCGGTATCCTGCCGGCAGAGAAGGTGAATGAAGAGATCGCCGCGATTCGCGGCATCCCGGTGGGAGAAGCCTCCCTCAGTCCGAACCGCCATCCGGATATTGCCTGTGCTGATGATCTGTTGGATATGGTGGCACGGGTACGTGAGGTGACCGGTAAACCCTGTGGTTTCAAGCTGGTGATTGGCGATGCGAATTGGCTGGACGAGTTTTGTGAGAAAGTCAAAGCGCGGGGGATCGAAGCCGCACCTGATTTTATTACTCTCGATAGTTCAGATGGCGGCACCGGTGCTGCGCCGATGCCGCTGATGGACAGCGTGGGCCTGCCGCTGCGTGAAAGCCTGCCGATTCTGGTCAACAAGCTGGTTGAACACGATCTGCGTGACCGTATTCGAGTGATTGCATCTGGCAAGTTGATCAACCCAACCGATGTGGCAGGGGCGATCTGTATGGGGGCGGATTTTGTGGTGTCTGCACGTGGATATATGTTTGCGCTGGGGTGTATCCAGGCACTGCAGTGTAATAAGAATACCTGTCCAACCGGGATCACCACCCATGATCCGGACCTGCAACGGGGATTGGTTCCGGAGGACAAGGCAGAGCGTGTAGCCAACTACCACGATCATTTGGTGCATGAGGTCGAGATGATCGCACACTCATGTGGTGTGGCAGAACCGCGCAGGTTGCGGCGCCAGCACGCGGCTATCGTGGTGGAAGGCAGTCGCTCGGTACCGTTGAATATCCTCTATCCGGAATACTGAGCGGTCAAAAACTAAAAAAGCCAGTCTTGGAAACAGGACTGGCTTTTTTATCTTGGCTTACTCGTCGTACCAACGCTCGGAAATTTCGTCGTGCAGCTTTTTCTCTTCGAAGTGCTGCTCGATTGCGCGACGGGCTCGCAGGGAGCGGCGGGACGCGACACGTTTACGACTCAGTTTCTCTTCTTCGTCGAAACCGACCAATAGATCGAAGACTTCCGTCTGAATTTGATTGAGGTCCTGCTCTTTTCTAACCAGCATAACTCTAGCTCCTAGATCATCACAGTCAGGAGATCGCCAGATATCTGTTGCCCTCCCGGGCGACCGGGGATCTCACTGAGACAGCCTACAGAAAGGGATAACAACGCTGGTCCGTTCCAAGCAGATACGCCCTTGGCGTATGGGGAAATCAGCGGAAGCAGTCATCCCTTAGTTTTTCTTTTATCGCAGATATGAACAAATATCAATCAATCCGCGAGACAGGAAGGGATGCTAAAGGCTCTCCATTGCAGAAAAATGAAAGCCTGAGAGAACTGAATAGACCTTAGTATGAGGTTGGCGGGTAAGCTGCAGGTGACTGCACGGAATCACCTGCATATCAGGTCTTAGCCGCGATCCAGTGTGCTTCGATCGGTGCGTCGGATCGGTGGCCGCTTGTCGTTCTGGCGCAGGGAGCGCAGGCTGCGTTTGATGGTTTTCAGGTGATCCAGCAAGCCCGGTCCCAGCTTCATCGCTACACCTACTGCCAGGACATCGATCACCACCAGATGGACCACGCGGGAGGACATCAGGGTGCTGAGGTCCTTATCCTCCTCCAGATCGATCGGAATGGCGATGGACGCCATCTCCGCCAGCGGTGTACCGCCCGGGCAGAGGGAGATCACGGTGGCACCGGTTTCTTTCACCAGCTTAACGGTGTGCAGAAGGTCCTTGGTGCGACCGGTCTGGGATATCGCCACCACCACATCGCCCTCTTTCAGCGTCACCGCCGAGATAGTCTGCATATGCGGGTCGGAGTATGAGGTCGCGTTGATCTGCATACGGTGGAACTTGTGTTGGGCGTCGGTACAGACCGGTGCCGACGCGCCAAAGCCGTAAAATTCAACCCGGGAGGCCTTGGCCAGTACCGCGATCGCATCTTCCAGGATCTGCGGATCCAACTGTTCACGGATATTCATCAGGTTGCCGATCATCGAGTCGAAGATCTTGGTCTTGAACTCGGTGACCGTGTCGGTGCGGTTGAGGGAGAACTGCTCGAAGTTGGGATTGGTCGCTACACCCTGTGCCAGGGTGAGCTTAAAATCCTGGAAGCCATCGTAGTTGAGCGCACGGCAAAAACGGACCACGGTAGGCTCACTGACATTGGCTTCGGAGGCCAGGTCAACGATACGCATGTGGATCACGTCATTGGGATGTGCCAGCACAAAGTCGGCCACCTTCTGCTCTGACTTACGCAGCTTAGGGCGGGCATCGGCAATGGACTTCAACAGGTTAAAGGAGTTCAACGTTTTTCCCCACGGAACAACAAACGGCAAAAGTATAACAAGCTTACGTACATTAGGGACCCTCCTTAACGGCGCTTTGGAGTCTCCATGTGTCATTTATGTAACACAATTTGTTGAATTACGGTGGTACCAGTTCGGTATCTCTGAAAGATCGCTGTTTTAAGCCAATTGCGGGCAAGCCTCTGCAGTGCTATTTTTTCAAACCGATGAAGAAAAATAATGTTAAGGGAGTAGGCTAGTGAAACGTCGTCAATTTCTACAAGGCGCAGGCGCTGCAACACTTGCAGCGGGCGCATTGGCATCCGGCACTGCCCAGGCAGCACCTGAATTTAAATGGAAAATGGTCACCACCTGGCCAAAGAACTTTCCAGGGCTGGGGACCGGTGCCAACTATCTGGCAAAACTGATCGGTGAGATGACCGGTGGCCGTGTACAGGTAAAAGTGTACGGTGCCAAAGAACTGGTAGGTGCGCTGGAGATTTTTGACGCGGTTTCCCGCGGTACTGCAGAGATGGGCCACGGCGCAGCCTACTACTGGAAAGGCAAAAGCGTAGCGGCACAGTTCTTTGCAGCGGTACCGTTCGGTTTGACCGCTCAGGAGATGAACAGCTGGTTGTACCACGGTGGCGGTATGGAGCTGTGGGAAGAGCTGTACGCGAAGTTTGGTCTGGTACCGGGGGCTGCGGGTAGCACCGGTGTACAGATGGGTGGTTGGTTCAACAAAGAGATCAACAGCCTGGAAGACCTTCAAGGCCTGAAGATGCGTATGCCGGGATTGGGTGGTGAAGTCCTGAAACGTGCCGGTGGTACCCCTGTACTGCTGCCAGGTGGTGAGATCTTCCCTGCGCTGCAGTCCGGTGCAATCGACGCAACCGAGTGGGTAGGTCCATACAACGACCTGGCGTTTGGCCTGTATAAAGCGGCTAAGTACTACTACTACCCAGGCTGGCACGAGCCGGGCACTACCCTGGAAAGCTTCATCAACAAAGAAGCGTTCGAAGCGCTGCCAAAAGACCTGCAGGTTGCAGTACGCAACGCGATCCGCGTCGCAAACCAGGACATGCTGGCTGACTTCACAGCGAAGAACAACCGTGCGCTGGATCAGTTGGTTAATCAGCACGGCGTGGAACTGCGTAAGTTCCCAGACGAAGTACTGACCAAGCTGAAAGCACTGTCCGATGAGGTGGTGAAAGAGGAAGCGGCGAAAGATCCGATGGCTCAGAAAGTGTATGACTCTTTCATCAAGTTCCGCGAGCAGGCGACTGCATGGCACGCAGTATCCGAGCAGGCTTACCTGAACGCACGTACCCTGTAAGTGAGGTCTCGTGCAATAAAAAAGCAGGCTTTTTAGCCTGCTTTTTTTATGTCCGTAGAAGCCGCAGCACCCGCTAGATGCTGCGGCAAAATGGATCTAGCCGTACACCACTTCCGGCAACCAGGTTGCCAGGCTTGGCCAGTAAGCCAGCAGAGCGAGAGCGGCCAGCTGGATGATGATAAACGGTATCACACCCCGGTAGATCTGCATGGTGGTGATGCTGTCCGGTGCCACACCACGCAGGTAGAAGAGGGCGAAACCAAACGGCGGTGTCAGGAAGGAGGTTTGCAGGTTCAGCGCCAGCATCACACCCAGCCACACCGGATCGAGGCCCATGTTCAGCAGGATAGGGGCAACGATCGGCACCACCACGAAGGTGATCTCGATAAAGTCGAGGAAGAAGCCGAGCAGGAAAATCACCAGCATTACCAGCAGCATCGCGCCAAATACACCGCCCGGCAGGTCGTGCAGGAAGTCACGTACCATGTCGTCACCGCCGTAGCCACGGAACACCAGCGAGAAAATCGATGCACCCACCAGGATGATAAACACCATGGAGCTCACTTGGGTGGTGGAACGCATTACTTCACGCAGAATACTCAGGCTGAAGCTCTTACGGAGCATTGCCAGCACAATGGCACCCACTGCACCCACAGAGGCCGCTTCGGTTGGCGTTGCCAGACCACCCAGGATGGAACCCAGTACCAGTGCAACCAGTAGCACCGGCGGTACCAGTGCACGCATCACTCGCCCGGTGAGGTTCTCGACCGCTGCACGTTCCTCTTCCGGAATTGCCGGTACGGAATCCGGTTTAGTGATCGCCTTGAACACCAGGTACAGCACGTAGGCGGCAACCAGCAGCAGGCCCGGGATCAACGCGCCCAGGAAAAGATCACCCACGGTTACCGTATCCGGCGAGAAGATGCCCTGATCCAGCTGTGCCTGCTGATAGGCGGAGGAGATAACATCACCCAGCAGTACCAGAACGATGGACGGAGGAATGATCTGACCCAGTGTGCCGGAGGCACAGATGGTGCCGGTGGCGATCGACGGATCGTAACCTCGGCGCAGCATGGTTGGCAGGGATAGCAGACCCATAGTCACAACGGTCGCACCCACGATACCGGTCGAGGCGGCCAGCAGCATGCCCACCAGAGTCACGGAGATACCCAAGCCCCCACGCATCGGGCCAAATAGCAGCGCCATGGTGTCGAGCAGTTCTTCGGCGATCTTGGATTTCTCCAGCATCACGCCCATGAACACAAACAGCGGTACCGCGATCAGTACCTCGTTGTTCATGATGCCAAACAGGCGGTTGGGGATCGCCTCCAGGAAGACGGAATCGAAGTGGCCGGTGTACGCCCCGATCGCGGCAAACAGCAGGCCGGTACCTGCCAGGGAGAAGGCAACCGAGTAGCCCAGCAACAGGATAACAACAGCGCCGATAAACAGCAGCAGCGGCAGAAACTCCATCATAGTGCGTGGCCCTCCTCTTCCTCTAACAGATGTCCTTTTCCAGTCAGCACCAGAATGCTGCGCAGGACTTCACCGATACCTTGCAGAATGATCATCGCCGGCATCAGCAACAGGCTGGTTTTCAGGACGTAGCGCAGTGGGATACCACCGGCTTCCTGCGAGCCTTCGCTCAATTCCCAGGAGGTCGCTACATATTCCCAGGAGATATAAAAGATAAATGCCGCTACCGGAATCAGCAGGCAGAGGGTGCCGAACATATTGATGATCGCCTTACCCTTTTCACTCATTGGTCGGTAGAAGATATCGACGCGCACATGGCCGTCGTGTTTCAGGGTATACGCCGCACCGAGCAGGAATACGAAACTGTGCATGTAGATCACAGATTCCTGCAGGGCAACGTTGCCCACGTTAAACAGATAACGCATTACCACGATGGTAAACGTGGCCAGCACCATGGCCAGGGTCAACCAGGAGATAGCCCGGCCAGACCACTCACTGATCGCATCAATCAGACGCACAATCGTGCTTAGAGCTGAGGTGTTAGAGGAGGTCATACGGTTGATTACCCTATGAAGCTTTTTATTGTTAGCTCGGAAGTATAACAATTTTGCTCAATTTAGCGGCATTCGTAGTATCACGTAACTGGATCTTATTCGGATATTTGCTGGAAAAACCGTACAATAGGCGGAACTAATGAGTCCCTATCGGTGGAGAGCAGAGACTATGTCCGATCAGTCTATGAAAAAGCAGCTGGCGGAGCTGCAAGACTGGCAGCTGGTTGCCTTCAGTGCAGCCCTGAGTGAACGTATGTTCCCTAACTTTGCGCTTTTCTCGCGCCTGGTTGAATTTGGCAACGCACAGCAGTTGCGCCAGATCCTCAATGGCGTATGGGACAAGCTGGGTAACACGGGTGCCAAGATGAACTTCGAGGTGCAACTGGACAAGGTGGAAGCCAATATTCCGGACCTGGAAGAGTTCACCATGTACGGTGCGTTGCCTGCTAACGATGCAGTGGTCGCTCTGTTCTCCACTCTGAATATTATCCTGGCGGCCGATCCGGAAGAGGCCGCCAACGTGGCTCTCCTGTCCCGTGAATGTGTGGCCAGTTTTATCGAGATCAGCGAAGCGGACGATCAGCTCTCCGACGAAGAGGTGGTTCGCCTGATCAATACCCACGAGATGATGGAGCAGGAAGAGGCGTTTCAGGAGGAAGTGCTGGAGCGTGTGACCGCCAGCAAAAAGCCAAATAAAGACCTCATCGCTGCGCTGAGAGAGCTGGCGCACAACGAAGGCTTCAGCAACATAGGGATCACTGACAGCGAATGATACTGCGAATTGGATTGTTACTGCTGATTGTGCCCGGCGTGGTCATGATGGGGCTTTATCTGAATGAACTTTCGGCAGTGAAGGAATGCCTCGGCGCCGGAGGTTCCTACGACTACGTCAATGCGGTCTGCGATCAGACGCAAACGCACGCCTTTAGCCCGTTTATGGTGCGCAACCCGCTGTTGGTGAATGGCGGCATGCTTCTCTCCGTGGTGGGCCTGTTCTGCTGCCTGGCCGGTTTATACACCCGCGCCCGCTAAGTAAAGGAGCCGGTCACACTTAACGATTGGTTAAGCCCAACCGACTCCTAGGAAAGCTCTAAGGATTTTCACGATGAAAAAGAAACTATGGATGGCGCTGCTGGCGCTGGTTGTACTCGGCGGACTGGTGCTGGCGTGGATGTATAACACCGGTTGGGTGGATGACTTTAATGCCGAGCAGAACCGGGTGCTGCAGGAGCGCACCGAAGCAGGTTTGCAGTTCGGCACGCGTGCCAACCAGAAGCAGTGCCTGGATCAGGCACTGGCGGACTTCGACGGCTGCTTGGGTTATCAATGCACCGTGGCGTCCGGGCGTTTCCTGAAGGCTTGTCTGAGCAAGGCCACTTCCAGTGAAGGTTTTTGCGACGGTGTACCGGAATTTCGCGAGAAACCCAGCGAAGACGATAAAGAGTGGGCCAAAGACTACTGCCTGGACAAAAACATTCGCGGCGACAATTGCCGTTTACTGATGCGCCAGCAGCAGCTGTTTTGCAGCCCCTAAGCTGGTGGCAAACTGACCTCTCTCAACATGACTTAACCCATATTCCTGTAGTATCTGGATCAGACGCAAATGACTAGTATTAATAGGGGAAGAGGGTGCTCTGGTTCAGACTGGAACGGGCAGAGCCCTTGCGGGTGACCGGTGTGTAAGCGCTCCATCCGTGGAGAAATAGAGCATGTTTGAGAAGTAGATTCTGCATGGAAAACCATAAAGTTCTCTTTATCGGACCTGTGGGTTCAGGTAAGACCACCGCCATCCGCTCGATCAGCGACATCGACTGCCTTGATACCGAAGCGCAGGTGTCTGACGTGACCGGGCGCCGCAAGCAAACCACCACCGTGGCGATGGACTACGGCCGCCTGACCCTGAGCGAAGAGTCCCGTGTCCATCTGTACGGCACCCCAGGACAGGCCCGTTTCCGCTTCATGTGGGAGCTACTCTCCGAAGAGATCGCCAAAGATTGTGCGGGTGTGGTGATGATGATCGACAACACCCGCAATTACCCGATGCGCGATCTGAAATACTATGCCCGTGAATTTGCCAATGTCATCGACAATAAACGCTTGGTGATTGCAGTGACCCGGTCCGACCTGCGTATGCGTCCTTCGGTGGAGGAATACCACGGTCTGTTGAAGGAGCTGGGTAAAGAAGCCGCCGTGTGTTTTATCGACGGTCGCCGTAAATCGGATCTGCTCAGTCTGGTTGAGCTGATCCTTGAAGGGCAGTGCGACTACTCCGAATGGGCCACGCTGAAGCGTCTGGCCGAAGCCGAACAGAAGGATATGGAGTTCTCCAGCAACGGTGCCGAGCTGGAGATTGACGAATACCAGGGCGAACAGGTGGTGATCAAGGAAAGCGTGGTCAACGGCCTGCTCAATATCGAAGGCGTGCTGGGCTTAGCCGCTACCGACGCCAACGGCGACCTGGTGACCTCCTCGCTGGAGGGCAGTCAGCTGGAGAACTTTATCGCCTTGGTCACCGGCATTGTGCCGGACCAGGGTGAGAACTCATCATTGGGACAGGTGAACAACGTGGTGTTCCGAGACCGCCACGAAAACAACCTGTCGGTGTTTGTTTGGGAGGGGATGGCCTTAGGCGTGGTTTCCAGCCGAAAAACATCGACCCGCATGATCCGTCAGCAGGTGAACGATCTGCTGCAGTGGGGGTAAGCGTGTTAAGTATTCTGCATGATCTCGAAGCTTACAGTGGCGCACAGCACAGTGGGGTAAGCTGGCAGGGTAATCTGATCGCCTCAACCTGTCCGGCAGACCTGCAACAGGACCTTATCCGCAGTCAGAGTGTGGTGGCTCAGCTGTTTACGGGCATTAACAACTGTGGTCATAACTACGCTGAATTACACCTGGAGCTGGATCGACACTTGCTGCTCGCCTACCGGCTTGCGGATGAATGCACCCTGCTGATGCTGACCCGTAAAGGGATTAACATGGCGCTGATGGCCACGTCGGTTCGTTCGGTGAAAAAGCGTATCCTCGACTCGCTCAGCAAGTCCGCCGAGTTGCCGTCGTCCGATCTGGAGCCGGTGTTCCCGGTGGGCGAAACCGGCTTTATCCAGGCGGGAGCGGTGCAGGATCAGGAATATGCTGCGGCCCTGAGCGAACTGATGAACAAGTTGTGCGACAAGATGGTCGACCTGCTGGGCTCCTCCGGTGCGATCAGCTTCTACCGTATTCTTAACGAGTGGAAGCGCCAGAACGGCATGAACAAGTACAAGCTGCCGGCGCTGCTCAAGTTGCTAGCGGCGGAACTGTCTGGCGACCAGCGCGAGCAGTTCCTGAAAGAATCCGTGGTGATGACCCGCGAACTGGTTCATCGCGGCTAATCCCCAGCCGCTTTCTTAAACCGTCGATTGGCGTAACCCAAGCAACGCCTTGGGGTAACGCTCTCCTTTAGCTGCAGTAATTTGTAGCTTTCTTCTGTATTGCGCCTCATATCTGGGGTGCACAACTGATCGCTGGTTGTACGTCATACTAACGTCACATCCCGGTGGTTCCATTGCGTTCTTGATTTTCATTCGCGGGGCAGAGGAATGCCCCGTGTCGGACCGCAAGCGGAATTACACAGGCGTATGTCAGATCTCAAACTTATCTTTGCAGGACCGGTCGGTGCAGGCAAAACCACGGCCATCAATGTCCTCAGTGATAAACCCAGCCTGAACACAGACAAAGCGGTTTCCGATGTTACGGCGTCGCGCAAGGCGACCACCACCGTCGCGATGGACTATGGATGTCTGGCTCTAAACGAAACCCAGAAAATCCACCTGTACGGTACCCCCGGGCAGATGCGTTTTCGCTTTATGTGGGAACTGCTGGCTAACGAACTGGCGGCAGACTGCGCAGGCCTGGTGTTGTTGATTGACAACAGTCGGGCGTCCCCCTTACGGGACTTGAAGTACTATGCGCAGGAGTTTTCCAACCTGATTACACGTAAGAAGCTGATCATCGGTGTGACCCGCTCAGATCTGCGGGCCGAACCCGAGCGCGCCCAATACGAAAGCTGGGTGGAGGAGCTGGGGCTCACCGCAGAGGTGGTCTTTTTGGATGCACGCCGCAAAAGCGACGTGCTGACATTGCTGCAGCGTTTTATCGGTGACCGCGTGGATGCGGACTGGTCGCAGCTGCTGGCCGATGCCGAAAACGCGCCCGAGCGGTCCCTACCTGCGGTTGAGCAGGCACCGTCTCAGGTCAGCGATTACCTTGGAGAGAACATCGTCATGAAAGATTCCATAGTGGATGACGTCTTGAACATCAAAGGCGTAGAGGGCGCGGCACTGGCGACCGCGATGGGCGATATCGTGACCTCGTCACTGGACGATACCGAGCTGGATGACTTTATCGGCTTTATGGCGGGCATCGTGCCGGTCTTTGAACAGGTATCCGATCTTGGCCAGGTGCAGAGTGTGGTGCTGAAAAGCGACACCAGCGAAAACCTGTCGGTGTATGTAGAAGAGGAACAGGTCCTGGGGGTTGTATCGTCCAACCGCACCTCCGTCCGTATTTTGCGCCAGCAGCTCGATGACCTGCTGCAGTGGGGATAACAGGCGATGCAAAGCATACTGAAAGATCTTGAGATCCTGGGGGGGGGTACAGCACGGCTGTGTGATTCATCAGGATCAAGTACAGGCCTCCACCTTCCCGAGCATCCTCAACGACAACCTCACCGGTGTCGCCAAGGTGATGACCCAGATTTTTATGGGCGTTGAGGGGATGCAACGTAACCATCGCGAAATTCACGTGGAACTCGAAGACAACTTGCTGATCGGGTACCGCCTGGAAAACGGCGCAATCCTCGCGCTTCTGGCAGAGAAAAACATCAACCTTGCGTTGATCAAGACCGCGGTCCGTTCTGCGACGGCGAAGCTGCTGGCCACGTTGAACGAAAGTGTGGTCTCGACAGACTCGGCACCTGCAGCGGCTCCCGTTGCGGCGGTGCAGGGAACTGCAGGCGACGAGCCAGTCGGGGGGCCGCTGTCCAGCGCATCGGAGGCGATGCCGGCGGAAGTGCTGGATGTGCATTTGGAGAAGCTCAAGCTGTTGCTGGCCGAACAGATCGGTCCGGCAGCACGGGTGGTCTTTGGGCGTGCACAAAACAGTTGGCAGGCGGCGGGCGAACCGCTGACCGGTCTGTGCATCCGTCTGGCTGAATTTATCGATAACAAACAGAAACGAGCGGAGTTCCTCCGCCGTGCCAACGCATCACTGCCTAAAGGATAAGACGGAGAAACGCGGTGAAAACGATCAAGTCGAAAGTTGAACGTGCCCTGATACTGGTTGCCTTGGTGCCGGTGCTGGTACTGGCGGGTTACGTCTACTACTCCACCACTGATGCCCTGAAAAGTGCCAGTGTGAGCAACCTGGAACGTCAGGTTCAGCTGCTGTCCGGCTCCGCTTTTGGGGTGCTGAAACATGTCCCGGGTGATCTGAGTTACCTGCGTGATTCCGCGTCCATGTTCCAGTACGGCCGTGCCCTGGTGATCAAGGATCAGAATAATCTGGATGTGAACGGCCGCGCCCTGGCACGTGATTTCCTGAGCCTGGCCAAGAACCGCCGCATCTACAATCAGCTGCGATTTGTCGCTGCCGACGGGCAGGAGCTGATCCGTGTCGAGCACAACGAAGAGCAAGGTTACAGCCGTGTTTTACAGCCGGATCAGCTGCGCAACAAAAGCAACAGCCTGTACTTCCGTGAAGCGTCCAAGCTGGAGTTTGGGCAGACGTACGTATCCCCGGTCGACCTGAACCGTGAAGACGGCGAACTGGAAGACCCGATCCGCCCAACCATCCGCTTTGCCACGCCAATCTTCGCGGTGGGCAATCGTCTGGTGGGTGTGCTGATCCTGAATGTGGATGCCAACGCCTTCCTGAATCAGATCAAGGATGCTTCTACCCCGGGTGGTGTGCAGTTTGCGCTGGTGGATGACCACGGTTACTACCTGGCGAACAGCAATGCCGAACTGGAGTGGGGCAGCACCCGTGACCTGAACCACGGCAAGTCGATGCCGGTGGATCGTCCGCTGTTGGCGCGTGAGGTCCTGGCGGTCAGTGGCAGCGCTCAGGTTGACCTGAGTGATGATCTGGTGGCGGTGACACCGTTGTATGCAGACGAGCAGCAGCAACACGTGATGGGTCGTCTGGTAGCAATTGCACCCAAGTCCGTGGTCCTGAAGCTGCTGGATAACTTCGTGATTGCTTTGGGGGTGTTTGTGGTTGTCGCGGTGGTGATGGCGTTCGTGATCGCCAAAACCTTGTCCCGCTCCCTGACCCGTCCACTGATCTACCTGACCCAGGCGGCTGACAAGCTGAGTAAGGGGGAGGTGGAGACCGCAATCACTATCAACTCCAACGATGAAATCCAGCGTCTGGCTGAAGCGTTCGAGCGTCTGCGCGAATCGGTGAAGATCCTGATGAAGCTTGGTTAAATTGCTGCACGTCGTCATGCAGTAAAAAGGCCGCTATTGCGGCCTTTTTACTGCGATATTTAGAGAGTAAGCACTAACTTGCCCCGTACGTGGCCCTCCTGGCTGAGGCGGAACGCTTCGGCCACCTGCTCTAACGGTAAAGCTTCAGCCAGCGCAACCCTTAATTTACCTGCTTTGTGCAATGTCACCAGCTCGGCGAGCTGGTCGGAGTTGGCTTCGCAGCGGATCGGCAGCACCGCATGGCCAACCTCGTCACCGGCCGCGATTACCTGATCCTTGGTAACGGAGGGCAGGGTGACCATCACACCGCCCGGTTTCAGGCAGGGGAGGGCATTAATCGCAGTGTCACCGCCTACGGCATCAATGATCAGGTCAATGTCACTCAGTGCCTGGGTGACGTCGTCGTGATGGTAGTCGTACAGCTTATGCGCGCCCAGACTGCGTAGAAAGCTGTGGTTGCGGCCCGATGCGGTTCCATAGACCTCGGCTCCGGCCCAAGCGGCCAGTTGTACCGCCAGGTGACCCACACCGCCGGCCGCACCCAGAATCAGCACCCGTTGGCCCGCTTGCAGGCTGCCCTTATCAAACAGTGCCTGCCAAGCGGTCAGGCCGGCGGTGGCGATGCCTGCTGCGGTAATGCTGTCGAGGCCCTCGCCTCGTTTGGCGATCTCAGCGGCAGGCGCAGCAATGAACTCTGCATAACACCCCGCCCGTTCCGGAAAACGGATCATGCCAAATACCTTGTCTCCGGGAGTGAAACCGCTGACGCCTTCGCCCAGCTTATCGACCACTCCCGCAAACTCCCAGCCCGGGATAAACGGCAGTTCGCCAATAAACGGTGCTGCACCCCCTCCGGCGCAGGTTTTCCAGTCGATCGGGTTAACCCCGCAGGCCTCATTTCGAACCAGAACTTCGCCGCGTTGGGGCTTAGGGGAATCCACCTCTTCCAGCTTCAGCTTACTGGTATCGCCAAATTCGTGGATCTGTATCGCTCTCATCTGTCTCTCCATCGCAGGTGCGACTCAGGGTGCAAACAGGGTGCCTTGGACCTAGGGATTGCAGCCGTTACATCTAATTTTTGTTAGGCTTGTTGCCTCTAGAAACTTAGCAGAAAGTGGACGTAAGGCGAGTATGATGTATCTGGCAATGATCGAAGAGTTGTTGTTCTGGGGCGGACTGGCGGTGTTTCTGGTGTCTCTGGCGCTCTACGCAGGACGGACCAAGGACTTCAAATCTGTGCTGATGTTCTGGCAGCCGAATATTGAGTTCAATGTTGTGGAATTTAAAGTGAACCGTGCAGGTCTTAGTATGATGATCGTAGCCGTTGTGCTGCGTCTGTACGCATACTTTATGAGTTGATAGGTGTTATGAAAGGAAATCCCGCTAAAGGCGCGGGTTATCTGCTGAAGGGATTGTCGATGCTGCCGGACCCGGCCATCCGCCCCTTTGTGCTGATCCCGCTGATCGTAAATATTCTGTTATTTGTGGGCGCCATCTGGCTGCTGATCACCCAGTTTGATGTCTGGATCGACTTCCTGTTGGGCTACCTGCCGGACTGGGCCTCGTTCCTGGAGTTTCTGTTGTGGCCGCTGTTCGCACTGATGGTGCTGGTGGTGGTTTATTACAGTTTTACCTTGGTGGCAAACCTGATCGCGGCGCCGTTCAACGGCTTTTTGTCTGAGAAGGTGGAACGCAAGTTGCGTGGTGAAGTGGTGACTGATGAGGGCTGGCAGGCGATTATTGCGCTGGTGCCGCGTGCTATCGGCCGCGAGTTGTCGAAGCTGGCGTATTACCTGCCGCGCTTTGTTCTTCTGCTGGTACTGACCTTTATCCCGGTGCTCAATATCGCGGCGCCGTTTCTGTGGTTCCTGTTTGGGGCCTGGATGATGGCGATCCAGTACTGCGACTACCCGATGGATAACAACAAGGTGAGCTTCAAGCAGATGAAAGAGCTGCTGAAGGCACGTCGCCTGACCTCGGTAGGTTTTGGTGGTCTGGTGCAACTGGGGATGATGATTCCGGTACTGAACCTGGTGCTGATGCCTGCGGCGGTGGTGGGGGCAACCTGCTACTGGGTGGAGGAGCATATCGGTGATCATTTGGGCGCTGAGAACTCAGCACGGCCTCGGCTGGATCGTTGATCACACTCTGCATCAATTAATGCCCCTATAAACCTTACTTGGGCGAGATAAGGGGAGTTGCTGAACTCCTCTTATCAATCTCTGATCGGTCCGCCTTCTCCGGACTACTGTAGGGCAGCGTCGTCGTCATCGAAGGTGATCACGCTGCCGGTAGGCTGATCACCAAAGATGACGCAGAGCCTACCCTACAATGAATGAGCCTCGAAAAGTGTCAACGTTATTCAGGACGGGACGGACTTAACTAAAAAGGCGCCCATCTGGAGCGCCTTTTTTATTTGTCTGGAGAATCGGCTTGGGGCTCAGCCCGCATCCTGCAAATCATCGTCCTCACTCACTGATACCAGCATCAGGTGGTCCAGTGGGAAGTGACAGGTGAAGGTACTGCCTTCGCCTTTCTTGCTCTTGATCGTCAGGTGGCCACCGTGACGGGACAGAACGTGCTTCACAATCGCCAGACCCAGGCCGGTGCCACCGCTTTCGGAGGAACGGCTTTCGTCCACGCGGTAGAAACGTTCGGTCAGACGGGAGATATGGATCGCATCGATACCGATGCCGTTGTCCGTTACCGAGAAGTGACCGCCTTCCTGATCCACCCACCAACGGATGCTGATCCTGCCGTTTTCGCGGGTATAACGCACAGCGTTGTACACCAGGTTGGAGAAGGCACTGTGCAGCTCAACTTCCTGACCCAGCAGGTCGTGCTGTGGGTCCAGGTCCAGCTCAAATTCATGACCTTTGCCGCGTGCCAGCTCGGTGGCGGCGTCGTGGATGTTCTGGATCAGGCTCTGGATCTGTACCGGATGCTCATCGGTGACCTGACGGGTCGCTTCTAGACGGGAGAGCAGCAACAGGTCGGAAACCAGGTTCTGCATACGACGCGCCTGCTGCTGCATCTGGGTCATACCCCGATGGAGCGGACGTGGCAGCTCCTGATCCAGGAAGGTTTCCAGGTACCCCAGAATTACGGTCAACGGCGTGCGCAGCTCGTGGGAGGCGTTGGCTACAAAGTCCTGTCGGGTCTGTTCAAGACGCAGCATCTGTGTGATATCGCGCGCAACCAGCAGGCGGTCCCCTTTACCAAAACGGGTAATCTGGTACTGTAGCTCGATCTCGTGGTTGACCGGTGAAGGCAGCTGCAGCGGTTCCTCGTAGCTGTCCCGCTTGTAGTAGCGGATAAAGCGCGGATCACGCAGTAAGTTAATGACTGGCTTGCCGCGGTCAGTGGTGGTTTTGAAGCCCAGCAGGCGCTCGGCAGAGCGGTTCCACCACTCCAGGTTATTCTGGTCATTAATGATTACCACCGCGTCATGCAGTGCTGCGGAGGACTGCTGGAAGCGTTTGATCACACTGCGCAGGAATGCTTCGCGGGAGGCGGTGCGCTTCTGCTGACGGGAAAAATCATCAAACAGATCACCCCAGTGACCGGTGCACTCAGGCGGTTCGGCATCTGATTTGTCGCGGTGTAACCACTCATTCAGGCGGCTAAACTGTTTCACCTGTAGCAGAGACCAGGTCAACAAACCGGCAGATAGGAGTTCTGCCGGATAACCAAACACAAACCCCACAAACAACCCAATTCCGGCAAACAGAAACAGGTTACTTAGCATTGAGTGGCGGTTGTGCTGCATGTTATACCCTCAGGCTACATTGGCAGAGAAGCGGTAGCCGGTGCCGCGTACGGTTTGTACCAAGTAGTCGTGACGTTCACCCAGCGCTTTGCGCAGGCGACGAATGTGTACGTCCACTGTACGTTCCTCAACATAAACGTTACCACCCCACACCATATCCAGTAGCTGGCCACGGGAGTATGCACGGTCTTGGTGGGTCATGAAGAACTGTAACAGACGGAATTCGGTCGGACCAAGTTCTATTGGAGCGCCTTCCGCCGTCACACGGTGAGAGATCGGATCCAGGGTCAGGCCATCAACAGACACCGGCTCTTCAACACCTTTTGGTGTGGTGCGGCGCAATACTGCTTTCAGGCGGGCAACCAGCTCACGCGGTGAGAATGGCTTGGTGATAAAATCATCGGCGCCGGACTCAAGACCTTTGATCTTATTTTCCTCTTCGCCTTTGGCGGTCAGCATGATGATCGGCATGTCGGCGGTCAGTTCATCCTTGCGCAGTCGGCGGGCGAAGTCGACACCGCTGGTACCTGGCATCATCCAGTCGAGCAGCACCATATCCGGTTTGCTATCTACGATCAGTGCATGTGCCTGATTGGCGTTTTCTGCTTCAAGACACTCGTAACCGGCCATTTCCAGTGCGACCGCAATCATTTCGCGAATCGGTGCTTCGTCGTCAACGATCAGCACCTTTTTCGTAGAAGACATGACGTCTGCCTCTTTTGGGGTTAATAAAAGACGGCATTATTACAAGACAATATTGTTACACTAATATGACGCGCACGCCATTTCCTTAATGCAGGTGCGCATTCGGTGGAAATCCAGTCAGATCAGAGGGGTTACGTACTCAGATAGTGCGCCAGGATACCGGCAAAGACCAGCAAACCCACATAATGGTTGTTGAGGAAGGCGCTGAAACACAGTTCACGCTCGCGGTTACGCACCTGGTACTGTTGGCGGATGAACAGGATCGCCGCGCCCACCAGGCCCAAGTAATACCAGACCGACAGCTGTAGATGCAGACCCAGCCCGACCAGCAGGGTGAGGGTGAGGATCTTGAGGATGGAAACGACCAGCTTATCGGCATTGCCAAACAGGATAGCGGTGGATTTCACCCCGATCTTCAGGTCGTCGTCACGGTCAACCATCGCGTAAAGGGTGTCGTAGGCTATAGTCCAGAGCAGGGTGGCGCCATACAGCAGCCAGGCATACCAAGGCACGGTGCCGGTCACGGCGCTGAAGGCCATCGGTACCGCCCAGGCAAACGCTGCACCCAGCACAATTTGTGGCAGGTGGGTGTAACGCTTCATAAAGGGGTACACGGCGGTCAGGGCGACGGCGCCAAACGACAGCAAGATGGTCTGCCAGTTGGTGAACAGTACCAGTACGAAGGCCAGTATCATAAAACCGGCAAACAGCAGTACCGCTTCCTTGGGTGAAACGCGGCCGCTGGGGATCGGTCTGTGCTGGGTGCGCTTAACGTGGCCATCTACCTTGCGGTCGGCAAAGTCGTTGATGGCACAACCGGCGGAACGGGTCAGGAATGCGCCCGCGATAAAGATAAACAACAGTTTCAGATTCGGCACACCTTCTGCGGCGATCCACAGTGCCCACAGCGCCGGCCACATCACCAGGTAGGTGCCGATCGGCTTATCCATCCGCATCAGTTGCACGTACGCGGTCAGCTTCTCTTTTAGGGTAAGGGTCTGATGGGCCTGTGACTGCATCTTCACTGTTTCTCTAACTCGATGCCGTTATTTTAACTGCTGCAGGGCCGGCAGAAAAACCTCGCACACCAGCAGCGGTTTCTCTGACAGGTAGAACAGTGAGCGGCGGGCCCAGACATCGGTGCGTTTGTCCTGCAGGCGCAGGCGGCTGAACTGCAATGGGCTGCGGCGCATGGTGGGGTCGGAGAACAGCATGGAACCCAGCGAGCGGTTCCCCAGCAGCTTCAGGGTTCGCTGCCGTCCGGTCAGTGTAGTCGCCGGAATGATGGTACGGGCATACACCAGGGGTTCGCCTTTAACAACCAGCTGGACTTCGCGCACCAGTGCTTTTTCCCGGGTGCCCATACGCAGCGCCTTAGCTTCGGAGCGGGTCGGAGTCTGCCAGCCCTGACGCACCACCTTAACCTCGAAGTCGCCTTCGCTCAGCGCCACCAGACGCTTGGTGAGGGAGCCGGCATCGGTCAACCAATTGCGCCAGATGTGCGGCGTCTGGGTGACACTAGGGCGGCGCAGGGAGGTCCAGCGGGTGTCGAAGTTCGGTTCGGTGAGGGCGCGGGCAATGGGCACGGGTCTGTTTCCTTCAAAAACTGCGCGTATGTTATCACCGCCGGACCGCAAAAGTCTGCTGTACGTCAACACTCTGGTGATCCGGCCTTTGCCTGTTCGGGGCCTTCAGGTAGCATCGCCGCTATGAATACCACACACTCACTCAAATACTCTCCAGAGAATGCCGCAGCCCTCACCCAAGCATGGGTGGATGCGATGGTGGTTGGCATGAACCTCTGTCCGTTTGCCGCCCCCGTTGTGAAACAGGCGACCATCCATTACGCCATTGAGATGGGTGACAAAGATGAAGCGGTGATACAGGCTTTTCTGGCGGAGCTGGATCGGATTCAGGCGAGTGAGGAGGATGAACTGGCCACCACGTTGCTGGTGACGCCAAATGCCCTGCCGGACTTTGAGCAGTATCTGGATATGCTGGATATTCTGCAGGGATTGCTGGACCGTTCCGGGCTGGGCGGCGTCTTTCAGCTGGCCAGTTTCCACCCCAACTACCAGTTTGCCGGTGTCGAGGCGGATGACATCACCAACTGGACCAACCGTTCCCCGTTCCCGTCCTTCCATCTGATCCGTGAGGGGATGATGAGCCGTGTGCTGATGAACTACGGTGATCCCGATGAGATCCCGGAGCGCAATATGGCGTTGATGCGGGAGCTGGGACGGGACGGCCTGATCGCACGTTTCCCGCCATTTGCAGACTATATCCGGAACTAACGAGTCCCGAATTCAATCACCTCTTTTGAGTTATTCGGCGACGCAGTTGCGACCGTGGCGTTTCGCGCGGTAGAGGGCTTCGTCGGCCAGCTGGATCAGTGCGCGTGGGTTGTTGTTGTCCGCCGGATTAAGGCTGGCGAGCCCCAGGCTGATGGTAACGTGGTGACCCGCCGATGAGCGGGCGTGCTCGATGGTCAGGTTTTCCACCGTTTTGCGGATCTTCTCCGCCAGCACCTTGGCTCCCTCTGCACTGGTTTCCGGCAATAACACCACAAACTCTTCGCCGCCAAAGCGGCATACCATATCCTGGGCGCGTTGAACGCTCTCGGTAATGGCGGTCGCCACGTGCTGTAAACAGCCGTCACCGGTGAGGTGGCCGTAGTGGTCGTTGTAGTCCTTAAAGTGGTCCACATCGAGCATGATGAGGCTCAGCGGCTGTTTGGACCGCTGGCCGCGTAACCACTCCACTTCCAGACTACGTTCGAACTCGCGTCGGTTGTAGATCTGGGTCAGGCCGTCGATACGGGCGGCACGCTCCAGCAGGTCGTGGCTGCGCTTCAGCATCAGCAGGGTGCGGATACGGGCCTGGAGGATGCCGTTGGCGCGGTCCTTGATCAGATAGTCGGCGGCGCCGGTCTCGTATACCTTGATCTCTTCCGTATCGCTGAGCGGATCACCCACCAGGGCGACCGGGGTGTGGCTTTCGGCGGCCTGGTGCACGAGCTCGGTGGTGTCTTCCAGCATCGACTGAAAATGGTTGATGCTGTTGAGCAGAATCAGATCCGGGGATTCGCCCGGCTGGTTCAGCATCTTGCGCAGCTCCTGTACGGAGGCCGGCAGGAGGATGTTGTAGTTGTCACGTACAGCGGCGATCACGTTCCAGATCGACTGCACACCGTCGTGGCCATAGAAAGCGATGGTTTGTCGGTCGCGGCCGTGGCACTGGTCGAAGCTGCCGATCGGTCCGGCAGGCTGCTCACCGCCGAAGAAGGCGCTGATATGTTCCTGGCTTGGCAGACCCCGCAGGGTACGTACTTCATCCTCGCCGCTGCTGGTCAGCACCGGGATACGCAGGTTGTAGCTGCCGCGCTCCCACTGGTGTTGCCAGTTATGCAGACAGTGCTCGTGCGGTTCTTCGATAGACAGTTCACCCGGCAGGCCGGCAGCCACGATGCAGTCGTAGATCACGGCGGTGGAACTGATGTCCTTCCCTTCAATCCAGAGGGCGCGGTACAGGTTGACCAGCAGCTGGCGGGCCTTGTCCGCGTCGATGTCACGGGCGGCAATCACACAGAGGTTGGCGAAGCGGCTGTCACTGCGCACGGGCGGCAGGGCAACCTGTACCTGTGGGGCGCGGCTGCGCACGGTGAAAACTTCGCTGGCCAGTTCAGCCTGACTTTCGGGGGTGGTGTTGAAGACGCTGGTGTCGGGGGCGTGTTCGATCAACCGCCAGTCGACCTGGTCCAGCAGATTCAGCGCGTGTAGTTGCTCCTGCAGCGCGTAGCAGAAAGGGCAGTTAAGATCGGCGTAAACCACGTATCGCAGCATGTTGATTCCCGAAGTCAGCTGGGCTTTAGGGCAACGTTACCACAAGTGGGAGAGGGCATGAAACGTGCGTTTACTTGATCTTTAACCAGGTAAACGCACGTCGGAGAGGGGCTTATTCAGCAGGGGAGTCGTCGCCCTGTTGCACTGCTGCTTTCATGGTTTTCAGGGAGGCGTGACGTACGTCGGTACCACTTACCAGGTACACCAGATGCTCCGCCATGTTGCAGGCATGGTCACCGATACGCTCCAGGCTACGCAGGACCCAGATCACATTCAGGCTGCTGGAGATCGCACGTGGATCTTCCATCATGTAGGTGATCAGGGAGCGCATCGCGGTACGGTACTCCTGGTCAACCGCTTTGTCCTGTTTAGCAACACGGTATGCCAGCTCAGTATCGCTGCGCGCGAATGCGGTCAGAACATCTTTAACCATGTCGCGTACCAGCGTACCTATGTGACGGACTTCCTGGTAACCGCGCTGGGAATTGCCATCTTCTGCCAGGTCAATGGCGTGGCGGCAGATGCGGCTCGCTTCGTCACCGATACGCTCCAGGTCAGAAGTCGCCTTGGAAATCGCAGTGATCAGGCGCAGGTCGCTGGCAGCAGGCTGGCGGCGGGCGATGATTGTGGTGCACTGCTCGTCGATCATCAGCTCCATTTCATTGGTCTGCTGGTCGGTACGACGAGACTTTTCAGCCAGGTCAGCATCGCCGTTCAGCAATGCTTCAACAGCATCGTGAACCTGGCGCTCAACGATGCCACCCATGGTCAGCAGCTGAGTACGAATCTGTTCCAACTCTTCGTTAAACTGCTGAGAGATATGGGTTGAGTAATTATCTTCAAAATTCACGTCTGAACTCTCCGTAATAAGGAGTGAATCTGTAATAGACGATAGGGGATGATAGACCATCCCCCAGGAATATCACGTTGGACCTTAACCGTAACGACCGGTGATGTAGTCTTCGGTCTGTTTCTTGCTCGGGTTGGTAAACAGTGTATCTGTTACACCAAACTCGATCAGGTCACCCATGTACATGAAGGCGGTGTAGTCGGATACACGTGCTGCCTGCTGCATGTTGTGGGTTACGATCACGATGGTGAAGTCTTTCTTCAGCTCGTGGATCAGCTCTTCGATCTTCAGCGTGGAGATCGGGTCCAGTGCGGATGCCGGTTCGTCCAGCAGCAGTACTTCAGGTTTTACTGCGATGGTACGGGCAATAACCAGACGCTGCTGCTGACCACCGGACATACCCAGTGCACTTTCGTGCAGACGGTCTTTCACTTCATCCCACAGTGCCGCAGAGCGCAGAGCCCATTCTACGGTGTCGTCGATCACACGCTTTTTCTTGATGCCCTGGATACGCAGACCGTAGGCAACGTTTTCGTAAATCGATTTCGGGAACGGGTTTGGCTTCTGGAACACCATACCGACACGGCGACGCAGCTCGGCTACGTCGACGCTGCGGTCGTAGATGTTCTGGTCGTCCATCAGGATCTGGCCGGTGATGTTACAGCTATCCACCAGGTCGTTCATACGGTTGAAGCAACGCAGCAGGGTAGACTTACCGCAACCGGATGGCCCGATGAACGCCGTTACGCGGTTCTTCGGGATCGTCATGTCGATACCGTGCAGGGCTTCCTTCTCACCGTAGGAAAGACGCAGGTCCTTCACTTGCAGTGTGCAGGTTTCGTCTTCCAGTCGCAGAATACGGTTATCTCGCTGCATGGCAGAAATATCAATGGCGTGGGTTTTTGCTTCGCTAGTCATGGCTTAAAACCTTTCTAATAAATTCCGCTATCCAGCGTTACATTTCAAGTGCTTTGTACTTTTCACGCAGGTGGTTACGAATTGCAATCGCAGACATGTTCAACAGGGCGATTACGATAACCAGCAACAGCGCGGTTGCGTATACCAGCGGACGGGCCGCTTCAACGTTCGGGCTTTGGAAACCTACGTCGTAGATGTGGAAGCCCAGATGCATAAATTTCTGATCCAGGTGCAGGTACGGGTAGTTGCCATCCAGCGGCAAGCTTGGCGCCAGCTTCACGACACCGACCAGCATCAGCGGTGCGACCTCACCCGCAGCACGGGCAATCGCCAGGATTACACCGGTCATCATTGCCGGGGATGCCATCGGCAGTACCACCTTCCACAGCGTTTCCGCTTTGGTTGCGCCCAGTGCCAGGGAACCTTCACGTACTGCACGTGGGATACGGGACAGGCCTTCCTCGGTCGCCACGATAACCACCGGCACGGTCAGCAGTGCCAGGGTCAGGGATGCCCACATCAGGCCAGGCGTACCGAAGGTTGGCGCGGGTTTAGCTTCCGGGAAGAAGGCGTCATCGATGTGACCACCCAGGAAGTAAACGAAGAAGCCCAGACCAAATACACCGTATACGATGGAAGGTACACCTGCCAGGTTGTTTACCGCGATACGGATCAGACGGGTCACAAAACCCTGCTTGGCATATTCACGCAGGTAAACTGCGGCAACCACGCCAAACGGGGTAACCATCACGGACATCAGGATTACCATCATCACGGTACCGAAGATAGCCGGGAAGATACCCCCTTCGGTGTTCGCTTCACGCGGTTCGTCGGACATGAATTCCCAGATCTTCGCGAAGTAGTGTACAACCTTCTCGGTGATGCTCATGTTGTTCGGCAGGAATGCACGTACAACTTTGGACACACCAATCTCCAGGGTTTTACCGCCTGCTGTTTCAGCGGTGAAAGAGTCGCGGTTGAACTGGGTGTACAGGTCCAGCAGTTGTTTCTGCAGGACTTCGTACTCGGCATCCAGCTCTTTGCGACGCTGATCGATCTCCGCGTAGCGGGACTGGTCAGTTACTTCTTTCAGCTGCAGGGAACGCTCTTTCAGACGCAGACGCTCCAGCTCGTAGTTGATTGCGCCGATCTCGTGTTTCTCGATCTCAACAATCTCGTCGTGCAGCTCAAGCGCGCGATCGATGCTTTCCTGGAAGCGGTTCCAGAGTTGCATGTACTCGGCGTTTTTCTCGTAGCCGTCGTAGCTTGCTACAACCTGACCGTTTTCCTTCAGGCTGCGCAGGTAACCGTAGAAGTTACCCCATTCGCGACGTTCTGCCGCAAACATCATCTCAGGCTGGCTACGGTTTTCCAGAAACTCATCCAGCACCCAGATGAAGTCGGAGCCGCCTACATCGCGGTTGCCGATCTTCAGCAGGTCACGCTGCATGAATTCAGCGCCTTCTGGTACCGCGACACCACTGTCGCGCAGCTGGGCGGCCGGTACATTTTCGGAGTCGACCAGCTCACCCGCCAGACGGATGGTGTTGCCGTTTTCGACCAGGTCTGCCTGGTAGACATTCGCCGGCCAGAAGTGACCCAGACCGCGCACTGCAATCAGGGACAGCAGGCCAACAACCATGATCATACAGATCGCGACGGCACCAGCGTTCAACCATACCCACGGCTCGCCGGATTTGGTCCATTCTTTTAATGAAACTCGCATCGGTTTTATTCCTCAATCAAGCCGTGTTACAGAGAGCCATACTTCTTACGAAGGTGCTGACGAATCGTCTCTGCCAGGGTGTTCACCATGAAGGTAAACAGGAAGAGTACGAAAGCTGCCAGGAACAGAATACGGTAGTGGGTACTGCCCACCTCGGATTCCGGCATCTCGACCGCGATATTCGCCGCCAGAGTACGCATACCTTCGAAGATGTTGATATCCATGATCGGGGTGTTACCCGTCGCCATCAGTACGATCATGGTTTCACCTACCGCACGGCCCATACCGATCATCACCGCAGAGAAGATACCCGGGCTGGCCGTTGGCATTACCACACGTACCAGGGTCTGCCACGGGGTTGCGCCCAGCGCCAGGGAACCGTAGCTCAGGTGCTTAGGTACGGCGAAGATCGCATCCTCGGTGATGGAGAAGATGGTCGGGATTACTGCAAAGCCCATCGCGATTCCCACCACCAGAGCGTTACGCTGGTCATAGGCGATGCCCAGGTCGTCGGTTACCCACTGACGCATATCGCCAGCAAACAGTACCGCTTCCACGCCCGGCGCAATCCACAGACCCAACAGGGTGGTCAGGATCACAACAGGGATCAGCATCACGGTGTCCCAACCTTCCGGGATCATGTAACGGACGTGTTTAGGTGCACGTGCCCAGGCGAATGCAAACGCCAGGATACCAAGCGGAATTAGCAACAGGCAGACGAAGATACCGGCCAGGTTGGTCTCCATGAATGGAGCCAGCCAGAGGCCTGCCAGGAAGCCCAGGATTACTGTTGGCAGCGCTTCCATCAACTCGATGAACGGCTTCACCTTACGGCGCAGCGCCGGCACCATGAAGTACGCAGTGTAGATCGCACCGCAGATCGCCAGCGGGGTCGCCAGCAGCATAGCGTAGAAGGCTGCTTTCAGGGTGCCGAATGCCAGTGGCATCAGGCTGTATTTGGGTTCAAAGTCGTTGGTAGACGCAGAGGACTGCCAGGTGAATTCCGGCTCCTGGTAACCTTCGTACCAAACCTTACCCCACAGGGCATCCCAGGACACTTCCGGGTGCTCGTTGTTGATCAGCCAGAACGCCAGCGTGTTGTCTTTCTCAACCAACAGCGCGTTGGAACGTGGCGACAGGGCGATAGAATCGGCTTGCCCCTGAGCAACCTGCTCAACCAGAACGTTGCGGTTCGCAGTGGAGTTGTACAGACGCAGAGTGCCTTCGCTGTCTACGGTCGCGAAGCCCTTGCGGCGGTGCTCCATGGACATTGCGTTAACCGGTTTGGAGCCGCTTTCAAATTCGCGGATCTTGGTCAGGCGCCATACGTTGTTATCATCACGTACCAGGAACCACTGGCTGATGTTGCCCTTGTCGTCCGCAACCATCAGGGAGTTGCCGCCCAGCAGCAGCTGGAAGCTTGTGATGTTGCCGGAGGAGGCTTCCAGAACCTGAGTGGTTTCGGTGTCGGCGGACGCCAGATCCATCACGGCCAGCTTATTGTTGTTACCGGAGATCAGCAACCAGCGACGATCCGGCATCAGCAGCAGCTTCTTAACCGGCATGTTCAGCTGTGGCAGCATCTCAGTGTCGATGCTGGTTTCCACTTCGCCGGTCAGGAAATTCTCTTCAAATGACAGGTTGGCTACGGCAAGTCCCTGCTCGGTTTTGGCAATAATGCTCCAGGCCTCTTCGCCACCGTTCAGCGCCAGCTCGGTGATGGCACTGTCGGTGACCGCCAGTGGCGCTTCACCAAATGGGTATTCGATGAACGGGGTAATAACACGCGTGCCATTCGGGTAGGTCGCTTTGTAGCTATGCTTGATCGCCAGTACTTCACCGGTGCTCAGGCCTGCCGCAAAGATGTGGCTGGCATCGGATGCCAGGGCAAAGCTGGTGATCTCAGCGCCGGCGGGAACCGGGATGCTGGACTGCTGCAACACGTCGCCACTGCGGGTATCAAAGAAGATGATCTCTCCCTGATCCGTGACACGCAGACCGATTTCAGCCTGCTCTTCCATGGTTAAATAAACGGTTTTTCCGCGCCCTGGTGCTTCGTAGGGTGCTGCAGCCTTACCGTTTACCTGCCAAGGCTTAATCTCGGCAGAGTGGAACAGCGGAGCTACTTCATACAGCAGGTAAAAGAAGATCAGCAGGATAGCGATGATGACACTGATACCGCCGAAGGCGATACCTACAGAGGCCGACTTGTCTTTAAAGGCGCGGAACTTGCGCAGACGTTTGGCCGCTGGTGTGTCGAAATCGAGTTCAGTGGCTAGGTTTGTGTTATCAATGCTCATGGCACAAAGGTCCTGAGAGGTCCTGAAATTAGCGTCGGGCGTACAATAAGGCAATTTTGTTACGCTTATGTTACAGAGACGTCACTAACGCAAATGGGGGGATCCTTTCGGACCCCCCCTGATTCATTGAGACCCTACGATCTCGTCAGATTTTCTGCGGGCTTACAGGCCCAGAGCAGACATCTGTTTTTCAACCAGCTTAGCTGGCAGTGGGATGTAGCCGTCTTTCACAACAACTTCCTGGCCCACTTTAGACATAACCATCTTCAGGAACTCACGCTCCAGTGGAGACAGAGGCTGACCTGGCTTCTTGTTCACGTATACGTACAGGGAACGAGCCAGTGGGTAAGAACCGTTCAGAGAGTTCTCTGGGTTAGCTTCTACGAACTTCTGACCAGGCTTCTTAGCCAGTGGTACTGCACGTACGGAAGAAGTTTTGTAACCGATACCGGAGTAACCGATGCCGTTCAGGGAAGTAGAAACAGACTGTACAACGGAAGCAGAACCAGGCTGCTCGTTTACGTTGTTCTTGTAGTCGCCTTTACACAGAGCTTTCTTCTTGAAGTAACCGTAAGTACCGGATACGGAGTTACGACCGAAGATCTGGATAGACTTAGAAGCCAGGGAACCTTCTACGCCAGCACCACCCCAAGAAGTGATGTCTTCAGCGCCGCCACACTTACGGGTGGAGGAGAAGATTGCGTCAACCTGAGGGATAGTCAGGCCTTTAACTGGGTTGTCTTTGTGTACGTATACAGCCAGTGCGTCGATTGCTACAGCAACTGGAGTTGGCTTGTAACCGAACTTCTTCTCGAACGCTTCGATCTCTTTGTCTTTCATCTTACGAGACATAGGACCCAGGTTAGAAGTACCTTCGGTCAGCGCTGGAGGAGCAGTAGAAGAACCGGCAGCCTGAATCTGGATGTTAACGTTAGGGTAGTTACGCTTGAACTCTTCAGCCCACAGAGTCATCAGGTTCGCCAGAGTGTCGGAACCTACGGAAGACAGGTTACCGGATACACCGGAAGCTTTCTGGTAAACAGGCAGGTTTTTGTCCAGCAGGTCTGCAGCGTTTGCAGTCATGCAGGTTGCAGAGATAGCAACAGCTGCAAACAGCTTCTTCATTGGTTTCATCTTTATCTCCAGAGAGAGAAGTTTTTGGTTTGAAGTAATAATATGGGGCCTACTATAGAAGTGCTTTGTGACAGAGTTGTGACAGCGGCGCATCCAATTTTTGGCTTGTGTAAAAAGAACTGATCCTACGCACCGTTGTGGCGGTATATAATCGGTAGACTTAAGTTGTAACCGAATGATACCGTTGCAGCACAATCAATATCCGGACTCAGTAAAGTCGCGGGTCTTGCTGTCTATATAGAAAGCTCTTCTGTTAGAGCGGTAAAATGCTGTGTACCGGACATGTTTAACGCCGGTGCTGACGAATCCTATAAATGTAGTTTGAGTGGAAACTGCACCATGGTAGATAAAAAAGAAGATCAGATTCTGTCACCGGAAGGTCAGTTGACCCTGACCCTGCCTGCAGATCCCCAGGCCACCAACATGTTTGGTGATGTATATGGCGGCTGGGTGGCTTCCCAAATCGTGCTGGCGGCCGAAATTAAGGCGGCTGAGGTAACCAGTGGCCGTGTTGCCACAGTGTCAGTCGGCAACATGGAGTTTATGTCACCGGTTCTGGTGGGCACTGTACTCTCCTTTTATACCCGCGTGCTGGAATCCGGCCGCAGCTCTTTGCGCATTCGCGTTGAGGTTTGGGGGCGTTGCCCGGATGGTAGCGACCTGCGTAAGGTGACCGAAGCCGAATGTGTGCAGGTTGCGATCGACGGCCACGGGCACATCCGTGCCATCAACTTCGGCTAAGCGTCTATGCGTTGGGGATAACCTGGCAAGGGTGTCCCCAATGGCCATCTCTGCGTTTTGACGCACCTCTCCTTTGTATCCGTGCAAACAGCATCTGTACGCCCCCTTAATCTGCTACTTGAATATGATATGGTAAGGTGAATACCGGGGTTGTTTGATGCTGGTCACTCCCGGTGAGGTCAACGGATTGCGGATATACCCTTCAGCACCTAGACTGTTTGGCACCCTGTGAGGTCAGGACGACCTGCCGGAAGATTCAATAGGAGACTTCGTCTTGAGTACTACGAAGAAAACAGCGTTTGAGGCAGAACTGAATACCTTACCTCTTCTGGAATATCAGCAGTCCCAGAAGCTGGTGCAGTGTTTCACTTCAAACGGCGAAGGGGAGCAGCGGATGCGACTCGTGGAGATGGAAAACTTCCGTCTCTGGGAATACATGATGACCACCAAGCATGGGCTTGAGATTCTCGATCCGGAACCCTGTTTATGGATTCATCAGGGTGACTTCGATCGCAAGCAGGATATTTTCAGCCATGCGCCAAGCGTGCGTGCGGTAAACCGGGTGGTGCTGAGTATCTACGATGACGCTTATGGTTTCAGTCATTTTGTGAACCGCTTCGTGTGCGCAGAAGATACCGACCAGCTGATTGATATCCTGAAAGGCCATATGCAGGGCAGACTCAACAATGGGGACGAATGCGAAGTGGTGGTGGTTGAAGGATACTGCATACAGCGCTGGCAGCATGAAAGCCTGCCGCCGTTGATGGTGGGATTGTCCTGCTAAGATCGCAGATTCAGACAAGAAGCCCTGGTGTAAACCGGGGCTTTTTTACTTCTGGCGATTGGGGCTGCTGCAGTATTTCTGTCATCTTGCTCTGTTATAAGAAGACAGCTTTTTTATGAGGCTGGATGTGGGCTCTTGCGGCGAACGCCTGTAACGCTATCCTGCCGGCATCCAGCCTGTCCCTGCGCAGTCTTCATCCAGATAGTATCGAAGTGTCCCCATGAAAAATAACCGCAAACCCCTGCCACCGCTTAAAGCACTGAAAGCATTTGAGGCCGCTGCGCGCCTGCGCAGTCTGACCCGTGCGGCGGAGGAACTGCATGTGACTCAGGGGGCGGTGAGCCAGCAGGTCAAACTGCTGGAGGAGTACCTGGATACACAGCTGCTGATTCGCAAACCGCGCAACCTGGAGCTGACCGATGCGGCGCGTGCTTACCTGCCGGTGCTGACCGATGCGTTTAATAACCTGCTGGCCAGTACCAACGAGCTGTTTGGGACCGATCACCGCGCGTTGTTGACGATTAAGTGCGGTACCAGTTTTATGCAGCAGTGGTTGGTGCCGCGTTTAAGCGACTTTTATGCCAAGCATCCGGGTATCCGCATCCGTTTGATGTCCTCTGTCTGGCCGTCGCAGAACGAGGTGGAGGAAGCGGATGTTGAGATCTCCAACGGTTTTGGCGACTGGACCGGCATGCAGGTGGAGCGCCTGACGCGGGAAAACCTGATCGTAGTGGGTAGCCCGGCGTTCCTGGAACGCTACGAGATCAACGACGATGCGATGAAGATCCTGCAGCTGCCGCTGATCAGCATTATCGGTGATCGTGAAAACTGGCAGCAATGGTTCCGCAAGCAGAACCTGAGCAACCTGATGCCGATGCCGGTATTGGAGTGTGATACCAGCACCTCGGCGTTTGATGCGGCCTGCAATGGCATTGGTTTGTTGCTGGCACGCAGCTTCAACCTGAAACCGATGATGGATCGCGGCCTCCTGGTGCAGGCACACTCCTATACCCTGAAGGCGTCCGGCGCCCACTACCTGGTGCTGCCCAACAAACCGCCATCACCCAAAGTGATTGCGTTCCGAGACTGGCTGCAGGCTACCCTGGAAAGCGAAGAGCAGTATATCCGGATGTAACCTGACGAATGTGACTGCCTATAAATAGAAAAGGGCGAGATCCGGTGGATCTCACCCTTTGGTGCCTGGAATTTGGTGAGGTGGTTCACACTGGACCGTGTAGGGCAGTCCTTCAGACTGCCGGCAGCGTGAACGCTGCCCTACAAATACGCCAATAACAAAAACTGTAGGCATTCCCACGCAGAGCATGGAACGAGATTTAGCAGCCCCTTAAAAGTGCCACTCGACCTGGCGCCAGTTGCGTTCGCTGGCCACGGCACGCAGGTGCGGATCGGCGCTGACCGCGACCGGGTTGCAAACCAGCTCCAGCAGTGGCAGGTCGTTGCGGGAATCGCTGTAGAACCAGCTATCTGCAAGTGCCTCCTGCTCCTGCTCCAACCACTCCTGAAGGCGGATAATCTTGCCCTCCTGGTAACTGATCACGCCGTCCGGACGGCCGGTGATCACGCCGTCGTCCAGTTCGATCTCAACACCGATGGCATCGTTGATGCCCAGGCGTTTGGCGATCGGTTTTACCAGAAAGGCGGTGGAGGCGGATATCACCAGGCAGCGGTCACCGTTGGCCTGGTGTTCGCGGATGTTGTCCAGTGCGGCCGGGCGCACATGGGGCATGACGTAGTCACTGATAAAGCTGTCGATCTCTGCGCATACTGCATCGAGCGACTGGCCGATATGGGGGCCCAGTTGCATCAGTAGGTAGTCGCACATATCCAGCTTGCCCTGTTTGTAGAGGGCATCGAGGCGGGCTTCTTCCTGCAGCAGGGTGTCGCGGCAGGCGTGGCCGCGATCGCCGATAAACTGCAGCCAGAGTCTGGATGCATCCTCGTTCAACAGGGTGTCGTCCAGATCGTAAATAACCAGTGCCATGGGTCTTCCTTCGTCAGAGTCTCAAATCATAAAACGGTGTGTTGTTGTACAACTCAGGCGTTGGCGAACCTGATCAGTTGCGCCTCTTCGTCACCCCGTTCCAGCTCGCGCAGTGTGTAATGGCAGCGGATGCGGTTGTTGCCGTCTTCCTGCCACGGTGGTGTCCACTCGTTACACATACGGGTCGCCATCGGACAGCGGCGTTGATAGGCGCAACCCTGTGCCGGTGGGTGCTGTTCGGAGGCATCGTCACCGGACAGCTGGGGCACATGATCCGGATCGGGTTCCAGTACTGCATTCAGCAGCGCCTGGGTATACGGGTGGTGGTAGCCGTTGAATACCTCATCTACCGGGCCGACCTGACAGAGACGGCCCTGATACAAGACCGCCACCTGATCGGCAATCGCTTTGACCACCGCCAGGTCGTGGGCGATAAACAGGTAGGTCACCCCTTTGTCCTGCTGCAGATCCTTGAGTAGTTTCAGTACTGCGGCCTGCACGGAGACGTCCAGCGCCGAGGTCACCTCGTCACAGAGGATCAGCTCCGGATCACCGGCAAAACAGCGGGCGATCGCCACACGCTGCTTTTCACCGCCGGAGAGCTGGCCCGGCATGCGGTCCAGGTAGTGCGGCGCCAGGCGCACCAGATCCAGCAGTTCGGCGGCGCGTTGGCGACAGGCCTGGGCGTCCAGTCCGTAGTAAAGCTTGAGTGGCTGCTGCAGGATCTGCGCCACGGTATGACGTGGGTTTAGAGAGGCGTCCGGGTTCTGGAAGATCATCTGCACGCGACGTTTAAGCTGGCTGTCACGTTTTTCCACCGGCTCGTTCAAATTCTCCTTGAGCAGCTTGATCTTGCCCTGTCGGGGCGGCTGGATACCGCTGATGGCGCGCATGATGGTGGACTTGCCGCTGCCGGATTCACCCACCAGGGCCAGAGTCTCGCCACGCTTCAGCAGTAGATCAATATCATCCACGGTCGCCACCGGTGGTTCGGTGCCGCGCAGCTGCGCCCATAAGCCCGGCTTGTGGTAGCTGATCTGCAGCTTCTGGATATCCAGTAGGGTTTCGTCGGTGCTGCGGGTTACCGGCTTGAGTACGGTAACGTTGTTGCCAGTTTCTGGCAGCTCGTCCGCCAGATGGCAACGTACCTGATGGCTGTCGTGTGCAATTACCGGGGCATTTTCCGCCACACAGTGATCTTTGGCATGTTTGCAACGTGGAGCAAAGGCACAGCCCTGCTTAACAGACCCTACTTTGGGCGGGTAACCCGGCAATGACGGCGGCAGGCCGGTCTGATCCAGGCGTGGGATCGAACCCAGCAGGCCGCGGGTATACGGGTGGGCCGGGGTGCGCAGCACGTCGGCACAGGTGCCCAGCTCGATAATCTCACCGGCATACATTACGGCGATGCGGTCGCTGATACGGGCGACGGCGCCCAAGTCATGGCTGACGAAGACCATGGTCATGCCCAGCTCAGCACGCAGGTTACCCAGCAGTTCCAGAATGTGTGCCTGGGTGGTCACGTCCAGACCGGTGGTTGGTTCGTCCAGTACCAGCAGGTCCGGGCTGCCCGCCAACGCCATGGCGATCGCTACACGCTGCTGCTGACCGCCGGAGAGCTGGTGTGGATAGCGGTTCAGCATCGCTTGCGGTGCGGGCAGGCGTACCTGCTTGAGCAGCTCGATAGCACGTTGCTGCCACTGGCTGCGGGGCACATCGGAGTGCAGTTGCAGCGCTTCGAACAGCTGAGTGCGGATCTTCATGGTCGGGGTCAGCGACTGGCCGGCGTTCTGTGGGATCAGGCCGATCAGGCCACCGCGCAGTTTTCCCAGCTTTTTCTCTGATTTTTCAAACAAGTTGTCGCCGTGGTAGCGGATCTCACCATTCTGTACCTGGGAGCCGCTGCGCAGAAATGCCATCATCGCCAGTGCCAGGGTGCTTTTACCACAGCCGGATTCACCCACCAGGCCGATCGCTTCCCCTTTTTTGATCTGCAGGGACACGTTACGCAGCACACTCACCAACTGGCTGTTGGCAGCGGTGTAACCGAGGGAGAAATCTTTTACTTCGAGAATCATCTTACTTGTCATTCTGTGTGTCCTCCCCAATTAAACCGGTGCCTTGGCACGGTCCAGACCGATCGCTTTGGCAAACGAGTCCGCGGTCAGGTTGATGCTGATGATCAGGGTTGAAAGTGCCAGGGCCGGGAACATTACCGCCCACGGAGCGATGGAGATCATGCCGCGGGTGTCGGCGATCATCAGGCCCCAGTCCGGGGTGGGTGGTACAACGCCAAAACCCAAAAAGGAGAGGGAGCTGAACGCCAGCAGCATCCAGGCCCAGCGCATCGCGGCTTCAACCAGTAGGGCATCCAGTACGTTGGGCAGTAGCTCTTTTACCACGATGGTGAGGCGGGATTCGCCACGGGTTTTGGCGGCCACGATGAAGTCGCGTGGCACATATTCCAGGGTGGCGCCACGTACCACGCGGATCACCGCGATGCCGTAGAAGAAACCCAGAGTCAGGATCAGGGTCCAGCTCTGCTGTCCGGTGAGAGCGATGATCAGCAGCAGGAACAGCAACCAAGGAATGGCTAATAAAGCGTCAACGATACGCATCAACCACTCATCGACTTTGCCGCCGACAAACCCCAGGGTGATTCCGGCCAGGCCACCCCAGACAATGGCCAGCAGGGTGCCCAGCAGGGTCACCATGATCGCTTCACGGCCGCCCATCAGGGTGCGGCTGAACAGGTCGCGGCCCATGTTGTCGGTACCGAACCAGTATTCGGCGCTCGGTGCCTGCAGCATGATGTAGCCGTTCTGCAGGGTCCAATCGTAGGGTGCGATATACGGTGCCAGCACGGCAATGATCAGGTGGGCGCAGAGCACAAACAGGCCGACCATACCGGCCGGAGAGCGGCGCATATTTTTCCACACCTGTTTCCAGCGGGACTGTGTCTGCACCTCTGGCAGCGTGGTGTTCGCGGTAATTGCAGTCATCGTGGTTCTCCTCTGCTTATCGCGCGCTGCGCAGACGTGGGTTAAGCGCCAGGGACGAGAGGTCCGCCAGCAGGTTGCAGGCCACATACACCGCCGCCAGAATCAGGGCGATCGCCTGCACCAGCGGCAGGTCGCGGTCGTAAATCGCGCGGATCATCAGGGTGCCGATGCCCGGGTAGTTGAACACCTGCTCGATAATCACCACGCCGCCCAGCAACCAGGCAATGGTCAGGGCGATAATGTTGATCGCCGGCAACATGGCGCTTGGCAGTGCATGCAGGAACACGATGCGCCAGTAAGGTACACCTTTAAGGCGCGCCATCTGCACGAAGTCACCGGCCATCACATCGATCATGGCGCTGCGTATCATGCGCAGGATATGCGCCATCATCACCAGTGCCAGGGTGATCATCGGCAGAATGATGTTAGGAATCAGTTGCTCCAGTGGGGCGTTGTGGCGCACGGTGGTAACTGCCGGGAACCACTGCAGCTGGATGGCAAAAACGTAGATCAACACCGTGGCGGTGACGAATTCGGGGATGGTCATGGCGAAGATGGAACTGCCCGATATCACCATATCGGGGGTGCGGTCACGCCGCAGGGCGGCCAGCACACCGAGAAATATCGCCAGGGGAATGCCAATGAGCGCGGCGCCCAAGCCCAATACTGCGGTGTTACGCATCCGAGTGGAGACCAGGTCATTGATCGGCTTGTCCCGTTTCAGGGACGTGCCCAAATCACCCTGCAATACACCCTTGCCCCAGTCGGCAAAGCGTTGCAGTGCGGGTTGATCCAGATTGCGGGCCTGTCGGCAGTTGTCCAGACGGATGCCCTGAGCATCACGCCCAAGGTATGCGGTACAGACGTCGCCAGGCAGTGCTTCGGTGACACCAAACACCAGTACACAGACAGTGAACAGGGTGAATACTGCCAGGCCAAGTCGTTGCAGAATCAGTTTAAACATAGCTACTCGATCAAAATGAAAATGCCCGTGACCGACGGTATAGCTCGATCACGGGCAGGGTTAAGGCGGGTCTTAGTTCACGTCGACCTTGTTCCAGCGGATAGAGAAGATTTCAACCGGATCCAGGCCTGTTACCGCGCTACGCAGTACACGAGTCTGGTTCAGATGGTAAGGGATCATTGCACCGCCTTCTTCCCACAGGGTGTTCTGCAGGTTGGCGTACAGGCCTTTACGTTTTTCGAAGTTCAGTTCGCTGCGTGCAGCGTCCAGGGCGGAGTCGAACTTCGCATTTTTGAAGAAGGTTTCGTTCCACGCAGCGGTAGAGCGGAACGCTTCGTTCAGAACCTGGTCAGCCGGACGCTGAGACCAACGGGTCGCTACCACCGGGTGCTTCATCCATACGTCGCTCCAGTAACCGTCAGACGGCACCATGTTCAGCTTGATGTTGATGCCTGCTTTCTTCGCCTGCTGCTGGTACACCTCGATCATGCGGATCCATTCCGGCTCGTTGTCTGCAGCGCTGATCTCTACATCGATACCGTTTTCGAAACCGGCTTCTTTCAGCAGACGTTTGGCTTCGTCGATGCTCTGGTCACAGTTGATCTCGGTGCGGTACTGGTCGCCTGACCATACCGGGTGGTCACAGGTCACGGTGCCTGCACCTTCGCCGGATACCAGCTTCATCATCTCTTCGCGGTCAACGGCCAGACGCAGCGCTTTGCGTACCTTGGCGTTGTCGTATGGCGCAGTGTCGGTACGGAACACCAGGGCGCGCCACTCTCCGGTCGCGATGCTCTGGATCTTGAACTGTGGATTGTTGGTGAACAGACGCTTCTGCTGGGACAGGACGCTGTCTTCAAAGTCGATCTGGCCCGCCATCAGGGCCTGTACACGCGCCTGGGAGTCAGGGATACCGATGATCTCCATAGCATCCGCCGCAGGTGCGCCTTCCCAGTAGTTCGGGTTGGCTTTCAGTACGGTGGTTCCTTCCGCGTCCAGCTCTTCCAGCATGAACGGGCCGGAACCGATACCGGTTTTGGCGATGGTGTTGCCGCTGTTTTCCGGGATCATACGGACACGGTAGTCCATCAGCAGCAGCGGCAGGTCCGCGTGTGGGGCAGACAGCTTGATCTCAACCTTGTGGTCGTTGATCACGTCTACCTTCTCGATTACACCCAGTACGGCCGCGACCGGAGAGTCGATCGCAGGGTCTTTGATACGCTCCAGGGTGTATTTCACGTCGGCTGCCGTCAGGTCGGAACCGTCATGGAATTTAACGCCTTTACGCAGTTCAAACGTCCAGGTTTTCGCATCGGCAGATGCAGACCACTGGGTGGCGATGTCCGGGCTTGGCTGACCGTTTGCGTCCTGACGTACCAGGCGGCTGTACAGCATCTGGTTGGCGTAGAAGAAACGGCTTGGGGAGATCGGGTCCAGGGATTCGGCACCGGCGTAACCTACGTCGTGGGCCAGACGGAAAGTACCGGCAGCAGCTGCAGTACTGATCAGGGAGGTCGCTACGACCAGGGAGGTCATCAGGTGTTTCATTGTGGTCTCCTGTAACTTCAAGAGTCTGTCTAAATTGAGAGTCGAGGACGGTCGAACTTGAACTGCGCAGCCGCGTTAGCGCGACTGCAACAGGTATTCAGAGAAATCGTGGGTTTCCGGCGGTTGTTCCAGCAGGGACGTGGCCTGCCATGGGGTCTCCACACCCAGGATGTGGGCCATGGTTGGGGCAAAACGGGTGTTGTCGGCGATGCCCAGTTGCTGCTGGGGTACATCCGGTCCGCTGAAGATGCAGAAGCGGAAGTCAGCCCAGGTGCCCGGGCGCATGCCGTGGTTGGAGGTGTACTTGGACGGGCCGCAGATCCCTTCGGTACCCGGTACGGCCGTTTCAAAGCTGATATCGGAACCGGCCGGCACCATGAAGGCGATCAGCTGTTCCTGCTGCTCGGCTGGCATAAAGTCGGTGCTGCAGATCTCCATACCTTCCGCCAGCAACTTATCGCTGACTTCCAGTGCATGAACCGCATCATGTGGTTTCACCAGCAGCACACCTCCTTCGCTGGACCAGATCACGTCGTCACCCAGCAGGCGGTCAACGTACAGACCCTGTGGCATACCGGCATGGCCGTGGTCGCTGACAATGGCGAAGTTGTACAGGTTACCTTTACCGGCTGCATCCAGGCGGGCCAGCAACGTACCGATCTGTGCATCTGCCGTACGCAGGGACCAGCGGGTCAGGGCGTGATCCGGACCGTACTTGTGCAGGAAGTAATCGGTGATGGCGATCTCCAGCAGGATGAAATCCGGCGCTTGTTCGGAGCAGGCCAGTCCGGCTGCGATGTCGAGCAGCTGCTGATCAGCCAGCATACCCAGCTGCAGTTTAATGTCCGGGTTGTGGTTGGGGGCTTCCGGCGTTTCGCAGTTCAGCGCACTGATACGGCCTTCAGGATCGTAGGTTTTGCCGGCGTGCTGCCACTGCATATCGGCAGGCAGTGGTTCGGCGTCTTTGCCACGCATCAGCATTTCGTCTGCCCACCATGGGCCGTGGTACAGGGTGCAATCTTCCGGGCGCACCATGCCGTAGCCAATACAGGCCACATCCAGACCCTGCTGTTTGGCCAGACCTGGTAGCGTGTCGACTTTTACGTCGTATGGGTTGGCCCAGCGGAAACCGCCGTCGGCAAAGATAAAGTTGCCGTAGACGCCGTGCTCGGATGGCGCAACGCCGGCGATGATGGAGGTGCGCCCCGGGCAGGAGGTACCGCACATCTCCGGACGCATTCCCTTCAGCTGCGTGCCGGTGCGTGCCAGACGGTCGAGGTTTGGCAGGTGCTGACGGTACTGTTCAAAATGATCGGCGTTGATGCCGTCGATCATGATCATGATGAGTTTGCCCACGGTGCTTTGCTCCTCACTACGGGGGGATTCGATGGGGGGAATCCTAGGAGCGCAATGTGTCAGCAGCGTTATAAAAGCTGAGATTTTCTAATAGCATTTCGGGGAAATGCCCTAGTTTGTCTAATGGCAACGCTGCAGGCCGCGTCCTGTCTGGGCTGCTAAAGGTGGCGGTTTTGTGTATCCAGTCGTGTGATCTTTTCATGGTGACGACGGTGTCGTGCCTGCCACGGTGTACTTTGGCCGGAAACGTTGGAATTTGAAGTCGGTTTGAGAATCATTGCCGGCTGGAGGCGGATCGGGACTTGACGCAAGAGCTGCGTGCTGGGGGATAGCTGTGTGTGAATTGATCAGGCCTAGTTTTTCTAAGGATGGGACTCAGATCAAAGCACGCGGGGGCTGCCCGCCTAAGGTTTTCTTTTTTCAGCGGTTTGGTCTTATGCGAGCAGTCGGTGCTGGTGGGGTTGCTGCTGGAGCGGAGCAAAAAAGAGCGACAAAAAAGGAGGCATGAAGCCTCCTTTATCTAGTTACGCGCTCTGATCAGAGTGGCTGCAGGTTGGCAAAGCCGGCGATCAGGATCTTCGGACCTTCGAAGTCGAAGTTGATATACACCCGCGCTTTGGGGCCGGACCCTTCAAAGTTGGTGATGGTACCTTCGCCAAACTTCTGGTGAAGGACACGCTGACCCAAGGCCAGGTTGGTGGCCGGGACTTCCGCACTGGAGAGTGAGCTGCCACCGCCAAACAGGCTGGATTTCTCCGGACGGGCGGACATCGGACGGGAGACAGTGGCATTGAGGCGCACCTCCTCCAGCATCTCGTCCGGGATCTCGCGGATAAAGCGTGACGGACGGTTAAAGGTCTCCTGACCGTGCAGACGGCGGGATTCCGCGTAGGTGATGTGTAGTTTCTGCATCGCACGGGTGATACCTACGTAGCAGAGGCGGCGCTCTTCCTCCAGACGCCCCGGCTCTTCCACCGACATCTTGTGTGGGAACAGACCTTCTTCCATACCCGCCAGGAATACCAGCGGGAATTCCAGACCTTTAGCCGAATGCAGGGTCATCAGCTGTACACTGTCCTGGTGTTCATCCGCCTGGGCATCGCCGGCATCCAGGGCCGCCTGGTCGAGGAATGCGGCCAGCGGGGAGGTGAAGGCGTCTTCAAAAGACTCGTCCCACTGGTTGAGGAATTGCTTGGCGGCGTTGGTCAGTTCCTCCAAGTTCTCAATACGGGACTGGGCTTTTTCGCCTTTCTCTTTCATATGGTGCTCGATCAGGCCGGAACGCTGGATCACGTGTTCGGTCTGTTCGTGTAGCTCGGTACCTTCTGTTTCGCGCGTCAGGTCGTTGATCAGGTCGAGGAACACCACCAGAGCGTTGCTGGCACGGGCCGGCAGTTTCCTAAGGCCCACCACCTCAGTAGCGGCACGCCACATGGAGATCTGTTCGGTGCGGGCGTGTTCACGGATCACCTCTACGGTGCGGGTACCGATGCCACGGGTGGGCACGTTGATCACCCGTTCCATCGCCGTATCGTCGTCGCGATTGGCAATCAGGCGCAGGTAGGCGAGGGCGTTTTTGATCTCAAGACGGTCGTAAAAGCGCTGGCCGCCGTAGATGCGGTACGGCATCCCGGCACGGATCAACGCTTCCTCCATCACGCGGGACTGGGCGTTGGAACGATACAGGATTGCCGATTCTCGGCGTGAGTTACCATCGCGAACCCACTGGTCGATCTGGTCGACCACAAAGCGTGCTTCGTCCTGCTCGTTAAACGCGGCGTACAGCGAGATTGGTTCGCCGTCGCTGGAGTCGGTACGCAGCTCCTTGCCCAGGCGGCCCATATTGTTGCGGATCACCGCGTTGGCCGCCTGCAGGATGGTGTTGGTGGAACGGTAGTTCTGTTCCAGTTTAATGGTTTCCAGCCCTGGGAAATGCTGTTCCAGGTTCTGGATATTTTCGATCTTCGCACCACGCCAGCCGTAGATCGATTGGTCGTCATCACCCACCGCCATCAACTTGCGGTCGTTACCGGCGAGCAGCCGCAACCAGCCATACTGGATGCTGTTGGTGTCCTGGAACTCGTCCACCAGGATATAGCGGAAGCGCTCCTGGTAGTGGGCGAGCAGGTTCGGGCGACGGTCGCGCAACAGCTCCAGGGAGCGCAGCAGCAGTTCGCCGAAATCGATCATGCCGCCGCGTTCACAGGCCTGTTCGTAGGCCTGGTACATCTTCAGCATCACCTGGTTGAACTGGTCGCCGGACGGCTCGATATGCTGGGAGCGCAGGCCTTCATCTTTCTGCTCGTTGATGTACCACTGGAACTGACGGGCCGGCCAGCGGTTCTCGTCCAGCCCCATCTCCTTCGCCAGACGTTTGATCAGGCGTAGTTGGTCGTCGCTGTCCATGATCTGGAAGTTTTCCGGCAAGCCTGCGTCCTGCCAGTGGGAGCGCAGCAGGCGGTGCGCCAGGCCGTGGAAGGTCCCGACCCACATTCCCTGGGGGTTGATTCCCAGCAACTCTTCGATACGCCCCCGCATCTCGCGTGCGGCCTTATTGGTAAAGGTCACCGCCATGATGGAGTAGGGCGATATCCCTTCGGTCTGGATCAGCCAGGCGATACGGTGCACCAGTACGCGGGTTTTACCGGAGCCGGCGCCAGCCAGGACCAGCATGTTTTGCACCGGTGCGGTTACCGCTTGGCACTGGGCGTCATTTAGGGATTCGATGATGTGGGTAACGTCCATAGAACTGTCGCTGTCTGTGAAAGTTAAAAGCAGAGGGTACCGATTATACCCTCTGATACTGTATATGTTTACAGTTGGATTGCCGCGTTTGCGGATAAGCGAACGCGTCGCGCTTAGCGTGGCAGCACGCTAGGGGTGCGGATACGGCTCAGCAGGATCTGCTTCAGCTCGTCCGGGTCTTTGATCTTCTTGTCGTTGTCGCCGTTATCCTCCAGGCCCAACGCCGGCAGCAGGCGGGAGAGCCAAAAGCGCATCGCGGCGGTACGGGTCAGGATTGGCCAGGCTTCGTACTCGAACTCTACAAACGGACGCTCGGCGTGGTAAGCGCTCAGCAGGGCGTTTTCACGCTCGCTGTCTATGCTGCCGTCCGGCAGGCTGCACCAGTCGTTGGCCACAATTGCCAGGTCGAACAGCCAGAACGCGGTCGCTGCGTTGTAGATATCGAGGATTGCACTGAGCTGGTCACCGTCGAACAACACGTTGTCGTGGAACAGGTCACCGTGGATCACGCCGCTTGGCAGTTTATCGGCGTGTTCGCGCAGCGCGTCAAAGGCAGCAACCTCGGCCAGCAGCAGCTTGGCGTCTTCTTCCGGCAGGTGCGACTGGATACGGCTACTTTCGCTGCGCCACCAGAATACACCGCGGTGCGCCTGGCGCTTAAGGTAGAAATCCTCACCCGCTTTGTGGAACTGAGCCAGCGCGGTGCCCACCTGGGCACAGTGCTCGGGTGTCAGCTGAGCGCGATCGATAATACGGCCGCTGAAGCAGGGCTGCAGCAGTGCCGGCCGGTCGTTCAGGCGTTTCTGCGCGATACCGTTGCGGTCGGTGATACCGTAGGGTAGAGGAATACCACGCTTTGCCTGCCATTGCGCGAGCTCGACGAAAAACGGCAGCTCCTCTTCGCTCAGCTCTTCAAACAGGGTCAGCACATAACGTTGCTGCTGTTTGTCCTGCTCGAGGGTGACAAAGTAGTTGGTGTTTTCAATACCGCCCTGGATACCTTCCAGAGCGACCTGCGTGCCGAGGTCAAAGTCCTTCAACAGCAGGTCCAGATTGTTTGGGGTTACTTCGGTATATACAGCCACAAAATTACCAGCGGAACAGAATCCATTTCGGAATTAACAGGGTTGACTGATCTTCGCGGATAAATTCATCGCCATCAGCCGGAACCAGATAGTACGGCTTGCCGTTTTTTGGCACCACCTTAATTTCACGTAATTCACCGTTTATACGGTATTCGTAGAAGGTGGAGCCTTCATCGTGACGGATGGTGATCTCCGGTTCATTTTCATCGAACTGGGGCAGGGACTCCGCCTGCGCCATTGGTGCGGTGAGTAACAGTGCAGTAAGCAGCAATCGTTTCATAATATGTCCTTTGATGTGTTTGGCTGCATCGATATGGACTATGATTGTCGCCCTGAACCCGATCGAACTGCAACCAACATGGATACCGCCATGAGCGAACAACACTCCCCCCTCATTCTAGTTGACGGCTCCTCCTATTTATACCGCGCGTTTTTTGCCTCCCAGCAAGCGGACTTGCGTACCTCCGACGGGGTGCCAACCGGCGCGGTGCGAGTGATGACCTCCATGTTGCGCAGCCTGATCAAGCAGTATCCACAAAGCCCGGTTGTGGTGGTGTTCGATGCCAAGGGAAAAACCTTCCGAGACGACATCTACCCCGACTACAAATCTCACCGCCCGCCGATGCCGGATGACCTGCGTTTGCAGATAGAGCCGATCCACAACATCGTTAAGGCGATGGGCCTGCCGTTGATTGCGATAGAAGGCGTGGAAGCGGATGACGTGATCGGTACCCTGGCCGTTGAAGCCAGCCGTAAAGGCGTGGATACCCTGATCTCCACCGGCGACAAGGACATGGCGCAGTTGGTGGACAAACATGTCACCCTGATCAACACCATGACCGATACAGTGATGGACGTGGCCGGTGTGGAAGAGAAGTACGGTATTCCGCCGCACCTGATCATCGATTACCTGGCGCTGATGGGCGATAAGGTCGATAACATTCCGGGCGTGCCGGGCGTGGGTGAAAAGACCGCGCTGGCACTTCTGCAGGGCGTGGGGGGAATTAAAGATCTGTATGAAAACCTTGAGAAGATACCCGCCCTCGGGTTCCGCGGTTCCAAATCCATGCCGAAGAAGCTGGAAGACAACCGTGAAGCGGCGGAGCTGTCCTACCTGCTGGCCACCATCAAAACCGACGTGGAGCTGGACTGTAAAGTTGAAGACTTTGTCCTGCCTGCACCGGATGCCGCAGCGCTAAAAGAGCTGTTCACCACCTTCGAGTTTCGCAGCTGGGTACGCGAACTGAGCGGCGAAGCCCCCTCGGCCGAAGATGCAGCTGCAGGTGATACCGAGCCTCAGGCGCCGGAACATGTCGAATACGAAACCGTGCTGGATGAAGCCGCGTTGGACCGTTGGCTGGAGGCTCTGGAGAAGGCCGAACTGTTCGCCTTTGATACGGAAACAACCAGCCTCAACTACATGGAAGCGGAGCTGGTGGGGGTCTCCTTCGCGGTGGAACCGGGCAAGGCGGCCTACGTCCCAGTGGCACACGACTACATGGGCGCGCCGCAACAGATCAGCCGCGAGCGCCTGCTGGAAAAACTGAGGCCGCTGCTGGAAAGCGAAGACCACCTGAAGGTGGGCCAGCACATCAAGTACGACATGAACGTGCTGGCACGTTACGGCATCGAGCTGCGCGGCGTGGCATACGACACCATGCTGGAGTCCTACGTCTACAACTCCACGGCCACCCGCCACGATATGGACAGCCTCGCCGATAAATACCTGGGCGTAAAAACCGTCCACTTTGAAGATATTGCCGGTAAGGGCAAGAAGCAGCTGACGTTCAACCAGATTGAGCTGGAACAGGCGGCGCCGTATGCGGCAGAAGATGCGGATATCACCTTGCGTCTGCACCAGGCGTTGGCCGCGAAGCTGGAGACAACTCCGGCGGTGAAAACGGTGTTCGAGGAGATAGAGCGCCCGCTGATTCCAGTACTGTCGCACATCGAGCGTAACGGTGCGCTGGTGGACGCCACCCTGCTGGGGCAGCAGAGCCTGGAGATCGCCGAGCGGCTGCAGGAGATCGAAAAAGCCGCCCACGATGAGGCGGGGGAACCGTTCAATCTGAGTTCCACCAAGCAGCTGCAGACTATCTTGTTTGAGCAGAAGAAACTGCCGGTGCTGAAGAAAACACCCAAAGGTGCACCGTCCACGGCTGAGGAGGTGTTGCAGGAGCTGGCGCTGGACTACCCGCTGCCAAAACTGATTCTGGAGCACCGCAGTCTGAGTAAGCTGAAGTCCACCTACACCGACAAGCTGCCGCTGATGATCAATCCGCAGACCGGTCGTATCCACACCTCCTACCACCAGGCGGTGACGGCAACCGGACGTCTATCCTCCTCCGATCCGAACCTGCAGAACATCCCGGTGCGAAATGCCGAAGGCCGCCGTATCCGACAGGCGTTTGTCGCGCCTGAAGGCTACAAGATTGTGGCAGCGGATTACTCCCAGATCGAGCTGCGTATCATGGCACACCTGTCCCAGGATAAAGGCCTGTTGAATGCGTTCAGCCACGGGGATGATGTGCACCGTGCTACCGCGGCTGAGGTATTTAAGACCCGTGTAGAGGACGTGACAGCCGAGCAGCGGCGCCGTGCCAAGGCGATCAATTTCGGCCTGATCTACGGTATGTCCGCTTTTGGTCTGGGCAAACAGTTGGGTGTGGGGCGCAACGAAGCACAGCAGTACATCGAGCACTACTTCGAAACGTATCCGGGTGTGCAGAACTACATGGACGATATCCGCACCAAGGCTGCTGAGGAGGGGTATGTCGAAACCTTGTTTGGTCGCCGTCTCTACCTGCCGGAGATCAAGGCGCGTAACGCCATGCGTCGTCAGGCGGCTGAACGTACGGCGATCAACGCGCCGATGCAGGGTACGGCTGCAGATATCATCAAGAAAGCGATGCTGGCGGTGGACAGCTGGCTGGCAAGCGGCGAGATGGATGCCCGCATGATCATGCAGGTGCACGATGAACTGGTGTTCGAGGTGCGCGAAGATCAGGTGGAGGCGTTTGTGGCTGCGGTGAAAGAGAAGATGGCGGCTGCGGCTGATTTGGATGTACCGCTGGTGGTGGATGCCGGTATTGGTGACAACTGGGAACAGGCACACTAAGTGCCTGTTTTATCAGCAATACCATTTTAATCTGTACGGTTTTTGAACTTTCCGGAATCGTACCGGTCACATAGGTGAGTCACATAAGACTGTGCCATGGTAGTGGCTCTCAAAAACAAGCATGCGTTGAAGCCCTGTGATATCCCCTTGTTCCCCTTCCAGGTATCCAGGGCTTCTTTTTGTCTGAAATTCAGTGTGCCGTACGAATCCGCCGATCACTCTTCGGTTTCTTGAGTTTCCGTTTCCTGCTCCATATCCTCCAATAGCCAACTGTCGATACGTTGGGTCAGTTGGTCGATGCCCTGGCGTTTCAGGGCGGAGAAGGTTTGTACGGTCACTTTGTCACCCAGTTCGGCTTTCAGCTGTTTCTTCAGCTTCAGCATGGTGCTCTGGGCCGGGCCTTTCTTCAGTTTGTCGGCTTTGGTAAGCAATACGTGCATCGGCATGCCGGTGGCTTTGCACCATTCCGTCATCATTTGGTCGAATTCCTTCATCGGGTGACGGATGTCCATCACCAGTACTACCCCACGCAGACATTCGCGTTTCTGAAGGTAGTTATCCAGGTGTTTCTGCCAGTGCAGTTTCATCTCCAGCGGCACTTTTGCGAAGCCGTAACCGGGCAGATCGACGATGCGTAGGTTCTCGATATTCAGGTCGAAAAAGTTGATCAACTGCGTACGACCCGGGGTTTTCGAGGTTCTGGCCAGCTTGCTGTTGTTGGTCAAGGTATTGATAGCGCTGGACTTACCCGCGTTGGAGCGACCGGCAAACGCTACCTCCGCGCCGATGTCCTCCGGACACTGGCTGAGTTTGGCCGCACTTTTATTAAAACGTGCTGAGTTGTAGCTGATCGGAGAGCGTTTTATTGACATGGATAGGAGTTCGCATCTTGTTGGACCGGAGATTGCCGTTCCAGTTTGTATGGATATTAGGTTATAATTGCGCCAAATTTTACCTGCGATATGCGAAAGGCTCTAGTGTCGCAGGCAAGTGAGGTTCTCACGGGTGCCGTAAAACAGTCCTGAACACTGTCGGTTCTCGTCAAAAAACTTATTAAAATCAAGAGTCTGGGTTCTCGTCGATGAATAAACTACTGATCAGCATGCTGTTGACCCTGGGTATCACTGGTGTAGCTCACGCGGCAGGTGATGCTGCTGCCGGGCAGGCGAAAGCTGCAGTTTGTGCAGCTTGCCACGGTGCCGATGGTAACAGTGCAATCGCTAACTTCCCTAAGCTGGCTGGCCAGAACGAAAAGTATCTGGTTAAGCAGATGAAGGACATTAAAAACGGTGTGCGTCCGGTTGTAGAGATGACCGGTTTGCTGGATAACCTGAGCGATCAGGATATGGCTGATATTGCCGCTTACTTTGGTAAGCAGGGTGTTCAGATCGGTCACGCAGCAAAAGATCAGGTTGAAGCCGGTCAGAAAATCTACCGTGCGGGCATCGCGAACAAGGGTGTAGCGGCTTGTACGGCGTGTCACAATCCGAACGGTGCGGGTAACGCATCTGCTGCATTCCCGGCCGTTAGCGGTCAGCACGCTGCATACGTTGAGAAACAGCTGAAGGCATTCCGCAACGCTGAGCGTTCTAACGATCCTAACAGCATGATGCGCGATATCGCTGCTAAACTGAGTGATGCCGAAATCAAAGCGGTTGCTGCTTACATTCAGGGTCTGAACTAAGCGACATTCAGGCTTGATAAAGAAAAGGCAGCGTAAGCTGCCTTTTTTATTGGCAGAATCGAACTTATTGATAACGGGCATGGTCTCAGATTGCTGCCCGAGTGTGTTGTGGAGTTAAAAATGCTGAAAAAACTAGGAATGATGCTGGTTGCCCTGATGCTGCCTCTGGTGTCTGGAGTTGCAACTGCGGAACAATTTAAAGAAGGGGTTCATTACGTTTCATTGCCGTTTCCGGTGAAAACGAGCGATGCGAGCCGTGTTGAAGTGGTTGAGGCGTTTGGTTACCCCTGCCCACACTGTAACAGCTTTGAGCCACTGATCCAGAACTGGGAAAAGAAGAATGCGGACGATGTGAATTTCGTGCGCATTCCGGTGGTATTTGGGCGCAGCTGGGAGCCGTTTGCCCGTGCTTACTACAGCTCTGAACTGATGAAAACGGTCGAAAAAACGCATGTGCCTACCTTTAATGCGGTGCATGTAGAGCGTCGTCGTTTCCGTAATAAAGAACAGCTGGCAGATTTCTACGGTCAGCTGGGCGTGGATAAAGCGAAGTTCAGCAAGATGTTTGATTCCTTCGCGGTCACCATGAAACTGCGTCAGGGTGATTCCAAGATTCGTGGTTACGGCGTGGATGGCGTGCCGTCCATGGTTGTAAACGGCAAGTACCGCATTACAGCGCAAATGGCGGGGAGTCACCAGAAGATGCTGGAAGTTGTAGACTTCCTGGTGGAGAAAGAGCGCAAGGCTGCGCAGTAATCAGTAATCGATCTCCTCTGTTTGAAAAAACCGTCCTTTATGGGCGGTTTTTTTATGTCTGAGTGCCGTTTTGTTGTTTTATATCGCTAGAGTTGGGCTCACGCTTCCTCTACCATAGGGAGATACGTGTTATAGATTGTGCAGCTGTTTCGACTGGAGTGGACTGTGTCAGCACAGAAAGAAGACTGGAAGCAGAAATACAGGGAGTTAGCGCTTGAAATCGAGGACAATCAGTCCCGATTTGAAAAACAGGAGAGTGTTCTCAACCAGATTATCGGTAGCATGGTATTGGGCCTGGAAGGGGAAGATGCCAAGCTGGATCTGGAGCTGAATGAACTGAAAGCCAATCTGGTGCATACGGATGACACCCGTGCACTTAAGCGTATTGCCAAAGGTCTCGATAAACACCTGCGTCATCGCGACGAATCCCGCGAGCAACACGCCAGCTCTATCCTCGAGGCAGTACAGCGCTGGATTCGCCAGCTGCGTTACTCCTCAGATGAAAGCACTGTTCAAAACCTGCTTGATGGTTGTGAGCAGCGTAGCCACAACCTGACCACGGCGATATACGAGCTACCGTCCCTATTGAGTGATCTGGTTGAGCTGCAGGCAGGTATTTCTGCTGACCTTAATGTTGTTCCGCAACCGTCAGAAAGTACTACCCCTGCTACAGTCGAAGGCGACTCCGCCGAAGAACAGGTCCGCTTGTTGCAAGCTATAGCTACAGAGCTGAATACGTTGCTCTCCGGTTTGTCTTTGGCACGCGAAGACGCTGAAGAAAACCGCAAGCTGATACGCAGTATTGATGATGGCATTATGCTCTCAGATCTGCCAAAAATTTTGCGCCAGGTGATCAAGCTGGTGGGCAAAAGCTACAGCAGCGGCAGTGAAGAATTTGAATCCTACCTGCTGGACCTGAGTTCTCAGCTGAGTGAAGTGGAAAACTTCATCAAGGACAGTCAGTCAGAACAGAACAGTATCGGTGAGAACCAGCGCAAGCTGGACCTACAGGTGCGTACCAATGTGCAGCAGCTGCACGAAACTGTGAAAAGTACCCATGACCTGAACGAACTGAAAAGAGCCGTTGCCGGGAAGTTGCAGCACGTGGTTCAGGCGATGGATGATTTCAAACGTGACGAAGACCAGCGCGAGCAGCGCCTGCGTGAACGTTATGAAAATCTGCTTGATAAAGTCGAGCAGATGGAAAAGGAGACCCGCGAGGTGCGGGCGCATATGGAGGCGGAAAAAGCCCGCGCAACCACCGATGCGCTGACCGGCTTGCCCAATCGTGCTGCATACGACGAGCGTATCACCGAAGAGGTGGAGCGCTGGCGCCGCTACGAAACACATTTCTCTGTTGCCGTGGGCGACCTGGACTTCTTCAAACGTATCAACGACAGCTACGGCCACCTGGCGGGAGACAAGGTATTGCGCCTTATCGCCAAGGTTATCAGGTTGAAGCTGCGTGGCGCTGACTTTATCGCCCGTTACGGCGGCGAAGAGTTTGTCATTATCATGCCTTCCACCTCTGCGGTCGAAGCACACAAAGCGATCGACAAAATCCGTCAGGCGGTGAGCAAAAGTCCGTTCAACTTCCACGGTAAGCCAGTGGGTGTGACCATGTCCTTTGGGGTGACCGAAGCCCTGGAGGGGGATAACGGCGAGTCGTTGTTCAGCCGTGCCGACGAACTGCTCTATAAAGCCAAGGCCAACGGCCGTAACCAGGTCTTGATCGGCTGATATCCGACAATGCATTTCTGCGGGAATGGTGTAGCATTGTCGCGCCGAATTAGCTGAATTACGGGATCTCCTGTTTGTGAAACGTCTGCTGCGAAGTTTTAAAATCCTGCGGGTCGTCGCTCGCTACCGTCTTGATACGTTTTTTGACGGCCTGAACCTGCCTATCTACCTGCGCGTCTTGCTGATGATGTTGCCGTGGCGCTATCTGATCGCAGCGGACAAGCCACGCGGTGAGCGTTTACGTCTTGCGCTGGAAGCGCTGGGGCCTGTCTTCATCAAGTTTGGTCAGATGCTCTCCACCCGCCGAGACCTGTTGCCGGATGATGTGGCGGAAGAACTGAAAAAACTGCAGGATCAGGTGCCGCCGTTCGCAGGTGCCGAAGCGCAACGGATTATCGAGCAGTCGCTAGGTCAGCCGGTGAGTGAGCTGTTTGCCAAGTTTGAACAGCAGCCGCTGGCCTCCGCGTCGGTTGCTCAGGTCCATAAAGCGACTTTGGGTGATGGCCGTGATGTGGTGGTAAAAGTTATCCGGCCGGGTATTGAGCGTACCATCCAGAAAGACGTGGCCTTGCTTTACGGCGTAGCCGAGATCGTGCAGGCAATCTGGGCGGATGGTCGTCGCCTGCGTCCGGTTGAGGTGGTTGCGGAGTATGAGCAGACCATCTTCGACGAGCTGGACCTGCGTAAGGAAGCCGCCAATGGCTCCCAGCTGCACCGTAACTTTGCCGGTTCCGATATCCTCTATGTGCCGGAAATCTACTGGGATTATACCCGCGCCAACGTGTTGGTGATGGAGCGTATTCACGGCATCCCTGTGGCTGATGTGGATCAGCTGCTGGCACAGAACACCGATATGAAAAAGCTGGCCGAACGCGGTGTAGAGATCTTCTTTACCCAGGTGTTCCGCGACAGCTTCTTTCATGCCGATATGCACCCGGGCAATATTTTTGTGTCCCGCGAGAATCCGCAGTCACCGCAGTATATCGCCGTTGATTTTGGTATCGTGGGTTCTCTGACGCCGGAAGACCAGAGCTATCTGGCGCGCAACTTTCTGGCGTTCTTCCAGCGTGACTACCGTCAGGTGGCACAGCTGCACGTGGACTCCGGTTGGGTGCCGTCTGACACCAATGTAGATGCCTTTGAAACGGCGATCCGCAGTGTGTGTGAACCGATTTTTGAGAAGCCGCTGAAGGAGATATCCTTCGGTCAGGTGTTGCTGGGGTTGTTCCAGACTGCACGTCGCTTCAATATGGAAGTACAGCCTCAGCTGGTATTGCTGCAGAAAACCCTGCTCAACATTGAGGGTCTGGGGCGTCAGCTCTATCCGGAGCTGGATTTGTGGAAGACCGCCAAGCCATTCCTGGAAGGCTGGATGAAGGAACGGATGGGGCCTAAAGCAGTCTACCGTACCATCAAGCAGCAGGCGCCAGATTGGCTCGAGAAGATGCCTCATATGCCACAGCTGGTGTTTGATGCTCTCAACCAAGTGCGTCGTCTGGACGATAACCGAACCCGTGACCTGCGTGCTTATGCTGCGGCAAAAGCAGAATTGGAGCAAAAGCGTCGACCAGGCCGTTATATCGGTATTGGCCTGATTGCCGTGGCGCTACTGGCCGGGAATGAGCAGAGCTTGCAGTGGTTGAGTGAGTTGCCGGCAAGCAGTTGGTTGGTGGTGGCGATTGGAGGCTGGTTGGCGTTACGACGCTAGCGTCCTGTTACTCCGGGCATAAACGGTAAAGGATGGTGGAAGTGTATCTGTTGCGGTATGCTTTCGGCTTTGAATTAGCACTCTCTAAAGAAGTAAGCAGATGTCAGCACCTTGGCTTGAGCAGATTAAATGGAATAGCGACGGGTTGGTTCCAGCCATCGCCCAGGATCATGAAACCGGCCGTATTCTGATGGTTGCGTGGATGAACGAAGAAGCGCTTTCGCTGACCGTTCAGGAACAGCGAGCCATCTACTGGTCCCGATCCCGCAAGAAGTTGTGGCGCAAAGGTGAAGAGTCTGGCCATGTGCAGAAACTGCATGAGATCCGCCTGGACTGTGATGCTGATGTGATCCTGCTGCAGGTAGAGCAGCTGGGGGGTATCGCCTGTCATACCGGCCGTCAAAGTTGCTTTTACAGCGTGCTGCAAGATGAAGAGTGGGTGCCGGTTGAACCGGTACTGAAAGACCCAGATAACATTTACAAAAAGTAGGCTGCATTGATGAGTGATGTATTAACCCAGTTGGGTGTAATTCTGGAAGAGCGTAAAAACGCCTCCTCTGAAAGCTCCTATGTGGCAAGCCTGCATGCCAAAGGTCTGAATAAGATCCTGGAAAAGGTCGGTGAAGAGTCTGTGGAAGCGATTATTGCCGCCAAGGATGCCAAGCACAGTGGTGACAATAAAGAGGTGATCTACGAAACGGCAGATCTCTGGTTCCATAGCCTGGTGATGCTCTCCCATCTGGGGGAAAGCCCACAGGCAGTGTTGGATGAGCTGGCGCGTCGTTTTGACATGTCAGGCCTTGAAGAAAAAGCATCCCGCACCAATAAGTAAGCAGATGGCGGAGTGTATCTTCTGCCAAATCGCCGCAGGTAACGCGCCTGCAAAGATTGTGTATCAGGATGAGCACCTTGTGGCGTTCAGGGACAGGGCGCCAAAAGCGGCTATCCACCTGTTGGTGATAACGCGAAAACATATACGGAATTTAGATGACCTGCAGATGGCTGACGCTGATTTGATCAGCCACCTGATGATGACCCTTCCGCGAATAGCGCGAGAGAACGGTCTGACTGATGGCTACCGTACGGTGACCAATACCGGACGGGGTGGGCGTCAGGAGGTTTGCCATATCCATTTTCATCTGATGGGCGGCGGAAAACTGCCCGCGATATAAGAAAAAATCGGAGAGTTTTAGTATGGGCTTTGGTGGTATCAGTATCTGGCAGCTGTTGATCATAGCGCTGATCATTGTTCTTCTGTTCGGTACCAAGAAACTGCGTGGTATGGGCGGTGACCTGGGTAGCGCAATCAAAGGTTTCAAGAAAGCGGTCAACGAAGACGAGAAAAAAGACGAGCAGCCTAAGCAGCTCGACAAAGAAGACGCTAACTTCAACGAAGCGGACTCCGCTGCGGCGAAGAAAGAAGAAACCAAGTCTGACAAATAAGCCGGCGGACATAAATGTTTGATATCGGCTTTGCTGAACTGCTGATCGTTGCCGTGGTGGCGCTTGTGGTCCTTGGGCCCGAAAAGCTGCCAACGGCGGCGCGGGCGGCGGGTCTGTGGATCGGTCGCATTCGCCGTACCCTGAGTGGTATTCAAAGCGAGATCTCGGAAGAACTACGTATCGACGAGATGCGCCGCACCGCAGCGATCAAGAAAGAGGAGCTGGAACAAGAGCTGGCAGAGATGCGTACGCCGTTTGGCTCCGAATCCAGTTACTCACCGTTTGGTGACAGTGTTTCCAGTTCGGAAGAGTTGCAGTCCAAGCAACAAAGGGCAGAGCACGAGCCTTCCTCTGAAAACAGTATTGCGCCGCCTGCGCAGGGAACGACTCCGTCCTCCGGTGCAGACACCGGCAGCTCTGAACCCGGTACCAAGGCAGAGAAATAATGACCGACACAAATCATCTGCCCGACCAGGATCAGGAACAACCGCTAATCTCTCATCTTTTGGAATTGCGTCAGCGTCTGATGCGCGTCCTGCTGGTTGTCCTTCTGATTTTCCTGGCGATGTTCTATTTCGCTAATGATCTTTACACCTACCTTTCCGCACCGCTGACTGCGCTGTTGCCGGAAGGGACCAGTATGATCGCGACGGATGTAACCTCGCCGTTCTTCGCGCCGTTTAAGTTAACTTTGGTTGCTTCCATCTTCCTGGCGATGCCAGTGATTCTGCACCAGATCTGGGGCTTTATTGCACCGGGGCTGTATCAGAATGAAAAACGTCTGGCGGTACCCTTGTTGGTATCCAGTGTGTTCCTGTTCTACGCCGGGATCGCGTTTGCCTATTACGTTGTATTCCCACTGATCTTTGGGTTCTTCACCAGTGTTGGCCCTGAGAATGTCGACGTAATGACCGACATCAGCAGTTACCTGAACTTTGTGCTCAAACTGTTCTTTGCGTTCGGTATCGTGTTTGAGATCCCGATAGCTACCCTGTTGCTGATATGGACCGGCGTGTCCACGCCTAACAGTCTGGCGGAAAAGCGTGCCTATGTGGTGGTTGGTTGCTTTGTGTTGGGCATGCTGTTGACTCCACCGGATATCATCTCCCAAAGTTTGCTTGCAGTACCGATGTGGCTGCTCTTTGAGCTGGGTATTCTGATGGGACGTATCCTGGTCAAAAAAAACAAGGATGAAGATGACGACGAGTTCGATGAAGAATTCGAAGACGCGATGCATGAAGAGGAAACAAACCATCGCGACTAACATCACTCACCAATGATCTTTAAAGGCGCCGAAAGGCGCCTTTTTTGTGCCTGTCGTTCAGGGTTGGTTGCTTAATGACCGGTATTGGTTTGGTATTGGTTTGGTATTGGTGGTTTTTTAGCCGTTTT
>NZ_JASBRH010000023.1 GCF_029961155.1 Pontibacterium granulatum | reverse complement strand
AGCGTGATTTCTTCATTGTTAGCTCTCCGTATTGGCGTAGTGTACGCCGGAGAACTCTAAATGTGGATGCCGCTATTTTAGGGGAGGTTTACAGTTCAATGAACCACTATAGTAATGACTATGTTGCACCGTTCATACCAGTGAACAAGGGACATAAAAAAACCCCGCCTGGGCGGGGTCAACGAAGCAACTGCGTGGTGGATCATGATAGGAAAATCCACCACACGCTTTGGTTACTCCAATCAGAGCTCTTTACGATTGATCCTTAAAACGTATCGCCTGGGATACGAACGAAACCTTCCATAACGACACGGGCGCTGCGACTCATGACCGCTTTCTTCGCAGTCCAGTCGCCATTCTCTTTCTCTTCTGCCGCTGCACCGACGCGCAGGGTACCGGACGGGTGACCGAAGGTTACCGCTTCACGTTCGCCGCCACCAGCTGCCAGGTTCACCAGCGTGCCTGGCACTGCCGCTGCAGTTGCGATCGCTACGGATGCGGTGCCCATCATGGCGTGGTGCAGTTTGCCCATGGACAGAGCACGTACACACACGTCGATATCATCAGCAGAGATCTGCTTGCCGCTGGATGCTTCGTAGTTGGTTGCCGGTGCAACGAAGGCGATCTTAGGCGTGTGCTGACGCGCAACCGCTTCATCGATGTTCTGGATCAGGCCCATTTTCACTGCGCCGTGGGCACGAACGTGTTCGAACCATGCCAACACATCGGCATCGCCGTTGATGTCTTTCTGCAACTCGGTACCGGTGTAACCGATATCAGCCGCGTTCACGAAGATGGTTGGGATACCGGCATTGATCATGGTGGCCTTGTAGGTTGCCGCTGGCTTGTCACCAAAGGCTGGCACTTCCAGTTCGTCAACCAGGTTACCGGTTGGGAACATGGAGCCTTCGCCATCAGCCGGGTCCATAAACTCAATCACGACTTCCGCCGCAGGGAAGGTTACGCCGTCCAGTTCGAAGTCACCGGTTTCCTGTACTTCACCGTTGGTGATCGGTACGTGGGCGATAATGGTCTTTTTGATGTTTTTCTGCCAAATACGTACAGTGCAGATGCCATTTTCAGGGATGCGCTCAGGATCTACCAGACCACCGGAGATCGCGAATGCGCCTACCGCTGCAGTCAGGTTACCGCAGTTACCGGACCAATCGACAAACGCTTTGTTGATTGCTACCTGACCGAACAGGTAGTCCACATCGTGGTCTGGCACAGTGCTTTTATCCAGGATGACGGTTTTGGAGGTACTGGAGGTCGCACCACCCATGCCATCGATCTGCTGACCGTATGGATCAGGGCTGCCGATCACACGCATCAGAATCTTGTCGCGTGCTTCACCCGGCTCCTGCGCCGCTGCTGGCAGGTCCTGACGACGGAAGAAAACACCTTTACTGGTGCCACCACGGATGTAAGTAGCAGGGATCTTAATCTGAGGTACGTGTGCCATGGGATCTTGTCCTGTTTCGTAAGTTTGGTTCTGCCAGGCCTTCGCTGGCCTGTGTGGTGCTATACGCTGCGCTATTGCACCCTACTCTTTGAAGGTGAAAACCCTTAACTGCGATCACGCATTACGTGATGGTAGTTAAACGCTCTCGGGAGAGATGACGGGCACCCTGTTCCGGTGCCCGTCAGACTAGCGGCTAAGCCTTACGCTTCGCTCGCCAGGAAGTCTTTCGCGAAACGCTGCAGTACACCGCCCGCTTTGTAGACATTCACTTCGGCCGCAGTATCCAGACGACAGGTTACAGGTACTTCAACCTTCTCGCCGTTGGCACGGTTGATGATCAGAGTCAGGTCACAACGTGGGGAGATGTCGCCCACGATGTCGAATGTCTCTGTACCGTCGATGCCGTAGGTGTTACGGGTATCACCAGCCTTGAACTCAACCGGCAGTACACCCATACCTACCAGGTTGGTACGGTGGATACGTTCGAAACCTTCAGCAACGATGGTTTCAACACCTGCCAGACGTACACCTTTCGCAGCCCAGTCACGGGAGGAACCCTGACCGTAGTCAGCACCTGCTACGATGATCAGGTTCTGCTTACGCTCCATGTAGGTTTCGATCGCTTCCCACATGCGGCTTTCGGTGCCTTCCGGCTCGATACGTGCCAGGGAACCCTGCTTCACTTCACCATTTTCGTCACGGCACATTTCGTTCAGCAGTTTAGGGTTCGCGAAAGTCGCACGCTGAGCAGTCAGGTGGTCACCACGATGCGTTGCGTAAGAGTTGAAGTCCTCTTCCGGCAGACCCATCTTCGCGCAGTACTCACCTGCCGCACTGGACGCCTGAATTGCGTTGGATGGAGACAGGTGGTCGGTGGTGATGTTGTCACCCAGTACCGCCAGTGGACGCATACCTTTCATGGTACGTTCGCCTGCCAGTGCACCTTCCCAGTAAGGAGGACGACGGATGTAGGTAGACATTGGACGCCAGTCGTACAGCGGGCTTTCAGCGCGCTCTACGTCGCCCAGATCGAACATTGGGATGTAGATCTGGTTGAACTGTTCAGGCTTAACCGCCTTCGCTACGATTGCGTCGATCTCTTCATCGGATGGCCACAGATCTTTCAGAGTGATCTCTTTGCCATCAACCACAGCCAGTACGTCGTTTTCGATATCGAAACGTACAGTACCTGCGATCGCGTAAGCCACTACCAGCGGAGGAGATGCCAGGAATGCCTGCTTAGCGTGTGGGTGAATACGGCCGTCGAAGTTACGGTTACCGGACAGTACAGCAGTCGCGTACAGGTCGCGTTCAACCACTTCTTTCTCGATTACCGGATCCAGTGCACCGGACATACCGTTACAAGTCGTACATGCGTATGCAACGATACCGAAGCCCAGTTTTTCCAGTTCAGGCAGCAGGCCCGCTTCTTCCAGGTACAGTTTTGCAACTTTAGAACCCGGTGCGAAGGAGGTCTTAACCCAAGGCTTACGAACCAGACCCAGCTCGTTCGCTTTCTTAGCAACCAGACCTGCAGCAACAACGTTGCGTGGGTTGGAGGTGTTGGTACAGGAGGTGATCGCCGCGATGATTACCGCGCCATCGGGCATCAGGCCTTCAGCTTCTTCAGCTTTGGCTGCCGCCAGCATCTCTTCACCTGCGATGCCACGCTCAGTCAGCGCAGTGGTTGGCAGACGACGGTGCGGGTTGGAAGGACCCGCCATGTTACGAACAACGGTAGACAGATCGAATTCCAGCACGCGCTCGTATTCAGCGTTTTCCAGATCGTCAGCCCACAGGCCGGTCTCTTTCGCGTACTGCTCTACCAGTGCAACCTGCTCTGGCTCACGACCGGTCAGCTTCAGGTAGTCGATGGTCTGTTCGTCGATGTAGAACATACCGGCAGACGCACCGTACTCAGGCGTCATGTTGGACAGGGTCGCACGGTCACCGATAGACAGGGTCTTCGCACCCGGGCCGAAGAATTCCAGGTATGCAGAAACGACTTTCTCGTTACGCAGGAACTCAGTCATCGCCAGTGCGATATCGGTTGCAGTGATGCCCGGCTGACGTTCGCCAACAATCTTAACGCCTACGATGTCCGGCAGACGCATCATGGATGGCAGACCCAGCATGACGGTTTCTGCTTCCAGACCACCCACACCGATCGCAATTACACCCAGTGCATCAACGTGTGGCGTGTGGGAGTCGGTACCGACACAGGTATCCGGGTAAGCAACGCCGTCGCGGTTCTGGATCACCGGAGACATCTTCTCCAGGTTGATCTGGTGCATGATGCCGTTACCGGCCGGGATAACGTCTACGTTATCAAACGCAGTTTTACACCAGTCGATGAAGTGGAAACGGTCGTCGTTACGACGGTCTTCGATCGCGCGGTTCTTTTCGAACGCATCCGGATCGAAACCCGGTGCTTCTACAGCCAGGGAGTGGTCAACGATCAGCTGCGTAGGCACAACCGGGTTTACCTTGGATGGGTCCCCCCCCTGATCGGCAATCGCGTCACGCAGACCTGCCAGGTCTACCAATGCGGTCTGGCCCAGGATGTCATGGCACACTACACGTGCCGGGTACCATGGGAAGTCCAGGGTACGCTGACGGTTGATCAGCTGTTTCAGGGAGTCGGTCAGCGCTTCAGGCTCACAGCGGCGAACCAGCTGCTCAGCCAGTACACGGGAGGTGTACGGCAGCTTAGCGTAGGAGCCCGGCTCGATCGCTTCGACCGCCTCACGCGTGTCGAAGTAGTCGACCTGAGTGCCGGCTAATTGTTTGCGGTATGCAGTGTTCATAACTTAACCCACGAGAGAATTGTGTTCAGGGATGAAAACCGGACGCAGGCGAAACTGGACGTCCCGTTTCCTGATATGTGTTCTTGTGGAGGTGCGGCCTGGATAAACAAACCACACCTCTGAGGCTAGCGGCGTTGCGCCTTAACCTTATGGACGATCTTCAATCGCTACCCACTCTGCAGACTCAGGACCGGTGTAGTCAGCAGATGGACGGATGATGCGGTTGTTGGCCCGCTGCTCCATAACGTGAGCAGTCCAGCCAGCTACGCGGGAACATACAAAGATCGGGGTAAACAGCTTGGTTGGGATACCCATGAAGTTGTATGCAGATGCGTGGAAGAAGTCTGCGTTACAGAACAGTTTCTTCTCGCGCCACATAACCGCTTCTACACGCTCGGAAACTGCGTACAGGTACTCGTCACCCACCTGCTCAGACAGTTTTTTGGACCACTGCTTGATGATCGCGTTACGTGGGTCAGACTCGCGGTAGATTGCGTGACCGAAGCCCATGATCTTGTCTTTGCGTGCCAGCATACCCATGATCGCATCTTCAGCTTCGTCAGCAGAACGCCAGTTCTGGATCATGTCCATTGCGGCTTCGTTCGCACCACCGTGCAGTGGACCACGCAGGGAACCGATCGCACCGGTCACACAGCTGTGAATATCAGACAGGGTGGACGCACATACACGTGCAGTGAAGGTGGATGCGTTGAACTCGTGCTCAGCGTACAGGATCAGGGACGCGTGCATTACCTGAACGTGCAGAGGCTCAGGTTTCTTGTTGTGCAGGGTCCACAGGAACTGTTCCGCGATGGAGTCAGCGTCAGTTTCAACCTCAACGCGGATACCGTTGTGGGTGAAGTTGTACCAATAGTTGATCAGACCCGGGAAGATCGCCAGCATACGGTCGATGTGATCGTGCTGCTCGGAGAAATCTTTCTCCTCTTCCAGGTTACCCAGCATGGAGCAACCAGTACGCATAACGTCCATTGGATGAGCATCGGCAGGAATCTGTTCCAGAACCACTTTCAGTGCGTCCGGCAGTGCCCGCATACCTTTCAGCTTCGCTTTGTACGCGTCCAGTTCAGCTTGGTTAGGCAGTTTGCCGTACAGCAGCAGGTAAGCTACTTCTTCGAACTGCGCCTTGTCAGCCAGTTCTTTGATGTCGTAACCACGATAGGTCAGGCCAGCACCGGTTTTACCAACAGTACAAAGTGCAGTTTCACCAGCGGATTGACCACGCAGGCCTGCGCCGCCTAGTTTCTTCTCAGCCATGTTGTGCTCCTTAGATCAGGGCGGGCTCTTTCGGCCCGCTTCATACGTTATTATTCGGACTACCTGGAAATGCTTACTTGTTCTTACCTTCTGCGAACAGCGCGTCCAGCTTCTGCTCGAAGTCGTGGTAGTTCAAGAAATCGTACAGTTCCATACGGGTCTGCATGGTGTCGACAACCGCTTTCTGGTCACCGTCTTTCAGAATGTGCTCATACACGTTCAGCGCCGCTTTGTTGGCTGCACGGAAAGCAGACAGTGGGTACAGCACCATGGTTGCGCCGTTTTCAGCCAGCTCAGCCTTGTTGAACAGTGGCGTCGCGCCGAACTCAGTGATGTTCGCCAGCAGGTGACCGCCGTTGATACCATCAGAGAAAGCTTTGTAGTCTTCCAGCGTATGAACCGCTTCGGCGAAGATACCGTCAGCACCCGCTTCCAGACATGCCTGCGCACGATCAACCGCCGCATTCAGGCCTTCCATCTGGAACGCATCTGTACGCGCAATGATGAAGAAGTCGTCGTCGGTTTTTGCGTCAGCTGCAGCCTTTACGCGATCAACCATCTCTTCCAGGGATACGATCTCTTTGTTTGGACGGTGACCACAACGCTTCTGTGCAACCTGGTCTTCCAGGTGAACGGCAGCCGCGCCTGCTTTGATCATCTCTTTAACGGTACGTGCAATGTTGAACGCACCACCCCAACCGGTGTCGATGTCGACCAGCAGCGGCGTTTCAACAGCGCTGGTGATGCGGCTAACGTCTGCCAGCACATCGTTCATGGAGGTCATACCCAGATCCGGCAGGCCGTAAGAGTGGTTAGCAACGCCGCCGCCAGACAGGTAGATAGCCTGGTGACCAACGCGCTCAGCCATCATTGCGTGGTATGCGTTGGTGGTACCTACGATCTGCAGAGGCTGGGTCTCAGCCAGTGCTTTGCGGAAACGTCCGCCTGCGGTCAGTTTTTCAGCCATGATTATCCCCGTTGGTTTCTGTTGAAGCGTTTAGTTTGCCTTCGATGTTCTTGCGTGCAGCGCCAATGTGGCGACGCATCAGCATCTCTGCCAGTTCAGGATCACGCGACTCGATTGCGTCGACAATCTGGCGGTGTTCCTTCAATGCACGTTTTGGTCGAGAGCTGGAAACGCTGAATTTGTATCGGTACATACGAACCAGGTGATACAGCTCACCGCCCAACACCTCCAGCAGCTTTTCGTTCTTGCTGCCTTTAACGATGCGGTGGTGGAAATCCAGATCACCCTCTTTCTGGAAATAGGAACGTCCGTCCAGTTCGGCCACATTGCGTTCATGCTCATCGAGCAGCTGACGCAGTGCGTCGATCTCATCCTGAGGCATATGTTCTGCCGCCAGGCGGCACGCCATACCTTCAAGTGCTTCGCGAACGTGATAGATCTCTATCAGTTCCTTTGCCGACAAATTGACAACACGCGCACCTACATGAGGTTTGCGCTCCACCAGTCGATACCCTTCCAGGCGACGAATCGCTTCGCGCAGCGGACCACGGCTAATCCCGTAGGTTCGCGCCAGTTCCGGCTCACTGATTTTGTAACCCGGAGGAATGTCACCCTTCACGATGGCATCAACGATCTTTTCGCAAACGCGATCCGCTAATGTGCGTGATTCTGGCTCAAACGGAGTAACTACTGCTTTATCTGTCATAACAACCCTTTTCAGATTGAAGATTGTCGACAATCTTGATGTAAGTTAACGATAGCTGCCTAAAAATTGGCCGTCAACTCAATTTTGCCGAAAAAGTGTCAACACTATACAAAAGTCTAGAGGATTTTCAGGGCCTGAAGCGGTGCAGGAAGCACCGCCAGATTATTTCCCGAGAAAACGATCCATTTCGCTGTTCATAATCCGCGCAATCTGGCGCGGCTTCTGGTAAGGCAGGGAGTGATCGGTCCCGGGCATCATGAAGTAGTGCCAGTTCGGCAGGCGCTCGGCCAGCTCTTTCTGGTACTCGTGCATCAGCTCTACACTGTTGCCGCCAATAAAGCTGGTGACATCCCCCTGCGCCGCCACCAGTGCGTCGCGATCGATCTCATTGATGGCACGGGTGACGCAATCCAGCGCATTGGCAAACCCTTCCGGGCGGGCACCCAGTCGGTTGATGGTCAGTTCTTCCACCTGTGGAGAGACTCGGCGATTAGGCGAAATCGCATCCAGAAAACCAACAACGCCGGAGCGTACGTCGTCATTGCGCAATTGCACGGCAGCGTCGGAGTAACGCTGGCGTAGCTCAACCGTACTCTGCCAGCAGGCGCGGTCAAGCACGGCCGATTCCAGCAGGAACTGCTTACCCACACGGTCGCTGTGCTGCTGCTTAAATAGCAGAGACACCAGACCACCCATAGAGTATCCGCCGAGATCAAAAGCCCACCAGCCCAGGTGGTCCACCAATGCGTTCATATCCGCGACCAGCGCCTGTACGTCGTAGGCATATTCCTTGCCATCCGGATAATGGGTATCACCCATACCACGCTGATCCGGCACCAATACCTCGCCCCAATGGGCCAGAAAGGCCACGATCGCTTCCCAGGTATCTACACCCGCCACACCGGCGCCGTGCAGCAATACCAGCTTGCGTTTGCTGTCGATATCCGGGTTCTTATATAGACGGTAGGTGATGATCTGGTCGGCGAGTCTTAACTCACGGGTGGTTTGGGTGAACGGGTGGTTCATGCGTGTGAATTCCTGAAAGACCTGAGTAGAACAATGTAGAATTGCTGACAATCTTACCCTAATACATAGTGGACTAAATAAGCCGATGCGAAATAACGACTTATTAATCAAAAACAGCGTCGCACCACGACTCGATTTGTCCTCGACACCCCGTTACAATGCGCGTTTACTCCATCCATAGGTAGAACAAGCATTGAGTAATCGGCGTTCTCTTCCATACGTTGCCGACAGCAGTATCTATTTCAATCGCATCCGTGGCCTTGGCAACGCGGTGTATCTGGATAGCGGCCGTCCGCTCTGCCCTTACGGCCGTTTTGATATTATCGCTGCGGCGCCTGCCGAGCAGGTGCAGTTCTCAGTGGACGCCACGAACGGCGATAATCCCTTCGATCAGCTGCGCGCGCTGAGTAGCCGCTACGCCTTTGAACTGGAAACTGATCCCAACCTGCCTTTTCAGGGTGGGTTGATTGGGCACTTTTCCTACGATCTGGGACGTGCGCTGGAATCGATGCCGGATTCGGCACAGAAAGATACCCGTTACCCAGACATGGTGGTGGGTGTCTACCTATGGGCAGTAGTGGTTGATCACCACCTGGAGCGTTGCACCCTAGTCGCGGCAGAGGGCACAGAAAAAAGTGTCGACAATTTACAACTCGACCAGATCGAAGCACTGCTGACAACTGAACGCAACGATAACAGCCAGTTTGCGCTGACCGGCCAGTTCCACTCCAACGTGAGTGAAAACGAATACCACAGCGCCCTGAAAAAAATTGACGACTATATCCATGCCGGTGATTGCTACCAGGTCAACTTTGCCCAGCGCTTCAGCAGTGGTTATAAAGGTGATCCGTGGGCAGCATACCAGCAGCTGCGCAAGGCGGCGCCCGTACCCTACGCGGCATATATAGAAACCGAACACGGTGCGATCTTGTCCCTGTCTCCGGAGCAGTTCCTGGAAGTCAAAGACAACAAGGTAACCACCAAGCCGATCAAGGGCACTCGTCCGCGCTCAGCCGACAAAACAGAAGATGCCGCGCTGAAGGAAGAACTGCGCAGCTCCACTAAGGATCGCGCCGAAAACCTGATGATCGTAGATCTGCTGCGCAATGACCTGAGCAAGGCCTGCGAGCTGGGCACGGTGAAGGTACCACGTCTGTTCGCCGTAGAGAGTTACCGTAACGTTCACCACCTGGTAACCACAGTGACCGGCGAGCTGGACAAAAACTTCTCCGAGATAGACCTGTTGGAACACTGCTTCCCGGGCGGATCGATTACCGGTGCGCCTAAGATCCGCGCGATGGAGATCATCGACGAGCTAGAACCCCACCGACGTTCCGTGTATTGCGGCTCCATTGGTTACATCAGTTTCTGTGGGCAGATGGACACCAGCATCACCATTCGCACCCTGCTCTGTGAAGACAACAAGATTCACTGCTGGGCCGGCGGAGGTATCGTGGCGGATTCGGTGAGTGATATGGAGTACGAGGAGACCTACAACAAGGTAAACAACCTGCTGCAGGCTCTGGAGAACACGCTGTCATGACCAGCGCGGGCAAGCCGCTACTTTTTAGGCTTGCCCTTCTTGAAGATATTCAGCAGTTTCTTCTTAGGATCTTTTTCTTCCGTGGGCAGTGCTTTCTCAAAGCGCGCCTGCATCTTATCCAGATTTTTCTCTTTCCGGCGATGACGGGCTTCGTCCTGTTTAGCATTGAAATCGATTACGTTTTTACTCATAACGTCTCTTTTTAAAAACGGCGATTCACTCTAGCTTAGACGAATCAGAGTGGCGGGTATAGCACCCAAGCAGCATGTCGATAACACCAGCACCCTCTCCTGCCCTCGCTCACAAGAGACTCAACCTATGAGCGAGATCAGATTATGGTACTTAATACCGATTGCCCGTGCCTGATCGTTTTTCGTACAATCATAGGTTCATCAATTGCGGTGGAATCCCCATTCCGGGGTTTGATCGAAGGAGTATTGAAGAGCAGTACTATGAACAATGTAATCAGTAAACTGAGCAGCACCTTTCCGATGGTGCGCAAGTTAGGCATAGCCTACATCGCCCTGTCCGCTGGTATGTTTATAGCAGGTTTTGTAAGCACACTGGTCATTCAACTGGGGCAAGTCTAATAAATATCAACTCACTCACACACGAACACAGTACGTCGCAGGCAGGGACGCTAGCGCGTCATCTTCGCCGACACCTCACCCTGCTTTATAGATGATCGTTTCTCTCATGTGTCGCTCCGCATCAGGATCGTCAATGGCAGAGACTTCGTGGATAAGCGCCACATAGTCATCCGGCAGCCCCGCCTCCAGAGCACCCTGCAGCACATGCTGTTTGTACCACTGAAACGGCTTCATCCCGCGATCGATATGCAACGCCACATACGCAAACGCAGTGAGCGACTGACCATCCTCCAGTTTGAGTTCAACATCGATACACTCGTATCCCACACCCAGCCCTTCGGCATTATCCAGGTAAGGCTTCTCCACCGGATCGATGCAATACACGACACCCAACACCTGATCAGCAGTTCGGCCGGTAAAGTGAGCATCCGCCTTGGCTGACTGATCTTTGCCGGATTTGTGAAAGCGCAGCTGATAGCGCGATAACGTGGCGTTCGCCAACACTTCTGCACTCGGCACCCGTGCCTGTATACGCTTAAGCGACATGTTTGATCCGTACGCGAAGTAGTACATCCAATCCCCCTGCCTGTGGTTGAACAACAGATTAACGGATATCCACAACCCGACTGGCCTTTTTATAGCGGATCTTCCAGCCTTTCCAGACGGGCAATTCCCAGCGTTTGGGGTCATCCTTGCGTGTACCCGCGAGCCTCTCGATCACCACCTGCTTCTTCTTTACATCGTAGTGCACTTTCAGACGCAGATCTCCCAGACTCAGCAGCATCGGGTATTTCTCATCAAAGGCGTTACGCTGCCAATCCGGTATGCCCTCAAACTGCAGATCGGTAGCGTCAATCAACGCCATATCATCCGCCTGCTCAACCCCCAACAACTCCAGTTGGTTGCGCAACCAGGTTTCAGCTTCAGGCACGTCGCCCTCAGCCTCGCCTAATGCGACAAACAGCGACCAGGCGTCAAGATCCCGTCTCAGCTGATCAGCCACCCCCGGCATGAGGCTCCCACGCAGAATGAGCTCGGCAATAGCGCGGCGCGCAACCTCACCTTCTGGAATAACCGTTTCAGAGTGGATCACACGTTCAACATAGGTCCGCTGCTGTTCGACGCTCAGCTGGCCACTTTCCCAGATCACCCGCCCCTGCTTAAGCTCACCCAGACCTGCCTGTACCAACAGACCCAGTTTAACCGGCGCCAGGCATGTGCCAATGGTCAGCGTCTGGCGTGTACCCCGCCCCGGCATACTGTAGTCATCGAGCAGTACAGCAGCCTCAAACTCTTCACTCATCCGGCACTGTTCACCAACCATAATCTCTGCATATCCATTGCCCATCGCGCCACGCCGTTTGGCGCGACGAATATATACGGTCGCCGGTTGAGCCTGCATCACCGCGAGCAGCCACTGGTCCCGGTCAAAGTCGATCCCGGCGGGAATCTCTCCCAGCCCCAGTGCGGAACGGATCTGGGTTGCCAGACGACGCGCCTCTTTCCACCCGGCACGGTCAATCCCGATCTCTTCCGGTACGCTTTCCTTAGCCTGCCCTCTCAGGGCAGCTATCAGTGTTAACGCATCACAGGGCACCGACAGCCAGGCCTGAACGGCCTGTAATCCTTGCTCGCTTTTTGGCAGTTTAAGCCAACGGCCACCCGCACTCAGCGATGCGGCCAGGTCCACCATTGCACCCTGCAACGACGGGTTAGGCATCGCGGTGATCAGGTGAGCAAACTGGGTGTCGAGCGGTAACGGGAACAGCTTGATGCCGAGTTCGGTTACCTGCCCTGCCTCGTCTATTGCCCGCATCTCCAACAGCTTGTCCCGCGCCAGCCGCAGCGACTTTTCAGGTAACGTATCCGCAAAACTCAAGGCATCCAGCGAATACCCCGAACAGGCTGCTGCCAGCATCATGTCGGCCAGCTCTTCACGCTGTACTTCCGGGGGTGTCACTAGCTCAAGCGGTGCATGCTCCCCCCAAAGCCTTACGCACAGGCCCGCTTCCACACGACCGGCACGCCCTTTACGCTGCTCGGCACTGGCCTTGGAAATGGTATGCAGCCCCAGCACCGTGCGTCCATTACGCTGATGAGTGCGGCGCTCCAATCCCGAATCAACCACCAGCGTCACACCCGGAATCGTCAGAGAAGTTTCGGCCACGTTGGTCGCCAGAATTACTCGACGTCGTGATCCCACGCTCAATGCGCGCTTCTGATCTTCAGCGCTGACACTGGCGTGCAGTGGAATTACATCAGCGTCAATCACCTTGAGCGCAGCCATCGTTTGCTGGATCTCTTTTCGCCCCGGCAGGAAAACCAGCGTATCGCCGCGATGCCGATCGAAGTAGTCACTGACTGCGGCCCTTATCTGTTGCTCAAGTTCTCTGGCGTCGGGCATCTGGCGAGGATCTTTCGCGCGATGAAACAGCTCAACATCAAAGTTACGCCCATCAGCCTGTAACACATCTGCAGTCAGGTAATCCGCCAGACGCTGTGCATTCAATGTCGCCGACGTCAGCACCAACCGGTGCTGCACCTGCTGCTTAAGTTGTGCCAGCAGAAGGTCGGTATCCCAGCGCCGTTCATGAAACTCATCCAGAATGACAGTATCGAAACCGCTCAGCCGGTCCTCAGCAAACCAGCGCAGTGCAACACCGGGGGTTACAAAGATAATGCGTGTTGTCGACTGATAACGATTATCGAAGCGGATCGCATACCCCACATCCTCGCCTAAGCGGGTCTCTGTTTGCTCTGCCACAAATCCGGCAAGCGCGGTACACGCTACCCGCCGAGGTTCGATCACCAGCACTCGCCCTTGCCCCGCTGCCCAGATTGGCAATCGGGTCGACTTACCCGAGCCTGTCGCCGCAGCAACCACCAGATGGGTATCTTTCAGTTTTGCTATAAAGGTGGATTCGATTGAGTCGATGGGCAGTACAGTAGACATAAAAGCCAGAACGTTCAGCAACAACAGAGGAAAACGCCATCTTATCACTGTTACCCGCGGTTTCAGTGATTCCTATTTCGGCTTTCGCCAAGTTCACCGTAGAATAGAGCGTTCGATTTGGCTGCTGTGGAATGCCTGCGACATGGACCTGAAGCCCCCCGCTACCCGTTTTATCCCCTTCCGAAAGAGCGATATCGTGCAGATGTGCCTGGATGACGGTCGACTCAATCCCCAAGAGCAGAATGAATTCAAAAACTGCAGTTCACTGATCCAGGCTCTCTTTCACTTCGAGTTTCACCAGCGGGCGGAACGACTGAAGGACAGCTTCAGCACACTGAACCCTGACCGGGACACCCGCGCCGTCAAAGCCGAAACCTCCCAGTGTGATCGGTTTGTAAAAGAACTTGAGCAGCTGTTGGATAAAGCCAACTTTGAACAGGTCTCTGAAGCGGACTTAGCCCTGGCCCTGTCCGAAGACTCACTGTTTAAGATCAAACTGCACGTGGACTTTGACGAGTTTGCCGAAGTGCTGTTCTACTGCCGCGGTGAATCGGTTCGTACAGAATCACTGCCAACCCTGTTTGGCCTGAAGCCACGTGATGTGCAGTTTGTGAACTATGACCGGGTGGTGATCTACATTCGCTTTCGTGACGATCTTGATCCCAAACTGGCAGCCGCCAGAGAGATCAAACCCGGCAGCGTCATCCTCAAGCTTTTCAAGAACGTACCCAAAGCGGACCTGGAGATGTTGTTCCCCAATACTGCGGTACGGATGCGCCTCATAGACAAGCTGATGATCGGTGTGCCCGCGGTGGTGAGCGGCGGCATTGTGATCAGCACCAAGCTGGGTGCCACCCTGGTGTTACTGGGGTCACTGCTTGGATTCTGGCTAGGACTGCACTCAAACCCGGTCGAGCTGGATAAGGCGGCGCTGATTGCAATTTTTGCAAGCTTTGGCGCAGTAGGCAGCTATCTGTGGAAGCAGCTTAATAACTTCAAAAACCGCAAGCTTCGCTTTATACAATCACTCACCCAAAACCTCTACTTCAAGAATCTCGACAACAACGCCGGTGTGTTCCATCGCCTGATCGACGATGCTGAGGAGGAAGAGTGCAAGGAGGCGATACTGGCCTATTACTTCCTGCTGACCCACGATGCACCATTGAACGCGCCTGAGCTGGACCGGGCAATCGAGCGCTGGTTTGCCGAGCAGTACAACTGTGTGCTGGACTTTGAAATCAACGACGCGATTGGCAAACTCAAACGCCTGCAACTGGTATCGGAAACGCCAGATGGCCGCGTGGTTGCCGCCCCACTATCCGATGCGCTTGTCAGCCTGGATCAACACTGGGACCAACTGTTCAGGTTTGCATAATCCCATTGCAGGTTGGTCTTCACGGAGCGATGCCCAACAACGGACTCAACATTGCTCTGTACCTGTTGGGCTTCGCGTTGCGAAGGCCAACCTACACGGGAGTTGATGCTTCTGTTCCACACTGCTTGACGATGAACCACAAAAAAGCCACCTCGATAGGTGGCTTTTTCATGCGGTAAAGCGCGGCAATCTTACAGACTCAGATCACGAACACTCGCTTTCAGGAATTCCTGCTTCAGGTCTTCGTAGCTGTGTACTGCCGGGAACTGTGGGAACTCAGCGATCACATTGTCCGGTGCATGGAACAGGATACCGGACTCCGCCTGCGTCAGCATGGTGGTGTCATTGTAGGAGTCACCTGCTGCAATCACGCGGTAGTTCAGCAACTGGAACGCACGCACAGACTGACGCTTAGGATCTCGCTGGCGCAGGGTGTAGTCGGTGATACGACCGCTGCCGTCGACTTCCAGCTTGTGACACAACAGAGTTGGGTGGCCCAACTGTGCCATCAGTGGTGCTGCAAATTCGTAGAAGGTGTCAGAGAGAATCACCACCTGAAAGCGCTCACGCAGCCAGTTAACAAAGTCTGCCGCGCCTTCCAACGGGGACAGGCGGCTGATGGTGTCCTGAATCTGAGGCAACGTAAGGCCATGCTCATCCAGAATGCGCAGGCGCTGCTTCATCAATACATCGTAGTCAGGGATATCGCGGGTGGTAGCTTTCAGCTCTTCGATACCGGTTTCTTCGGCGAATGCGATCCAGATTTCTGGAATCAGTACACCTTCCAGGTCAAGACATGCGAGTTCCACGGAAACTCCTCCTAAGTGGTTTTATAGTTATACGGGAACTTGCAAATGAGTCCGAAACGCCTCTGAATGCCCCGGAGGGCGATCGCTAAAACAGCTTTCTGTTTTGTCAGGCAGCTTGGAAAGGGCTCGTCATTCCACTGCGCTGCCTTTCGCACATCAGCGTGCCCTTTGGGTAAAAGCTGTTTTATCGCTCGCAGAGAAAGTCTCGGACTCGTTCGCAAGTTCCTTAACCCACAATCAGACTTAATCGGCCGCCTGTTTAATTTGCAGGTTGGTTGCGCGCCAATGTACCCCCTCCCGAAAACGCTTGCAATGACATAGGGGAAACCACGGGGTAGAGAGTGACCGTTAGTTGTTTAGGGTCAGGCGGTACCGCTCAACCTTCTCCATAATGAACTCAACAAACAAGCGCACCTTGTTTGGCAGGTATTTGCGATGCGGGTACAGCATCTGCACCTCGCGCCCGGCGGGTTCCCATGCCGGCAACAAGCGCACCAACTGTCCACTTCTCAACAGATCATCCACCACGTAGTTGGGTAGATTACCCACCCCCAAGCCATTAACAACCGCTTTAGCCGCCGTGCTCAACTCATCCACCCGCACCCGGGACTCACCGCCAATGGAAATCTGCTCGCCGCCGGTATGATGGAAATGCCAGATCGGCGAGCGGCGTGGAATGACCAGTGGCAACCCTGCCAATTCAGAGGGGTGCTCAAGCTCACCGTTTTTTTCAATAAACGCCGGACTGGCACACAGAGTAAACCGCGAATGGAACAGCGAGCGACTGATCCAGTCCTTGAGCTTGATCTCACCGATACGGAAAGCGATATCCACACCTTCATCCATGAGATCGATATTGCGATTCACCAGCATCAGCTCAAGGCGGATCTTGGGATACCTCTCCATAAACTCAAAGAACCAGGGATCAAGCAGCTCGTTGGAGAGCGATACCGGTGCGGTAATACGCAGCTCGCCGGACGGCGACGTTAGCTCACCATCCAGCGATTTGGTTGCATGTTCCAACTCCGCAAACAGCGGCTGACAACGTCGATAGAATAACTCCCCCGCTTCCGTTAACGCCAACTTGCGCGCACTGCGGTGCAACAGGCGATAGCCCAGACTCTCCTCCAGACTCTGCACCCGACGGCTCACCGTCGAGGTAGGCATACCTAGCGAGCGGGACGCCCCCAGAAAACTGCCTTTCTCCATCACTTTTATAAATATGAAGAGGTTGTGATAGTCCATCGCCCTAATCCCGATTACGGGATTTAGAATCCCGAGATTCGCCATAATGTTGAAAAACGAAATTTAATAGAATCATATCCATACAATAATTAAAACAGTGGAGCGCGCATGGAAACCGCCGTTATCCGTGACACCCCGAACCTCAGCCGCCAGATCCGCTTCCACGACAGCGATGGCAAAATCTGGTTTGAAGAGCAGCGCGTACTGCTCCTGCAACTGGGCGCCCTGGCCGATTTCCGCAAAGAACAGATCGAGACGCTTGGGCTGGAACGCGCCAAAGGCTTCTTTATGCGCTTGGGTTACAGCCTGGGTAAAAAGGATGCCCAACTGGCACTGAAGCTGGCCGAATCAGATGACGCCACCACCCTATTACGGACCGGCTTTAACCTGCACGCCCTTAAAGGGATGGTGCGCATCGAAGAGTGCACATTGCAGCTGGGTGAAGGTCACTTCTATGCCGAATACCGGTTACACGATTCTTACGAAGCCGAGATGTTTCGCGGCGAACTGGGTATGCTCGACGAGCCGGTCTGCTGGAGCCTGATGGGGCATGCCAGCGCTTATACCTCTGCATTGCTGGGTCGTGAGATTCTGTTTAAAGAAGTGACCTGCCGCGGCTGTGGCGACGACCAATGTCTATTTGTCGGACGCCCTGCCGAAGAGTGGGACGATGCGGATGTCTACCGTGGTTACTTCTCCAGCGATCGCATCATAGAAGAACTGTACGAGCTGCAATCCCAAATTTCGGTACTGCGCCATAAGATCGACTCAGAATCGACGCTGGGCAACTTCCGCGGTCAGTCCCCCGCCTACCAACAGGTCTGCAAGTTGGCACATAAAGCCGCCCCCGGCAAAGTGACGGTGTTATTGCTGGGCGAAACCGGTGTCGGTAAGGAACTGGTCGCCCGCGGCATCCATCAGGCCAGTGAACGGGCAGATGAGCCGTTTATTGCCGTGAACTGCGCCGCAATTCCACCGGACCTGATCGAATCGGAACTGTTTGGTGTAGAGCGCGGCGCTTATACCGGCGCCACCCAGTCCCGCGCCGGAAAATTTGAACGCGCCAACGGCGGTACGATCTTCCTCGACGAAGTGATCGAACTGACCCCGCGTGCCCAGGCTACTCTGCTGCGCGTGTTGCAGGAATCGGAACTGGAACGCGTGGGTGATACGGCAACGCGCAAGATTGATATCCGCGTTGTCGCCGCCACCAACGAAAGCCTCGAGCAAGCCGTGGAAGAGGGACGCTTTCGTGCAGATCTCTTCTACCGATTGAATGTATATCCGATCAATATTCCTCCGTTGCGCGAAAGGCGTGAAGACATTTCCCTGCTTGTCGAACACTTCATGGAGAAATACCAGGCGTTCTACAACAAACGCGTAGCTGGCCTGTCCGATATGGCGATACGCGCCATGAGTAATTACGAATGGCCGGGCAACGTGCGCGAACTGGAGAACGTAATCGAACGCGGCCTGATCCTCACTGAACAGAACGAACCCATCAGCGCCCACGCCCTGTTTCCAACCCTTGAGCTGGATTCCAGCCAAACGGTGTCCTCTCAGGGGCATCTGGTTGATAACCGCACACCGGAAGCCGAAACCGACAACACCTCTGACTGGATCAGCGAAGCATTGGCGGAATGCGGCTCCATGGAGGCGATCGAAAACAAGGTCATTGAACACGCCCTGGATCAGGCTAACGGTAACGTATCCGAAGCAGCGCGCGCACTTGGAATCTCTCGACCAACCCTTGCATACAGAATCAAGAAGCTGGATCAGTCCCTATGAATACCCTTAGCTCCCAAACCGCGCGCCAGCTGATCGAAGCGGCCGAACACAAAGCCCAACAGATGGGCATCAACGTATCCATCGCTGTTGTCGATAGTGGCGCACACTTGCTGGAGTTCCGCCGCATGGACGGTGCGATTTTGGGTTCGGCTGACGTCGCTCAGCGAAAAGCCCGCACCTGCGCCCTGTTTCCCATGCCCACCGGCGACTTCGGACAGCTTATTCGGGACGCACAACTCACCGGGATAGAGCTGAGCAATGGATTACTCACGGGTTTCCCGGGCGGGGTCCCACTGAAAGCGGCGAATGGCGTGATTGGCGGCTTCGGCATCTCCGGCGGCAGCGCCGAGCAGGACCTTGAGATCGCCACCTATGCTCTGGATAAGGCGGGCGTGCGATGACCGATAAATTGAAACTCAGCGTCGTTGATCAATCCCCTGCCCACGAGAACAACTCCCAGACCCAGGGCTTGCAGCGCACGCTGGAGCTGGCAAAAACCTGCGATGAGCTGGGCTACCACCGTTACTGGGTCGCCGAGCATCATGCCACCCCAAGCTACTCCAGCCCCTGCCCAGAGATTGTGATCGGCCAGATCGCCGCCCACACTCAACAGATCAAGGTGGGCAGTGGCGGCATTATGCTCTCCCACTACAGCCCTTATAAAGTGGCGGAAGTATTTCGTACGCTGGAAGCCTTTTTCCCCGGACGCATCGACCTGGGTTTCGGTCGTGCCCCAGGCGGCGCGGAGCTACCCAGTCGCGCGCTCGCTTATCCAAATACCCCAGCGGAACGAGACATCTATCCTGAACTGGTGGAAGCACTGGTAGGCTTTGCCGACAACCGGATCCCTAAAGAACATCCGTTTGGTGGGCTTCACGTCACCCCCACCGACAGCAGCGCACCGGACCTGTGGACACTCGGCTCAGCTGCCGGCAGTGTCGACCTGGCGGCGCACTTCGGCGTGGGATTTGTACTCGCACTGTTTATTGGTACTCACGAGCGCCCTGCTGAAATCATTCAGCAATACAAAGCATCATTCCGGGCTCGTCCGGGTAGCCGCATGCAAACCCCTGAAGCGATGATCTCCAGCGCGGTCATCTGCGCTGACACCGCCGAAGAAGCAAAGTTACTCGCTGCATCCCACGCGTTCTGGAAGATCCAGGCTGCGAACGGGATTCGGGAAGGAATTCGTTCACCGGAAGAGTGTATGGACCTCTACAAGAAACTCTCACCTTCGGATCAACACGCCTTTGATATCACCCGTGATTCAATGGTGACCGGTACCCCGGAGCGCTGCCGCGAGATACTCGAGGCTCAGGCTTCGTTTTATGATGTGGATGAGGTGATTGTTGTGGCCGTAACACACAACTTTGAAAAACGGCAGGAGAGTTACCGAAAATTGGCTCAGGTATTTGAACGCTAAGCCACCCGGCGAGGCAGCCGTTTAACAGGCACAAAAAAGGAGGCATTATGCCTCCCTTTAATTAGTCATCGATCAACCATAACCAGATTACAGATCTGGCAGCTCCTGATTCACAAAGATCTCGTCAATCTCAGCGCGGTTGCTGGCAGCCTGAACCTGGCGCACTACGTCCGGCGTCAAATGTGGCGCGAAGCGCTCGATAAAGTCGTACATGTAACCACGCAGGAAGGTCCCCTTACGGAAACCAATCTTGGTGGTGCTGGATTCGAACAGATGACTCGCATCCAGGCATACCAGGTCATCATCAAAATTTTCTTCGTATGCCATGGTCGCGATGATACCCACCCCCAAACCCAGACGAACGTAAGTTTTGATGACATCGGAATCTACCGCAGTAAACACCACCTTAGGATCGAGCCCCTCGCGCTGGAATGCATCGTCCAGCTTGGAACGGCCGGTGAAACCAAACACGTAGGTAACGATTGGGTATTGAGCCAGCTCTTTAAGTGTCAGCTTGGACACCTGAGCCAGAGGATGATCCTTAGGCACAACCACGGAGCGATTCCAGCGGTAACACGGCATCATGATCAGATCACTGAAGTGTTGCAGTGCTTCGGTAGCAATCGCAAAGTCCACGGTGCCGTCTGCGGCCATCTCGGAGATCTGCATCGGCGTACCCTGCTGCATGTGCAGAGACACATCCGGATACTGCTGGATAAACCCATTGATCGTGGCCGGCAGGGCGTAACGTGCCTGCGTGTGCGTGGTTGCTACCGCCAGACTTCCCTTCTTCTCGTCGCTAAACTCCTGTGCGACCTGTTTGATACTCTCGACCTTCTGCAGAATATCACCTGCAACGTCCAGAATCGCCTGACCGGCGGGGGTCACACGGGTCAGATGCTTACCACTGCGGGCAAAGACCTCAACACCCAGCTCGTCTTCCAACAAACGGATCTGCTTACTGATGCCTGGCTGCGATGTATACAAGCTTTGAGCTGTCGCCGACACATTCAGATCATGCCGGGCAACCTCCCAAATGTAACGAAGCTGCTGCAGTTTCATACGTTACTCCCAAAGGAAAACAAAGCTTTTGGTAATTAACAGTGCGTTTATTATAACAGTCTAGAATAAATTAAACAGATTCGCGCTCCTGCGCACTCAGTGTGCCGCAGCCTTCAAGCGACGAATCTCTTCATCCAGACCGATCATTCGTTTCTCAAGCGTCGCATTGCGACCACGCAGGCGCACCAGCTCATCTTCGCGTTCATTCAGTTGGTTGCGAATCGTATTTTCTCGACGTGATGCCTCATTACCAGCAACCACTTTTTTCTGCTGAGCAATACGCAACTCTTCCTGCAGCTCCGTTATCTTCTCTTCCAGTCGCTTATTCTTATTGGTTTCCGCCAATAACTGACTATTTAGTTTAGACAGATCTCGGTTTGTGCTGCCTTGATTTTGCTTAACTCCCTTCAACTCCGATTCCAGGCTCTTGATCTGGGTAAAGTGGCTGTCGATCTTTACATCGCGCTTGGCCAGCTCCGCTTTCAGATCATGAATCGACTTGGTCAGCGCAGATTCCTTCTTACCCGCCTCTTCCCGTACTTTCTCCAGTGAGCTGCGGTAGTAACGAACGTCTGCCTCTGATTTGCTCACCGTCTCCAACGCGTTACGCTGCTCATCTTTCAGGCGCTGCTCGAAGGTGCGACGTGCTTCATCGATGGTTCGGCGCAACTGCCCGATCTCATGCTCCAACTCAGACGCACGATGTTCCTGATCCTTGCGCTGCCCGGTTTCGGATTCCAGGCTCGCCTTAAGCACTTTTACTTCCGCTTCCAGTGCTTTGATCTGGATATCTGCTCCCTGGTTACGTTCGATCTGAAGACGCAACTTGTCTTCAACCTCATCCAGATTGTTGCGGGAACGGATCAGCTCCTCTTCGTGATGACGACTCTGTTCCTCCACACCCGCGCTTGCGCTACGGCGTTCCAGACTAAATCGGTTGTACGCCTCGTTAAGCGCTTCATTCCAGATACGACTGAATGCGGAGTTGATAGCGTCAGGAACATCCTGAATACTCACGTCAACGGCACGACTGCCATCGCGTATGCGGCTGGCAATCAGGGCCCACCACGCCTCGTACGGTTCTTTCAGCTCATCAACGTCACATGACAACGCTTCAGCCATTACATCCAGGGTTGGAATACCACCTTCACCCATGATGCGCTCTGCAGCACTAAAAAAAGTCTCGTTGCTGATCATCTCAGACATCAAACTCAGCCTATCGTTTTCAGTTTTTCATCAAGTGCATCCATCGCACCGAGAAGTTGTTTATCCAAAGGAGCCTTGATCACCATCCGACCGCCGGATGGCAACGGGATACGCAGTTCCGCCGCATGCAAAAACAGGCGTTTGATTCCCACTTCCTTCATGTGGCGGTTGGTCTCGTCCAGCCCATATTTGTCATCGCCAATAATTGCATGACCGGCAAACTGGCAGTGCACACGAATCTGATGGGTACGACCGGTAATTGGTCGCGCCTCCACCAGCGTTGCTACCCGACCTATACGACGCAGCACCTTGTACTCAGTCAGCGACGCCTTACCGTCTGCCTGAACCCGCACCACGCGTTCGCCCGATTTAAGCTCGTTTTTACGCAACGGCGCATCGATGCGTTTTTTACGCTCAGACCAAGAACCATCGACCAGTGCGTTGTAAATTTTAGTGATACGACTCTTTTGCAGCGCTTCGTGCATGAATTTCAGGGCGCTACGCTTTTTTGCAATCATGATACAACCGGAGGTATCACGATCAAGACGATGCACCAACTCCAGAAAGCGACATTCAGGTCGAATCTGACGGAACGCCTCAATTAACCCCAGACTGACGCCACTACCGCCGTGCACAGCCAGTCCCGAAGGCTTATTCACAACAATCAGATCCTTATCTTCATACAGTACGGAGTCTTCCAGTATCCGCTGAAGATTGTCTGAAGGTTTTGGCGCCTCGTCGCGCTCGGCGACACGAATTGGTGGAATACGCACCAGATCACCACCCTGCAGACGGTACTCCGGTTTCACGCGTTTTTTATTAACGCGCAACTCGCCTTTGCGCAGGATGCGGTAGATGAGACTTTTAGGAACACCTTTTAGTTCGGTGCGAAGGAAATTATCGATCCGTTGTCCGTCAAAATCTTCCTCGATTTCAACAAACCTTACTGACGTATTTGTACTGCTGTTTTTTTCTGACATATGAATAGGATAGAGTCCACCGCGTCGAATTGATGCCTAGGGTTATAGCTGCTATATTCTAGCGCTGCTGTGGACAATTGGCTTTATCTTTATGCAATCACTCGCCAATTCGCGAAAATTAATACAGCGGGCGTGTCTCACGTCGCTCCACAACAGCCGAAGAATTGCGATAACTGTCGCACGTAAAAAGATTTTTTAATTCGGAACGTATTTCACCCACTGGCCTTGTGACAAGGTCCGGTCGGAGGTGGAGACGCACTTCAGCCAGGAACCTGCCCTTAATAAACGGCAGACACAACAAACCAGAAGAATAACAGAGGCTGAAGTTTCCTCCACCGATAGGCATAACCGCCGGTCGCCGCTTGCGACCGTGTGGTCACACAATAATAAGACCCGCAGCGCAGCGCTTTGACAGAGCCTGCGCTGCGCGGGCCGTTGTGCGCGCGAGATATAGATCGTAACCAGCCCCATCCGGCTGCCGCGCTGATATGACCATGCCTTACAGGACAGGATTGCGCCCCTAAAGCGCCACGAAGATCGCACGAATAGTGGGGTTTGAGATACGTTCCTAAAGAGAACGTTCATACCAATGAAAAGAATGCTGATTAACGCAACTCAGCCTGAAGAGTTGCGCGTAGCGCTGGTTGATGGCCAGCGCCTGTATGACCTGGATATAGAATCCGGCTCCCGCGAGCAGAAAAAAGCCAACATCTACAAAGGCCGTATCACCCGCGTAGAGCCAAGCCTGGAAGCGGCATTTGTTGACTATGGTGCCGAGCGCCACGGTTTCCTGCCCCTGAAAGAGATCTCCCGCGAATACTTCTCCAAGCAACCAGAGCGCGGTTCGCGCCCGAACATCAAAGAAGTGGTACGCGAGGGCACAGAGGTTATCGTTCAGGTGGACAAGGAGGAGCGCGGCAACAAAGGCGCTGCACTGACCACCTTTATCAGCCTGGCTGGCCGCTACTTGGTCCTGATGCCAAACAATCCACGTGCCGGCGGCATCTCCCGCCGCATAGAAGGTAGCGACCGCACCCAACTGAAAGAAGCTCTAGACGGCGTAAACATCCCTGACAAAATGGGGATCATCGTCCGTACCGCCGGCATTGGCCGCTCAACCGAAGAGCTACAGTGGGACCTGGACTACCTGGCCACCCTGTGGAGCGCAATCAAGGAAGTGGAATCCCGCAAAGCACCTTTCCTGATCTATCAGGAAAGCAACGTGGTGATTCGCGCTATCCGCGACTACCTGCGCGCCGACATCGGTGAAGTACTGATCGACGATGAAGCGGTATACAACGATGCGAAAAACTTCGTTACCCAGGTAATGCCGTCTTACGAGCAGAAAATTAAGCACTACGCCGAACAAACTCCTCTGTTCAACCGCTTCCAGATCGAGACTCAGATCGAAACAGCGTTCCAGCGCGAAGTGAAACTGCCGTCTGGCGGCTCTATTGTGATCGATCCAACCGAAGCACTGGTATCCATCGATATCAACTCTGCACGCGCAACGCGCGGTGGCGATATCGAAGAAACCGCACTGAACACCAACCTGGAAGCGGCGGACGAGATCGCTCGCCAGTTACGCCTGCGTGATATCGGCGGCCTGATCGTGATCGACTTCATCGATATGACACCGATCAAAAACCAGCGCGAAGTGGAAAACCGCCTGCGTGACGCACTGAAGCTGGACCGCGCCCGCGTACAGACCGGCCGAATCTCCCGCTTTGGCCTGCTGGAAATGTCCCGTCAGCGCCTGCGCCCTTCCCTGGCAGAAAGCCGCGGTGTGGTATGTCCGCGCTGTAACGGCCAGGGCACCATCCGTGACACCGAATCACTGGCGCTGTCCATCCTGCGCTTGATTGAAGAAGAATCCGCCAAAGACCGCACCGCACAGATCCGCGCGATCCTACCGGTTACCGTCGCGACCTTCCTGCTGAACGAAAAGCGTCACGCAGTTCACGATGTTGAGCTGCGCCACAACGTGCGCGTTGTGATCGTGCCGAATCCAAACATGGAAACACCGCACTACGAAGTAGTACGCCTGCGCGATGACCACACCGTTGCTACCACCAACGATGCCAGCTACACCCTACAGCCCGAGCCAGAAGAACAGCTGCCGGAAATCGAAGCCAGCACCAAGACTGTAGCACCACGTGAACAGGCTGCCGTGCGCACCGTAGCACCGAAGACTCCCGCGCCTCAGGAAGCTCCGGTTCAGGAGGCACCAGAAGCCCCTGTTGCCGCTCCGACACAGCCTAGCGCAGCCGCAACACCACAGCAAAGCAGCTCCTTCTTTGGACGCCTGTTCCGCAGCCTGTTTGGCGGTGGCGAAGAAGCGAAGCCGGAAGCAAAAGCGGAACCCGCAGCAGAAGACAAATCTGAAAGCCGTGACACCCGCGAAAAGCGTGAAGAACGTGGCGGCCGCAAGCTGAGCGGCAAGAAAGGTCGCCGCCGTGATGACCGCCGTCGCAACAAAAAAGACAGCGACGAAATCATCACCATCCAGCCAGAACCGGATCAGCCTCTGGTAGCTGAAGAACAGGAAAAACCAAGCAAGTCCCGTCGCCGCCGCAAGAGCCGCAAAGACGGAGACGACCGTAAAGCAGCTGCAACCAAGGAGCAGCGCGAAAGCAAAGCGGAAAGCGCAGAAACCCAGGAAGCGAAGCCCGAAGAGAAGAGCGAAGAAGCACCACGCAATCCTCGCCGTCGTGGCCGTCGCCGTCGCGGTTCCGAGCGCACCGCTAAGCGTAGCAACGCTGAAGTTACCGAGCAGACAACTACCGATGCGGTAGCTGAAGCCGTGACAACCACAGCACCAGATAGCGCAGCGGTTGAAGCCAAAGCGACCGAAGCAGTAACTACGACAGGCAAAGCTGAAGAGCCAAAAACTGCCAAAACCACTGCGCCTGAACAGGCAGAACCTGAAGCCAAAGCGGAAGCCCAGCCAACAGCAACCGAAAGCAAAGGCACCGCAGCTGAAAGCGCCGCAGCTGAAGCCAATGCGGAAACCACGCCTGCTTCCGAACCTGCCAAGGCAGAGGAAACCGCTCAGGTATCTGAAGAAGCCGAAGCAGCAGTAGAGCCTGTTGCAGCCGAAGCACCTGCAGAAGAAGCTAAAGCAGAGAAACCTGCTGCAGAAGCTGAAGCACCAACAGAAGAAGCAGCGGCGAAAGAAGCAGCACCTGCAGCAGAGACCGAAGCCAAAGCAGAAGAAACTGCCGCGACTGAGGCAAAAGCAGAACCTGAAGCAGAGGAAATTCCTACCGAAGCGGCAGCTCCTGAAGCAGAAGCAGCAGAAACCGAAGCAGAAGCAGCAGAAACCGAAGCAGAAGCAGCCGAAAGCAGCCCTGCTGATGAGAAAGCTGAAGCAGCACCTGCAGAAGAAGCTAGCGATGCAACTGCGGAGTCTGCTGAAGCAAAAGCAGAAGAACCAAAAGCTGAAGCTGAAAAGGCCGCTGCGAGTGAAGATCAAGCAGCACCGCAAGAGGAAGCCGCACCACGTCGTCGCCGTCGCGGATCCCGTGCGCCCAACGACCCTCGCGAAATCCGTCGCCGCCAGCAGGAAGCTGAGAAGGCTGCCAAAACGGATCAGCAGGACAACTAAGCAATAGCCCGTTCATCGCAGCACTTCGCTGCTGCGATGAATAACAGACACAAAAAAACCGCGCTAATGCGCGGTTTTTTATTGATACACTCTCGCACTATTGTGGGTAACAGCGAGGCTCAGGCACCAAGGCCACACCGTATTTCTCCATCACCGAAGCCTGAATCTTCGCCGCCAACATCATCAGCTCTCGCGCCGAACCCTGACCATAATTGACCAGCACCAGCGCCTGTTTTTCATACACACCGACATGACCGGCCCGATAACCTTTCCACCCCGCCTGATCAATCAGCCAGCCAGCCGCCAGCTTCATGAAGCCGTCACGCTCAGGGTAGGCCACCAGATCGGGATATTCAGCACGAAGCCGCTCACATTGCTCAACCGGTACCACGGGGTTTTCAAAGAAACTGCCGGCATTTCCCAAATCCTGAGGATCAGGTAACTTGGATTGACGAATGGCAACGACCGCGTCAAATACACGCTGCGCAGTGACGTCCTGTCCATCGAGATAGTGAGAGAGGACACCGTAACCCGTCCTGGGCGCAAAAAGCTTGCTTAAGCGCAGTCGCACACGAGTAATGATGTAGCGTCCAGGCGCACCGGATTTAAAGATACTATTGCGGTATTCAAAGCAACACTGCGATGCGGAAAACTCAACAAACACTCGCTCTTCGCGGTCGTAAGCTGTAAGTGATACAAACCTGTCTTTCAGCTCCACACCGTAAGCACCGATATTCTGTACAGGCGCAGCGCCAACCGTTCCCGGGATCAACGCCATATTTTCCAGACCGCTCCAGCCCGCATGTACGGTTTGTTCAACCAACTGATGCCAGTTCTGCCCTGCCGCCACCTCAAGCAGTACAGATTGCTCATCCTCTTCTAGCAACCGATAACCACTGGAGGTCTGACGCACCACCACGCCCGGGATGTATTCATCCAATACCAGATTGCTACCACCACCGATCACCAGAAACGGCAACTCTTGCTCACAGGCAAAAGCGACGGCCTCCAACAACTCGGAATCGCTTGCAGCATCAAAAAGATACTGAGCACGTGAAGCAAATCCAAAGCTGTTCAGCGCGGTGAGATCGGCGTTTTTCAACGGTGCGCTCAACGGGCCAGCTCCTGCCGGATCTGTGCCAACAATCCTTCAGAGGCCGCTTCAACCAAGTCCAGCACATGACTGAACCCCTCATCACCGCCGTAGTAAGGATCAGGCACTTCAACGTCATCAAACTGATGCGCAAATTCAAGGAACAACCCCAGGTGACCACCAAAGTGATCAGGTTGAATACGCTTGAGATTGCTCAGATTGCTGTGATCCATGGCCAGAATATAATCAAACCGGTCAAAATCCTCTTCGACCGCCTGACGCGCTCGCAGCGGACTGAGATCGTATCCACGCTGACGCGCTGCAGCCATAGAGCGCGGATCCGGACTGTTACCCACGTGATAGGCCGCAGTGCCGGCAGAATCCACCTCGACCAGATCCGCCAGCCCCGCCCGGTCCACGCAGTGCTGAAACACACCATGCGCTGTCGGAGATCGACAGATATTGCCCAGGCAGACAAAAAGCACCCGTGTCATGCCTGAGACTCCAGGAGTTGACGAATACGCTCCAGATCTTCCGGTGTATCTACGCCCGCCGGTGGCAGCTCATCAGCCAGTGCCACATGAATCTGCGCACCGTTCCACATCGCACGCAGCTGCTCCAGACACTCGGTCTCTTCCAGCGGCGCTGGCGGCCAGGTCACAAAGTCGTTCAACAGTTTTACACGATACGCGTAGATACCGATATGGCGCTGCCAGGAGAAGCCTTGCGGCATCCGCTGACGTCCTTCCTCGGTATTAAACTGGTCACGCGGCCACGGCATCGGCGCACGACTGAAATAGAGTGCCCGCCCTTTAGCATCGCTCACCACCTTCACCACGTTCGGATTTAGCAGCGCTTCTACATCTTCTATTGGCTCACTCAATGTCGCGATACTTGCGGTAGGTTCTGCTTTCAGGTTATGCGCCACTTGGTTGATCACACGCGGCGGCACCAGCGGCTCATCACCCTGAACGTTGACAACGATGTCATCTGCGTAAAAGCCCTGCAGCTTTACCACTTCCTGCAAACGGTCGGTACCGGACGGATGATCTGCGGAGGTCATACACACCTCGGCACCAAAACCGGTCGCAACGTCCGCGATACGCTGATCATCGGTCGCAATGATTACGCGATCAGCCTCACTCTCCAGGGCCCGCTCATACACATGCTGCACCATCGGCTTACCGGCAAGGTCTGCCAACGGCTTACCCGGAAAGCGGCTGGACGCATAACGCGCCGGAATGATAACGGTAAAGCTCATAACAGAATCCCCTTTCTTGCCTTATTTACGCTCACGCTCTTCCAGCGTCAGCTTGCGCGCTTCCTCTTCCAGCATCACCGGAATACCGTCGCGCACCGGGTAAGCCAGGCCGCTCGCTTTGCAGATCAGCTCCTGCGTTTCAGGGTTCCACTCAAGAGGGGCTTTTGATACCGGGCATACCAGCATCTCAATCAGTTTCTTGTCCATTACTCTCTACCGTATGGGTAATCTGTTCGAGTTTCTTTAGCAGCGCCGCTTCAAACTCTGCGGGCAGCCGGGCGGATACCTCAAGGTACCAACCCTCTAATTCTTTTAGGCGGGAGACTTTTATCGCATCTTTTTCGGTCATCACCAACGGCAAATCCTGCTCAAATTTCAGGTCCTCCGCGTTGTAGGGATGATGATCCGCAAAGGGGTGTTCCACCGGCTCTATTCCAGCCTGAGACCGAAGTGTATCAAAGAAGCGTGCCGGATTTCCGATTCCCGCGACTGCATGCACCTGTTTTTCCTGCCACTGATCAACGGCAATACGCTTGGCACCGTCCAGCGACACAAACGCAGTCGGCTCCAGCACCATAGAAAATGCATCGGAGACACCCACTCCAGCACCGTTCTGGATAATAAAGTCCACGTCGGACAAACGGTCTGGCGGTTCCCGTAACGGCCCGGCCGGGAGGCAACGCCCGTTACCCAAACCGCGCCGTCCATCTACAACGACCAGCTCAATATCCCGCTCCAACGCATAGTGCTGAAGTCCGTCGTCACTGATAATCAGATCACAATCAAACTGCTCCAGCAGGCGACGCGCTGCCGCCGGACGGTTTGGATCGATCACCAGCGGGCAGCCTGAACGCCGCACCAGCATACAGGGTTCATCGCCCCCCTCGGAAGGCAAGGTGTCCGACGTTACAACAAATGGGTAGGATGGCGCCTTCGCCCCGTAACCACGACTGACGACGCCAGGCTTAAAGCCCGCTGCCTGAAGATGTTCCAGTAACCAGAGTACCACTGGCGTTTTTCCTGTGCCCCCCACCGTGATATTTCCAACGATAATGACCGGCACCGCCGCTTTATAGGGCTGTTTTTTTCCAGACAGGTAGTCAGATCGCTTTTTTACAACAATGCTTCTGTAGAGCTGTTCCAACGGACGCAGCCAGAACGGTGCCGGACGCTGCTGATACCAGCGCGTTTCAAGCCAGCTCATGTTATTTGCCCAACTCCTGCGTGGTAATGCTCAGACGCGTGTACCCCAGCTGTCCAGCAACATCCATCGCAGTGACAACTGCCTGATGCGGAGTTGCAGCATCAGCCGCGATAACCAGCGGCGTATCCCCGGCTGGCTCTTCAACCGCCTCTAGCGCGGCGCGCAACCCCATGTCTGATGAGTCCGCAATTGGTTCGCCATTCAGGTGATACACACCTTCTGCACTGATCTGTATCTCGATGTGCGCGACCGGTTTTTCCTGCGCACCTGCATTGGCACCAGGCAGATCAATTTCCAACTGCGTCTCTTTGGTGAACGTGGTGGAGACCATAAAGAAGATCAACAACAGAAACACCACATCGATGAGCGGTGTCAGGTTGACCGAGACCTCTTCCGGGCAATGACGGCTAAATTTCACGCGTCCGCTCCAGGTTCAGTCCAGCTCACGCTGGCCATGAATTGTTTCGACAAGTTTCACTGCCTGCTGCTCCATCGACACCACCAGGGAATCAATTCGACGCAGGAAGAAGCGATGAAAGATCAGGGCGGGAATCGCCACCGCCAGACCTGCTGCGGTTGTAATCAGGGCCTCGGAAATACCCCCAGCCAGTATATTGGCATTACCGGTACCCTGGATCATAATCTCGTTAAACACCTTGATCATACCGATTACGGTTCCGAGCAAACCCAACAAGGGTGTGATTGCCGCTATGGTTCCCAACGCACTGAGGAAACGCCCAAGGTCGTGTATGACCTCAGAAGCCGCCTCTTCGATACTTTCTTTCATTACATCACGACCGTGACAGGCATTCTTGATACCTGCCACCATGATGCGCCCCAACGGACTGGATGCGCGAATGCGTGCCAATTGCTCAGCTTTCAGCGTGTTATTGCGATACGCCTCCAACACATTCAGCAGCAACCCCTGAGGCGTTACACTGGAGGCCCGCAGCGACCATAAGCGCTCAAGACAGATTGCGACAGCCATTACTGAACAGGCCACAATCGGGATCATTAACCAACCACCAGACTTCACCAGCTCTAACACAACACCCCAGCCTCCAGACACAGGCGATACAGTATGGCGCAATGACCTAAAAACCGGCCACTAAACCCTTATAATTACAGCGGCTTACTCTACCATAGGCCAATGCTCCCTAGTAGCCTGACCAGAAGCGGCGCCGCACACCCCGCCAGCTTTCAATACGACACGTTGCTCCATCTGAGATCAAATGAAGCGCCCCCTCAGATGCCGTTAACCGATGTTCCACTCCCTGCTGCTCCACGCGCTGTACCACTTCCTTTGCGGGATGTCGAAAATGATTGGCGTAGCCCGCGCTGAACAGCACAACCTCCGGCTGCGAAGCCTGCAAAAACTCACTTCCCGTCGCGGTTTTACTACCATGGTGGGAGGCGAGCAACCAGGTAACAGGGGCCAATCCCGGCACCAGAGCGCGCTCCATGTCCTGATCAATGTCTCCCGGCAACAATAGCGAACACACGCCATCGTCAACCCGCAACACACAGGAACTGTTATTGTCCGTACCGCCGCCACTGCCAGCCAAAACGGCAAACTCGGCATCACCCCAGCGCCAAACATCACCAGACTTACAGTTCTGATAGCCGTATTGATCTGCAACTTTTATACTGCCAGTCGTACCGTGCTCAACCCCCATCTGCGCCAACAACGCCGCATGCCCTCCGGTATGATCCAGATCGTCATGACTCAGGATCAGACGATCCAGTTTTTGAATTCTCATCGCATCAAAATAGGGCTCCAGGGTATGACGGTATGCACTATGCCCATTTGGAAAACCCGGTCCGGTGTCATACAGCACATGACGCCCCCCAGCCTTCACCAGTACCGCCGTTCCTTGCCCTACATCAAATACCCAAGCCTCAAAACCAGACTCCCGAACATCTTTTACACCACCCAACAACATCGGCAACCACAGCAGGACCCCCAACCACCTAAGAGGCACACCTCTCGGCTGAATCAGCAGAAAGGAACCAACCAGAGCCAAAAGCAGATACTGCATGGAAAGCGCAGGTGGACGCCAGATATCAACCTGAAACCCCGCCGCGAATTCAATCAGCCACCAGAAACAAGCGATCACGCCCTCGACGATCGGCAACAGTACCGACACACCCAAACCCGCCAGAACCATATCAACCACGGTAACCGTCAATATGATCGCCATCAGCGGAATAGCGATCAAGTTGACCAACGGAGCCACCAAGGAAAAACCACCAAACATCCAGATCAACAACGGTGTCATGCCAATAAATATTCCGCTCTGAACCCGCCAGCCAACCAAATCACGAAGCCGATAGCCCGCAAACCAAAGCAGCACGGCTACCGCACCAAAGGACAACCAGAAACCGGCCTGATGGGTCGCGACAGGAGACGCCGTCAGCACAATGGCCATCGCCAACCACCAACGCGACCAGAGATCGATGTGCCATAATCGCCACTGAGCAAGCAGAAACACCGCCACCATGATAAATGCACGCTGCGTCGGCAGTCCCGCTCCAGCCAGCTGCATATAGCCGAACGCAGCAGCACAGGTGAGCAGCATACCTGCGGGACGCAGGTATCGAGGCGCGACCACATACGAAAGCCCCTTAACCAGTACAAGACACAACCCCACAATAAATCCCAGGTGAAGCCCACTGATCACTGCCAGGTGGATGGTGCCGGTCGCACGCAGCCGTTGCCACTGGGTATCGTCGAACAGGTCCCGAATACCCAGAGTAATCGCGAGCACCAAAGGCGCCTCTGGCCCATAACGCGTTTTGACGACCCCTGCGATACGCTCCCGCAGACAATCGACAAAGCAACCCTCTGCTGATTCAGTGCTGCGCCAGGCCCTTACATAACCCGTCGCATCAATATGTTCCGCGAGCAGCCACAACTCGTAATCGAATCCGTACGGATTGGCATAGCCATGCGGCGCCTTGAGACGTACTGTTAATGCCAGCCGCTGTTCTGGCTTTATTTCGAAGGGCGCGTTAAACCAACTCAAGCGCACTAAACGAGGAAGCCCGGAGCTAAGCTGCGCACCGTTCAACGGCTTAATCTCTTCAACCTGAAGCACAAAGCGCAACTGCCTCCCTTGCTGCTGGGGCAATCCCTTTACGACCCCAGTTAGCTCCCAGTCAGACTTCAGTGAGGACGCCTCCAGTCGATGCCCCAACTGCCAATGACACCAGAGTAAACTCCAGACCACCCCCAACAAGAAGGCAGAAAACATAACCGGGATACGTCGCCTGAATAAAAGCGGCACTATTAAAACAGGAAGAATTACCAGCGAAGGGAGCTGTGGCAGCCAGACTATAGTAGAAATTCCAGCCACATAAGCGATCATCCTTGATCTCATCAGTTGGCTTACCTTTATCGAGAATGCATAATACGAGCGTCTTTGGTCACTACTATAAGTGCGACCCCAATGCCGCGCAAACTCATCAAAAAATACATGCCCGACGAGCGCACGCTTCGTGAGCATAAGCATCTCAGCTGGCTCGGACGCCACCTGCACGACCCGAATCTATGGCATTTGACACGTAGATCGGTTGCCAGGGCATTCGCGGTCGGACTTTTCTGTGCTTTTTTACCGATTCCGGCGCAGATGATCGTTGCTGCCATCATGGCTGTAATATGTCGCAGCAACCTGCCTATATCTGTGGGACTGGTTTGGCTGACCAACCCGTTGACGATGCCACCCATATTTTACTGTACATATCTAGTGGGCGACTTCCTGCTTGGTAGCTCCGGCGGCGACATTGAGTTTGAGCTCTCAATGACCTGGCTGACCGAAAGCCTGTCGCTGATCTGGTGGCCATTGCTGTTTGGCTCGGTAATCTGTGGTGTGGTATTCAGCATCCTGGCCTACTTCAGTATCAACCGTTTCTGGGTCTGGCATGTAAACCGGAGCTGGAAGAGACGTAAAGACAAAAGTCGCAACGTGCAGCCATAAGCAGCGCAAAAACAAAAAAGCTTCCCATCGCAAGATCGGAAGCTTTTTATTGTGCGGTGGAAAATGGGATAGATGCCCTACTAGCGGCTCAGTCCTCAACCGGAATCTCGTGCTGCTGGAACAATCCACCATCGCGCAACTCGTACACCTTACCGGTACGATGCGCCAACGACAGATCGTGGGTCACGATCACAAACGCGATATTAAGACTCTGGTTCAGCTCCTCGATCAGTTGCTGAACATCTTCCGCCGTCTGCCGATCCAGGTTGCCGGTTGGCTCGTCCATCAATACACATGCGGGCTCGCCAATCAAAGAGCGGGCGATCGCAACACGCTGACGCTCACCACCACTCAACTGTGCAGGCTTGTGAGTTAGACGCTTTTCCAGGCCTACGCGCTCCAGTATATTAGCGGCGCGCTCTTTGATATCACGGATACGTTCTCCACGCAGCAGCAGCGGCATAGATACGTTTTCAAGTGCGCTAAATTCCGGCAGAAGATGATGAAACTGGTACACAAAACCCAGTTTCTCATTACGGATACGTGCGCGACTTTTTTCTGACTGCAGATGCAGATCCTTACCACCGACACTGACCCGACCACTGCTTGGCAGATCCAGGCCTCCCAGGATATTGAGCAATGTACTCTTACCAGAACCGGACTGCCCTACAATCGCTGCCCGCTCGCCTGCTTGCAGAGTGAAGCTCAGGTTATCCAACACCTTGAGATCATGCCCCGCTTCCGTATAAACACGGCTTACACCTTCCGCCAACAGAATTGGATCACTCATATCGCAACGCCTCCGCCGGATGTGTCTTGGCTGCTCGGTAGGCAGGATAAATTGTCGCCAGGAAACTGATAATCAATGCAGAACCACAGATGGTAAACACATCGGGCCACTGAAGATCAGAAGGCAGGTAACTGATGAAGTAAACATCGGCGCTCAGGAATTCGATACCAAAGGTACGTTCAACCCATGCCACGAGATCAGACACGGTCAATGCCAGGGAGATTCCCAATGCACCACCCAGCACTGTACCAACAATGCCAATCACCGTCCCCTGAACCATGAAGATACGCATGATACGCCCTTTAGTTGCGCCCAAAGTGCGTAGGATAGCCACATCCGCTTTCTTGTCAGTTACAACCATAACCAGCGTAGATACGATGTTAAATGCCGCAACCAGCACGATCAGGAACAGCAACAGACCGATCATCCGTTTCTCTAACTGGATTGCCTGAAAAAGGTTGCCATGGGTGCGGGTCCAATCACTGGTACGGTAGTAACCGTCCAGCGTATTGGCGATCTGTCGTGCTTTCTGCGGCGCTGCAAACAGATCATCAAACTTAATACGGATACCGTCTATCGCATCACCCATGTAACGCTTAATCTTTGCTGCGTCGCCCATGGAGATATACGCCAGCGATGCATCCAGCTCAGCACCCACCTCAAAGGTTCCGACAACGGTAAATCGTTTCAATCGGGGCACCATCCCGGCCACGCTCACAGAGGCTTCCGGTAAAACCAGCGTCACCTTGTCACCAACGCGCACCCCAAGATAGCGGGCAAGCAGATCACCCAACACAATACCGAATCGCTGGCTATTCAACTTATCCAATGAACCGGACTTGATATGGTTGCCCAAAATCGAGACTTTCCGCTCACTCTCCGGATCGATTCCGTACACCATTACACCGCGCACGACACCGCGGTTGGTCAGCATCCCCTGCGCCTGAATAAAAGGCGCGGCCGCCAAAACCTCGGATGAGTCTTCGACATTATCCTTCACGGCCTGCCAGCCCTCCATAGGACGACCTAATTCAGTGATAGTCGCGTGAGGAACCATGCCCAGAATGCGCTGTTTAAGTTCGCGATCGAAGCCATTCATTACTGAGAGAACAACGATCAATGCGGCAACGCCAAGCATAAGCCCAAGCATCGACGCGAGAGAGATAAAAGAGATGAAATGATTACTACGCTTGGCCGCCGTGTACCGCAGACCAACGTATACTGAGAGTGGCTTAAACATGGCCGGATTAAAGCATAGAAAGGATAATTTCTCTAACAAATTCAGTGAAATATTGGTTATACTCGAGTGATTACAACCCCCAGAGCAATGCTTAAATTAGGGCTATTTGGATGCAGGACCAGGAACGCCGAAAATTTTTCCGTATTGATCACCAAGTATCAATTGAGCTGAAGATGATCAGCGAAGAGGAAATTGCACAAAACCCCACACCGGTTCAGTTTGAAGTTTCTCCCTACTTCCTGCTGTTAAGCCAGTTACAGGATCTTGATGCTGAAGGTGACCACCTGCTGAGGAAGATTGCAGAAAAAGATGCAAATACAGCCGCATTCCTGCAACTAATGCACCGCAAGATAGACACCATCGCAAAAGCAATCGCGGTGAACGGCATTGAACTGGAACAGATCCTGTCTCAGGAGATTAACCTCTCCGAAGGCGGCATGATGTTCGAATACCCGGAAACCTTTGAACCGGGTCAGTACCTGGCGATCAAACTGATCTTCCCTGAAACCTGTGTCGGCCTGCTGCTTTACGCCAAAGTTCGCCGCATCATCCCATGCTCCAACGGCCACTACAAAATAGGCATCCAGTTCGTACGCTTGCCGGAAAATTGCCGCGCTCTACTGGCGCGACAGGTTATGCTGCTACAAAGCCAGCAGCGCCGCCAGGAACGCCTGGTCGACGAAGACAGCCTGCAATAATGAACTCACTGGAACTCTCAATCCTTGAGAGTTTTGATCTGATGCACCACCACTTGCAGCAGTTCGCAAAACGACTGCTGCAGGAACAACCCCGCTGCTGGTTCCCGAACGCTGTTTCCCCTTACACAGAGCTCGCTGCACTTTATTCCGACATCTGGTACCAAGACGGCACCGACGGTCGCGAAACCCGCAGTCGCTGGGGCTTGATAGGCTGTAGCACCGACCTAATCCAGCAAGCCGAACGAATCAACTCACAAAAAAGCCTGTTTAAGAAAGCGATCGGCGATTACAAGAAGCACACGGGGTCGCTCCCCGGGGAGTTACTCCAGAAGCGCTCAAGCGCTGTCGCAGAGAAGCTCAATCGCAGCGGTCTTGCTCGACTGCACCTAAAGCAGTGCTATCGCCAAATCCCCATTCTGGATAAGACACCGTCTCAAGTGGGTTTCAGCTGGTACACAAGCGGGCGAAGCATAAGGAAGCTGACCATCCCTCAGGTGGAAGCGATGCTCCTTAAGCTAGACACCAGCCAAACACATGTTCAGATGCAACTTGCAGCACTCAGCAATCTCAAACCTGGTGAACTGCTGGCACAGCTGCAACCGCAAGTCCCGGTGATGCGCGCAAATATTGCATGGAAGTATAAAACCCATACTGTTCGCAAAGCCCGCAATTGTCCGCTGCCGATTTTGTTTCCACTGGATTCTGACCAACCGTTTCCAGACCACAACGAACCTGATATAAATCCACCCGAGAAGCGACAACGCGTGGAGCGTAGCGACCTACAGATCGACCCTATTCCATTTCTACCCAGCCTTCGTATCCATCGATACAACTGAAACCGGACCAAATCCACATGAAGAACCAAAACCTATTACACCATATTGCTACCGCTATAGGATTCGTCGGTTTGCTCACTTGGCTTTACACCGCCCGCGCACTAGGCGTTCTCGACTGGGGCGTATCGCTGGTACCCGAGGAGCATGCCGGTGCCGGCGTAATGCTCGCCATTATGATTTCGATGGCACCGGCACTGTTCCTGTGGAAATTATGGACCCGCTGGGTTGAACGGAAGCTGGATATCAAGGGCAAATACTACGAAGATGACTTCTATAAAGAAGACCTGAAAAACAACAAGAAGTAATCCGCCCTCAAAAAACAAAAAACCGGATAGCGAAAACCCACTATCCGGTTTTTTTAAGCCAGATTCCCTGAATATTTACAGGTTAGCGATCCGATTCAAACCTGCGATCGCAGCAACACGATATGCTTCTGCCATTGTTGGGTAGTTAAACGTCGTGTTGATAAAGTATTTCAGCGTGTTCGCCTCGCCTTCCTGACACATAATCGCCTGACCGATGTGAACGATCTCGGATGCCTGATCACCGAAGCAGTGGATACCCAAAATCTCCAGTGTTTCGCGATGGAACAAGATCTTCAGCATCCCCACAGGCTGACCGGAGATCTGCGCTCGCGCCGTATCTTTAAAGAAGGCCTGACCTGCTTCGTAAGGCACACACTCCGCTGTCAGCTCTTCCTCAGTTTTACCAATAGAGCTGATCTCAGGAATGGTGTAGATACCGGTTGGCACTTCGTTGATGTAACGGAAGTCATCAGCACTCAGCATATCCGCTGCCGCCGCACGCCCCTGATCCAAAGCCGCTGACGCCAGACTCGGCCAACCAATCACATCACCTACCGCGTACACACCTTCTGCACTGGTACGGTAGTGATCATCGATCTCCAGCTGACCTCGGCTGTTTGCTTGCAGACCAACAGTCTCGAGACCCAGCTTGTCGGTATTACCAGTACGACCATTACACCAAAGGAAGGCATCGGCACGGATCTTCTTGCCGGACTGCAGCGTCATCGTGACACCGTTATTGTCTGCCTCAACCGCCTCATAGTTTTCGTTGTGACGGATCTTCACCGCGTTATTGCGCAAGTGGTAGCTCAGCGCATCGGAAATCTCACCATCCAGGAAAGACAACAGACGATCGCGGTTATCGATCAGGTCAACCTTCACACCAAGACCACTGAAGATAGATGCATACTCACATCCGATAACGCCCGCACCATAGATAATAAGCGTACGCGGAGTGTGGCTAAGCTTAAGAATGGTATCAGAGTTGTAGATACGCGGATGGTTGAAGTCGATATCAGCAGGGCAGTAAGGACGCGAGCCGGTCGCAATAATCACGTTCTTGGAGCGCAGCGTTTCAGTACCTTTGGCAGTACCACTCACCTCAATGGTGTTTTTATCCTGGAAGCGCGCACGCCCGAAGAAAACATCGATACGGTTGCGAGCATAAAAATTGGTACGCAGTACAACCTGATTGGAGATTACCTTCTCTGCACGCTTCAGTACTTTAGGGAAAGAGAACCAGCGCGGCTCACCGATATCACGGAACATCGGGTTGGTATTGAACTCGATAATCTGCTTAACGGAATGACGTAACGCCTTGGATGGGATTGTCCCCTTGTGTGTGCAGTTACCGCCAACAAGGTTCTGTTCCTCAACTACTGCAACCCGACGACCATGCTTTGCAGCATTCATCGCCGCACCTTCACCCGCCGGACCGGAACCGATCACAATGACATCATAGTCATATACAGCCATTACTTTCCCCTTAGATAATCGATGTTATCCTGTTGTTTTAATTAGTACGTCGCCCAATGCCGTTGCGCTCAGCTTACCGCGCCGCAACACGACCAAAATATTAGCCTTTAGATCAACCCAAGCAGTGGAATCCTGAGCCACAACAGCCGCTCAGTCCCCTTTCTCACAGCTGAGGCCGCAGAAAAACTAACGCATTACCACCCTATCTGAGATAACACACTAGTTCGCCAGGTATTTCTTGAACCCTGGCGTCATAATCTCTTCGAAGCCAGTATCGCCCTTGTTGATAAACAACGCATTGATCCTATGCTGCATTGCGTATTTAACACCCCGCTCAGTTCCCATCACCATAAACGCAGTAGCCAGAGCGTCAGCCTCAGCACAGCTGGCAGCAAACACAGTGACTGATGCTAACCGGTGCCTAATGGGCTTACCCGTCGATGGATCAATGGTATGCGAAAAACGGACGCCGTTCTCTTCGAAGTAGTTACGATAATCACCGGATGTCGCTATCGCTACATCCTTTACATTAATAATCTTCTGAACACTGCGTGTGGCCGCATCAGGCGTTTCAATAGCAATACGCCAGTGCTTACCACCCGGCTTAAGACCTTTGGCTCGCAACTCCCCGCCGATCTCCACCAGGTAACGCTCATACCCAAACTCTTCAAGCAGAGAGGCTACGCGATCAACAGCATAGCCCTTAGCGACCGCGGAAAGATCGATGTACAGCTCCGCTACAGATTTCTTTATCTGCTGATCGGTCGCATTAAGTGCAATCTTCTCGAAGCCTACGCGGTTTCGCTCTGCCTCGATCGTATCGTCAGACGGCGCAGTCACCACGCGTCCTTCCGGTCCAAATCCCCACAAGTTCACCAGCGGCCCAACGGTCACATCAAAGGCACCATCAGTTTGCGTACTGAGATCAGTAGACAAGCGCAGCACATCATAAAGCGCAGAAGACAGCGGCTGCCATTCGGTAGAAGAAGATTGATTAAGGCGAGATAGTTCAGACGTTTCTATATATGTGGACATGCTTTGATTGATGTCCTTGAGCACTGCCTCGATTGCGGCATGCACTTTTTGAGTATCTACATCCTTTGATACCCACTTCACTGAGTAACTGGTACCCATGGTCAGGCCCTGGACGGCCCTGATCTCTTCCCTAGTTTGTTGACAACCCGTAATTACAAAAATGGCCAGCAGCAGAGCTGCCGGCCATCTTACGAGCTTCAACTGTATGAACAGTTTACGCATCCCTGATTAGCCACCAAAGTCATCCAGGAAGATGTTTTCGCGCTCTACACCCAGATCCAACAGCATCTGAATCACAGCGGAGTTCATCATTGGTGGTCCACACATGTAGTACTCACAATCTTCCGGCGCTTCATGGTCCTTCAGATAGTTTTCGTACAGCACGTTGTGGATAAAACCTGTCATACCGTCCCAGTTATCTTCCGGAAGCGGATCAGACAGTGCCAGGTGCCACTCGAAGTTGTCATTCTCTGCAGCGAGCATGTCGTACTCGTCGTTGTAGAACGACTCGCGCATAGAACGCGCACCGTACCAGAAAGAGATCTTACGGTTGGAGTTCAGACGCTTCAGCTGGTCGAAGATGTGGGAACGCATAGGCGCCATACCCGCACCACCACCGATGAAGACCATTTCGCTGTCATTTTCGGTAGCGAAGAACTCACCGAACGGACCGTAAACATCGATCTTATCACCTGGTTTCAGGCTGAATACGTAAGAAGACATCTGACCTGGCGGGTGATCCGTACCCGGAGGTGGAGAGGCGATACGGATGTTGAACTTAACAACACCTTTCTCTTCCGGATAGTTCGCCATGGAGTACGCACGGATTACCGGCTCGGTAACCTTGGAAACGTACTGCCAGAGATTAAACTTATCCCAGTCTTCGCGGTACTCTTCGTCGATATCGAAGTCTTTATAGTGTACTTCATGCGCTGGAGCCTCCAGCTGCACGTAGCCACCCGCACGGAAGTCAACGTTTTCACCGTCAGGCAGACGCAGAGTCAGCTCTTTGATGAAGGTCGCTACGTTCGGGTTGGACTCGACAGTACAGGTCCACTTCTTAACACCAAAGATCTCTTCTTCCAGCTCGATCTCCATGTCCTGCTTTACAGCAACCTGACACGACAGACGCCAGCCTTCTTTTGCTTCGCGCATGGTGAAGTGAGACTCTTCGGTTGGCAGCATGGAGCCACCACCATCCATAACCTGACACTTACACTGTGCACAAGTACCACCACCGCCACATGCGGAAGGTACGAAAATGCCAGCACCAGCCAGGGTCTGCAGCAGCTTACCGCCTGCTGCAACTTTGATAGATTTTTCCGGATCGTTGTTGATATTGATCGTAACTTCGCCGGAACTAACCAGTTTTGAACGGGCTGCCAGGATTACCGCGACCAGCGCAAGCACGACCACGGTAAACATAACAACGCCGAGAACGATTTCAGCATTCATAGGCTTATTCCATTCCTCTTCTTATCGTTCCAGCTCTTACAGCTGTACACCGGAGAAAGACATGAAACCCAGAGACATCAGACCAACAGTTACGAAGGTGATACCCAGGCCACGCAGACCTGCCGGTACATCGCTGTACTTCAGCTTTTCACGAATACCCGCCAGTGCAGTGATAGCCAGCGCCCAGCCGACACCCGCACCAACACCATATACAACAGACTCACCGAAGGTGTAGTCACGTTCCACCATGAACAGGGCAGCACCCATAATTGCACAGTTTACGGTGATCAGCGGCAGGAACACGCCCAGTGCGTTGTACAGCGCCGGCACGTACTTATCCAGGAACATTTCCAGAATCTGTACGATCGCTGCGATAACGCCGATGTAGGAGATGTAACCCAGGAAGCTCAGATCGACTTCCGGGTAACCCGCCCACGCCAGAGCGCCTTCTTTAAGAAGCAGGTTGTAGATCAGGTTGTTAACCGGCGTGGTGATCGCCAGCACAACAACCACTGCAATACCCAGGCCCAGAGCCGTTTGTACCTTCTTGGAAATCGCCAGGAAAGTACACATGCCCAAAAAGAAGGCCAGAGCCATGTTTTCAACGAAGATCGCCTTAACAGCAAGACTGATATACTGTTCCATTTACACAGCCTCCTTTTTAGTGTTTTTCGCCAATTCGAATTCCGGCTTTTCAACCTGGGATTTATCCCAAGTACGCAGAATCCAGATAAACGCACCAATCAGGAAGAATGCAGATGGCGGCAGCAACAGCAAACCATTAGCCTGGTACCAACCACCGTTGGTTACCAAAGGCAAAATCTCGATGCCAAACAGGCTACCGGAACCAAATAGTTCACGGAAGAAGCCAACAAACATCAGTACTGCACCGTAACCCAGACCGTTACCGATACCGTCCATAAAGCTGATACCCGGCGGGTTTTGCATCGCGAATGCTTCTGCACGACCCATTACGATACAGTTGGTAATGATCAGACCTACGAACACGGAAAGCTGCTTAGATACGTCATAAGCGTATGCTTTCAGAATCTGGTCTACCACGATTACCAGGGAAGCAATGATCGTCATCTGACAGATGATTCGGATATTGCTCGGAATGTGGTTACGAATAATAGACACAAACAGGTTAGAAAACGCGGTAACAGCTGTTACTGCCAGCGCCATAACCAGTGCCGTATTCAGGTTGGAAGTAACCGCCAGTGCGGAGCAGACACCCAGGATCTGCAACGCAATCGGGTTATTTTTCGCAACCGGAGTTAACAGAACGTCTTTAGCTGCAGACATACCTTACACCTCCCCTGCTTTCAGGTTAGCCAGGAACGTTGCATAACCGTTCTTGCCCATCCAGAACTTAACAAGGTTAGAAACACCATTACTGGTCAGAGTTGCACCCGCCAAACCATCGATCTGATGCTCAGCACCCGGCGCACCCGGGGTTACCGAACCTTTGATCAGACCCAGCGCAGGCTCCGAAGAACCCTCAGCGTAAACCTTTTTACCCGGCCACAGCGCTTTCCATTTAGGGTTATCAACCTCACCACCCAGCCCAGGTGTTTCCGCGTGTGCGTAGAAACCCAGACCAACAACAGTATTCAGGTCACCTTCCAGTGCAAGGAAGCCATACAGAGTAGACCACAGACCGTAACCGTGTACCGGTAGTACCACTTTCTCGATCTGACCATCTTTCTCTACCAGATATACCGGCATGTATTTAGCCTGACGCTTGATAGACGCAGTATCGTCCGCGCGATCCAGCTTTACAGACAGCACAGGGTCTTTAGATGCTTTGTTAGCATCGTAAGTCGCCGCATCTACCGCGTCTGTGTATTTACCGGTTTCCAGATCAACGATCTTGGTTTTGATACGCTCATCAAACAGCTTGATCACGTCCTGACCCGCGTAATCGATGTTCGCAGCCGCCAGAATGTTGCTCTTACGGTCAAGCTCTTTGTTCGCAACCTGAATAGGTTTCAGCAGTACAGCTGCGGCGGATACCACTACGGAGCAGATCACACACAGCAGTACTGTGACGGTAATTGTTTTACCGATAGTGTCTTTATTAGCCGACATTACGTGCCATCCTCCGTTTGATGTTTGCCTGAACAACAAAGTTGTCGATCAGTGGCGCAAACAGGTTCGCGAACAGGATCGCCAGCATCATGCCCTCTGGGAATGCCGGGTTAACCACACGAATCAGTACAACCATCACACCGATCAGGGCACCGAAGTACCACTTACCTTTGTTAGTCATGGATGCGGATACCGGATCGGTAGCCATGAAGAACATACCGAACGCAAATCCACCCAGCACCAAGTGCCAGTAGAACGGCAACGCAAACATCGGATTGGACTCAGAGCCAATGATGTTCAGCAGTGTAGACATCGCAATCATGCCCAGCATGACACCAGCCACGATACGCCATGCAGCGACCTTCGCAATCAACAGCACGGCACCGCCCAACGCAATCGCGAAGGTTGATACCTCACCTACAGAACCCTGAATGGTACCAATGAAAGCATCGAACCAAGTGATGTTCTGGGCCAGGATTGCATCAACACCGCCCATTGCGGCCAGACCCAGCGGCGTAGCACCGGAGAAACCGTCAACAGCAGTCCAGATCGCATCACCGGACATCTGCGCAGGGTATGCGAAGAACAGGAACGCACGACCGGTCAGAGCAGGGTTCAGGAAGTTCTTACCAGTACCACCAAACACCTCTTTACCAACAACCACACCGAAGCTGATGCCCAGTGCAACCTGCCACAGAGGGATAGTAGGAGGCAGAATCAGGGAGAACAGAACAGAGGTTACGAAGAAACCTTCGTTAACTTCGTGACCACGTTTCATCGCAAACAGCACTTCCCAGAAACCACCCACTACAAAGGTAACAATGTAGATTGGCAGCCAGTAAGCAGCACCGTGAATGATGTTGTCCCATAGAGAGTTAGGATCAAAGCTGGTCAGCGCGCCCGCAATACCACCCTGCCAGGTAGACGCTTCGGTCAGACCCAGAGATGCCATTGCAGTGTTTGCCTGCAAACCAACGTTGTACATACCGAAGAAGATCGCCGGGAATGTACACATCCATACCAGAATCATCATACGTTTCAGGTCAACTGCATCACGTACGTGTGCCGCTGCCTTGGTTACGTGACCTGGGGTGTAGAAAATGGTATCGGCTGCTTCGTACAGCGCGTACCAGTTTTCGTATTTGCCGCCTTTGTGGAAATGCGGCTCCATTTTATCAAGAACGTTTCTAAGGCTCATGCGATCAGGCCTCCTTCTCGATGCGGGCCAGGTTATCACGCAGGATAGGACCGTATTCGTATTTACCTGGGCACGCGAAAGTACACAGCGCCAGATCTTCCTCATCGAGTTCCAGACAGCCCAGCTGCATAGCCGTTACGATGTCACCGGTTACCAGTGCACGCAGCAGCTGAGTCGGTAGGATATCCAGAGGCATCAGCTCTTCGAACTGACCCACAGGAACCATCGCACGCTCAGAACCGTTGGTAGTAGTGGTGAAGTCGAACTTCTTGCTACCACGACTCAGGAATGAGGAGAAAACGTTCAGTACGGAGAACTTGTTAGCGCCCGGTACCAGCCAACCCATAAATTCGCGCTCATTACCCTCTTCCAGAACAGAGATCTGGTTTGCGTAACGACCCACGTAAGCGAAAGGACCCGCCGCATTTCGGCCATTCCATACGGAACCGCTGATCACACGGTTATTTTCACCTTTAGTGATACCCACCAGCAGGTCGTCCAAGCTTGCACCAATACGTGCACGCAACAGACCCGCGCGGTACGCCATCGGACCACCCAGCGCCACGACACGATCGGTGTAGATGCGACCGGAAGTGAACAGGTGACCAAACGCGATCACATCCTGGTAACCAATAGTCCAGACAGTTTTGCTCTGGGACACCGGCTCAAGGAAGTGAATGTGAGTACCCGCGTTACCCGCTGGGTGAGGACCGTCGAATTCTTCTACGGTTACGCCATCAGTGGTAGGGATATTTGCGCCCGGCGCTTTACACAGATACACCTTGTTATCTGCCAGCTTACGCAGGACTTTCAAGCCATTTACAAACGCTTCGTTCTGTTCAGCAATGATTACCGCTGGATCTGCCGCCAGTGGATTGGTATCCATCGCGGTTACAAATACAGAATGCGCTGTAGTGTCCGGCTGTGGTACGCGGCTGAACGGACGGGTACGCAGAGCAGTCCACATACCAGACTCAACCAGATTTTCCTTCACCTGCTCAGTCGTCAGGGAATCCAGCTGAGAAGCGTCATATTTCGCGAATTCCACTGCTTCTTCGTTGTCATCCAGCTCGATAACAACAGACTGCAGTACGCGACGCTCACCACGGTTGATTGCTTTTACAACACCTGCACCAGGTGCGGTGTATTTAACACCTTCAGTTTTCTTATCGGTAAAGATCACTTGACCGAGTTTTACTCGATCTCCTACCTTGACGGCCATTGTCGGCTTCATGCCGACGTAATCAAAGCCAATCACGGCGACCGAACGCACTTCCGGAGAACCAGAAATTTTCTGTTCCGGTGCGCCCGTAATCGGTAGATCCAGACCTTGTTTGATCTTGATCATTCGCCTCACCCAATCACGTTAAATTTTTTAGGAACCCCGTTTCACTTTGTACAGTTTCCACCCAGCTGTCCCCGTCTGCGCAAATACTGCTTTTAAGTTGTTATCGAAACGAAGCAAACCCAACCCAAAAATCCGACTAAGTATACCTGAGCGGCATTACCTTTTTCTACAAACCCTGTTTTTTATCCGTAGTCTTTCGTTCATCATTCGTACAAGGTTGATAGATAATTATTTCATACATTTATTCGTTTATAGAATATAAAAACACAAATACAAAAAAGGCCGCCATCAAAGCGACCTTTTAGTTGAAGAAAGAATAACTTACTGAGCCTTAGGGAAAGCCGGCAGTGTGCAGTTAGCCATCTTCTGAACCATACGAATAACCTGACAGCTGTAGCCGAACTCGTTGTCGTACCATACGTACAGCACGCAACGCTTGTCGTTAGCAATGGTAGTCAGTGCATCTACAACACCCGCTGCACGGGAACCAACAAAGTCAGTAGAAACCGCTTCAGGAGAGTTGCTGTAGTCGATCTGCTTCTGCAGAGGACCGTGCAACGCAGCAGTACGCAGAGTATCGTTCAGACCTTCTTTATCTACCTCAGCACCGAGGTTCAGGTTCAGAATAGCCATGGAAACGTTTGGCGTAGGTACACGGATCGCGTTACCCGTCAGCTTACCTTCCATCTCTGGCAGCGCTTTAGATACCGCTTTCGCAGCACCAGTTTCGGTCAGTACCATATTCAGACCCGCAGCGCGGCCACGACGGTCACCTTTGTGATAGTTATCAATCAGGTTCTGGTCATTGGTGTACGCGTGCACAGTCTCTACGTGGCCATTCTCAATACCATAGGTATCGCTCAGCACTTTCAGTACCGGAGTGATCGCGTTCGTAGTACAAGATGCAGCAGACAGAATAGTGTCGTCAGAAGTGATGTCGCCGTCGTTAACACCCATAACGATGTTCTTAACACCCTTACCAGGCGCAGTCAGCACAACACGGGAAACACCTTTCGCACGCGTATGCAGCGCCAGACCGTCAGCGTCACGCCACTTACCGGTATTATCGATTACGATCGCATTGCTGATACCGTAGTCGGTGTAGTCGATAGTATCAGGCGCATCAGCAGTGATCACTTTGATCACGTTACCGTTAGCGATGATTGCCTGATTCTCTTCGTCAACCTGGATAGTACCTTTAAAAGAACCGTGAACAGAGTCACGACGCAACAGACTTGCGCGTTTTTCCAGATCGTTCTTAGCATTGCCTTTACGCACAACAATTGCACGCAGACGCAGCGCCTGACCGCCACCTGTGCGCTCGATCAGCAGACGCGCCAGCAGACGACCGATACGACCGAAACCATACAGCACGATATCCGTACCTTCGCGCCCTTCAGTAGCGACTGCATCAGCCAGCTCTTCCTTCAGGAAGGATTCCAGATCACGGCCATTGCCTTCTTCACGGAATTTAACCGCCAGCTTACCCGCATCGATGTGCGCATTTTTGATACCCAGAGCCTTAACAGTCTCCAGTACCGGGTAGGTGTCATGAACAGTCAGCTCCTGATCTTCAATCTGACGCGCAAAGCGGTGCGCTTTCAGAATATCGATCACGGAACGTTTGATGATCAGACGACCAAAAACAGAGGATTCGATGTTGTTATCGCGGTAAAGGCCACCGATCAGCGGCACCATAGCTTCGGCTTTAGCTTCGCGCTCTTTCCAGTCTGCGAAAACTTTTTCTTGGCTCACAGGCAACTCCAGTTACGTCAACGCTCAAAAATTGGCTGCGCGTATTATCCTCTTTTACGCACCTGCGAGCAAACCCCTAATTAATATACTTTCGAACGAATGGAGCGACGTATTTCGATAGGCAATGCAACGCGTTACACTTATGCCCCCTGAAACACCGTACCACAAGGAGTCTGAGCCGTTGTTGGAACTCACCTTTTCACTGCCTAAAGGCACCGGTGACATTAAGCGCATTGGCCGCGTAGTCGGAGCAGCACGCGGCCTGCTGGTCGCTGAAGCCTGCAAAAAGCACAAAGCACTAACACTCGTCATCACCAACAACAGCGACGAGGCCGAGCGCCTGCAGAATGAGCTCGCCTTTTTTATGGGCTCTGACGAGCTGATTCTCAGCTTTCCCGACTGGGAGACGCTACCGTACGATGTATTCTCCCCACACCAGGACATCATCTCACAGCGCATCGCAACACTGAATCGCCTACCCAGCATGAAACAGGGGGTACTGATCGTACCGGCCAGCACACTGATGCACCGCCTGGCGCCACCCAGTTTTCTGACCGGCAACAGCCTGATTCTGGACGAGGGCCAAACACTTGACCCAATGCGGCTACGCCAACAACTGACCGATGCCGGTTACCGGGCGGTAGATACAGTGTTTGAGCATGGCGAATTTGCCATGCGCGGCTCGATTATCGACATCTACCCCATGGGTAGCGGCACACCGTTTCGTATCGAACTGTTCGATGATGAAGTGGAAACCTTGCGCACCTTCGATGCGGAAACGCAACGCTCGATCGATACCATCAACCAGATCCGCCTGCTACCCGCCAAGGAATTCCCGTTCGACGAAGCCGCCATCAAGAGCTTCAAGCAACGCTGGCGCGAAACCTTTGACGTGGATTACCGCGCCTGCCCGATCTATCAGGACATCAGCAGTGGACTGACACCACCGGGTATCGAGTACTACCAGCCACTGTTTTTCGACGAGACCCAAACCCTCTTCGACTACCTGCCGAAAGATGCGCAGATCATCGTAGACCCGGAGCTGGAGCAAGCAAGCAAACTCTTTTGGGAGGATACCCAGGAGCGTTACGAGCAACGCCGTCACGACATCACCCACCCGCTGCTTAGTCCTGACACCCTGTTCCTGAGCGCAGACCAGCTGTTTGGCGCTCTCAAGAACTACGGCCGCCTGCAGCTCAATGACGAAACACTTGAGGACAAAGCCGGGCGAGAAAATCTGAATTGCATCACCCCGCCAGAACTCCCGGTGGATGCCCAGGCAAGTGCACCACTCAAAGCCCTAGAAGCGTTTTTGCTAGAGCGGGACGGACCGATTCTGTTCTGCGCGGAATCCGCTGGCCGCCGCGAAGCCCTGCTTGAGCTGCTCGGACGCATCAACCTGAAGCCTACGATCCTCGATAGCTGGTCGGCGTTCCTTAACAGCGACAGTGAAATCGGTATCGCCACCTTCCCGCTGGAACGAGGCCTGTCGCTGCCCGGACAGGTTCACCTGATCACCGAAACACAGCTGTTTGGCCGCCAGGTATTTCAGCGCCGCCGCCGTTCACGCGAAAAAGAACAGGCGGATCAGGTTATCAAAAACCTGTCTGAACTGAGCATCGGCGCTCCGGTTGTCCATATCGATCACGGTGTAGGCCGCTACCAGGGACTACAGACCATTGAACTGGAAGGCCAAACCAACGAATTTCTGACGCTGGAGTACCTGAATAACGCCAAACTGTACGTCCCTGTTTCATCGCTTCACCTAATTGGCCGATACACCGGCGCCAGCGACGAGTTCGCACCGCTTCACAAACTGGGTGCGGAGCAATGGAGCAAAGCCAAGCAGAAAGCGGCTGAGAAAGCACGCGACGCCGCTGCCGAACTACTGGACATCTACGCCCGTCGTGCCGCACGCAAAGGCTTCAGTTTCTCTGATCCAGACCAAGAGTACAGCCAGTTTGCTTCCGCCTTCCCGTTTGAAGAAACCCCGGACCAGGCGAACGCCATCGAAGCAGTGATACGCGATATGGCCTCCGGCCAGCCAATGGACCGCCTGGTGTGCGGCGACGTTGGCTTCGGCAAAACAGAAGTCGCAATGCGCGCCGCATTTATTGCCTGCCAGAGCGACAAGCAAGTTGCCATCCTGGTACCAACCACCCTGCTCGCCCAGCAGCACTACCAGAACTTCGCCGACCGCTTTGCAGACTGGCCAGTCAACGTTGAGCTAATCTCACGCTTCCGTACCGGCAAGCAGCAAAGCGCCATTATCGACAAGCTGGAAAGCGGCCAGGCCGATATCATCGTGGGCACCCACAAACTCATCCAGGGCGATATCAAGTTTAAAAACCTCGGCCTGCTGATCATTGACGAGGAACACCGCTTTGGCGTCCAGCAGAAAGAGCGCCTGAAATCCATGCGCTCCGAAGTGGACATTCTCACCCTGACAGCCACACCGATACCACGGACGCTAAACATGGCAATGTCGGGCATTCGCGACCTGTCGATTATCGCCACCCCACCAGCTCGCCGACTGTCGGTAAAAACCTTCGTCAGCCAGAACGACCCGGCAACCGTTAAGGAAGCCATACTGCGTGAACTGCTGCGCGGCGGCCAGGTGTACTACCTCCACAACGAAGTCAAAACCATTGACAAGGTTGCCGCAGAGCTGGGCGAGATGATTCCGGAAGCACGCATCGGCATCGGCCACGGCCAGATGCGTGAACGCGAGCTGGAGCAGGTAATGTCGGACTTCTACCACAAGCGCCACAACGTCCTGGTCTGCACCACAATCATCGAGACCGGCATCGACGTACCCAACGCCAATACCATCATCATTGACCGCGCCGACAAGTTCGGCCTCGCCCAGCTCCACCAATTGCGTGGACGCGTGGGCCGCTCACACCACCAGGCTTACGCATACCTGCTAACGCCACACCCGAAAGCGATCACCACTGACGCCACAAAACGCCTGGAGGCCATTTCCGGTGCAGATGATCTGGGTGCAGGCTTTACCCTGGCCACCCACGACCTTGAGATACGCGGCGCCGGCGAATTACTGGGCGAAGAACAGAGCGGCCAGATGCAAACCGTCGGCTTTACACTGTTTATGGAGATGCTGGAACAGGCCGTAGAATCGATCAAAGCTGGTAAAACACCGAACCTTGACCAACCCCTAAAACACGGCACCGAGATCAACCTGCGTATCCCGGCCCTAATCCCGGAAGACTACCTACCGGACGTACACAACCGACTAATCATGTACAAGCGCATCTCCAGCGCAAGCAGCGATCGCGAACTCAAAGAGCTGCAGGTTGAGATGATTGACCGCTTCGGCCTGATACCAGAAGCCACACAAAATCTGCTTCGACTGACTAAACTGAAGCTATCAGCAGACAATATGGGCATCGAAAAGATTGACGCCCACGAGAAAGGCGGCAGGATCGAATTTGGCTCAGAGCCGAAGGTCGACCCTCTCACCTTGGTAAAAATGGTTCAAAATCAACCACAAAAGTATAAACTTGAGGGCGCAGACCGACTTCGTTTCACCATTGCAAGCGAAAAAGCGGAACAACGTTTTCAAATAATTGAAAAACTGCTGACGGAATTAGCGGTCAAATAATCATGAAAATACTTCAGAGAATAGCCATTGCCTTGTGCTGTGTCGCGATCACACTGACCGCATCCGCAGAAGATACGCCGTGGTACCAAGTCGAGATTCTCGTCTTCGCCAACGAAGACCCAAGCGTATTGGACGATGAGTTCTGGCCGCAGGGCCTGGACGTCACGCCACAACGCAACGCCGTAAAACTTCGCCCACCGATGCACACCGGCCAGTCCGCATTCGACGCATACGAGCTTTTGCCGACGTCCTCCCTGCTCTTTAACGAAGAAAAGAAACGCATCGCGCGTTACCACTCCTACCGTGTGCTTTATCACGCAGGTTGGCTGCAACCGATTGGAGAAAAAAGCAATGCCCGTCCGATCCATATCCGCGCAGGCCAGATGCTCGACAATGGTATGTATGAACTAGAGGGCTACATCACACTGGATCGTGGTCGTTACCTGCATTTCAGACCCGACCTGTACCACAGCCGCAAGCTCAGTCAGACCGAATCCGAGATGCTACGCAGCTTCCTCAACGCCGGCGAAAAACCTGCAACCGAAGGTGCTGTAAATACCCAAGCAGCAGAAATTGCGGCCGAGCAGAGTGTTGCACCACTCTCCCCGATCAGCACAAGCTTTCTGGAAGTACCGGAATTCCTGACCGTAAATATGCGCCAGGGGCGCCGCATGCGCTCTGAAGAGGTACATTACCTCGACCACCCACTCATGGGCATTCTGGTACTGATGCTACCTGTCGACACTGCAGACTCAAGCGTGAAGCGCTAAGCCCCCTATCCAGCAGTAAAAAAGGCACCTCACGGTGCCTTTTTATGCTCTTCAACTTTCCAGCCAATCAGCTAAGCCTTGCGCGCTATCGGCTCAACAGGCATCTCAGCAACATGAACCGTAGTGGTCGGAAAGGCAATCTCCGCGCCTGCCGTTTCCACTATACTGATAACCCGCATCAGCACATCCTGCTTGATACCATGGAACTCGACCCAATCGGTTGTTTTGGTAAAGGTGTAAATAAAGAAATCAAGCGAAGAAGGCCCAAACCGATCCAGATTGACCATCAACGTCTGATTGGTATCGATTGCAGGATGCGCTTCCAACATAGCCCTTACCCTATCCAGGATCTGCTGCACCTTGGCCGAATCATCGTAGCGCACCCCCACATATTCGTAGATACGACGATTAGTCATGCGGGACGGATTCTCTACCGAGATACTGGCAAATGTCGCATTAGGCACATAGAGCGGACGCTTGCTGAACGTCCGAATCCGCGTCTGACGCCAGCCAATATCCTCCACAACACCTTCAATCTCCTTATCCGGCGATCGAATCCAGTCACCCACATTGAACGGCCTATCCAGATAGATCATTAGTCCGCCAAAGAAGTTGGCCAACAGATCTTTGGCAGCAAAACCGACTGCCAAACCGCCAATACCACCAAACGCCAGAATACCGGACACACTGAAACCCAGATTCTGCATAACAATCAGCGCCGCCAATACAAGCACCGATAGACGCACCAAACGCCCGAGCACCCGCACTGTCGTCACATCCATTGCTTTGCGCCCGGCAGCCGGCCGCATCAGGATACGCTCAAGGCGACTGACGAGACGTACTGCAAACCAGCTAATTGTGGCAATCAACGCCAGCTTACGTACTGTACCCACCGATTCCGGCAATATCAGCGAACCGTTACTCACAGCCACCTGCAAGCCGGTGACAACACCCACCACCCAAATCAGCACAACCAAAGGCGGTTTTGCCGCACCAATCAGGACACTGTCCAGCTGCATTGAAGTCGCATCAGCACGTCTCTGTAAAAAATGTAGCAAGAAGCTCCCTACGATGTGTGCAAGCAGCGTCGCCCCAACAACAAAAGCAAGAACAACCATCCACTCGTACTGAGCCTCGACCCAGCCAAAGCCTGAAACCAGATCAAACAACCAGTCAGACATCGCTCACCTCTTGCCACAACTCAGCACAGAGCACTGAACCTCGAGCCAAGCGTTCTTTATCGTGCACAATCGCTTTCCCGCGCATACTTAGCAACGACGGCGATGGCTTAAAACCTTTTGCAACCAGATACTCTACAACCTCAAGCGCACCCTCACGGTTATTGCACGGCAGCAAGACATCACAGCCTGCATTTAGCGCCATCTCGGCCCGCTGCGCGTATCCGCCCGCTGTATGCGCAGCCTTCATCGACAGATCATCACTAAAGATAACGCCTTCAAACGCCAACCGACTGCGTAGCACATCCTGCAACCAGAACGACGAGAAGCCCGCCGGTTGATCCGAGCATGCCGGATACAACACATGCGCCGGCATTACAGCATCCAGACCTGCGTCAACCAGCTTCCGGAACGGCACCAGATCCTGCTCCCAGATCTCACCAAAATCGCGATCATCCACCGCATCACTGCTGTGCGTATCAGCATCCGCCCAACCATGTCCCGGGAAATGCTTACCGGTCGCTGCCATACCCGCTTCATGCATGCCCGCCACAAAAGCGCCAGCCAATGCCACGATCTCATCGGATTTAGGAGCAAATGCACGATCACCGATCACCGTGTTGCGACCGTATTCCAGATCCAGCACCGGCGCAAAACTCAAATCAACACCCAATGATCGCAGCTCTGCAGCCATCAGATAGCCCACTTCGCGGGCAGCATACAGGGCCTTCTCAGCATCACGCTGATACAAACGACCAAGCGCAGCCATCGGCGGCAACCGAGTCACACCGTCGCGCAGACGCTGCACCCGCCCACCTTCCTGATCGACGCTGACAATAAGATCATCACGAACAGCATGAATTGCTGCCGCTAACTGGGCTGTCTGCTCCGCACTTTGAGTATTGCGACCAAACAGAATGACACCCGCCACCTGCGGACGCAGCAACAGCTCTCGATCGGCATCCGACAGCGACGTGCCATCGATATCTACGAATAAGGCTCCAAACCCCATACACTACTCTTCAATTAAAACAGGCGTTCCTACCGGAACCATTTCAAACAGACGCACTAGATCTTCATTGCGCATACGAATACAGCCATGGGACTTTGGTTCGCCCATCGGTTCGGTATCTGGCGTGCCATGAATATAGATATAGCGCTGCATGGTATCCACTGCACCCAGGCGGTTCCGCCCCAGCTCAAGGCCGCTCAGCCACAAGATACGCGACAGAATCCAATCCCGCTTCGGGTAACGCCGTGCAAGATCGTCCGAATAGATCTCACCGGTAAAGCGCCGCCCAATAAAGACACTACCCAACTGCGCATTGTTCCCGATACGCGCACGAATGTAGTGATGACCACGTGGCGTACAGCCGCTGTTTTTTTGCTCGCCCGGCCCACTGGCCGCAGTAGAAACAGAAAACCGGCACAGCTCACCCTGATCATCGCTCAGTGTAAGCTGTTGCCGGCTTATCGATATATGAATGGAAACTGACATCAGATCCGACAGAAGAAGGTTTTATCCGCCCTCGCCTGGAAGCCAGCAGACAGCACAGGAATCATGCGGTGCAGCACCTCCTCAACGGCTGCATCGTCACGCTGAAACTCACGCTTCTCCAATGCACTGATAGTCTGGTAGTTGGACAAAGTAAATGTGACGGAACCCAACAGGAAGTGCAGACGCCAGAAGAACTCATCGTTCGCCATCGGGGCCGCATCCTCACGCACAATGCGCACCAGCTCCTGGAAACGCTGACCATAACGCTCAACCAGAAAATCACGCAGATCTTCCTGATTTTTCATGTATGCCAGATCCAGCAACCGCATAAACACGGCCAATGCCTGATCGTTGTCACGATTTACCACAAGCAACGAGCGCATCAGAATCTCCAATGCCTCCTCCAGCGTGACACGATGATCACTGGCAGAAAGGCGATCAGCGAGCGCGTGCTCAACCTGTTCACACAATGGACCGAGAAACTTTTCCGCTACCGCCTGCACAAGTCCCTTTTTAGAACCGAAGTGATAGTTTACTGCTGCCAGATTCACACCCGCCTTGGCGGTAATCTGGCGAACTGTTGTTTCGGCGAACCCGTTCTCTGCAAAGAGCACCTCTGCAGCCCGAACAATACTTTGCGATGTATCCAGATGCGGCATCCTAACTCCCGAACCTGCGTTTCAAACTAAACCCTGACACCATTATAGCCTCTATGCCCCGCAAAGCATCAAGGCTTAATTTCTGTTTTAAAGAGAAATAAAACGATTCTTCATCAAACGGTTGTACCACTTGCTGAGAATGCCATCACCGGACTCCACCGCGAAGGAGGATAATTTGTCCTGCAGGCTTTTCTTCTCCTCATAACGCACGATGAACACATCGGCTTCTTCACAGGCTTCCGTCAGATACTCGTCAGATGTCATCAGCTCGTCGACCAGTTTGGCATCAATGGCACGTTTACCGAACCACACCTCACCGGTTGCTACCTTGTCGATATCAACCTGAGGACGAAACTCTGCAACAAAGTCTTTAAACAACTCGTGGGTATCTTCCAGCTCTTCGATAAACTTCTGACGCCCTTTATCGGTATTCTGACCAAACATTGTCAGAGTGCGCTTGTACTCACCTGCAGTCAGGACTTCGTAGTCAATATCGTTTTTCTTCAACAAACGATGGAAGTTCGGCAATTGTGCGATCACGCCGATGGAGCCAACAATAGCAAACGGCGCCGCCAGCAGGCGATCACCGAGACAGGCCATCATGTAACCACCACTTGCCGCAACCTGATCAACACATACCGTCAGAGGGATCTCTTTGCGCTTGATACGCTCAAGCTGCGATGCTGCCAGACCATAGGAGTGCACCATACCGCCACCACTCTCCAGACGGATGACGATCTCGTCTTCCTTCTCGGCCAGCGTCAGGACCGCAGAAATCTCTTCACGCAGCGGCTCCAATTCAGACGCTTTAATGTCACCATCAAAATCCAACACAAAAACACGCTTGCGACGCTCATCTTCTTCGTGAGCTTTTTTCTTTTTCTTTCGCTCTTTACGCTCTTCTTTCTCTTTTTTCTTCTCTTCTTTCAGCAACGCCTTCATCTCATCCTTATCCAGGATGGCTTCTTCCAGCGCCTGCTTCATCTCTTCCAGCTCTTCGTTGAGATGCGTAACCTCTACCGTACCGTGCTCACCGTGCTTTTTACCGCGAGCGGCAACCGCCGCCACACTGCCAACAACGGCGATAACTGCCAGTACAATAGTGACGGACTTGGCCAGAAACAGACCATAGTCACTCAAAAATTCCATCACAGCGTATTCTCCGCAAACTTGAAATACCGAACTTCAATCACACCCGAACCAGCCTGGCTCCACCCTTTCGGCGTACAACCTACCTATGAAGGGGTAAATACGACCAATTCCAGCTATTTATGCGTCTTGCAGTGTTAAGTCCGGGCGGCAGCTAATGTACCATAAATGTCTGGAGAACCTGCGAATATGTCAGTGACTTTAAATAACAGATTCCCACGATAGCCTTTTGCCAGCCAAACGCTATCAGCCCATTTGATCTGCAACACTATTTGGACCTTCTATCTTCATGACCGACATCACTGTTGAACGCGTTATCGAAAAACTCCCAAGCCGCTTTGTAGCTGCCAATGCAGAAGACTTTTCAGCGGTCTTCCAGTTCCTGATCGAAGATGGCAGTGACTTTTACATTCAGATCAAAGATAGTACCTGCCACGTGGACCACGGCGAACACCCGGACCCGAACATCACCCTGATCATGGATTCGGAAACAGTTGTAGACGTTGTTACCGGCGAAACCGATGGCATGAGTGCCTTCCTGAAGGGACGCCTGCGCGCCGAAGGCAATGTAATGCTGGCAACCAAGCTGGGCAAATTGTTTTCCAAGCAGAAACAAACCAGTTAAATCTGTCCAAAAGAAAGGGCTGCACCCTGGCAGCCCTAAACAATACCGATATTTAACCTTGGCCTTGGTCGTCCAGGGACGCCCAATAATGATCGAGTAGTTTTCTTGCGATGGTAAATGGCGGCGGAATATTCACGCCCGCAAGATCCTCTTTGCCAAACCAACGCGCATCAGTAATTTCCACCCCATCCGGCTCAATCTCACCTGATTCATAATCAGCATAGAAACCTAACATCAGCGAGTGAGGAAACGGCCACGACTGGCTGCAATGATAGGTCACGTTACCGACCTGAATACCCACCTCCTCCATCACTTCGCGCGCAACCGCATTCTCCGCGGTTTCTCCTGCTTCGATAAAACCCGCCAGGGTACTATAGCGATTCTCATCAAAGTGGGCGGCATGGGCCAGCAAACAGCGATCACCATTTCGCACCAATACAATAATGCAAGGCGAGATCCGGGGGTACTGCACCAAACCACATTCACCACACGCCAAGGCCAGATCCTTATCATGCAGTGTTAACGGTGTCGCACAACGGGAACAGAAACGGTGATTGTTATGCCAGGTGGCAATCTGTGCCGCCCTGGACAACAGTGAATACATCTCCTCATCTTCAGCCGCAGCCAATAAGCGGCGCAACCCCCAGCGCTCACCGAAGTCCGCCAACAGATCGGATTCATTCTGAGAGTCTATTAACAACAACCGAAGCTCAACGCCCCGGTGGTAACCAACTGGGTAATCGACTGCTGCCGCTTCCTTAAAGGGATCTACAGCATTTTCAGAAACCCGCAATACCCCGTTCTGATTGCCGACGAGACCACCTTTCTCGATCACTAGATATTCGCAATGCATACCTCCCTCCTACAAACCCAAAAACTTGCTGTGAATATATCGTTTAAACAAGCCTTACGACGTATCCTCGCATTACCATAACCTTGATCGCAAGTCGCGCTCTCCCTACTGTAAAAGCACGTTTTTTGACATTATACCTTTTGCTTTTTGGTAGCACCTGATAGGCTTACCGCCGTTTTTTAAACTCTAAAAACCCTGCGCACAAGTCCGAGACTTTCTCTGTGACGGATCGAGCGGCATATAAAAGCGGAAGATCTAATCTTAGCGCTTCCCGAACGCCGCCATCAGCTCTAACCCCATCACATAGAGGATTTAACGCGACCTTCATCCATCTGTGATGCTGATCGCCTGAGTGGTACCTCTGGAAGACCTGCCTGCAAATGCACCAGAGCCACCCACTCCTACCCCAGTCTGGGAGAGGAGCCATCGGACGTGTTCGTAATATAAAAAAATAATCCATCATTGCTATGGCATAGGAAGAGAGTTAAATGACCACTACGCTACCCCAGGCTTTAGTTCGCAACTTTCTGGGAAACTCGCCCCTTTGGTATAAACAGGCCGTCATCGGGTTCCTGATTATCAATCCAATCCTGTTTCATACTGCCGGACCTGTCGTGACAGGCTGGCTGTTGATTTTTGAATTCATCTTTACCCTGGCCCTGGCCCTGAAGTGTTATCCGCTTCAGCCCGGCGGCTTGCTTGCCCTCGAAGCGGTAATAATCGGCCTGACCAGCCCAACAACGGTCTCACATGAAATAGAATCAAATCTAGAAGTAATTCTGCTGCTGATGTTCATGGTCGCAGGTATCTATTTCATGAAAAACATGCTGCTTTGGGCATTTACAAAGATCTTGCTCAAGGTACGTTCAAAAGCGCTTCTTTCCTTACTTTTCTCATTTTCTGCTGCATTTCTTTCCGCCTTCCTGGACGCACTGACCGTAACCGCGGTACTGATCAGCGTGTGTGTAGGCTTTTATTCGGTTTACCACAAAGTGGCATCAGGCAAACCTTATGCACATGCCGATCATAACCACGCAACCGATGAAGAGATTCGACAGGCACACCAAGATGACCTTCAGCTTTTCCGTAGCTTCCTGCGAAGCCTGCTGATGCATGGCGCTGTAGGTACCGCATTGGGAGGTGTTTGCACCTTGGTTGGTGAACCGCAAAACCTGCTAATCGCCCAGAAAGCAGGCTGGGACTTTGTTCAGTTCTTTGTGCTAATGGCACCAATCACCATGCCGGTATTGTTTGCAGGCCTGGCTACCTGCATCGTGCTAGAGAAAACCAAACTGTTTGGCTACGGCACACTGCTACCTCTGAATGTGCGCTCCGTACTGGAGGACTTTGCTACTGAACAGGATAAAAAACGTACCAAACGTGATTCTGTGGCGCTGCTTATCCAGGGCATTGTCGCCGTTTTCCTGGTTGCTGCACTAGCGCTACACCTCGCCGAAGTCGGCCTGATCGGCTTGACCATCATCATCCTGTTGACCGCATTTAACGGTATTGTAGAAGAACATCAGATCGGTAAAGCGTTCGAGGAAGCCCTGCCGTTTACCGCACTGCTGGTTGTATTCTTTGCAATCGTGTCCGTGATCCATGATCAGCACCTGTTCCAACCGATCATCGCAAGCGTTCTTGCGATGGATCCGCACTCTCAGCCTGCCGTATTCTTTATTGCAAACGGCCTGCTATCTGCAATCAGTGACAACGTGTTTGTAGCGACCGTTTACATCAACGAAGTAATCGCCGCTCTGAACGCAGGCGACATTACCCGTGAACACTTTGATTCACTGGCAATCGCGATCAACACCGGCACCAACATCCCGAGTGTTGCAACGCCAAATGGCCAGGCGGCGTTCTTGTTCTTGCTAACGTCTGCATTGGCTCCGTTGATTCGCCTGTCGTATGGCACCATGGTTTGGATGGCTCTGCCATACACCATCGTGATGAGCACCGTGGGCTTTATGGCGGTGTACACTACGCTGTAAATTCACCTTACAGCACCCAATAAAAAAGCAGGCTTGTGCCTGCTTTTTTTATTTTTGAATACCCAGAGCAAAGAGGAAAGGTGTTAATGAACCTCCTCTCCCTCACTACCATCCCGCAACCAAACACATTCTCCGTCACTCTTTTTATCCAGCAGCGCGAGGAAGGTTTCATGCTCCTTCATCTCTTCATCGCTCGCACGTGGTACGGCCAACTCCCAATGATCACCCTGCACCCGATGGATCACTCCGGCCTGATTCATACCACCCTCTTCACCCTCGTGGGCCAACACCAATGAGGTCTGGCCACCGGTCAGCATCAGATAAACGTCAGCCAGGATTTCGGAGTCAAGCAATGCGCCGTGTAGCTCTCGGTGGGAGTTGTCAATGCCGTAACGACGACACAACGCATCCAGGTTGTTCTTCTGACCCGGGTGTTTTTCGCGTGCCAGCGCGAGGGTGTCGGTCACGGTACAGATATCGGCAATACGCTCAGGATAACCGTTGCGCTCCAACTCCTTATCGATGAAGCCCACGTCAAACGCCGCGTTGTGAATGACCAGGTCCGCACCACGGATGAATTCAATGAACTCCTCCATCACCTCGGAAAACTTAGGCTTGTCGGCCAGATATTCGTTGGTAATACCGTGTACGGAGATCGCTTCTTCCTCAACCTCGCGGTCTGGCTTTACATACTGATGGTAGGTACGCCCGGTCAGGCGACGCTTTTCCATCTCGACACAACCGATCTCGATAATGTTGTGCCCTTCGTTTGGATCAATACCGGTGGTTTCGGTATCCAGTACAATCTGTCGCATTCTGTAGCCTTACTTAAATTGCTCTGCGCCGCGGTTGGCCAGCTCATCCGCCAGCTCGTTTTCCGGATGGCCACTATGCCCTTTCACCCAGTGCCATTCAACTTTATGGCGCTGTACCTCTGCATCCAGACGCTGCCACAAATCGGCGTTCTTAACCGGTTGCTTGGCGGCCGTTTTCCAGCCATTTCGCTTCCAGTTTTTCATCCACTCAGTAATACCTTTGCGCACGTACTGAGAGTCGGTGGTCAGCTTGACCTCACAGGCACGCTTCAAGACGGCCAACGCCTCAATTGCAGCCATCAACTCCATACGGTTATTTGTCGTGTTCGCCTCGCCGCCAAAAATCTGCTTTTCGTTGTCACCGTATCGCAGCACGGCCCCCCAGCCTCCCGGGCCTGGGTTACCTTTACACGCACCATCGGTGAAGATTTCAACGACTTTCACTTATCTGTCCCCGAATACTCGGCTCCGCAACCGGCAAATTGATAAGCCGACCACGCGCTCTTTCCTCAATTATTGGCGTCATTCCCGCCACATCTTTTCGTGCCAGCATCAGTGTAAATGCCCCGCGTTCTTTAAAAGCTCTGCGCCCCCAGTGCTCAAACCTGCAGCAGCGTTTTCGCCACTTCTCGTTTTCAAACGGGGCCAAAAAATACTCTGACCGACGCTTTAATTCCGTAAGCTCAAGCAACTGAAACCAGTCCGACAGGCGGCGATGGCTAATAAAATGACCATTCCAGGGCACATCCGGCTCCCTCCCCTTGAACCGGCGGTACAGCCCCCAAAGACTGGACGGATTGAAACCCACCACCAGCAGGTGCCCACCCGGTCGTAGAATACGTGCAGCTTCACGCAATACCTGATGCGGGCTCTGGGCAAAATCCAGCGCGTGATGCAGCACCACAACATCGACACTATGCTGCTCAAATGGCAGTTCACTGCTGTCTGCAACGACGCAATTGTCTGACAGACCTAGCTCCGTTTTCGGCACCACGATAAACTTATTGCGTACCGGACTTTCGTCATACAGACAAACACGTGAATCCACGCCAATCTGCACCAGATGGTAACCAAACAACGTCGGTAAAATACGAGAAATCAGCGCACTTTCCGCTTCCAAAAGCTCGCGGCCGACCGCTGAATCGAACCACGCCTGCAGATAAGGCGTCATATCTTTCAGGGGAGGTTGTGATTGAAAGCTCATTTACCGCTCCGATCAAAACCGTTCGTTATCAACGGCTACTTTAACATTGCAGATTATTATAAAGTACCACTAACCGGCTTTTATCATTGAGGTTTTTCTATGTTTGACGTAACTCCGATCCCGGCGTTCAACGATAACTATATCTGGGCGATCTCCATTGACGGTCAGGATCAGGTAGCCGTGGTCGATCCCGGCGACGCCACACCTGTAGAAAACTACCTTAACGAAAACGGGCTGAACCTCGCTGCCATTCTGGTCACCCATCATCACCATGATCACACCGGCGGCATTTCCGCATTGGTAGCCAAACACCGGGTACCCGTGTACGGACCGGCAAACAGCCAGTTCGACGGTATAACCACGCCTCTGGCCGATGCTGACACTATGGAACTGTTTGGCCACACGCTTCATATCCGTAGCATCCCAGGCCATACGCTGGATCACATTTCCTACCTGTTTGAAGGCGATACACCACAGCTGTTCTGCGGTGACACCCTGTTCTTGGCAGGTTGCGGTCGTATTTTTGAGGGCACTCCGGCACAGATGTTTGCTGCAATGGAGTACTTTAAGACTCTGGCAGACAACACCGAAATCTACTGCACCCACGAGTACTCTCTGGCCAATCTGAAATTCGCAGAAGCGGTGGAACCGGATAACGCAGACATCCAGTCAACAACGCGCCAGTGCTACCAGCTACGTGAAGACAACAAACCTACCCTGCCAACCACCATTGAACAGGAACGCCGGATTAACCCGTTCCTGCGCACCGATGCTGAAGCGGTTATACGCGCTGCCAGCGAGTTCAGCGGCCAGCCATTGAACAGCGAGCTGGATGTATTCACCGCAGTGCGCGAGTGGAAAAACCAGTTTTAAAGCTTTCTACGCACAAACTGTGCGACACCCGGTGGCCTCACTGCTACCGGGCTCCCCCCCGCTCATCATTAAACCGGTCCAGATCGGCTTTCTCTGATGTACCAGTTGACCCCCTCTCTACCGCTCCCTAGAATGCCCCGTTAACGTTAATCAGCCTGGATTGATTTCAGTCAGGACAAGGTCTACAACTCGCTTTTTAGCCTTTATACAGCGACAGACCCGGATGTTGGAAACGGGAAAATGACTCCAAAGTTCAGATCAGTTTTAGTGGCCCTTCTCGGGTCTGCAGTACTCGCAGGATGTCAGGTCATCCCGGAAAAGCAGGTTGGGACAGATCCCACGCCTAACCACAACAACACAGTTAAGGCTCAGAATAGACCCAGCCCGGAATCAGGTTCCGATACGCTGGCTAAGGCTGAGCAGCCACAATCAGACCTGCACAATCCCGGTAGCGATCTGTGGGATCTGACTCGCGACCACTTTGCACTGAATCTGGATCAGGATAACTCGCGAATCGACGCGCAGGTCAAGTGGTTTAAGAAACACCCCCGCTACGTTGACCGCGTGGTAAAACGCGCATCCCGCTACTACCACTACATCCTGCATGAAACCATTAAACGTGGTATGCCGGCTGAGATCGCTCTGCTACCGATCGTTGAGAGCGCTTACGATCCATTTGCCTACTCCCATGGACGTGCAGCCGGCGCTTGGCAGTTTATTCCATCTACAGGCAAGCACTTCGGCCTCAAAAAGACCTGGTGGTATGACGGTCGTCGCGACATCGTTGCATCCACCGATGCCGCGCTGACTTATCTGCAGCAGTTGCACAAACGTTTTGATGACTGGGAACTGGCACTGGCGGCTTATAACGCAGGCGGTGGCACGGTATCTCTGGCGATGAAGAAAAACCGCCGCAAAGGCAAACCAACCGATTTCTGGTCTCTGCAACTACCGAAGGAAACCACCGCTTACGTTCCCAAACTGCTGGCGATTGCCAAGGTATTCGACGATCCGGAACGCTATGGCATTACCCTTCAACCCCTGAAGAACGAACCCTACTTCAAAGAAATCGCCACCGGCAGCCAGATCGATCTGGCGCAGGCAGCCGACCTTGCGGGCATCGACACTCAGGAGCTTTACCTGCTCAACCCAGGCTTTAACCGCTGGGCAACGGACCCAACCGGGCCACACCGCCTGCTGATTCCGGTCGACAAAGTAGCTCAGTTCGAGGTTAAGCTGGCTGCGCTGCCTGCTGAGCAGCGCGTGAAGTGGACCCGCCATAAAATCAAGTCGGGCGAGTCACTGATCAGCATTGCCAAAACCTACCGCACTACGGTTGACGTCGTACGTACAGCCAACAACATCACCGGCAACAATATCCGTGCAGGCAAAACGCTAGTGGTACCAACCGCGAGCCAGCACGCCAGTGCCTATGTTATGAGTCAGGCGGAACGCCTTAACCGTAAACAGGAGCAGATCGCACGTCGCACCAACCGCCAGAAGATCAAGCACACCGTAAAAAACGGGGAGAGTTTCTGGACGATCTCACGCAAACACAAAGTAGGCGTCCGTCAGTTGGCGAGCTGGAACAACATGGCACCCGGCGATCCATTGATGGTGGGTAAAACGCTGGTTGTCTGGAAAGACCGCAAATCAACCGGCAGCACCGCCAGCCAGGGCGTTATCCGCAAAGTGGGTTACACCGTACGTAGCGGTGACTCTCTCTCCCGTATCGCCACCCGTTTCAACGTCAGCGTAAATAATATCGTCGCCTGGAACGGGCTGGAGCGAAACAATATTCTTAAACCCGGGCAGCGACTCACACTGCACGTGGATGTGACCCAAGCAAACTAAGGCAGATTTATGGACGTTACAGCCATCACTATCATTGTTGTCTCTACCGTACTTGCGATTGTCTTCAAGGTCGTGGTTTTTAAGAAGATTCGTGCCTGGATGGATCAGGACCTGGTCAAGGGTCTGGCCGGCGATGACAACGCCAAGCTGATGTTTCTACAAGACAAACTGGAAACGATGAAAAATGATGGCGTGGCCCGTAAACAGTTCCACGAGCGGCTGACCCACCTCGCAAACGACTTTGAACAAAGCCGTTAAAGATCTGTCCGAAAGAAGAGTTCAGGACGGCATAAACAGGTAGAGTGAACGCTCTGCGATACTTGTTTGATCCGTCCTAAACTGGCGAAAGCCGCAAGTGGCTGATATAAATAGCTATTATCCCTTCTGGGTGACGGATCACAGATGAAATTCATAAAAACAGTTCTGGCTGGCGCTCTGCTTGCAGGTGCACTGTTCACCAATGCCCATGCGGCATCTACTGTCTCCCATGGCATCGCCATGCATGGAGACCTCAAATATCCTGCCGGCTTTTCCCATTTTGACTATGTAAATCCGAACGCGCCGAAAGGTGGCCGGGTGGTACAGTCTTCCTTGGGCACTTTTGACAGTTTCAATCCATTTATCATCAAGGGTACCGCCGCCGACGCGGTAGGACTGATCTACGATTCGCTGCTGGGCCGCTCCGACGATGAGCCCTTCTCGCTCTACGGGTTGGTGGCCGAGAAGCTGGAAGTCGCCGATGACCGCAGCTGGATTACCTTTTATCTGAATCCAAATGCACAATTTAGCGATGGCGAAAGCCTAAACGCCGACGATGTCGTCTTCAGTGTCGAGACCTTGCGCGAAAAAGGTGCACCGTTTTACCGCGCTTACTACTCAGATATCGATAAAGTCGAAGTGCTGGACGATAAAACCGTCAAGTTCACCTTTAAACACAGCAACAACAAAGAACTGGCGCTGATCGTGGGTGACATTCCAATCTTTCCAAAGCATTACTGGGAAGGACGTGACTTCGCAAAGCCCAACCTGGATATCCCCGTTGGTTCCGGCCCGTACGTAATCAACTCATTTGAGCCCGGTCGTAGCGTCACCTTTAAACGCAATCCGGGCTATTGGGCTAAAGACCTACCGGTTAATAAGGGTCGCCACAACTTCGACGAAATTGTGTACGACTATTACCGTGACGGCACGGTGGCCCTGGAGGCATTTAAAGCCGGAGAATACGACTTCCGACAGGAAAACAGCTCTAAGCGCTGGGCCACTGGTTACACCGGTGATGCATTCGACTCGGGTAAAATCATTGTAAACGAGCTGGAGCACGAAAACCCTACCGGCATGCAGGCCTTTGTACTCAATACACGCCGGGCGAAGTTTTCCAACCCCGAGGTACGCAAGGCCCTGGCATACGCCTTCGATTTCGAATGGACCAACAACGCTATTTTTTACAACGCGTATACCCGCACTCACAGCTACTTCTCGAACTCGGAGATGGCCGCCACGGAACTGCCAACGCCGGCAGAGCTAGCGATTCTGGAGCCGATTAAGGACCAGGTGCCACCAGAGGTATTCACCCAGGTGTATCGAGCACCGTCAACCGACGGTAACGGCAAGATCCGCGGCCAACTTCGCAAAGCTAAACGTATTTTGCTAAACGCGGGTTGGTCACTGAAAGGCGGGAAACTGATCAATAACGAAACCGGTGAACAGTTCACCTTTGAGATGCTACTTGTCGACCCGGCCTTTGAGCGCGTGGTTGCACCCTTTATCCGCAACCTTGAGTTAATGGGCATTAAAGCTTCCATTCGCGTGGTGGATGTTTCCCAGTACATTAACCGTATCCGCGCTTTTGACTTTGATGTGATTGTCAGCAGCTTTGGTCAATCCAGCTCACCGGGGAATGAACAACGTGATTTCTGGCATTCCTCCGGTGCAGACCAACCGGGTAGCCGAAATGTCATCGGGATCAAAAACCCAGCGGTAGATTACCTGGTTGAGCAGCTGATTCAGGCGCCGGATCGCGAACAGCTTGTGCTACGCACCCGCGCGCTTGACCGCGTACTGCAGTGGAATCACTACGTCATTCCGCAATTCCATATCAACAAATACCGTGTCGCCTATTGGGACAAATTTGGCATGCCGGATAAGCGACCACGATACTCACTGGGCTTCGACACCTGGTGGGTGAAACAGGATGCAAGTGACACTAAGGATAACTGATGGCCGCCTATATACTGCGACGTCTGTTACTCATTATCCCCACCCTACTGGGGATCCTGACCATCAATTTTATTATCGTCCAGGCCGCCCCCGGCGGCCCGGTTGAGCAAACCATTGCCCAACTACAGGGACTGGATGTAGGCGCAACCGCACGCTTCAGCGACACCAGCTCTGGTGATGTGGTGGGCGACGGCGGACAAGCCACCAACGGCGATAGCCAATCCCGCGGAGCCCGTGGCCTTGATCCCGAGTTGGTACGGCAGATCGAGGAGCTGTATGGCTTCGACAAACCGGCTCATGAACGCTTTATTGAAATGCTGGGCAACTACCTCGTTTTCGATTTCGGCAAAAGCCTGTTTAGTGACAAGGAAGTAATCGACCTGATCGTTGAGAAGCTGCCCGTTTCGATCTCATTGGGGCTCTGGACCACGTTGCTCACCTATATGATCTCGATCCCCTTAGGGATTCGTAAAGCGGTACGGGACGGCAGTTCCTTTGACGTCTGGACCAGTACCGCCGTCATCATCGGTTATGCAATTCCAAACTTCCTGTTTGCCATCCTGCTGATTGTACTGTTTGCAGGGGGCACCTACTGGGAC
>NZ_JASBRH010000022.1 GCF_029961155.1 Pontibacterium granulatum | reverse complement strand
AGTAATTTAAGGGGTGATCTAATGGCTATTCTGGTTATTGCAGAACACGACAATAGCACCCTGAAAGGTGCAACTCTGAACGCAGTTACCGCCGCATCTCAGATGGGCGATGACCTACACGTACTGGTCGCAGGCGCTGGTTGTGGCGCGGTGGCTGAAGCGGCTGCACAGGTTGCAGGCGTTAGCAAAGTGCTGGTAGCAGACGCAGCAGCCTACGAGCATCAGCTGGCCGAGAACCTGTCCAAGCTGGTAGCTGAGCTGGGTAAGGACTACAGCCACATCGTATCGCCAGCGACGACTACCGGCAAAAACTTCCTGCCACGCGTAGCGGCATTGCTGGATGTTGCACAGCTCTCCGACATCACTGCAGTAGAAGCGGCGGACACGTTTCAGCGCCCAATCTACGCGGGCAACGCAATTGCGACTGTTCAGTCCATGGATGCGATCAAAGTGATCACCGTGCGTGGTACTGCATTTGATGCCGCAGCAACTGAAGGCGGTTCCGCAGCGGTTGAAGCAGTGGGCTCCGTACACGATGCCGGTATCTCCAGTTTTGTCGGTGAAGAGATGGCTGTCTCCGACCGTCCAGAACTGACCGCTGCAAAAGTGGTTATCTCCGGTGGTCGTGGTATGGGCAACGGCGAAAACTTCGCGCTGCTGGAAAAGGTGGCCGACAAGCTGGGCGCTGCCGTCGGTGCCTCCCGTGCCGCGGTTGACGCAGGTTTTGTACCGAACGATATGCAGGTCGGTCAGACCGGTAAGATCGTTGCGCCTGAACTGTACATCGCTGTCGGTATCTCCGGTGCGATCCAGCACCTGGCAGGTATGAAAGACTCCAAGGTCATCGTTGCCATCAACAAAGACGAAGAGGCACCTATCTTCTCTGTGGCTGACTATGGTCTGGTTGCGGACCTGTTTGAAGCTGTTCCTGAACTGGAAGGCAAACTGTAAGCACCTCCCTTCATTTGTACCACCAGAGCCGACGGCGCGTCGGCTCGTCCTTTACCTTGGCAGGACTTCATAGGGATATGTGATGCATCCCGACTAGTACTATGCCTTTATCCTTGCCCGATGCGGATACGCATCGGGCTTTTTTATGTTTGATTGAGCTTCAGGGCACAGTGCTTACTTTGGTGATGCTGCTACTGGGCCTTTCGATACTCTCCGTATTGCTCTCTCCAAACAGGGTCATGCGCCTACGCAAATTGTAAAGATCCCTTTACATACATATATGCCTGTCGCGTTCTTGGCATTGTATTTTTGTTTATCTATCAAAGGAGTAGCAGGGTGGTGTTGAATTTGCTTCAACTATTGTTGCAGTGCAATTTTGCATATCACTCAAAGATTTCCTGGGAGGTTTGCTATGAAGCTTAGGGTATTAGCAGCTATAGGGTTTGCTGCATTGTTAGGTGTATCCGCGGGATTTGCAGATGAGGGAAAGGGAGGTGGTAATCGCTGGGTGTTTAACCTGGTTGGAGCGGATGAGATGTATGTTGGGATGGTGCCCGATATTGATGGTGATGGCGTTGAAGATGAAGCATTTTGTTTTGATGTTGATCTGGTGAACGGGAAAAACCGCCAAGTTATAGGTTCAGCAACAGACTGCTTGTCTAATGTCGAAGGTGGAGGGCAAGGCGGATTAATGTTGGTCGGTACGACGTTTTTTAATTTGCCTCAAGGTACACTGGTTACACGCGGTTTAACCTCTGTGCAGCCTGTAAACCAAGTAACTATTACTCCTGATGGTTTTCCAATTACTCATATTACCGGCGCTTCAGGTGATTCAAATGCGGTGTTGTCGGGAAGTGGTGTTTTTGATGGGCGTGAAGGAAGGGTTCGTCTTTCCGGAATGGTTAATCTCTCCGAATTTACCGGAGAAGGTACACCGATCTTTTTCGACTGTTTGTTTATTGTTGACTTAGAGTAGGTGGGTACAGGAGACGTTTTCCTGTTGTTAGGTTAAGTCAAAAAATGTGCCCGGTGAGGGTGGCTTTCGCCACCACTCAACCGGAAGGAAGGGGAATCTAATTCGGGTCGTGTACCCTTTACGCGGCGGCCGCGGCGCGGGTGCTGTGTTCAGGGTGCGTTGCGATGAAGTGCTCCAGCACTTTCTGCAACAGTAATTCATGGCTGCGATTTCCATCGCGCTGAGCCTTGTGTATATCGTCCAGAATAATGCTTTTAATCTTCTGTTCGCCATCGTGGTTGATCATATACTGTCCGAGTGCGAGCGCGATCATAGGGTCCATATGTTCATGCTCTGCAATGGCGTCTACCTCATCAGCGGTCAGATCGCACATATCCAGACATTCTTCGTATGTAAGCATTGTTAAACCTCATAGCTCGGTTGATAAGCTGGTTTTTATTATTTTTGCTGGACAGGTACCCGTACAACTTTGCTCGGGGTCTATCAGTGTAGGTGAGGGGGTGGCGAATCTCTAACCTGTTTGGCAGACATTTTTTCATATGAATTTCGTTCAAGAATTATCTATTTCATGCTGCATATGCACAGCAAAAACGCGGCTTTTTATGAGAAAATGTCATAATTACAGCGCTTTAAAACCACCGTGCGGAAGCAAAAGATGAATATTGATCTTACAGAACTGTCACAAAATCAGGTTTATCACACGATGACGCAAACGGTCGTGCCTCGGCCAATTGCCTGGGTGTTGTCCGAACATGAAAACGGCAAGCTTAATCTGGCGCCGTTTTCCTATTTCAACGCTGTGTGTAGTGCGCCACCGGTTGTTATGCTGTCGATGGGGCGTAAACCGGATGGTAGTGATAAAGATACCTTCCGTAATATCGTTGAGCGCAAGAAGTTCGTTATTCATCTGGCCCATCCGGAATTGGCACCTCAGGTGACCAAGTCTGCCAAGGTGTTGCCGGAGGGAGAATCTGAGCTGGAATTGGTGGAGATGGACACGGTGCCGTTTGACGGCTTTGTTCTGCCGCGGTTGAAGGGGGCTCGTATCGCATTTGCGTGTGAGTTGTATAAGCTTGATACGATCGGCGACAACAACCAAAACCTGGTGTTTGGTAAGTTGGAGCGTATCTGGCTGGATGATGAAGTAGTCACCACGGATGCCAAGGGACGCACCAAGGTGATGGCGGATAAACTCGACCCGCTGGGACGTCTGGGTGGGAATGAATACGTTACATCTGGAAGCATACTCGATATTCCCCGCGAGATTTGAGGCGGGGCAAGCCGGATGCCATTACCGCTTGCAGGAACGCATGTGATCCCAAAGCTATAAGTGAGGTGAATCTTTAGGTGTTTATGGTGCTCTCCTCTTATTGATTCAGGGGGCTGTTTATTCACTCATTTAGCAATTCCTGGGCGTGTTGAACAACGGGGTGTTTGTTTTCCAGTGTTGCCAGGTTGATGGTAAAGCAGCAACCCTGACCGGGTGTGCTTGTGCAATTGATTGTGCCTTTCAGTGTGTCAGTGATTATCTTTCGGACAATGAAAAGACGGGATACGGGCTCTTCTGTGTTTCGTAAGGTTGTATCGAAAGGTTCAAACATACTCGCTAGTTGGTTGGGGGCAATTTCTAAACCGCTAACGTTCACCTGCAGACAACAAACCCCGGCCCCTTCCTCTGCATAAATACTGATCTCGGCCAACTGTTGTGGCGGTGTTTCGCGGGTGCGGTGCAGTGCGCCAACTATGAGGGTGGTCAGCGCCTGAACCAATGCTCCCGGATAGGTGCTGATTTGCAGCGAGTGGGGGCAGGTTATCGATATGTGATACGACGTGCTTTTCAATATAGGTTGCATGGATGCCGCAAGCTTCTTGAGGTATGGTGCCAGTTCGATGGTGCGTATATCTGGATTTAGCAGGTCGAGTGTGATCTGTCGGGTATCTGATGTCATGGCCGATACGAAATTGAGCTGAGTCTGAAGCTGGTTGCAGGTGTTTATGATCAGATCAAGATGGCAGCTGAGCTCCTCCCCGTCTAATTGTCTGGTATCTGTCGACGCTTTTTTCTCTACGGTAGTTGTCTGCAAGTTTGAAACAGCCGTTATTGCGCTACCGAGCGGTTTAATGATCTCCTGCGATAAACTCGCCATTAAGCTACCTAAAGCAGCCATTTTATCTGAATGGATCAATTCGTTACGGGTCTCACTCAGTGCTTCCCTTAGAGCTGTAAGCTCAAATTGGTTTTGCTGCAGGTTGCGTGCGCTGCTGTTTAGGCGTTGTTCCAGTTTTTGGTTCAGGTTCTGCAGCTTGCGGGTTTGCTCCTCCACGTGCAGTTCTTGTGTGGACTTGGTCTCTATCAGGTTTTCGGTGAGGCGGTTGAAGCTGATCGCCAGCTCCTGCAGTTCTGGAGTCTGTGAGGAGGGGATGCGTGTGCGGAGGTTTAGTTCGCCTTGTTGTATTTTTTGAGTGTTTGACGCCAGTGCCCGGATTGGCATAACGATGGCTCGAGCCAGAACTATACCCAGTACGACAGCTGTGAAAAGCAGTGCGATAGCGACCAGAATTAGTTGCTTCTGGAAGTTAGCGATGGGGGAGAGAATTTCCTGCTGGTCCATTTTTACGACAAGCCCCCACTGCATCTCCGGTATGTACCGGGTTGCGGCCATCACAACCACTCCCCGGTAATCAGCGACCTGCTCCATGAGTCCTTCCTTGCCAGAAAGCCCCGCCAAGAGAAGATTGGCTTTGTTGATGGTATAGGAGGGGATCTGTTGCAGGGGTGTTGATGGCTTATGTCTTAAGGGAGACAGATAAACGGGCTGATATTTTGTATCGTAGGCGGTTAGGATTGTTTCCCCTGTTTGTCCTAATCCGGTGTAGTCGCGAGTTGCCTTTAGCAGTTCGTCTGCGTGCAATGTCACTACGACGCGTCCGATTATCTCTCCCTCTAATTCCATTGCGGTTTCCAGTCTCACGTACAGGGTATCCTGTGTGTCGGTCGCGAAACTGACGAGCCTGATCTTAGGTTTGTGCCGGGGGATGGCTGGAGTGAGCTCCATTTGGGTCAATGTATTGCCCGCGGTTGCGATCGCAGGGCCATTGATAGGGCCGACGGCGATGGAATCGACTGCTCTTACCGAATGTTGTGCGTCTGAAAGTATCTTGTTGACCTTTGCTAAAGCGCTGGGATTCCCCGTGAGCAGGTAGTCCTTCAGGCTGACGCGAAGCTGGGTACGGCTGGCAATCAAGGCGACGCGGTCCTGCCAGGCCGTAATCACATGGGAGATTTTGTCGCGCTGATTGTTTGCTACTGCATTAAGACGTTCCTGAACAGATGTTTGCAGGATCTGCTTGCCACTCAAATAGGACATAATGCCAAATGGCAGTATTGCAACCAAAGCTAATCCTATACAGGCGGCGATTATGCGATTGTAGATCGACATCCTTGTCTCCTCCTAACCTGATTATTCAGGTTTATTGAGTGAAAGGCTCAGGGTATTTGGTGCGTTGCAGATATACCAGTGAACGGGTTGCTATCTATTCTCGTGTTGAGATCATGCAATGGCATATCGTCAAAAGTTTAGAATAAATTGTAGGAGATGCAGCAGAAAAATGCCTGCATATTGACTTTAAGCAAAGAGGCAATATGCAGCCTCATTCGGCTGACCGTTAGGGCTAAACTGATTGTTTTTAATCTTCCTAATATTGGCGCTGCGCCAAGCAGAGGGATTATATCTGTATTTGATAGTTTGTTTATTTGGGGTGCCGGTTAGGGAGATTTTTTGAACGGGAGCCAAGTTGTAAGTTCAGCAATTTGTTCTCGCATCATCGCTTCCTCCTCTTCAAGGAAGCGTGCAATCGGCTCGCGGAATCCAGGCTCCTGAATCCAGTGAACAGACCAGGTTTCGATGGGTTCAAAGCCGCGCTGGATCTTGTGTTCGCCCTGAGCGCCCGGATCAAAGCGCTCTAATCTTTCCCGGATGCAGTATTCGATGCCTTGGTAGTAGCAGGTTTCGAAGTGCAGACTGTCGTATTCCTCAAGACAACCCCAATAACGCCCATACAAGGTTGTGCTGCTGCGCAGCGACAATGCTCCGGCAACGGCTTGTTCATCAACAAATGCAACGACCAGCACAAGGTGTTCTGGCATTGTGTCACGCAGCCGGGTGAAAAACTCCGGTGTGAGGTAACCCTTGCGGCCGCGTTTCAGATAAGTGATCTGATAGAAGTGGTAAAACCGGTGCAGCAGGGTATCGGTGATCTCCTTGCCTGCAAACGTACGTAGCTCCACACCCTGATCGGTTACTTTCTTCCTTTCTTTGCGCAGGTTCTTGCGCTTGCGTGAGCTGAAGTGCTCCAGGAAGTGATCGAAATCCCGGTACTCATGGTTAAACCAGTGATATTGGCTGCCCAGTCGGGGCATCAGCGTTTCTGAGCGGAACAGGTCAATCGTATCTTGCGGGGCGAACAGGCCGTGCCAGGACGAGGCATTCATCTTCGCCGCGATTTGTGGGATGCCTTCACGAATCACCGGAATGACCTGTTCAAGGGGGCGCTTTGTGCCGATGCGGGGGCCGTAAGCAGGAGTAAACGGGATGGCTGAAAGCAGCTTGGGGTAATACTCAAGGCCATATCGCGAGTAAGCATCCGCCCAAGCCCAGTCAAATACGTACTCGCCGTAGGAGTGCTGCTTCAGGTAGAGGGGCATCACTGCTACCGTGGTATCTCCCTCTTTCAAAGAAAGGTGCAGGGGAAGCCAGCCGGTGCCTTTTCCTACGCTGCCGGATTGCTCCAATGCATGCAGAAATTCGTATCGCAGAAACGGGTAATCGGTGCCGCAAAGTTCATTCCAAAGTTCAGCACCGATCGATTCAATATTGTCAGTGAGTACGATATCAAGCATATTTGCCTATACTCTTACCTGTAAGAGATCCGCTAACGTCTGGAATTGTAAGTATATTTCTCCGGAGGAACCATGGACGAACTGGAATTGGAATTTGAACTGCATCCACAGCTGGCCGCTGATTGTATTGTACTGGGAGACTTCCCGCTATGTCGCCTGTTGCTGATGAACGATGCGAACTATCCCTGGTTTATCCTGGTGCCTCGTCGCGCCGGTGCGACCGAGATTTATCACTTGTCGGAAGACGAACGCTGCCAGATGATCCACGAATCATCCTTTCTGGCTGAAAACCTGGCGGACATTTTTGCGGCGAGAAAGATGAATGTGGCATCACTGGGCAATATGGTGCCGCAGTTGCATATCCATCATGTGGTGCGCCGAGAGAGTGATCCCGCATGGCCGGGTCCGATCTGGGGTAAGGTGCCGGTGCAGCCTTATACCGATGATCAGATCCATGAGATCCGCCATAAAGTGGAGGTGTTGCTGAGCAATACCGGCGAAGTCAACATCACGCCCGAAAGCTAAGACATAGCGTCCCGTCCCTTGAGCTGATCCCTCGTGGTCAGCTCACCTTCAATTATGCCTTCCTTAGGGCCTGTAACCGACAGGTAAATCGGTTATAATCGCGCGTTTTCCGTAGATCTGTATTTGGAACGCGTTTTACAATGCCTATCTATGATTATGAATGCCAAAGCTGCGGTCATGAGTTTGAAAAACTGGTGATGCGTAGCGATGCGCCAGCGCCAAACTGCAAATCCTGTGATAGCGATCAGGTGGAAAAGAAGGTCTCTGCACCGGGATTCCGCTTGGCAGGCAGTGGCTGGTACGAAACAGATTTCAAAACCGGTAAGAAGAAAAACCTGGCCGGTGACAGCGGAAGCAGCAGCTAACGCCGTCTGTAAACGAATTGAATTTAGCTCTGACACCCGGTTTTTGGGGTGTACTGGTAACTTAACAGGAACAGGAAACTATGCGCAGCCATTATTGCGGCGATCTGAGAAAAGAACACGTTGGCGAAGAAATTACCCTGAACGGTTGGGTACATCGCCGTCGTGACCACGGTGGTGTTATCTTTCTGGACGTGCGTGACCGTGAAGGTCTGACACAGGTTGTATTCGATCCAGATCGTGAAGAAAGCTTCGCGCTGGCAGACAGCGTACGTAACGAATACGTAATCGAAGTACGTGGCCTGGTGCGCAACCGTCCGGAAGGTACTGTCAACCCGGAGATGCCGACCGGTGAGATCGAAGTACTGGGTAAAGAGCTGGTTATCCTGAACAAAGCTGAAACTCCTCCGTTCCAGCTGGACGAGCACCAGCATGTAGGTGAAGACGTACGCCTGCGTCACCGTTACATCGACCTGCGTCGCCCTGAAATGCAGGAAAAACTGCGCTTCCGTTCAAAGGTTACCAACGCAATCCGTAACTATCTGGACGACAATGGCTTCCTGGATATCGAAACGCCGATCCTGAACCGCGCGACTCCGGAAGGTGCGCGTGACTACCTGGTGCCAAGCCGTGTGCATGAAGGTGCTTTCTTCGCGCTGCCGCAGTCGCCACAGCTGTTCAAGCAGCTGTTGATGGTTGCAGGTTTCGACCGTTACTACCAGGTTGCTAAGTGTTTCCGTGACGAAGACCTGCGTGCTGACCGTCAGCCAGAATTCACCCAGATCGATATCGAGACATCCTTCATGGATGAGGAAGGTATCATGGGTATCACCGAAACAATGATCCGCAAGTTGTTCCTGGAACTGAAAGGCGTTGATCTGGGTGACTTCCCACGTATGCCGTTCTCCGAAGCGATGCAGAAATACGGTTCCGACAAGCCGGACCTGCGTTTCCCTATGGAGCTGGTGGACGTTGCGGACCTGATGGCTGAGATCGAGTTCAAGGTCTTTGCAGGTCCTGCGAACGATCCGAAATGCCGCGTAGCTGCCCTGAAAGTGCCTGGCGGTGCTCAGCTGACCCGTAAAAACATCGATGAATACACCAAGTTCGTGGGTATCTACGGTGCGAAAGGTCTGGCATGGATCAAGGTGAACGCGATCGAAAACGGCATCGAAGGTCTGCAGTCGCCAATCATCAAGTTCCTGGGCGAAGAAGTAACCATGGCGATCATGGAGCGTCTGGGTGCTCAGAACGGCGACATCGTCTTCTTCGGTGCAGACAAAGCTAAGATCGTTTCTGAAGCGTTGGGTGCGCTGCGTATCAAAGTCGGCGAAGACCTGGATATGGCGCAGTGTGAGTGGGCTCCGCTGTGGGTTGTTGACTTCCCGATGTTCGAAGAGACCGATAACGGTGGTCTGACTGCGCTGCACCACCCGTTCACCGCACCAAGCTGTTCTCCGGAAGAGCTGAAGGCCAACCCGCTGGAAGCCTTGTCCCGTGCATATGACATGGTATTGAACGGCTGTGAGCTGGGCGGTGGTTCCGTACGTATCCACGATCAGGAGATGCAGGCAACCGTTCTGGAGATCCTGGGTATCTCTGACGAAGAAGCCGACGACAAGTTCGGCTTCCTGCTGAAAGCGTTGCAGTACGGTGCGCCTCCGCACGGTGGTCTGGCGTTTGGTCTGGATCGCCTGATCATGCTGATGACCGGTACTGACTCCATCCGTGAAGTGATTGCGTTCCCGAAAACTCAGAGTGCGTCTTGCATGATGACTGAGGCGCCAGGGGAAGTAAGTGCGGCTCAGTTGCGTGAGTTGAACATCAAGCTGCGCAAGACCCCTTAAGTCCCATCAGGGATCTAATGGAGCCGGGGCGAATGGTGCTCTGGTCTCCGAGAAAAAGCCGAGACTGCTGTCTCGGCTTTTTTGTTCGTCGGCCATCAATTTTGGTTGCATCAAGCGGTGCGGTCCGGCGTATTATGGTCGGCGACGATTGGAACAGACGGTTTTATGTTAATACTAGGTATCGATCCGGGCTCCCGTATCACCGGTTTTGGTGTGATCAACAGCGTGGGATCGAAAAACGAATATGTAGCCAGTGGCTGTATTCGCATCAAAGGCGATGAGCTGCCGGAGCGCCTTCAGCAGGTCTATGAAGGGGTGACGGAGGTTATCAGTCGTTACTGTCCGCAGGAGATGGCGATCGAGCAGGTGTTTATGGCGCGCAATGCTGACTCTGCACTTAAGCTCGGGCAGGCGCGTGGCGTGGCGATTGTAGCGGGTACCAATCAGGATCTGCCGGTGCACGAATACGCTGCGCGTAAGGTAAAGCAGTCTGTGGTGGGTAAGGGATCTGCCGATAAGACCCAAGTGCAACATATGGTGGCGCACATTCTCAAGCTGCCGGGCTTGCCCCAGGTGGATGCGGCCGATGCGCTGGCGATAGCGTTGTGTCATGCCCATACCCGTGCCAGCCTTGTGCAGATGGCGGGCGCTCGTCGCAACAGAAATGGCCGGTGGCGCTGAATGCAGTACGAATCTTTTATCTACCTTGCTGAGATCGTCGGTGTGGCGGTGTTCGCCGTCACGGGTGCGCTGGCCGCTCAGGGGAAGCGTGTGGATATTCTGGGTGTGGTGATTCTGGCGATTGTGACCGCACTGGGTGGTGGGACCATTCGGGATATCACCCTTAATGCGCACCCGGTCTCCTGGCTGGCGAATACCAGCTATCTTTGGACGGCGATTATCTCAGCCGTTGGAGCCTTTATTCTCTGTCGCTATGTGGCCTATCCTCGCCGTGTCCTTTTGGTGTTGGACGCGATGGGGTTGGCGCTGTTCTCCATTCTGGGTGCGCAGAAAGCCTTGGCGATGGGGCAGTCTGGTGTCGTTGTCGTGATGATGGCCATGATCACGGGTACGGCCGGTGGTATGATTCGTGATGTTCTGACCCGAGAGATTCCTCTGGTACTGCACCGCGGCGGTGAAATCTATGCGACCCCTGCGATGGCAGGAGCTATTTTCTTTGTTGCCTTTAATGGTTCGATCGATGATCGCCTGCTGGCGCTGATCTCGATGGGGCTTATTTTTGCGGCGCGTATGGCGGCGGTGTTTGCCGATCTGCGCTTGCCGGAGTTTATTGTGGCTGGTCACCGTCTGGAATCTGAGGCGACCGCCCGAGATATGGAGAAGTAAGACCGTGATTGGACGGCTTAAAGGGGAGTTGCTGGAAAAGCATCCGCCGCAACTGTTGATCGATGTAAACGGAGTGGGGTACGAAGTGGAGGCATCCATGAATACCTTCTATCGTTTGCCTGAGTTGGGCAAGCAGGTAATCCTGTTTACGCATTTTGTGGTGCGTGAGGATGCCCAGTTATTGTACGGTTTTGCCGATCGCGAAGAACGTCTTCTGTTTCGTACCCTGATCAAGGTAAATGGTGTGGGGCCGAAACTGGCGCTAACAATTCTGTCGGGTATCAGTACCAATGATTTTGTGCGGTCTGTCCATGATCAGGATACGGCTGCGCTGGTTCGCCTGCCGGGTGTGGGTAAAAAGACTGCCGAGCGTCTGATTGTTGAGATGAAAGACAAACTCAAGGATCTGCAGGTTAAAGACTTTGGCGAGTTTCAGCTTAGCGGTGGCGGTGATCCGGATCTTGCTGAGCCTGTATTGCCTGCAACCGATCATCGTGCCGAGGCTGAGAGTGCGTTGGTGGCCTTGGGTTACAAGCCTGTTCAGGCAACCAAGGCGATTGCAGCGGCAGAGAAGGCGCTGGGGGCTGGGGCCAGCAGTGAGGATCTGATCCGTCAGTCCCTGAAGTCGATGGTTACCGGCTGATCTTGTCGACCGAAAGCCGAATAGCCAGAACCTGTATCAGTATTAATAGTTAAGTGTGATTTTGAGGCTCCATTCATGATCGAAGCAGATCGTTTTGTAACGCCAACCAGTAACCCGGTTGAAGAAGCCCAGGATCGGGCGATCCGTCCCAAAACCTTGGAGGATTATGTTGGGCAGCCGGTGGTGCGCGAACAGATGGAGATCTTTATCCATGCCGCGAAAGGGCGTGGAGAAGCGCTGGATCATACGCTGATCTTTGGTCCGCCAGGGCTGGGTAAAACCACGCTGGCCAATATTATCGCCAATGAGATGGGGTCGGAGATCAAAACCACCTCCGGTCCGGTGTTGGAAAAAGCCGGCGACCTGGCGGCTTTGCTGACCAATCTTGAGCCGGGTGATGTGCTCTTTATCGATGAGATACACCGCCTCAGCCCTAATGTGGAGGAGGTGCTCTATCCGGCAATGGAGGATTATCAGCTGGATATCATGATCGGCGAGGGACCTGCAGCCCGTTCGATCAAGCTGGAGCTGCCGCCCTTTACCTTGGTTGGGGCAACAACCCGCGCGGGTTTGCTGACGTCGCCGCTGCGTGATCGTTTCGGAATCGTGCAGCGCCTGGAGTTCTACAATGTCGATGATCTATCGAGTATCGTGAGTCGTTCGGCTGCATTGTCGGGTACCGGTATTGATGATCATGGTGCACGCGAGATTGCCTGCCGTTCCAGGGGCACGCCACGTATTGCCAACCGCTTGTTACGACGTGCACGCGACTATGCCGAGGTCAAAGGGGATGGGCATATCACCGCTGAGTTGGCGGATCGTGCTTTGAATATGCTGAATGTGGACAACAGCGGTTTCGATCATATGGACCGCCGTATGCTGCTGACCATGATCGAGAAATTTGGTGGCGGTCCGGTGGGGGTCGAAAGTCTTGCTGCTGCCATCAGTGAAGAGCGCGATACCATAGAGGATGTGCTGGAGCCGTACCTGATTCAGCAGGGTTTTATCATGCGTACCCCGCGTGGCCGTGTAGCAACAGATCACGCCTATCGCCACTTCGGTATCGACAAACCGGACATGGATCAATAGATCTCAACTTAATCACGCGATGCAGCCCTGGCTGACATCTGTCAACGCCTGTATCCCAGACCTTTGTCTAAGATGTAAGTCATCATCATATAACGATAAAAAAGGTCTGCAAATGGGCACCATTATCACGGCATCTAAGATACTTGCGTTAAAAGCTGAGATTGAGAAAGACCTCAAGCGACTGCGCGAAGAGGCGCGTGAAGAGTTTCGTGATACTCAGAAGATGGGGGAGGTTGCGTTCGCTGGCGAAAGCCATGATCGTGCTGAAGAGGCGGAGCAGGCTGCAACAGTTGCTGTAAATCTGCTGAATCTCTCTCGTCATACCGAAGAGATCCGGGCCTGTATTGAAGCGCTGCACCGCATTGAGGAAGGTGATTACGGTATCTGTATCGATTGCGGAGAAGATATCGAGTTAAACCGGTTGTGTGCCAACCCAGTGACGCTTCGTTGTGTAAGTTGCCAGATTGAAGGGGAATCCCTCAAGGCTGTAAGTTAGGCGATGCGCAGCATCGCCTTTCACTCTTAAGTACCTCCTGTAAGTTTCTCTCCTTTTTAATGTAATCCGCAGCTGTTATTGTTTCCCGTTCATTCCTGTTATTCGGGCCGGTATTGGTGGGTCTAAATAAACAGGTCGAGAGTGTGAACTTTTGGCAGGGATTGTCGTCCCATCTCAAGCTGTCACCCGTAAGGGGCTCTCGCGAGGTGGTGGTATGCGGTTTAGTGTCGGTTTTTTCGGTTAGCGCGGTTAATCGTCAAGGCACAGGACGTGATCTCTGATATATCCCGCCGGTATAATTTGAAACCCAATTTTCCTGAACAGGCGACCCGTCCGCCTGAGCTTACTCGTAAAGTTATAGAGGGCAGCCGAAGTGGTTGAGAAGATGTCTATCTGGAGCCTGGTGGTTAACGCCAGTGTTGTTGTTCAGCTTGTGATGCTAATGCTTGTTGCGGCGTCATTGCTCTCCTGGGTGATGATTTTCCAGCGACACTTCTTCCTGCGCCGTACAAAAAAAGCGCTGTTGAAGTTTGAAGAGCGATTCTGGTCAGGCGTAGACCTGAGTGCCCTGTATCGGGAAGTAACCGAGCATCCAAATCCGGACTGTGGCGCAGAGAATATTTTTCGCGCAGGCCTGAAGGAATATACCCGTTTGACCCAGCAGCGTACGTCCGATCCGGATGCGGTAATGGAAGGTGTGCAGCGGGGCATGCGTGTGGCGATGTCCCGCGAAGAGGATAAACTGGAGCAGCATCTTCCGTTTCTCGCATCTGTCGGTTCGGTAAGCCCGTATATCGGTTTGTTTGGTACCGTATGGGGCATCATGAACTCCTTCCGTGGCCTGGCTAATGTGCACCAGGCAACTCTCGCATCTGTGGCGCCAGGCATCTCCGAAGCATTGGTTGCAACAGCTATCGGTTTGTTTGCTGCAATTCCGGCCGTTATCGCTTACAACCGATTCTCATCTAAAGCGGAAAACCTGTTGGGTAGCTACGAGACCTTCGCAGACGAGTTTTCGGCAGTGCTGCACCGCCGTGTTTACGCAGCGTCTTAAGGTGCGGATATGATTAGACGCCATCGAAAAGCCAGAAAGCTCAACGCCGAGATCAACGTCGTACCTTATATCGACGTGATGATGGTGTTGCTGGTGATTTTTATGATCACTGCGCCGATGCTAACGCAGGGAGTTCAGGTGGAGTTGCCGAAAGCGGCAGCAGAACCGGTAGATGACAAGGATAAAGAGCCGGTCATTATCACCGTTAATGCTGAGCAGCAGTATTTTATTGATGTTGGCGGCGATCCCGAGGAACCGTTGGATGCTGAAACGGTATCCGAGCGTGTGCGGAAAATCCTGGCGGCCAATCAGGACAAAATGTTGCTGGTACGTGGTGATAAAAATGTTGATTACAACGCAGTGGTTCAGCTGATGGTGCTTCTGCAGCAGGCGGGTGCCGGCACAGTCGGACTGGTAACCGAGTAGGGCCAATCTGGTGAGACTAAACAGTTATTTTGTCCCTGCCTTGCTGGCGCTGTTATTGCACGGTGCGGTGTTCTTTGTTCTGGCGGATATCTGGTTTGACCAGGAAAAAGAGGTGCGTCGTGTGCCGAGGCACGTTAGCGCCCAGATTGTTGATCTGAAAACGGTGACCACGCAGGCCGATAAAAAGCGTCAGGCAGAAGCTGCCAAGAAAAAGGCAGCAGAGCAGGCCCGGCAGAAGAAAATAGCGGAAGAAAAACGTAAGAAGGCTACGGCCGAGAAAAAACGCAAGCAAGAGATTGCGAAGAAAAAAGCCGCTGAGCAAAAGCGCAAAGAGGAAGTGGCCAGGAAAGCTGCGGCCGAGAAGAAGCGCAAGCAGGAAATAGCACGTAAGAAGGAAGCCGAGAAGAAGCGCAAAGCGGACGAAGCTAAGCGCAAGGCTGAAGCCAAACGTCAGAAAGAGTTGGCAGCGAAAAAAGCCGCTGAGAAAAAAGCAGCTGAAGACGCGCGTAAGAAAGCGGACGCTGAGCGAAAGCGCCAAGAGCAGGAGCGTATAGCAGCCGAGAAGAAACGTAAGGCTGAGGAAGAAGCGCGTCGTAAAGCGGCCGCTGAAAAAGCGCGTCAGAGCGCTCTGGCTGCGGCAATGGCTGAAGAGGAAGCGTTGCTGGCAGAAGAGGAGGGGCGTCAGTCTGCGCAGAGTTACGAGTCTTATGTGCGTGAGCTGATCTCTAGCAATTGGCGTCGATCCGCCAGCGCCCGCAACGGAATGATCGTTGAGCTTTCCATTCATCTGCTTCCTTCAGGGGAGGTGGATGATGCATATGTGAGTAAGTCGAGCGGTGATGACCGGTTTGATCGTGATGCGGTACGTGCGGTGATGAAAGCGGAGCGTTTTCCGGAGTTGCAGAACCTTGATCCAGCGGTGTTTGATCGGTATTACCGTAAGTTTACGATGATCTTCCGCCCAGAGGATTTGCGCCGTTAGACAGTAAGTAACATCAGTTTATTGGAACTACTGATATTGTGTGCGTGTCGTACTCGCTAATGTGCAAGCGTAAACAGGTCATTATAAAGATCGGAGAATCTTACAGTGAGACTTTATAAATACATCGTTGCTGTGTTGTCTGTGTTATTGGTTTCGCTGCCGCTCAAGGCGGAGTTACGTATTGAGGTAACACAGGGTGTGGATAAGCCAACGCCGCTGGCGGTGGTGCCGTTCTCCTGGAGCGGAAGTTACGGTTTGGCTGAAGATGTCGCGGGTGTGATCGCCAACGACTTCGCGCGCAGTGGTCTGTTCCGCGTGATGGAGCGCAACAACATGCTCAGTAATCCAACCCGTCAGAACGAGGTCGCGTTCCGTGATTGGCGCTCTCTCGGGCAGGAATTCTTGGTCATTGGCCGTATGAGTGCGGCACAGGGTGATTCTGTGCGTGTCGAGTACGAAGTGTACGACGTGATCAAAGAGGAGTTGATCCTGCGCGATGCGCGTGTGGGCAGTCGCAATGGTCTGCGGGATATCGCCCACGTTATTGCCGACAACATCTATGAATACTTGACTGGCGTTAAAGGTGCGTTCTATACCCGTATTCTGTATGTAACGGCGCAACAGCTGGGACCGGATAACTACCGTTACCAGTTGCGAATGGCTGATTCCGACGGTGCGCGTCCACGTACGATTCTGGAGTCTAAAGAGCCGATTATGTCGCCTAGCTGGTCCCGGGATGCACGTCGCGTGGCCTATGTGTCGTTTGAAAGCACACGTCCAGCGATCTACATCCAGGATCTGCGTACCGGTCAGCGCCAGAAAGTGCAGTCTTTCAAAGGGCTGAACGGCGCGCCAGCCTGGTCACCGGATGGCAGTAAGATGGCGCTGGTTCTGTCCAAAGACGGCAACCCTGAAGTGTACATCCTGGATCTGCTTAAGCGTAAACTGACCCGTATGACCCACCACTACGGTATCGATACAGAGCCAAGCTGGGCGCCAGACGGTCGTTCCATTATCTTTACCTCCGATCGCGGCGGGTTGCCACAGATCTATCAGATGCATCTGAAGAGCAGGACTATTGACCGTTTGACCTATGAAGGTAACTACAACGGCCGTGGTTCATTGACTCAGGATGGTCGTTTCCTGGCGATGGTGCATCGTGGGGATGACAATATTTTCCGAATTGCCGTACAGGATTTGAAGACGTCGCGCCTTGATGTGCTGACTGAAACCTTCCTGGATGAGTCGCCAACGATCGCACCAAACGGCAGTATGATTCTTTACGCTACGCAGAAGGGTACTCGAGGGGTTCTGGGTGGCGTAACACTGGACGGCAACGTGCGTTTTCTGTTGCCAGACTCGCAGGGACATGTGCGTGAACCGGCGTGGTCTCCATACTTGCAATAAGTGCGGCCAGCCTATAACGTATGCGTCAGTTGGGAATAATCTAAATTTACCGATTTTTAATGTTGGTTGAGACCAGCATATCAAGGATATTACAGGAGTATTCGATGAAAGCTTCCAATGTAGCCAAGGCCGTTGCGCTGACCCTGTCTGTAGCATGGGCTGCGGGTTGTAGTACAACTGGTGGTACTGATACTGGTGCTGCAGGTACTGATACTGCAACTGATACCGCAAGCACTCAGGGTGCTGAAGTTTCCGGTGGCGTTTCTGCTGCTGAACTGGCTGCACAGAAAGCGGCTGATGATGCTGCAGCTGCAGCTGCCCTGCAGTCTGTTTTCTACTTCGACTTTGACCGATCTGTTGTAAAACAGGACGGGCTGGCAGCTCTGGAAAAACACGCTGCTTATCTGGCAGCAACTCCAAGCGCTTCCGTACGCCTGGAAGGTCACGCGGATGAGCGTGGTACCCGTGAATACAACATGGCTCTGGGTGAGCGTCGTGCACAGGCTGTTGCTCGCATCCTGCAGGTTAACGGCGTAAACGCGAACCAGATCGAAACCATCAGCTACGGTGAAGAGAAGCCAGCAATGCTGGGCCACACTTCTGAGTCTTGGGCTCAGAACCGTCGCGTAGAGCTGAAATACGTTAGCAACTAATGTCTTCAGTTCGTCGATTCTCCACCATCGCGCTGGCACTGTCTTTCAGTGCTGGCGCCATGGCGGCATCCCCCCCCGTTATCGAGATTCGCACAGATGATGAGCCGGTGCTGGCTCAGGGTAATCTGGCTGCCCAGCCGTCCGCTGCGAGTGGTAATGCGCAACTCTTGATGATCATTCAACAGCTGCAGGACGAAGTCCGTTCTTTGCGCGGTGAGCTTGAGCAACAGGCTTTCCGTATTAAGAAGATGGAAGGTCAACAGCTGGACCGATACCGCGATCTGGATCGTCGAATCAGTGCTCTGATGAGCAATTCGGGGGCAAGTGCTGCTTCCAGTAAGCCGCCAGTAGCTGCTTTGTCCGAGCAGTCTGGTGGTGTGACGCCTTCAGGGTTTGAATCAACTGCACCACAGCCTGAGCCGCAGACCACGACGGATTCTGCCGGTGCTGTTTCAGCAGTACAGTCTCAGGTTAAGCCAGCGCAGCCGGCGTCCAGTGTAAAAAACGGTGTGTCCGATTCGAAAGCGTACCGTGATGCATTTGCATTGGTGCGGGCGCGTGACTTTGCCGGTGCCGTTGTCGCGTTTAATGCCTTCGTGCGTGATTATCCTAACAGTCCTCGTGTAGCAAACGCACACTACTGGATGGGTGAGATTCACCACGCTGAGCAGGAGCTCGAGTTGGCGCGTGAGTCCTTTGCGCTTGTACTCGGCCAGTTTCCTGATCATCCCAAAGCGCCGCATGCCGCGTATAAGTTGGGTGTGATCTATAGTGAGTTGGGTGATAAAGCACGTTCTGATGAATATCTGGATTACGTGTTAAAGAACCATCCGAAGTCCAATGTGGCGCCACTCGTCGAAGAGTTTAAGCGCCAGTAATCGTTTTCCTGGAAGTTTCTTTATGACTAGTGCTGTTAAAAAGGCAGTCGTGCTGCTGTCTGGTGGCCTGGATTCTGCTACCGCGTTGGCGATGGCTAAAGACCAGGGATTCGAATGTTATGTGCTGAGCTTTGATTATGGCCAGCGTTCGGTGACAGAGCTGAATGCGGCGCGCAAGGTTGCAGCGCAGATGGATGTCAAGGAGCACCGGGTTGTGCGTTTGCATCTCGAGGATTTCGGCGGCTCTGCGTTAACCGATCACAGTATTGATGTACCGGAGCAGGAGGAAGAGGGGATTCCCGTAACCTACGTTCCGGCCCGTAATACGGTATTTCTGTCACTCGCGTTAGGCTGGGCTGAGGTGCTGGATGCACACCACATCTTTATCGGTGTGAATGCAGTGGACTATTCCGGCTACCCGGACTGCCGTCCGGAGTATATTGCCGCATTTGAGGCAATGGCTAACCTTGCCACTAAGGCGGGTGTAACCGGTACCAAGCTAATGCTGGAAACACCGTTGATCGATTTGACCAAGGCAGAGATTATCCAGCAGGGTACAGCTTTGGGAGTGGATTACGGTTTGACTGTATCCTGTTACCAGGCAGACGACGATGGTCGTGCCTGTGGGCAGTGTGATAGCTGTCGCCTGCGTGCCAAGGGGTTTGTGGATGCTGGTGTACCGGATCCAACCCGCTACGTTTAACTTGTTGAAAAAATTATTGTTTAAGTAAGATTTTTCACAATTAGTGCTTGCACTTTAAAAATGAGAGCGTAATATACGCACTCCATTGAGCGGGTCGTTAGCTCAGTTGGTAGAGCAGTTGGCTTTTAACCAATTGGTCATAGGTTCGAATCCTATACGACCCACCACTCAATGATCTCTACCGGGTCGTTAGCTCAGTTGGTAGAGCAGTTGGCTTTTAACCAATTGGTCATAGGTTCGAATCCTATACGACCCACCAGATTCAGAAAAAGGAGCGCATTGGTGCTCCTTTTTCGTTTCCGCTGTTTATTACAGATTCTGTTGCTTTATTATCACCGCACGGTAATCCAGCTGTGGTGTGACTATGGTATAATCGGACTGCGGCCAGAGGGTTTACCGTCTGGCGTTTCAATTCAGCCTTTATAATTAAGAAACAGTTACTTACATGTTGAGCAAGCAGGAAATCTCCGACCGCATCCTGGTCCAGGAGCACTTTGCAAAAGAACACCTTCCTTCCGGTCACTCTCGACAAGAGGTCGAAGAGTACAAGGACCAGATTAAAAAACTGTTAAAAGAGAAGGATGCGTGTCTTGTAGCGCACTACTACACTGATCCCCTGATTCAGGAATTGGCTGATGAAACGGGTGGCTGTGTGTCAGACTCTCTGGAGATGGCGCGCTTTGGTAGTGCTCATGAAGCAAGTACGCTGGTTGTAGCGGGGGTGCGCTTCATGGGTGAGACGGCGAAGATCCTGAGTCCTGAAAAGCGCATTCTGATGCCAACACTGGAAGCAACCTGTTCCCTGGACATCGGTTGCCCGATCGATGAATTCAGTGCGTTCTGTGATGCGCATCCTGACCATGAAGTGGTTGTTTATGCCAATACCTCTGCTGCGGTTAAGGCACGTGCAGACTGGGTAGTAACGTCCAGCATTGCACTGCAGGTGGTTGAGCACCTGGCAGATGAAGGCAAGAAGATCATCTGGGCGCCTGATAAGCACTTGGGTGCTTACGTTCAGAAGCAGACCGGAATCGAAATGCTGATGTGGGATGGTGCCTGCATCGTGCACGAAGAGTTCAAAGCGAAAGGTATTCTGGAACTGAAACAGGTGTATCCGGATGCAGCGATACTGGTACACCCGGAGTCGCCTGATTCTGTGGTTGAGATCGCAGATGCCGTAGGTTCTACGTCGCAGTTGATCAAGGCTGCCCACGACCTGCCAAACAAGCATTTCATCGTGGCTACCGATCGTGCGATTTTCTACAAGATGCAGCAGGCGGCGCCAGGCAAAGAGTTCCTGGAAGCGCCAACCGCAGGCTCCGGTGCAACATGCCGCAGCTGTGCGCACTGCCCTTGGATGGCAATGAACGATCTGCAAAACATCATGCAGTGTCTGCAGGAAGGTAAGGACGAGGTGGTTGTGTCACCGGAACTGGTTGAAGACGCGCGCCGTCCATTGCAGCGTATGCTCGACTTCTCAGCGGACATGAATAAGTAAATTGTTTTCGTATTCTGAAAATAAAAAGCCGCACTAATGTGCGGCTTTTTCGTGTCTGCGTGTTTGGTATTGGATCACATCACCTTTTTCATCTGTTCCCTTATCTGTTTTGCTTCCTGCTCCAGGGCTTCCAGCTGTGAGCGCTCTTCCTCGGTCAGTTGAGGGGTGCGTTGCGCAAATTTAAGCTGTCGCAATGCGAGATCAAGGTTGCCGGTCAACATGAAATACTCAACGCGTGCAATGTGTACATCTAATGTGTTGCCTGCTAATCCGTGAACTTCTGCCAGGTTGTAGCGGATATTCGGATCATTAGGGCGTTGCTCCGCCAGCTTTTTGTAAACCGCAATTGCATGGCTATTCTGGCCCTGATGCAGTAGCAGCTCAGCATAGATCGCATTGGCCGGATAATTATCCGGGAACAGTTTTAGGACCGCGCGAAGCTCTTTTTTGGCTTCGCTGTATTGCTTGCGCGCAATGTTTAGTTCCGCCAGTGCCAAGCGGACCGGGAGTTTTCGTTTAAAGTCTGTGCTCATTTCGTTAACAGCTTCCGCCGCCAGCTCGTACTTATTTGCTTTGATCGCTGCCATCACTGTGGCGTAGCGCAGGGTATCGTTGTCCTGCTGGTTGCGCTTGCTTGTCAGGCTGGTGAGCAGTTTGTCTGCATCTTGTGCGTAGTTCGCAACGATGCGGGCTTGCACCAGATCGAAGTCGATGGCATCCGGGCGAGGCTCCGGCGTCGGCAAGTTCGCGGCCCGGTTGAGGGAGTCGGCAATTCGGGATTCTGTTACCGGGTGTGTCAGCAGAAACTCGGGTGGCTTGCTGCCATAGCGTGCATTGGCCTGCAGGCGAGAAAACATCTTCGGCATAGCGGCTGGATCAAAGCCGGCGACGGTCAGGGTTTGCATGCCGATATAATCCGCTTCGCGTTCGTTCTGGCGGCTGAAGGCCAGCATAGAAGCTTGGTTTGCGGCGAGGGTTGAAGACAGTGCGGCGGTACCCCCCTGGCCGTCTGCGGCAGCGATAAGCAGGCTGCCCAGCATTGCCGCCAGAAAGAATGGCTGATTGCGACGCTGCTGGTCGATTTGGGCTGCGTAGTGGCGTTGGCTCAAGTGTGCCAATTCGTGGGCGATGACTGACGCCAATTCGTCTTCGCTCTGGGCGGCTTCAACCAGCCCTGAGTGCACGCCAACAATGCCGCCGGGAACGGCAAAGGCGTTCAGGGTGGGGTTGTCGAGCACTACAAGTTCCAGGCGGTGGTCGGTCAGCTGACTGTATTGAGCAACATTCCAGAGCAAGTCTTCAAGGTAGGCAACGACGATTGGGTCTTCGTACAAGCGTGCTGATCCGCGCAGCATGCGTACCCAGGTGCGGCCAAGCAGATACTCTTCCTGAGGAGTGGTAGAGAAGCCGCTGTCGCTGAGCGAAGGCAGGCCGCTGTTGGCGGCGTGTAGTGAATTAGTCTGAAAAACCAACAATAAGGATGTTATCAGCGGTAGAAAAAAGCGATAAATAGGCATGGTTTAGAATCCGTCCGAAAACGCGCTGCTAATACTCAAAAAATTGTTATATAGTGCTGGGCTGATGAATTTTACTCAACCCGGTACGTTGTAAAGATACGTTAATGACTGAACCTGCAATTGATGAAATCCTGGACGCCTCTGGACTGAACTGCCCATTGCCTCTATTGAAGGCAAAACAAGCACTTAACCGACTGGAGGTTGGTCAGGTATTAAAGGTTATTGCGACGGACGCCGGTTCGATCCGCGATTTCAAGGCGTACACAGAACAATCCGACCACGTGATGCTGGATTCGTTCACCGATGAAGAGCCGTACGTCTATATTATTCAACGTGGTTAGTTCTGCGGCCTGAGAGTTGAGAATCGATAATGCATAGAATATTCAGCAAATGGATAGACCGTTACTTCTCGGACGAGGAGGCGGTGCTGCTGTTCGTGCTGTTGGGTGGCGCGTTGCTGGTTATCCTTACCCTGGGGCAGATGCTGACACCTGTATTTGCGGGACTGATCCTGGCATTCCTGATGCAGGGGGCGGTCAACTGGCTGGAATCGCGCAATTTTTCGCATATTTGGTCGGTTCTATTGGTGTTTCTGCTGTTTGTTGGGGTCTTTCTGGCAACGCTGCTGTTTATTTTGCCGTTGGTGTGGAAACAGGCGGGTAATCTGTTTAACGAACTTCCTCGAATATTGAGTGAGGTTCAGGCATTGGCTTTGCTGTTGCCGGAAAAATATCCGGATGTGATCTCGGCTGAGCAGGTAAATGATCTGATCAACCAGGCTGCCAGCGAGTTATCAAAGGTTGGGCAGTGGGTGGTGACTTTCTCAATCAACTCGATTGGTAGCGTTGTTGCTTTGCTGATCTATCTGGTGCTGGTGCCGATTTTGGTGTTCTTTTTTCTGAAGGATGGCCGTGCACTTACCAGTTGGTGGGCTTCACTGCTACCCGCGAAACGCGAGATGATGACTAAGGTCTGGCGCGAGATGGACGACCAGATTGCCAACTACGTACGCGGTAAAGTGATTGAAATTGTAATCGTAGGCGCTACCACCTATATCGTGTTTGCGATTCTGGGTATCAACTATGCAGCGTTGCTGGGGATAATGGTAGGTCTGTCGGTACTGATCCCATACATCGGCGCGGCGCTGGTGACTCTGCCGGTCGCGTTGATCGGCTTCTTTCAGTGGGGCTGGACCAATGAGTTTATGTACCTGATGATCGCCTACGCCATTATTCAGGCATTAGACGGCAATGTATTGGTGCCGTTGCTCTTTTCCGAGGCGGTAAATCTGCACCCTGTGTCCATCATTGTTTCGGTGTTGCTGTTTGGTGGTCTTTGGGGGTTCTGGGGGGTCTTCTTTGCGATCCCGCTGGCGACCTTGGTTAAGGCGATAGTGAATGCCTGGCCGAAAGCACCGCAACAAGTTCTTGAAGGGCCGGAGAGCTAATCCGGCCCAGCTTGTTTCTTTTTGTGGGGATGAAGGGGTGTTTACAGTCCCTTCACCGCTTCCAGTACTTCATCAACGTGACCTTTTACTTTTACACTACGCCATTCTTTACGTAGAACGCCTTCCTTGTCGATCAGAAACGTCGAGCGATCCACGCCCATATACTCACGGCCGTAGTTTTTCTTCAGTTTGATTACGTCGAACTGCTTGCACAGTTCTTCGTCCGGGTCACTGATCAGCTCAAATGGAAACGACTGTTTGGCTTTGAAGTTTTCATGTGCGCGCATGCCGTCCCGGGATACACCAAAGATAACAGTGTCCAGCGCGGTAAATTCATCAATCAGGTCGCGAAAATTCTGGCCTTCGGTAGTGCAGCCCGGGGTGCTGTCTTTCGGGTAGAAATAGATAACCACGTTTTTGCTGCGCAGTTCTGACAGGGTTACAGTTTGCTCGCTGGTCGCTTTTGCAGTGAAATCGGCTACAGGTTGATCAATTGCTACGGTGCTCATCGGCTTTCCCTATATTTTCAATCGGTTGGATGGCTACTCAAGAGTGTAGAAAATCGTATAGAATATCCAACCCTTATACGATAACAAGTACGGCCTGGATTTTAATACAGAGCGAAGGCCGCACAAGAGTAGTAACGGTTCTGCATGGTCGTTACGATACACTCTCTTACATCTATGGAGATAAACATGATTACTGGCAGCTTAGTTGCGCTTGTTACCCCGATGACTTCCAATGGAGATATTGATTGGGACGCCCTGGATAAGGTCGTTGATCTCCATCTGGATAAGGGTACTGACGCGATCGTTGCGGTGGGTACCACCGGTGAATCTGCAACGCTTGATTGTGACGAGCACTGCCAGGTAATCAAACGCGTGATCAAACGAGTAGGTGGCAAGATCCCAGTTATTGCCGGTACTGGTGCCAACGCGACCAAAGAAGCGATCGAGCTGACCCGTGAAGCAAAAGAAGCGGGTGCAGACGCGTGCTTGCTGGTAACGCCTTACTACAACAAGCCGACTCAGGAAGGTCTGTATCAGCACTTTAAAGCGATTGCTGAAGCTGTAGATATCCCGCAGATTCTTTACAACGTACCGGGTCGTACCGCGTGTGACATGCTGCCGGAAACCGTAGCTCGTCTGGCGGTTATCCCGAACATTGTTGGTATTAAAGAAGCGACGGGTGATCTGGAGCGTGCTAAGCAGGTAATCGACAGTGTGCCGGCTGACTTTGCAGTTTATTCCGGCGATGACGGTACTGCACCGGAACTGATGCTGTTGGGCGGTGTCGGAAACATCTCCGTGACTGCAAACGTAGCACCTGCAGAGATGGCAGAACTGTGTAAGCTGGCTATTGCCGGTCAGGCAGAAGAAACCCGCGAACTTCAGAATAAACTGATGCCGCTCCATAACGCGCTGTTTGTTGAAGCTAACCCAATTCCTGTGAAGTGGGCGATGACTGAGATGGGTCTGATGGCTGACGGTATCCGTCTGCCATTGACTGTGCTGAGTGAGCAGTACCATGAGGAGGTGCGCGAAGCACTTCGTACTACCGGTATTATCTAAACGGCCCGAGACTATGAAAAAGGCAGTATCTCTAACGATTTTGGCCTGCGCCCTGCAAGCAGGGTGTAGTGTTGTGGAAAACAATCCGATCTACGGTGAGAACGGTATTATCCGTGACCGCAGCCAGGATTACGAAAAAGCCAGTGAAGGAAAAGCGTTGGAGGTGCCGCCTCACCTGCGAGTCCGAGAAACTGAGCGCGGCATGGTGATTCCGGAGATCGGGCAGGCCGCCACGCAGAAAACAACCGAATATGTTGTGCCGCGTCCGGAGTTCTTCTACACGGAAGCGACCAGCGATAAGGTGAGTCTTAAGCGTGAGGCGGGTGAAAAGCTGATCGTTGTTGAATCTCCGATCAACGAAGTCTGGCCGAAGCTGAAAGATTTCTGGCGTTACAACGGTATCGAGCTAGCAAAAGACGATCCGCGCAGTGCCACCATGGAAACCGCATGGATTGAGAACAACGGTGAAGATCTGAGCTTCGTGGATAGCTGGATCAAGCGTCTGACGTTCCAGGAGATCGAAGGTCCGGCTAAGGACAAGCTGAAACTGGAGCTGCGTCCAGACGAGGGGGACTCACAGCGTACCTCAATCAGCATGAAGCACGTGCGTTTTGCACAGGATGCAGACGTTGCTGAGATCGACTGGGATAAGAGCGGTCGTGACGTAGGTTACAAGTCGGACATGATGTTCGAAATGCTGCGTTACCTGAGTAAAGCGGCCGATAAAGAAGACGCACCGACACTGACTAAGCTGCAGGCACCTAAAGACGGGCGCACAGAGCTGGGGCGTGACTCCCGCGGTAATCCTGTCCTGAAGGTTGAGTCCTCCGTGGATAAAGCCTGGGCTTCCGTTTCTACTGCGATGGATGCGGGGCGTTTTGATGTGGGTACTGTCGACAAGCAGTCCGGCATGTTCTACTTCTCCTACACCACCAGTACACCGGCTGATGAAGCTGAGAAAATGGGCTTCTTCGAATGGCTTCACTCCGACCGTGGCGATATCAAGTTCGAAACGACCGCTCTGGCAGAAGCGCTGGGTGTTGAGAAGGACGAGAATGCTGCAAAGATCCGTTATACCTCCAAGGAGGTGAGTGCGGAAGAGAAAGATCGTCTGGCAAGCATGAGCCAGGAGCAGATCGAGCAGGAGCGCCTGCAGAAGAAAGACGGCTTCAAGATCTGGTTTGCAGGCAAGGTTATTTATGTCTTCAGCGAAGAGGGTGAAGAGGGCGTCTACAACAAAGAGTCTGATGCGTTTGAATACACCGGCCGTTACCAGCTGAAGCTGAATCGCTCTCGTACAGGTGTGTATCTCTCTGTTCTGACCGATCAGGGATTGTCTGCGCCAGCCGAGGTTGCCGAAGAGATCTTGTGGGAAGTGAAGAAAAACTTGCCTGCAAGCTGATTCTTCGATCAAGACTTAAACATAAGGGGCCTGCTGGCCCCTTATTTGTCTCTGAAACAAATAACAAAAAGGACTCCATATGAAAGCGGTAATTCTGGATCTGGAGAGTCTGGAAGATCTGGACCTTTCCCCGATCGAAGCTGAATTCGATCAACTGGATGTGTATATGGCAACTGCTCCTGAACAGGTTGCCGAGCGCATTGATGGCTGCGATGTCGTCATTACCAATAAGGTTAAAGTCGGTCGCGACCTGATGTCAGGTGCAACTAATCTTAAGCTGATCTGCGTGGTTGCCACCGGTACCAATAATATCGATCTGGACGCGGCCAGTGAGCACAACGTACGCGTGAGTAACTGTGTTGCCTATGGTGTGGACTCTGTTGCACAGCATGTGATGTCGATGATCCTGGCGTTGCACACTAACATTGTGCAGTACGATCGTGCGGTTAAATCGGGCGAGTGGGGTAAGGCCTCTCAGTTCTGTATGCTGAGCTTTCCGATCCGTGAGCTGGCGGGTCGTACACTGGGTATTTATGGATACGGTAACCTTGGCAGTGCCGTTGCCCATCTGGCCGAAGCGTTTGGTATGAAGGTTGTGATCGCACAACGCCCAGGAGCTGAAAAGCGCGAAGGGCGCCTGTCGATGGATGAACTACTGGCACAAGCGGATGTACTGAGTTTGCACTGTCCTTTGACTGAAGAGACAAAGGATCTGGTCGATGCTGAGGCGCTGGCGAAGATGAAGCCGGGTAGTATGCTGATCAACGCGGCACGTGGCGGTGTGGTAAACGAAGACGCATTGGCTGATGCGTTGCGTTCAGGCCAGCTGGCAGGGGCGGCGACCGACGTATTGACCGAGGAGCCTCCGGTTAACGGCAATGTGCTCTTGTCGCAAGATATCCCAAACCTGATCATCACGCCGCATTCCGCCTGGGGAAGCCGTGAAGCGCGTCAGCGTATCCTGGACCAGACGCTGGAAAATATTCAAGGCTTTAAAGCGGGCAGTCCGGTGCGGACGGTCAACTGATCGACGCGCTCGATTCCGTCAAAAAGGAACCGGCGCGTGGAATTCCATCCAGTCACCTGTTTGCGGGTGACTGAATCCCAAATTTTCTGCATGGAGCAGTAAGCGCGGGCTCAATGCCTGAGCTGCTTCAGGGGCATAAAACCGGTCGCCAACAATCGGGTGTCCTAAGAACTGCATATGAACCCTGAGTTGATGGGAGCGACCGGTGACGGGATGCAGCTGCACCCGGGTACCTTTTGCCTCCTTCTGCAGCTTTTTCCAGGTTGTGTGGGCCTGTTTGCCGTGTTCGTAATCGACAATCTGAAGCGGACGGTTTTCCCAGTCACAGCGTAGCGGCTCTTTTACCTCCCCGGTCTCACCTTCTAGATCGCCAAACACTACGGCCTGATACGATTTTTCGGTGCGACGCTGCTGAAACTCGTTGCTCAGATAGCGGTGGCTGTCGGCGTTAAGCGCCAGCACCATCAAACCGGATGTTGCGTAATCCAGGCGGTGCACGATTCTGGCTGTTGGGTATGTTTGCTGGACGCGCCGCCAAACACAATCCTGCTTGTCTTCACCACGTCCGGGTACGGAGAGCAGGTCCGCGGGTTTATTGACCACCACAAGCTGGTCATCTGCATAGAGTATTTCAGGCATAGCGAATCTTACTTAGCCGGTTTTTCGAACAGGGCCAGGGACTCCACATGAGAGGTATGAGGAAACATATCCATCACGCAAAAGCGGGTAAAGTGATAGCCCTGTAATACGAGCTCGGCGGCATCACGTGCCAGTGCGGCCGGATTGCAGGATACATAGAGAATCCGGTCAGCATCATAGTGTTTCAGCTGTTTAATCGCTTCCAGAGCGCCTGTGCGGGGTGGATCAAGCAGGACCTTGTTGAATCCCTGGTTGTACCAATGGTGGTGTCGCAGGTCGCCACTCAGATCACCTTTATAGAAGGCTGTGTTGTCGAGCTGATTGCGGCTGGCATTTTCCGTTGCTCGCTTGACCATGGTGTCGCTGCCCTCGACACCCACCACTTCACCGGCGTAACGGGCCAGGGGAAGGGTAAAGTTGCCGATGCCGGAGAAGAGGTCCAGGACACGGTCATCCTTTTGCGGCGCAAGCCAGTCGATCGCACGCTGGATCATCTGTGCGTTAACCGCAGCGTTTACCTGTAGGAAATCACCGGGTTCGAAGTTGAGGCTGATGTTGTGGTCAGGCAGCGCGTAGGTCAGTTGTGCCGGCGCAGACGCGGGGTGTACCTGTTCGCCGTCATCAAAGTAGAGTTTCAGCTGTGCAGCTTCGACGGCATTAGTGAGCGTGGAGATCAGTTCATCCGGCAGGCGTTTTTTAGTGCGCAGGGTCAGTGCACCCTCTCGATCACCCATCACGACTTCGGCATGGGTGATGTTGCGCACATTCTCAACGTCCTGCAGGTTCTCGTGTAGCAGGTTGATAACCTGGTTCAGTTTTTCATTCAGTACCGGGCAGTGATCAATCGAAGTTAGCTTGTTGCTGCCACGGCGGCGAAAACCGATAACCACGGAACCGTCCCGTTGCAGCTGATTGACCCCCAGGCGTGCCGCACGTCGGTAATTCTCGGGCTGTGAGCGCAGCGGCGATTCGATCTGTTCCGGCTGGACTTTCCCCAGGCGTTGCAACTGGTCCAGCACGATCACTTGTTTCTCTTCGATCTGCTGTGCGTGCTCAAGGTGCTGCAGGTCACAACCGCCACAAACGCCGTAATGAGGGCATACCGGTTCACTGCGAAATGGTGACGCCTGCTTTACCTGGGTACATTCGGCCTCCGCGAAGCGCTTGTGGTGTTTGGTGATACGGGCTTCCACTGTTTCGCCTGACAGTGCACCGGATACGAAGATGGTTTTACCTTCATGGCGTGCAATGCCGCGACCTTCGTGGCTTAAGCCTTCGATGGTCAGCTCCAGTGGTGTTGTGTTGGCAGGCTGCGCAGCTTTATTGCGGCGAGCTGCGTGGCGGTGTGATGTGGATCGTTTTCGCATGAGAGTACCCGTGAACAGAATGCGCGGATTCTATCAGGCCAGCAGCACAAAAGGCAGACAGAAATAGAGATACACCACGAGCTCGCATAGTTGCTGCGTCGCGCCCAAGCAGTCACCGGTATAGCCGCCGATCCAGCGCCGGAAGAACTGGGACAGCCAGTTGCGCATGAGCCAGACGGGAACAATTACCAGCCATACTTTGGGGCCCAGTGGAATCAGGCAGATAAGCACCGGTATCCCTGCGATCATAAGTTCTTTGCGTGACATACGGTTGGCCAGTGGTTTGGCCTTGCTGTCTATATCTTCACGCACATAGTCGTCGCTATAGATGAGTGTAAGCGCCGCAAACCGGCTGAGTGTATGGGCAAGGAGGAGGGCAGGGACGATCTGTTCGGTAAAGGAAAGCGTCTGAAACTTGATAAACAAGGCAAAGCACAGGCCCAGTGCGCCATAAGTGCCAAGTCTGGAATCCTTCATGATGGTGAGGATCTGTTTTTTCTCCCAGCCTCCACCAAAACCATCACAAACATCGGCCAGTCCATCTTCATGGAAACCACCCGTCAGCCATATCGAAGCAAGCATCGACAGCAATATGGCGATAGGGGCGGGGAAAAACTCCGCGGCCAGGAGGTAAATCAACGCCGCAGCAGCACCAACCAGAAGGCCAATCCAGGAGAAGTAGCGGCTGGCGCGATTCAGGTGTTCGCTTGAGAACTCCACCCAGTCGGGAGCTGGAACTCGGGTGAAAAAAGTCAGGGCATTAAAAAACAGATGGACTTCACGGTGCCTGAGATTCATTCGCACTATCGCTTGGGTGTATAGTTTAGGGCGATAACTTTAGTGCAATACACAGGGCAGGTCTATGAAGCAGGAACATCCGTTTGCGCAGTACGTCCGGATACTCGGCAAGGGTAAAACGGGCACCCGGTCACTTACCCGCGAAGAAGCCGCCGCGGCGATGGGGATGATACTGGACGGGCAGGTTGAGCCGGAGCAGTTGGGGGCATTCCTGATGTTGCTGCGTGTTAAAGAGGAGGCTCCGGAGGAGTTGGCGGGCTTTGCCGATGCGACACGGCAGCGCTATGCCGCGCCAAATCAGCTTCAGGTTGATCTGGATTGGTCCAGCTATGCTGGAAAAAAACGCCGTCATCCCTGGTTCCTATTGGCGGCGCTCTGTCTTGCCGCTCATGGCTATCGTATTTTTATGCACGGCGCCAAAGGACATACGCCGGAGCGTATCTACACCGAAGATATGTTAGCGCAGTTTGGTCTAACGGCATGTGAGAGCTGGTCGGATGTAGAGTCAGAGTTATCCCGCGTGAATTTTGCCTTTATGTCAATCAATCATGTATGTCCGCCGTTGGGCGAGATTATTCAGCTGCGTTCCGTTTTGGGGCTGCGCTCACCGGTACACACGTTATCTCGTATGCTTAATCCGCTGCATGCCAAGTGCAGTATTGACGGTGTTTTTCACCCGCCGTACGGTCCGATGCATCAGTTGACGGCTCAGCTCCTCGGCTTTGAGCGAAATCTCACGCTGAAGGGGGATGGCGGTGAAGCAGAAGCGAAGCCCGATGGTGAAAATACCCTGCAGTGGGTGGTCGACGGCAAACTGGAAGAAAACGAATGGCCGCGTATCGTGCCGCGCCGGTTTGTAAAAGAGGGCGCGCTTGATCCGGAAGAGATCGGTCGAGTCTGGCGGGGTGAATCAGAACATGAGTATGGATTGCTTGCGGTTAAATCAACGATTGCCCTGGTGCTGAAGCTGTTGGGTGAGGTCGGTGACCAGCAAGCGTTGTTGTCACGTGCTGAGCAATTGTGGGCTGAGCGTGATGTTGAAAAGTTTTCAATAGGCTAATAAATGTACATTCTGGTTCGTTATATGCATAATAACGAGCCAGTTGTTAATTGTTTGTTTTTTAGTCGAGTCTATGAAATCTATCAGTCGTCGGGGTTTTCTTAAGGGCCTCAGTGGAACCGCATTTGGACTGGCCAGCGCCTCTGCGTTTGGTACACAGGTCCCTCTTCTGGCAAGCAAGGAACGCACGCTCAGTTTTTATAACCTGCACACCGGTGAAAGTATGGATGCGACTTACTGGGCTGATGGGCACTATATCCCAGAGGTGCTGGCTGACGTGAATCACCTGTTGCGTGACCACCGCAGCGATACCAGTACGGTGATGGACACCCGTCTGTTCGACATGCTGCACCTCCTGCAGCAGGATCTCGGCGTCAACAAACAGTTCCATGTTATATCTGGGTATCGTTCACCGGAAACCAATGCCAAGTTGCGTCAGCAGAGCAAGAACGTCGCTAAGCGCAGTTACCATATGCTGGGCAAAGCAATCGATATCCGGTTGCCGGGAGTGCCTCTTAAGGCGCTGGGCAGTCAGGCCCGTGCGCTGCAGGTTGGTGGTGTTGGCTACTACCAGCGCAGTAATTTTATTCATGTGGATGTCGGGCCGGTTCGCACTTGGGGCTGACAGATATAAAAAAACGGGGCTTGATGCCCCGTTTTTTGTGTCCGGAAATTCGTGCCTAATCCCGTCGCAGTTTGTCCGAAACGGCAATCGGTGATGGGAAGTTGAAAATCACCACGTAGGTGGATAGCAGGAACGTCAGGATCGCAGTTGCCTGGATAACATGTGAAGCTTCCTGGCCAATCAGGGTCGCGCTTGTGGCGATGTAGGCGATCAACAGAGAGAATTCGCTGATCTGCCCGAGTCGGAATCCAACCTCCCATGCCAGGCTTTTGCTTTCGCTGATTTTGCTCAGCAGGAAGCGGAATGCAACCGGTTTCAGACCGACAACCAGCACTGCCAGAATGATGGACGGCAGGATGATATCGCCCAGCAGGGTCAGGTTGAAGCTCGCACCGATCGAGAAGAAAAACAGGATCAGGAAGAAATCACGCAGTGGTTTCAGGCTGGTGGCGATGTACTGTGCGATTGGACTGGTGGCAATCGATACCCCGGCAACAAATGCACCAATCTCCGCGGAGAGTCCGGACATTTGGGCGATTTCTGCCAATCCCAGGCACCAGCCGATGGCCAGCAGGAAGATGTACTCATGAAAGCGGTCAAAGCGTTGAATCAGTTTCAGTAAGACATACTTCACAAACACAAACGCTGCAACGATCAGAATAGGCAGTGCCACCAGGGTTTTTAAATAGGTGCCCATGCCGTTGCTTTCTGCCTCTCCGCTGTACAGGAACAGCAAGACCATGATCGCAATGACATCCTGTAACAGAAGCAGACCCACAACCAGCTCACCGGTATGACGATGGTGCAGCACAGTGGTTGGCAGCAGCTTGATCCCGATAATAGTGCTGGAAAACATCAGCGCGGTACCGATGATGGCTGCTTCCGTTTGTGTATAGCCGAAGGCGACGCCGATACCGTAACCCGTTGCGAAAAAGATGACTGAGCTGCCGATAGCCACCAGCGTCGCCTTTTTCAGCATATGGATCAGATGGCTGGGTTGCATATCCAGGCCCAGCAGGAACAGCAGGAAAATAATGCCGATATGGGAGATCTCCGACATCATCTGGGTATCACTGACATACCCCATGCCGTAAGGACCAAGGATGGCGCCCAATACGATGTAAGCAACCAGTAGGGGTTGACGGGTATAAAGGGCGGCGGACGCCAGAATTGCAGCGCCGGTAAAGATCAAAAAAAACGAAAATACGAGGTTATGCCCTTCCATCTACTCTACGGTCCTTGATCGGTGTGAACTCGCCTCAGTTTATCAGATGCGAGGGGGGGCTTTATACCGCTATCTCTGCCCAGCGGCGCTTGGACCAAACATAAGAGAATATGACAGACGAAAGGGCGCGGTGTATCAGTTGTACCAGCCAGATACCCAGCAAGCCGAATCCCAGGTGAGGGCCCATCAGCCAAGCCAGTGGCAGATAGAATGCCCATTGGCTGGCTGTGCTGATGTAGAGCACGGAGCGGTTGGCGCCAGCCCCCAGTAAGGATTGGGTCAGCACGATGGCGGCCGTGTCGACGCAGATCGCCAGTGCCGTGATCTGGAGTGGTAGTCTCGCCTCAGCCAGTACGTCCGGCTGGTGGATAAATAAGCCGAGCACAAGGTCTGGCGCCAGCCACATAGGCAGGCTAAGCAGTATGATGGTGCCCAAGGCCGTTTTGATCGTATCCCAGCCCCACTGACAGGCTTCCTCTGTTTTACGTTCTCCCAGTGAATGACTGACCAGCGAGGTTGAGGCGATGCCGAATCCGACGCCCGGCAGGATCAGGAACAGGGCCAGGTTGATCAGCACATGGGCGATGGCCTGCTGCTGGGTGCCAAGTTGGCCGATAATCCAGAACAGGGTGCAGATGCCGCCCGCAAAAAAGAATTGCTGCAGTGAGTGGGGAATACAGAGTCCGAGCAGGCGACCGATGGATGCCGGGCCGCGCTGATAGCGTAGGAAACCGTGGGGGCGTGCGTCCCGCCACACCAGAACTGCATTCAGTGTGCCGCCCAGGTATAGCGCAATGGCGGTGCCCAAACCAGCACCGGGAGCTCCCATGGCGGGCAAGCCAAAATGGCCAAAGATCAACGCGTAGCTAATGATAACGTTGAGCAGGTGGATGGCAATCAGAGTTGCCAGGTAGGTGCCCGGTCGTTTGGTGCCGTTCCACCATCCGCGAAAGGAGAGGTTGATCCCAACCGCCAGCATTGCCATGGTACGGTAATCGAAATAACGTTGTCCGATCTCCTGTGTGGCAAGATCGTCGGTCACCAACGCAATGATCTGATCTGAAAACGACAGATAGAGCAGGCTGAGCGGTAGGGCAAAAAACAGTGAGATCGCCAAGCCCCAGTTAACAGGGCGGGCCATTTCATCGACCCGACCCTGCCCCCGGCGTCGCGCGACCATCGCCTGCACACCGGATGACAATCCAAGGATCAGGCTTACGGCAACAAAGTTGGCGTAACTGCCAGCGCCCACACCTGCCAGAGCACGATCACCCAAACTACCCACCATCACAGCGTCTACCAGATTCAGGATGCTCTGAGACAGCATGCCGCCAATGATTGGCAGGCCGAGCAGCAGAATCGTTTTATAGCGTTGAGTTGCAGACATCGTGGATTGGCGGCAAAAGAAAAGGCGCAAGTTTAACAGAAATATCCCTGCATGCCCTCTGGTTAATAACTGAGCAATTTACTCAGAAATAGAATCGGTGTATGCTTCAGCCAGATAGAGCAAGTAAAAGTTAAGACAGGATTTTGTATGACCATTACGGTAACCGAAAGCGCCGAAAACTATCTGGCAGAACTGTTAGCTAAGCAGGACGTTGAAGGGATTGCTGTCCGCATGTTTGTTACTCAGCCGGGCACGCCTTACGCAGAATCTTGTCTTGCATATTGCCGCCCGGACGAAGTGATTGAAGATGATGAGGTGATGGAGCTGAGCAAGTTCCGCGTCTACATCGAACAGAACAGCGTTCCATACCTCGAAGAAGCGATGGTGGACTTCGCAGAAGACCGGATGGGTGGCCAGTTGACGATCAAAGCACCAAACTCCAAGGTGCCTAAGGTCTCTCCTGATAGCCCGATGGATGAGCAGATCAATTACATCCTGTACGCTGACATCAACCCAGGTCTGGCTTCGCACGGTGGTGAAGTAAAACTGATTGAGTTGGTGGAAGAAGAGAACGGACATATCGCAATTCTTCAGTTTGGCGGTGGTTGTCAGGGGTGCAGTGCGGTTGATATGACCTTGAAAGACGGTGTTGAGAAAACGCTGGTCGAGCGTGTTGCAGGCCTCGCCGGGGTGCGGGATGTGACAGACCACAGCGTGCGAGAAAACGCATACTACAAATAAACATCAAAAAGGGGGCGATTCAGCCCCTTTTTTGACTTCGCCCAGTGATGGTTGATGCTATATATTGAAGGCAGCTCCATTTATCTAAGAACCTGATTTTTTTATATCTATTGGTTGTAATTGGCTGTTGGCATCCCCATCTAGCCAATAATAGGTTTTTAGTTCGTGTTTATAGCACCTGCCTCTGCAGGTGCCTGTATCTGATAAGGTAGGGTCATCATGGCGCAAACAGACGAAAACAACGTACAGGTAACCACCGAGCTCCCGGTTCTTCCGCTGCGCGATGTAGTGGTATACCCGCACATGGTGATTCCGCTTTTCGTGGGCCGCGAAAAGTCGATTCAGGCTTTGGAAGTGGCGATGAGTCAGGAAAAAGAGATCCTGCTGGTCGCTCAGAAAAATGCGTCGGATGATGATCCTGCGGCAGACGAACTGTTTAACGTAGGTACCGTAGCCAGCGTTTTGCAGATGTTGAAATTACCGGATGGCACTGTAAAAGTGCTGGTGGAAGGTGATTTCCGTGCGTCTATCAAGGCTTTGCACGATGACCACGAATACTTCTCTGCAGAAGTGGAAGCGCTGGCGATCGACGATGTTAGTGATACCGAGGCTGAGCTGTACAAGCGCACCATGCTGGAGCAGTTTGAGCGCTTTGTTCAGGTGAACAAGAAAATACCTTCAGAGGTCTTGTCCTCACTTCAGAACATTGATGATGCAGGTCGCCTGGCAGATACCATTGCTGCGCACATGTCGCTTAAGCTGGAAGAGAAGCAGAAAATACTCGAGATGCTGAGTAACCGCGAACGTCTCGAACACCTTATGGCGCTGATGGAAGGCGAAATCGATCTGGTAGAGGTCGAGAAACGCATTCGTGGTCGCGTTAAAAAGCAGATGGAGAAAAGCCAGCGCGAGTACTATCTGAATGAGCAGATGAAGGCGATTCAGAAAGAACTGGGTGATCTGGACGAAACCGGCTCCAATGATATGGAGCAGCTCAAGCAGCGCATCGAAGAGGCGGGTATGCCGCAGGAAGCGCTGGATAAGACCATGAGCGAATACACCAAGCTGAAGATGATGTCTCCGATGTCTGCAGAAGCAACAGTGGTGCGTGGTTATATCGACTGGATGCTGCAGATACCATGGACCAAGCGCTCTAAGGTTCGTCACGACATGAAGCGTGCCGAAAAGATCCTGAACGAAGACCACTACGGTCTGGAAGAGGTTAAGGATCGTATTCTGGAATATCTGGCAGTGCAGCGTCGTGTTAAGAAGCTGAAAGGCCCGATCCTGTGTCTGGTAGGTCCTCCGGGTGTGGGTAAAACCTCCCTGGGTCGCTCTATCGCCCGTGCAACCAACCGTAAGTACGTACGTATGGCGCTGGGTGGTGTGCGTGACGAAGCAGAGATTCGTGGTCACCGTCGGACCTACATCGGATCTATGCCGGGTAAACTGGTGCAGAAGATGTCCAAGGTCGGTGTGAAAAACCCACTGTTCCTGTTGGATGAGATCGACAAGATGGGTATGGATCACCGCGGTGATCCGGCATCTGCGCTGCTTGAGGTTCTGGACCCTGAACAGAACAGCACCTTCAACGACCATTATCTGGAAGTGGACTACGATCTGTCTGACGTGATGTTTGTGTGTACCTCCAACTCCATGAACATCCCAGGTCCGTTGCTGGACCGTATGGAGCTGATCCGTATTCCGGGTTACACCGAAGATGAAAAACTGAATATCGCGCGTAAGTATCTGATTCCTAAACAGCTGAAGAACAATGGGTTGAAGGAAAAAGAGGTTCAGATTGAGGATTCTGCAGTAACGGGGTTGATCCGATACTACACCCGCGAAGCGGGCGTACGTGGTCTAGAGCGTGAAATCGCCAAGTTGTGCCGAAAGGTGGTGAAAGAGCTGGCACTGGCGGATAAAGCCGAGTTGCCGGTGGTGATCACGGATGAGCAGTTGGAGAAATACTCCGGCGTCAAGAAACACAAGTTTGGCATGGCAGAAGAGCAGGATCTGGTAGGTCACGTAACCGGTCTGGCCTGGACTCAGGTGGGCGGCGATATCCTCAGCATAGAGGGCGCAGTGGTGCCGGGTAAGGGGCGTCAGGTAACAACCGGTAGTCTGGGTGATGTGATGAAAGAATCTATCCAGGCCGCGCTGACAGTGGTGCGTAATCGCTGTCACAGCCTGGGTATTAAGTCTGACTTCCACGAGAAGAATGACATACACATCCATGTTCCGGAAGGTGCAACACCTAAAGATGGTCCAAGCGCTGGTATCGGGATGTGCACGGCACTGGTTTCTGTATTGACCAACATTCCGGTACGTTCTGACGTGGCTATGACCGGTGAAATCACCTTGCGCGGGCAGGTTTTACCGATCGGTGGGCTGAAGGAAAAGCTGCTTGCTGCGCACCGTGGCGGTATTAAAACTGTCATCATTCCTGAAGAAAATGAGCGCGATTTGAAAGAAATTCCCGCCAATATTAAAGCAGATCTCGATATTAAGCCGGTGCGTTGGATTGATGAGGTGCTGGAGATCGCACTCAAGTACCAGCCTGAGCCGTTGAAGGGTGAATCAGAAGAGGGCGTCTCTGGCAAGGAAAAATCAGCAAAAAATGCGCACGGGCAAATTAAGGCACATTAGGCAAATCAAGGGGTAGAAAGGCGTTGAAGCGTGTTGACACCCCTTTCTGCCTGTTGGTATAAATTGCCAAGACCATCTTGCTGGACTGGATTTTTAGATATAACAACTAGATCTTTTCGATAAAGGGGAACAATGTGAATAAGTCTGAACTGATCGACGCTATTGCAGCTTCTGCTGACATCTCTAAAGCTGCAGCTGGTCGCGCGCTGGACGCGACTCTGGAGGCTGTAACTGGTGCTCTGCAGAACGGTGATTCTGTCGCACTGGTAGGTTTCGGTACTTTTGCTGTAAAAGAGCGTGCTGCTCGTACTGGTCGTAACCCACAGACTGGTAAGCCGATCGAAATTGCTGCTGCTACTCTGCCTACCTTCAAACCAGGTAAGGCACTGAAAGACGCAGTTAACAAGTAAGACCCGGTAGCGTCGGGGTTTTACTCCGGAACGGTTTGAATAGGACTCGAGCTTGTCCAGCCGTTCCACCCAAGTTCCTCGTGGAAGGGGATCTAAAGAGAAAGTGAGGTGTTTTAAGTTGTTAGGTGTCTCACTCTCTCCACAAACCGGCCAGTATCTTTTGACATTCGCCGGTTAAAAATTTGAAAAAAGGCGCAATCCTTCACAGGGCTGCGCCTTTTTGTTGTTAGATGATTGCCAGGATTATTGAAGCACCATGCTGCAAACGATTCGGAATAACTCTCAGAGCATCATCGCAAAAGTGATTGTGGGCCTAATCGTCGTCACCTTTGCGCTCTTCGGTGTTGAATCACTTGTAAGTCTCACAAGTGGTAGTAATGCCCCTGCAACTGTGAACGGGGAAGAGATCAGCGAGCGTCAGTTGCTGCAGGGCGTTGAGTTACAACGTCGTCAGTTGCTGAATCAAATGGGCGAAAATGCGGATCCAACGCTGCTAGACGATAACGTAATCAGCAAAATGGTGCTGGATGGACTGATTGAGCAGGCCGTGCTCACGCAGGCAGCCGACAGTCAGGGGCTAATATTCTCTGATCGCATGATCGATCAGCTATTGGTAAATACACCAAGCTTCCAGATTGATGGTGCGTTTGATCGTGCGCAGTTTGAGGCAGTACTGCGAAACGCAGGCCTGACTCCGATGATGTATCGTGACTTGGTGCGCAAAGAGAAGCTGGTTGAGCAGATGCGTACCGGTTACCTGCTCTCTGCATTTGCGCTGGATTCTGAACTGGATAGTGTTGTGGCGCTGGATCAGCAGAAACGTGATTTGAGCTACTTCACGTTAAACGCTGACAAGGTCGCAGCGGAGATTGAAATCTCTGATGACGAAGCGCGTGGTTTCTACGATGCCAATCGTGGTAACTACAAGACCGAAGAGCAGGTTGTTATTGAGTACTTGCTGCTGGACAAGGTTAAGATGCTTGATGAGGTTGAGGTTTCTGACGACGAGGTACAGCAGCAATATCAGGCCTTGGCTGAGAACTTTGAAGGTCAGGAAGAGCGCAAGGCATCCCATATCCTGATCGAAATCTCGGACGAACGTAGTGCAGATGATGCCGAAGCCAAAGCGGCGGCGATTGCACAGCGTATCGCAGCAGGTGAAGACTTTGCCGAGCTGGCGAAGACTGAATCTGACGATCTGGGTTCTGCTGAAAGCGGCGGTGATCTGGGCTACAACGCCAAAGGGTTGTTTGTACCTGAATTCGAAGACGCCCTGTTTGCAATGGAGAAAGGACAGGTGTCCGAGCCTGTACTCACGGACTTCGGTTACCACATCATCAAGCTGGTTGATATCCAGACGACCGAACCGCCAAGCTTCGAAGAGGCACAGAACGACATCAAATACGATCTGCTGCGCGAAAAGGCGGAAGGGGTTTACGTCGAGCGTCTGGAGCGTCTGGCTGACCTGAGTTTCTCTTCTGGTGATTTGGTCGAGCCATCCGAAACCCTGGGTATGGAGATCATTACCAGTGAACCGTTCAGTCGCCTGGGTGGTGACGATGACGTGACCGGTAATAACCGTGTTGTTGCAGCGGCGTTTACCGAGGAGCTGCTTAAAGAGGGGGTCAACAGTACGCCCATCGAACTGGACGCTTCGCGCTCCGTTGTGGTTCGGGTGAAAGAGCATAAGCTGCCACGTGAGCAAAGCTACGACGAGGTTGCAGAAGAGGTTAAATCTCAGCTGCTGAACGATCGTATTGCTAAAGCGCTGGATGAAAAAGTGGAGGATATTCTGGCGGCGTTGAACGCTGGTGAGACGTTGGCATCCTTGGCTGACGGAGCAGAGGTGAGTTCACTGGAAGCGGTTGGCCGTGGTCAGCGTGATCTACCTCCTGAGGTACTGCAGCAGGCGTTTAAAGTGCCTCACCCGGCAGACGGCGACGTTAGCTATGCTTCTACGACACTGGGGGACGGTGGCCGTGCGATCATCGCGATTTCCGGTGTGGAGCAGGGCGGTGTTGAATCGTTGAGTGACGATGAACGTAAAGCGATGCAGTCTGTTCTGGGATCCCGTAAAGGGCAGTATGACTACCAGGATCTGGTGGTCGAACTGAACGCAAGTGCGGAGATTGAGCGTTTGTAACGCTAAGCTGCATAATAAAAACCGGCCTCTCTTTTTGGGATGCCGGTTTTTTTATGTCTGGAGCAGTCTCTGTTTGGGGCGCTCTTTGGGATTGGTGCGAAAGTAGTAGAAAAAGCATGCAGAGGGATAAAGGCGAAAAGGTCGTAACAGGACGAAGCTTAAGTTAGCCAACTCAGATGCCTAACCATTAGTTTTGTGGAGTGTGTCCCATGCCTGTTGCGAAAATAGATCTACTTGAAAGCTGTTCCCAGGAACAGAAGGAGCGCCTGGGTCAGGAGATGATAGAGCTTATCAGTCGAACCGTAATCGTGCCGCGTAATCGAATCAAGGTGATTATTCAGGATCGAGCCTGCGGTCCGGAACATGCCGGAGGATTTACGTTTATCCACGGGTAATACCCCTCAACTTCTGAGAGTAATCGCCGTTAACCTATTTTTGTATGACTCGGTACGCAGCACAAGGAACTGTCTGCTACTATATTTCGGTTGTTTACTTCAGGATGTGTAAGTTATGGATTTTGCATCACTGATCGGGATTATCTCCGGTCTGGCTCTTATTATTTCTGCCATCGTGCTGGGCGGCAGCGCAGATGTTTTCATAAACGTGCCGGGGTTAATGATCGTAGCTGGCGGCACAATAGCTGCGACCTTTCTTACCGTATCCTTTAAAGATGTACTTAAAGCCTTTAAAGCGGCTTACATCGTCTTCTCCCGCGATAAAACCAATGCCCAGAAGATGATCCAGACGATGCTGGAGTTGAGCCGTATCAGCCACCGACACGGTCTGATCAAGCTGGGTGATGTAAAAACAAGCTCCAATGTTTTAAAGCGTGCCTGTAATCTCCTGGCTGAAGCGGCGTCCGAGCAAGTGATCCGTAATACGCTACAGAATGAGATCGATTCGTTGATCATGCGTCATCACACCGTTCAGGACGTTTTTAAGAAGATGGCCGCTTATGCGCCAGCATTTGGCATGTTGGGGACGTTGATCGGTCTTATTCAGATGCTGAGTGAACTGGACACCCCCGAAACCATCGGCCCGTCGATGGCAGTCGCGTTGCTGACCACCTTTTACGGTTCTCTTCTTTCTACCATGGTGTTCTTGCCGATCGCAGGCAAGTTGCGCGCCCGAACCATGTCGGAGGTCGCTAACCTGGAAATCATTCGTGAAGGGTGTATTGGTATCCTGACCAACGACCACTACATGCATGTTTATGAGCAGCTCGCATCCTATCTACCCGAGGCAGAACGTAAGCCAGTTAAAGTGGGTACTGCACGCAAGGCGGCGGACTCGGGTAAGGCCGCGCCCACGGCTGCTGAGGCGAAAGGAAAAGCCAAGTGAAAACCAAGCACCGGTTTCCTGACGAAGAGAATGAGATGGGGTGGTTGGTCACTTATGCCGATCTGATGACCCTCTTGCTGGTGTTTTTTGTTCTGCTGTTTTCTATTTCGAGTGTCGAGAAAGATCGATTTGAAGTGTTCGTCAATGCGCTTCAGATTGAGTTTCAAGGGGCTCTGTCCGCAAACAGTCTTATTGATTTAAATGTTATTGCGCCAGTAACCACAGATGTTCCACAGCCTCTTGAAATTGATGTTACCCAAACTTCAATTAAAACCTCTGATGCGGCGGATGGGGAAAACGCTGGCGACAAAGCATCCGAAAAGCTCACCTCTTCACCCGTTGCGCAGACCGACCTGCAGGATTGGGAAATGATGGTGAGGGATCTTCAAAGCGCCGTTGATTCGCAACAGCTAAGCGAGCATGCAACAGTGACGATGCCCAAAGATGGCATGGTGAAGATAGTTGTTGATGGTGCTGTGTTCTTTGAAGTGGGCTCGGCGCGTCTCAATAGCCGGATTAATCCGTTTGTGAATGTGCTGCTCGATACCATGTATGCCCATCAGGGCTATAAAATGAACATTCAGGGGCATACGGACGATACACCAATAGATACGGAGCAGTTCCCTTCGAACTGGGAGCTATCCGCTGTTAGGGCGACAACGGTGTTGCGTTACCTGGTTCGGGGTGGTGTTCAGCCTGAGCGCCTCTCGGCAACAGGTTACGGTGATTCGGTACCCCTGGCGCCGAATACGAATTACGTTAACCGTGCGCGGAATCGCCGCATTGAATTTGTGTTGGAGAAGCAGGGAGATGATTGAACTCGAGTACAGCAGAGATAGCGGCAGACGTGCCTATCGACATGAGATTACAGAGGCGGATGGTTTTCGTTTAACCGTATCTGGTCAGGTTTGTGATGCGGTCAACCTGTCTGAGAATGGCGTTGCTTATCGGGTACAAGGGGAGTTGCAGGAAGAGCTGCAACCCGCCATGCTGGAATTTGAGTTGGATGGTGTGGCGATGAGCATTTGCTGTAACCTGCAGCGGGTGAGAACACTTGACGGTATTCACTGCTGCGAATTCACTGCGATGTCGGATCGTCAGCACATTATTCTTTCACGTTTTGTAATGCAGTGTCAGAAAGCATACATCCGTCGGCAGAGTCTGAAGGGCTGATACCATACCAGAGAGTGAGCTCTCCGCTGTTCGCTTTTTATTCACATTTATGCATAATGGCCGAATGAAACGTCGTCAAACAAAAGCGGAGATCCGCGCTGAACTTGAAAGGCAGGTCCAGTCATTTATCGACAAAGGTGGAGAGATCCAGCAGGTCGAGATGGGTGAGAGTGGACTGGAAGATGGGAAGTATGACCCTCGTCGCTTTGGCTTCGAGTCCTCCGTGCAGTCACGCACCCCGCTAAATGGGCTGCTGGCGACGATTGATTCCCGCCGGAAAAGTCCTAAGCCTGACGCTTCGATGAAGAAGGTGCGTACGCAGCCTCGCCAGAAAGTGATCTATGATGACTTTGGTGAGCCGCTGCGAAAGGTGTGGGTCGACGAGTAATCCGCACCTCCCTGCAATTAAAGCGCGATATCAGCCTTGCAGTACGGCCACAATCAGGCCGATCAATCCACCAAATACGCCGCCCCAAACAACCAGCCAGCCGAGATGTTCACGGATCATGCGCTGGATAATCTCTTTCACCAACTCCGGTGTCAGTTCGTCGAGGCGCTGTTCAACAACCTGTTCAACCTTCTGGCTCATTTCGGCCATCACTGAAGGCTGTTCCAGCTCAGCTTTGAGCAGGGCGACAAACTCCTCCTTCTGAGTAATTTCTTCCATGGAGCTTTTTACCTTCGCAACGAATGGTTCGCGCATCGGTTCCAGGACGGCTGCACCGCCTACCATGCTGAGCATGGAGCCCAAAGAAGAGGTCTCTATCACCTCAATCAGGCCATCATATACCGGGTTAAAATCCACTTGTTGGATGACGGGGGCGAGATGAAGGTTGGGTTGAGTGCCGTTATCGGCTCCTAGAAAACGCTCGATGTTCTCCTCGGTAAAGAACTGCTCCATCATCAGCGTTTTGATGCCCAGCTTAAAATCTTCAAAGCGGGCCGGGATAACACCGGAGCCATACAGGCCGGGTACTTTCTCAAATAGCATGTGGACAGCCAGCCAGTTGGTCAGTGCGCCAGAGGTGGCGAATAGGCCGACGGAGAAAAGGATATCGTTGTCCTGCAGTAAACCTGCCAGGGTAGCGATAATCGCAAAACTATTGGTAATCAGGCTTTTGTTCACGTTACAGATTCTCAACGCAGTTATAGGAAGCGTGGGGATCATAGCAGCGTGTTTAAACGCTGTACATCAAGGGGTGGTGAGGGTTTCCAGCTCGGTGATCAGGTGCAGGGCCTCGGCCTGAGACGTACCGCATATGGACATCTCCGGTTGAAAATCGCCACAGGCCTGAGGACGCTCAGGTTGTCCAAAAATACCACATAGAAGCTCGTCAGTCAGATGCTGACAACGGACCCCGGCGGGTTTATTCAATGCTTTAATACTTGGTGCGATACAGCAGGCACCGCATCCCATTCGACACTCCATGGGTTTCCTCTCAGCATGTGGCTGGGGCGCCATTATAGCAGTTTAATAAAGCTTAATGTTTCCCCGCGTTTATCGGTCTGCATTTTGCAAATTCTCCCTCTGTAGTTTGTCTTATCACGGCATCGCTATGGTTTTAATTTTGTTGCTGAAATGAACATTGCCGCAGTGCATTTGCCTGCTGCTTTGGGCTATCAGTGATAACCCATTGCTTTGTAGATGCTTTTTAGGGAGGTGTGGATCACGCACAAATAGTATTAGTCATTTCGTCCATCAGAAAAGAATGAATCCTGTCGATTCGGTTTCAGCGCGCTGCTAGCGGCAGAGGGTATCTCTTGCCGGTCGCCCGCTGACCGAGGGCAAAAGGGTTCCGTTTTCGCATTGCCGTTTCAAATTTTGTTTTTGTGTATTTATACGCAGGGGTTAACTCGTCCCCAAAAAGCTGAAACGGATATCAAGTGGTTGTTTTTCAAAAAGGCAGCAGGGGTAAGTGTGTCTGAAATACAGCCGAAATCTAAGAAGGGAATGTCTGGAGCACAGTATGATTATTCAGAGCAGCAACGTGCAGATGAGTGCGGAGCATGAAAAGTTTGAGTCGGTTACGCGCAACACCACCTTTGATGCCAATGTCGCCAAGCTGGATTTCAGCGCGTTGGTTAAGGAGGCCGGGCTTTCGTTTGCACGCGGTGGCGTCTTTACGGGATTTCAAACGCCGGTAAGTACAACTGAAACCGCCAATACCGAGTCTGAGGAGGACGCTGCGCCGCCGGCGTCTATCCTGGTGATGACCGACAACGGTTGGCAGTTTAATACCGAAGAATCGGTGCAGAGTGACTTGGATGAGCAGCGGGAGATTACGCGCGATCGGTTGTTTAAAGGTTTGCTTGAGGCGATTAGTGGCCGCAAGGTGTTGATGGCGTCCATCGGTGATGACGAGCTGACCGGTCTTACGGAGAAGCTGAAGGGACTGCAAGAAGCGACTGGAGAGCCGCAACTCCCTGACCGCCCCATGACCATGATGACAATGACCTTCAACGTTACTGAATCGGTGGAGGAGTATGAGTGCACCAACTTCAACAGTTGCGGTACGGTAACAACGGCAGACGGTCGTGAAATGGAGTTCGGTCTTGAGCTGACCATGGAACGCAGTTATTCGGCAACGCGCACTGTTGAAGTTTCGCAGCAGGTCACTTTTACCGATCCTTTGGTAATCAACTTTGAGGGCAACGCTGCAGACCTGAGCGATGAGAAATTCAGCTTTGATCTCAATGCAGACGGTGAAGATGAGTTGATCAGCTATTTCACCAACAGTGGTATGCTGGCGCTGGATCGAAATGAGGATGGTGTGATCAACGATGGCACTGAGCTGTTTGGGGCGCTGAGCGGCAACGGTTTTGCAGACTTGGCGCAGTACGATGAAGATGGAAACAACTATATCGATGAAGCCGACAGCATCTTCAATGACCTTAAAATCTGGACTAAAACTGAAGAAGAGGACATCCTGGAGTCCCTCGCCGACCGTGATATCGGTGCTATCTATCTGGGATCAACCGAAACCCCTTTTGACATTAAGGGCGAAGACAATCAGCACAATGGGCGGGTACGTGCGAGTGGCTTCTACCTAAGCGAAGCGGGTGACGTAGGCACCCTGCAGCAGGTGGATATGGTAGTCTGATCCGGTAGATTACCAACCAGCGGGCGCCTGGCTCTTCAGTCGGAGCGGGCGCACCTTTTAGTTGGTCAGGTTCTGGGAAGATACGCGCCAGTTGAGCCAATAGCTGTAATCCACTCGGTTTGACTGATCGAGCACCTGCTGAAACGACAGGCTCGGTTCCCGATTGCACTGAACGCCAACGAACTCCGGCTCGGACCACCCGGTCAGGCCGCCCATATATTCACGGGTGTACCCCCAGGTCCCGCACGCCAGAATCGTGTCATAGCGTGACTCGCGCTCACACACGACGCAAGTCTCAAAGGTCACATCGATATTTTCGCCTTCAATGCCGTATGCGTCAGATACGTATGGGGTGTCGTAGATGGCCACGGTTGAGGTTCTGGAATGTTGCCCCTGCCAGGGTTTATCCCGATCATCCGTCGGTGTCAGGTGGCTACCATAACCGTGTTCAAGCGGGGAGTTGTCGTAGAATGGATCGCTGAAACCGTCCGGAATATCAATCTGCACCGCCTGCTCGCCATCGAAGAGTCGGGCAGTGGTACTGCGTACCTGCAGGAGCCGGTAGCGGGTGCAACTAGCCAAATTAGGGCCGGTTAGATGTCCCTTGTCATTGGCGAACACGTGGATCTCAAGTCCAATACCGGTGGCGTTGTCACCGGGGATGTATGATGCGTTATCCCGGCTGCTGTGGTACCACTCTTTGGAAAATACCAGCATACCGATAGTCTCGTTCTGATAGCTGACCGGACAGGTCTTACCAACCAGAAGCTCTTCCGCGTTACTAAAGGGAGCAGAGATCATCAGCGTAGCTGTGCCAACCGTGTATAAAACGAGTTGTTTCAATAGCATAGCTACTCCCCAATTCAAAAAGAATTCCGAAAGTAATGCTTTTCAGTATAGACGTAACCTGAATGAATTAATTTTGAAATGTTTATGTGGTTTGGAGGGCGAGTGTTGTCTGAGGCTTTGACTCAGGCCTGCCTACTCATGGGAATCACCATGCAGTGACACAGAATGATCTATCTTTGAGTGTATGTGGTAGACGAATGCGGGCCTTGTTCCCGCACAGGACGCAGTCGGAATATCTACTCCGGAGAAATAAGATGCTGAGTTCCAATACAGGTCCCCGCTATTTGGTTGCAATAATCGTTTGGCTGCTCAGTGCATCGGCAGCAGCAGAAAAAAACGATAGTCCCTGGGCCGTCACCGTATACCAGACTGTACTGACCGCCGATCCCATTGAGGACGTGATCACTGGCGGCGCAGATTACGACGAGGACTTCCAACTGACGGCACTGGCACTCAGTCATAAAATCCCAAGTTCAGATCCGCGTTACGACTTCGAGTGGGAGCTCCAGGCTGTCAAGCACACCCAAGGGCAGGACCATGAAGAGCTTAATGCGCTGTTAGGCGTGCGCTGGTATCCGTTTCCCTGGGACAGCTATCTGAACACTGACTTCGCCGCCGGTGCGGGGGTGTCCTATGCGACTGCGTTACCCGAGTTTGAGGTGGCTAATCATGATGATGCCGAGCAGTTTCTCGCCTATATTCTGCTTGAGCTCGAATTTAGACCACGTCGTTGGGACAACTGGAGCGTAGTATTGCGAAGCCATCATCGATCAGGGGCGTTTGGGCTTTTTAATGGCGTTCAAGGTGCCTCAAATTCGCTGGGGATAGGAGTTAAGTACCGCTTTGACTAGCAGGTAGTGAGTGTAAGTCGTCGAACTAATGTTTGGCGCTTCTTCGAAGATAGGGCAATATGGCCCATCCATTACTTGGCCGCGAACTGAATATGCTTTCCTACCGTCACAGCTTTCACGCTGGCAATCATGCCGATGTTCTAAAACATACTGTTCAAACTTTGATACTGGAAGCGCTTAAAGAGAAAGAAAAACCTTTTGTCTATCATGACACACACTCCGGTGGCGGGCGTTATGACCTTCACTCTGCGCATGCCGAGAAAACAGGTGAGTTTGAAGAGGGTATAGGGCGAATCTGGCAGCAGGATTGTGCTGAACTGCTCACGCCGTACTTGGCGGCCGTAAGGGAAATGAACCCCGGAAACACGCTACAGTACTACCCCGGTAGTCCTGCATTGGCCCAGCATTTGTGTCGTGAACAGGATCGCCTGTTAATGACTGAGCTTCATTCCAGCGACTTCCCACGCTTACAACAGGTGTTTCGAGGTGATAGGCGAGCCCGGGTGTTGCAAGAGGAGGGATATAAACAGCTAAAAGCCAGTTTGCCACCGAAAGAGCGACGCGGACTCGTATTGATCGATCCCCCCTACGAACTGAAGGCCGAGTATGCGCAGCTGATCAAAGGTGTCCGGGATGCTGTAAAACGCTGGGCAACCGGTGTGTACGCAATTTGGTATCCGGTGGTATTCAGAAAGGATGTACGCTTTATCGAACAGGAACTGAAAGCCAGTGGCATTCGCAAAATCCTGAAAATCGAGCTGTGTGTCAAAGCGGATACCGGTGCCAGAGGTATGACCGGTTCAGGGATGATTGTGATAAATCCTCCCTGGAAGCTGGAGCAACAAATGCGCGAGTTGCTGCCCTGGCTAACCGAAACGCTGGCGCAGGAGGACGGGGCCGGATATACATTGGATTGGTTGGTGCCAGAATAAATTCTAAGCGGTGCCGTAGAGACACCGTATGATAGGGCAATGCATCCTTCGCTGGATGCACTTATGGTGTGCTTAAAGCACGCATAGCCGTGTTGACACGGGTATAAAAATGGCCGGATAAACCGGCCATTTTCATCAGCTAGCTAAGCATTACATCTTACCGATAGAGAAAAAGAAGGTTTCGCCTGCGCTGTCGTCAACGCCGTCGTTATCGGTTACGGCGTAACCCTGACCGGAAGCATCAACGGTGAACCCTTCGATCTTGTCGGTCACGTAACCGTTGGCTGCTTTCAGATCCGGGATGAAGTCGCGTACCAGCTCTTTTTTCACCAGTGGCAGTTCGCCGCCCAGTGGTGCGGGTTTCAGGTCGCTTTGCTCCACCTTGTACAGGCGTTTGATCTTTGCGTCTTCCCCGATCTGGTTGTCGCGTTCGATGATGTAGAGGTCATCTTCATGCGCAGTGATTTCGGACAGGCCAACCCAGCCCTTTGCAGCCGCTTCGGTTGGGTAACGGACAGCGCCCCAGGTGTTGGTCTTCAGGTTGTAGGACACCAGCTTTACGGTGTTCTCCGGGTCGTCTGCCCACTGACGCTGGATGGCGATCCACAGGTTATCGCCAACCAGCGTGATCCCTTCAGCACCGAAACGCTTTTCGTGTTTCAGCAGGGCTTGCGGGAAGTTCAGGGTGCGGTCGATCTCACCCTTCGCATTGACGTGGTAGATCGCGTGAGGCACCTTCTTCTTGGTCTTGCCTTCAGAGGCCAACCAGAAACCACCGTTGCCATCCAGGGCGATACCTTCCAGATCCAGTTTCTCTGCAGGTTTACCATCGCGTGTCACAGGCAGGGCGCTGGTGATTTTTGCTGGCGTTTGGGTTGCATCGATGGAGAAGATAGTCGGCTGGCTTGAGTAGAAGCTGTCGTTTACAGCGTACAGCTTGCCTGCTTCTTTGGCGTCAGCGGCCAGACCGGAAAGCGCACCCCAGCCAATCGGTTCACCGGCTGCATTGCGCCCGGATACGATCTGGGGGTAGGTTGCTTCCTTACCGTTCAGCTCATACACCATCACGTGAGAGCGTGGGCCGTTGTCTTCAATCAGGTCTTTTTCGTTGGCACTGACCAGCAGGTTGCGGGATGGAATCGCTACCGCTGATTCCGGGCCGATGCCGGATGGCAATAGCTGCATGAACTCGGGGGCTGCACCGGTGTCGCGGTAGACGCCGATGGCACCACCACGCTCAGACAGTACGAAGATATAGGTGTCTTTGCCGAATTTGCCAACTGCCAAGCCTTCCGGCTCGTTACCTTTTTTACCCGAGCGTTTTTCCGGGTAGTGACCCGCCATGATCACTTCGTGTTCGAAGCTCGCACCGGATTCGAACAGGACACGGCCATCCTTGTGAAAGATGGTGAAACCGCGTGCGCCGCCGTTCATGTCGCCTTCGTTGGCGGTCACAAAACGATCGTTATCCAGCCACTTTACGGCATCGGGTTCGCGCAGACGGTTTTCCTGAGTCTTGTCGAAGGTAAGGGCGCGATCTTTTTTCAGGTCAACCATCTTCAGGTCAACGGCACCGGCGGAGAAGTGGTTAACCACCTTGCCTGTTTGGGCGTCAACAATCACTAGGTGATTGTTTTCCTGCAGGGTAACAACAATTTCGTTGTTGCCGTTGAAGTCCACGAACTCCGGCTCAGGATCACTGCCGCCGATTGCGGCCAGGCCGGTCAGTTCCACACGGCGCATATCGCTGCAATCCGGCGTGCCGTCTTCCAGCGGTGCGATTACCAGGAAACCTGCGGGCAACTGAGGCAGTGCGCCGTCGTTCAGGTCTTCGTCGCGTTCGTTCTCAATTGCTACGGCAACGTAATTACCGTCTTTGGACACGGCAACGGAGTCCGGCTGGCCCCCCAGGTCGCAGCGCTTCTCGATCTTCTTGTCGTCCAGATCGATCACTGCCAGGAACCCGCTTGGTTGGGTGTAGCTTGCGGAGGTGTTCACCCCTGCCAGCACGTACTCACCGGCAAACGCGACAGAAGTCGGTTCGCCTTCAAGTTTTATGAAGCCGCCAGCTTCTGGCTCATCGGCATCGCTGATATCGATAATGCCCAGCGCTTCCAGTGGGCTGTCAGAGTAAACCAGGGTGTTGCCATCTTCTGAAACATCGACGATCTCAGCGGACGTTTCTTCACGGAGGTCGCTGCCAGCTGGCAGGTTTTTGACAGTGGAGAAGCTGGCAACTCGGTTGAATGACTCGGCCTGAGCACTGGTCGCAGCAGCTGCGATCATTACTGCCAGGGCGCTGCGGCGGAATGTACGATTTAGCATCGCTTGAACTCCGTAATTTCCATATGTGATTGAAGGGGGCCCTAACGCTAATGCCCATAGATGACGCCGCTGTTACCCAAACGTTGCAGAAATCAAAAGATCAATAACCCTTTATAAGACACGTATTTACGTAAAGTGTCATGCTTTTTACAGACGGTACATGAAGGTGGATCAAGTTGTCCCTTATGGTGACAATTTGCTTTCGGACATTTCCAAACCCCATGGCACTCATCCAAAGCATGTGATTGGCGTTACCTTTGCGGGAGGTTAGCGGCAGCACCTATCCATGATCAGATTTGCTCTAAACTAGAATTTAGTTGCGTTGTGCCGCCGCGTGTGTCGATGAACCGATGTAGATGGAGTGATGCCGCCAGATCATCCTAATTCGCGGTAACAGGGTGTAGCTGTTGCCGGGTAGCACGATGCTGTACATGGCAGTATCCATTCCAACTGCTTTCCTTTCAGCTAAAGACATTGTGTCGGGGCTGAAGGAGGTTTATATGAAAGAACTAAATGTTCGTTCCCTCAGCGGAGAATTGGTCCGCTTGAGCAGCGAAACACTGGAAGAGCTAAACACCACGTTGCGTGGTGAGGTTATCTGCCCCGATGACGCGCGTTATGAAGCGTCTCGCCAAATCTGGAATGCAATGATTGACCGGGAGCCGGCGCTGATTGTGCGTTGTACCGGTACGGCTGATGTAATGCAGGCGGTTTCTTTTGCCCGTCAGATGAATCTACTGGTGTCGGTGAGAGGGGCGGGTCACAACATTGCCGGTAAGTCGCTTTGCGACGAAGCGATGCTGATTGATCTGAGTGGCATCAACTATGTGCATGTAGACCCTGATCGACGTCGCGCCGTGGCGGGGCCTGGGGCGACACTCGGGGATCTGGATCACGAAGCGCAGCGCTATGGCTTGGCTGTTCCTGTTGGGATCAACTCAACAACGGGTGTGGGTGGTTTAACCCTAGGTGGGGGCTTTGGCTGGTTGAGTCGTTCTCTCGGGTTGTCTGTTGATAATCTGGTTGCGGCAGAAGTGGTGACCGCGCAGGGTGAACGCTTACGATGTGATGCGGAAAATCATTCAGATTTGTTCTGGGCGATCCGCGGAGGCGGCGGTAACTTTGGGATTGTCACGTCTTTTGAATTCAACGCGCATCCGGTGGGGCCATTGGTGATGTCCGGGCCTGCCGTTTTTCCTTTTGATCAGGCCCGTTCGTTACTGCAGGCATACCGGAAATTCTGTGCTAGCAGCCCTGAACAACTTACAACCTGGGCGGTCATCCGCACCGCACCGCCATTACCGTTTCTGGATCCACAGTATCATGGTCAGCTTGCTGTGATTATTGTGGCGCTGTACAACGGGCCTATGGACGAGGGTGAGCGGGCGATTGCGCCCATCCGGGAACTTGGCCAGCCAATCGCAGATGGTTTTGCCCCTCATCCGTTTGTTGCTTTCCAACAGGCTTTTGATCCGCTGCTAACACCGGGGAGCCGTAACTACTGGAAGTCCCATAACTTTGCTGAGTTGAGTGATGGTCTGATCGATACGCTGGTGGAATACGGCGGTCGCTTGCCAAGTCCGCAGTCTGAGATCTTTGTGGCGCAGCTCGGCGGTGCCATTAACCGCGTTGCCTCGGACGCAACTGCGTATCCGCATCGGGATGTGGAGTACGTCATGAATGTACATACCCGGTGGGATGAACATGCTGACGATAGGGAATGCATTGGCTGGGCACGGGAGTTCTTTGATGCGACCAAGGCGTACGCCACCGGCGGCGTATACGTGAACTTTATCAGTGAGGATGAGGAACGTGTCGACGGTGCCTACGGGTCTAACTACGCGAAGCTGGCCCAGGTAAAATCGACTTACGATCCTGACAACTTTTTCCGTATCAATCAGAACATAGCGCCAAGCTAAAGAGCCTAGGCGTGCGGAGGGCCGGGCTTGCCCAACAACCAAGTCCGGTCAGCCTCATAAGACCGGTTTTGAACCCGTGGATTATGACGTGTTTGTAACTAAATGGCTGCGGTAGCGTGTAATAATCAGCCTCCATTTATTAGCCAGATAATTCTTGATTCTGTATGCATTCTATCTCCTGGTTGTCCCTCAGTTGGTGTCTGATCCCAGTCCTGCTGATTAGCGCAATCTACTATTACTGGAACGGAAAACCGTCCGAAGTCCTGTTATCCAGCGCGCGTATGGCGTTGCAGCTTGTTGCGGTGGGGTACGTGTTGGTGGTGTTATTTGCCGAACCGTCGCCTTGGATTACCGGGCTGGTGCTGAGTGTGATGATCTGCGCCGCGTCCTGGATTGCGATCAGGCCAGTAAGGCAACACCCAGGGTTTCTACGCCCGGCTTTTACCGCGCTTTTGCTGGCCGTCGGGTTTCATCTGGCGATTGCCCTGAAGCTCGTATTGGGCGTTGAGACCTGGTACGAACCCAGTGTAATGATCCCGCTTGCGGGGATGTTTTTTTCCAACAGTATGAATGCGATCAGTCTTGCGGCAGAGCGATACCGTTCTGAGCTGGTGGAAGGGAAACAAGAGAAAGCCGCACGTCTTGCTGCCTTCCATGCTGCAATGATCCCCCAGGTGAACAGCTTGCTGGCGGTAGGATTGGTTGCACTACCGGGCATGATGACCGGTCAGATCCTGTCCGGTGTTTCCCCCCTGATCGCTGTGCGTTACCAGATCATGATTATGACCATGGCTTTGGGAGTCAGCGGAATGGGTGCTGCGCTGATGCTCTGGCAGTTGGGGCGGATTGAGATCCATACGCGTATCGCCAATTCTGCCAAGAACCAGCGTTAACCCTGAACGACCTGGCCGCGGTAGATCTTTACGCTGCCTTTGGAGGGGCTTGTTGCCTGTGCCGCCTGTGCGACGGTTTTAACGACCGTCTGACCGCGGTAGATACAGGTAATGGTCTGTGCTGTGTTTGAAGCGTCCACGGTATGTTCGTCTGTTTGAGTGGCGTCAGGCGTGGATATAGAAGCATGCGGGTGTTCGTCATGTGACGGAATGTCCGGAACTTCAACCGGCTCCGGTTTACTGACCGGCTCATCAAGGTAATCCTGAAATCCCAGTTGCTCAAGCAGCAACGCGGATTCTTCCGGTAGCAGGGTTTCCGGTACTGGAAAGATCAGGTCGGGTGAGTAGGAGAAGCGGGCGTCCCGAAGATAGGACAGCGCCATCAGAGCCGACAGGTTGTATTCCCCGTTGTACGCCGCACCAATCAAGCGCCCCTTGTGAAGTACAATCTGACCGGATCGGTTCTGATCCGTGGCGATAAACAGGGTGCCGGTGTTTCCTGCCTCGCAGTTGTAGAACAACGTATTCCAAAGTTGGTAGAGTGGTGAGTCTCTATGTACGCCGACTTTCATGTCCATTGATCTGCCTCGCTGACCTTTAGCTTTGGAAATGAATGAGCAATTATCAGGCCAGTAGAAGCATCTTCTTTAATGCGTTGTTTTAAAAGGACTTGCTGTGCAGCGATGGGCGGGTAAGCCAATAGTCATGCACTACGGTGTGTCTTGGTTGGCGTTAGGTGTACCGGTATGGCGCAGTGTAGGTTAAAGCAAAAAGCTAGAAAAGGGTGCCCGGCCGAAGTCATCCGTGACACCGACCGGGCAGGGGTTGAACGTTACTTCTGGTATTAAATAACCAGATCGACCTGCTGTACGGTACCGCTGCTGCCGTCCTCCCTCAGGAAAAAGCTGGAACCACGCACGACACCCTGCTGCTCGTTCTGCTCGTTCTTGATCTCAAACGGTGTATGTACTGCGCCCAGGTAGATGGCGCCAATGCCTTTATCCGCAAGTGAGAAATACTGGTCGCTGCCGTTGCCGCTCTTAACCCAGATCTTCAATTCGGTATAAGCGCTGTCACCTTCGTCGATAAAGCCGTTGCCGTCCTCGTCGTAGGCCGACAGGTCAGCAAAGCCATCGCCACTTTTTGTACCGAACAGCTCGTTGCCGTTGTTGGCGCGGCCGTCACCGTTCTTATCCAGCATCAAAAAACCGCTACCCTGTCCGGCAAAGCTGATCTGCTCGGTGCTGCCGTCACTGTTGATATCAAAGCCGTACTTCTCATTGGTAAGGTGGGCGGCAGGGGCGTCAAAATTAATGATCAGTGGATCGGTCAATTGAACGCCCGCGGTCAGGACGGTTGATTCGTAGGTGCTGTAGCTGTGCTGCATCTCCATCATCAGATCAATCTGCAGGCTTTTCCCGTCGGCGGTCTGGATCTCTCCGCGTGCACTGAAGGTGGTGCGTTCGAATTCGCTGTAGCTAGTGACGTGTTCGTAACGCATGCCCATAGGCTGATGGGTCACATTGGCCTGAAAGCTTTCGAGGTTGATATTGAAACTCAGGTTCTGAGCACCACCAACCGGCACCTGCTTGGCATTGTTCACGCTATCATTGAGCGATCGGCCGTCAAACAGCTCCACCGGTTTACCGGTCAGGCTGGCGAGGATGGCGCTCATCAGTGACAGGCGAGAGCTGATGGCCGTGTGGTATTGGGTGACCTCCGCCGAGGTGGTTGGGGCGTTTACGGAAATCGTATCCGCTAACGCGGTACCCGAGAGATCGGCTACCGGACCGGCCTGTCCGAGTGCGCTGAGCGGTTGCTGCAGAGTTTGTCCGTTAAAGCTGGTCTGATTGATGCCGGTTTCCGCTTCAGCGGTGCGCAACCGTATATTGCCGAGATTTTTGGCAAGCTTGACCGCTTCTTCGGACAGACTGGTTTTCTCGCCGGCGTCTACTGCCTGCGAGTGGGCGGATCCGTCGGGTAAAAAACGTTGTACGACCAGGCTTTCATGTTCCCTATGCGTTTGTTCTTTGGCATGGCTAGTGCTAAAGCTCAAATTGCTGTTGGCGATGATCATCCCAATGCTCCCTGAATTTCGTCCTTAGGCTATCGGCCACTGCTGATGGAAATTTAGTCAGGGGGTGGTTTTTCATCTCAAGCGATGGATACACCTGTCACTCATCATGAGTGACAGGTGTGGACGGGTGGTTTAACTATCGTGAGCAGGCTGATGGGAGGCCACCAATTCGTCCTGCTGACGTTGAGGCAGGGGGGCATAGTGGCTGAATACCATGCTGAACTGGCCCTCACCGCCAGTGAGCGCTTTCAGTCGGGATTGGTAGCCATCCATCTCGGCCAATGGCAGTTGGGCGCTGATCTCCACCTCCTGCTGTGGGCGTACGGCGGTGCCGTTGATCATGCCTCGTTTAGAAGAGATATCGCCGGTAATATCACCCACGTTGTCACTTGGGGTAATGATGCTGACATCTACGATGGGTTCCAACAGAATCGGGTGGGCGTGCTCAATTGCATCCAGAAACGCCTTCTTGCCCGCGGCAACAAAGGCGATCTCCTTGGAATCGACCGAGTGATGTTTGCCGTCATAAACCGTCACTTCAATGTCCTGTAGCGGGAACCCCGCCAGTGCGCCGCTTTCCAGCACTTGATGAATCCCTTTTTCGACCGCCGGAATGAACTGGCTCGGTATGGCTCCGCCCACCACTTTATTGACAAAACGGAAGCCAGCGCCGCGTTCCAACGGGGTGATGCGAAGAAAGACCTCGCCAAACTGGCCTGCACCACCGGTCTGTTTTTTGTGTCGACAATGGCCTTCGGCCGGCGTGGTGATGGTCTCTCGATAGGCGATGCTGGGTGGATGAGTATCGACCTGAAGGTTGTACTGATCCTGCATCCTATCGAGGATGATCTTCAGGTGAAGTTCGCCTGAGCCGTAAAGCACGGTTTCGTTCTGTGAGGCACGGTGCTCAATCAGGATGCCCGGATCTTCAGATGCTAATTTGTGCAGAGCGTCCGAGAGTTTCTGTTCGTCGCCGCGACGGGTAGGTCTGATAGCGAGCCCACACATCGGCAACGGACGTTCAACCATACGCAGGTGATAATCGTCCTCGTCGTGATTGTCGTGCAGCACGGCATCAAACTCCAGTTCGTCGATCTTAGCAATTGCGCAGAGATCACCCGGTGTGGCGGCGCTGATCTCGGTGTGCTCTTTACCTTGCAGCTTGATCAGATGGGTAACCTTAAACGGCTTGCGGCTGTCACCAATAAACAGCTGGCTACCGGTTTTCACGGTGCCCTGATAGATACGAAACAAGCCGATGCGGCCCATATACGGGTCTACAGCGACCTTAAACACGTGGGCAACCACATGGGCGTCGGGATCGGGTTCGACCCTGACCGGTTCTGCGTCAGGGCCCTCACCCTTTAAAAACTGCGGTGGATTGGTTTCCAGTGGGTTTGGCATCAGTTGGGTGAGTACCTCAAGCAGTTGTGGAACACCTGCACCGGATTGGGCGGATACAAAACACACAGGGATTAGATGGCCTTCGCGCAAGGCTTGCTCGAACGGTTCATGTAACTGCTCAGGCGATAGCTCTTCTCCCTGTTCCAGGTACAGCTGCATCAGCGCTTCGTCCATCTCGACTACCTGGTCGACGATAGTGTTGTGTACTTCCTGCACGTCGGAAAAGGCCGTTGCAGCATCGCCGTGCTGGAAGAAGCAATCAACCACAGACTGGCCGTCAGCTGCGGGCAGGTTCAGCGGCAGGCATTCGGCGCCAAAGCGTTCCTGCATCTCGGTCAGCAGGTCGGCGCACTGTACGGCGGGGCCGTCAGTTTTGTTGACGATGATCATGCAGGGGCGTTCCGCCTCCTTGCTCTTTTCAACCATCAACTGGGTGACCTGTTCGATGCCGGTATGGGCGTTTACCACGATGGCTACACTGTCTGCGGCAGGCAGAATACTCAGGGTGCGCCCCATCAGCTCCGGGTACCCTGGGGTGTCGAGCAAATTTACATGGTGGTTGTCGTGGTCGAAGCTGCAGAGACTGACGTCGATACTGTGTTGCAGGGATTTTTCTTGAGGGGTGTAGTCGGAGAGGGTGGTACCGCATTCAATATTGCCGGGGACGTTGATGGCGCCGGAGTGGTAAAGCAGACTTTCGATCAGTGTGGTTTTACCGCTTCCGGCGTGGCCGACAATCGCCACGTTGCGGATGTTCTCTGTGCTGAATCTGGGCATGGGAAACCTCCATTAAGCCGGTCAGATTACATCGTCTGCCGATGACGGAGGCGGCGCAGTTTCTTCCTGAAGCTGCGCTTGGGCCGGTAGCGCAGACGGAAAATCTGGGATGATCTCCCTTGTAGTATTGGAGAGAATCAGGGGAAGAGCCAGACAGGTTTCCTAAAGTTTCTCGATCAGATCGCCCACTCGAATCAGGCCAGATTTTGTTATGCGAGCACAGAAACCGCCGTAGCCCAGCATTGCTGCTACAGCTCCCTCGCCGAGCGCGGTTTCCATGCGTGAACAGGGATGGCAGTGGGCGGTGGTAATAAACTCCGCTTCACCAATACGGAACCGCTGGTGGCGCAGGGCGTAGAGGTTAATACCCGACACCAGCAGGTTACGGCGCAATAGCTCTACAGGAACCTCTGATTTGCCCAGAAACTGCGCAATGACCGGCAGGTGTTCCTGGCAGATCAACGTGACCTGGCGGCCTGAGCCCGGTGTACCCAGACAGCGGCGGTCTCCTTCCAGCCCCAGGCCTTCCAACGCCATAACCTGATCAACTGTCTTCATCGGCTCTTTCCTGGCTGGGCGTAAGCCAATCCACTCCAGCCTGCCAGCAGGGAGGTGTTGGGTAAATCGAGCGATCAGTCGGCCTTGGGTGTTCATTGCATTCTTCCTCAACAGAGCTGTCTCCATGCTAGTACATCAGGCCTCTGCATTCACAGTCCGTTAGTAAGGATCGACTATGCTTTGGAGTAGCTATTGAGGACATCAGCAGAGGAGGTAACCGATCATGGCAACTGCAACAGGTGGTCGAATCCGGATCGTAATTATTCCGGGGAGTGTGCGGGACGGAAATTTCACCGATAAAGCCGTCGCCCTGGTCGCGGATGAGATATCCAGATACGGCGATGTGGAGTTAGAAGTGATCGATATGCAGATGCTGGAGTTGCCACTGCCTGGCAGGGAAGGGGATCTGGCAACGCTGAAGCATTTTCGCGATACGGTATCTTCCGCGACCGGTGTGATCTTCGCAACTCCAGAATACCATGGTTCATTCAGTGCCCTGACCAAGCTGGCGATTGAAAACCTGGGGTTCCCATCTGTCCTGGCGGGGAAGCCCGTAGCGCTTTTGGGGGTGGCGGCCGGTGCGATTGGTGCGATCAAATCACTCGAACAATTGCGAGGAGTCTGCTCCCATGTTGGAGCGATTGTGTTGCCTGCTCCGGTTTCCGTGGCGGGGGTGCAGCGGGTATTCGATGAGCAGGGTCACTGTACCGACGAGATGATCGACAAGCGGATCCGCCATGTGGCGACCAACCTGATCGACTACATCAATGACCATATCTGTCCGGGAATCGGTCTGGAAGAGATCGTACGTACATCCGACCATTAGGAAAGGCAAAATTCCTATAGTTTCAGTAATCGAAAGCGTCTGGTCGATGCCCCGGACGCTACCGGGCTGGTTGAATCCCCATGGAATCAAAAAATCCACGCATATCAACTGACCGAGCTTTTACAGGTCGACAATAGAGGACAGATGTTATGCACAATTACCACACCAAAACCACCTCTCTGATGCTGGCATTGGCGCTCATGCTGTGGACACCAGCATCGCAGGCTGACAGCCACTCCCAACCTTCTTTGTACGAACGTTTAGGCGGCTCTTATGCTATCGCCATGGTTGTTGATGACTTTATCGAACGCCTGCTGGTGAACGATGAGCTCAACGCCAATCCGGCAGTTAAGGCGTCTCGCGAGCGGGTGCCCAAAGCGGGACTCAAGTTTATGGTGACCCTTATGGTCAGTGAGGTAACTGGCGGACCGGAAAGGTACACCGGACGCAGCATGAAAGATGCCCATGCCCACCTGAACATCTCGGATGCTGAATGGGATGTGATGGTGGCGGAGTTCAAGAAGTCTTTGGCGAAATTTAACGTACCGCAGAAAGAGCAGGATGAACTGCTGAACATTGTCTCCACTACGAAAGCCGATATCGTCGTCGCGAGACAATAGAAACGCGCCGCTGCTTGCGTTGACCAAGCGTAGGCAGGGGCCGCAAACTCTTTGTAATCAGACGTATCCCTTTATATTGCTCGTATCTGAAGGCAAGTAAAAAACGTGTCAGCGTTTCTGCCATCTGATAAAATCGCGCGTCTCGAATTTCCAGACTGTCCGTAAGTGAAAAGGGCGGTCTTCCTGACCCACAGAACACAGGACAGTTTGAACATGAGCCTTGCCGATAAAGTACTGGCAGTAAATAACGATCTGCCAATCCGCACCGATCTGCCGGTACACAGTGGAAAAGTACGTTCCGTTTACTGGCTGACACAAGAGGACAGCCGTCGCCTGATTAAAGAGAAGGGCTACAACGTTCACGAAGATACCGAACTGGCCGTGATGGTGATCAGTGACCGTATCTCTGCGTTTGAATGCATCTGGACCGGTGAAGGCGGCATGCAGGGGGTTCCGGGTAAAGGCGCGGCACTGAATGCGATCTCCAACCATTGGTTCAAACTGTTCCGTGAAAAGGGCTTGGCCGACAGCCATATCCTGGATATACCGCACCCGCTGGTATGGATCGTACAGAAAGCTCAGCCTGTGATGATCGAAGCAATCTGCCGTCAGTACATTACCGGCTCCATGTGGCGTGCGTACGCGAAAGGCGAGCGTACATTCTGTGGCATCGAAATCGCGGACGATCTGCAGAAGGATCAGAAACTGCCCGAGTTGCTAATCACGCCGTCCACCAAGGGGATTCTGAAAGGTGTGCCGGGTGTGCCAGAAGTGGATGATGTGAACATCACCCGTGATGACATCATCAACAACCACGAAGCGTTCCGCTTCAAATCTCCAGATGACGTCGCGCTGTACGAGAAGCTGCTGAAAGAGGGCTTTGAAGTAATCAGTGCAGAGTTGGAGAAGATCGATCAGGTGTTTGTAGATACCAAGTTTGAGTTCGGCTACGTGACCGACGCTGAAGGTAACGAAAAGCTAATCTACATGGACGAAGTGGGTACCCCTGACTCCTCTCGAATCTGGGATGGTCCGTCATACCGTGAAGGCAAAGTGATCGAGAACTCGAAAGAGGTTTTCCGTCAGGAGCTCCTGAGCTACTTCCCGGATTCCGACATTCTGGTCAACAAGGACCGCATGGAAGAGCGTTACGCACTGGCGCGTGACAACGAACTGCCAGCTGCGCTGATCCAGAAGGTGTCCGACACCTACGTAGGTATTGCCGAGAAGATCATCGGTGAGAAACTGCCGCAGTCTGATAATCCAAAGACTGAGATTATCGAGATCCTGCGTGACCAGTACGGTCTGATTGCGTAATACGCACTGTTAAGAAAAAGCGCCCGATTCGAGAGAGTCCGGCGCTTTTTTTGTACCCTTTTAGAGGAGTGGGTGGGGCATCGCTATAGATTGGAGATCGTTTGTAGGGCACCCTTCAGGGTGCCGGCAGCCTAAAGGCTGCCCTACATAAACGCTAGCAGCGACGAATACTGCCTTTAGCCGCCCGCCATGATTCTCTGAACGGCTGCAGATAAAGCGTTTTTAAGCTCTGCTCATTCGGTTCTACCTTTTTGGAAACACCAAACTTCAAGTCTGTCTCCGGCTCCGACAGATGCAGACTGCCGCCTATCCAGTCCCAGATCGCCAGCACAGCGCCAAAGTTCTTATCGAAATGGCGAGGCAGGATGGAGTGGTGGATCTGGTGTTGCGCTGGCGAGATCAGGATGCGCTCCAGCCATCTCCAGTAGAAGATCGGCACATGAGAGTGACGCAGGTTGGCACCGGTCACATTAAAGACAAATACCGCGACGTTTACGCCCAGTACGGTAACCAAGTCTACCCGATCACCAAACAGGTAGAGGAAAGTACCGATGCTGATCGCCTGCACCAGGATACTGCGCAGGGTAAACAGCAGGCCTTCGACCGGATGGGTACGCAGGACGGTAAACGGCGTCATGGTTCGCGCGCTGTGATGCACCTTGTGAAATGCCCAAAGTACCGGCCAGCGATGCATCAGCATATGCAGGAAATAACGGGCAAAGTCGTCCAGCAGGAATAGAAACAGGGTAAAACAGATCGGGACTGCCCAGTCTGGCAGAAGGCTGCCCGGCGCGGGTGGAAAACCGATAAGCGCATAGAGTTGCTGAAATATCAGTGTGGCCAGCGCGATTTTAGTGATCAATAATGGGACGGTCGCCAATAGGATCGCTTTGTTGATCAGCAGAACTGTGTAGTCGGCTTTGGCGGATTCCGACCACCAGATGCTCGGGGAGAGCAGGTCTTTGCTTATCTGTCGTAGAGACCGATTTGAACGCCACTTAAACCACGCAGCACCGATCAGTAGTGCCATCAGTACGTACCCGTAGAAAACCCGTTTGCGGGGATTGAGCACGGTCTCGTAGATGCTGGTATAGAGGTCGGTAACGTATTCGGTCAGCAGTGTGTCCATCGGCGGGATAGTACCAGAAAGCGTTGGCGGCGATTTGATATTTGTCCGATCCAGAAACAAAAAAACCAGCTATACCTCCAGACAGGTATCGGTATAGCTGGTTTCGTCCATGACAGACACCTGCGGCGCAGGTGCCAGATCAGGCTGTCTTAGTCGTTTTCAGCTTCAGCGGCTTGTTCGCCCAGCTTCTTAATCAGGTCGCCCATGCTTGCCAGCACGTCTTTGTTACGTGCTTCGACGCCAAATTCGTCAACCATCAGCTGCTGAACTTTCAGCATGTTCAGGGCGTACTCATCCAGCGACATTGTACTGCTCTGAACGAAGTTGCCGTCTGCGTCGATACCAGTTACCTGGGTGTTGCCCAGCAGTACCGGCCCGAAGCCGATCAGGCGATTCAACTGAACACCGGTTGCCCCCAGATCTTTACCGCTAACCTGCAGTGCCATTGCGAAGCCTTTCAGTTCTCCCCAGTGCTTGCCGTAGCCACGCAGTACTTTGCTCACGTCACCTTTGGATTCCAGTGCTGCATTCAGCTTCTCGATATCCTTGTAGGCGGAACCTGCGTATTTAAATACCGCTTCTGCGATCACTTTTTCCCAGTTCTCAGCGATAACCGCTGCATAACCCTTCAGTTTCGTACGCTGTTCGTCGGTCAGTTTTTCACCGTTAGCATCCGCGATCAGCTGACGACCGTCGATGAACGCTTCTGTGATGGTGTGCAGGTAGTTGGTTTTACCACCCTTGTCGAAGCCAGCTGCGTAGTACGCGTGGGCAAATGCCATTTCGTTGTACAGGCTTACTTTGCCGTCCTTGTTGGTATCCGCCAGGGTCAGTGCATCTTCGTTGCCCTTAGCAATGTTGTATACGTCTTTAGCGCTCAGGGTCAGGGTGTGAGCTGGTGCACCGAAGTAACCGAACGCTTCGTCCCAAACGTGCTCTTTACCGGTATAAGGTTTACCGTCTTCGTACGCCTTGTTGTTTGGTTTGGTGTCGGCTTCCAGTTTTTCGTCCAGGTAGCTATCAACTGCCTGGTTGTAGAATACCGCACCCATTGTGAACTTGGAGATCAGCTGCGCGTAATCCAGGCCGTTTACGCTGTCGTAGCCTTTTTCAGCGGTCGCTGCTTTATCGATCATGAAAGACAGCACTTCAGCGCCAGTCATGTTGCCGGGCCAGGACGTTACCGCACCTTTGTATGCTTTACCCGCCAGGTTTTTCTTCTTGGAGAGCTCGTCTACTGTGCTTTCAGCGAAAACAAATTTGCCCTTGGACGCAGGGGAGAGGATGTCGCGGCCTGCGTCTTTGCCTTCGTAGTACGCCATCATCTGAGCTTTCAGTTCCGCGTTAGCTTCACCGGTGCCTTTGCCTGCCAGCTTTTTCAGGGAGGTGTGAAGAACGTGACGCGCGATCTGGCCGGTGTACGCCACAGAGTGCTCAGTGTTGCCTGTGTAATTCTTAACAGTTACCGGAAAGTCAGCGTAAACCTTGTCAGCTGCCTGTGCAGTCATACCAAACGTTGCCAGAGAAGCCAGCGCTACTGCAGATACGATTTTTTTCAGTTTCACGTTTTAAAGCCCTGCTTGAGAAAGTGGACGGGTGCCGCCTGCAACCCCTTGTGCGGGTGGCGCTACAAAATTTGATGGTAAAACTAGCATAAGATTTTTGCGAATGCTACTGAGAATATTTCCCATTCGCCTAATGAGAACAATGCGCATACGTGTTTATTGCGCAGGATCAATGTTTTCAGTTTTTTTAGATCAGTGCTGATGACGTTCTGAGGGAGAATTCGAAGGGAAGGGTAGAGGGATGAATAAAAAAACATGCACCCCGAAAGGTGCATGTTTGAGAGGACTCAAGTGGAGTTCAGATTAAACTTCGTCGCGGCCCAGGGAACGCAGCAGTTCGTTTACTTTGCCTTTGCCACCTACAGACTCGTAGAACTTCGGCCATACAGCTTCCTGAGCGCGTTTAGCCCACTCAGATTCGTCCTGCAGAGTATCGATCTGCATGCCGTATTTGCTAACCAGTTCTTTCTTGATAGATGCTTCCTGGTCTTTCAGCCACTGCAGGCTGTAAGCAGTCGCTTCGTTACCCGCTGCCAGGATCGCTTTCTGGGTTGCTGCATCCTGATCCTGGAACAGGGACTCAGAAATGATCAGCGGCTCCAGCAGGAACAGGTAGTGCAGGTCGGTGATGTATTTCTGTACTTCACCGAATTTCATTGCATAGATCGTGGTGTATGGAGTGTCCTGGCCGTCTACAACACCCTGCTGTAGCGCGGTGAAGGTTTCGGACCAAGCCATTGGAGTCGGGTTATTGCCCCAAGACTTGTAAGTGTCGATCATGATTTCGTTCTTGGGTACACGAACCACTACGCCGTCCAGGTCTGCCAATTTCTGGATTGGCTTCTTGGAGTTACTCAGTACGCGGAAACCAGAGTAGGTCCAGCCTACGATACGTACACCGGAGTCACGTACAGTGTTCTTAATCAGTTCTTCGCCTACAGGACCTTCAACAGTTTTCTGTGCCTGATCCAGATTTTCGAAGATGTATGGCAGGGAGAGAATGCCCAGTGTTGGAGAGAATGGTGCCAGGTTGTTGCTTGCCAGGATGGAGAAATCCAGGGTACCCAGTGCTGCGTCATTTACGGTGTCCTGCTCGGAACCCAGCTGGCCGTTCAAGAACAGTTTTGCGGAGTGTTTGCCACCGGTTTTCTCTTTCAGTGCTTCGATGAATTTCAGACCCAGGGCTTCCTGAGCGCTGCCGCCACCGTCGCCTACAGCGATGTTCCAGTTTGCAGCCATCGCGCTTGCTGAGAACATCAAGCCAGCAGTGATAGAAAGAACCGATTTAAATTTCGAGCTGTTAGTCATTTTGAACTCCCGTTCGTTGGCCTGATTTGTCTTATGTCCGTCCATAAGATCAAACGCCTTTTTATTTTTGTTGTTGCCGTGGCCCGGTCACTCACGCCCGTTTCTTACCGGTCGACGATTTACATACTCACTGCTGTTGGGATTGATTTTTAGGGCCAGTTTGCTCGGCTCGGTAGGGCCAGATATTTGTGCCCTGTTTTGGTGAAAAGATCTTTTGAATTAGTGGGTTATGCGTTTATTTGGTGCTTTGGTCGCAGCCTGGCTTGCACCTGAATGGTGCCTGTTGTACGGGGTGGCCCAAGAGGGGGCAGGATTGCGTCAAGGTGCTGCAGGGTCCTTGTTACGGTTTCCATCAGGGTATTACTCAAAGCGGAGAATTAGGCTGAGAGGACGGAGGAAGGCTGATCTGAAAGACGGGAAAAACGTTGGTGGTTTGTGATCCTGAATGGACGCGGGCTATCAAAAAAGCCGCGCGTCACATAAAGGTTTGCTTACGTCCGGAACGCTGCGTCCAGCAAGGAGCGGGTGTACACGTGTTTCGGTTGAGCGAATATCTCTGCCGCATCACCGCTCTCCATCACGTCGCCGTGCTGCATCACCAAAAGCTTGTGGCTTAGCGCCTTTACGACGGCCAGGTCATGGCTGATAAAGATGTAACTGAGGTTGTGTTTGGCTTGCAGCTCACGTAGCAATTCGACAATTTGTTTCTGTACCGTACGGTCCAGTGCGGAGGTTGGCTCGTCGAGAATGATCAGTTCCGGCTTGAGTATCAGGGCACGGGCGATACAGATACGCTGGCGCTGACCACCGGAGAACTCATGGGGGTAGCGATGACGGGTATCGGGATCAAGTCCAACTTCGCGCATCACGTCCACAATCATCTGGTCGCGTGCCTCCTTGTCGCCGATATTGTGCACTCCGAGTCCCTCGGCAATACACTCCGATACAGACATGCGCGGACTCAGGCTGCCAAACGGATCCTGGAAGACTACTTGCATACGACGTCGTAGCGGTTTCACCTGTTTCTGGTTCATCCCGGCGATATTGATACCGTCAAAATGAATGCCACCTTCACAACCGATAAGCCTCAGTAAAGCAAGTCCAAGGGTGGTTTTACCGGAGCCGGACTCGCCTACGATGCCTAAGGTTTCACCCTGTTTAACTTCGATTGAGATCTCATTCACCGCTTTGACGTGGTCAACGGTGCGCTTGAAAAAGCCCTTCTTGATCGGGAACCAGACCCTAAGCTTATCGGTGCTGATCAGCACATCGGGTTGGGCAGGCAGAGGAGCCGGATCTCCACTTGGCTCTGCCGCCAACAGGGAGCGGGTGTACTCATGTTTCGGCGCGGCGAACAGCGAGTGGCAATCGTTGGTTTCCACCGGTTCGCCGCGATACATCACGCACACCTCGTGGGCATATCGCTTCACGATATTCAGGTCGTGGGTGATCAGCAGTATTGCCATACCCAGCTTTTGTTGCAGCTCCTGCAGCAGCTGCAAGATCTGCTCCTGGATGGTGACATCCAGTGCGGTAGTTGGCTCGTCTGCGATCAGGAGTTCGGGGTCGTTCGCCAGTGCCATGGCAATCATTACACGCTGGCGTTGTCCGCCGGATAGTTCATGTGGGTATGCGCCAAGGCGGCTCTCCGGGTTCGGGATGCCCACCAGCTCCAGCAGTTCGATGATGCGCTCGCGTACTTGCTTGCCGCCGTTGGTTTTATGCAGAAGCAGGACCTCGCCGATCTGCTTCTCTACCGTATGCAGCGGGTTTAAGGAGGTCATCGGTTCCTGGAAGATGATGCCGATCCGGTTACCCCGCAGATGGCGCATAGCGCTTTCATCCAGTTGCATCAGGTCCTGCCCGTCGTAATGGATCTCACCGCTTGGGTGGCTGGCTTTGGGATAAGGCAGCAGGCGCAGAATGGAGAGTGCGCTGACGGACTTACCTGAACCTGACTCGCCCACCAGGGCTAAGGTTTTGCCTTTGGGAATATCAAAAGTCACGCCCTTGACCGCTTCCACCTCGTCGCCGTTCTGGCCGAAGTTCACCGACAGGTTTCTTACGCTGATCAGTTTTTCGCTCATGGACTTACACTTTCCTTGGATCAAAGGCATCGCGGACCGCTTCGCCGATAAAGATCAGCAGGGTCAACATGGTTGAAAGTACAATAAAGGCGGTGATCCCCAGCCATGGGGCGTGCAGGTTACCTTTGCCCTGGGCAACCAGCTCACCCAGTGACGGGGAGCCCGGAGGCAGACCAAAACCGAGGAAATCCAATGCAGTCAGGGTGACCAGGGAGCCATTGAAGATAAAGGGCATAAAGGTCAGGGTGGCCACCATCGCATTGGGCAGAATATGGCGGAACATGATCAGCCGGTTGTCGAGACCCAACGCACGGGCCGCACGCACGTACTCCAGGTTGCGGCCCCGCAGGAACTCGGCACGTACCACATCCACCAAGCTCATCCAGGAGAACAGGAGCATGATGCCCAGCAGCCACCAGAAGTTGGGTTCGACGATACTGGCCAGGATGATCAGGAGGAATAGGACCGGCAGCCCGGACCAGATCTCGATAAAGCGTTGGAAGAACAGGTCCACCTTGCCGCCATAAAATCCCTGTACGGCACCGGCAATGACTCCCACGATGGAGCTTAGCAGCGTCAGTACCACAGCAAAGACTACCGAGATACGGAAACCGTAAATCACACGGGCCAGCACGTCACGGGCCTGGTCATCGGTGCCCAGCAGGTTTTCGGCTGTGGGCGGCGAGGGCGCCGGTTGCGGCAGTTCGTAGTTGATGGTGTCGTAGCTATAGCGGATGGGAGCCCAGAGAATCCAGCCAGCTCCGTCCTGCTCTATCAGTTCCTGTACGTAGGGGTCTTTGTAATCGGTGGGGCTTTCAAATTCGCCACCGTAGACGGTTTCCGGGTACTGGGTCACGATCGGATAGTAAAGCTCGCCGTTGTATTTGACGAGCAACGGCTGGTCGTTGGCGATCAGCTCTGCAAACAGGCTACCGATAAACAGCGCCAGGAAGATCCAGAGGGACCAGTAACCCCGCTTGTTGGCGCGGAAGTTCTCAAGGCGACGTTGATTAATCGGGCTCATGGTCAGTGCTCCCGACTTTCAAAATCGATACGTGGATCGACCACCACATAGGTGATGTCGCTGATCAGTTTCAGGATCAGGCCCAGCAGCGTAAAGATATAGAGGGTGCCGAAGATCACCGGGTAGTCACGGTTGATTACTGATTCGTAACCCAGCAGGCCCAGACCGTCGAGGGAGAAGATCACCTCGATCAGCATCGATCCGGTAAAGAAGATACCAATCAGGGCCGCAGGCATACCCGCGATAATCAGCAGCATTGCGTTGCGGAATACGTGCCCGTAAAGCACGCGGTTCTCGGTCAAGCCTTTGGAGCGGGCGGTGAGGACGTATTGCTTGTTGATCTCGTCCAGGAAGCTGTTTTTGGTCAGCATGGTGAGTGTGGCAAAGCTGCCGATCACTGATGCAAATACCGGCAGGGAGATATGCCAGAAGTAGTCCTTAACCTGTTCCCATAATGTCATCTCGTCAAAACCCGGGGAGGTTAGGCCACGCAGTGGGAAC
>NZ_JASBRH010000021.1 GCF_029961155.1 Pontibacterium granulatum | reverse complement strand
GGGAGGGATTCGAACCCTCGATACGTTTCCGTATACACACTTTCCAGGCGTGCTCCTTCGGCCACTCGGACACCTCACCGCAATGTTGTTTACGTAGTCTTTTCAGACTTCATAACTGCACGCCTGCGTGCTCGTTACCGTCGTCGTAAACGCCGACATTCTCTCCGGTTGTGCCTCCGAATTAACCACTCGGACACTTCACCGAACATGCAATCTGTAGTAAGCATCGCTGCCTCTCGATCACATGAGGCGCGTATTCTATTGATAAACTTTTCCTTCATCAACCGCTTTCAACAAAAAATCTGAAATTAATTTGTGCCACGCAACGATTGCGCAAAAAGCGCATATGCAACAGATTCAGACACATCACCTACTGATCTAGCGGATACACGCTCTTCCTTAACACCTCAACCATTGCGGTCGCCGCAGTGGATAGCGGATAACGTTTGCGGGTGAAAATACCTACCTTACGGATAATGGCAGGCGCCTTCAGAGGGCGCCAACAGCCTCCCAGTTGCTCGATCTGTGGAATACAGAGGGACGGCACCACACTCACACCCAATCCACACACCACCATACGGATATTGGTAATCAAGTGATGGGACTCAAACTCAATACTCAGATCGAATTTTTTCTCTTCTAATGTTCGTTCAATAACTTCCCTTATACTGGACGGTCGCTGCAGTGCAATAAAGGATGAGGAACGCAATTGGTTCCAGGTGATCTCCTGTTTATCCAGCAACGGATGGTCAGGCGGCAGGGCCACAACAAAACGGTCATCAAACAGGGTTTCAAAGTTCAGATCATCGATGGCACTGTCCGGCAGGAAAGCGATGCCCACCTCAACACGTCCACTTCGCACAGCATCCACTACAGCTTCCGCAACCACGTCCTGAACGGTGACGTTGATGTCCGGGTACAAGGCGCGATACTCCGCCAGAACACTGGCCAGTTGCTGGCTGGCGAAGGATGGCATCGCGGCAACCGACAGCTTGCCTCGCTTGAGGGAGAACAAGTTATGCAACTCCAGCATGGCATCGTCCCAGTCCGCCAACAGACGTTCCGCTACGGGGTAAAACGCCTCCCCTTCCGGCGTCAGCGCCAGGGTACGTGTCGAGCGTACAAGCAGCTGACCACCCACGGTCTCTTCAAGGTTTTTAATCGCAATACTCAGTGCGGGCTGAGACAGATAGACCAGTTCGGCCGCCTCAGCAAAGCTGCGCGTCTTCGCAACTGCAACAAACGCTTTGAGCTGTTTAACCGTGACATTCATAAAAAAGTTAAATCAATTATTGAAATCTTTAAATTGGATAAATATTAACATCTGATAGATGCTATTCAACAAGAAGCACGCAGATAGCGGATCTCACCAAGACTTCGCACAGCGTCAGAATAAAGCGAATCCAGCACAAACAACCAACAGTGCTGGACTTGAATAACAACAAGAGGAGTTCTCCCCTATGTCCGGTTTTGACAAGGTGGTAAACAGCTACGAAGAAGCGATGGCAGGTCTGGATAACGACATGACCGTTATCGCAGGTGGCTTTGGTCTGTGTGGTATTCCCGAAGGCTGCATCGCCCAGATTAAGCGCATGGGCGTTAAAGGCCTGACCGTTGTATCCAACAACTGCGGTGTTGACGGTTTCGGTCTGGGCGTCCTGCTGGAAGACAAGCAGGTTAAGAAAATGATCTCCTCTTACGTTGGTGAGAACGCACTGTTCATGAAACAGCTGCTGGAAGGCGAGTTGGAAGTTGAACTGACGCCACAGGGTACGCTGGCTGAGAAAATGCGTGCTGGCGGTGCAGGCATCCCAGCTTTCTACACTGCGACCGGTTACGGCACGCTGGTAGGTGAAGGCAAAGATGTACGCGAGTTCAACGGCCGCAACTACATTCTGGAAGAATCCATCACCGGTGACTTCGCAATCGTTAAAGGCTGGAAAGCGGACCGTTACGGTAACGTGATCTACCGCCACACTGCACAGAATTTCAACCCGATGGCTGCAACTGCAGGCAAGATCACCGTGGTTGAAGTGGAAGAGATCGTTGAGCCAGGCGAGCTGGATCCATCTCAGATTCACACACCGGGTATCTACGTAGACCGCCTGATTCAGGGCACCTTCGAAAAACGTATCGAACAGCGCACTGTGCGCGAAGCTTAAGGGAGATTATTACTATGGCACTTTCCCGCGAACAGATGGCTATGCGCGTAGCTCGTGAGCTGCAGGACGGTTATTACGTAAACCTGGGGATAGGTATCCCTACGCTGGTCGCAAACTACATCCCAGACGGTATGGAAGTGATGCTGCAGTCTGAAAACGGTCTGCTGGGTATGGGTCAGTTCCCTACCGAAGACGAAGTAGACGCAGACATGATCAACGCAGGTAAGCAGACTGTAACAGCTGTAACCGGCGCATCGATCTTCTCCTCTGCCGAGTCATTCGCCATGATCCGTGGCGGCCACGTAGACCTGACCGTACTGGGCGCATTCGAAGTAGACGTTGCAGGCAACATCGCGTCCTACATGATCCCAGGAAAACTAATTAAAGGTATGGGCGGCGCGATGGACCTGGTAGCAGGTGCAGACAACATCATCGTACTGATGACCCACGCATCCAAGCACGGCGAATCCAAGCTGCTGACCAAATGCTCCCTGCCACTGACTGGTGCAGGCTGCATCAAGAAGGTTCTGACAGACCTGGCTTACCTGGAAATCGCAGACGGTAAGTTCCACCTGATAGAACGCGCGCCAGGCGTTTCGGTAGAAGAGATCATCGAAAAAACCGAAGGCGAATTGGTAGTACCGGATCACGTGCCAGAAATGACATTCTGATCCATCCTCCGGGCAAGGAGAGGCCCGGATACGTTACTTGTGACATTGCCTCTTTACATGAGCTACGCTCATTCTTTTGTGCACTCCCGCTTCGGCGGGAGTTTTTTATCCGGTATTACTGTTGTCTGGCGCGCTCGACGTCAGATCCACCAGCATATCGCCTACCGATATCAGATTGCGGCTGATCTCGCGAACCAGATTGATCATCAACACACTGAAGTCTTCCGGGTATTCCATCTGAAACTCGTGAAACAGATCACAACTGATCTCCAACACCAAACTGTCTGACTCGGCATAGGCCCAGCCAACACGCGGCTGTAGACTTATCATTCCCACAAAGCCAATCTGTTCCCCGGGGCTGTAGTCGCTCATAAACGCCCAGTTACCTTCTGAGTGTTTATAAAAGGCGATCTTTCCCTGGAGTACTATATAGAAGCGATCCGAACGCTCGCCCAGTGTAAACAGCTCCTCTTTTAGCTGGAGGGAATAGACCAGGCCGCGGTTCATCAGATACATAATGGCGCGGTCGGATAACGCGCCGAAAGTTGCGAACTCTCGACACACCTCAACGGGCATCCGGTTCGCAATATCGTCATAACGAAGTTTGTTCATCTACTGCACCTGCAAACTCCACATCGTTCAGTCTTAAGTGTAGGTGTTTCTACCTGAGCGCAGAATGAACATTTAGGCGTAATTAGTGTTGATAATTACCTTCATCGCCTGACAATCCCCCTGTAGGGCAACCTTTAGGTTGCTGGCAGCGTAAACGCTGCCCTACAAAGCAGACCGTCTCCGTAATCACCTTCAATACCCGTCAATCCCTCCCCTGTAGGGCAACATTCAGGTTGCTGGCAGCGTAAACGCTGCCCTACAAAGCAGACCGTCTCCGTAATCACCTTCAATACCCTTCAATCCCTCCCCTGTAGGGCAACCTTCAGGTTGCCGACAGCATAAACGCTGTCCTACAAAGCAGACCGTCTCCGTAATCACCCTCAATACCCGTCAATCCCTCCCCTGTAGGGCAACCTTTAGGTTGCCGGCAGCCTGAAGGCTGCCCTGCAAAACAACAAATAAATTGCTCACCCTTAATTCGGTTGATACAGCCGCAAGAAACTTGCAAACCTCGGCTTCCCATATCGCGTAAGCCCGGTGAATTTATACGTGACCCACTCCCCAACCTCAGGTGGATCGGCACGTTGTGCATCACTGAATCCCGTCCCCAACCGAAACTGAACACCCTCGGCCGTTTCCACCAGCAGCGCACCCAACTTGCCCTTATATTTTCCCTTTCCCGGCAGATGGCCGATAACGCGCGCCTCCGCATCCTGCCAGGGTTTCAGCTTTAACAACATATTGGTACGCCCGGATTGATACAACGCATCTTGATGATGCAGCATCAAACCTTCGCCACCCGCGAATACCACCCGGTCCAGCTCATTCAGCAGTATGGATTCCGTCTTTACCCGATATTGCGGAATCATCCGCACCCAGGATTTACCGATACGGCTTACCACCTTTTCCATCACCTCAACGCGCTCGGTGAAGGTCCCTGAATGACCGGGCAGATCGAACACCATATAACGCACCGCCAACCAATCGGAGTCATCGGGTTGCATGCGTCGGACAATGGCCGATACCGCTTCAAACTTCCCACGCCCGATCCATAACTCGCCATCCAGCGGATGATCCGGCAGCCCCTCAGTAAACCAGGCAGGCGCAGTGATCGGTCGACCACTGCGGGAGAGCAGATGCTTTCCATCCCAATACCCACGCACACCGTCGAGCTTTTCACTCACCCAGTACCGGGATACATCAAGTCCCCGCTCATACACATTGGCGAGCTGGAGTTCGGGCTTTTCAGCAGATGCAAAAGACGCAAAGAAGAGACCGGCCCACAGGACCAGCAGACGAAGATAGAACATGGCGATTCCTCCCTGAAGCCATGGAGCCTTCCGATCCGTGGAAGGCTGTATTTAGTAAACGCGAGTGTTAGACGCGTTCGGTATCAAAGAAACGACGCAACACGCGAGACAGATTATAGGCATCCTGACTGCCTGCCAACTCTCGAATCGAATGCATACCAAACTGTGGTACACCGATATCCAGGGTACGCACGCCAATCTCAGCGGCAGTGATCGGCCCGATAGTACTGCCACATGCCATATCCGAACGTACCACAAATGCTTGGACCGGCACCTCTTCCTGTTCTGCCAGATGGCGGTACAGGGTGCTGGTTTCACTGTTGGTGGCGTAACGCTGATTTGCATTGATCTTGATAACCGCGCCATCGTTGATGATAGGGCCGTGGTTACCGTCATGCTTATCGGAGAAGTTCGGATGCACACCATGAGCGTTATCCGCAGAGATCATCACCGAGCGGGACAGCGCGCGGTTACGCACTTCAGCATCCGGCATAATCCGCTCCAGCAACTGTTTAAGCATTGGCCCCTGTGCACCCGCCGCGGACATACTGCCAACCTCTTCGTGGTCGTTGCAAACCAGCAAAGCGCCTTGTTCCATATCACTGTTCAGCAGCGAATCCAGACCGATAAAGCAGCTCAGTAGGTTATCCAACCGCGCGGAGGCGATGAATTCATCATTCAGGCCCACGAACCCCGGTTTTTGCGTGTCGTAAAAGCACAGCTCGTAATCAAACACCTGCGCCACATTGCCCACACCGTCCTTTTCCAGCTGAGTTTTCAGCAATTCGCGGAAGTCGGGTTTCTCCTCCGCCTGCCCAAGGATCGGTGGCAGATAGGTTTGCGCATTGATGTTACGCTCGCTGTTGGCTTCACGGTCCAAGTGAATTGCCAGACTTGGAATGATTGCCACAGCCTTTTTGAAGTCGATCAGTGAATCGGCCAGCTCGCCTTCTTGGGTGCGGTAGCTAACACGGCCGGCTATCGAGAGATCTCGGTCAAACCAAGGGTTCAGCAACACACCGCCGTATACTTCCACACCCAGCTGGAAATAACCGTTATTGTGGATTTCAGGGGATGGTTTCACCTTCAAACAAGGAGAGTCGGTATGGGCACCCACCATACGGAATCCGCTCTCTTCGGCAGCCCCCTTAGGCATGACCCAGGCAATGATGGAAGAACCATTGCGTACCACGTAGTAACGACCACCCGCTTCAACACGCCAGCTGTCACCTTCTTGCAGCGCTTTAAAGCCTGCATCGGCAAGACGGTTTTCCATCGCGTTTACCGCATGGAACGGCGTGGTGGATTCAGACAGAAACTCTACCAACGATTCATTAAATTGTGCCTGACTCATCGCATTACTCCGCTACAGATTCTTTTACTTCCAGCAGTTCAATCTTAAAGATCAACGCTGAGTTTGCCGGGATGGTTTTGTTTGGACTGGTCGCACCGTATGCCAGATCAGCAGGCACGTAGATGTTCCAGACACCTCCCTCTTTCATTTTAGGCAGCGCCTCTTTCCAACCGCGAATCACATTCTTCAACGGAAACTCGGAAGGCTTGCCTCTTTTATAAGAGCTATCAAAGACCACATCATCAACCCGCTTGCCCTCATAGTTCACGACCACGGTATCCAGAATACGCGGTGAACGACCGGTACCGGCCTGCACAATCTCGTATTGCACCCCCGAAGGCATGGTATTGACGCCTTCACGCTTCGCATTCTGCGCCAAGAAAGCTTCACCCTGCTTGCGGGTTTCGTCATTTAGCGCCTTATCGATCAACTCCGCACGGAAGCGTTTTTCCTCTTCACTCTCCCCACACCCTGTCACCAGCAGTGCAGACACCAAAACCAATCCGAACAGTTTTTTCATATTCACAAACCTAACAACGGAATCCGTCCTAATAACTGCTTGATTTTACAACAGCTGGCCTCATGTCTAAACTCAGGAATGATTTGAGATTCTGCGAACAATGCTGTGTTGCTCGTTTGCTGAGAAATATCCCCCGACGTCGTGATGGAACTCAGCTCTGTTTACTCATGTCATACAGAACAACAATGTAACCGGTGTATCGGGTGTATCTACAGTATGATGCGTAAAACGCTCTCCAGGCTTTTAGTAGCCGTAAGCTTCTCTGCTCTTATTCCTTTCTATACGGCATCGGCACTGACTCAAGGTCCTTTGCATGCCGAGCCGGACCACAAGAACACCATCGTCGAGATTATGGAGTCCCTCAAGCTCGGACACTATAAACAGATGGCCGTCGACGATGCCCTATCGAGCAAGTTATTGGACAAGTACCTGGAGGATCTGGACCCGTCCCGCAGCTACCTTTACGCCAGTGATGTCGATAGTTTCCAGCATTATCGCACCCAACTGGACGATGACCTGCTTAATGGTGACCTGACCGCAGCATACGAGATTTTCAACACCTACCAGGCGCGCAACCGTGAACGCCTGACCTATGCGCTTGATCTGCTGGAAAACGGGTTTGCCTTCGATTTCGATCGCGACGAAACACTGGAAGCTGACCGTTCTGAGTCACCTTGGATGTTAGATCGCGCCGCCATGGATGATCTGTGGCGTAAACGCATCAAAAGCGCGTTGCTCAGCCTGAAACTGGCTGACAAAACCGTTGATGAAGCTAAAGAGATCTTGATCAAGCGATACAAAAACCAGCTTAACCGTACCGAACAGGTTAACAACGAAGACGTTTTCCAGAGTTATGCCAATGCACTGACCTCCCAGTACGATCCGCATACGCAGTACTTCTCACCACGCCGCTCGGAAAACTTCCAGATCAATATGAGCCTGTCGCTGGAAGGCATCGGCGCGGTACTGCAAAGCGAGGATGAATTCACCAAAATCGTTCGGTTAGTACCTGCAGGGCCTGCGGAAAAAACCGGCCAACTTAAAGCCTCAGACCTGATCCTGGGTGTCGGTCAGGGTGATGAAGGCGAGATTGAAGATGTAGTTGGCTGGCGCTTGGATGACGTGGTTCAAAAGATCCGCGGCCCCAAAGACTCCGTAGTTCGCCTGCAGGTACGCTCCTCCGATGCTGAGGATGCTCCACTTCGCACCATTCGCATCATCCGCAACAAAGTAAAACTGGAAGAACAATCCGCACAGAAACGCATTCTGGAACTCGACTACCAGGACCAGACAGTCAAACTGGGTGTAATCGAGATCCCAACCTTCTACATCGACTTTGCCGCCCTCCAGCGTGGCGAGAAAGACTACAAAAGCACCACCCGTGACGTAGAAAAACTCATCACCGAACTGAAACAAGAAGGTATTCACGGGCTGATCATCGATCTCCGCGACAACGGCGGCGGTTCCCTGCGTGAGGCAAACGAACTGGTTGGCCTGTTTATCAACCGCGGCCCTACCGTTCAGATCCGTGACCAGGAAGGTTATATCCGCGTACTCGGCGATCGTAATCCGAAGATCGCCTACTCCGGCCCAATGGCCGTGATGGTTAACCGCCTCTCTGCATCCGCTTCCGAAATCTTCGCGGGCGCCATGCAGGACTACCAGCGTGCGATCGTGATTGGCGGCCAGACATTTGGTAAAGGCACTGTACAAACGCTGCAGCCACTGCAGCACGGCCAGCTCAAACTGACCAACGCCAAGTTCTACCGAATTTCCGGTGACAGCACCCAGCATAAAGGCGTAATTCCTGACATCAGCTTCCCGACCCTCTACGACCATGAAGAGATCGGCGAAAGCGCACTGGACGGAGCCTTGGTTTGGGACAAAGTGCCAAAACAGCCGCACGGTGCATTTATCGGTGCTTCTTCATTCCTGAAACCCTTGGTCCAGCGACACCAGGAACGCATCAGCACGAACCCGGACTTCCAGTTCATGCAAGAACAGGTTTTCGAACTTGAGAAACGCCGCGAGAAAAACCTAATTTCTTTGCGCGAAGAAACGCTTAAACGAGAACGCACTGAATCTGAAGCATGGCAGCTTGAAAGCGAGAATCGTCGTCGTGCCAAAAAAGGCCTGAAACCAATCAGCAAACTGTCTGAACTGGAAGATGAGCTTGAGAAAGACGCTCAGGGACGACCAATTAATCCTCAGTCAGAAGCAATGCTCGAAGAAAGTGGCCGCATCCTGATGGATATGGTTGTTTTCACACAAAAATTTACAGCTGCGCGACAATAAGCCGATAACCTTCAAAAGTTACCGTTTGCTGAGGAAGATTCAGGTATGACCACAAAAAAGATTCTTGTGTTGGCAATTGTGACCCCAATTGTATTGGGCGTGCTGGGCGTCGGTGGATACTATGGCTCCCAGGCGCTGATGCAAAACGATGCTGCAAACAACAAGGACCTGGAAAAATTTGGCCTAACCGTTCTTCCTAAATCCCCAACTCCGACGCCAACCCAAGATGACGAGGAGCTGAAAGACATCTACAAAAAAAGTACAGGCGTTCTGGGGGCAACCCAGGAAGTCGCTACGTTTGCAGATGACAAACTCTCTCCAACGCAGAAAGTCATCAAAGGCTTAATGAACGACAAGGACCAACTGGTCCAAGATAAAGAAGAGCTATACGATGAGATCGCTCAGCTAAAGGCCAAAATCGCGGAATTGGAAGAGTACAAACGCCTGAACGAGCACTTCGCGCCGGATAAAATCAGTGAAGAACTTGCCAAGGTAAAAGCACGCTTAAAGAAAAACCTTCTGAACTCCCCAAGCGCGGCCCGTTTTAACAACCGCCAGATCGATATCGTATCCAGCGCCTCCGCCGTAGAGTACGACAAGTTTATCCGCCGCAACCGCCTGATCCTGTCAGACTTCCAGCGTGAAGAGCTTGTGAATATCTACCTGCCCGAGTTTGCTTTCTGCTTGGGAGACGGTGTTGATATCGCAGCCAACTCAGCCGTTGAAGAGCGCGACCTGGTTCGCTTCTTTGAAACCCAGGATATCTCTATACTGAAACCGGCTCTGAGGCAGGATCTGGATACAGTGCTGACGCCATGCCAGGAAGCGCTGCACGAACAGCTATCCAAGTTTACACCGGGCAAAGCCTGATCGGTCGCCGCCGCTGGACCGCTTCTCCAGCTCTATCCGCCGCCGCACCTTCTGTAGGGTAGCCTTCAGGCTACCGGCAGCGTGAACGCTGCCCTACAGAAGCACTGAGTAGGGAAAAGCCAAGTAACGCTATCCGCCGCCGCACCTTCTGTAGGGTAGCCTTCAGGCTACCGGCTGCGTGAACGCAGCCCTACAGAAGCACTGAGTTGGGAAACGCTAAGTAACACTATCCCCCGCCGCATCTTCTGTAGGGTAGTCTTCAGACTACCGGCAGCGTGAACGCTGCCCTACAGAAGCACTGAGCTGGGAAACGCTAAGTAAAGCTATCCGCCGCAGCATCTTCTGTAGGGTAGTCTTCAGGCTACCGGCAGCGTGAACGCGGCCCTACAGAAGCACTGAGCTGGGAAACACTAAGTAACACTATCCGCCGCCGCACCTTCTGTAGGGTAGCCTTCAGGCTACCGGCGGCGTGAACGCTGCCCTACACGTTGCTTAACCCCCAGTTTTTTTCGTTGCTTTTCCTACCTATTACTACCCAAACCCTGTATAATGCGCGCTCATTTTACAGCGTCCGCTCGCCCACACGTCGGCTTATCGTGAGCCCGGAAGCTATATTAACTGACCCTGTACTGCCGATGTTACAGGTTGAAAAGCGCCACAAAGGCTTAACTCTAAGCCTCCATCCGTGGCCTTTCATTAAAGGACATATTTCATGAGCGAAAGCTTTGCTGAACTGTTTGAAGAATCCCTCCAGAACGTAGACATGACTCCAGGCACCCTGGTAATGGGTGAAGTTATCGACATCGATAGCGACTGGGTTACTGTAAACGCTGGCCTGAAATCTGAAGCGGTTATTCCTCGCGCTCAGTTCCTGAACGACGCTAACGAACTGGAAATCCAGATCGGCGATCAGGTTAAAGTATCCCTGGAAGCTGTAGAAGACGGCTTCGGTGAAACTCGCCTGTCTCGTGAAAAAGCGAAACGTGCAGAGGCATGGGAAGTACTCAAGCAGAAATTCGATGCTGAAGAAGTTGTTAAAGGCTACATCTCCGGTAAGGTTAAAGGTGGCTTCACAGTTAGCATCAACAACATCCAGGGCTTCCTGCCAGGCTCTCTGGTAGATGTTCGTCCAGTACGCGACGTTGACCACCTGGAAGGCAAAGAGCTGGAATTCAAACTGATCAAACTGGATCAGAAACGCAACAACATCGTTGTTTCCCGTCGTGCAGTTCTGCAGGAAGCTAACAGCGCTCAGCGTGATGAGCTGCTGGCTACCCTGGAAGAAGGCCAGAATGTTAAAGGTTTCGTTAAGAACCTGACTAACTACGGTGCGTTTATCGATCTGGGCGGCGTTGACGGCCTGCTGCACATCACCGACATGGCGTGGAAGCGTATCTCCCACCCATCCGAGATGCTGAACCCTGGCGACGAGATCAACGTTAAGATCATCAAGTTCGACAAAGAAACTGGTCGTATCTCTCTGGGTCTGAAACAGCTGTCTGAAGATCCATGGGAAGCAATCAAGAACCGTTACCCAGCTGGTGCGAAAGTACAGGCTCGCATCACTAACCTGACTGACTACGGCTGCTTCGCTTCTATCGAAGACGGCGTTGAAGGCCTGGTACACGTTTCTGAAATGTCTTGGACTAACAAAAACATCCACCCATCTAAAGTTGTTCAGATCGGTGATGCTGTAGAAGTTATGATCCTGGACGTAGACGAAGAGCGTCGTCGTATCTCCCTGGGTATCAAGCAGTGCTCTGCAAACCCATGGGTATCCTTCGCAGAGAAATACGCTGCGGGCGATAAAGTGAACGGTACTATCAAGACCATCACTGACTTCGGTATCTTCGTTGGTCTGGAAAACGACCTGGACGGCCTGGTACACATGTCTGACATCACTTGGGAAGCTGATGCTGAAGCTGCCCTGCGTCAGTACAAGAAAGGCGACGAAGTTGAAGCGGTTATCCTGTCTATCGACGCAGAGAAAGAGCGTATCTCTCTGGGCGTTAAACAGCTGGAAAGCGACCCATTCGCTGAGTACGTAACTGCAAACGACAAAGGCTCTATTGTTACCGGTACTGTTAAGTCCGTAGACACTAAAGCCGCAGTTATCGAACTGGCTGAAGGCATCGAAGGCGTCCTGAAAGCATCTGAAGTTGCTGCAGAGCGCACCGAAGACGTATCTGCTGTACTGAAAGAAGGCGATGCTGTAGAAGCTAAGATCACTGGTATCGACCGTCGCAACCGCGCTATCACCCTGTCTATCCGTGCGAAGGATCAGGCAGAAGAGAAAGCTGCACTGAAAGCTGTTCAGAGCGCTGAAGTTGAGGTTTCCGGCCCAACTACTATCGGTGACCTGATCAAGGCTCAGATGGCTAAGAAGTAATCATTACTTCTCGCGATAAAAAGGCGCCCTCGTGGCGCCTTTTTTGTTTGTGATACGCCATCTCCCAACAACTGTGCGCATTTTTGTAGGGTAGCCTTCAGGCTACCGGCAGCCTAAAGGCTGCCCTACAATACAAGATAAAGACCCACCGTCCGGTAGGACAGCGCTCACGCTGCCGGCAGTCTAAAGGACCGCCCTACAACACAAGATAAAGATCCACCTTCCCTGTAGGGCAGCGTTCACGCTGCCGGCAGTCTGAAGGACTGCCCTACATACAATTCACTCAAACCTCACAACCACCGCGCATCCCAATGCGGATAATCCTCTATCGAATCCACCAACCCTGCACGTAACGGATTCCCCACCATATACCGCGCCACAGTGATGGGATCTTCATTCGCTCGTATTGCACGATCATAAAATCCACGCTGCCAGATATGACCGCCCATTCCCAGATGCTGATTTAACCGCCTGGCACTAACCCCTTTAAACCGAGCAATTACATTGCCCAGGTCGCAACGGTCACCCAATTGAAACAACCAATGCAGATGATCCGGCATTAAAACCCATGCCATAGAATCCAGATCCCCCTCGCCATGCATCCTTCGCATTTCACGAATCACACAACGGGCGAGATATAGATCAGAAAAGAGAGGTTTACGCTTGAACGTGACGATCGTCACAAAATAGGCATGACCAGGCAGCGATCGACGCCCGACCTTCAGATCATCATAAGACATCCGTGTCTCCTGATTTACAATTAGGTAACTGTTCGCTTTGCAGGGCAGCCTTCAGGCTGCTGGCAGCGTAAACGCTGCCCTACAGCACACTTCAAATAACACCTCTACCGAGCGGTCTGTTTATCTTGGGCCGGCAACGTGATCACCTGCAATGACAACAATCCGACCCTACAACACAAGATAAAAACATCCACCATGCCTGTAGGGCAGCGTTTACGCTGCCGGCAGGCTGAAGGCCTGCCCTACAACCAGATAAAAAGAAAGGAACTACCACCCACAAAAACGGATGGTCTGTTTATCTCGAGGAAGGTAACCACACACAAGCAACGTCTTATTATGACGCTTCGCTACCGCTTGCACGCTTCGTTTACCATGCAACAAGCCACGGTGGATATTAGCCGCTACAAGGCGGCGGGTATCAGTATCGATATGACCCCAACCGTACAAGCCTGCATCCGTGATCACACGATGCACACCCGGCTCCCAAGGACCAAGCGACACGGATTGTTCGATAGCTTCCTTGTACTGCGCATCAAACTCACCACGATGCGCCTTCAGTAGCGCAAAGTTAGCCCAGGTGTGCGGCCACTTTGGACGGAGCGCCACGGCTTTCAGGTAAAGCGGGATAGCCTCATCCGTGATCGCCTTGAACTCGCCGCTCGACCAACGCACGAATCCCTTTTGCGATAACAACAGCGCTTTCAGCTCGAGCAACTCAGGATTATCCGGTGTCCAGCCGAGTGCGGAATTTACATGTTCCAGCGCTGCAATCACTTCGGTTTCAGATGGCAGCCGACGCTCTTTTTCCCATGTCTCCAGAGCGTAATCAGCCTTGTGGCCAATGAAGTCTGCCATACCGATACGCACAGCATGATATGCCCCCCATACAGACACGAGGAGCAAAAGGAAAACGAAGTAAGTGGAAGGTTTTTTGAAAGGAATGTTCATAAGGGAAAAAACCGATGGCAGCCCATCTGTAGGGCAGCCTTTAGGCTGCCGGTAGGCTGAAGCCTACCCTACAGGTATGTAACTTTTTATTCTGGTTGCAGAGAAGATTATTAGCTCGCTGACAGCCTCGTCATCTCCGAAAACAACGAGGCTGCCCTACAGGAATCGTGGTTTTATTCTGTATTCTAGGGTAGGCCTTCAGCCTACCGGCAGCCTAAAGGCTGCCCTACAATCCAGCAGACTAACGTTAGAGCCCGACAATCTTAGCCGGATTATCCACCACCAGCGCCTTAGCCGCGCCTTCTCCAACTACCGCTTTAGCCGCCCGGTAACCTTCGGAAAGCACCGGCGGGCGATGCTCCAGATTATGCGCATCGGTAGCCAACACGGTAATCCAGTCGTTTTCCAGAAGTTCCATAGAGCGCTGAGCGGAAGGCACACCAAACCGCCCCGCAATAGACATCGCCGTCACCTGAAACAGACACCCCATCTCAACGAATGGAGAGATCGTATCCAGGTCACGAATAATGTCCTTATTACGTTCTGGATGGGCGATCATCGGCAGGATATTGCGATCAAGAAGCCACTTAACCAGCTTGTCACTGCCCGGCGGGATGTGACTGTGCGGAAGCTCAAGAAGCATAACCTTCTTACCGTCCCACTCACCCAGAAACGGCACTTGATTCTGGGCAACCAGCATCAACACCTCGGCAGAAAGCCGAACTTCACCCGACATCGCCACCGAAAGAGGAATCCCCTCTTCCTTCAGCGCCTGCTGAAACTGCTCAAACACCGGCTGAATTGTATAAACCGAGTTGTCGAAGCGGCCCGGATGGATATGCGGTGTAAAGGTGATGTGCTGAATACCGTCTTCAACCGCAACACGCGCCAGCTGAAGCGCGTCCTCCATGGAACGCGCCCCGTCATCAATACCCGGCAACAGATGACTGTGCAGATCGATCATGCCGCTTTCTCGTCAGCGCCGTAACCGTATACGTCGTAGTAACCGGAGTAGCCCTCACCGTAGTAGCGAGACGCCTTCTTCAGGTTAACCTGGTTCAGCACGACACCCACCAACGGTGCATTAACTTCAGACAGTCGACGCAAGCCAGCCTTGATCTGCGCACTTGGCGTAGAATCCGCTTTGATGACATACACCATAGAACCTACGCGCGGTGCCAGCACCAGTGAATCACTTACAGCCTGACATGGCGCTGTATCAATCACGATACGATCGTACTGACGCTCCAGCACCTCCAGCACCTTACCGAAACGCTCGGACGACAGCAGCTCAAGCGGGTTTGGCGGAATCACACCTGCAGAGATCACATCAATTCCTTCCTCATCCAATCGGTGCACACACTCCTCCAGGGAGGCAGTACCGGCCACCAGATTGGAAAGACCCGGCGCTTTAGAGCCAAACTTAAACAGTTTACCAATGGATGGACGACGCATATCCGCATCGATCAACAACACACGCTCCATCTGCCCCAGCGAGTACGCAAGGCTCAGCGAGGTCGAGGTTTTACCCTCACCCGGCACGGTAGAGGTAACCGCGATTACCTTGTGCGGGTTATCCAAAGAGGACAACACCAGACCCGTGCGAATGGTACGCACCGCCTCAGAGAAACCTGATTTACCATCCTCAATATAGTGACGGTAAGAACGCTTCTGCGCTTTACCTGGCAGCTTAGGCAGCAAGCCCAGCATGGTCTGACCCAGTTTTTCCTGTACATCGCCAGAGCTGCGAATGGTGTTGTTCAGCGCCTCAAGCAGGAACGCACACATCACACCAAACATCATACTCACCACAAAGCTCAGCGCGATAATTAAGCCTTTCTTCGGTTTTGCAGGAGCGTTCGGCGCCACCGCCGGATCCGCCAGTCGGGCGTTGGCCGACTCCAGGTCACCGGTTGCTGCAGTTTCGTTCAGACGGGTAAAGAAGGTATCGTAAAGCTGACGGTTGGTTTCAACCTCCTGCTCCAGTTCTTTCAACTGATACTGCTTACGCTTAAGCCCCTGAATCTCCTGCTTGGTATTACCCAGAGACCCTTCCAAAGAGCGTTCGCTCTTACGCGCAACGCGGTACTGGTTTTCGATACCGTTTACAACACTCATGATCTGACGATCGAGGGAACGACGGGCGCTATCAATCTCGGAATTCACCGAGATCATCTTAGGGTGTTTAGGTCCGTAGCGCTTGGCCAGCTCAGACTTCTTCTGCTCTACTTCCAGCAATGCCTGCTTGTAATTCTGAACAACCGGGTGCCCCAGTACCGCAGGGATGCGCTCATACCGCTCAGCCTTGGCATTCTTACCAAGCGCTTGAATCTCCTGATACAAACTCTCGATTTCAAGGCGCTGGCGACGCGCATCAACCAACTTGGTTGCGACCAGATCCAGCTCGGTGCTGGCGATATCCAAACCACCACGCTCACCGACGATCTGCTCACGATCACGGAACGCCTGCAAGCGGCGTTCAGATTCCTTCAACTTATCTTTCAAGCCACCTAGGCGCTCGTTCAGCCAGGACGACGCTTTCACCGTCAACTCCAACTTCGCTTCAAGGTTGCTTTCGATATAGGCTTCGCCCACAGCATTGGCCATCTGCGCGGAAAACTGCGGATCGAAGGCATCAAAGCTGATTTTGACCAGCTGTGTTTTACGTACAGGAGAGATTGTCAGGCGTTCGATAAAAGCATCAACCTTGCTTTGGAACACCTGCTCTTCAGTCGGCACTTTAGGTGCGAGCTCCGGGATGTACTCACCGGCAACCTCACGCCAATCAAACTTAAACGCAGGCTCACGTTTAAACTCCGGATGGTTAACCAGATCGTATTTCCGGATTACCTTCTCCGCCAGCTTGCGGGATTTCAGAATTTCAAATTGCGTCAGATAATATTCGTTATTGGATGAATCAAGGCCATACACCTCTTCGATCGACACCACCTTCGCCTGCTTGGACTCGATCAACAGGGTCGCCGTAGCACGGTAAACCGGCTCCAGAGAAAACACGACCAATACGGACAACAGGGTCACAACAAACGCAAACCCCAAGATACCCCATTTATGACGCATCACCGTGAGCCAATACTGACGCAGATCGATTACATCGTCGCGTAACAGCCCATCATGTGAATTTTTGTTCTGTGCATCCATTAAATTCAATACCGACGTTGATAGGAAACAAAAATAGGGCACACATCCGTTTGTGTACCCTATAGATAGAGAGGTTTAGAAGAAGCTTTCTTCGATTGTGACAACATCACCAGGGCGCACCAGGCTCCCCAGTTTCAGTTTACGTGGAGGCTCACCCTCTTTACCATCAGGCACAACATACATCTTTGACTTAGACGCACGTTCGGTAAAACCACCGGCCAACGCAACCGCTTTTTGCAGCGTAAGACCTGGCTGGTACGGATAACCGCCTGGTTTTTCCACTTCACCGTTGATAAAGAACTGACGATACTCAAGCACAGTGACGTTTACACTCGGGTTAACCAGGTAACCATCCGCCAGCTTGGAGCGTACAAGTTCGCCCAACTGACTAATGCTCAATCCAGTCACCTTTAGCTCACCCAGAAACGGGTAAGATACAGTTCCGGCATCACTCAAACGCACTTCAAGACTCAGGTCTTCCTCGCCGAAAACCTGAATACTCAACAGATCACCCGACCCTAACGGATAGTCGGATAGACCTTTACTTTCTGCAAAAGACAGGGGCGATACCAAAAGCATCGCCCACACCAGAAAAGCTTTAAGATGGAAGTTTACTGACGACAGCACGTCCTATTTCTCCAACAAGCTTAATTTCAGAGGAGACAGGATCACAGGGATCCTGTCAGCGTTACCATAAACTGGTTACGCTCGTAGCTTTCGTCTGCCTGGTTAGACTCTTTGTCTGTGAAGGTGTAAGACAGATCAACAGCCAACCAACGCTGCAGATCGTAGTTTACACCCAGCTTCAGGCTATCGGTTTCATCTTCGCGGGTACTACCCAGGTAGCTCTCATCAGTGCGGCTCAGCATCGCGTTGGTGCTTACACGCTCGCTCCAGGAGTGGTTCCAGGTCACACTGAAGGATTCGGTGTCGATCGCATCGCCCTGACCGGAAGTTTCTTCAAACTCCTGAGACGCATTCAGACCAAAGGTAGAATAGCTCTGCGGCGCCCAAGTCATACCGATTTCCCAACTGGTACCGTCACGGTCAGTACGGGACGCGTCGTCAAAGTCCTTCTCGGCGTAACCAATTTTTGCGTTACCAGAGGTTTTTGCGGTTGCATCCCAAGTCACACCCGCCAGGTATTTAGTCTCGGTGTTATCCAGATCGCTGGTTGACAGATCGTAGTCGATATCTTCGTGGCGGATCTCAAACAGCGCTTTGGTTTTAGGTGCTACGCGGTAGAAGAAGGTCGCATCCAGCAGCGCATTCTGACGGTCACGGCTTTCGTTCTTAGACTTGAAGTTGTCGAACTGGTGATCCAGCAAAGAACCTTTCAGCTCCAGGTTACCCTGCGCGCCTTCTGCGCCGTAGCGGTACACCGCAGCAACGGACTTGTCGGTGTAGCGATCTGGAGACGCAGAGATACCGGAATCATTACTGCCACGATCTTCGTGATCTTTGATGTAAGATGCAGTCAAATCCAGACGGTTACGGCTGTTCAGCTCCATAATCGCCTCACCCACCAAACTGTGGTCGGTGTAGTTATCGGCACTGCTATCCTGGTAGGTACCGTCTTCCAATTCAAACGTCACACGGTACGCATCGTTCTCCTTCTCAGCAACAAGCTGAACAGAAGGCTTAATCACAGTAATCAAAGAGTCCTGTTCGTTGGTCTCATCGGTAAAGATGTTATCGTCGTGACCAACCTGAACTGTCAGCTGCGGGATCACAGCGATAGGGCCAGATGTGATTGAAGCAGGCTCGATAGCGACCGCAGATGTAGCGTATGCACCACACAGCCCGATGAGAGCCAAACGAAGATCCTTAGTTTCCATATATACCTTTCCTATAAGCAGGTCTCACGGAGCACGGGTCATGCCCCTTCGATATTCCAATTGAGCGCTATGCTAGCACAATTGCTTTACATGAAACAAAGCAAAAGCGCCTGAATTTTAAACACTAATGACCCATTTAATCATCTAACTCGTGACAACATTGTGAACAACGGGAACGCCGCACCATCGCCACAATAAAACAGAATAAAAACGCAGCCAGTACTCCGGCCAAATTGGCGTACGCATCGTAAATATCATAGGTTCGTAACGGCATCCAACGCCCCTGAAGATACTCCAGAAGCACCGCCAACAAACACCAGATTCCCCAGTAGACCACCGGTTTACCGCCCGGCCAATTCAAACGCCCTAACACAGCAACCACCATAAAGGCCAGTGTATGATCGGTTTTGTCCGACTCACCCAAAAAGCCATGAAGCGGCTCAGGATTAAAGATCCCCCACAACAGCCCCAAAACTGCAATAAGAGACAACAGCCGTAAGCCCCCACGAGTATTTATCAATTGCTACTGCCCTGATCCGTTGGAATAAGAATTTTGGTTTCAGGCACCACAGCCTGCAATCCGCGGCGCAACGCTTGCTTCGCCTCTTTATCGCCATGTACCAAGCGTATCTCGGCGGGTTTGCGATAGATCCGACGCACAAAATTTACCAGGTCAGAGCGATCCGCATGGGCAGAATACCCACTTATCGTATGAACCGCCGCCCGAATATCCACACGCTCACCATCCAAATACACATACCCACCCCGCGGGCCGTATTTTTGAATATCATGACCGGGTGTGCCCTGGGCCTGGTAGCCCACAAACAACACATCCGTACGATGATCTGGCAACAGCGCCTTCAGGTAGTTTTGAATGCGGCCACCTGCACACATACCACTGGCTGCTATCACTATCGACGGGCGGGCACTGATCTTGAGGTGGGACACTAATTTTTGATGAGATGCATGGTCGTTAATCGTAATCAGGTTATCAAACGCCAAGGGATGCCGACCAGATCGTTTGCGCCTTAGCGCCTCCTTATCCCACAACTTACTCATTTCGCGGTAATGACGGGTAAACTCTGCCGCCAGAGGCGAATCAACAATGACATCAAGATCCTTCCAAACTCGGGACTGTGAGCGGTAAATAAGGTGCTCGATCTCGTACAACAGCTCCTGCGTGCGACCGATACTGAACGCAGGAATCAACACCGTACCTTTGTCTTTCAGGGCGTGCTCTATTACCGCGCGAAGCTGCGCTTTTCGTTCGCGTCTTTTCGCATGCTCACGATCACCGTAGGTGCTTTCCAACACCAGAATATCGCAGCTATAAGGGGATTTAGGCGCAGGCAACAAAGGCGCATAGGGTGCACCCAAATCACCGGAAAAGGTCACGCGACGTTTATTGACCTGGAATTCGATATAGGCCGAACCCAATATATGACCCGCAACCCTGAATTTAGCCTTAAAGCGGTTATCCGAAAACGGCTGATACCAGGTATTGTAAGGCACCGGTACAATCAGCTGCTTAATACGCGCGATGACTTTGCTGATAATACGCTTGTTGCGTGTAACACCCACCTTAAGCGCATCTTCCAATACCAACGGGAGAAGCTTAGCCGTTGCCTCAGTGGCAATAATCGGTCCGTCAAAGCCCGCCGCTAGCAACCAGGGAATACGCCCCACGTGGTCAATATGGCAATGGGTAACAAACAGAGCCTGCACTGCATCCAGCGGAAAATCGATCTGCGACTCGCCCAGCTCCCGATCTGCGGATTCAGCACCCTGAAACATGCCACAATCGATCAGTACACTGCTGTTATCTGAATAGAACAGTTCATGGCACGAACCGGTCACACCCGTCGTAGCGCCATGATGTAGAATTTTAACATCCGACATACATCACATTCCTTGTGAAATTAGCAAACAATCCTTGTAGGTCTGCCATCGCGCTGCGATGCCTGATATGTTGGGCAACGCTGCGCGTTGGCCAACCTACACTCTGCATCACAGGCACCCCAGTTTTAATTCTGCATGTAGGGTAGACCTTCAGCTTTGTAGGGTAGGCTTCAGTCTACCGGCAGCCTAAAGGGCTGCCCTACAGGCCCCGCATTTTTTAGCTGTGCTTTTTGTAGGGTAGGCCTTTAGCCTACCGGCAGCCTAAAGAGCTGCCCTACAGCTACAGCGGTTTTTTAGTTCTGGTTTTTTGTAGGGTTGGCTTCAGCCTACCAGCAGCCCTTCGGGCTGCCCCAAATCCCGCAAAAAGAAACCAACCCTATCGATACCCCTCCGGGTTTTTCGACTGCCAGGTCCACGTATCCCTGATCATATCCTCAAGCGACCTCTCCGCAGTCCAACCCAACTCTTGCTGTGCTTTGGTAGGATCAGCCCAACACGCCGCTATATCACCACTACGCCGTGGCACAAATTGATACGACACAGGAACACCTGTTACCGTCTCAAACGTATTCACCATCTGCAGAACAGATACGCCTTTGCCCGTGCCCAAATTATAAATATCTGTTCCCGGTATTGTTGAACGCTTTAACGCCTTAAGGTGAGCGTCGGCCAAGTCCATAACGTGCAGATAGTCCCGAACGCCGGTCCCGTCTTCTGTAGGATAATCATTTCCGAAAATAGACAACTGCTCCCGCTTTCCTACAGCCACCTGACTGATAAACGGCATCAGATTATTGGGAATACCCTGGGGATCTTCACCAATCAGTCCGGAGGGATGCGCGCCAATCGGATTGAAATAACGTAGCAAAACGACAGACCACTCTGGATCTGAAACCGTCAAGTCCGTAAGGATCTGCTCAACCATCGCCTTGGACGTACCATAAGGATTGGTGGTTTTCCCTCGCGGCATATCCTCTGTATACGGCACTGGTGCATCTTCACCATAAACGGTCGCGGAAGAGCTAAACACCAACGCCTTAACACCGGCCGCAGTCATTGCCTCACAGAGTACAATCGAACCGGCAACGTTGTTCTGATAATACTCCAGCGGCTTTTCAACCGACTCACCTACAGCCTTCAGCCCGGCAAAGTGAATCACCGCATCAATCTGATGTTCGCCAAATACACGATCTAAGCAGGCCCGATCCCGAATATCACCCTCGACAAAGGTCACCTGGCCACCGGTAATCGTCTCGACACGACTGAAAACTGTAGAGTGGCTATTGCTTAGATTGTCCAAGACTACAACGTCGATCCCAGCCTCAAGCAATAGCAGAACGGTGTGGGAGCCGATATAACCCGCGCCACCTGTAACAAGAATTCTCATATGAAATCCGTTTTGAATATCAATTTCGCATAACTTTTGGTTATCTACTTTACGAGCCGTATGACTGCAATTCCGAAGGTACAGCGCTAGAAACGTGAGTGTTATGGGCAGGATCGCTATCACGCTTCATGCGATGCCCTCAGTTTTTAATTTCGACCGTAATCATCTTCATAGCGAATAATGTCATCCTCACCGAGATAGGAACCGGACTGTATCTCGATAATCTCTAGCGGCACTTTACCCGGATTACTCAATTGATGAACTTCGCCAAGTGGAATGTAAGTAGATTGGTCTTCTGTGAGCAGCATCGTTCTATCACCGCATCGAACTTCAGCCGTTCCCTTGACGACCACCCAATGCTCTGCACGATGATGATGCTTCTGCAGTGATAGTTTTGCCCCTGGGTTAACGGTTATATGCTTTACCTGATAACGGGATCCGCTGTCGATCGAATCGTATTTACCCCAAGGACGGTACACTTCGCGATGCTGCAGATGTTCACTGCGGCCAGCTTCTTTCACCTGGCGAACAATTTTTTTGACATCCTGTACTTTATCTTTAGCGGCGACCAGCAGCGCATCTTTTGTATCAACAATAACCAGGTTATCAACACCCAATGCAGCAACTATCCGGTCCTGACCGTATACAAAGCTATTGGAAGCATCTTCGAGAATAACGTCACCTTCCGCAACATTATTATGCTCATCCTTCTCTTTCAAATCCCACAACGCCGACCAACTACCTACATCACTCCAACCAGCATCCAGAGGAACGACAACTGCTTGGTCAGTGTTTTCCATAACGGCATAGTCTATGGAGTCATCTGGGCACGACACAAATGCATCCCGATCAACGCGAATAAAATCCATATCACTGGATGTTACTTTCATTGCTTTAACACAGGCATCAAGAATGTCTGCGCGATGCATTTCAAGCTCTTCAAGATAGCGGTCTACACGGAACATAAACATGCCACTGTTCCAGAAATAATCGCCACTTTTCAAATAAGACTGCACTGTTCTTAGGTCCGGCTTTTCGACAAATGCGGCAACATCCATAACAGGATCCGCATTTGCGTTGGGATTACCCTTTATGTATCCATACCCTGTTGCAGGCTCGGTAGGAACAATACCAAATGTAACCAATTTACCCGCTTCGGCTTTTGGCAAAGCGGTCTGAATAGCAGTATGAAATACCGCTACATTCTCGATAACGTGATCTGCGGCTAAAACCAACATTACCGCATCGCTTTTACCCTGTTCTTTAAGGTGAAGCGCAGACAGAGCGATAGCAGGCGCCGTATTTCGGCCAACAGGTTCCAACAAGATGTGAGCTTTAACATCCATCTGACGCATCTGCTCAGCTACGAGGAAGCGGTGCTCTTCATTACAGATCACCTGAGGGCTAGAAACTTCTATGCTCTCTAATCGTGACACCGTCTCCTGAAGCATTGCCAAATCAGAATTAAGTGCCAAAAATTGTTTTGGAAACATCGTGCGGGACAGCGGCCACAATCGTGTACCAGACCCACCAGACAAAATAACCGGAAATATCATTATGTATTAAACACGCGTTTGCCCAAGTTTCGTAGCTAGCAATAGCCACGCAAACTTCGAATTTGTGACAAAGTAGCGTTTCCACATCCGTCTCGGTTCTTGCAACACCCGATAGAACCACTCAAGGCCACAACGCTGCATCCACATAGGCGCGCGTTTAACCTTTCCGGCAACGACATCAAATGTACCCCCAACCCCCATCACAAAATCAACACCCAGCTGATCTTTCCATTTATTGATAAAGTTTTCCTTCTTAGGAGAGGTAATGGCAACAAACAACAGCTTAGCGCCAGACTTGCGAATCTCTTCGACAATGGCCTCTTCATCATCCCAGAAATATCCATGATGATAACCCGCCACCTGCAAATTCGGGTGCGCTTCCGTCATAATTGAAGCTGTCTTAGAAACGATCTCGTCTTTTGCACCTAGGTAAAAGACTGGAAACCCTTCTTCCTCAGCCATCGCGTTTAACTCATGAAAGAGATCAACGCCCGCCACACGCTCTGAAACGTCGTGACCAAGGAAACGTGCGCCCCAAACAACGCCCATACCATCGATATTGATGATGTCACATTCGGTTACAGACTGAGCCAACTCAGAGTCTCTACGCATGTTGACAACTTTTGCAACGTTCACCACCACGTGCTGCGTAAAGACACCGTTTTTTAAGCGCTCTTTAATAAGCTGTACCGTCTCTTCCATACTCCCCATGTCCATAGGAGAGCCAAGCAACTCAATTCGTTTCATTTCGTTCCGCTATTGTTCGATTGAAATAGGCGAAAGAGTAATACACCCAAGCCTGCGTCCAGCGCATGTAGTCGACTTTGTTGGAGAATCTCTTATGCTTTTGATACATAAATCGGTTTTTGTTAGGCATGTAGAGAGTATTGATTGAGTTATCAATAACTTTTCGCGCCAGCTCCTGATCCTCAAACTTCCCGCTTACCTTCAGCAACGTAATAACAACCTGGGTAACCGAGTGCATATCCAGAGGATAAGGATTATTGTCATAGTACTTGGCAGTACCATCACCTTCGATCAACTTATCTTTGTAGTACGCCAATCCGCGCTCGATAGCTTCATCAAACTCAGAAATAGCCAGCACTTTGCGGATGATGTGCAGCGCCTCAAGATTGTAGCCTGTATGAAAACCATCAATAAACTGGTGATGATGTCGGGCACCATAAACCCAAGATCCGTCTTCGCCCTGTTCCGCAACAGACTGACGAGCGACAGCGAGTGCGAGCTCTTTAAACCGACAATTACCTTGTTGACTTCCGACAAATGCAACCCATGCTGCGCCCCAAAGGCTGGCGTTGTGCACAAACGCCTTTTCACCTGGGATATAGCCAAAGAATTTTCTTCCGTCAGCCTCGGTGTAGAGGGTTTCCACCATAAACGAAGCCGCATCCAATGCCGCATCGATATAGGTCTGCTCACCCTTTGTCGTCCCTAGCGCATACAATGCCTGTGAAACATAGACCGTTGTAATGATATTGGGCTTACCCTTTGGAACAAAGAACGCTCGGGCATTCCAATCAAAATGGTATCCCCAACAAGCATGCTTCCACACGGATTGGTCGCTTTTCTGCCCAAGCAACCAATCTCCAAGTGTGCACGCTTCATCCAAAAAAGCAGCATCACCTGTACGCTTGTGATCTTCCAACAGCCCTAGAATAAATAGCCCAACACCTTTTGGATTGCGTGCTTTGGGGACACCCAAAACCGGCCTCAGATTGAGTATTGAGCGTTTATGCAGCTGAATCCAAGCCAACCCAAACACCCCCTTCTTCAAAGAAGGAGCTAGTTTAAACAGTTTGCTATTAAGACCATCAAAAGGATCAAAGCCCGCAAAGTTATCTCTTCGGGCATTTTCCAAAATTTCAGCACTATTGGCTTCAAACATTGAGTCTTTAGTCCTTATCAAGAACTGACAGATCCACCTTCATCGGCGAGCCGGTTGCAATAGACTCAATAGCCATAACCGTCGCCATACTGGTAGCCATGAGGCACTCGTAAGGCACAGACTGCTGCCCTGCTTTCATAGCCGCCAACCAGTCCTTGAGCATATTCTTCTGCCCCTTATCCTGTGCTGACAGCTTTTTATTTACAACCTCTGTATCACCACTAAACAGCTCAGCCTGTTTAAAGTCTTTAATGACCGCACTCTTACCGCCGCCAAACACTTCGACATACTCCTTAGCCATAGCTTTGGAGCCATCTGCGCAATAGATAATGTTTGCGATGCTGCCGTTTTCGAATTGGAGAGAGACGGAAAGATTGTCATTCAACAAAGCAGATTTGTCGGCCTTAGCACTCGCGATCGCCGAAACGGTAACAGGATTTGAGCCCGTGAGTGCTGACGCCAAATCGACAAAGTGACAGCCTTCACCGATCATGCGTCCACCACCCACTTCAGGATCCTGAATCCAATGATGGCTTGGAATCTGACCGGAATTAACACGAATATTTACGACCAGCGGAGATTTAACATGTTTGAAGTGTTCAACAACCTCAAGCGTCGATGGCGCAAACCGACGGTTAAAACCAACCATAACCGTACCTTTTGAGCGTTTATAAGCTGTGTGGACATTCGCAAGTTCGTCTATAGTCAAAGCCAATGGCTTCTCGACATATACATGCTTGTCTGCCCCGAGCGCTTTGGAAACAGACTCGGCATGAGTGTCATGACGGGTCACAACCATGATCGCATCGGAATCTTTTTCCAACAGTTCATCGTAATTTGCTGCACAGAACGAGAAACCAAACTGACTTGCTACACCTTGAGCAGTCCTTCCACTTGCAGTTACCAAACCACGGAATTCAATGTCTGCATCTGACTTCAGAGGTGGAAGCAGGCTTGCAGTAGCATAATTACCCGCACCAAAGAAAGACACACCAATCTTATCCGTGGACACAGGTTTTTTATTTACACTGATGCGGCCGCCATTCACAACCTCAGAAAGATCGGCTTGATATTGCATCAAAATACCAAGGTACGGTTCAGTCTTATTACCTTCGATCAACTGATACGCTTCTGCAGCCTGTTCGACTTCAAAGCGATGAGTAATAAGCGATTTAACATCCATTTTTCCTTGAGATATAAGCTCAAGAAACGCCTGCATATTCCGCTGTTCAGTAAAACGAACGTAACCCAGCGGATAGTCATTTCCGTTTTCTTCGTAAAACGGATCATAACGCCCAGGACCGTATGAACGGGAAATAACGACACTAATCTCTTTTTTGAAGTAGTCTTCCCGAGGGATATCCATTCGGACAGCACCCACTACAACTACACGGCCTTTCTCACGCGTTACCTGGCCACATAGCTCGATCGGCTGATTGCTGGAGCTACCTGCACAAACCAGCACACCATCAACACCATGTCCGGCTGTAAACTCCTTGCATATACCATCCAGATCAGATCCTGGGTACGCGCCGACCGCTCCAAATCCTTCAGCACGTTTAACCAAGTCAGCATCCAGATCGGTCGCAATTACCTTACAACCATTTGCGGTTAGCAGCTGCACCATGATTTGACCTAGAAGCCCCAACCCCAGAACCAAAAACGTTTCGCCAAGCTTAGGATCGGCCAACCTGGCCCCCTGCAAAGCAATAGAACCCACAGTGGTGAACGCAGCCTCTTCATCGGAAACATTCTCAGGGATCTTAACTACAAGGTTTTTAGGAATAGCTACGAATTCGGCATGGTTCGCGTAGTCAGCACCTCCGCAGGCTACTCTATCTCCGGGACAAATACCCTCCACTAAACCACCTGCTGCCACTACCTCACCTGCGCAGCTGTAACCTAGAGGAGAAGGCGAGTCTAAGCGCGACTTAACAGTTTGCAGCGTTTTCTGTAAACCTTCAGTTTTTACTTTCTTGATTACCTGCTTTACAAGATCAGGACGGGCCTTCGCTTTTTGCAAAAGGTTTTTTTTGCCCATATCGATCTTGGTTTTTTCGGTTCCAGCACTGATTACAGATGCTACGTTTTTAACCAATACGAACTTGTCAGAAAGGGTAGGCACAGGCACTTCACTGACTTCAACTACACCAGTCCTAAGTGTTTGAGTAACTTGTTTCACAGCACACCTATCAATATCTAAAATAATCTAGATCACAATCTCTTGTTTGAGGAACGTTTGCTTACCATTCCGCGTAAGCGCTATATCGTTAACCCTTTCGGTTTTCAGCGCAAATCCATCACCTAGCTTATCCAATAATGCCCGCTCAATTTTACACAAGTCATTATCAGACAGCTCGCTTAAAGATCTATACTGAAAAACAACACACCCAATTTCCCTCTGAACAAACTGAAACCTCTCGATGTTATCAAAAACAGAACTATGCATATTTATCATGGTCATGCTCACCGGACGGCGTGCTTTGGAATAAACAAACTCATGGGAACGACCTTCTATTGAAGCGACAATCAATGGACCACTAAAGTCGTTTCTTTGACAGCCATCATCTAAAAGCACCATATCCTGAGACCGATAGCGTATGAGAGGCATAACACCATTATTCAAACCAGTACCACAAAGCTCACCTAAGCCTGAACCTATGTTGATACCATAGTCATCTACAACTTCAGCGATACCATAATGATCAAGAAAACGATACCTCCCATCAGTCAACCGTTCTGCCAGCAATACTCTTTCCGTATGTCCATACCAACTAAAAACTGGCGCACCAAAAACCTCTTCAATTAGCGAAAGATGCTCAGGGTATATATTCTCAGATCCACAAAATATATATCGAGGACAAAAGTCTAGCCTAACTCCAGCTTTCTTTAACAAACGTGCTAACAGATATACCGACGATGGGTATGCATGAAGAAAATCCGGTTTAAAAGCATTCAACCGGTCGACATACAACCCAACATTTTCAAAAGTAAGCTGCCCACTTGAAAGCATTAAAGCATTTTTAATCGGGTCCAGCCGAGAAATACCGTCGTTAGACTTAAAAGCCAGACCTCTAATAACAGCAATCTTAGCCCCCTTAAAAAAGCCGCACTTCTTCCAGAGACTATCAATAAACGCCGCTTCCTTCGGCCTTGTGACTCCTTTCTCAAGAAAGAAACCAACAGGATGACCAGTACTCCCTCCTGTCGTCAGATAGAGACCTTTAGATCTTAAATCTGAACATACCATTCTATCAATGTTAGCCTTTACATCATCCTTAGAGATGGTCGGCAATCTTTTCAAGTCTCGCAAATCCTTTACAGACTCAAACGATACACCATGATCACTATAAAGCTCTTGGTAGAAATCAGTTTTTTTTGCAGAAGCAACCATTGACAAAAACTGATATTCCAAATACTCCTGGCGCACAGTTGTGTTTTCCGCAAGCTCCAGAAATGCCTCATACTCCTTTCCTTTAATCCACCGATCTGGCAACGATGAATACACCCCTCCAATAAATTTAGCCACAGGCTCCGGAAGCCTATAATATACATCCAACAAGGGGTAAAGCTTATCCTCCAAACCCACTAACAACCTCCTCTATTACCCCAGCAGCATACTTTTCATCAAATTTATTAGATTCTCTAGAGTTTTCCCTTAAGGTAGCTAACCGCCCTTCATCCTTAGACACCTCAGTAAACGCGCGAACCAATCCTTCAACCGACTGCGCAGAAAAATAAACAGCATTACCGGATCGTTCCAAAATTTTTATATTTGCCTCTATATCAGATGCAATGACTGGCATATCTGCAGCAATCGCCTCCTTTAGAACTACAGGAGAGTTCTCAAAGTGAGAAGGAAACACCATACCTTTGCACTCACTGAAGTGCTTCAGTTTACCTTCGCCTTGAACCACCCCATAAAGCTTTATATTCTTTTCAAGACCGAGTAACCGAATCCTATCTTCGAAGAATTCTTGTTTTTCGTCACTCTCCGCCAATCCCAAACAACGAACTACAAGCTCATCATCGCCTTTTTCATTCACACATTGATCTACTGCTTCTAGCAAATCGACAAAGCCCTTTTTTTCGCTAAGCCTACCAACATAAAGCCATTCATCCGCACGTTCGACTTCGCTGCGCTTGAAGTCTTCAGAAAAAACAAAGTTTTCAAGCACTCTAATTTTCTCTGCAGAAACAAATTTTGAAAAAAAATCCTTATGACCATCAGAAAGCACAAGTATCTTATCAGCCAGCCTCAAAGCGAACATCATTATCGGCAGCAAACGTTCCGATAAAAACAATTCACCTCTGATTTTAGAATGCAGATGAACAATGACACGCTTCCTAAAAAACCATAATACAAGCAACAATATAAAGTCTCGAAAGAAAGCGCTATTCGACACAACAAAAAGATGCACAACTCTTATATTTCTACGAGCACACAAAAACAAAACCAATCTAACCATTAGCCTTAGCGCAAAAAAATAGCTTGACAAACCTTTTCGCGCATACAAGTTTTCCCTATGACTTCCTGCACTTGTTGAGAAACAGGCACATGAATAGCCACATTCGCTCATCAATCTTTTCAAGTTATCAGCGGAAGCACTCACCCCACCAAGCGGCGGTGGAAAAGGCCCTACTATTAGCTGGATATCTTTCATCTACATACCTTTAACCAAGAACACAAATACGCGCCTGTTCAATTCACAATACAACCGACCGAACACGACTAAATACATTTAGTCTCAACAGAATTATCACCCCCAAAATTCCAACCGCAAAAAAAACAGGGACCAAAAAAAACTGCCAAGACTGGTAGCCAACCACCAACCCCAGCCAATTCATAAGAAAAGTCATCGCAGGCTCATGCGCAACAAACAAAAGAAGGGAATACTCCTTCCCCCCAAAGAAAGACGCCAACCTTTCAAAAGGCACTGAAAGAAACAAAAGAACACCGAGGAAAATAACAACCTTATTAAATACCCCAAACACCAACCACCCATATTCCGATATCAATAGAGTAGAAACAAACGCCATCACCAAATACCCCCCCAGACACGTCCAGCGGGCACATGGAGCAGACAAGAGAGAGAAACGACCAAATTTAAACAGCAATACACCCATTAGAAAAAAGCATGGCCCTTGGGAACTAAGCTGCAACAACCCCTCCGCAGAGTAACAAAACCAACCCATCAAGGAAGCCAAAAACATTACAATCAAAAATATCGATGAAGTCCTTCTCAAAAAAAGCAAATAGACTAAGGAAACAATCACCAAATCCCTTAGAAACCATAAAGGATAATTAATTGGGTTTCGCCCAATCCCAAGTAGCGCCTGCAAAAACTCCACTGCCGTCATTTGTGACACATTACTCTGCTCACCCGGCTGTACCCAGAAAGAAACTATAAAATACAAAAAAGCAGCAATGAAATTCCATACAACGTAAACTTTCGCCAACCTAATCAAGCGCCCATACTGCCCCCTCCTAGCTCTTCCCAGAGAGTGCTCCAACAAATAACCAGACACAAAAAAGAAAACAGGAACCGAGCTTCTAGCGACCACTTGGGATACGAAATCAAAAACATACCCAAATACAAAGTCACCTTGCGAGAAATAACCATAAACATGAATATATAAAACAAAAAAAATCGCGACATTTCTTAAAACAGAAATTCGCAAAGAGATATTTTCACTAAGCATACACCCCCCACCTATAAAGCTGCACACTCATAAAAACCACCCTCAGCAAAGAAAAAACAGCCACCAAATTAACCACACTTACAACCACACCCCCTCCCATCAACCACACAACAAAGAGACCAAAACAAAACAAAACAAAACAAACAAAATTCACGAAAAACAAAAAACCAGATTTATTGCTAACAACAATATAGTTCGAGTGAGGAAGGACAAACTGAGAGAACGCAAAAGAAACGACACAACCTACCAGGATATAACCCGAGTTTGAAGTAACCACCTCAGGATAAGCCACATCAAAGCCAAACACAAAAAAAACAAACAAAAGCGGACAAACACAAACCAACGACAAAGTATTATATGCAAGAAAACTTCTTAGGTAAGGCAAAGGACTTACAGCGTTAGACATCCTTGGAAGATAATAATTTGAAAGCACCCTTCCAACCAACATCGCCACACTAAGGACTGTAGAAACAACCCCAGCAAATACAACATCCCTATCATTCACTTCAAAATAGGAATAGATAACAGGCATCAAAAGCATTGGAGAAGCACTAAAAAAGTTAGCAAAGGAAAAATAGCACAGCCCTTTGCTCAAAACGACCTCCACACATCCTTTCAGAGAGACCAACAAAAAATCCACCTCTCGAAAAAAGACCACTTGAACAACCAGATAGGGAACAAGCAACAACCCCAAAACAACACCCAGCGCTCCCGGTTCAAACAGATAAAGAAAAAATACAACCAAGCACAAACAACCCAGAAAAGCAGCTTCCAAAAGCGCCAACTGACCTAAACAATCCTTTGAAAGCAAATAGGCTCGAAGAACTTGATACATCCCCCAGCCATACAACCAAAGCGGCACGACAAGAAGAGCGTTGGTATACCCGCCACGAAACACTAGCAATGCCAAAACAGAGAATGATAGTAGAGCTAACATTAGCAATTGATAGCTGGTTATAAACTCCTTTCGCTCACAGGAAGGCAGACTATAGAGCACATTAACAAAACCCATAGCTGAAAAGAAAGAAAGCACCCCAGCCAACGAGTACAACTGAATTATGCTGGCATCTTCACCAAAAAATAAAGGTATGACAAGAACCGGGGCTAGCCTATGAAGCCCTGGGGAAGCTGTAACAAAAAATAAGTTAACAATTCTATACACGAGAAAGGCCAATCAAAAGCGACACAGGCAAACTCATCACAAACAAAGTTGCCGACAACTTCATTACCAGAAGCCGCCACCCACTCAACCCTCCAACCTTATAGAAAAAGCACACCCCACCCATACAATAAAGAAAAAGCGGGTTCACAGGAAAAATTCCGTTTCTAACCGACAACAACAAGTTAAAAAAGAACAATACAAATAATGTCCCTGCCAAAATATTCCCACCCGAAATAAAATAACGCCGCAACGCAACGTAAGCCGAACCGCAAACAAAGGAGAAAAGCGCCACACCAAAGAACCCAAAATCCAAATAGTAGTTAAACGGCAATGCCACGGACTGCGCAGTTTTTCGATTTGGTAAAAATTCGTTTCTTAGATACTCAGCCCCGTGAGCCCCATACCAAGGATTGATTATAGACAGGTATTCACCAAGGGTGTATCTACCACCCAAAAGCTCGCCCTTCACGGTGTCAGCCACATATGAGCCGAAATTAATCGCTCCAGTCAGATCCCCGTGTATCACCCACAACACTAGCTCACCAAGATCCAAGCCATTACCAATATTATGGGCCCCGTAGCGAACCACAGCCAAAAGCCCAATACCTACAAACAAAAGTGCCACAGAGCCAACGCAGTAACCGACGAAACTAGACAGCTTTATCCTTTTTCCCCTAAGAGAAATCAAACCTGCTGCGAACACCAAAAAGAGCAATTCAGCTCGATTCAACATCAGCAAATTGCACAGAACAGACAAAGCAAATAGAGCTAAGTATTGTCGCCTTCGTACTTCGTAATACAACCAAAAAGAAACGACCCCCAAAATACTAAGCAGCCTTACAGGATAATCTACCACCCCCCCTAGCGACGCCCCCGTCGAGCGAATTGTAGGATCTGAACTTAGTATCGGAACTGCACCTAACACTAGAAGCTTAAGGGAATAAAAAAGGATCGCAACTCCCCATACAATCACAAACCGTTTTTTATTAATACTCTCCTCAAAACTACCCGCTATAGCATTATGATCATTCTCAATATTGCGATTCGCGCCCGATAACCGACCACCAATTAAAAAACACAACACAAAAAGGGCGTATATTCCCACATATTGGAACAACTCAGTATCATATCGCCCCCAAGAAATTCCATTTTCAACAAATGATGCAAAGAATAGCGCTAGCACAAATCCTACCACTAGCACCGGGGACGTCAGGTGGCGAATATTCATCAAAATATACCGCGAGTATCAATCAGCACTTTAGACAACAACTTATTGCGTTCAAGCACTCTAAACTCTTTGTGATCAACCAGTACAAGCACTATATTTGCAACATCCAACGCGTAGTCAATAGATGCCAGCTCAACACTCCCATCAATTTCATTTGGCAATAACTCCACATTAGGCTCAACAACAACCAATCGCCCAGCCTGCCTTTTATGTAACTCCTTTACTATCTCCAACGCCGGGCTTTCACGTAGATCATCTATGTCCGCTTTAAACGAAAGCCCTAAGCAAGCAATCACTGGTCTCTTAAACTCATCAGCAGCACTTAAAACTTTTCCAATCACGTATTCTGGCTTTAAGTCATTCACTTCCCTTGCTACACGTATGAGCTTTGAGTGTTCTGGACAACTATTAACAATAAACCAAGGGTCAACCGCAATACAGTGCCCACCAACACCCGGCCCAGGATTGAGTACGTTTACACGCGGATGACGGTTTGCAAGCGCAATAAGCTCCCACACATTGATTTTCAACTTGTCGCAGATAATGGATAGTTCATTTGCAAAAGCGATATTTACGTCTCGGAAGGAGTTCTCAGTGAGCTTTGCCATTTCAGCAGTTCGTGCGGTTGTAATAATGCATTCACCACGTACAAATGTTTTATAGAGCTCTACAGCGCGATCACTACAGACCTTGCTCATACCACCAATAACACGGTCATTAGATACCAGCTCCTGCAGTACATACCCTGGCAATACGCGCTCCGGACAATGCGCAACGTTTATATCAGCGCCATCACCCTTCTGCTGAGGAAATGTCAGATCCGGACGTGCTTCAGCAAGCCACTCAGCCATTTTTTCGGTAGCACCAACCGGGGAGGTTGATTCTAGGATAACTAGGTTTCCTTTTTCCAATACCGGAGCTATTGCTTCGGATGCTGCTTTAATGTACTCAAGGTTAGGTTCGTGACTTCCATCATCACTGTGTTTGAATGGCGTCGGAACGGCCACCATGAATGCATCTGCAGACTCAGGAGTTGTCGTTGCACGCAAGTTGCCCGTTGATACAACACCTCGAACAACTATATCGAGATCAGGCTCTACGATGTGGATATCGCCGTTATTAATGGTATCAACAGCATGCTGATTAACATCGACACCAATTACCTCAATACCACGAGAAGCAATAACAGCGGCGGTAGGAAGACCTATGTATCCCAGTCCAATTACAGATACTTTCTTAAACGACATACTAAATTCCTTTCGTGGTACAACTTACAAATTTTCTGCTAATACACTTGCGATGCGCTGACATGCTGCACCATCCCCATAAGGATTATGGGCCATGCTCATTTTTTGATACGCATTTTCATCTGCCAGCAAAATATCGAGACTTGAACTTATTTGCTCTACGTCGGTTCCAACCAGCTTAACCGTACCGGCCTCAACAGCCTCAGGCCGCTCGGTTGTGTCTCGCATCACTAACACTGGTTTTCCAAGAGAAGGGGCTTCCTCTTGAATTCCGCCAGAATCCGTAAGGATCACGTGCGCGCGGGTCATCAGATATACAAAAGGCAGATATTGCTGCGGCTCAATGAGATGGATATTGCTCACGTCACTCAGCAACCGATTAACGGGCTCCTGAACCTGTGGATTAAGATGTACCGGGTATACGATTTGGCAGTCAGGGTGTTTACGCGCAACCTGCTGCAGCGCCATACAAATACGTTCAAAACCGCCACCAAAACTTTCACGACGATGACCGGTAACAAGCACTAACTTTTTACCCGGATCAAGCATTGGGAAGGCAGCAGTTAATGAATCCTTTAACTGCACATCTTCATCCAATCTTTTCTTTATCATCAACAGTGCATCGATAACTGTATTCCCTGTTATCTCGATATGACTGGATGGGTATCCTTCGCTTAACAGGTTTTGCTTTGACGCCTCAGTAGGCGCGAAATGGAATCGTGTCAGGCAGCCCGTCAGCTTTCGGTTAGCTTCCTCAGGCCAAGGGGAATAAATATTTCCTGTACGCAAGCCGGCCTCAACATGGCCAACCGGAATCTGTTTGTAATAAGCCGCGAGAGAAGCTGCAAAGGTCGTTGCGGTATCACCGTGAACAAGCACCACATCCGGGTTAAAGCTATCTAGAACTTCATCTAAACCGACCAAAATACGTGATGTAACCTGACCTAACGTCTGCCCTGGCTGCATGATATTAAGATCATACTCAGGCTCTATTTGAAATAACTCCAATACCTGATCCAACATCTCTCGATGCTGCCCTGTCACGCATGTTCTCGCCTCAAAACGGGTATCGTCAGAAAGCACATGAACCAGAGGCGCCATTTTTATAGCTTCCGGGCGAGTTCCAAATACTATAAGTACTTTTTTGCGTTCCATTAAAGCGTCCTATCAACACAAAAGGCGAATCGCGAGCAAACAACGCTCCACCAGATGCTTGTATCCAAATGTAATTAGTAAATATCTTTAGAAAGCAATGACATTGGCGTCTTAACCAATATCTTGATATCGAGCCATACAGACCATCGATTGATATATGCGAGATCCAACTCTACCCGCTGCTCCATCTTATCAATCGTTTCAGTTTCACCACGACAGCCACTAATCTGAGCCAGACCGGTAATACCAGGCTTGATGCGATGGCGCGCCATATAGGCGTGAATTTTGTCTGAGTAATAATCGTTGTGCTGTACCGCATGAGGACGAGGACCTACAAGGGACATTCGGCCTTGTAGCACATTGATCAACTGCGGCAGCTCATCAATGGACGATCGGCGTATAAAACGCCCTACCGGCGTAATACGAGAGTCACCACGTGAGGCCTGTTTTACATCCGCATCATCATGCACACGCATCGAGCGAAATTTCCAAACTTCGATAATCGCGCCATTACATCCGTGACGTAGCTGCTTAAATATTACAGGGCCGCGTGATGTCAGCTTGATTGCCAATGCCACGCCCAGCATCAATGGACTTAACACCACTAATGCCATCAATGCTATTGCCTTATCCAGAATAGATTTGACGGCAATTGCAGCCGGGTATGCGGTAAGCGGGCTTTCGTTCAGGTGAATTGCAGGCATACCTGCGATTTCAGACACAGAGTGATTAAGCAGGACCAAATCAGCAAAATCAGGCACCCATACCACATCAACACTTATGTCCAGGAGATCGATATACAACCCTTCGATCTGCTTGGCTTCACTTAGAGGAAGCGCAATATAAAGCCGGGTGATTGAGTGATTGGCAACCAAGCTGCGCAGGCTACTAACAGTACCAATGGTTGTATAGCCGGATGCTTTGACCTCATCCGCATCATCACCCATGGAGATAAAGCCCCTTAAAGGCTCACCACGCTCACGGGTAATTTTTTCAGCTAAGGATAACGCACTCGAATTTGTGCCGATAATTGCGGCCACCCGCTTTGCACGGTGCCGACTGTATAGACGCTCGTTAATATTATGAATAATGACATAAGAGATAAGTTGGGCAATTGCACCCAACGCAGCCCATTGTAAAAAGACCTCTCGTGAGAAGCTTTCACTCGTTTTAGTAACAAAGGCTACGGCCACCAAAAGCGCTAACAGGACGCTCCAAGCGACTAAAACACGGGTGGCACCTGCAAAATACCCCACACCGCGCTGATAAACGCGCATCAGGGTATACACAGGTACCGCAGCTAGAGGAAGTAAAACGGCCAACATGCGGTACTGTGCATCAAAGCCATCTGTCTTCAATACGGTTAGGCCAATCAGTAACAGCAGCAGAGATGACAGCGCAGCTCCCCACTGAACCCAAAACGTAATACCACCACTCGCGCCTTTCGCTGTTACACGGCTTCGCTTTCTTCTATCTAGCATCTGTACACATCGTTCCCTTGCTTACCACTTGGCGGCTTTACAACCTGTTCACTGCAACCAAGCGTTTAAATCATTACACGCCACCTTTTTCTAGATACAACAAAAGGTTTGGCTATACTTGGGTGTGCGTATGAATTAGGAGCGAGAGGACAAACAAAAGGGAAAAATACGCACTGCGCGCAATGCAATCCGGTGCTTGCCTATATCCGCCACTAAATCCAAACCACTTCCATATTATGCTGGCGACAGCAGGCGAAGGATTATACAAACATCATATCGTTGCGGGATAGCCCCATGGCGTGAAAACCGAAGAAATTCTTAACGCCCAGATGTGACACCCTCTGCGCGACGCATTAAACGCACGTTTAAATTCTGGGCATCATTCCCGATGTTATCGCCCGTGCAGTCCTAACGATGATATTGAAAAACTATTTCGGTTGTATGACTTTAAAAAGGTTCATCGTTGATTAGCAGGGAAAGCTACCTTTCTCCTCGTTCCCAGCTCTGCATGAGAATGCGTACAGTTTTTGTTATTGGCTGTACCTGATGGGAATTTGTAGAGCAGCGATCACGCTGCTGGCAGCTTAAAGAGGGTGTTGTAAAACGTAATGAGCGTAGCTTATACAAGGCAAAAAGCTGCGAAAACGCATTTAGGGCGGCACAGACTAATAGGGATTTGTAGGGCAGCATTGACGCTGCCGGCAGCTTAAAAACTGCCCTACAATGTATAGGTGTAAATGATCATTTCGAGCAGATTTTTAACACCATATCAGCAAGCGCAGTAGTTTTGCGATACCCTCTAAAAGCGGCCCCACAATGTGTAAATGTAAATGAGCATTTGAGTAGGTTTGTAACGCCGTATCAGCCAGAGCAGCATGCTTGCCCCCCTCTGAAGGACGGCCTTACAGGATCTAGTGTGAACCACCTCACCAAATTCCCCCCCTCTTATAGACGCCAGCCAACATGTTCTACCCTCAAAATTTCCGCGCACTTTTCACCCAATAGTCACACTTTATGGTTTACAGTGATTTCCGTCTGCCGGTACAATCCCAGCACTTATATTTTTGTTTGAAACGCCTCTCATGGAGTGAAAATCATGCGCCGAGTACTTATTGGAGCACTGGCAGGGATGATGATCCCACTGTGCTCTGCCTATGCTGACGTTCAAGCGGACCTGGATGCAGGCCTGCCAATGGATCAGATCATCGCAAATGCTGAAGCTGAAGGTTTGAGTGTTGCACAGGCTGTTGCACAGATTGCTGCAGCAAACCCAGCCATGGCTGCCCAGGCAGTAGCCGCAGCAGCACAGGTAGCTCCTACTCAGGCAGCAGCTATCGCTCAAGCAGCAGCAGAAGCCGCTCCAGCCCAGGCGGCAGCTGTTGCACAGGCAGCTGCACAGGCAGCTCCAGCACAGGCTGCTGCCATTGCCCAAGCTGTAACCCAGGCGGCTCCAGCCCAGGCTGCAGCTGTTGCACAGGCAGCTGCACAGGCAGCTCCAGAGCAAGCCGCTGCCGTTGCTCAGGCAGTAACTCAAGCAGCTCCTACTGAAGCCGCAGCCATTACTCAAGCGGTTGCTACGGTTGTACCTACTGCAGTAGTACCAACACCGGCTGCGCCTGCACCAACGTTTAACGCACCACCTGCTCCGGCTCCAAGTGCGTCCGGTGGTACTAGCGGAAGCCCGACTTAATAGTCACGTGCCGCGACTGTTGTAAAGAAAGCGCATTATTGCGCTTTCTTTTTGTCTTTTTCTTTAGCTTGTAGTTACCATGTCCCGCGCAATCGCCTCAGACCGTCCGATCTTTTACCTGTTTTGTGGTTTGCTGTTTTGGCTGCCTATCCCACTGGGCAGCAACCGTCCTTGGGCTGTAGCCGTATTGTGCGTCGCCACTTTTGGCTTGTGTGCGTGGTGGGGCATTAAACACCTTCAGAACCAACAGCCTTTACCCCGCGCTTTTCGCAAGGCGTGGCCGGTACTGGGATTATTTACGCTCGTCCAGGGCTGGGTATTTACCAGTTTCTATTTGGACAACAGTCAGGGCGGCTCGCTTGACCCCGCACGCACCCTTCAACAACTGATTTTAGGCCTCGCGCTAACGGCACTGTTTGCTTTAACCCTGCTGCTTTTGAAGTCGCGCCGCCGCATAAAAATTGTTGTATACACGCTGATTATTTCCGGTATCTGCCAGGCGATCTACGGCAGCCTGATGACCTTATCCGGCATCGAATACGTACTCTTCCTGCCAAAAGAAGCGTACAAGGGCGTGGCAACCGGTACCTTTATCAACCGCAACCACCTCGCGGGATATCTCGAACTTTGCCTGGCGGTCGGTATCGGCTTTATGATCGCCAGCCTGAAAGACAATTCAGCCGGTAGCTGGCGCGACTTTGGCCGCCGCACGCTGGAGGCTCTGCTGGGCACTAAGGCCCGCGTGCGTATTGGCCTGGTGATAATGGTTGCAGCACTGGTGATGACCCACTCCCGCATGGGCAACACCGCATTCTTTGCCAGCATGTCCCTTGCCGGTGTGATTGCCCTGATACTGAGCAAACGCGCCTCGCGTGCCACCGTTATTCTGCTCACCAGCCTGATCATCATCGACCTGGTTGTGGTGGGTACGTTCTTTGGCGTGGAGAAAGTGGTTAACCGTATCGAAAATACCACCAGGAACACGATCGCTCGTGATGAGGTAAACGAACAAGCACTGCCCCTCCTAAAGGACAACCTGATCACCGGCACTGGGCCGGGTTCATTTTATGGCGTATTCCCGGAGTATCGCCATCAGGATATCCGCATCTACTTTGATCATGCCCACAACGACTACCTGCAGTTTGCCATCGAGTTTGGATTGATTGGCTTTATGCCACTGCTACTGGCGGTACTGCTTACTTTTATAGTGGCACTGCGCGCCCAGTGGCAGCGCAAGGATACGCTGATGCGCGGGTTATCCTTCACCGCGATCATGGCTATTATTGCCCTGGGCATCCATTCAACCGTCGATTTCAACCTGCAGATTCCAGCCAACGCCGCCACCTTTATGGTGATTCTCGCACTTGGCTGGATATCGATGTACCACAAGGACGGAAAACGACAGACGAGTTTCAGCCGGCACTAACCTCGGTTTGTGCCGGTCATTTACCGGCAAAGGCCTTTCTGATGAGTGCAGCTATACTGCCTAGCTGATGCTGTGCTGATCTGCTGATTTGTATATCACAGCCAGATAATCGCGGATCGCTCCTCACTTTAACGCAAGGAGGCTTTGTGGCTGAACGCGCACGCCCCAATTCCGGAGTCTCAAACCACACCCGACCGGGCAGCCTGGGCCTGTACCTATTACTGGCTATTTTCGCCTTCTGCCTCTCTGTTGCCACCCTCGGGGACAGCCACCAGAGCGTTCGCCTGTCTAAAGCCTATATCGAAAAGCTTGGACGCGAGTATGGACCCCAGGCCAAGCTTCGCTTACAGAGCTGGCAACAGCTGATTAAAAGCATCAAGCGCGATTCCGAAGCTGTGAAGCTGCGTAAGGTTAACGATTTCTTTAACCAGCTGCGCTTCGTAGATGACATCAACCATTGGAAGAAAGAGGACTACTGGGCCACACCGGTGGAGTTTCTGATCACCAATGGCGGCGACTGCGAAGACTTCTCCATCGCCAAGTACTACACCCTGCGTGAGGTAGGTGTGCCGGATAGCAAGATGAGCATCGCCTACGTTAAAGCGGTGGAGTACAACCAGGCACACATGGTGTTGACCTATTACAAAACACCATCCGCGATGCCACTGGTACTGGACAATCTGATCCCGCAGATCAAACCGGCAAACAAACGTCCCGACCTGATTCACGTGTACAGCTTTAACGGTGACAACCTCTGGTTATCCAAAAAGGGACGCCGCGCCGAAATTATCGGTACTTCTGATCGATTGGAACACTGGGTCAAGCTACGTTCGCGGCTTGAGAACCAGACAGTGAACTCTGTTGAATAGCTGGGAGAGCATACAATGAGTCTTGTTAAGCAACTTGTAGCCGCGTCCTTTGCAGTGTTGATCGCCCTGCTGCTGGGTTCCGCCTACCTTATGTCCAACAGCTCCAAGACGATGCTGTTAAACCAGCTGCAATCCCACGGCCAGGACGCCGCCACGCATCTGGGGCTTTATCTTGCGCCCGCCATTGCACAGAACGATATTGCCGCCATCGAAACAACCGTGAACGCCATCTTCGACAGCGGTTTCTACCAACGTATCGACATCAGCGACAACAGCGGCAAGATCCTGTACTCAAAAACCACGCCTCCACGTATTGATGACGATGTACCCACTTGGTTTACCAACCTGTTTCAGATCACTCCGCCTCAGATGACCCGTGATGTAACCCACCAGTGGAGCAAGATCGGCAGCGTACACGTTCAGAGCCGCGCCGGTTACGCCTATGCAAAACTCTGGCACGGGATTCAGAACACCCTGATCTGGTTTGGCATTTTGGCCGCGCTCAGCGCTGTCGCCATCGGCGCCCTGCTGACGTATATCCTAAGCCCGCTGAAAGGCGTGGAAGCCCAGGCCCTGGCCCTGAGTGAGAAGCGCTTTATCGAGCAATCCAGCATCCCCGGCACCCGCGAGCTGAAACGCGTGGTCACCGCGATGAACCAGATGGTGAAACAGGTTCGCCTGATGTTTGACGAGCAGAGCCGCCACATCGAAGACCTGCGCCGCACCGCCTACCAGGACAGCCTGACCGGCCTGCCCAACCAGCGCGCCGCCGAAGCACAGCTTACCGAGCGTCTGGATTACCGCCAGGATTTCGGCAACGGCACCCTGCTCTACCTGCGCATTACCGATCTTACGCGCCTGAACCGCGATCTGGGTATGGAAAAAGCCAGCAACTATATCAAGGTTGTTGCCTGCAAGTTGGAGAAGCTCGCCCAGGCATCCGATCAAAGCATTCTGGGGCGCTTGACCGGCGCAGACTTTGTTCTGCTACTGCAGCGAATGGATGATGACAGTCTGAAGCGCACCGTAAACCAGCTGTGTGCTGATCTGCAGGCTAATTTCGAGGCACTGAGCGGCTCTACAGTTATCGAGCGCCACTGGCCGATCCATATCGGTTTGGCTCACGCCAACGACACAACCCGCTGCAACCCACTGCTCACCGAAGCCCGCCTGGCATTGAGTGAGGCGGAAGAGCAGGACCAGAACTACGTAATGTACGGCTCTGATGAGAAAGCCCTGCGAGACAGCACCGCATGGCACCAACACGTCGCCGATTCTATAAACAACGCACAGATCTTCCTGCAGACCCTGCCATTGGTGTGCAGTAAAGAAAGTCCAGAGCCTACTCAGCAGGAGCTGCTGGCCCGCATTCTCGATCAGAAAGGCACACCGTGCACCGCCGGTGAGTTCCTGAGTGTTATCAAAGAACTTGGCCTGATGGTAATGCTGGACCGCGCCGTGATTCAGCGTGCGCTCGAACATGCCCGCCAACATCCAAACTGCGGCACATTAGCGATCAACCTGAGTGCAGACGCCGTGCGTGATAAAGCGTTTGTGAACTGGTTTAAGACTCAGGTTGCCGATAGCGAACACAAACACCACCTGCATGTTGAGGTGAGCGAAAGCGCGATCCTCAACAACCTGAGCGATGTGCGCCATTTCCGCGAGATGATGAAAGCAAACGGCATGGAGTTTGGTGTCGATAACTTCGGCATCCACCCGGCTGGTTTTGCGTACCTCTACACGTTACAGCCGGACTACATCAAGATTGATGGCTCGCTGATCCGCAAGATCGACCAGCACGCGGAAGACCGCTTCTTCGTGAGTAGCCTGATCAGTATTGCGCACAGCTTGAGTATCAAGGCGTATGCGGAACATATCGAGCGTGAGACTCAGCTGAACGAGCTGAATCAGCTGCAGATTGACGGTACCCAGGGCTGGCTGCACGGTCGCCCGAAGGCACTGGAAGGTTAATTTAGAGAGTGTGTTGGGCACCGCGTTGCGGTGGCCAACACACGGCAACCAGACCTACCTTTGCAGGGCAGCCTTCAGGCTGCCGGCAGCTTGAAAGCTGCCCTACAATATGCTCGACAACACAGCAGCTTGAAAGCAACAAACAGTGGCTAAATGCTGTATACCTCAACTCGCCCTCAGTGCGGGCTGCTTCCAATAATCATGCCCCGTCTGTGGGGCAAACTTCAGGCTGCCGGCAGCTTAAAAGCTGCCCTACAATATGCTCGATAACACAGCGGCTTGAAAGCGACAAACAATGGCTAGATGCTGTATACCTCAAGTCGCACTCAGAGCGGGCTGCTACTGATAATCATGCCCCGTCTGTAGGGCAGCCTTCAGGCTGCCGGCAGCTTGAAAGCTGCCCTACAATTTGCTCGATAACACAGCGGCTTGAAAGCGACAAACAGTGGCTAGATGGCGTATACCTCAAGTCGCCCTCAGAGCGGGCTGCTACTGATAATCTGCCCCGTCTGTAGGGCAACCTTCAGGCTGCCGGCAGCTTGAAAGCTGCCCTACAATATGCCCGTTAACACGCAGCTTGAAAGCGACAAACAATGGCTAGATGCTGTATACCTCAAATCGCCCTCAAAGCGGGCTGCTACCGATAATCATGCCCCGTCTGTAGGGCAGCCTTCAGGCTGCCGGCAGCTGGAAAGCTGCCCTACAACACAGAGCACTACTGCTTCGGCCAATGCACATGGTGCTCATCAATCACAAATGGATGACGGTGGCGTTGCCTGGGGTGGTGATGGGGATGCACATGCGGCTCAGGCCCCTCCCATCCTTCGTGCTCGTGCTGATGGTGTTCGTCGTGCACGTGGGGATGCAGGTGCTCCATCGCTTGGTGCTCATGCCACAGCACCTTCTGATCCATCTGGCCCCATACCCTGCTTGCGGTAATCGTGGCAGCAAAAGCCACTAGCCCCAATAGCAAAAACGTCATCGTTATACTCAACAGGCTACCCAACCACCCCGCCAACAGGTATCCCACCAGCCACATGCCATGGGTTAGCGCGAAGTTTGCGGCAAAGTAATCGTTGCGATCAGCGGCACTGCAGGAGTCGCGCACGACACGGCCTGTTGGAATCAACACCAGTGAAGTTGCGACACCAATAACAAACCAGATTGGAAATAATCCCGCATACCCCGGCGCTAGCAAACCACACATCAGAGCTACCGCAAATAACACCCCGCCGCATAACATAACCGGACGATCCGGCCAGCGTTCCAACAACTTAGGCAGCACCAAAGCCGCGACCATAGACCCCGCCCCCGCAGACGCCATCAACAGCGGCACCGCCTCTTCACCCAGCCCCAGTACGCTGCGTACGTAGACCACCGTATTTACAATGATCATCGCGCCTGCTGCAGACAGCGCCAGGTTGAGCAACAACACCCCTCGCAAACGCGGTGTTTTCAGATAACTCTTTACGCCAAAGCTCACGTGATGCCAGACACCGCCACTGCGCTCACTGACCACGCCTTGCGGAAGCACGGACACCAACACAAATCCGACAGCAACAGCAAACGCCACCGCATTGAGAACAAACAAGAGGTCATAGGACGCTACGAGCAACAGCAACGCGGCCAACATCGGGCTGAACAACGCCTCTATCTCCATCGCCAGGCGGGATAGGGACAGTGCGCGGGTATACTGTTTCTCTTCAGGCAGGATATCCGGTAGTAACGCCTGGTAAACCGGCGTGTAGCCCGCGGCCAGAGCGTTGAGAAGAAAGATCAGCAGGAACAGCTGCCAGGTTTCACTGACGAACGGCAGGCATGCAACGACCAGCGCCCGCCCCACATTCAACGATGCCAGCCATGCCTTACGGGGCAAGCGACTCACATACCCGCCAACCACCGGCGCTACGCCGAGATACGCCACCATTTTGATCGCCAGCGCGCTTCCCAACAGTGCGCCGGCATGGCCAGGGTTCAAGTCGTAGGCAAGCAATGCCAATGCAACCGTGGTTAACCCGGTACCCAGCAATGAAATTATCTGACTGAAGAAAAGCCAGCGAAACGTCGCGTTTGACAGTGGCGAGAAGAGATCCATGTTATGCCTCCGGCCGCTTAATCGCTGCCCCTGAATGCCCAAGCCTGAAATATTAATGCTGGTGACGTTGCAGATCCAGAAATCGAGATGCACGCGTCTATTACCACACCTCGCATACACAGTATCTCCATGCAGACCCACTCATGTCTCCATTTAGAGACACTATAATCTATTGTTTTTTATAGTATTACCTATATTACGTAGATTTCTTGTCTCCGATTAGCGTCAGTTTTTCGCAATATCAACCTGCGTTCATCTCGCTTCATATTCACGCTTACAACAAAACGAGCATAACCCATTGAAATAAATAGAATTTTAACCCTTGGCCTATAGCTTGCTACCCACCCGACATCTCGCTTGGGTTGTAGTCGTATCCGTATGACCCGTGGTGAGCCCCCCGCCGACTGCATGTAAATGGAATTCGGTATGGAACTAAGTATGCAAGGGAGCATTGCTCTCGTTTATTAAACGATGAAATCGGATAGTTAGGAGCGTGTTGTCAAAACGCGACACGGGAATCCAACCTTAGCAGTTCCGCAGATCTCGATGCGGCCATCGCGGGAGGGAGCCCTGTGTGCGTATCAGCACTGAATAACGGCGATTTTTTGACCACAGTATGTATAGGATGTCTTACATGTTCAAAAAGACTGCTATTTCCACACTAGTCCTTTCTTTGACCTATCTCCCAACAAGTTTCGCGCAAGACGGCGTAGATGGTCATAAATTTGATAGCGAAGACCTGTTAATCACCACCCTCACCGCAGACGACCTGGAAAATCTGGAACAGGCGCTAGCGGATGATGCCGCGGCGGAAGCAGCACATGAAGCTGACGCGGCAGCACAAGCCGCTATCGATGCCGATGCAGCGGCAATCGAGGCAGCCGAAGCGGACGCAGCAGCCATTGAAGCCGCTGAGGCAGATGCCGATGCCTTGGCTGCCGTTGAAGCGGATCTGACAGCGCAAGCAGCAGCCGAAGCAGACGCAGCCGCCCAAGCGGCACAGGAAGCCGACCTTGCAGCGCTAGAAGCGGCAGAAGCAGATACCGCTGCACTGACAGCACTCGAAGCAGATGCGGCCGCACAGGACGCGATTCAGGCAGATGCCGCTGCGGCAGCTGCACAGGAAACCGCCGAAGCGGATCCAACTGAAGAAAACCTGACACTTGCAGCCGAGCTGCAGGCAATCGCCGATGCTACTGACGCCGATGCGCTACAGGCAATCGCAGACGAAACCGATGCAGATGCCCTGCAGGCAATCGCCGATGCAACTGATGCTGACGCTCTGCAAACGGTCGCGGATGAAACTGACGCTGAAGCACTGCAGTCACTTGCCGATGCGACTGATGCTGACGCTTTGCAGGCGATCGCTGACGAAACCGACGCTGATGCATTGCAGGCAATCGCTGACGAAACCGATGCTGAGGCGCTGCAGGCACTGGCAGACGAGACCGATGCTGAAGCCCTGCAAGCACTTGCCGATGAAACCGACGCCGATGCGCTGCAGACCATCGCCGACGAAACCGACGCGGATGCGCTGCAGGCTATTGCTGATCTGACAGACGCGGACGCTATCCAGGCCGACATTGATGCCACCGCAGAGCTCGTAGGCCAGCTTTCGCCTGAACAGCTGTTTGCGATGAACCGCTCCCTGAATAACGCGAGCAACGGAAAGCTGGTGCTCGACATTGATGCAGAAGACCTGCAGCGCGTGCTTGAAGGCAACTATACCAAGCAGCAAATCAATGCCTTCACACAGTCTTTTGAGCAGGAAGCACGCTTCCTCAGCAAAGCAGATAAGTTCGCAGCCAAGTTTGAAGAAACCGGCGATGAACACATGCAGGAAAAAGCTGCGTTTATGGAGCAGAAAGGCGCATTGCAAAAAGCTAAGTTTGACGCACGTATCGCTAAGTTTGATGCCAAAGACGCGGCACGAAGCGCGGCGAAAAGCTCCTCTAAAACGGTAGCGAAAGCTGAAGCTCAGCAAGCAGCAAAAGCTGCAGCCAAAGACGCAGCCAAAGACGCAGCGAAATCTGCAGCGAAAGGCAGTGCAAAACAGGCGGCCAAATCAGCTGCAAAGGATATCGCCAAAGAGACCGCTAAACAGGTAGCCAAAGCAACCGCGAAGGAAAATGCGAAAAACGCTGCCAAAGAAAATGCCAAGAAAGCTGCGAAAAACTCTTAACGCTTTGCCAGATACACATTTGATAAAAGGATGATCAGCTTTTATGGAAAAAGCTAAATCAAACACGTTAATCGCGTGTGCAGTACTGGCATCAAGTTCATTGTCGTACGCGGGAGAGTCTCCTCTCTCGCTGTCGGCATCACTTGGTGTTGAGTACGACGACAACATCACGGTTTCCGCCTTGGACACCACCACCGGCCAATCCGACGAAGCGGTTGTGCTGGATTTTTCTGCCAGTTATTTAGCCCTGGAAAGCGAAAACTCCGAGCTTGAATTGGTATACGACCTGTACCAAAGCAAACACGACACTCTGAGTGACTTTGATCTCCAGATTCACACCTTGTCTGCATTCGGCTCCTGGGAGACCGAAGACAACGACCTGGGTCTGTATTACAGCTATTCGACAGTGGACTTGGGCAGTGATGATTTATACAACTCCCACAGCCTGACTCCGTCCATCGCGTTTGCAGCCGCCGATGACTGGTATAACCAATTCAGCTACAGCCTGGTCTTAAAAGACTTTGACTCAGCACCTGGACGTGATGCCACTCAAAACAGCATCTCGACGGATAACTATTACTTCTTTATGGACAGCTCTGCCTATACCTCAATTGGCGCCAAGCTGGAAAAAGAGGATGCTGATGACAACGAGCTGGACTACCAGGCCTTTTACTTGAAGGCAGCAGTTTCCATTCCTGTGAGTTACGGCGGTGAGCAAATCGCCAAATTCAAGGGCAAGTACCAGCGATACTGGCGTGACTATGACAACGTCACCGCTTCCATTGGTGAAAAGCGTGAAGATGATCAGGATATGATCAGCCTAACGCTGATTAAACCGATTGATGACCGCTTTGATGTTGTACTGAATTACGAGTACACCAATACAAACTCAAATTTGTCCTCGGTTGATGCCGAAGGCAATGTCATCACCCTCAGCGTGGCGGCAGATTTCTAAAGTCACACCTCTCGGCGATGCCAACGTCACCGCTCCGTTTTGTGGTGACCTTGGTATGGCCGCCTTTGCATTTTCTTGCCCGTGATCAGACATTCTAGGGCCGGCTTTTAGCCTGCCGGCAGCGTGAACGCTGCCCTACAGCATAATTCCACTACGGGATTGCTCCTCGTATCTGAAACAGTCACGGACAACACAACCCGCTAGTACAAAGCGCCCCCCCTTGTAGGGCAGCCTTCAGGCTACCGGCAGCTTGAAAGCTGCCCTACAAAAGCGCAATCAAACTCTAGGTAAAAAAGCCCCCAGAGCGACACAAAATCGACCTACATACCAGGATCAGTCGCACTCGGAGACCGCCGCTACAAAGCGTCCCACTCTTGTAGGGTAGCCTGCAGGCTACCGGCAGCTTGAAAGCTGCCCGACAAAAGTGCAATCAAACTCCAGGCCAAAGTCCCCCAGAGCGGCACAAAATCGACCTACATACCAGGATCAGTCGCGCTCGGAGACCGCCGCTACAAAGCGCCCCACCCTTGTAGGGTAGCCTTCAGGCTACCGGCAGCTTGAAAGCTGCCCTACAAAAGCACAATTAAATTCCAGGCCCCCAAAGTCCCCCCAGAGCGACACAAAATCGACCTACATACCAGGATCAGTCGCGGTCAGAGACCGCCGCTACAAAGCGTCCCACTCTTGTAGGGTAGCCTTCAGGCTACCGACAGCTTGAACGCTGTCCTACAAAAGCTCAATCAAATTCCAGGCAAAAAAAACCAGCGCGACACAAAATCGACCTACATACCAGGATCAGTCGCGGTCAGAGACCGCCGCTACAAAGCGCCCCTCTCTTGTAGTGGTAGCCTTCAGGCTACCGGCAGCTTGAAAGCTGCCCGACAAAAGTGCAATCAAACTCCAGGCAAAAAGCCCCCAGCGCGACACAAAATCGACCTACATACCAGGATCAGTCGCAGTCGGAGACCACCGCAACAAAGTGCCCCACCCTTGTAGGGTAGCCTTCAGGCTACCGGCAGCGTGAACGCTGCCCTACAAAAGCACAATCAAATTCCAGACAAAAAAAGCCCCCAGAGCGGAGGCGATAAACGCCGGATCAGGCCAGATCCGGCGGAGTGAGATCGTGAAGAAGCTCAACAAGTGATTTGATACGGGGCGGAGATTACTCCGCCGATGCGATCAGGCTAGCGTTGCCGCCTGCCGCAGTAGTGTCTACACAGAGGTGACGTTCGATGACGAAGCGCTCTGGTGCGTTGATTTCGGTGATCAGCGGCAACAGCACACCGTCGCGAGCAGCCAGTACACGGCGGTAGCTACGCAGGGTCTCACTGTCCGCACTGCTTACCACGGCAGCAAAGCCTTCGGTGGTTGCCAGCGCATCCGCCTGCAACAAACCTTCAACGGCAACTACCGGCAGACCCACTTCTGTCGCGTTACGCGCCCAGGCTTCCATACCCGGAGCCACCAGCACAACCGCGTTGCCCTGCGCCAGCGCTACCGCGGCCTGCTGGGTTGCAGTTTCTTTGTCTGGTCCCAGACACAGCACCACACCACGCGGCAGGTCGGACAGCAGGTTCAGCTCACCGGTTGGTCCTGGCATCGCTTCGGCTTCCAGGTTGCTCAGCACCTCGATGCTGTTCGCAGATTCGCCCAGCAGGCTCACCAACTTCGCTTTACGCTCCGGTTCACGTGCCCATGCTTTCGCCAGAGCGGAGCCTTTTACCTGATCAATCGCGCTTTGCAGCACAGCGGCGTCGATGTTTGCCGACAGCTCGGACTCTACGGCAGCCTGCGCATTGGTCATGAAACGTTTAACGTAGTGAGGGCCACCCGCTTTTGGACCGGTGCCGGACAGGCCTTCACCACCAAACGGTTGGGACCCAACGATCGCACCGATCTGGTTACGGTTCACATAGATGTTACCCACCTTGATGCGGTCGCAGATGCGCTCTACACGGCTATCAACACGGGTGTGCAGACCGAAAGTCAGACCATAACCCTGCGCGTTGATGTCATCGACAACTTTGTCGATTTCGCCTGCAGAGAAGGTTGCCACGTGCAGTACAGGACCAAAGATCTCCTGCTCCAGCTCTTCGATACCGTTCAGCTTGATCACGGTCGGCGCAACAAACAGGCCGTCCTGCGGTACCTGCAGTGCTTTCAGCACACGCCCCTGCTTACGGAATGCTTCGCAGTGCTCATCAATACGTGCTTTAGCAGCGGCATCAATCACCGGACCCACATCCGTGCTCAGCAGCCATGGATCGCCAATGCGCAGCTCGTCCATCGCGCCAAACAGCATCTCAAGGATGTGATCCGCCACGTCTTCCTGCAGGTACAGCATACGCAGTGCAGAACAACGCTGGCCGGCGCTCTGGAAAGATGACGCCAGCACGTCACGTACCACCTGCTCCGGCAGCGCGGTGGAGTCTACGATCATTGCGTTCAGACCGCCGGTTTCAGCCACCAGCGGTGCGTCCGGCGCTACGGTTTCAGCCATCACTTTATTGATGCGCTGAGCAGTTGCGGTAGAACCGGTAAAACATACGCCTGCGATACGTGCATCGGAGGTCAGCGGCGCACCGACATTGGCACCGCTACCTGGCAGCAGCTGCAGTGCATCGGCAGGGATACCTGCTTCGTGCATCAGCTCTACTGCACGTGAAGCGATCAGCGCAGTCTGGTCTGCCGGTTTCGCCAGTACAGCGTTACCCGCCGCCAGTGCAGCCAGCACCTGACCGGAGAAGATCGCCAGAGGGAAGTTCCACGGAGAGATACAGGTAATCACGCCACGCGCTTCACCGGCACCGGCGTTACGCAGGGCTTCCGCCGCGTAGTAACGGGCGAAGTCGACTGCTTCACGCAGTTCACCCACCGCATCCAGCAAGTTTTTACCCGCTTCACGGGTGGTCAGGCTGAACAGTTCTGCGGCATGCTCTTCCATCAGGTCGCCCACTTTACGCAGGGCAGCTGCACGCTCTTCCGGCGAGGTTTTGGACCACGCGATGTAACCGTTCTGTGCGGAGGTGATGGCCGTTTCGATGTCTTCGGCAGAGGCTTCGGTTACAAAACCAACCAGGTCATCCGGCTTGGCCGGGTTTACAACATTGATCTGATTACGGGCGCCTGGCTCAGTGATCGCTTTACCGCCTACAATCGGCTGAGCATTCCACTGGTGCTCCTGGAAACCAGAGCGTTCCGCCTCCAGCAGCTCTACCGCTACAGGATCGGTAATATCCCAGCCACGGGCGTTTACTCGACCTTCGCCGTACAGACCAGCAGGACGGTCAATCATGGTGCTGGTAACGTTGCCACCCAGCGCTTTAACCGCATCAAACGGGTCACGTGCGATCTCTTGCGGAGAGATGCGGGTATCCACAATCTGGTTTACAAAGGAGCTGTTGGCACCGTTTTCCAGCAGACGACGTACCAGATACGCCAGCAGATCCTGGTGCGCACCCACCGGTGCGTAGATACGACAACCGGTGTTGCTGTTTTTCAGCACGGTGTCGTGCAGGGATTCACCCATGCCGTGAAGACGCTGGAATTCAAACTTCTCGGTGCCCATATCACGTGCCATGTGCAGGATGGAGGACACAGAGTGTGCGTTATGGGTCGCGAACTGCGGGTAGATACGATCGGTCATACCCAGCAGTTTTTCGGCACAGCACATGTAGGACACATCGCTGTTCACCTTGCGGGTGTACACAGGGAAGCCATTCAGGCCCAGCACCTGTGCACGCTTGATCTCTGCATCCCAGTACGCACCTTTTACCAGACGCACCATGATCTTGCGGTCCAGTTTGGTCGCCAGTGCATAGAGCCAGTTCAGTACGTGAGACGCACGCTGACCGAACGCCTGTACAACGATCCCGAAGCCATCCCAACCTGCCAGCGCAGGATCAGACAGGACTGCTTCGATGATATCCAGGGACAGATCCAGACGATCGGCCTCTTCCGCATCGATGTTGAAGCCCATGTTGGCCTGCTTCGCCTGCAGGGCCAGAGAGCGGGTACGGTCAACCAACTCGTTCATCACACGGTCACGCTGACCGAATTCGTAACGGGCGTGCAGTGCGGACAGTTTTACGGAAATACCCGGGTTCTTGCGGATATCATCGTGTTTGCACGCTGCAGACAGCTCGCGAATCGCTTTGGAGTATGCCTGGTGGTAACGGATCGCATCCGCATCGGTACGTGCCGCTTCACCCAGCATATCGTAGGAGTATGTATAACCCTGTGCTTCGTATTTGCTGGCACGCTTGGTCGCTTCTTCGATGGTACGCCCCAGTACAAACTGGCGGCCCAGCTCTTTCATTGCCTGACCCACGGCAGTACGTACAACCGGCTCGCCCAGACGCTTAACCAGAGAACGCAGGGTCTTGGTAACGCTTTTCTTCTCGTCTTCTTCTGGTGCGATCAGCTTCCCGGTCAGCATCAGCGCCCAGGTAGAGGAGTTCACCAGAGAGGAGTTTGCTTGACCCAAGTGGCTGCGCCAGTTACCACTGGCAACCTTGTCTTCGATCAGGGCATCGATGGTGGTGGAATCCGGCACACGCAGCAGCGCCTCAGCCAGACACATCAGGGCCACGCCCTCTTTAGTCGTCAGGCCGTATTCCGCCAGAAACTTTTCCATCATGGAAGGTTTGCTTTCGTTACGAACCTTAGTAACCAGCTCCGCCGCACGGGCAGAGATCGCTGCACGATCATCGGCAGACAGACGGGCATTATCCATCAGGGAGTGAATAGCAGTGGTTTCATCTGCCAGGTAGTTGTTGCGGATAATCTCGCGGTACTGGTCGAGAGTCAGCTCGGTCGTAAGATTCATAGCCTCACCTTCTTGTAAGAATTTTTTAGCTATTCTATCGATGACTTAAAGTTCGTTTTCTCTAAATATTACTGTTTTATCTTTTGTTTCAATTATTTTTTATCTAATTTAAAGGCAATGCGACCTTAAAAGACCGACAAAAAAGAACATATTACTTCGTGAATTTTTGTTGTTTTGTTTCCCTCAATGGGTATGCGTTCCCACGCAGAGCGTGGGAACGAGCGCGCGATCTCAATACCTCTGTAGCAGCCCGCTCCGAGGGCGACATATCAATCCCCGGATTCGGTCGCGGCCTGAGACCGATGCTACAACCCTATCCACTACCACATCTTCTGTAGGGCAGGCTCTGCGTCATCTTTGGTGATCAGCCTGCCGGTAGCCTGAAGGCTACCCTACAGATACCGATGACTTTCAAAATATGCTCTGCACACCCAAATTTTAGACAATAAAAAACCCCACTCACCGAAATGAGCGGGGTTTTTATGGATATGCTGAACTCAGAGCTCAGCAGGCAAGGATTAGCCTTTGACAGCCACTCCAACGCCTACGCTTTCAGGACCTTTGATCTCTGCTTCAACTTCTTCGAATTTCTCTTCGATAGAGCGTGCAGGCGCTGCAGTCGCCAGGGTTGCCACAATGATTGCGATGAAAGCACAGATAACACCTGGGATGATCTCATACAGGTCGAACAGTCCACCGGACAGCTGCTTCCATACAACAACGGTCACACCACCTACGACGATACCCGCCAGCGCACCGGCTTTATTCATACGCTTCCAGTACAGGGACATGATCAGGGCAGGACCGAATGCCGCACCGAAACCAGCCCAAGCATAGGATACCAGCGCCAGGACCTTAGAGTCTTTGTCCAGCGCCAGGAAGGTCGCAATCACAGCGATCACAATCACGGCAATACGTCCCACCTGCACCAGCTTCTCCTGAGACGCGTCTTTGTTGAACAGCGCCTTGTAGAAGTCTTCCGCCAGCGCGGAGGACGATACCAGCAGTTGGGAGTCAGCAGTGGACATTACCGCCGCCAGGATCGCTGCCAGCAGAACACCCGCAACCGCAGGGTGGAACAGCGCATCAACCATTACCATGAATACGGTTTCATTGTCGCCCAGACCTTCCGGCAGGTAACCAATCGCCGCCAGACCAATCAGACATGCGCCCGCCATGGAGATAGCAGACCAGATCACAGCGATACGACGTGCAGACGGCACCGCATCTTTGCTCTTGATACCTTTGAAACGCGCTAGGATATGCGGCTGACCAAAGTAACCCAAACCCCACCCCAGCAGGGACAGCGTACCGATTACACTGATGGAGCTGCCATCGGCTTCGGTAAAGGCATTCAGCAACTCAGGGTTCTTGGCTTCAACTGCAGCCAGAGTACCGCTCAGACCACCAATTTCACCCATCGCAATCAGCGGCACCAGGATCAGTGCACCGACCATCAGCAGGCCCTGTACCACGTCGGTCCAGGATACGGCCAGGAAGCCGCCGAACAGGGTGTAGGAGATCACCGCAGCCGCACCAACCAGAACCGCAATGGTGTAGTCGAAGCCGAATACGGTCTCGAACAGCTTACCACCCGCAACCAGGCCGGAGCTGGTGTAGAACATGAAGAATACAAGCACAAAGAAAGCAGATACGACACGCAGACTGTGGCTGTTATCTTCAAAACGTTTTTCGAAGAAAGCAGGCAGAGTCAGCGCATTGTCCGCTTTGAAGGAGTATACGCGCAGGCGCTGTGCAACCAGCAGCCAGTTCAACCAGGTACCTACCAGCAGGCCACCAGCCAGCCAGAAAGAACCGTAACCGGCAGCCATCGCGTAGCCCGGCAGACCCATCAGCAGCCAGCCACTCATGTCGGACGCACCGGCACTCAGTGCACTAGGGATAGGACCCAGGTTACGACCACCCAGTACGTAGTCGGACAGATCTTGAGTACGACGGTATGCAACGATACCAATCGCAAGCATCAGAATCAGGTACACAATAAAGGTAAGGGTTACCATGAACAGAAACCTATTTATTCAGCGTTATGATTATTATGCGTTCGGACAGAACAGGTCTTCCCAAGCAGGAAACCTCTTCCAGAGCATTGATGTGGAAAACCTACCAACACCCCCGAAGCGTAAGGATACTGTGAATAAATCTGATACTTTCGGACTTGTTCGCAGTATCCTGAGTTGGCGAATTCCCTGAAGCCCCGGCAAGCAACAGCGCATGTATTGCCGCCGCTTGCCGGTTCCTTACATGTGCGCAGGAATGGCACGGGATCACCGCACCACAGACCAGCTATCACAATGGCGCAATAGCTTACAGATAACGCTAAAGGCGATTGTTCTATATATCCTTGATATGAAGATCATTTGTTTTTAATTGATCTCTCAAAAAGTCTTTAAAGCATTTTGGACAATCCAATAGAGACATTTGCACTAATCAGCACCACCTCTAAGCAACATAGGCCTCTTCACTGTTCAAATTGCAGGCAATCAATGTTCATGCTTCGCGTTCAGTAGTCGTATTTGCTCCAAACTGGCCTTACTCAAAGGCCAATTCCCCACTAAAGACAGGGCACACCCAACCATCAATCAATCCACCCCCGTCTGCATTAGTCTTTTTCACTGTATTTTTCACAAACACAGCCGTATGCTTCTACACATACTCTGCAAGCAGCCATAAAAACACTAATCATCGACATCTGTATGGATAATCTGGACAAGATTGATCGCGCCATTCTGCGCGAGCTACAAAAGAACGCCCGTATCACCGTCACCGAGCTAGCCTCGCGGGTGGGTCTGTCTAAAACGCCCTGCCAGATCCGTATGAAGCGGCTGGAAGAACAGGGGTATATCCTGGGTTACATCGCGCTGATCGATCAGAAAAAGCTGGGCACCAAGCACGTGGCGTTTGTGCAGGTCTCACTCAGCGACACCCGTACCAAAGCACTGCAGGCATTTAACGATGCGGTACGCGCAATTCCGGAGATCGAGCAGTGCCATATGATCGCGGCAAACTTCGACTATCTGCTCAAGGTGCGTACCACCGACATGGAAAACTACCGAGCGGTACTGGGTGAAAAGATCTCCTCCCTCCCCTACGTAACGCAGACCAGCACGTTTGTGGTTATGGAAGATGTAAAAGATATTGAAGCGAAGCTGCTTTGATCTTTGTTGCGATCGGTACCTGATGAACCCCCTACCTCTGTAGGGCAGTCCTTTAGACTGCCGGCAGCGTGATCACCTACGATGACGACGACGCTGCCCTACAGGACGGTAGATTTTTATCTTGTGTTGTAGGGCAGTCCTTCAGACTGCCGGCAGCGCGATCACCTACGATGACGACGACGCTGCCCTACAGGACGGTAGATTTTTATCTTGTGTTGTAGGGTAGTCCTTCAGACTGCCGGCAGCGTGATCACCTACGATGACGACGACGCGGCCCTACAGGGACAGTGGATTTTTATCTTGTAATGTAAGGCAGCGCTTTAGGCTGTCAGCAGCATCAATACTGCCCTACAATTGCACCAACCTGATGACTACTGCCTGCAAATGGAACCCATTCTCTGTAAGGAAACACCTTGAACCGTAAAGCTGTATTACTGGCCATGGGCTGCGTCTTGATGTGGTCTACCGTCGCCAGCGCCTTTAAGTTGACCCTATCCCTGATCAGCCCATTGCAGATGCTCTGGCTTGCTGTGGCCACCAGCTGCGGCATTCTGGCCGTTGCGGCAGCCCATCAGGGCAAACTCCAACTGGCCAAGGATTACCTGCGCGAGTCCCCAGGTTACTTTCTGCTTTTAGCGGTACTTAACCCCACCGCATACTACCTGATCCTGTTTGCCGCGTACGACCTGTTACCCGCGCAACAGGCCCAGGCCTTGAACTACACCTGGGCGGTGATGCTAAGTATTCTGGCCGTACCGTTTCTGGGACAGAGCTTTACGCTGCTCAACGGTATCAGCGTTGTTATTGCCTACTCCGGCGTGCTGGTGATCGCCACTCAGGGGGATCTGTTGTCTCTGGACTTCCAGAACCCGCTGGGTGTTGCACTGGGTGCCGGCAGCTCTATCTTCTTTGCCAGCTATTGGATTTTGAATACCCGCAAGCCCCACGATGCGGTGGCATCCCTGCTGCTCTGTTTTGGCCTGAGCCTACCCATACTCTCGGTGCTGATGTTTATCCAGGACGGCTTTACGGCAATGCCCTGGCAGGCGCTTGCAGGGGGTATCTACATCGGTGCCTTTGAGATGAGCCTGGCCTTCCTGCTCTGGATGAACGCCCTGCGCCTGAGCAGCAACACCGCACAGTTGAGCAACCTGGTGTATCTGTCTCCTCCGATCTCTTTGCTGCTTCTGGCGGTGATCGTCGGCGAACCGGTAATGATTTCTACCATTGCAGGATTAGTGCTGATTATTGGTGGTGTGCTGGTTGGACAGGCCAAGCGTTAGCCTTTTCTCGGCGAGCTGAAAAGGATCGGCAGAATACGCGGGCGTTAACGTCACAGGTCACCGTCTATCGGTGGCTCTGCTACGCTTGTAGATATCAGGAAGCTGATCTTCCTGCAGAAAACCTGCAATGCGTAGCCTTCACTCCAATAGAAGCAGCTGCCAGACGCTTATCAGCCAGTATCTTCAGCATCCCCGTCGCATACTGATTTTTGGCGACACTGGGACAGGCAAGTCCGCCCTGGCGACTCAGCTCGCAACCCAGCTGCTTAATAAGGGAGCCTCCGTCAGGCTTCTTGATGCCGATCCAGGATCTCCAGCCTTTGGTATACCCGGCTGCCTGTCGCTGTATAAACTGGATCAGCATGAATCCAGCACCCCAGAGTGGCTGTTGCTAGACGCAGAGCCTCTCTGTTCTTTGGATGCAGGTCGTTTCCGATTGCCGCTGATCACCGGCATCACTCAGCTGATTGAACGAGAAACACAACGACCCGAAGCCTACCTGCTCATTGACACCCCGGGTGTAACACGCGGAGTGGGTGCGGCTGAACTTCTGCCGGCAATGACCCAGGCGACTCAGGCTGACCTCGTCGTTGTGCTTGTACAAGCTGACTTACCTACCCCGTTAAGCGATGAGCTTGAGCGATGCCGCGCTGAAGTGCTGTTTCTCGATGCAAATCCAGATGCACAAAAACCGGTGAAGTCCGATATCAAGCAACACCGTACCGACCGGTGGTTGGACTATATGCAACACGCCCATGAGCGCCGTTTCAGGCTGGATCGTCTGCAGCTAACCGGTATGTTGCCATCCTCCAAAGATAGCGATGGCTGGACTGGTCGACAGGTCGCACTGATCAACGGTCAGCGCACACTGGGTATGGGGCAGATTGCTGCGATAGATGACGATGAGATCTTGATCACAACACCGGTCCCGGCGGAAACCAAGGTCCACAGGCTATTGATACGGGATGCCGTATACAACGACAAACGCGGGCTTCACACCGCCGTTCACTCCCTATCCGGTGAAGAAAACAAAACCCAACCGACAATAGCCCCCCTCGCCCATGAAGCCTTTGTCGCCCGACAGGCGATGGATCAGCTCAGCCCCCCATCATGATGCGGGTTGGCCTTGTGGATGCCACGCTGGTTAACGGTGTATTTGGTGATCCGTTGCTGCTGCTTCAGATCGGCCATCAGAAACGCTGCCTGCTATTTGATCTGGGCTATCACGGCCCCCTCTCCGCCCGCACCGCCCATCAGGTAACGGATGTATTTATCAGCCACGCCCACGTGGATCATATCTGTGGTTTCCTGTGGCTGATGCGATGCCGTATCGGCCACTATCCGTCATGCCGTATCTTTGGTCCACCGGGGCTGGCAAAGAACATTACCGGCATGATCGACGGGATCTTGTGGGACCGGATCGGTGACAAAGCGCCGCATTTCGATATCTACGAGGTGCACGGAAACCATTTACACCATTGGCAGATTGCCGCCGGTTCCCCATTAAGCGCAGCACTGGATGTGCGAGCCATTAACGACCAGATCATCTGGCAAGAAACCCAATTTCAGATTCGGGCGGTCACCCTTGATCACACCGCCAAAGACTGCGGTCCGGACAACCCCTTCACCCCGGTTCTCGCCTATGCCTTCGAACCGCTAAGACAGGTGAACGTAAGGAAAGATCGTCTACGTGCTCTTAACTTATGCGCAGGCCCCTGGCTACAGGTATTGAAAGATCATGTACTGAATGGTGTAAGAGATGCCGAAATCCAGGTCGAGGACAAGACATTTTTATCGGGTGAACTGGCGGATAAGATTCTGTTGAAAAGCGCTGGAAAACGTTTGGTATACGCGACTGATCTGGCGGACAGTTCGGAGAATAGATCCACCTTGTGTAGCCTTGCACAAGGTGCGCATACACTGTTTTGCGAGGCGTCATTTATGAACGGAGACAAGGATCTGGCGGGCTTTACCGGGCATCTGACCACCAAAGCGTGCGGAGAGATCGGCACAGCGGCCGCTGTCCAGCACCTGATACCGTTTCATTTTTCTGGACGGTATCAAGCACTTTCTGACGTGATCTATGACGAAGTAACCACGTCTTGCCCAAACACCCGCAAACCCGCCGCTTAATCGTTCTCCGATTTCAACGTCTGCTTGTCTGCCAACGCCTTGAGTACAGAAACATCGTCCGGACGTCCTAACAGGAAGCCCTGCAATTCATCACATCCGAGACTGCTGAGGAAGCGACGCTGCTCCTCTGTTTCCACACCTTCGGCCACGACCTTCAAGCGCAGACTGTGTGACATGCTGATGATCGCCCTGACCAGGTTTTCATCATCCACATCCCCCGGTATATCCATGATAAAGGAGCGGTCGATCTTTACGGCCGCGACTGGTAACTTCTTGAGATACATCAGCGAAGAGTACCCTGTGCCAAAGTCATCCACGGAGATCTGAACACCGATGCCACGAATTTCGTTGAGCAGCGGCAGGAACTGATCGATATTCTCCATCATATGGGTTTCGGTCACTTCCAGCTCCAGTAGGCGGGATGGCAAACCGCTGTCGGACAACGCATTGCGAATGTCCCGCAACAGATCCTGATCGTAGAGCTGACGGGTTGAAAGGTTTACCGAGACGGACATCGGATACCCCTCGGCCAGCCAGGCAGCCGCTTGGGTACAGGCTTCGTTCAGCACAAAACGTCCCAGCTTAACAATCTGGTTGGAACCCTCTGCGATCGGAATAAAGTCGCTCGGTGGCACCAGTCCATGCTCAGGATGACGCCAGCGGACCAAGGCTTCAGCGCTCATCATATGCTGGCCGGTAATATCGAAGCGCGGCTGGAACACCACAAACAACTCATTCCGATCAAAGGCCTGGCGAAGATCTTCTTCGTACTGATGATGAAGCTGGTGGCACTCGTTTATCTCCTGATCAAAGAACTGGATAACGTCACGCCCCTTCTCTTTGGCCTGGTACATTGCAAGGTCAGCATGACGTGTAAGCGTGTCCACATCGTTACCATCTTTACCTGCGATCGAGATACCGATACTGGCCGAGGTATAACAGCGGATCGACCCCAAGTCGTACGGTTTACGCAGGGCAACCACAATGCGATGAGCAATGGTCTCGACCTGCAGGTTGTCCTTCAACCCCCGAAGGATCACGGTAAACTCATCACCTCCCAGACGAGATACGGTATCCTCCAGACTGACACAGCTGCGCAGACGACCTGCCACCTGCAACAACAGCTGGTCACCCACACTGTGTCCATAGGTATCGTTGATGTTCTTGAAGTGATCCAGATCGATAAACATCACCGCCGTTATATGGCTTTTTTTATCGGCGATTGCAGCTTTGAGTTGTTGCTTAAACAGCGTACGGTTTGGCAATCCGGTCAGGCTGTCGTAATGCGCCAAGCGCTGCAGGCGTCGCTCGGCATTTTTAAGCTCGGTAATATCTGTGGCGATACCACCAATCGACTCGATATCCCCCTCGTCGGAATAAATCGGGAACTTGTTTACCAGAAAAGTAAGCTCACCTTTGCTGGTTTCCATATCCATTTCGTAGGAGTTCGGTTCACCGCTTTCAAGAAGTTGTGAATCTGAACGATTGGCCAGTCGCTTCAACCCCTCAGACAAAACGGCCTGATCGGCCTGTCCAATCACCTCTTCAGGCGTTTGGTTGAACATTTCAGCAAAGCGGGTATTTACCACTTGGTACTGTTGTCCCTTATCTTTTACAAAGATCAGGTCGGGTGAATGATCCAGAATACTTGAAAGCAGTTTATCGCGGTCGCGGATGCGTAGCAGCATCTTCTCCACGGCCATGCCGACACGCTCGAACTCCTGGAAGTGCCCTCCGCTGAAGCTCTGCGGCGAACCGCTCTCCGGCACCTGTTCAGCGTACCGCGTGAGGTAGGAGAGCGAACTCCGCGTCAGGCGCAGGATAACAAACATGGTTGAAATGCCCAGCACCGCAACCACGATCGCAGCCACCAGCAAATTGGAAAGATAGGCATCCTGCAACGCGTGATAAGCGGCGTTCGGTAACAGCGAGCGCACCGTATACTGCTCACCGCCACCTATATTCAAGGTATGCTCGCGCAGGATGCTTTGATCATTGGTCACCACGCCCCGATCTGTGAACTCTGCGTTGGCAAGGGTCTGCAGTTGCGTGTCTTCACTCTCCAGACCGTCCAGCACCTGTGCACCGTTATGCAAAGAGATCGCCTGCGCACCAAACAACTCCTGGAATAAACTTATAATCCAGTAGTTGTCGTTCAGCATCACGAAGGTATGCATCTTGCCAATCACTTCACCGTACTGTGCATCAACCACCGGTAGCGTCAGCCGAAGCAAGCTATAACGCTTCCTTTCTCCTTCTGCAGTCACCGTGTTCCACACACCGGGCGGGCTGTACGTCTCCAGTATCTGGTCCCACGGCAGCTGAATATCGAACATGCTGCTATTGGTGACAACAGTGGGCGCACCGTCGTTATATTCGACCACCAGTGCATCGATATGCTGACCGTTGGGGCCCAGCAATAACTCGTCGAGAAAGCTCGCTACCGACAGGTACTCATTCGCTTGAATCCGATCACGCAGCTCGTGGGTTTTGATCAATTCCTGGCTGATATGTTGGATGTTACGGAATCGCGCTTCCAGCAGACCGTCCAACGCACGCTGATCTCGCTCATAGGCGAGCTGAATTTCATGCTGTAGGGCTTTTTCAGACCCCAAGTAGGCCGGTGTTAACAAAAGGGCAGAGACGACGGCCAGCAGTGTAAACACCAAGATGAGTAGAACGGTAGAGAAACGAGCCTTTTGCACTTACTGAGCCTCTAAAGGTAGTTCGCTCAGTCGAAAGGCCCTCTGCTTCAGTATCTGAACCTCTTCGGCAGACTGGTTGTTGTCGAGCAGGACAATATCTCCGGAATAGATTTGCGGCACACGGTTCGCTTCGTTCTGCTGATCCAGCTTAATCGCTTCAGCCATAGCGACGCCATTGTCGTCGTTCATGCGCATTACCGTAACATCCAGCCCCTGCTTGCTGAGCACGGCGAGTTCGGCGTCACCACCACCCCAACCATTCAACAATATATCGGTGCGGTTAACCTCTTTCAGTGCCTGAAGCGCACCCAGTGCTACATCGGTGGAGTTGGCAAAGATCATCTTGATGTCCGGATGTTTCTCCAGCGTTCTGACTGTTGCCTCATAGGCTTTTGCGCGGTCGCCATCGGTATAGAAGGCGGCAACCTGCTTGATATCCGGATGCTTAGCCGCCTGGTTGGCGAAGGTATCACCCCGCATCTGACTGACGTAGCCGGGAGAAAAGTAGAGCATCAGGTATTCACCGCTGTAATCGGTTTTGCGAAGCATCCAGTCCGCCATCAGCTTGGTGCCCTCAGCGTGGTCAAAGCCCACATACAGGAACGGCTGGCGTTTCTGCCAACGGATCAGCGGTGTCGTCACATTCTGCAAAATCAGCTTAGGCTTACCCCGGGCAATCAAGCGCTCAATCATGCGGCTTTGGGGTGCTATATCTAGGGTGAAGACCAGGTAATCCGGCTCCCATTTAAGCGCCTCTGACAACTGCTGGCGCTGCAGTGCCGCGTCCACAGATGGTCGGGATAAAAAGGATTTTAATTCATAGGGTAACTTTAAACTTCGCAGACGGTGCTCAAACGAAGTTAAACTGCGGCGCCAGTAATCGGACTTTTGCAACCCCGGGTAGATCACCGCAATGCGTACCGGGCGATCCAGTTGGGCTGTTACAGGAATGGCAGGCGCGCGCACCAGTTCAGAGAATTGATCCATTGTATCCCGCTCTTCCGGATGGAGACGAAGATACTCATCTATGCGCATATAATCTTCCGAAGCCTGTGCTATCGGAGTGATAACGACACACACAGCAACAACGGCAAGCGCGCAGATATGGGAAACAAACCTGGACATGGTGACCAACCTCCTGTCAGTTTTACCCGCCCTCATAGGCGGTACAGCCTGATTGATATACAAGATACCGGTTAAACGCAGTTCTTGAAATAGGATTATAGGTAATAACCCGATATTCGCTGTGAGTTTGTCCAACAAATTTTAGATAAAGTGATGTGAACACCAAACCACTGCTAGCAGAACGCAAAAAGTCGCCATAAGAAAGGCGACTTTGGAGGGATAAATTTGAGCTAAAGGCTTAATAGCTTATCGGGCTACAAAACCGAACTTGCCGTTGTCGTTCTTCCACTCGGTACGCAGAGGGATTGCCTCAATGGTGTCCCAGTGCTCAACGATTTTGCCGTTATCCAGGCGGAACAGATCATAAAAAGCCACGTGTTGATTCAGGAACTGCCCTTCGCTGATCGACAGCACAAAATTACCTTCTCCCAGTATTTTGTGATTCTTGGTGAATACCATCGGCATTCCTTGGTCAGCCAATGCTTGCAGCGCCTGTCCCAGGCCATTCAACCCATCCGCAACACCGGGGTTGTGCTGCAGATACTGATCGTCCCCTCCGTCGATAAACTGTGAGATTTTCTCCATCTCGCCCTTAATCAGGATCGACTGTACAAAATCAGTGACAATCGCTTTGTTCTGCTCGGTTTTATCCAGATCCGTCACAGCAGTAGGGCCATCCAGCTGCGTGCGTCCACTTGGGTTTGCCGGCGCGATCTCCTGCAGGTTATCCCAGTGCTCGACAATTTTGCCCTCTTCAAAGCGAAAGACGTCAAAACCAACCTTGGGACCAAAGAAATTGTACGTGGTATGCGCAACAACGTAGTCACCGTCCTGGAATACTCGCACGGTATCCGCTTTCGCAGAGCCTTTTGGCAATGCCTGCAAGACTGCCCCGAAACTTGCCAAACCGTCGGCTACAGCCAAATTGTGCTGGATATACTTCTCAGGGTTAATGTAAGCCACCGGACCTGCATCACCGGTTTCGATGCTTTTCAGCAGTTCAACCACTTTGGTTTTGTTCGACACGCCCATCGTATCGTTCATAGCACTGCCCGCCATTACAGATCCACTCAGCAAAACGGCACTCAGTGCGACAACCGCTTTAAATGGTGTACGAGATAAGAGACGCATATTTCCTCCCGGTATCGACTCTTTCCGAGCCGATGTTGATAACGTATGTGATGGAAAAATTATCTCTGACAGACCTCTAGGCAACGAGGTAAGCTAGACGCAATTAATGATCAAAATCGAGCAAAATGTAAAAGTCCCATATGGCAACGAATACAGTTGAAGCAACCCCACTTAGAAAGACCCGCTTTGAAAACAGGAAGTTAAATTCTATTGGCGTTGAGGTGTTGTCATTCAGTGATTTGAAGAAAAAGGTACCGGATGAGCGCCTGACGCTACCCGAACGGGTAGAACTCTACCTGCTGCTGATGGTTACTTCGGGAGATATGATCCATACGCTCGACTTCGTGGACTACACGCTGCCGCAAGGCTCACTGGTGGTGGTCAGACCCGGTCAGGTCCAACAATGGCATCCAACTCCAGAGGTGGAGGCACAGATTGTCCTGGTCGACCCCACAGCGTTGCCGTTCGACGCCGCCGTTTCCCATACCCGCGAACTGGAACTGCTTACCCTATTCGACTGGCAGCCCCAAACGCAGCTGGGCGATGAGTTGCGAACCAATCTGGAGCAGATAATCGGTCGACTGGAGAGCGATATCGCAGGCTTTGATGGCAGTGAGCTGGAAATCTCTTTGATTCGCCATGAACTGTTGGCCCTGCTGTTTCGCCTGGCCTGTTTTCAGCATGATCTGGTTCAAAGCCAGACCAAACGCACCGTTGGCTACGAAAAGTACAAAATGTTTATTGAGTTGCTGGAACAGCATTACCGCGTCGAACACGCGCTACAGTTTTATGCCAAACGGCTGGGGTACGCTACCAGCACGCTGAGCAGAGCCTGTCTTGAGATCGAAGGATACAGTGCCAAAGTGGTGATCGATCACCGTATCGCACTGGAAGGGAAAAGGATGCTTGCGCACAGTGGTGCATCGGTAGCCGAGATCGCCCACTATCTCGGGTTTTCCGAAGCTACCAATTTCATCAAGTTCTTTAAACGTAATGTGAATCTGACACCCACAGAGTTTCGTTCGACCAGAAGCGGACGTTAAATTCAGCCCTTATAATTTTGCGACCAGTTTAGTGCGCGTAGACACGTCGTATTTACGAAACACCACGGCCAAATGCGATTTAACAGTGCTTTCCGAGAGATTCATCTGATAGCCGATCTGCTTATTCGACAATCCCACCCTCACATACTCCAGCACTTGCTCCTGCCGCTCGGTAAGTTTCGGCGGTTTAGGTAACGTCCTTTGAGCCCGTGAAGAATCTTTTAAGTTGGATCTTTCCCTAACAACGGGCCAATGGTGTTGACCACTCAGCAGTTTGTTTGCAACACGGTAGACCTCGACCAGTCCGGAATAACTGAACACCAGCCCCTGCGCGCCAATTCGACGACTTTTATAGAGCGAATCAGGTCCCATATGATCTGAAATCACCAGTACAGGCACGTCAGTTGCGCTGATCAGCTGTCGAAGCGTACGCATTCGCCCCTGCGTTACGGTGTGCTCGCACAGTATGATCAAGTCCCAAGCCTGCAAAACATGTTTGGCTGTCAGCTTTTCCGCTTCTGCAAACTCGGGGTGTTTTACAGGTTCACCTTGGGTCAGAGCGATTTTTACGCCTTGGCGATACAGCTCATCTGGAGCCACAACCAGAATAGTCTTGAATACCCTCATAATCTTGTCCGGCAACATTCGTTAAAAGGTCAGGAAAAAGGTCAGGCGCCGTCAAAACGGCACCTGACAAAGGATGTGCGAGCTAACGGACTCACAACAGCAAAGAGAGGAAAAGTAAGGGCTGGTAGCCGCTTACATATTCGGGTAATTGGGACCACCGCCCCCTTCCGGGGTTACCCAGGTGATGTTCTGGGCCGGATCCTTGATATCACAGGTTTTACAGTGCAGGCAGTTCTGGCCATTGATCTGGAAGCGCTGTCCCCCCTTCCCTTCAAGAGCGTCGTCCTCGACCACTTCGTACACCCCCGCAGGGCAGTAGCGCTGTGCAGGTTCTGCATACAGTGGCAGGTTCTTGTTCAGCGGCAGATCGGCGTCACTCAGTTTGAGGTGACACGGCTGGTCTTCCTCGTGGTTGGTATTCGACAGGAACACCGAGGAGAGCTTGTCGAAGCTGAGTTTGCCATCCGGTTTCGGGTAGTTGATCGGCGTAAACTGGTCCGCCGGTTTCAGCTGGGCATAATCAACATGGTTATCACGCAGGGTGACCGGCAGTTTACCGCCAAAGAGGTTCTGGTCGATAAAGTTGAAGGCACCGCCCAGCATCGGGCCGAACTTGTGCATCGCCGGACCGAAGTTGCGGGTACGGTACAGCTCATCGTACAACCAGGAATCCTTGAAGCGCTCCGTAAAGCCGGTCAGTTCGTTGCCGCCTTCACAGCCACCGCTGATCGCGTCAAAGACGGCTTCTGCGGCCAACATACCGGACTTCATGGCGGTATGAGTGCCTTTGATCTTGGCGAAGTTCAGGGTGCCCGCGTTACAGCCGATCACCAGACCACCCGGGAAGGTCATCTTCGGCAGCGCGTTAAAGCCGCCCTTGGCGATGGCGCGTGCACCGTAGGAGACACGCTTGCCGCCATCCAGATACTGCTTGAGGACCGGATGGTGCTTGAGGCGCTGGAACTCATCAAACGGACTGAGGTGCGGGTTGGCGTAGTTCAGGTCTATGATCAGCCCCACCACCACCTGGTTGTTTTCGGTGTGGTAGAGGAAGAAACCACCGCTGGTGTCTTTCTCCAGCGGCCAACCGGATCCGTGCAACACCAATCCTGGCGCGTGCTGCGCCGGATCGATGTCCCACAGCTCCTTGATGCCAATCCCGTAGTGCTGGGCGTCTGCGTCAGCATCCAGATCAAACTTGGCGTACAACTCTTTACCCAGGTGACCCCGGCAGCCTTCGGCAAACAGGGTGTATTTGGCGTGCAGCTCCATGCCCGGCATATAGCTGCCTTTCTGCGCGCCGGTTTCGCTGATGCCCATGTCACCGGTGGCAATGCCTTTGACGGAGCCGTCCTCACGGTAGAGGATCTCGGCCGCGGCAAAGCCCGGGAAGATCTCCACACCCAGCTGTTCCGCCTGCTCGGCCAGCCAACGGCACAGGTTCCCCAGGCTGGCGATGTAGTTGCCGTGGTTGTGCATGGTCTTCGGCACCACCAGGTTCGGCAGCTTCTGGGCTTTTACTTCGCTTTTCAGCAAGAACAACTGGTCTTCAGTGACCGGCGTATTCAGCGGCGCACCCTGCTCTTTCCAGTCCGAAAACAGTTCATTCAGGGCACGCGGCTCAATGATCGCACCGGACAGGATATGGGCGCCCACTTCGGAGCCTTTTTCCACCACGCAGACCGTTAGGTCCTGCTCCGCGGCCTGCGCCTGCTGCATCAAGCGGCACGCCGCCGACAGGCCAGATGGGCCGGCACCAACGATGACAACATCAAATTCCATGGATTCGCGCATATGAATACCTCACAAAAATGAGCCAATACGGCATCCCGTAGGTTGGCCATTGCGCAGCAATGCCCAACAACGATTTACCTGTGTGTTGGGCTTCGCGTTGCGAAGGCCAACCTACGGAAAGGTTAACGGCTCGGGAGCGACTTACAGTTTGCCTTCCAGTTCCGGCACGGCTTCAAACAGATCCGCCACCAGACCGTAGTCAGCCACGGAGAAGATCGGTGCTTCTTCGTCTTTGTTGATCGCGACGATGACCTTGGAGTCTTTCATACCCGCCAGGTGCTGGATGGCACCGGAGATACCCACCGCGATGTACAGTTCAGGCGCAACGATCTTACCGGTCTGACCGACCTGCATATCGTTCGGTACGAAGCCAGCATCCACCGCGGCACGGGAGGCACCCACCGCTGCGCCCAGCTTGTCGGCCACTTTTTCCAGCAGGGCGAAGTTTTCGCCGTTGCCCATACCGCGACCACCGGAGATCACCACTTTTGCAGCGGTCAGTTCTGGACGGTCGGATACCGCCATCTCTTCGCCGACAAAGCTGGAGATACCGGCATCGTGTACGGAACCCACCGCTTCAACCGCGGCGGAACCGCCTTCGGTAGCCGCTGCATCAAATGCAGTACCCCGCACGGTGATCACTTTGATCGCATCCAGGGACTGAACGGTCGCAATGGCGTTGCCCGCGTAAATTGGGCGCTGGAACGTATCCGCCGCTTCTACCGCAGTGATGTCGGAGATCTGCGCCACGTCCAGCAATGCCGCGACGCGTGGCAGGAAGTTTTTGCCGGTAGTCGTCGCTGGCGATACGATGTGGCTGTAGTCTTGCCCGCTCTCTTTCGCTAATTGGGCCACCAGCTTGGACAGGTTCTCGGCCAGCTGATGCGCGTAGGCGGCCGCATCAGCAACCAGTACTTTGCTGACGCCTGCCACCTGTGCCGCGGCTTCAGCCACCGCGCCACAACCGGCACCTGCGACCAGTACGTGCAGGTCATCGCCCATCTGAGAGGCGGCGGTAACTGCGTTCAGAGTTGCACCTTTCAGGGTGCTATTGTCGTGTTCTGCAATAACCAGAATAGCCATTAGATCACCCCTTAAATTACT
>NZ_JASBRH010000020.1 GCF_029961155.1 Pontibacterium granulatum | reverse complement strand
TGCTGTCCTGCTGTCCTGCTGTCCTGCTGTCCTGCTGTCCTGCTGTCCTGCTGTCCTGCTGTCCTGCTGTCCTGCTGTCCTGCTGTCCTGCTGTCTTATGTGTATCGAACTGTGGGTTGGATATCAGTAGCGGCCGGGAAAAGGTTATTGTGGCTCGTATAGCTTAAGGTATTGGGGCTCGGCTAAAGAGTATTAAACGGGAGTGAGTAAAGGTAGGAGGAGGGCGGGGCGGTATGGCTTAATACCGCCCCGGAAGTGGTGTTTAGTTAAACTGCTCAACCAGCGAGTTGAGGCCGGTGCTGATGGTAGAAAGTTCACCGGCGTATTTCTGATTGTTATCTGCTTCTTCAGAAGAGCTGCGAGACAAGCTTGCAGCTTCGGTCACCGCGTTGCTGATCTCAGTGGTGCTGCTGGTCTGTTCTTCGGTGGCAGCAGCAATCATAGAGCTCATGTTGTGCACATTCTCGATAGAAGCGCGTACTGACTCGATGGTCTTCTGTGCTGCTTGAGCGGACTCAACGGTGTTTTCTGCCGCTTTGAGCTGTTTACTCATACGACTCGTTGTTACAGCTGTGGCCTGGTTGAGTTTGTCGGTGATCTGCTTGATATCCGCCGCTGAGTTGTTAGTGCGAGAAGCCAGGTTGCGAACCTCGTCGGCAACAACAGCAAAGCCTCGGCCCGCTTCACCAGCGCGTGCGGCTTCGATGGCGGCATTGAGTGCGAGCAGGTTTGTCTGCTCGGCAAAGCCTTGGATGACTTCGAGTGCGCTCTCAATTTCGCGGGCATCTTCCTTGAGCAGCTCCAGCGCCTTGGCCGTTTCCGCGACCTCCTGGCTGAGCTCGTTGATGCTGTCACTGGTTTTCACCATGTAGTCTGCACTCTCGTTCGCCAGGGATTGGGCGTCAGACGTGGCGTGGCTGGTTTGTGCAGCATTCTCTGCAACCTGATGATAGGAGCTTTCCAGTTGGGTCATCTGTACAACAACCCTTTCCGTGGTTTCCTGCTGCTTGGAAACAATGGACTCCAAGTGAGTGGCGCCCCGCGTGATCTGGTTTTCCAGTGAGCTTAGGTGCTGAGTCTCTTTGCGGATCTGGGCGATCAGGTGGTTGAAGTAGCCGTGCAGTGCATTCACCGATCTGTTCAGGCTCTGTACTTCCGTGATGTTGCTTTTGAGCGCAAATTCGCTGCTGAGATCACCTCTAGATAGCTTATCTATATAAGAAGCTGTATCGATCAGGATGCGCGACAGGCGGTGCTTCAGCATGGTCATCAGCAAGCCAGTCAGGATTATAAGGGCAACACAGATGGCCAGTAGCACGTAAACATCACGCTGGATAGCTGCGTATTGATGGTTGACCTGCTTGGCGTAACGAGCCAGCTCCTGCTCAAGGTCGTTGAGCAGCAGTTGAGTGGAGCGCTCGGCGGTTGCTTTCTGGTTGATAAATTTCTGTGCGTTCTTCAGCTCTTTAGGGTAGCGATTAATCAGTGAATTTATCTCGTCGATAATCGCATCACCCTTGTCTTCACGATCGTCTTCTTCGTCATTCTTCTCCCAGCCCATTAGTGAGGCCAGGTCGTCACCGTCGTCGGCGCTTTCGGAGTACACACCCAGGCGAGGCAGGGCACGAAGTGTTTTCGCGCTATCGCCCAGCTGTTTGTGGTAGTGGTTCAGCGTCGCGAGGGTGTCAGCGTTGTCGTCTGTAAAGTAGTTTTGTCGGGTGTGGCCCAGGGAAACAAGCGCCTGTTGCAGTTTGGTAACCAGCTGCAGGTACTGCCTACACAAGTCAGGGTCCGCGTTTGAAGCTGACTCGGTGTACTCAACTGCACGGTTCAGTTCGCCCATCAGTTCGCGTTCGTTATTGATGAGTAGTGCCTGAGGATCGGCCAGTTTGCCGGCAGCCCGCAGCTCGGACAGTGTAGTTGTGTTGATTTGTTCCAGTATGGCTACAGTGTTGGTGCGCATCCGTTCAGGCAGGTTGCTGCTTTGGGTTGTCCGCTCAATAACTGTATTAACGTTGTCACTGATGGTTGTCAGCAGGGTGGCGTCGCCGCTTAGCAGATAGGTGTGGATTGGCTTGCCAATCAGCTCCTGAATCTGGTTTTGGTAGTTCTGGTGGTAAGTACTTGCAGAGAAGGCGCTATCCAGTCGGTTCAAAGACCAGATAACGGATCCGCTCAGGAAGATGACAATAAGCAGCAGGGCCGCAGTCGCCAGGCGAGTGAGCTGTGAAATTTTCATTTGTCCCTCAATTAATGCAGCGCTGATCAAACGCTTGGGCAGATACGTCTGGGAGGTCTGTATCGGCATATACCTGAATATTGTAGTGATCACTCCATTACGGTTTTGTTACAGTGGATGAAGGCTGCGTTTTTCCGCATAAGATTGGCCGTCAGTATGAGTGCTGTGCGTGGACAGCAGGGCAGGGATCGACTAGAATACGGCCGTTTTAGCTGAAAGAAATCGGCTGATCCAGGAGTAGAATTAGGAAAGCGAGGTGGACGTTGGTTTTGCCTCGCTTTTTTGCACGTATAGTATTCATCTGTCTAGTTTTTATCGCGCAGTGCGGGGGGAGGTTCCATTGTCGAGACCAGCCATTTTGGCCCTTGAGGACGGCAGCATTTTCAAGGGGGTGGCGATTGGCGCTGACGGTCAGTCGAGCGGTGAGGTGGTATTTAACACTTCTATGACCGGATATCAGGAGATTCTGACTGATCCGTCTTATTGCCGCCAGATTGTTACGCTGACTTATCCACATATTGGTAACGTGGGTGCTAACAAAGAGGATGAGGAGTCCTCCAAGACTTGGGTTTCCGGTCTTGTTATTCGTGACCTGCCGCTGGTAGCGAGCAACTTCCGTAGTGAAAAGTCTCTGGATGAGTATCTGAAAGAGAACAATATTGTTGGTATCGCCGATATCGACACCCGTCGCCTGACACGCCTCCTGCGTGAAAAAGGTTCCCTCAACGGCTGTATCATGGCCGGCGAAATCGACGAAGAGAAAGCACTGGCTGACGCTAAAGCCTTTCCGGGTCTGAAGGGTATGGATCTGGCGAAAGAAGTGACTGTGTCTGAAGCCTACGAATGGCGCTCGTCTACCTGGGAGCTGGGTAAAGGCCACGTAGAGAAAACAGATGACGAACTGCCGCACCACGTTGTTGCTTACGACTTCGGTGTAAAAAGCAACATCCTGCGTATGCTGGTTGAGCGCGGTTGCCGACTGACCGTTGTACCAGCCCAGACCCCTGCCGCGGATGTGCTGGCGCTGAATCCGGACGGTGTGTTCCTGTCCAACGGCCCTGGTGACCCAGAGCCATGTGACTACGCAATCTCCGCGATCCAGGAGATCTGCAAAACTGATCTGCCGATCTTCGGTATCTGTCTGGGTCACCAGCTGCTGGCACTGGCATCTGGCGCACAGACCGAAAAGATGAAGTTCGGTCACCACGGTGCTAACCACCCGGTGCAGGATCTGGATTCCAAGCATGTGATGATCACCAGTCAGAACCACGGTTTTGCTGTTGCTGAAGACTCCATGCCTGACACACTGCGTGCGACCCATAAGTCTCTGTTTGATGGTTCCCTGCAAGGTATCGAGCGGACTGATCGCCCGGCCTTCAGCTTCCAGGGTCACCCTGAAGCAAGCCCGGGGCCACACGACGTGGCACCTCTGTTCGACAAATTCATCGAGCAGATCGAAGCGCGTAAAAACGCGTAAGCAAAACTAGACAGAACGTTCAGTCAATTGATACGACCGGTATAAACGATGCCAAAACGTACGGACATAAAAAGTATTTTGATTCTTGGCGCTGGCCCGATTGTAATCGGCCAGGCCTGTGAGTTTGACTATTCCGGTGCCCAGGCATGTAAGGCACTGCGTGAAGAGGGTTACCGTGTAATCCTGGTGAACTCCAACCCTGCGACCATCATGACCGACCCGGCGATGGCCGATTCCACCTACATCGAGCCAATCAACTGGAAAACAGTTGCGAAGATCATCGAGAAAGAGCGTCCGGATGCGCTGCTGCCTACCATGGGTGGACAGACAGCACTGAACTGTGCGCTGGATCTGGATCGCGAAGGTGTGCTGAAAGAGTTTGGCGTTGAGATGATCGGCGCAACTCAGGACGCTATCGATAAAGCGGAAGACCGTGATCGCTTCGATAAAGCGATGAAGAAGATCGGTCTGGAGTGTCCACGTGCTGCGATCGCTCACAGCATGGAAGAGGCGCTGCAGGTTCAGTCTCAGCTGGGCTTCCCTTGCATCATCCGTCCATCCTTCACCATGGGTGGTACTGGTGGTGGTATCGCGTACAACAAAGAAGAGTTCATCGAGATCTGTGAGCGTGGTCTGGACCTGTCTCCGACCAACGAGCTGCTGATCGATGAATCTTTGATCGGTTGGAAAGAGTACGAGATGGAAGTTGTGCGTGACAAAAACGACAACTGCATCATCATCTGTTCCATCGAAAACTTCGATGCGATGGGTGTGCACACCGGTGATTCGATCACTGTGGCACCTGCACAGACCCTGACCGACAAAGAATACCAGCTGATGCGTAATGCATCTCTCGCGGTACTGCGTGAGATCGGCGTAGAAACAGGTGGTTCCAACGTACAGTTTGGTGTGAACCCGAAAGACGGCCGTATGGTTGTGATCGAGATGAACCCGCGTGTATCTCGTTCATCTGCACTGGCGTCCAAGGCAACCGGATTCCCAATCGCGAAAGTCGCGGCAAAACTGGCGGTAGGTTACACCCTGGACGAGTTGCAGAACGATATCACCGGCGGTGCAACTCCGGCATCCTTCGAGCCGTCCATCGACTACGTTGTAACCAAAATTCCTCGTTTCACCTTCGAGAAATTCGAACAGGCTAACGATCGTCTGACCACTCAGATGAAATCTGTGGGTGAAGTGATGGCGATCGGCCGTACTCAGCAGGAATCTCTGCAGAAAGCTCTGCGTGGCCTGGAAGTGGGTGCGACAGGTTTCGATCCGATTGTCGACCTGAACAGCGAAGATGCACGCACTGACATTGTGCGTGAGATGAAACAGCCTGGCGACAAGCGTATCTGGTTCTTGGGTGACGCATTCCGTCTGGGTATGAGCGTGGAAGAGCTGTACGAGCTGTCCGGCATCGACCCATGGTTCCTGGTTCAGGTTGAAGACATCATTAAAGATGAGCAGCGCGTATCCGAAATGGCGCTGTCCGACCTGGATGCCGACGCGATCTTCCGCCTGAAGCGCAAAGGTTTCTCCGATGCGCGTCTGGCGACCCTGCTGGGTGTGAGCGAGAAACAGTTCCGCAAGCACCGCCAGAACCTGAACATCCGTCCGGTATTCAAGCGTGTTGATACCTGTGCGGCTGAATTCTCGACCGATACCGCTTACATGTACTCCACCTATGAGGAAGAGTGTGAAGCAAACCCGTCCGACCGTGACAAGATCATGGTTATTGGTGGCGGTCCTAACCGTATCGGTCAGGGTATCGAATTTGACTACTGCTGTGTACACGCAGCACTGGCGGCGCGTGCGGACGGTTACGAAACCATCATGGTTAACTGTAACCCTGAAACCGTATCCACCGACTACGACACCTCCGACCGTCTGTTCTTCGAGCCGATTACGCTGGAAGACGTGCTGGAGATCGTAAACGTTGAGAAGCCAAAAGGTGTCATCGTGCAGTACGGTGGTCAGACCCCTCTGAAACTGGCGGTAGCACTGGAGCAGGCAGGTGTGCCGATCATCGGTACTTCTCCGGAAGCGATCGACCGTGCGGAAGACCGTGAGCAGTTCCAGCAGATGCTGAAGCGCCTGGGTCTGAAGCAGCCGGAAAACGCGACCGTGCGCTCTCTGGAAGAGGCGATTATCGAAGCCGATAAGCTGGGTTACCCGCTGGTTGTGCGCCCATCCTACGTGTTGGGTGGCCGTGCGATGGAGATCGTTTACAAAGAAGACGAGCTGCGCCGCTACATGAATACTGCGGTACAGGTGTCCAACGACGCCCCGGTTCTGCTGGATCACTTCCTGAATGCAGCGGTTGAAGTGGATATCGATGCAGTCTCCGACGGTAAGACCGTTGTGATCGGCGCGATCATGCAGCACATCGAGCAGGCGGGTGTTCACTCCGGTGACTCTGCATGTTCCCTGCCGCCATACAGTCTGCCGGCTGACGTGCTGGACGAGATGCGCGATCAGGTGAAGAAGATGGCGCTGGAGCTGGGTGTTATTGGTCTGATGAACACGCAGCTGGCTTACCAGGACGGCGAGATCTACGTGATCGAGGTGAACCCTCGTGCATCCCGTACCGTACCGTTCGTATCCAAGTGTATCGGTGTTTCCCTGGCGAAGATCGGTGCGCAGGTGATGGCAGGTAAGACTCTGGAAGAGTTGGGTTTCACTGAAGAGATCGTTCCTGAGTACTTCAACGTGAAAGAAGCGGTATTCCCGTTCAACAAATTCCAGGGTGTTGACCCGATTCTGTCTCCGGAGATGAAATCTACCGGTGAGGTAATGGGTACCGGTGAAACCTTCGGCGAAGCGTTCATGAAGGCGCAGGTCGGTGCGGGTGAGAAGATGCCTAAGAAAGGTAAGGCATTTATCTCCGTTCGTGAGGTTGATAAGAAGGATGTAATTGCGGTAGCTTCTGATCTGGTTGAGCTGGGCTTCGAGCTGGTTGCAACCCGGGGCACTGCAGCGCTGCTGGAAGAGAATGGCCTGGCTGTTGAGCGTGTGAACAAGGTGATGGAAGGTCGTCCTAACATCGTCGACATGCTTAAGAATGAAGAGATCGCATACGTAGTGAACACTACCGAAGGCCGTAAGGCGATTGCGGACTCTGCGGAAATTCGTCGCTCAGCGCTGCAGCACAAAGTACCTTACAGCACCACGCTGGCGGGTGCGGAGGCAACGACCCGTGCATTGCAGTATGGCGAAGAGAAGACCGTTCGTCGTCTGCAGGACATTCACGCAGGTGAGAGTGTATGAATAACCGAGTACCTATGACCGTTGGCGGCGAGAAAGCGCTGCGCGAAGAGCTGGATCAGCTGAAAACTGTAGACCGTCCGCGCGTGATAGCCGCTATCGCCGAAGCACGTGAACACGGTGACCTGAAAGAGAACGCTGAGTATCACGCAGCGCGTGAGCAGCAGGGTTTTATTGAAGGTCGTATTCAGGAGCTGGAAGGCAAGCTGGCTAACTGTCAGGTTATCGATGTGACGACTATTCCTCACAGCGGTAAGGTTATTTTTGGTACTACTGTTTCCATCATCAACATCGATAACGAGAAAGAGCAGCGTTATCAGATCGTGGGTGATGACGAGGCAGACATCAAAAACCGTAAGATCTCTGTGAACTCTCCGATTGCGCGTGCGCTGATCGGTAAAGAGGAAGGGGATGTCGTGGCTGTGAACACACCAAACGGTGTGATCGAGTACGAAATCGACGAAGTGCTGCACGTTTGATGCAGCACGACGTATAAAAAAGGCACCTTCGGGTGCCTTTTTAGTATCTGGGATTCGCTGTGCTGATCAGCGTAGCAGGTTGGACAGACGTGGGTCCGGGTTTTCTGCTTTACGGTACAGCAGAGCGATGTTGCCGATCTCCTGAACGATCACAGCTTCAACGATGCCAGCCAGTTCCTTGATCATCTGCTTTTTAACGTCGCGATCGCCAACAGCGAATTTCACCTTGATCAACTCATGATCTTCCAGGGCGCGGTCAACTTCCAGTTGAACGTTCTCTGTCAGGCCTTTGCCCGCAACGGTTACCAGCGGATTCAGGTTGTGGCCAATGGTGCGATAATGCTTCTTTTGCTCGGGCGTCAAGCTCATACTAAAATACGTGCCTCAAAATTAACGGTTCCGGTGATCCGAAACCTTCAATAATTTCTACAATATTACCTGAGATGGGTGTCTAAGAGTAGCAGATACACTCAGGTAAACAGCGCGCAGAGGTCGGTAACAGGTGGCAAGATCGAAAAGTAGTGGTCGATGGATGCAGGAACATTTTGACGATCACTACGTCAAACAGTCCAAAGAACAGGGGTACCGCTCCCGCGCCAGCTTTAAGCTGCTGGAATTGCATGAAAAAGACAAACTGTTCCGGCCCGGCATGACTGTTGTGGATCTGGGTGCTGCCCCGGGTGGGTGGTCTCAAGTGGCTGCGCAGTTGGTGGGTGATACCGGTCGCGTTGTTGCGTCTGATATCCTGCCGATGGACTCTATGGCGGGTGTTGAGTTTGTACAGGGCGACTTTACCGAGGAGGAGGTCCTGCACCGGATTCTGCAAGCGTTGGGTGATGAGCCTGCCGACCTTGTAATTTCGGACATGGCCCCCAATATGAGTGGTATGAACAGCGTTGATCAGCCAGCCGCGATGTATCTGGTTGAGTTGGCCCTGGATATGGCGCGTCAGGTACTTAAGCCTGGCGGTAACTTTGTCGCAAAAGTGTTTCAGGGTGAAGGTTTTGACGAATACATGCAGGATATGCGTCAAAGCTTTAATAAAGTCATTACACGCAAGCCTGATGCGTCGCGCGCTCGCTCGCGGGAAGTCTACTTGTATGGCAAAGGCTTCAAAGGTTGAGTAGCGACCTGCTACAAGTGTTATAGTGTGTAGCGCGTTATTCCGGTGCCGGGAGCATCGAAGATAAGCTGAGGATAATCCATTGAACGATATGGCAAAGAATCTGGTGCTGTGGCTAGTAATAGCAGCAGTGCTATTGACGGTCTTTAACAATTTTAACGAAGGGGTTGAAAGTAATCGCCTCAGCTATTCTGACTTCGTCACAGAGGTCCAGGATGGGCGTGTATCCAAAGTCGTAATTGATGGTTACACCATTGCTGGTGAACGCACCAGCGGTGATCGCTTTGAAACGATCCGCCCTGCTCTTGAAGACCCTAAGTTGGTTGATGACCTGTTACGCAACAACGTAGTTATTGAAGGTAAGCAGCCGGAACAGCAGAGCATCTGGTCTCAGTTGCTGGTAGCGTCCTTCCCGATCCTGGTGATTATCGCCGTATTTATGTTCTTCATGCGCCAGATGCAGGGCGGTGGCGGCGGCAAAGGCGGCCCGATGTCCTTTGGTAAGTCTAAGGCGCGCATGCTGGGTGAAGATCAGATCAAAACCACCTTCGATGACGTTGCAGGTGTTGAAGAAGCAAAAGAGGAAGTTAAAGAACTGGTGGATTACCTGCGTGATCCCGGCAAGTTTCAGCGTTTGGGCGGTCATATTCCGCGTGGTGTGCTGATGTCCGGCAACCCGGGTACCGGTAAGACATTGCTGGCGAAAGCGATCGCCGGTGAGGCGAAAGTGCCGTTCTTCAGTATTTCCGGTTCTGACTTCGTTGAGATGTTTGTGGGTGTGGGTGCGTCCCGTGTACGCGACATGTTCGATCAGGCGAAGAAAAATGCACCGTGCATTATCTTCATCGATGAGATCGATGCCGTGGGGCGTCACCGTGGTGTAGGTCTGGGTGGTGGTAACGACGAACGTGAGCAGACCCTCAACCAGTTGTTGGTAGAGATGGACGGTTTCGAAGGTACCGAGGGTATCATCGTAATCGCTGCAACCAACCGTCCGGACGTATTGGACCCTGCACTGCTGCGTCCAGGTCGTTTCGACCGCCAGGTACATGTGGGTCTGCCGGATATCCGTGGCCGTGAAAAGATTCTGAAAGTACATATGCGCAAAGTGCCACTGGGCGACGATGTAAAACCTGAGCTGATTGCGCGTGGTACACCGGGCTTCTCCGGTGCTGACCTGGCAAACCTGGTGAACGAGGCCGCACTGTTTGCTGCCCGTGCCAGCAAGCGCACCGTAGGTATGGAGCAGTTCGAGAAAGCGAAAGATAAGATCATGATGGGTACCGAGCGTAAATCCATGGTGATGTCTTACGAAGAGCGTCTGAATACCGCGTATCACGAGTCTGGTCACGCGATTGTTGGTCGCCTGATGCCAGGCCATGATCCGGTGTACAAGGTGTCCATTATTCCGCGTGGGCGTGCGTTGGGTGTAACCATGTTCCTGCCGGAAGAGGATCGCTACAGCCACAGTCGCCAGACCATTATCTCCAATATCTGCTCCCTGTACGGTGGCCGAATTGCGGAAGAGATGACACTGGGTAAAGACGGTGTGACCACCGGCGCGGCGAATGATATCCAGCGCGCAACCTCTATGGCGCACAATATGGTCGCCAAATGGGGTCTGAGCGATGCGCTGGGGCCGTTGTTGTATGACGACGAAGAACAGGATCCGTTTAACCGTGGTTACGGCCAGCCGGCGAAAACCATCTCTGAAGAAACGCAGCATCGCATCGATAAAGAAGTACGTCGTGTGATTGATGAGTGCTACGCCAAGTCGCAGCAGTTGCTGGAAGAGAACCGTGATATTCTGGAGTCGATGACTCAGGCGTTGATGAAGTACGAGACCATCAGCAGTGAACAGATCGATGAGCTGATGGCGCGTGAGCCGGTATCTCCACCAGACGGCTGGGTGGATGAAGACGACAAGGGTAACGATGACTCTGGTGCGTCTGCACAGCGTGCTGAAGAACCGCGCAAAGCGTCGGGTCAGGATGATGCTCAGGACGACTCCGGTGTTGATCCGGATATGCCGTCCCCTGACAACAACCTGCACTAAGTCAATCGTGTATCTGCAAAGGCTGATCGATGGATCGGCCTTTTTTATATATCAGCCTTCCTAATATTTGATTGCGGAGCAAGTGAGTGAGCATTAGCCAGCTGGCGTGTGGGCGCCATACTCTGGATTTGAGTCGTACCCAGGTAATGGGCATCCTCAACGTAACCCCTGACTCCTTTTCAGACGGCGGTACGTTGTATGACAGCAGTCAGCTGTCGCTGGACCAGGCGATGCGTCGTGCTGCGTCAATGGTGTCAGAAGGGGCGACTATCATCGATGTGGGCGGTGAATCCACCCGTCCCGGTGCGACCCCTGTGTCTCTGGAAGAGGAGATGGCGCGCGTCATTCCTGTGGTCGAGCGGCTGAACAGCGAACTTGATGTGGTGGTATCGGTCGATACCAGCTCAGCGGAAGTGATCCGTGAAGCTGCAAAGGCGGGTGCGGGTCTGATCAACGATGTACGTGCATTGGGCCGGCCGGGGGCGCTGGATGCTGCGGCTGCTACCGACCTGCCAATCTGTTTAATGCATATGCAAGGCAGCCCAGCCACCATGCAGGATGCGCCAATCTATGATGATGTGCTGGACGATGTGGTCGCGTTCCTGACGCAGCGTGTGAAGGATTGCGAGGCGGTTGGTATTGCGAAAGAACGCCTTATTCTTGATCCAGGTTTTGGCTTTGGCAAAACCATCGAGCATAATTTAAGGCTGTTGAATAATCTGGATGCATTGCATGCGCAGGGGCTGCCGTTGCTGATTGGTACCTCGCGCAAGTCGATGATTGATCATGTATTGCACCGTCCGGTGGATCAGCGGTTGGCGGGTAGTTTGGCAACCGTAGCAATCGCGGTAATGCAGGGAGCGCAGATGATCCGTGTTCACGACGTGGCAGAAACAGTTGATGTTGTGCGTATGACAGAAGCAGTGCGCAACGAATCCATTGGAGAGGATTGAGTGGTAATGAGCAGACGTTATTTTGGTACTGACGGAATTCGTGGAAAAGTTGGTCAGTTCCCGGTTACTCCTGATTTTATGCTTAAGCTGGGCTGGGCTGCCGGTAAGGTGTTTGCCCGTGAAGGTCGCAGCAAGATTTTGATCGGTAAGGATACCCGCATCTCCGGTTACATGTTCGAGTCCGCGCTGGAAGCCGGTCTCTCTGCGGCGGGTGTGGATGTGTTGCTGCTGGGGCCGATGCCAACGCCGGCCATCGCCTACCTGACCCGGACTTTTCATGCCAATGCGGGTATCGTGATCAGTGCGTCTCATAACCCGCACTACGATAACGGCATCAAGTTTTTCTCGGCACAGGGTACCAAGCTGCCGGATGAGATTGAGCAGGCGATCGAAGCACAACTGGACATCGCAATGACCACTGTTGACCCGGCGCTGCTGGGTAAAGCCAAACGTATCGAGGATGCGCCGGGGCGTTATATCGAGTTCTGTAAGGCCAGTGCCGGTGGTATCGATCTGAAAGGTATGAAGATTGCCCTCGATTGTGCAAACGGTGCAACCTATCACGTCTCGCCAAAGGTATTTACCGAGCTGGGCGCGGAAGTGATCGAGGTGGCGTCCTCACCGGATGGTCTGAACATCAATGACGAGTGTGGTGCGACCTCCACCGAGCGTTTGCAGAAAGTTGTAGTGGCTGAAGAGGCTGACCTGGGTATTGCGCTGGACGGTGACGGCGACCGCGTCATCATGGTGGATGGTACCGGCGAAGAGGTGGATGGTGATGAGCTGCTGTTTATTATCGCTACCCACCTGAAAGAGTTGGGTGAATTTGAAGGTGGTGTGGTTGGAACGCTGATGTCCAACTTCGGTTTGGAGCAAGCCTTCAAGCGTGCGGATATCCCGTTTGTGCGTGCCAAAGTGGGTGACCGCTATGTGATGGAACAGCTGGCTGCACACGATTGGTTGCTGGGAGGCGAGTCTTCAGGTCATCTTGTATGCCGCCACCTGACAACCACCGGCGACGGAACGGTATCAGCCCTGCAGGTGCTGCGTGCGATGGCTGATAGCGGAAAGAGCCTGCACGAGTTGAAGCTGGGTATGAGCAAAATGCCGCAGACCATGATTAATGTTCGCATGCAGAAAAAAGCGGATGTGACGGGTGTGGAAGCGGTGCGTGAAGCGGTGGCGGCAACCGAGGCGACCCTGGGCTCCCGCGGTCGTGTGTTGCTGCGTCCATCCGGTACCGAGCCGGTGGTGCGTGTGATGATTGAGGGCGAGGATGCCGCCGAGGTCAAAGAACTCTGCCAGGCTCTGGCTGCAGAAGTAGAAAATGCATTGCAGGCGCTTGAAACTTCAGAGTAACGCAGTTACTATTTGCGCCTCTTTCGATAGGGGGTCTCGATGCGTACAGCCATTGTCGCCGGAAACTGGAAAATGAACGGTAACAGTGAGTCCATCAATGAGCTGATGGGTGCACTGGTTGATAACCTTCAGGGGCTTGATGCAGTTGAGACACTGGTATGTCCCCCGGCTGTGTACCTGTCACAGGTAAAAAGCCTGATTGGTAACGCATCTGTTGCGCTGGGCGCACAGAATGCCAGTCAATTCGAAAGTGGCGCATATACCGGTGAAAATGCGCCGGGCATGCTGGTAGATCTGGGGTGTCAGTACGTCATTCTGGGTCACTCGGAACGACGCGCAATCTTCGGAGAGAAAGATGCAGAGATCGCAGCGAAATTTGCCGCAGCGATTGAAGCAGGCCTGACGCCAATTTTGTGCGTCGGTGAAACTCTGGAAGAGCGTGAATCCGGTAACACCATGAACGTAGTAGGTAGTCAGCTGAAAGCTGTGCTGGATGCATGTGGTGTTGGATCTTTTGCTAAGGCGGTGATCGCGTACGAACCGGTTTGGGCAATTGGAACCGGAAAGACGGCAACCCCCGAGCAGGCACAGGAAGTACATCGGGCTGTGCGTGCCATTGTTGCTGAATACGACGCAGAGATCGCTGCGGGTGTAAGAATTCTGTACGGCGGAAGTGTAAACGCAGCGAATGCCGCTGAGCTGTTTGCTAACGCCGACGTGGATGGTGGCCTGGTAGGCGGCGCATCCTTAAAGGCAAATGACTTTATCGCAATCTGTCGCGCTGCGGCACAAGCGTAACGAAACGGTTGATAGATGGAAACACTGGTACTGATTGTTCATGTCTTGCTGGCTGCCGGTATTATCGCTCTGGTATTGCTGCAGCAGGGTAAGGGTGCAGAAGCCGGCGCATCGTTCGGTGCGGGCGCATCTCAGACTGTGTTTGGTAGTAGCGGTAGCACGTCTTTCCTGGCGCGCATCACCGGTCTGCTGGCAACCGGTTTGTTTGTCACCAGCTTTATGTTGGCCATGGTGGCTAAAGATAAAGCAAATGCAGTTAGCGATGCAGGCATTCCTGCCGCGGAACTGATCGAAAGCAGTGCAGCTGAGGCTCAGGAGCCAGAACTGCCAGCGCTGGAAGCTGAAAAAGCACCTGCGCCGGAGTCTGACATCCCAACAGCTGACTGATACCTAGTTTGCCCAAGTGGTGGAATTGGTAGACACGCTATCTTGAGGGGGTAGTGACCTACGGTCGTGCCGGTTCGAGTCCGGCCTTGGGCACCATGATCTTGAAAAAGGTCCCGGGTGTATGTAGAATATGCCCAGTTTTTTGATGCGGGGTGGAGCAGTCTGGTAGCTCGTCGGGCTCATAACCCGAAGGTCGTTGGTTCAAATCCGGCCCCCGCTACCAATTCAAAAGACACGGTAACGGTAGTTCGGCAGGCTTTCATCGGTCTGTTTGAGTAGGTCGATTCCGGCCCCGTCACCAACCTTATTCGTTTGAAAGGGGCCTAGCAGGGCCTTTTTTTATACGCGAACCATAGTCACGGTACTGTGTGTTGGAGATGGGTCTGTTGACCCATTTTTTGTTTGTGCCGTAAGTGAGGTTATTCAGTGTCAGCAAAGCTGAAACAACTACAGGAGTTGATCGAACCGGGTGTGGTTGCACTGGGCGTTGAACTCTGGGGAATTGAATACATTTCGCAGGGGCGTCACAACACCCTGCGTATCTACATCGACTCCGAAAATGGTGTTGATGTGGATGATTGTGCCCGGGTAAGTCACCAGGTCAGCGGTGTGCTGGACGTGGAAGACCCGATTACCGGCCAATACACGCTGGAAGTATCGTCGCCGGGTATGGACCGCCCGCTGTTTACTCTTGAGCAATTTGCTGCCTATGCCGGTAGTCAGGTGCAGGTGCGCCTGCGTGTCGCTTTTGAAGGGCGCCGCAAGTTCAAGGGGCTGCTGAACGGTGTGGAAGGTGACGACGTTCTTGTGGTTGTGGATAACGAAGAATATCTGTTGCCGATCGACTATATCGATCGGGCGAACGTAATCCCTCAGTTCTAAGAGTGGTTTTGGGGTATCAGGCGAGGCAGAGGAATGAATAAAGAGATTCTGTTGGTAGCAGAAGCTGTATCTAACGAAAAAGATGTACCTAAAGAGGTGATCTTTGAGGCGATCGAGTTCGCCCTGGCAGCTGCGACGAAAAAGCGTTACGACGAAGAAGCGGATATTCGTGTAGAGATCGATCGTGTGAGCGGCGACTACGACACCTTCCGTACATGGAAAGTAGTAAGCAACGAAGAAGTACCTGCACTAGGTACCGAGCTGACTATGGAAGAAGCGGAAGAGCTGGATACCAGCCTGCAGCCTGGTGACACTTACGAAGAGCAGGTTGAATCCGTCAAGTTCGGCCGTATCGCTGCACAGACCGCTAAGCAGGTTATCGTGCAGAAAGTACGTGAAGCCGAGCGTGCAAAAATCGTTGAGTTGTACCGTGACCGTGTCGGTGAGCTGATCTCCGGCAGTGTCAAAAAAGTGACTCGCGATAACATTATTGTTGACCTAGGCAACAACGCGGAAGCACTGCTGCCGCGTGATCAGCTGATTCAGCGTGAAGCGTTCCGCATGGGTGACCGTGTGCGCGCAATCCTGTCTGAAGTACGTGCTGAAGGTCGTGGTCCACAGCTGGTGCTGAGCCGTACCTGCAACGAGATGCTGATCGAGCTGTTCCGCATCGAAGTGCCTGAGATCTCCGAAGAGGTGATCGAGATTCGTGCAGCGGCACGTGATCCTGGTTCCCGCGCGAAGATCGCGGTGAAAACCAACGACGGCCGTATCGATCCTGTTGGTGCATGTGTAGGTATGCGTGGTGCCCGTGTACAGGCGGTATCCACCGAGCTGGGTGGTGAGCGTGTAGACATCGTGCTGTGGGACGACAACCCGGCACAGCTGGTGATCAACGCAATGGCACCTGCGGATGTGGCTTCCATCATCATCGATGAAGAAACCCACTCTATGGACGTTGCGGTTGCGGAAGAAGCACTGGCGATGGCGATCGGTCGTAGCGGCCAGAACGTACGCCTGGCAGCTGAACTGACTGGCTGGCAGTTGAACGTGATGACCGAAGAAGAAGTTGCTGAGAAGCAGCAGAGCGAAACCGGATCCGTTCTGGAAACCTTTATCGAGCATCTGGACGTTGATGAAGACGTGGCAGAAGTACTGCTGGAAGAAGGTTTTACCACACTGGAAGAAGTTGCCTACGTTCCAGTGGAAGAGATGCTTGAAATTGACGGCTTCGACGAAGATATCGTTGAAGAGTTGCGCACACGTGCCAAAGATGCGCTGCTGAACCTGGCGATTGCAAGCGAAGAGCAGTTGGACAAAGCAGAGCCTGCCGAAGACTTGCTGGAGATGGACGGTATGGACCGTCACCTGGCGTTCGTGCTGGCCGCTCGTGGCATCGTAACCATGGAAGACCTGGCTGAACAGGCGGTTGAAGATCTGCTGGATGTGGAAGGCCTGGACGAAGAGAAAGCTGCGGAATTAATTATGACAGCGCGTGCGCCTTGGTTTGAGGACCAGGACTAACACGGGCCGGCGGAATAGGAGAACCAAGATGGCAGAAGTAACAGTAAAACAACTTGCCGATGTGGTTGGTGTTTCCGTTGATCGTTTGCTGACGCAGATGCAGGAAGCGGGCATTAATGGAAAAACTGAAACCTCCGGCGTTTCAGAAAGTGAGCGCCAGTCTTTGCTGGCCTTCCTGAAACGCAGCCACGGTGAAAACGCTGAAGAGGGTGAACCGAAGAAGATCACCCTGAAACGTAAGACCACTTCTACCCTGAAAGTGGCAGGTGCTTCAGGCAAGAAAAAAACCGTTAACGTAGAAGTGCGTAAGAAACGCACCTATGTGAAGCGTGACACGCTGGAAGATGAGCAGGCGGCAGAGCAGGAACAGCAGGTTGCTGTGGACGCGGCTGCACAGGCAGAAGCGGAAGCTCGCCAGGCTGAAGAAACGCGTCAGGCTGAAGAAGTTCGCCTGAAGGCAGAGCAGGAAGCAAAAGCGCAGCAGGAGCAGGAAGCGGCTGCCAAGGCGGCGGAAGAAGCGGAAGCTAAACGTCGCGCTGCGGAGGAAGAGGTTCTGCGTAAGCAGCAGGAAGCGGTTCGCGAAGCGGCCAAGAAAACTGAAGCTGAACGTCAGCGCACCCGCGAACAGCGTGGTGGCGGCAGCGATGATGACCGTCGCGGTGGCAAGAAAAATGCCCGCGGTGGTGATAAACGCGGTGGTCGTTCTGATGATAAAGGCGGCCAGCGCCGTGGCGGTAAGATCAGCCGTAACAAAAACGCCCGCGGTGGTGCAGCACGTTCCGGCGGTCAGCCAAACGCACACGGCTTTACCGAGCCGACCGCACCTAAGGTGATGGAAGTCAACATCCCTGAGAGCCTGACCGTTGCAGACCTGGCGAAGAAGATGAACGTCAAGGCTGCGGAAGTGATCAAGGTGATGTTCAAGATGGGTGCGATGGCAACCATCAACCAGGTGATCGATCAGGATACTGCTGTACTGGTGGTTGAAGAGATGGGGCACACGCCGAAGCCAATGCAGGAAAACGCAGTGGAAGAGGCGCTGATGGAGAGCATTCAGCAGGCACAGGGTGAGCAGGAAGGCCGTGCGCCGGTTGTTACCGTAATGGGTCACGTTGACCACGGTAAAACCTCCCTGCTGGACTACATTCGTGCAACCCGTGTTGCTGCAGGTGAATCCGGTGGTATTACCCAGCACATCGGTGCCTACCACGTAGAAACTGATAACGGCATGGTAACCTTCCTGGATACACCGGGACACGCAGCGTTTACGGCAATGCGTGCACGTGGTGCCAAGCTGACCGATATCGTAATCCTGGTAGTTGCAGCGGATGACGGTGTAATGCCACAGACCGAAGAGGCGGTGCAGCACGCGAAAGCGGCAGGTGTACCTCTGGTGGTTGCGGTCAACAAGATCGATAAAGAAGAAGCTGATCCGGATCGTGTGAAGAACGAGTTGGCGCAGCGCGATGTTATCCCAGAAGAGTGGGGTGGCGACGTGATGTTCGTTAACGTATCGGCTAAGTCCGGTCAGGGTATTGATGAGCTGATCGAATCCGTACTGCTGCAGGCAGAAGTACTGGAACTGACTGCATCTCCGGCTGCGCCGGCACAGGGTGTGGTCGTTGAATCCCGCTTGGATAAAGGACGTGGTCCGGTAGCGACTCTGCTGGTACAGAACGGTACCCTGCGTAAGGGCGACATCGTTCTGGCGGGTCTGCATTACGGTCGTGTTCGTGCGATGCTGGATGAGAACGGTAAGCCGATCGAAGAAGCAGGTCCTGCGATCCCGGTTGAGATTCTGGGTCTGGACGGTACGCCGGATGCGGGTGACGAGTTCACTATGGTGACCAGCGAGAAGAAAGCACGTGAAGTTGCACTGTTCCGTCAGGGCAAATACCGTGAAGTTAAGCTGGCTCGTCAGCAGGCATCCAAGCTGGAGAACCTGTTCGCGAACATGCAGGCAGGCGATGTGAAGTCTCTGAACATCGTTCTGAAAGCCGACGTACGTGGTTCCCTGGAAGCACTGTCCAACGCGCTGGAAGATCTGTCTACCGACGAAGTAAAAGTGAACATCGTGTCCAGCGGTGTGGGTGGTATCGCCGAAACCGACGCCAACCTGGCGGTAGCATCCTCTGCTCTGATCATCGGCTTTAACGTACGTGCGGATGCACAGGCGAAATCCGTGGTTGAGCGTGAAGGTATCGAACTGCGTTACTACAGCGTAATCTACGACATCATCGATGACGTTAAACAGGCGATGGGCGGTCTGCTCTCTCCTGAATACCGTGAAGAGATCGTGGGTATTGCCGAAGTACGTGACGTATTTAAAGCACCTAAGATCGGTCTGGTAGCAGGCTGTATGGTGACTGAGGGTACCGTTTACCGTAATAAACGTATCCGTGTACTGCGTGACAACGTGGTTATCTATGAAGGCGAACTGGAATCCCTGCGTCGCTTCAAGGATGCCGTGGGCGAAGTCCGTCAGGGCATGGAATGTGGTATCGGCGTGAAGAACTACAATGACGTTAAAGTCGGCGACCAGATCGAGGTCTTCGACACCGTCGAAGTTCAGCGTACGCTGTAATTAAGTATCACAGGAAAATATGGCTCGAGAATTTAGTCGTACACAACGGATCGCGGACCAGGTACAGCGTGACCTGGCCCAGCTGATCCAGTTTGAAATCAAAGATCCCCGTATGGGTATGGTTACTATCAGCCACGTTAAGATCGCCAAAGATCTTGGCTACGCCGATGTGTACGTGACCGTACTGCCACTGGGTGATCAGGATGAAGCAACCGCAATCAAGGAATCCCTGGCAGTGTTGAACAATGCTGCGGGTTTCCTGCGCGGTGAGCTGGCGCGTGGCATCAAGCTGCGCGTTATGCCTGCGCTGCGTTTTCACTTCGATGAAACCGTTGAGCGTGGACGTCATCTGCACGGCCTGATCGAAAGTGCCGTGCGCCTGGAAAATTCCAAAGATCAGGACGAGGAGTAACTCGTGGCGCGAAGACGTAATCGTGGTCGCGCGATCGATGGGATCTTTCTGCTCAACAAGCCTGCAGGTATGTCCTCCAATGCAGCGTTGCAACGCGTAAAGCGTATCTACGGTGCAGCAAAAGCGGGGCATACCGGCGCGCTTGATCCTCTGGCAACCGGTATGTTGCCCGTCTGTCTGGGAGAAGCGACCAAGTTTTCCCACTACCTGCTGGACTCCGATAAGCGTTACATCACAACCGCCAAGCTGGGTATCCGTACCGATTCCAGTGATGCTGACGGTGAAGTTGTCGCGACCGCGCCCGTAGGTGAGGATGTTACCGAGGAACGTATTCAGGCGCTGTTGGAGGAAAACTTCAGCGGTGAGATCGAGCAGGTGCCATCCATGTTCTCGGCACTGAAGTTCAACGGGCAGCCGCTCTACAAGCTGGCACGTCAGGGTGTGCAGGTCGAGGTCAAACCACGCCGTGTCACGATCTATGAGATCAAAATGACCGGATTCCGTGGTGATGAGGTGGATCTGGAAGTGCACTGTTCCAAGGGCACGTATATCCGCTCCATCGTCGAAGACCTGGGGTTGGTGCTGGGCTGTGGCGCGCACGTGCAGATGCTGCATCGTCTCGATGCCGGCCCGTATAAGTCGCCGGATATGTACACCATGGAACAGCTGGAATCTCTGGCCGAACCACGCGCCGGTGACGAGGAGATAAAAAGCATACAAGCCCGTTTGGATCAGGTATTATTACCGCCTTGGACCGCCCTGGTGGGCGCGCCGGAACTGGCGCTCACGCCCGAGCAGTCTGAACGGATCAGTCACGGTCAGCGTATCCGGCTGACAGAGGCTGAACCGGCAGCGGAAGTATTGCTGTTTAACGACGATAAATCCCGGTTTTTGGGGATTGCCGAGATCGACGCCGAGGGTATTTTGCGGCCTAAACGTCTGATCGCTTCGGAACAGTAGAGAACGCGCGTACACTATAGATATTGCTGATTGGCAGCTTGCTGCGGGTCGGCAGTTGTGGCGTTGTACTGGAAATATGCTCGGTACATCGTTTCTTTTAATCAGAACGACTGACGTCGTTTGCATATTGAATTTGGAGATAACATCATGGCACTGAGTGCAGAAAAGAAAGCGGCAATCGTTGCAGATTTCGCTCGCGGCGAAGGCGACACTGGTTCCCCAGAAGTTCAGGTAGCACTGCTGTCTGCTAACATCGAAGGCCTGCAGGGTCACTTCAAAGCGAACAAACACGACCACCACTCCCGTCGTGGTCTGATCCGTATGGTAAACCAGCGTCGTAAACTGCTGGACTACCTGAAGAAGAAAGATGCTGATCGCTACCTTGAGCTGATCAAGCGTCTGGGTCTGCGTCGCTAAGATGTTTCTCTGGGGCCATACATTGTATGGCCCCAGTCTTATCAGCCCAACGGAAGGGTTGATCGAGGGCTGACACCAGGGGATTCCATCCATCCGGCCCGTACTCAATTGTGTTTTTGGTACTAGTGAAGATACCAACACAAGAGCACAACTGAGTACTGGCTCTTTTGACGGCATGATGGGTCTCAGGTAAAGGCTTACCCGGCACGGATGCAGATGAAAATTTTCAAAAAATGTAAGCACTGAGGAATAGAGATCGTGCAAGCAATTACTAAGACTTTCCAGTTCGGTCAGCACGAAGTGACCCTGGAAACAGGCCGCGTCGCTCGTCAGGCAACCGGTTCTGTTGTTGTAACTATGGGCGGTGTTCAGGTTCTGTGTACCGTTGTGGGTGCTAAGAGTGCGAAAGAAGGCCAGGACTTCTTCCCGCTGTCTGTTCACTACCAGGAAAAATACTACGCTGTAGGCCGTATCCCAGGTGGTTTCTTCAAGCGTGAAGCGCGTCCTTCCGAAAAGGAAACGCTGACTTCCCGTCTGATCGACCGTCCGATCCGTCCACTGTTCCCGAAAGGCTTCATGAACGAAGTACAGGTTGTTTGTACTGTGATGTCTGCGGATAAAGTGAACGATCCGGATATCGCTGCAATGATCGGTACCTCCGCGGCACTGGCTATCTCCGGTATCCCTTTCCAGGGTCCTATCGGTGCAGCCCGCGTTGGTTTCACTGAAGAGGAAGGTTACCTGCTGAACCCTACTTACGAAGCACTGGCTTCCTCTGAGCTGGACATGGTTGTTGCGGGTACCAAAGATGCTGTTCTGATGGTTGAGTCCGAAGCACAGGAACTGACCGAAGACGAAATGCTGGGTGCTGTACTGTTTGCGCACCAGGAAATGCAGGTTGTTATCGATGCTGTTAACGAGCTAGCAGCAGAAGCGGGTAAACCGACTTGGGATTGGCAGCCAGCTGAGAAGAACGAAGCCCTGATCGCGCAGGTGACTGCAGCGGTAGGTGCGGGTATCGAAGAAGCGTACCAGGTTGCTGACAAAATGCAGCGTCAGGACGCTCTGAAAGTACTGCGTGAAAAAGCAGTTGCAGAAGTGGCGGGCGACGAAGAAGGCCAGCCATCTGCGAAAGAAGTTGAAGGTGTTGTTAGCGCCCTGGAGAAAGCCACTGTACGTGGTCGTATCCTGGACGGCGCGCCGCGTATCGACGGTCGTGACAACAAGACTGTACGTGGTATCAACGTAGACATCGACGTACTGCAGGGTACTCACGGTTCCGCCCTGTTCACCCGTGGTGAAACTCAGGCGATCGCGACCTGTACTCTGGGTACCAGCCGTGACCAGCAGATCATCGACGCTCTGGAAGGCGAGCGTAAAGACGCATTTATGCTGCACTACAACTTCCCTCCATACTCTGTAGGTGAGTGTGGTCGTATGATGGGTGCGGGTCGTCGTGAGATCGGTCACGGTCGTCTGGCGCGTCGTGGTGTGGCAGCGGTTCTGCCTTCTCAGGACGAATTCCCATACACCATCCGTATCGTTTCCGAGATCACTGAATCCAACGGTTCCAGCTCCATGGCTTCCGTATGTGGTGCTTCCCTGTCCATGATGGATGCAGGTGTTCCGCTGAAAGCACCGGTTGCGGGTATCGCAATGGGTCTGGTGAAAGAAGACGAGCGATTTGCTGTCCTGACCGACATCCTGGGTGACGAAGACCACCTGGGTGACATGGACTTCAAAGTGGCGGGTACCGAATCCGGTGTAACTGCGCTGCAGATGGACATCAAGATCACCGGTATCACCGAAGAGATCATGGAGATCGCGCTGGAACAGGCTTACCACGCACGTAAGCACATCCTGGGTGAGATGGCTAAGGTTATCGGCTACGCACGTCCTGAACTGCCGGACAACGCACCAGCGATGACTCAGCTGAAGATCAACCCTGAGAAGATCCGTGATCTGATCGGTAAAGGTGGTGCGACTATCCGTGCCCTGACCGAAGAGACCGGCGCGATGATCGACATCGACGACGACGGTACCGTACGCATCTACGCAGACAACAAGCAGAACGCAAAAGACGCGATCGACCGTGTAACTGCGATCACTGCTGAAGCAGAAGTCGGTAAAGTCTACGAAGGTAAGGTTGTTCGTATTGAAGACTTCGGTGCATTCGTAAACATCCTGCCGGGTAAAGACGGCCTGGTTCACATCTCTCAGGTAGCTGACAAGCGTATCGACAAGGTGTCCGACTACGTGAAACTGGATGACATCGTGAAGGTTAAAGTCCTGGATGTTGACCAGCGTGGCCGTATCAAGCTGTCCATGCGTGACCTGGAAGCGGATGATGCAGTTAGCTAAGTGCTGACAGTCTGATCTAAAAAGCCTCGCATTCGCGGGGCTTTTTTGTGCCCGCAATTTATAACGGGATGGCGGACGGCTGAGGGGGCGAATCAACCAATAAAAAGCCCCGCGAGTGCGGGGCTTCTGTTTACGGGTCCTGATCCCGGTCTTCGGGAATCTCTTCCGGTGGCGGCGGAGGTGCCGGCTGGTTTGCTTCGCGATGCACACAGTAGATACGGAAGCCGTACACGGTGATCAGCACGCTGATCAGACTGAAGATGATGCTGGTCACTACTGGCAGTAATGCGCTGCCCTCATCGGATGCCAGAGACATCTGAATTGCGAAGTTAGGACCGTTGATACAAACGAACAGAATCACCAAACCGTTGAGCAGAATCCAGAAGTAGTCGCCGGTGCGGCGCCAGCTTTCGGTGATTGACTCGAACACCCCTTTGCCTTCAATGACGCAGATATAGTCAGCGAAGGCCAGACGGGCAAGGATAAACAGACCCGGGATGATAAAGAAGGAGAGGCCGCTGATGATAAAGAAGCCTACAAACAGATAAACCAACAACAGTGCTCGCCAACGGGTGAGGCCTCGAATGATCGCCTGTCCTGCCGTCAGCGGCTGATTGTCCACCACGGATTTCAGGTAGACGATGGTGGCAGCGCCATAGACCGGCATCAGCGTCAGGTTCAGCAGGGCGGAGGCTGCTTGGTTCATAGCCGGACCCTCTTCAGAAGGGCTGCCATGGATCATCATCGCAAAAAAACCTTCCAGCAACAGGAAAGGCAGTTGAATCCGCATGATCATCATGAAGTGGCTGCGGAAAAAATAGAGAGACTGACGAATGTACTCAAATGGCAGTTCTGGCATCAGGATTACAACTCTGCGATGGATCGGTTAACACTTACAGCATAGAGCACAAGCAGTGCTCGCGAAGGCGTAAGGGTAACCGTATTGCAGCGATTGGAACACCTTTTAATTGCAAAATCGCTTATTTTGACGTGCTAATCCGGGTCTTGAGTGGGGTGCCGTGCGGGTCGACGATCAGAGTGCTGGCACACTCGCCACAGCGGTATTGGCGGCTGGCGGGGAAACGCAGTTTGGTAAAGAATGAGCGCCGTATGCGCAAGAGGGCGTAGGACTCGCAATCGGGGCGGGGACACTGCAGCTGTCTCATCTCAACATTCCACTTTGATCCATGTTCGAATGTGTTTTTTTGTGCAGTCGCACAAAAACTATACAGTAAAATAAAAAGCTTACCGTGTCGACTGCTGTTTTATTACTGTTCAGTTGTCGTGAGGGCGAAGAGAGGGGCGGCTGGCTACCCAGGGCCAGGGTAGCCAGTGTGGCACAGTACTATTTGCTGCGTGTTACATACGGTGGGTCAGGCGGGTTAACTTGAAGTTGCTGCTGGAGGCGATCACCTCCACCTGGTGGAACAGGTCACGTGCTTTGCGCTCCAGCGGAATGTGCAGGTTGGTTACAAAGCAGGCCACACCCACATTGCTGAGGCGATCATGGGCCGCCTGCAGGAAGCGGTCGGTTAGGTCGCCCTCAACACCAAAACCGGCGTGGAACGGCGGATTGCAGAGGATCAGATCGAACTTACCACTGATGCCGTCAGCACAGTCAGCGGTGACTACCTTGCCGTTGATCGGATAGCGGTCGAAGTTACGCTCGCAGGCGGCGATGGCTGCGGCATTGTTATCGGTTGCGGTGATCGGGATGTCCAGATGGCTGGCGTTCAGAGACAGGTAACCGTAACCGCAGCCCAGATCCAGCATGTTTCGAGGCGGCTCCGGCATGGTCATCAGGAACGCGTCCAGGTGTTCGATCAGGTACGCACTACCCTTATCGATTTTGTTCCAGCCGTAAACGCCGGGTTTGCTCCAGTACTCGAAGTTCTGGTCTTTGGCCTCCGGGCGCAGGGTGGTGTACTGCTTGTCATCCAGCAGTTTACTGCCCGGTGCTTCAGGGCAGGTCAGCTCGGCCAACCAGACATCGCCACTGGCTTTCTGCGCATCACAGGCGCCGGCAAACAGCTTCTTGGCCTTGTCGATGTAGGTCTTGACCCCTTCACCCTTGTCGCCAGCCAGCAGCAGGCGGCCACCCGGTTTCAGGATACGCAGGGCCTGGTTGATCACGTGGTGTACCACCGGCTTTTCCTTGGAAACCCGGTAGATCAGGCAGTCGATGCTGTCATCTGCAAACTCGCTAAAATCAAAATCGCTGAAGCGGGCGTTCCAGTCGTGTTGCTTGAGCTGAGTGAACAGGTCGTAGCGGTTGGCGATTACCGTGACCGCCGGATTTGCCATTAGGCGGGTGCCGATCAGGTTTTCGTCCGCAACCCACAGGGTTTTGGCGCTTGCACGCTGAAGTGAGGGGAGCAGCAGCTCAAAAGCGGTATCAGCCATAGATGCTGTTAACCTCCTCGTCGGTCAAGTCGCGGTATTCACCCGGTTCCAGAAACTCATCCAGCACGATGCCGCCCACTTGGGCGCGGTGCAGGCTTTCCACCTTGTTGCCGATCGCCGCAAACATTCGCTTTACCTGATGGTAACGGCCTTCGGTGAGGGTCACATGCGCTTCGTAGTCACTGATGATCTCCAGTTTGGCCGGTTTGGTGCGGAACGGCTCGTTGTGCAGCATCAGTCCTTGCTCGAACTTTTCGATTGCATCCTGTGGAATCGGATCGGCGGTTTCTACATGGTAGATCTTGCCGGTTTTATGTTTGGGGGAGGTAACCCGGTGTGCCCATTTGCCGTCGGTGGTGATCAGCACCAGGCCGGTAGTATCCACATCCAGGCGGCCACAGATGATCATCTCATCGGCGCGCGGTAAGTCCAGCAGACCGAGTACGGTTGGATGGGTTGCGTCATCGTTGGAGCACACGCAGCCCTCCGGCTTATACAGCATCAGGTATTGCTCGCCGGGGGCTTCCAGGGGCATTCCGTCCAGGCAGATATAGTCGTCGTCGCTGATATGCAGTGCCGGATCACGGGCCTCTGCGCCATTTACGGTGATCTCTCCGGCCCGCATCATCTTGCGGACATCTTTACGGGAAAAGCCGGAGCTTTGGGCGAGGAATTTATCGAGGCGCATAGTGATCCAATGGTCATCAGGAGTGGTAAAAGCCCTACATTATACCTGAATGAAACTGACACTTGATTAGGCTACTATAGCCCCCTGCAAAATTTAGCCGTGGAAATACTGTGAAACTCTTCGTTGATAACCTGACCAATATCGATTTTTCCTACCTGCACCCACAGCGAGGCTTGCTGGGTGAGTCCTGGCTGGTTCAGCTGGTGCTGGACGGCAGCCTGAACGAACAGGGGATGATCTGCGATTTTGGCATTGTGAAGAAGGCAGTAAAGCAGTGGTTTGATACCTACATCGACCACGCCTTGGTTGTACCGACCGGTATGCCACGTCTAAGCCATCAGGACGATGGCGGTTACACCACTGTGGATTGGCTCTATGCCGACGGACGCAGATTCCACTGTCGTTCTCCAGAGCAGGCGATCGCCCTGGTAGGCGTGCCGGAGATCACCCCACATACGCTGGCAGACTGGTGTACTGAGAAGCTGCTGGAGCTGTTCCCGGAAGAGGTCAAAGGCCTCAGTGTCAGCTTCCAGCCGGAACGTATCGACGGTGTGTTCTACCACTACAGCCACGGTCTGCAGCAGCACGACGGCAACTGTCAGCGCATCGCCCACGGCCACCGCTCGACGTTGGAGATCTACATCGATGACCAGCGTAGTGAAGAGCTGGAAGTGCTGTGGGCTGAGCGTTTTCGCGATATCTATATCGGCACCCGTGAGCACTTGGTCAGCGAGGCCGGTGGCATGCATCACTACGCTTACGAAGCACCGCAAGGTGCGTTCGAGCTGAAACTGCCGGCGGATGTGTGCTACCTGATCGATACCGAAACCACCGTTGAACTGATCGCCCGCCACCTGGCGGATGAGATCAAGAAGGCCTACCCGGACAACAACGTGATGGTGAAAGCGTTTGAGGGGGTGGGCAAAGGTGCGATTGCCGAAGCCTGATTCTCAGGTGTCAGCGCTGAATATTAGCGCCTTCTAAGCCCAATATCGGCATTTAAGGAACGCTGGCACCTGTTTAGCGAGAAACAAACCCAGCCCCCGACTGCTCGGTTGGCAGCGTGTGCACCTTGGATGTTTAACTCTTTCGGAACCTGATTGTGAGGTTCTCACCCCCCCCCCATTCAATTAATCTGACGATTAGTGGCTTGACCTGTCTACAGGTTCATACTTTAAGTTCTATATCTGAATCCCAGACGCACTGTTTTGTTATGTACAGCATTACTGAAGCGGCGACTCGCCTGGGTGTGAGTCGTTCAACGCTGCTTTATTACGAACGGATCGGCTTGATCAAACCGATGCGCGATCCCGGTAATGGCTACCGGCGTTTTTCCGAAGTTGATCTGCAACATCTTTCAGCTCTGTTGCAGCTCAAGGCGGCAGGCTTGTCCTGGCAGGAGTGTCAGCAATGTCTGGCCGGTCAGCTGCCCGCCGCGACGTTAGATGCGCGACTGGCGGCAGTGGAAACCCGCTTGCGGGAGTTACTGAGAGCACGTGATCTGTTACATACCTTTTCCGGTGCGAATGGCAACGAGCAAACCCGTGTCTGGCACGATGAGTTCCTGCAGCGTTCGCCAAGGGCCTACCGTCATTGGTTGAGTGAGCAGGGGTTCAGCGAGCAAGAGACACTGCAGATACAGTGGTTATCAAAAGATATGAACGAAAACCAAGATTACATGCGCCTTTTTCTGGAGCTGTTCGTTGAGATGGAACGACAGGGGCCGGGTGATGAGCAGCTAACTCAAGCGGTGATGCAGCAGGTATGCACCGGGAGAGGGCCTGAGAAAATTCTGGATATGGGATGCGGTACCGGCATCGCCAGCCTGTTGATAAGTCACCTGTGTAATGCACAGATATCAGCGTTGGATAATTGTCAGCTATTCCTGGATCGGCTGGATGCGACAGTTATGAGCGAAGGTCTGGATGACCGGGTCAGCGTGATCAACGGCTCCATGTTCGAGCCGCCATTTCCCGATCACAGTTTTGACCTGATCTGGTCAGAGGGTAGTGCCTACCTGATGGGCTTTGAGTCGGCGCTGAAACGCTGGCAGCCGTTGCTGAATGCACAGGGGTATCTGTTTGTATCTGAGATGTGCTGGTTTACCGATCAGCGTTCAGGTGAGGCGGTTGAGTACTGGCAGGCAGGTTATCCCTCAATGCTGACCGAATCTGAGGCAATCGCTAAGGCTCAAGCGCTGGGTTATCAGGTGGTGAGCCAGCAACGTTTGCCTAAGGCCGCCTGGGAGCATTTTTATGCGGATATGCAGGACCGTATCGACCAGCTGGAAGCGAAGTATGGCGAGCAGCGGGCGTTGACCGACTGCCGCCATGAGATCGATATGTATCGTCGCTTCGGCGACGAGTTTGGGTATCTGTGTTTATTGCTGCGCGTTTAAAAATTGGGTTCCCGATGCACGGGAACCCTAAACGTGCATGACAAAAAACACACCCATGCTGACCACGGTTGTGAACAGCACGTGACGTGTAAGGTAGGCCAGCGCTACCGCAAGGGCTGCACTGATCAGATAGGGGTTGGAGAACTCCAGAGCAAGGTCTCCGTCCGGCATAAAGACAATGGGCGCAGTGATCGCGGTCAGGATCGCTGGCGCAGAGTAACTCAGAAAACGGGTGGTGCGTGGCCCCAGCCGCAGCGGCAGGCGCGGTTCCAGAAACAGGTAGCGGCTTACAAACACCACCGCGGTCATCAGGATGATGGTCAGCCAGATCATGCTGCATCCTCCTGCGACGCCAGCGGTTCGCCCAGCAGATAAGAACTCGCTGTACCCGCAGTCATACCCAGCAGGGACGCGATCAGCAGGCCGGTTTCCACCTGATACAGTTCGCAGGCTACCGACGTGAGCAGGGCGGTGATCACGGCGCACAGGGTGGAGACCTTACGCACGCCCGGTACCACTAGGGCGATAAAGGTCGCTGCCACGGCAAACTCCAGACCCAGCGCTTCCATATTCGGGATCTGCTGACCGGCGATGATGCCGGCGGCGGTAGCCAGGTTCCAACCCATATACAGGCACAGACCAATGCCCAGTGCGTGCCAGCGGTTAAATTGCTCCGGTGGCTTGGTGCCGGTCAGGGCGAACAGTTCGTCGGTGAGCAGGAAGCCCAGCGCCAGACGCCAATGCAGAGGCAGGTGGCTCATATGACTGCGCATGCTCATGCCGTAGAGGAAGTGGCGTGAGGTGATCAGGAAGGTGGTGATCAGGATCGCGCTGAGGCCTGCATTGGTGCCGATCATGCCCAGTACAACCAGTTGTACGGCGCCCGCGAAGACAAATACCGACATTGCCTGGCCTTCAATACCGCTCAGTCCTGCCTCCAGGGCAAAGGATCCTGCCAGCAAACCCCAGGGAACAATCGCCAGTGTCAGCGGCAGAGCTGCCCGCAAACCCACCATAAAGGCGCGTAAACGGTAATCCTGCTGTTCTAATACCTGGCTGCTCACTGTGACTCCTCCGATTAATTCGAGGGTCTATGGTAGCCGTGTGGGTTATGGGATAGCTTGTACGCTTTTGCGGTTTACGCCCGTGGCGTATTGGCCCGGTGTAATGCCGAAGGTTTTCTTGAAGTGGCGGTGCATGTGGCTCTGGTCGTGGAAGCCGGCTTCCAGGGCGACATCACTCAGTCGCATACCCTGACGGATCAATTTTTTCACCACGCGCAGGCGTGCCTGGATCTGGTAGGCGTGCGGTGGCAGACCAAAGCGGTCCTGGAACTGGCGCAACAAGTAGAAGGGGCTCAGGCCGCAGAGGTTAGCCATATCCTCCAACGACACATCGCTGGTGGGTTGATCATCCAGGAAACTTTTCACGAGCTCCAGCTGTGGATATGCACGGGCTTGCTCCTTCAGTTCGGTGCGCACCTTGCTGTGACGCAGCATCAGCTGCACCATGCTGGTGTACAGCAGGCTTTCACGCAGCAGGCGGTTCTCGGAGGTCATCAGGGTATGCAGTGTCATACGGATCACCTCCGACAGCTGCTTATCCTGTACCACCGGAGAGGGGAAGTAGGGTGCACCGTTTACTTTTAGCTCCAGCTCGTCGCGGATCTGGGCGAACTGGTCCGGCAGAGGATAAAGCGCCTTGTAGGCCCAGCCACCCTCGGCGGCGGAGCTGCCGTTATGTACGTCGTCGGCGTTCACCAGAATAATGCTCTCTTTGGGCGCGATATGATCGCCACCAGAGCGGTAGAAACGCTGTGCACCGGACTCCACCACACCGATGGTGTAACCCTCGTGGGTGTGGTTGGCAAAGTTCTGGTGCTGGTAACGGGCGTCAAGCGTCTCTATGCCACCCAGCTCGGTCACATAGCGATACTCTGCATGTTCTGTTGATTTAGCCATCAAAGACTCCCGTTTACCTGTACTGTGCCAGGGGGAGGGCACAGGTTTACTTCAGCCCGCTATTTTACCCGAAGGAGCCCCCAGATTTTTGTACGAAATTGCGCATCGAGAGGGTTGGATCTGTGGGAAAAGACCTGAGTTGCACAAAATTGTTCTTTGACACACGACTTTAATGAAGGCTTTGGAAGAGATTGATCTCTCAGTACCTGTTGGTTTGCAGGCATAAAAAAACCGCAGCTTGGGCTGCGGTTTTTCTTGGAGCGGGTAGGATTAGTCGCGCTCGATCGCCAGCGCAGTGCCCATACCACCACCGATACACAGGGTGGCCAGACCTTTCTTCGCGTCGCGCTTTTCCATTTCGTGGATCAGGGACACCAGAATACGGCAACCGGATGCACCGATTGGGTGACCCAGTGCAATCGCACCGCCGTTTACATTGACGATGTCGGTGTTCCAACCCAGATCTTTGTTTACAGACATTGCCTGTGCTGCGAATGCTTCGTTCGCTTCAACCAGTTCCAGGTCGTCGATGGACCATTCTGCTTTTTCCAGCGCTTTCTGGGTTGCAGTGATTGGACCGGTACCCATGATGGTTGGGCATACGCCGGAAGATGCGTAAGACTTGATGCGTGCCAGAACAGGCAGGCCCAGCTCGGCAGCTTTCTCGGCGGAACATACGATAACTGCAGCTGCACCGTCGTTGATGGTGGAAGCGTTACCGGCAGTTACAGAACCGTCTTTCTTGAATGCAGGGCGCAGTTTCGCCAGTGCTTCAGGGGTGCAGCCGAATCGAGGCTGTTCGTCGGTGTCGAAAACAACCGGATCGCCTTTACGCTGTGGGATCACCACTGGGATGATTTCGTCCTTGAAGCGACCGGAGGTCACCGCAGCTTCCGCTTTGTTTTGAGAGTTGGAGGCAAAAGCGTCCTGCTCTTCACGGGTGAAACCGTATTTCTCAACGATGTTCTCGGTAGTAATACCCATGTGGTAATCGTTGAACGCGTCCCACAGACCGTCTTTGATCATGGAATCGACCATCTTCCAGTCGCCCATGCGCTGACCGTTACGGGAGTTCGGTACGACGTGTGGAGACTGGCTCATGTTTTCCTGGCCGCCTGCGATGATGATGTCAGCGTCGCCGCAACGGATCGCCTGAGTCGCCATCTGTACCGCTTTCAGACCGGAACCGCATACTTTGTTGATCGTCAGTGCCGGCACTTCGTTAGGGATGCCTGCGTTGATCAGGGCCTGGCGCGCAGGGTTCTGGCCGACACCGGCAGTCAGTACCTGGCCAAGGATAACTTCGTCTACCTGAGAAGGGTCCAGATCGATCTTTTCAAGCAGGGATTTGAGTACAGTTGCACCCAGGTCGGATGCGGAAACTTTGGCCAGGGAGCCGTTGAACGTACCCATTGCGGTACGACCGGCAGCAACGATAACTACGTCACGCATAGCTTTGCCTCATTATAGAATCGAGAATGATTTAATGATGATAGGGCAGAGAAATGACCCTTATGTTGCAAGGGTTGTGGCTTGCGCCGCATCTCCTTCCCACCGTTAGCTCTTACTTTTTATTATTTTTGAGTACAGTTTTAGTTGCAGTGCAACATGCCTCGAAGCACAGTCTGTGCGAGCTGCCTATGTTTTGTCAAGCTGGTGATTTTGCGCTTGCGTAATAAATGCAGCTGTCTGTGATCCGGTTGTCTGTACCGGCCCAAGGACTACATTCTCTTGGTGCTTTAAGAATCTAACAGGCTGAGACGTCTGTGACCAGCATACAAAAGACGTGGAGTTGGAGGTGTTACGCAGAGGAGATCAGAGGAAGGGAGAAAAACAGGCACGCGGCGCATGCCTGTTTATACAGGTGATCAGAGTTCAATCACCACGTTGTCGATCAGGCGGGCTCCACCCAGGGGGGCTGCCGCCAGGATCACTAGCTGCTGCGTTTCAGCTGTCGCCGGTGTCAGGGTGTGCGCGTCACAGATATTGAAGAAGTCACGGCTGAAGCCTACGGCTTCCAGCTTGGCGTAAGCTTCATCTTCCAGCTGCTTGTAATCGCGACGGCCGCCTAGGATCTCTGCTTTGGCTTCCTGTAGGGTGCGATACAGTGTCGGTGCAACTTTCATCTGTTCGTCGTTGAGGTAACCATTACGGGAACTCAGCGCCAGGCCGTCTTCGTTACGGGCGATTGGCGAACCCTGGACTTCAACCGGCAGATAAAGGTGTTCCACCATGCGGCGGATTACCATCAGCTGCTGGTAGTCCTTCTCACCGAAGACCGCTACATCCGGCTGCACGATACCAAACAGCTTGCACACGACCGTTGCTACGCCCTGAAAGTGGCCTGGACGGCTGGCGCCGCAGTGAATGTTGGAGATCAGTGGAACTTCGACCTGGGTCTGTTCTTCACGACCGTTCGGATACATTACCTCGTCGCTTGGTGCGAACAGGTAATTGCAACCGGCGCTGATCAGTTTCTCCTGATCGGCCTGCAGGGTGCGCGGGTAGTTGTCCAGGTCTTCGTTGATGCCAAACTGCAGCGGGTTAACGAAGATGCTGGCCACCACGATGTCACAGCAGCTTACCGCCTGGCGCACCAGAGCCAGGTGGCCCTCGTGCAGGTTGCCCATGGTCGGTACGAAACCGATACGTTTGCCCTGCGCGCGCGCTTCACTCAGCGTCGCACGCAGCTCTTCAATGCTAAAAAATGTCTGCATATTATTCGAACCCGTGTTCCGGTCCCGGGAAGGTGCCCGCGCGTACGGCGTCGCCGTAGGCTTTCAGTGCGTCCTGAACGGAGCCGGCTTCCGCCATAAAGTTCTTCACGAACTTCGGGCGGCGGCCCGGTGTCAGGCCCAGCATGTCGTGCAGTACCAGTACCTGGGCGTCGGTATCGGCGCCTGCGCCAATGCCGATTACAGGGATGTCCACCGCTTCGGTCACTTCACGTGCCAGCAGGGACGGTACGCACTCCAGCAGCAGCATGGAGGCGCCGGACTGTTCCAGTAGTACCGCATCTTCAATCATCTGACGTGCGCTTTCGCGATCACGGCCCTGAACTTTAAAGCCCCCCAGCTTGTTCACAGCCTGTGGTGTCAGACCCAGATGGGCACACACAGGGATGCCGCGTTCAGCCAACATGGATACGGTTTCGGACAGCCACGTTGTACCTTCGATTTTGACAATGTGTGCACCAGCCGCCATCAGCGTTGCGGCACTGTCCATTGCCTGTTCCGGGGTGGCGTAGCTCATGAACGGCAGGTCCGCCATGATCATGCTGCCCTGGTTGCCGCGTGCCACACAGGATGTGTGATACGCCATCTCTTCCACGCTAACAGGTAGAGTGCTGTCATTGCCCTGAAGGACCATTCCCAGCGAGTCGCCAACGAGGATCATCTCGTTGCCCGCTTCACTCACCAGATGGGCGAAACAGGAATCGTATGCAGTCAGTACCGCAAACTTCTCTCCCGCCTGTTTACGGGCTGTGAGGGTGTGCAGGGTAATGTTGCTCATAAGAAACTCTTATCCAGTTGTCTCGTTCGGCCGAAATTATACCTACAAGCGTTCTAGGCTGCCCATAGGGTATGCGACTAAAAGCTGGCTCAGACTTTGGCCGTCTGGCAGCTCCAACTCTGGCGCGATTTCGGCTAGCGGCCAGAGTACAAATGTGCGTTCGCACATAAATGCGTGTGGGACGGTCAGACGTTCGGTGTTGATGGTCTGATCGCCGTACAACAATAAGTCCAGATCCAGGGTGCGTGGTCCCCAGTGACGCTCGCGTACACGGCGGTGTTGCTGCTCCAGACGTTGCAGTTCGTAGAGCAGGGCGTGTGCTTCGAGGGTGGTGTCCAGCGCTGCTACGGCGTTGATGAAGTCGGGCTGGTCCTGTGGGCCAACCGGATCGGAGCGGTAGATGCTGGAGCGGGCAACCAGCTCACAGTGGGTCAGACCGGCCAGCTCCTGGAACGCATCCTCTACCTGCTGGCGGGGATTTTCCAGGTTGCTACCCAGACCGATATAACAGCGCATTGTCTTACTCATCTCGGGTCGCGTTGTTCGGTTTCTTACGGCGACGGCGGCGTGGCTTCTGGCCTTTGCCAGAGTCGCGGCTCATCTGTTCACGTTTCTCCGGATGCGCAGACTGATATTCCGTCCACCAACGGCTCAAACCACCCAGGTCTTCGCCGCTGTTCTCGCGTAGCAGCAGCAGATCGTATGCGGCACGGAAGCGTGGTTGCTCGATCAGGCGCTCTGCGCGTTTTCCGTCGCGGCGTGGCAGGCGGATCTGCATCTCCCAAATCTCACGGATCGGGGTAGAGAAACGGCGTGGAATCGCTGTGGATTTCACCTGCTTGGCGAGCACCTGGTTGGCTGCTTCATGCAGTGCCGGCAGCGGTGGCATGCGGTTCTCTTTCATCAGCTTCTGCATCAAATCCTGCACTGGGTACCAGAGTAGGGCGGCAAACAGGAACGCCGGGGTGACGCTTTTGCGCTGCGCCAGACGGCGGTCTGTGTTGCGCAGTGCGTTCAGCAGCAGGGTTTCTACCAGCTCGCCACGCTCGCCCAGCAATGCCCGCTGGGTTTGTGGGAACAGAGGCTCAAACAGATCGTAGTGCTGCAGGTGTTTGTAAGCACCTTCGGCGTAGCCGGATTGCAGCAGCTTGAGGGATTCGTCAAACAGACGGGCAGGTGCAATATCTTTCAGCAGTGGCGCCAGTTCACGGATCGGTGCGGCGGTGTTGGCTTCGATCTCGAAGTCCAGTTTGCCGGCAAAGCGGGCGGCACGCAGCATCCGCACCGGGTCTTCACGGTAGCGGGCGACCGGATCACCGATCATGCGCAGGACGCCGTCTTTCAAATCCTGGTAACCGTTGGCGAAGTCGTAGATGCTGTGGTCTTTGACGCAGTAGTAAAGTGCATTGACAGTAAAGTCACGACGATCTGCATCTTCTTCAATGGTGCCGTACACGTTATCGCGGGTAATCATGCCGGATTCGTTCTGGCGGCCATGTTCACCGTTGCTGTTTTCCGGATGGGAATCGTGGCTGGCGCGGAAAGTGGCCACCTCGATAATTTCACGGCCAAAACGCACGTGCAGCAACTTAAAGCGGCGACCGATCAGACGGGAGCGGCGGAACAGCTCGTGGGCCTCTTCCGGGCTGGCGCTGGTGGCCACATCGAAGTCTTTTGGTTTCTCGCCTTGCAGCAAGTCGCGAATACAGCCGCCCACCAGGTAACCGTCGTAGCCGCCATCAATCAGGCGATACACTACCTTCATGGCGTTATCGTCGAGGTATTTACGCGGGATCTGGTGCTCTGATTCGGGAATGATCTTGCGGCCTGTTTCCGCCGGAGCAAAAACCGGAGCCGGTTGTTCATTCTGGTCAGCACTACCTTTGCTGAACAAAGAGCCGATGCGTTTAAGCAGACTTCTAGCCATGGAACACCAAAATTCACCCTAAAAACTAAAGTGGCGCATCATACCATTTACGCGACCGCAGTATAAGGTTATGGAGGTCTATGAAGGCGCGTATACAGCTACGGGTTGACGTATTTTCTGCTGCAAGTGTGAATAACAGATAGTGTTACATGAAGTAAGAGGGAGGGATGGTTGCTGATCGCATCTCAGACAAAACGTTTAGCCTTAGCTTGTTGTTTTTGTTTCTAAGAGCACTTTTTCGGGACCGTCGAGCTGCTCTACGATCAGCATTAAGCCTCATTGTTATTTTTATTCGAGGCGATGGTACCTATCCACTTGCTACCTGTTTTTATTTTTATTGCTGGTGCAGGTTTCTAAGTAAGCATTGTTGTTGTTTTGTGTCTTAGTAATAGCAGTGTGTGTGCCAGTTTTTTTAACTTATTGTTTTATAAGTAAAATGTGTTTTTTGTTAAAAGAGTGACGCTGTACGTGCAGGTGTTTGTTACCCAGTTTCCCGTTACGGGTAACACTTGGTGGGTAGAGGGGTAACACTTTTTATGGGGTAACAAGGAGGTAACGACAGTGACAGGGGGGGCTGTCCGTGGGCAGGTGCGCTTAGGTGTTCGTAAGCGGAAACAGCCGACAGGCATCGGGTAGGTTGAACATTTTTTGATGCGATCAGTCGCGTGTGATTTTTTGTGATGCGGAACGAAAAATATGATGTGTCGCGGGTAGAAACGCAAGCAGACGTTAAGACAGAAATTTAGGGCGTTGAAATCGGATAGTGAAGAAGTAAGAGAGGGAGGTGGTTGCTGATCGCATCTCAGATAAAACGTTTAGCCTTAGCTTGTTGTTTTTGTTTCTAAGAGTGCTTTTTTCGGGACCGTTGGACTGCTCTACGATCAGCATTAAGCCTCATTGTTATTTTTATTCGAGGCGGTGTACTTATCCACGTGCTACCTGTTTTTATTTTTATTGCTGGTGCAGGTTTCTAAGTTAAGCATTGTTGTTGTTTTTACACTCTAGATATTAGCATTTGGTGTGCCATGTTTTTTAAGTTATTGAATTTAAATAAAAATAAAAATTATTGTGTGTTTTTGATACGTATTGTGGGGGTGGTTTGTTACCCCTGTTCCCGTTACGGGTAACACTGTATGGGTAGTGAGGTAACACTTTTTATGAGGGCATGTTACCGGGTTGTTACCACTGCGTGTTGTTGAGGGACAAAAAAACCGGGATAACCCGGGCTTTATGATCTTGCTAATACCGTGTGCCTACTTCTTCGGCTTACGGGGGATGCCCAGTTTCTGGCGGCGCTCCCACAAGCACTTGCGGCTGACCCCCAGCTTCTTGGCCAGCTCGGTTTCGCTCATGGAGTCCTGGTTCTCCAGCACAAAACGCTGGAAGTAGTCATCCAGGCTCAGGCCGGCGGCACCGCTGTTGTCTTTGCTTCCCTGTCGGGACGTGGGTGCCTGACTGATATAGTTCTGTTCCAGTGCCGCCAGGTCCGGGCCGTCGATGTCCAGGCCCAGCAGTTCGGTGGTAATCTCGCTGTCGTCGGTGAGGATCACCGCACGCTCGATGGCATTTTCCAGCTCGCGCACGTTGCCGGGCCACTGGTAACGCAGCATCGTCTTGAGGGCGTGGTGGCTAAAGTGCAGTTCGCCTTCGCCCATACGCTTGGCTGTGCTGGCGAGCATTTGCTGAGCGATTTCGATGATATCCTCTCCCCGCTCTCGCAGTGGCGGGATGCGTAACTCCATCACATAGAGGCGGTAATACAGGTCTTCTCGGAAATCGCCGCTTTTAGCCAGAGATTTCAGGTTACGGTGGGTTGCCGCAATCAGGCGCACGTTCACCTTCTTGGACTGCACCGAGCCCACGCGGCGGATTTCGCCCTCCTGCAGGAAACGCAGCAGACGTGCCTGAGCTTCTAACGGTAGCTCACCAATCTCGTCCAGGAACAGGGTGCCGCCGTCAGCCGCCTCGATCAGGCCGTTGCGTTGGCTGTTGGCGCCGGTAAAGGCTCCTTTCTCGTGACCAAACAGTTCGGACTCGATCAGGGTTTCCGGGATTGCGGCACAGTTCACGCAGATCATTGGTGCGTTGGCACGGTCGCTTTGCTCGTGAATGGCCCTGGCGGCCAGCTCTTTGCCGGTGCCGGATTCGCCCTGCACTAAAACAGTGGCGTCGGTCTTGGCCACTTTGCTGATGCGCTTGAACAGATCCTGCATCGGTTTGCAGGAGCCGATAATGTGGGTTTGCCCGTTATCCTGATCCTCGGACAGCTCCTGTACGGAGGCGGGTGTCTGACGGTGCGCCAGAATGTTGTGCACCGAGTTCAGCATCTCTTCGTGATCAAATGGCTTGGCGATGTAATCCACTGCGCCCATCTTCATGGCATCAACGGCGGAGCGCAGGCTGGCATAGCTGGTCATGATCAGAACCGGAACAGGCCCTGCCAGCTTGATCAGGTCGGTACCCGGAGCACCCGGTAGGCGCAGGTCGGTGATGATCAGATTAAAATCGCTCAGGTTGAAGCGGCTGGTGGCTTCGTCCACGGATTCGGCGTCCTGGACGTCGTAATCGTGCTTTTCGAGCAGTCTGCGCAATGCAGAACGGATAATGGATTCGTCTTCAACAATTAGAATTTGGCTCATTCGGTCTACCTTTATCCCACACCGTTACCATGGCCGGAGAAATCGTCTCCGCTATGGAATGGCAATGTGATTACCACGCGAGTGCCTTTATTCTGCTTGTTGTTGGCTGGGCTAATAATCTCAATACTACCATAATGTTCCTCTATTATGTTGTAGACCAAAGGTAAGCCAAGTCCAGTCCCCTTGCCTGGGTCTTTTGTGGTAAAGAAAGGCTCGAATAAACGGTCCTGTAAATCCGGTGGGATACCGGTGCCTTCATCCGTCACGGCAAGGGAGATTGTCTCTCCGTTGCTGTCGGCATCAATCCAGATGTGGTTGTAGTCTTCGGATGCGTCGCAGGCGTTGTTGAGCAGGTTAACGAATACCTGGCTCAACTGCTGCGGGTCGCCCCAGACGTGCAGGTCCGGCGCAACGTTGTTGAGATACTGCTGGTATTTACCGCGGCTGTCGAGGGATACAAGGTGGATCGCCTCGTCGAAACACTCCCGCAGGTTCACGGATTCGTGGGCGATCTGGTTGTCACTCTGTCCGCCACTGGCAAAACGCATCAGGGATTGAACGATGCGGCTGATGCGCTTGGTTTGATCGACGATCTGATCACCGGTCAGCAGGATCTCCTCGTTATCGGTTTCCAGCTTCAGGTTTTGTGCCAGACAGGCGATGCCGGTGACCGGGTTGCCGATCTCATGGGCCACCCCGGCGGCAAAGCGGCCGATGGAGGAGAGGCGTTCGCTGTGGGCGAGACGGTTCTGCAACATACGGGTTTCGGTTTCATCTTCCAGCAGCAACACCATACCGCTGGCGCTCTCTTCACTCAGTCGGGCTTTATGCAGCGCAAACCAGTGGGGCTGGCTGTTGAGCTGGATCGGTTCTGCCACCTCATGGGCCAGCGGCGACTGGGCAAAATTCGCCAGCAGGGTACCCCAAGGCGAGGGCAGGTGATTCAGTGGAATGCCCGCGCAATCAGCCGCGGTAATACCTGTGACCTGTTCCATTTCGGCGTTCCAGAACAAAATCTCGCCGGTGTTATCCAACGTACATACACCTACCGGCAGTCGCTGCAGAATCAGTCGGTGATAACGCCGCAGATCATCCAGCTCGGCGGCCAAGCCGGTGAGCTGTTCCTGGTAGTTCTCCAGTTGGCTTTCCATCAGGTGTACGTTGCGACCACTGGCTAAAGAGCTGATGCCCGCCGCCGGTGCACTGTGGTCGAGTGGGCTCAGCAGGGTGGCTGCTTCTACCGGTCCCAGCAGGCCTGTCAGGTTGTGTTCCAGCTGGGTGCGCAGGCGCAGCAGGTCGACCGGGCGCAAAATGCCCGGCTTGAGTGCCAACTGATCCAGGGCGCTCTGGATCTCGCGACGGGCCGCATCCTGGCCGAGGCGGGGTGACAGCAGTTCCTGAAAATCTTCCACCCGGGTAGCGGTCAGGCTGGTGGTGGAATGGCGCTGCAGTACGTTCAGCAGACAAGCGCTGGCAGCGTGCTCTTCGTCGGCGTTCTGCTCGGTGAACAATGAGATCAGCGTCAGGGTCAGGGCATTCAGCACCAATGCCAGCACGGCTGCCGTATCCGGGTCGTATTCCTCCACGGTGAAGGTGTCGGCCACCATCGGATCGATCGGACCCAGCAGTGGGAACAGCATGGTGTAGAGCCAAACGCCCATACCCACCAACAAACCACCGATCACACCCCAGCGGTTGGCGCGTTGCCAGAACAGGGTAACCAACAGTGCCGGCAGGAACTGCAGGAACGCCACCACGGCGATGATGCCGAGCTGGTGCAGGTCGTAGTAGTTACCGATCTTATCGTAGAAGAAGTAGCAGCCAAACAGGATCAGAATGATCAGGCTGCGGCGCAGCCACAGCACCCAGCTGTAGAAGCGGTGGGTATCCGGGAAGGGGACCATCGGCAGGATAATGTGGTTCTGCAGCATGGATGCCATCGCCACGGTACCCACGATAGAGATGCCGCTGGCCGCAGAGAGACCGCCGATAAAGGCCATCACCGTGAGCCACTCGGAATCCAGATGCATACCCAGGTACAGCAACAGGAACTCCGGATCGCCACCGGCGCCCAGGCTCATACCAGCCCAGAGGATCGGTGGTACCGTCAACGCCATCAGGAAAAGGAACAGTGGCATTCCCCAGGTGGCTTTGTAGAGCGTTTCGTCCGAGCTGTTCTCCGTGAACATCATGTGGAACATGTGGGGCATCACCACCGTCGCACTGAAGAACGCAATCAGCAGGGTTCGCCAGATGTCGCTGTCAAACTGGGTATTCAGCAGGGCTAACTGGTCCGGATTGGCGATCAGCCAGCTCTCCAGGCCCACCGGGCCGCCCAGGATCGAGAAAAAGGCATAGAGGCCGATGGCCACGATAACCCCTAGCTTGATCAGTGAACTGACCGCCATCGCAACAACGAGGCCGGGGTGTTTATGGCGCAGGGCTGCATGGCGTGCACCAAACAGGATCGAAAACAGTGCCAGTACTGAGCAGAAACCAAAGGCGAACTGGCTTACCGTAAACTGCTGGTTAAAGATGTAGAGGCTGTCGGCTACTGCCTGGATCTGGATCGAGATCATCGGCATGGTTGCCAGCACCGTCAGAATGGTGGCGATGGTGCCCACCGCACCGCTACGGAAGCGGAACGCAAACAGGTCAGCCAGCGAGCTGAGCTGATAGGTGCGGGTGATACGCAGGATCGGGATAAGCAGCGCAGGGGCTAATATAAAGACACCCACCGCGCCCAGGTAGGACGCCAGGTAAAGGTAGCCGGACTCCGAGGCCAGACCAAAGGCGCCGTGAAACGTCCACACACTGGCGTAGATGCCGATCGACAGGACGTGAGTGAGCGGATGTCGTACCCAGCGAGTAGGCAGTAGGTCGCGCTCGGTCAGGTACGCGGTGCCAAATAGAAACGCCAGATAGGCAAACCCGATCAAAAACAGCTGGGACAGGTCAAGCATGGTGGCGGCGTCTCTGTTCAATAATGATGGCAGCAATCACAACACCCAGCCAGACCAGAAAGGGACGGAACCAGGGACCATCAAGCTGTTGCCACCAGTTGATGATCAGCGGTGCAAGCAGATAAGCCGCCGGTAGCAGCAGCAGTAGCAGGCGATGAAAGTACATGAGCAGTCCCTTACTGGGGGCGGAGCTGTTTCAGGAGTGGTGGAACCTGCTCCATCTTCCAATGTGTCACCGCCCAATTCAACAGCTCAGTGACGCTGGCATCAATTAATGCCGGGTCGGGGGCCTGGTTGAGAAAATTCAATGCCTCAATGAGCTGGGGTACGGGGTGTTCCAGGTCCAACGCGGTGGCAAAGGTCTGTTTGCTCAGCTTCTGGCCTTCGGGATTGACGGCCACAGGAATGTGGGCATAACGGGGTGCATTGTAACCCAGCAGGTCCTGTAGATGGATCTGTTTTGGTGTTTCCGGCAACAGGTCGCTGCCACGCACTACATGGGTGATCCCCTGTAGGTGGTCATCGACCACAACCGCCAGTTGATAGGCGAACAGGCCGTCCTTACGCAGCACGACAAAATCGCCGGAGCTGTTCGCCAGGTCGAAGTTCTGTGGCCCCTGGATCAGGTCCAGGAAACGGGTGGGTTCAGTCGGGCATTGCACGCGCACGGCGGCGTCAGCCTCTTCGTCCGGCGCATCCAGTTTGCAGAAACCATCATAGATAACGCCGCCACTGCGTTCCTGCACTTGTTTGCGCGAGCAGCTACAGCGGTACGCATCCCCAAGATCCAACAGTCGATCCAGCGCAGCCTGATAGTAATGGTGGCGCTCGCTTTGCAGGCTCAGCTCGCCATCCCAGGTCAGACCAAAGGCTTCCAGAGTCACGGGAAAACTGTTGCTGGCCCCCGGTTGTTCGCGGGGCGGATCAAGATCTTCGATGCGGAGTAACCAGCGACCGTTGTTGGCGCGGGCATCAAGGTAACTGGCCACTGCTGCCAAGAGGGAACCAAAGTGCAGCAGACCGGTAGGTGACGGGGCAAAACGTCCGACGTATTCCACGGCGTATCAGAAGGGACAAGTCTGACCGGCACCACCGGTCAGACGTAAGCAGGCGAGATTAACCGCCAACCTGTTTTTCTTTGATCTCTGCAAGGGTTTTGCAGTCGATACAAAGGGTCGCAGTTGGGCGTGCTTCCAGACGACGGATACCGATTTCGATACCACACGCGTCGCAGTAACCGTAATCGTCGGCTTCGATACGCTCGGCTGCTTCTTCAATCTTTCTGATCAGCTTACGTTCGCGGTCACGGGTGCGCAGCTCAAGGCTGAACTCCTCTTCCTGACTGGCGCGGTCGCTTGGATCAGCGAAGTTGGACTGTTCTTCCTGCAGATGGTGGATGGTGCTGTCCACCTCTTCCATCAGCTGGCGTTTCCACTCGTCCAAAATAGCGCGGAAGTGATCTTTTTGTGCATCGCACATGTACTCTTCATCCCGATCCAGTGGATACGGGTCGATGTGCGAAAAACGAGATTCAGTGCTGTTTGGCATAACTCTGCCCCACCTATTCCAATCGCCGTCTCCGGGCGATATCAGCTTAACTGATCATAGGCCGCAACAGCGCGGCTTATACCTGAAAGGCAGCAGACGTTATCAGAACTTTTCATATTAAACCAGCCCCTTTAAGACAAAGTTTGCTAGCCGGTATAGGTCGTCTGCGCCGCTTTTCTCAAACTGTTGGTGTTAAACCCTGAACTATTGTTCAGAAGTACCGTACAACTGTTAGGTCTAGTCCACAGAACGAAGCTTGTAAACCTGCGCTGTTGATCTGGAGTGTTTGAAACCGCTCTCTATCTTGTTGATCCGGGAGAATTCATTCATTCCTTTGTATAATGGGGCGGTTTTTTACCTGATGAAGAGCGGACAATGAACAAGCAATGGACACAGCGGGCTGCAGATATCGATTCCTTCAAGGTGATGGATCTGCTGAAACGGGCAAAAGAGCTGGATGCAGAAGGTCATGACGTGGTGCATATGGTAGCCGGTGAGCCGGATTTCGCCACTGCCGCACCGGTCGCAGCTGCGGCTAAAGATGCAATCGATCGCGGTTTGACCCAGTACACGCCCGCTGCGGGCATTCCGGAGCTGCGTGCACGGATTGCCCAGTGGTATCAGACCCGCTACGGCCTCGACGTCTCGCCGGAACGGATCATTGTTACGCCAGGTGCATCCGGGGCTTTGCTGATGGTGTTCTCCCTGCTGGCAGAGCCGGGCCAGACCTTTATGATGAGCGATCCCGGGTACCCGTGTAACCCGCGTTTCCTGCGTTTGATAGAAGCACGTGGCCAGCTGGTGCCATGTAGCGTGGAAGATCATTTCCAGCTGACGCCGGAAACGATCCGCGAACACTGGAAGCCAGAAACCGCAGGTGTGTTGCTGGCATCGCCGGCCAATCCGACCGGCTCGGTGGTGCATAAGGATGAGCTGCGCAACATCGCCGAAACCGTGAAGGCGATGGGCGGTAACCTGGTGGTGGATGAGCTCTACCATGGTCTGACCTACGGCTTTGATGCCAACTCCGTGCTGGAGGTGGAACCGGATGCCTTTGTCCTGAACAGCTTCTCCAAGTACTTTGGCATGACCGGCTGGCGCCTGGGCTGGATGGTGGCGCCAGAAGAGGCGGTACCTGAGTTGGAAAAACTGGCCCAGAACCTGTTTATCTCACCGCCGACCGTGTCCCAGTATGCTGCGCTGGCTGCTTTTGAGCCGGAGAGCCTGGCAATCTTTGAGCAACGCCGCCAAGCCTTCCAGGAGCGTCGCGACTTGCTGGTGAGCGGGCTGCGTGATTTGGGCTTTGATATCCCGTTTACGCCGGAAGGTGCATTCTACGTCTATGCCGGTGCGTCCCACCTGACCGACAATACCTACGACTTCTGCTGGTCTCTGCTGGAAGAAGATAAGGTTGCGACCACCCCGGGTGTGGATTTTGGCAGCTACCGCGCCAACGAATTTATCCGTTTCTCCTACACCACCGGACTGGACCGGATCGAGGAAGCGCTCAACCGCCTGCACAAGCGGATCCAGAACGCATGAAGCTGGACAATATGATCGAAGGCCGCCTGATCAAGCGCTATAAGCGCTTCCTGGCGGATGTGGAGCTGGCCGATGGTAGCCAGGTGACCGCGCATTGCCCGAATACCGGTTCCATGAAACACTGCGCCGAGCCTGGCAGTCGCGTCTGGCTGCAGGATTCAGGCAATCCAAAGCGCAAGTACCCGCTGGGCTGGGAGCTGGTGGAAGTGGATCAGCAATATCTGTGCTGCATCAACACCGGACGTGCCAACCACTTGATCCGCGAAGGGATCGAGAACGGGGTGATCAGCGAGCTGCAGGGATACGACAGTATCCGTGCGGAAGTGAAGTACGGTGAAAACAGCCGTATCGACCTGTTGCTGGAGGGCGAAGGCAAACCGCTGACCTATGTGGAGATCAAGAATCTGACCCTGCTGGAAGATGAAGGTTGGGGCAGTTTTCCCGACGCGGTTACCACCCGCGGTGCCAAGCATCTGCGGGAACTGATGGCGATGGTCGAGCAGGGGCATCGGGCGGTGTTGCTGTTCTGCGTGCCGCACGAAGGGATCGAAAAGGCCCGTCCGGCGGACCAGATTGACCCGAAATACGGTCAGCTATTGCGCGAAGCCGCAGCTGCAGGTGTGGAAGTGCTCGCTTACGGCGCACGTCTCTCTCCGTCTGAAGTGCGGATCAGTCATCCGGTGCCCGTCTCGCTGTAACAGTCTCCAGGATCTAGACCTGTCCGATGGCGATTACGTCGGGTTGCTTGGGCAGGTCGATCACCACCTCACCGTTGATAATTTCAAACGGCACCGCGTCCAGGCGGTCTTCCACGCATGGGCCCGCCACACAGACGCCGTCGTCGATTCGGAACAGAGCGCCGTGGGTGGCACACTGGATATACTGCTTTTCATAATCGAGGAACTGGTCGGGCATCCATTCCAGCGGAATGCTGCGATGGGGACAGCTGTTGTGGTACAGGAAGAATTCGTCGCGGTGATTGATCAGCACCAGCTTGATACCGTTGACCTCAAACCCCTTGGCCTGGCCCGGCTCCAGTTGATCGGTATGGCAAAGTACGGTCATTGTTGTCCTCTTCATAGCTGTGCGACAGGTGCCCCACCATACTGCAACGGTTCCACAACGTGAAACGAATTAATATCAAACTGAACGCATATCAACCGCAGGGCGCTCTTCACGCTTATAATACCAGCACCTTTGATTCCGCTACCTGAGATGCCCCGCGTTGCGCCCGAACGGTTTGTCCCAATCTTCCCTGATACTGCTGCTGACGCTGGGTCTGTCAATCCTGGCCCATGCTGCCGTGTTGTGGTGGGGAAGCAGCGACGCGGACATCGCCAAGCTGCCGGGCCAGCGTTTACAGGTTCAGGTCTCCGTGGCCTCGAAACCGGCGGCAACAGGAGACACCAAGGCCCCGCGTGCATTGGCTGAGCCGGTTGAGAACAACACACAGCCGAACCCGGACGTTTCAACGCCCGGTGATAAGGCGTCAAAAGAACAGCCCGTGCAGCCAGCAGAGCACTCTAAAACGCAGGTGGCTGTGGTGCCGGTCAAACCTGCACCGGTTGACCATAGCGCTGAGAAAGTGAAGGATCCTGTTCCTGAGCCAGACCTTGCTGCTGTAAAACCGGAACCCGCCACGGTTGAGGACTCCGCAGCACCCGAACAGCCCGTTGCCAAGATGGATAAGCCCGTGCAGCGTATGCCTGAGCCCGTAAAAAAGGAGCAGCCCCCTCAGCTTGAAGCGGTATCTTCGAGTGCAGATAGCGTTCCGACGGATGAGACCGCTCACGCTGATACCGTGACGGAAAGCGCTCAAACGCAGCAGGCGAGCTTTCAGTCTGCGCAGGTGCGCAAGCAATCGAAACCGAATTATCCGCGGCTGGCGCGTCGTCGGGGACAGGAGGGCACCGTTTGGTTGCGGGTGGAGGTGGATACCTCTGGTAGGGTACTGGCGATCGAGATCGATCGCAGTTCCGGATTTGAAATTCTCGATAAGGCGGCGCTTAAGGCGGTGCGCTCGTGGCGCTTTCTGCCTGCATTGCAGGGTGGTCAGGCACAGGTCTCCTATGTGAAGATACCGGTTAAATTTCAATTGGATAACGCCCGATGATGCCCTCCGGTTCGCTGCACCCCCGCGCCTTGCTGATTATGCTGCTGCTCACCAGTCCGCTGGTGCTGTGGCTGGCGCTTCAGACCGGAGAGCTGTCGCTGCAGTTAAAGGATATCTGGCGCGAAACCGGCATTGCCCACCAGGTGTTTCTGGAGTTACGCCTGCCCAGGCTCTGCCTGACGCTGCTGGCCGGGGCGTTGTTGGGGGTAACCGGGGCGGCGATTCAGGCGATGTTCCGCAACCCGCTGGCGGATCCCAGCCTGATTGGTGTATCGGCGGGTGCCGGACTGGCGGCGGTGGCTACCCTGGTATTGGGCGGCTCGCTGGTGGTACAGTTTGGCGCGGTTGTGTTGCCGCTGAGCGCCTTTATCGGTGGGGTGTTGGCCACCGCGTTGGTATTCCGTATCGGCCGTGGGCTGGACGGCGTATCGGTCACCACCATGTTGCTGGTGGGAATCGCTGTCAATGCCATTGCCGCATCCGGTATCAGCGCCCTGAAGTATTTCTCGGATGCCTTTACCCTGCGTCAGGTGGTGTTCTGGCTGATGGGTGGCTTGCAGCATCAGGGCTGGCAGGCGGTCTGGACTCTGGTGCTGGTGGCGGTGCCGGTGCTGATCGGCCTGTTCAGTCAGGGGCGTATTCTGAATCTCCTGCTGCTGGGGGAGCGTCAGGCACAGTTGCTGGGCGTGTCCGTTGAGCGCTGTCACCAACTCCTGATTCTGCTCAGTGCGCTGGGTGTGGGTGCGGTTGTGGCGGTGGGCGGCATGATCGGTTTTGTTGGTCTGGTGGTGCCCCATCTGGTGCGTCTGCTGATCGGCCCTGATAATCGCTATCTGCTGCCACTGGCGGCGCTGTTAGGCGCCTTGTTCCTGACCCTGGCAGATGTGGTGGCGCGGGTATTGATCGCCCCGGCCGAGATGCCGCTGGGGGTTGTGACTGCACTGGTGGGCGGGCCGTTCTTCCTCTCCATGATCATCTACCGTCGGCGGAGTGTGTAACATGCTGGATGTACAGGTTGAGCGTTACACACGCAGCGGTCGGACACTGCTTGAGGGGATCAAGCTTCAGTTAGCCGGTGGTGGTTTCAGCGTTATTCTTGGCCCCAACGGTGCCGGTAAGTCTACGTTGTTGAAGTTGATCTCCGGGCAGGCCGTGCCGGATGCGGGCCGGGTGGTATTGGGTAATCATCTGATTACCGAGATCGATCTGAACAAGCGGGCACGCCAGATGGCGATGCTGACCCAGGAACACCCACTCAATTTCCCGTTCCCGGTATTGGATGTGGTACGTATGGGCTGCCATCCATTGGGGTTGAGCGACGATGAAACTTCAGTGCGGGCGCAGGAGCTGCTGGGCGTGATGGAGCTGCCGGAATTTGCGGCGCGCAACTACCTGACCCTGTCTGGTGGCGAAAAGCAGCGGGTACAGCTGGCACGCGTGCTGGCGCAGCTGGGCGATGAATCACAGCTGTTGTTGCTGGATGAACCGCTGACGGGGATGGACCTGCGCCATCAGCACCTGACCCTAGACTACCTGCATAAGTTGGCACAGAACGGTTTACGGGTCGTTGCCGTGCTGCACGATCCGCTCCTGGCCGCGCAGTATGCAGATCAGTTGATTCTGTTAAAAGGCGGGCAGCTGCAGGCAGAAGGTGGTCTGGAGACGGTCTGGAACAACCAAACCCTGAGCGCACTGTACGATCTGCCGCTGCAGGTCTCCCTCAGCAACGGTAAACCACGGCTGGAAACCTCAGTCGATAATCTCTTCGGCGCGTAAGCGGTCCAACACGTAGTTGATGCTGTCGTCATCGTCCGTATCCACCACGATGGTGTAATCCAGCTCGTCCTCGTTGAGCCTCTGCTCGTGCTGCAGCTGCTGGCGCATCACGCGGATGTCTGCATCGGAGGCGTCGATGCCCTCGTGTACGCGACGTTTGAGGCGTGCTTCGATCAGCTTCTGTTCACATTGGCAGGATACAATACGCATCGGTACGCGCAGCTGCTGGCTGACTTCGAAGTAGCTCTGGCGGGTACGGTAGCGGATATGGGTGGCGTCTACGATCACCGAATAACCGGCGCGTAACAGCGAGCGGGTGATGTCCTGCAGGTGGTTGAGGGTACGGGCGTTCATCTCGGCACTGTACAGCTCCAATCGCTCGCCTTTCAGGGACAACTCGCGGTAGAGACGCTTACGCTCCACATCCGAACGGATACGGATGGCGCCGATCTCGTCCAGCAGTTGCTGGCTGAAGTGGCTCTTGCCGGTGCCGGATACACCGTGCATCAGATAAAGCACCGGATGGGGCGTTCGGGCGTAGTGGCCGGTGAGGCCCAGGTAGCGACGCAGGCTGCCGAGGTCCTTATGTTCGCCGATCACCGAGACCTTGGCGCGCACCATAGCGCGGTAGGATTTGTAAAAATTCAGCAACTGCACGCCGTCATAATCGCCGCAGAGTTCCAGGTAGCGGTTCAGGCAGCGGTTGGCCCAGCGGAACTGATCGTTGGCTTCGAGGTCCATGAGCAGGAATGCCAGATCGCAGATGGTATCGATCCAGCGAAACTGCAGGTTAAATTCGATGCAATCGAACAGGCGCAGTTCATCGTGGTACAGGGTGATGTTGGCCAGGTGCAGGTCACCGTGGCATTCACGTACATGGCCCTGCGCCTTGCGTTGCTTGATCAGGTCGGTCAGTTCGCGGAAACTCTGCGCCGTATGGTTGGAGAGGTGTTGCAGTTCACCCCAGTCGCTGAGATCTTCCAGGGTATCGCCGATATGCAGGAAGTTGTCTGAGACCACTTCCCAGATAGTTTCCGCTTCACCCCAGGGACTGTCGGGGGCGACACGTGGAATGCGCTCGTGAAAATCAGCGATCTGCTCGGCCAGGGTATCGATCCAGCTTGCTTCAAAGCGTTTTGCCTGCAGCAGCAGATCAAGGCGCTGCTCTGGGTTGAACTGGCGCATACGTACCGCATATTCAAAGGGTTCACCTTCGCCGTCGATGACCGGCTGCTCGGGCGTACCGCAGATCGGCACCACCGACTCGTAGATGTCCGGTGCCAGGCGCTGGTTAAGGCGCAGCTCCTCTTCACAGAAGAGTTTGCGTTTTTCCAGTGTCGTGAAATCCAGAAACCCGAAATCGACCGGCTTTTTCACCTTGTAGGCGTAGTCGCCCGTTAGAAACAGCCAGGAGATATGGGTTTCAATCACCTGAATCTCTGAGACTGGATGCGGGTAGGCTTCGGCCTGACGTAGTATATCGCTTAGGGTCATTTGGGGTGTCTGTATCACCTTGTTTAGGAAGGCATTATACTTAGCCGATGACAAAAAAGAGAGTATCTAATTCCCGCCGCCGCCGCGGCAAGCCCATCAGTAAGCGCTCCTTCTTCTCCCGCTTTGGTGGCACCCTACTGAAACTGATGCTGGTGCTGACCGTGATTGCTGGCATCGGACTCATCTATCTGGATGCGCAGGTGCGCGATAAGTTCGAGGGCAAACGCTGGGCGTTGCCGGCGAAAGTGTACGCCCGTCCGCTGGAACTCTATGTGGGTCAGCAACTGAGCATTCAGGATCTGAAAGCCGAGCTGCGGGGGTTGGGCTACCGGTCCGTTTCGCGCGTCAGCGAACCGGGCACCATGGAGATCGCCAGTACCCGTATCCGTGTGGCGACCCGTGGTTTTGTATTTCCCGATGGGGATGAGCCTCAGCGGCGCATGCTGATCAGTTTTAACGGTAAGCAGATCAGCTCAATCAAAGGCGGAGACGGTAACTCCCTGCCGCTGGCCCGTCTGGAGCCGATCCTGATCGGGGGGATCTATACCAAGGAGAACGAAGATCGGGATCTGATACGCCTGGATCAGGCGCCGGAAGCCCTGAAGCAGGCTCTGATTGCGGTGGAAGACCGTGATTTCTACAACCATGCGGGCGTTTCCCTGCGGGGGATTGCCCGTGCCATGTGGGTCAACTTGCGCAGTGGCCGGTTTGCCCAGGGCGGCAGTACCCTGACCCAGCAGTTGGTGAAAAACTTCTATCTGACCTCCGAGCGAACGCTGGCGCGTAAGCTGCTGGAGCTGCCGATGGCCGTATTGCTGGAACTGCACTACGGCAAGGATGAGATTCTTGAAGCCTACCTGAACGAGGTGTACCTGGGACAGTCCGGTGCCCGTGCCGTGCATGGCTTTGGTCTGGCCAGCCAGTACTACTTCGCCCGTCCGGTCTCAGAGTTGCAGCTGCATCAGGTCGCCCTGCTGGTGGGCATGGTGAAGGGGCCGTCCTACTATGATCCACGTCGTAACCCGGAACGCGCTACAAAACGTCGTAACCTGGTCCTGCAGTTGATGGCCGATGGGGGGGATATCACCCAGGCGGAGATGATCCAGGCGCAGAAACAAGCGCTGGGCGTGGTGCAGCAGAAGAGCCTGCGCAAGGGGGCATACCCCGCCTACCTGGATCTGGTGAAACGCCAGTTGCGTGAAGAGTACCCGGAAGAGGCGCTCAATTCCGAAGGCCTGCGGGTGTTTACCAGCCTGAACCCGATTGTGCAGGAGCGCGCGGAACAGGCGCTGGTAAAAACGGTCAACCGATTGCAGAAACGCTTTGGTAAGCGGGTAGAAAACCTGCAGGGGGGGATGGTGGTGACTGACCCTCAAACCGCCGAAGTGCTGGCGGTGGTAGGTGGCCGCAATACCCGTTATCAGGGCTTTAACCGGGCCCTGGATGCGCGCAGGCCGATCGGCTCGCTGGTGAAACCGGCGGTTTATCTGGCGGCACTGGAGCAGGGGTATACTTTGTCATCCCTGCTGGACGACGCACCGATCCGGGTGGAAATGGCGGATGGCCAGATCTGGGAGCCGCGTAACTTCGACAAACAGAGCCACGGCCAGGTGCCGCTGCACAGGGCACTGTCCAACTCCTACAACCTCAGTACCGCCCAGCTGGGTATGAGTGTCGGGCTGGACAACGTGGGTGAGATGCTGCAGCGCCTGGGGATGGAGCGGGATCCCACGCTATATCCTTCGCTGCTGTTGGGCGCGGAGTCGATGACACCGTTCGAAGTGGCCGGAATTTACCAGACCCTCGCCTCCAACGGCTTCCGTATGCCGATGAGGGCGATACGTCTGGTGACCACGGCGGAAAATGAGGAGCTGTCCCGTTACCCGCTGGAGGTGGAGCAGGAGGTTTCCTCTGCCCAGGTGCACCTGATTCAGTACGCACTGCAGGAAGTGGTACGTGAGGGTACGGCCAAATATGTGTACAGTCAGTTGCCTGCCTCACTGAATGTGGCGGGCAAGACCGGGACCAGTAACGACCAGCGCGACAGTTGGTTCGCAGGCTTTGCCGGCAACCGCCTGGCGGTGGTATGGATGGGGCTGGACGATAATGCCAAGCTGCCTTTCACCGGATCGGGTGGTGCACTGCGGGCCTGGACCGACTTTATCAAGCGTGAACAGCCGGAACCGTTTTTGGCCGCCTACCCAGAAGGGGTGGAGTACCACTGGATCGACGAGGCGACCGGCTACCTGTCGGACGAGCTCTGTGCCGGTGCCCGGCAAGTGCCGTTCCTGGTCGGTACCGAACCCAAGCAGGAGGTGGATTGTGGCCAGAAAGACCCGATCCAGCGATCCCTGCGTTGGTTCCAGCAGTGGTTCCGCCAGGAATAACACAAACAGGTTAGCTACGCTGACCATAGCAATTGAATGTTTAGGGTGAAAAAAATGCGTAAACTGGGATTACTCGCAACAGCACTGGTCCTGACCGGGTGTGTCGGTGGAACCCAGAACGTGGCACCGGTTGTCGACCGCAGTCAGGCGGCAGGTTCGCCGGTGGTGAAACCAAAACCGGCAGCGGCAGGCACGGTGATTACGGCGCCTGTAGATACCGGGGTAACCGTATCGGCGGTTGAAGATCAGCCAATCCAGCAAGTCGCACCGGCCAGTGCCGGGCAGAGCAGCGGTGGAACCTGGGTGACTGCACAGGCGGCCACCCGCGATCACCAGGTTAGCCCGGCGGTGGTGGCGCTGCTAGACAATGCCCGGCAGCAGACCCGTTCCGGCTCGTACAGTGCGGCAGCCAGTACACTGGAACGTGCGCAGCGGATTGCACCGCGCGAGCCTGAAGTTTACTACGAGATGGCACGGGTACGGTTGAAGTCCGGCGATTGGAGTCAGGCGGAACACTTGGCCCTGAAAGGAGTGCAACTCTCCGCCGGTTCTGATGCCATGCTGAATAAGCTCTGGCTGCTGATCGCGGATATCCGTGACGATGCCGGTGACCAGCCCGGTGCCCAGCGCGCCCGCATCAAGGCCCGCCGTTACTAAACCGCTTTATGAAGAAAGCCGTGTCAGGCGAGCGTAGAGCTGGGGCAGTTTTCCCGGTAGCTCGGTGGCGCGGCGGATCAGGGTGTAATGGCTGCGCCCGAACAGATAGGGCAGGTAATCCTCCCCCTCATTATCGATGGTGATGCAGAACGGGATCAGTCCGGCACGCCGGGCTTCCCGGATCGCTTCCCGCGTATCCTCTATACCGTAACGTCCCTCATACTTATCCAGATCGTTGGGTTTTCCATCCGTCAGGATCAGTAGCAGTTTCTGCTGGTTAGGCTGTTCACTGAGTACCTGTGTCGCTCTGCGTATCGCGGCGCCCATACGGGTGTAATAGCCCGGTTTAATCGCGTTGAGCTGGCCACGTACCTTACGACCGTAAGTCTGGTCAAAACCCTTCAGGGTGTGGAAGCGCACATGGTTACGATAGCGGGAGGAGAAACCGCAGATGGCGAACCGGTCACCGGTCTGCTGCAGGGTTTCGCCAAACAGCATCAGGCTGTCGCGGATGATGTCGATCACCCGCGCCTGTTGGGCGACCCAGGCATCGGTTGACAGCGACAGGTCGGCTAGCAGCAGGCAAGCCAGGTCGCGGTGGGTCTGTCGCAGGTCTGCGTATAAGTTTGGTTCAGCCACCAGGTGTCCGGCCGCACGCTGGGCCTGGTAGTGGCTGTAGGCCTCCAGATCCAGCTCGGCACCGTCCGGTTGCTGGCGTAACCACTGGCTGTGGGGGCGCAGGGACTGGAACTGGCGGCGCAGACGCTGTGCACTGTGACGCAGGTGGTCCGGCAGTTCACAGGATTCATAGTCCTGGGTTTGCATCGGAATCACCTGGCAGTAATCGTCTATCAGCTGTTGCTTACGGTAGTCGTATTCCGGCAACAGGATCGGGCCGTCGAGAATCAGGTCGTCCGCCGCCTCGGACGGCAGGTCCAGATCGAAACGGATGCGCTTGGCGATGGTCTGGTTGTCGCGGGCGATGGTCAGCTTTTCCAGGTCGTCGGCATTGGCATCGGCCTGACTGAGGTCCTCTTCATCCTCGGTTTCCCGGTTGACCTTCACCATTTCCGCCAAGCTGAAGAGGCTGGTCTCGTAACGCAGGGCCAGCAGGCCGCCTTTGTCCTCCGGCATTTCGCTGCGCTCGGCGCGGCGTTTTTTCTGCTGCTTGCTGTCTTCACTCTGCCCGCCGCGGTTGGACTGTTCCTCCTCCGGCATGGAGACGACGTTGCCAGCCTCGGACGTAACCGGAGGGCAGGGGTGTAGCCAAAGTGGTACCGGAGTGGGTACGGCGCGGCTTGTTGGCAAATCTGCAACCGTGCCGGGATCGGTCAGTGCCTGTTGGATTAGGGCTTCGGCTGCGCGTTCGCTACCCTTTGGTTGTGGCCGCAACGGCAGTAGCGCGTCGACCAGCGTAAGGTAGCGACTCTTAAGGCCGGGATACTGCTCCAGCACCCACAGGGTCTGTTGCTGGCTGCGCTGGATCCAGTTGGCCTCGCTGTATGCGGGAGCACAGGCCAGGGCGGCGAGCCAGTAGTACAGATCGCGGTTGAGCTGAGCCTGTGGATAAACATTGAGCGCTTCCGGCAGGCAGAGGGTATCCTCGTCGCGCCAGGCCAGGGCTATGCGCTGGTGGCTGCCGGCCAGCCGCTGCAGCCAGCTGCGACGGCTCTGGTTATGGGTCTCGCTGGAGGCGCGGATGGACAGGCCGGGTTCACCGCCCAACGTGCGGAAGAACACCGCCAGCGGTTTGCGCAAATCGCTTAACTTGGCGCCTTCGTGGCGATGATGGGGATCGGCAACGCGGGTGATTAGGCGATCCCAGAACTGGCCAACCTGTTCTTCCATCGGTGTCTCTCCGGCTTGGCGTTAGCTGTTGAAGTTGGCGCGCACGACTTCCATCAATGCGCTGATGGTGTCTTCGTCGTCGGTCAAGGATTCCACCAGGCCAGCACGGCAGGCTTCTACCGGATCAAAGCCGGCTTTGATCAGGGTGGCGGTGTAGACCAGCAAACGGGTACTGGCGCCTTCCTCCAGGTCCATATCCTTGAGGTTGCGCAGGCCGCTGGCGAGCCGGATCAGGCGCTGGCATAGCAGCGGGTCGAGCCCGGTTTCTGCCTGCAGCACCTGCAGCTCCTCCTGCGGCGACAGGTAGTTGAAGCTCATGGAGATAAAACGCTGGCGGGTGCTGGGTTTCAGGCCTTTCATCAGGTTCTGGTAACCCGGGTTGTAGGAGACAACCAACATGAAGTTTTTCGGTGCCTGCAGGACTTCGCCGGTGCGGTCCAGCGGCAGAATACGTCGGTCGTCGGTCAGCGGGTGGATCACCACAGTGGTATCTTTGCGCGCTTCCACCACTTCGTCCAGGTAGCAGATACCCCCTTCGCGCACGGCGCGGGTGAGAGGGCCGTCGTGCCACTGGGTGCTGCCATCACCGATCAGGTAGCGCCCCACCAGATCGGAGGCGGTCAGGTCGTCGTGACAGGCGACGGTGTAGAGGGGTAAGCCCAGTTTCTCGGCCATATGGCTGACAAAGCGGGTTTTGCCACAGCCGGTCGGGCCTTTAATCAGCACCGGTAGCTGGTGGCTGTAAGCGTGTTCGAACAGCTCCACTTCTTTGTGCTGGGGCACGTAAAACGGTAGCTGCTCGTCGGGGTTGATAGAAACGGTGTTGCTCTGTTGCATGATGCTCGATCTCCAAGGGAGGACCCACCCACCGTGAGGTAGGTGGGTAGGGCATTACTCGGCGGTGGCTGTTTCCAGCTCGCGCTGTTTGCTCATCGCTTTAGCAAAGTCGTCGGTGGCATTCTGGTCGTTGCCGACAAAGAAACTGCACAGGTAGACCACCAGGCCAGCCATGAAGGTCACACCGGCCACTTCACGCAGCCAGTAGAAGATGGCGATCTTGTCCTGAACCACCATAAATGGCAGTGGCATATCGGTGTAGCGCTGCATCCATACCTGCAGAATACCGGCGCCGGTCAGGAACAGGGTGATAAACACCATGGAGACCGTCATCAGCCAGAAGCCCCACATCTCGGTGACCTGTGCCTTGTTGCTGTTGGCCACGCGGCCGCGCAAATGGGGCATCGCGTAGGAGATGATGCTCATCACGATCATCGCGTAGGCACCGTAGAACGCCATATGGCCGTGGGATGCGGTGATCTGGGTGCCGTGGGTGTAGTAGTTCACGGGGGCCAGGGTGTGCAGGAAACCCCATACGCCGGCGCCGAGGAACGCCATCACACCGGTACCCATCGCCCATAGGACTGCGGCCTTGTTCGGGTGTTCGCGGCGACGCTTGTTCACCATGTTGAAGGCGAACAGGGTCATCATAAAGAATGGCACTGGTTCCATGGCGGAGAAGATGGAACCCAGCCACTGCCAGTATTCCGGTGTGCCGATCCAGTAGAAATGGTGGCCGGTACCCAGGATGCCGGTAATCAGGGCCATGGCGATAATCATGTACAACCACTTCTCGATCACTTCGCGGTCGACACCGGTGGTCTTGATCAGCACAAAGGCCAAGATCGCACCCAGGATCAGTTCCCACACACCCTCTACCCAGAGATGAACCACGTACCACCAGTAGAACTTGTCACGTACCAGGTTATCCGGATTGTAGAAGGAGAACAGGAACATCACCGCCAGGCCAACCAAACCGATCATCAACACGGTGTTGATGACGGTTTTACGGCCCTTGAGGACGGTCATGCCTAAGTTGTAGAGGAAGCCCAGTGCGACGACCACAATACCCGCTTTGGTGATCGTCGGTTGTTCGAGGAACTCACGACCCATGGTCGGCAGCAGCTCGTTGCCGGTCAGTTCCGCCAGACGGGCGTACGGCACGGACAAATAACCTACGATGGTCAGGGCACCGGCAACCAGGAAGATCCAGAACAGAGCCAGCGCCAGTTTCGGACTATGCAGCTCGGTTTCCGCTTCTTCCGGCACCAGATAATAGGCGGCCCCCATAAAACCAAACAGCAACCAGACGATCAGCAGGTTGGTGTGCACCATACGCGCCACATTAAAGGGGATCTCCGGAAACAGGAAGTCGCCCATGACGTACTGCAGGCCCATGATCAGGCCAAAGATGATCTGGCCTACGAAGAGACCCAATGCCGCGATAAAGTAGGGCATTGCTACAGATTGAGACTGGAATTTCATGATCGGTCTCCTTAGCCCTGAATGTTAGGCGGCCAGTTGCTGGTGTTAACTTCAGAGGTCCACTTCAGGAACTCGGCAACCGCTTTCAGTTCTTCGTCCGAAAGGTTGAATTGCGGCATGCTGCGGCGGTTTGGAATGCCCTCAGCAGGACGGCTTTTGATAAAGCCGATGATTGCTTCGGTGCTGTTGCCAAAGCGTTTGTAGACATTGCCCAGCTCAGGTGCGTAGTAGGCACCTTCACCCAGAAGGGAATGACAACCGATGCAGTTGTTCTCTTCCCAGACTTTTTTACCCAGCACAACTTCCGGAGTGATGTTTTCCCGGTGGTCGCGCTCAGGTAGGACCCGTTCCGTATGGAAGGTCAGGCCAATGAACACCAATATGAAGAACAGACTGCCTCCATAGAAGATGTTTCGGGCCATGGATTTGGTAAAAGTTTCGTTCATGGTCTGGCTCCGTATCCCGGCTCACAAGATGAGTGAATAACCGAGGGATATTGTCAGGAATAGATGCCGGTGGAGACTTGAGGAAAGTCAATTTCGAATAAAAAGAAATATTTTTAATACATCTTTTGTGAGGGCATGCTAATGTGCCTGCCGGTAATTAAAACCTACACTGAAAGACAGTGAGTGCAGGGGGATCTGGAGGCAAATGCAATGAGCACCGTTGATAACAACCTATTGGTCGGTGGCAGTCCGATGAAGAGTGCATTACGCAAACACCATCTATTCAGTTCGTTGCCGGAGCACGACCTGGAGCAGTTGGTGCAGATGTGCCGTCTGGTGAGGCTGGACAATGAAGCGCCGCTGTTTCATCAGGGAGCGGAAGCGCAGCAGTTTTATCTGGTGCTGTCCGGTACGATCAAGCTGTTCCGGGTTTCGCCGGATGGTCTGACCAAGGTGATCGAGGTGATCCGACAGGGCGAGGCCTTTGCCGAAGCTTTGATGTTCCTGCAGCAGAAAGCCTACCCACTCAATGCGGAAGCGATGGGTAAAGCTGAGGTAATCGCGATCCCGAGTCAACGCTATAAAGAGATGATCCTGGCGACACCGGAGTGCGCTCTGGGCGTGATGGGCAATATGGCGATGAAGTTGCACCGTCGCATCAATGAGATCGAGATCCTGACCCTGCAGAATACCCGCCACCGCCTGGCCAACTACCTGTTTGGTCTGTTGCCGGATCCGGCGGCCACCACAGGCGCGATCGAATTGCCGATGGCCAAGCAGCTGATCGCGTCACAGCTGGCGATGCAGCCGGAAACCTTCTCCCGCCTGATCAAGGAGATGAAGCAGCAGGGGCTGATCAGTGTGAAAGGTGGACATATCGACGTGCATGATGTGCAGGGCTTACGCGAGTTTGGTCACTGAAGGCTGTTACTGGAACTGCAAAATACCCCAGATCATGACCGCCAATACCGGGCAATAAAGATGCATAGCGCGGCGCACCAGATGATGGACGCCGTGCAGCTCCATAAAGCTGTCGATAATCAGGGCGCCTTTGAAACTGGTCAGCGCCAGGATAAGGCCGATCACCCAGGGCTGGGCTGAATCTTCTGCCAGGGCAAAACTGGCCAGGGTGGTGATGATGAGCACAAGCCAGATCAGGTGGGGATTTTTCATCAGCGAATCACATAGATCAGTGGAAACAACAGGACCCAGACCAGATCCACCATATGCCAGTAGCAGGCACCACTCTCAAGTCCGCCACGTTGCCCCGCCGGGTACCCTCCCTGTAGCAATTTCACCGCCAGAAACAGCAAAATCACCATGCCCAGCAATACATGCAGCAGGTGGAAGCCGGTAATCAGAAAGTAACCGGTGAAAAACGCGTTGCTGTCCAGATCGTAACCGGCACTGCCCAGTTGCCAGTATTCCCAGCATTTCACGGCCACATACACCGAGGCGCTAAGTATCGCTGCGAACATCCACAGGGCCGCGGTCTTGGAATTGTCCCTCCGGTTGTGGATAACTGCCTGCACTACGAACCAGCTGGCGGTCAGCAGGGCGAGAGTATTGATCAGCCCGGCTTCCGGGTGCAGTGTCTGCTGACCGGCGGCAAACAGGTCGGCGTTGCTGACACGCAAGACGGTGAAAAGCAGGAACAGCAGCGCAAATACCGAGAGCTCGGCGGCGATAAACATCCACATCGCCAGGTCACCCGGTAGCGGTGTCTTATGCGGGTTGGTGTCTGCGGTAACTGGGGCGGTTAGAGCCGTCTCCATCGGTTTGATCCTTAAGGCTGGAACCTGAGATCTTAGAGGGCCGGAGGATGGTCGCCTTGATATTGGCTAAGTTTGCCCAGAGATGCGGGACAATGGGAAGTCAGAGAGAAGGGAGGTTCATAACCTCCCTGGTGTCACGCCTGCTTGGGCAGTACCTGGCTGCTGGCAAGCAGCATCAAGCCCAGGGCCAGGGGATAGAGCAGGGGGCTCTGGTATTCCGGCACCAGGGTTACCGGGCTGAACAGCAGCGCAGCGGCAGCAATCGAGGCTGCCGCAACAAGGCTAGCCAGCCGTGCCAGGGCATTGCTGAAACGGACTGCCGCAAACAACATGGCGGCTGCTACCAGTACCGCGACCATCTGGCTGTATTCCAGCCCGTACTGGGCGCGGCGGGCTAGCTCAAACAGGGCCAGCAACACCAGCAACCAACGTCCCCAGGCGGGCTTTGACCAGTTCTGGCCTATTGCATCGGCCACCATAGCACTGGCGATCAGCGGCACCGCAGCGTAGTAACCCAGGTTATTGAGTATGCGAAGCAGGGTTTGCTGATCCTGATCGTTATTTCCGGTCAGCAGGATGCTGGCAACGGCAGAGGCCGCCAGGAAAGCCGCTGACAGGCTGATGGTGAAGCCTGACGTGTACTGCTCGCTGCCCAAGCGGTAGCTGCGCCCGGCAAGGTACAGGGCGCAGATCAGCAGAGCGATATTGCCGATGATCAACGGGCTCATTTCAGAGACGCGAAGACCTGGTCAGCGGCAGCGATAGTGGCTTCGATGTCCGCCTGGCTGTGTGCAGCAGAAACGAAGCCCGCCTCGAATGCAGACGGTGCCAAGTAGATACCCTGTTCCAGCATGCCGTGGAAGAACTTGGAGAAGCGCTCTGCGTCACACTTCATGGACTCCGCAAAGCTGGTGACCTTCTCCTGCTCGGTGAAGAACAGACCGAACATACCGCCCACACGGCTGGTGGTGAACGGAACGCCGTTGGCCATTGCCGCGGCCTGCAGGCCTTCGGTCAGGAATTCGACTTTGGCTGACAGTTGCTCGTAGAAGCCCGGCTTGGAGATTTCGTTCAGCATGGTCAGACCTGCTGCCATCGCCAGTGGGTTGCCGGACAAGGTGCCTGCCTGGTAAACCGCACCCAGCGGCGCGATGCATTCCATGATCTCGCGTTTGCCACCGAAGGCACCAACCGGCAGACCACCGCCGATTACTTTACCCAGGGTGGTCAGGTCAGGTTTTACGTTGTACACGGACTGCGCGCCGCCCAGGGCAACACGGAAGCCGGTCATCACCTCGTCCAGGATCAGCACCGAACCGTACTGGTCGCAGACTTCACGCAAACCTTCCAGGAAGCCCGGTACCGGTGGGATGCAGTTCATGTTGCCCGCTACCGGCTCAACGATGATACAGGCGACCTGGTCACCCACCTCTTCGAATGCGGTGCGTACGCTGTCGATGTCGTTGTAGTTCAGGGTGATGGTGTGTTCCGCCAGGGATGCGGGTACACCCGGAGAGCTTGGTTCACCCAGGGTCAGCATACCGGAACCCGCTTTTACCAGCAGGGAGTCGGAGTGACCGTGGTAGCAACCTTCGAACTTAACGATCTTGTCACGACCGGTGTAGCCACGTGCCAGACGGATCGCGCTCATGGTCGCCTCGGTACCGGAGCTCACCATACGTACCAGTTCCATGGATGGCATGATGTCGCAGACTTTGTCTGCCATCTCGATCTCGATGGAGGTTGGTGCGCCGAAGCCCAGGCCGTTGTCCAGGGAGTCGCGTACTGCATTCAGGACACCTTCGTGCGCGTGACCTAGAATCATCGGCCCCCAGGAACCCACGTAGTCGATGTACTCTTTGCCGTCCTCGTCGATCAGGTAAGCGCCTTTACCGCTTTTGAAGAAGATCGGCGTACCGCCCACGCCTTTAAATGCGCGGACCGGGGAGTTTACACCGCCCGGGATGTGTTTCTGAGCGTCCTGAAAGAGTTGTTCAGATCGAGACATGGTGGGAATTCTCTCTATGAATCAGATGAAAATAGTTGGCTGAACCGGCGTGCCTGCTGTTCAACATCCTCTGCCGCCAGCAGGGAATGAACAACGGCCAGCATATCGGCACCGGCAGCGAGTGTTTGGGCTGCATTATCCACGGTAATGCCGCCAATCGCCACTGTTGGCAGCTTGATCTGTGCCTTGCTTTCCGCCAAAAGGCTCAGGGGCGCCGGGCTGGCATTGGGTTTGGTCTTGGAGGCGTAGAAGGCGCCGTAGGCGACATAGTCCGCACCGGCGTGCTGACCCGCCAGCGCAAAGGCGAGGCTGTCGTGGCAGGTGATGCCGATAATGGCGTCCCGACCCAGCAGGTCGCGGGCTGCCGTGAGCAAGCCGTCGCTCTGGCCCAGGTGGACACCGGCGGCGTCGGACATCTTCGCCAGTTGCGCATCGTCGTTAATCAGCAGCGGCACGTCGAACTGGTTGCACAGGTCGATCAGGGCTTTGGCTTGGCGCAGGCGTTTCTCCGCATCATCGGACTTGTCGCGGTATTGCACAATGCGGGTTCCACCCCGCAGGGCCGCTTCAATACGACCCAGCAGTTCATTGTCGTTGGGCATCAGTACGCTGTCGGTGATAGCGTACAAGCCCTCAAGGGTAAAGTTACTCATGGGCGCAGATTGTTCCTGTAGGACTGCTCGATCTGATCGCGGGTGAGGATGCCCAACACGCGTTGATTCAGGTCGGTGACAATCACCGCATCAAGCTCGGTTTCATTCATCAGGTCCAACGCTTCGTTCAGCGTCGAGCGGTAGCTGATTTCCAGTAGGTCCCTGTGTTGTGCCGGTATGGTGGCGAGGTCGATGGTGGTCTGATTCGGCGTACGCGTCAGATAGGTCAGTAGATCGGATGGATCAAGCAGGAAGCGCTTGTCTCCATCAATCAATAGCCAGCTTTTACCCTCAAGGTGCAGGGTTTTGGCGGTATTCCGGTCAAGCACCTGTGGTACCGACAGGAAGTCCCGGGTGATCAGGCTACTGACCGCGATACCCGACATCGCCTGGGTAATCGGCTGGTAGTGGTAGTCCAGTCCCAGCGCTTGCAGCGAAGAGACAAATACCGATGGCAAGCCAAACAGGTAACGCACGCTCAGGTTGCTGACGACGATGGCAATCATGCCCGGCAGGATAATGTTCGGGTTACCGGTCAGTTCAAGCAGGGCGATCAAAGCCGCCAGTGGAGCATTCAGCAGGGCGCCCATCATCGCGCCCATGCCCAGCATGGCGTAGAAACCCACATGAGCCACCGGTTCGTTGGCGATGTGAGCGCCGATAAGGCCCAAGGCACCTCCCGCCAGTGCGCCGACCATAAAGCTCGGGCCGATCAGGCCACCAGGGATACCTAGTCCCAATGTTACCGGGGTGACTACCAGTTTGGTTACAGCCAAACCGATCAGCAGGCCTAGGGCCAGTTCACCATTGAGGGCGGCGGTCAGGGTGTCGTAACCCACACCCATCAGCTGTGGGAAAACCTGCGCCACGCACCCGATCAGCAGGGTGGCGATCATCAGACGCAACGCCAGCGGCTTTTTGCCGTAGCTCTGGGTTTTGACCATGATGCGGTTGAACACCGCGGCGAGGCAGCCGATGCAAAAGCCGACAAACATGATGTACGGCAGTTCGCTCAGGGTTTCCACCTGAAAGCTCGGTACTGACAGATCGATCTCGCTGCCCAGGGTGAAGCGCACCATGATATCGGCAGCCACAGCGGCCACAACCACCGGAGTAAAGCCGATCACGGTGTACTCGAGCATCACCACCTCCATGGCGAAGACCACTCCGGCCAGAGGTGTGTTGAAGGCTGCGGCGATCGCGGCGGCGGTTCCACAGCCGACCAGGATGCGCAGGGAGTTGTTGGGCAGTTTCAGCCACTGCCCCAGCAGGCTGCTGCAGCCCGCGCCCAGATGAATCGAAGGGCCTTCACGACCAACCGAGTGGCCGCTGATCAGCGAGGTGGCGCCGGCAAAGAACTGCACCAGCAGGTTGGAAAGTGGCAGGTGTGCCTGGTGGTAACCCATGCGCTCCAGGACGTGTACCGGGCCAACACGGCGTTGCTCCGGCTTCAGGCCAAAGAGGATAAAAAACAGAATCAGACTGCCGGCGGCCGGCAGCAGAAAACGGTCACTCAGTGCCAGGGATTCAAAATCCTCGGGCAATCCGCTAGGCAGCAGAAACTGCTGCGACAGATCGACGGTCAAACGAAACAGGATGATCATTAATCCGGTGGCGATACCCGATAGCAGGCCGATAATGACAAGCTGTGGCAAGGCGTCAACGTGCGCCAACCGGTGGCGAAAATGCTCCAGAGAGAAGAAATCTTTGATCATCGAGTGGGCTTATGGTCGTAGTTTTATAGCTATTATGACTGACGCTTTGTATCATAAACGCCCAAATTTAGGTACTGATGGATGAGAGGTCGTTGTGGTTAAAGTAGGTATCGTAGGCGGTACCGGATATACCGGTGTCGAATTGTTGCGCCTTTTGGCGAGCCACCCTGAAGCTAAGGTGGAAGTGATTACATCCCGATCTGAAGAGGGTGTACGCATCGCTGACATGTATCCGAACCTGCGTGGCCGCTACGATCTGCAGTTCACCGTACCGGATGTGGATACCCTGGCGAAGTGTGACGTGGTGTTCTTTGCAACCCCGCACGGCGTAGCGATGAAGATGGCGCCGGAGCTGGTGGACAAGGGAGTGAAGGTAATCGACCTGGGCGCGGACTTCCGCATCAAAGATCTGGACGTATGGTCCCAGTGGTACGGCATGGAGCACACCGCACCGGAAGCTGCAGCTGCGGCAGTATACGGTCTGCCGGAACTAAACCGTGAGCAGATCCGCGAAGCGCAGCTGATCGCATGTCCGGGCTGTTACCCAACCGCAACGCAGCTGGGTTACCTGCCGCTGATCGAAAACAAGCTCATCGACCACCGTCGCTTGATCGCCGACTGTAAGTCCGGCGTGAGCGGTGCAGGCCGTGGTGCCAACGTGGGGTCCCTGCTGTGTGAGAGCAGTGAGAGCATGAAAGCGTACGCCGTACCGGGTCACCGCCACCTGCCAGAGATCAAACAGGGTCTGAGTGCTGCTGCCGAGCGTCCGGTGGGCCTGACATTTGTGCCGCACCTGACGCCGATGATCCGGGGTATTCACGCAACACTGTACGGCATCCTGCGGGATCCGGTGGATCACGATCTGCAGAAGCTGTTCGAAGAGCGCTACGCCAATGAGCCGTTTGTGGATGTGATGCCTGCTGGCAGCCATCCGGAAACACGCAGCGTGAAAGGCGCTAACCAGTGCCGTATCAGCATCCACCGTCCGGGTAATGAAGATACGGTGGTGGTGCTGTCCGTAATCGACAACCTGGTTAAAGGTGCGGCGGGTCAGGCAGTACAGAACATGAATATCATGTTCGGTCTGCCGGAGACTGCGGGCCTGGAGCAGGTTGGTATGATGCCGTAATTAGGCATCTTTAATACTTGACTGAAATGCTGGGTTAAGCGGATAATGTCGGCCTGACTAAGCAGGTGTTATTGCAAGATGATTGAAACAGTAGATCCAAATGCAGAAGCTCCAATGGTGTTCACCCAGGCTGCGGCCAACAAGGTGCGTACACTGATTGAGGAGGAAGAGAACAATAACCTGAAGCTGCGGGTGTACATCACCGGCGGTGGTTGTGCAGGCTTCTCTTACGGCTTTACGTTTGACGAAGCTGTTGCTGAAGATGACACCACCATTGAGCGTGATGGTATTGAGATGGTCGTGGATGCGATGAGCTTCCAGTACCTGGCCGGCGCTGAGGTTGACTACAAAGAGGGTCTGGCGGGATCGCAGTTTGTGATCAACAATCCGAACGCGACTACAACCTGTGGTTGCGGTTCCTCTTTCTCCATCTGATATCCAGATAACGGGATGGTCGGTCGACCGTCCCGCTCCTCTTTCACCCCTCGGGTGAAATTCCAAAGCTCATATCTCTTTTCGATACGGTCGTGCGTGAATTAGGCCGGGTAGATTGCGCCCAGGATGCGCTCGCCTTTGGCGCCGGTTACATCGGGCAGATTGCCAGGTAGGTTATTCAGGGTTTGCTTTGCCAGCCAGCCGAATGCCGCGGCTTCAACCCAATCCGGGTGCAGGTTCAGTGCCTGGGTTGTGGTGACGCTGTTGTCTGGCAGCAGTGCGCAAAGACGGCTGAGCAATGTGTCGTTGTGGCTGCCGCCGCCGCACACATACACCTCAGGGTATGGATCCCGATTGAACTGCTGGATCTGATCTGCGATGGACCGGGCGGTCAGCTCAAGCAGTGTGGCCTGGATATCCTGGTGGGACATGGGGCTGTTGCAGCGGGCGATCTCAGCGTCCAGCCACTGCATGTTAAACTGCTCGCGGCCGGTGCTTTTGGGTGCAGGCTGGTCGAAATAGGGCAGGGAAAGCAACTGTCTCACCATTAGCTCGTCTGCCGTACCTGTTGCTGCCCAGTTGCCGCAGGCATCGTAGTTTCTGTTCAGGTGGCGTGAAATCCAGCTGTCCATCAACACATTACCAGGGCCGGTGTCGTAACCCAGCACCTTTTCGTTTGGATCTGCGGGCAGCCAGGTGATATTGGACATGCCACCGATATTCAGAATGATGCGAGGCTTCTCAGTACTGCTAAAAAGTGCCTTGTGAAATGCGGGCACCAGCGGCGCGCCTTCACCGCCTGCGGCCATATCACGCGGTCGGAAATCAGCGATGGTGGTGATGCCGGTGTGCTCTGCGATCAGGCTTGGATTGCCGACCTGCAGCGTGAAAGCCGACTCCGGACGGTGGCGTATGGTTTGCCCGTGGCTGCCGATCGCTACGATCTGCTGTTTATTCAGATTGTATCTTTCGATCAGCTCGATGGCCGCATCGGCAAACAGCATTGCCAGGGTCTGGTCGAGCAGCCCCATGCGGTCGATTTCGTTATCGCCCGGTGTGCAAATCGCAAGGATCTGGCTGCGCACCTCTTCGGGCAGCTCGCGGCTATGGCTGCAGATCAATTCAAATTCAGGAAAGAAGCGGACGGCAACCGCATCGATGCCGTCCAGGCTGGTGCCGGACATCAGTCCGATATAGATACCCTCGGCACTCATTGTTGCAGGGCCGCCAGTTGGGTGGAGCGATAGCTGTCCAACTGAGTCAATAGCGTGGTTGCCACTGTATCGAATGCCTGGCGTTCACCTTTAGGTACTGGCGCAGCGTTCGGGAATTTCACTTTCATCGGATTCTTGTGCACCCCGTTGACGCGGAATTCGTAATGAAGGTGGGGGCCGCTGGCCAGGCCTGACTGTCCCACGTAACCGATTACGTCACCCTGTTTTACACGACTACCACGGCGCTGGCCTTTGCGGTACTTGGACATGTGTGCGTAGAGTGTAGTGATACCGCTGCCATGCTGGATGATAACCGCTCGACCGAAGCCTCCCTTGGTGCCGCGCCAGATTATCTTGCCGTCACCCGAGGCCTTAATCGGTGTACCGGTGCGGGCGGCGTAGTCCACACCTTTGTGGGCGCGGATACGGTTAAGTACCGGGTGTTTACGTGACAGGCTAAAGCGTGAGCTGATGCGTGCGAAATCCACCGGTGTGCGCAGGAAAGCCTTGCGCATACTTTGGCCTTCTGGTGTGTAGTAGCTGCTGTTGCCCTTGTTGTCGGTAAAGCGCAGAGCAGTTACCAAGCGTCCCTGGTTGGTAAACTGCGCGGCAACAATATCGCCTTCGCCGATCATCTTTCCGTCGAGGTAGCGCTCTTCGTAGATCAGGCTGAAGCTGTCGCCCTTGCGGATATCGAGAACAAAGTCCACATCCCAGCCGAAGATACCCGCCAGCTCCATGATCATGCGGTTGGAGAGGCCCGCTTTAGCGCCATCCAGAAATAATGAGCTATTGATAACGCCGCTGGCATAGCGGTGCTGTATCTCCGGTTTGCGCTCGATGATCTGGGAAACATAACCGTTATCGGTTTTCTCAACCAGAGTGCTCACCAGCTTGGATCGGGTCAGACGAAGTTTTTTCAGCTCGCTGTTTTCAATCACAAAGGCGATGGTCTGACCTGGATAAATACGGGACAGCCCTTTGTTGTGACGTGCTGCGTTGGTCACGTGGTACACGTCGCGGGATGTCAGGCCTGCTTTCTTAAACAGGGCAGAGAGGGTATCGCCGGAACCAATCTTATATTCAACCCAGTTTTCCGCTATCTCAGGCATTGAAGGCTGGACCGGTTCCTGGGCCGGTACGGTGTCGGGTTGCTTATTAACAGGTACGGATTGAGTGACAACCGGCGCGCTGGTGATTGCTTTAGCGATGTGGACAGAAGGTGTCGCTGGCTGCGGTTGGGGTAAGCGTTGTTGCTTCGAAAGAGCAAGCGGCACCTCGGAGCGCGTTGCGGAAACTTCTTCCGATGGCAGCAGCGTCAGGGTCAGACCAAGTATCGAAGCGCACAAACAGGCAGCTATCAAATGGATCGTGGGAAACTTCCCCTTGAAGCGTTTGAGCTGTTCTTTAACCACGCATGGCTCCAGTATTAACTAATTCAGAAAGCAAATTGGCGCAATTATGCCAGTTTCTTTACAAAATGTCGGTCCGGTTGCTTAAAACTTGAGCAAAATCCAGCTGAATGTTTGTTTGTGCGCGAGGCTGTCGTAGAATAAGCGCCTTTCTAAATCGGCATAGACAACAGTTAAGTAAGGTAATTAAGCCCCATGAGTGAAATGACTCTGCTACAAGATCTTCAAGCACGCGGCCTGGTCGCGCAGATGACCAGCGAAGAGGAACTGGAAAAACATCTGGCAGAAGGCAGTGTGTCACTCTATTGTGGCTTCGACCCTACTGCTGACAGCCTGCACATCGGAAGCCTGGTTCCTCTGTTGACCCTGAAGCGCTTCCAGGAATACGGCCACAAGCCGTTTGCGCTGGTAGGTGGTGCGACCGGTCTGATCGGTGACCCGAGCTTTAAAGCACAGGAACGTAAGCTGAACGATGACGCGACCGTTGCTGGTTGGGTTGAAAAGCTGAAGAAGCAGGTGAGCCAGTTCGTCAACTTTGACAGCGGTGAAAACAGTGCTGAAGTTGTAAATAACCTGGACTGGACCCAGAACGTTGATGTCCTGGCATTCCTGCGTGATGTGGGTAAGCACTTCTCTGTTAACCAGATGATTGCTAAAGAGTCCGTTAAACAGCGTATCGACCGTGAAGGCGAAGGTATCTCCTTTACCGAGTTCACGTACATGATCCTGCAGTCTTACGATTTCCAGCAGTTAAATGCTGAGCACGGCGTAACCCTACAGATCGGTGGTTCCGACCAGTGGGGTAACATCACGGGTGGTATCGAACTGAGCCGTCGTAAAAACGGTAATCAGGTATTTGGTTTGACGTTGCCGCTGATCACCAAGTCTGACGGCACCAAATTCGGTAAAACTGAGTCCGGTACCATCTGGCTGGATTCCAGCAAGACCTCACCATACGCGTTCTACCAATTCTGGCTGAGTACCGCGGATGCGGACGTATACCGCTTCCTGCGTTACTTCACCTTCCTGCCGGTTGCTGAAATCGACCGTATTGACGAAGAAGACGCGCAGCGTCAGGGGCGTCCGGAAGCACAGGGTGTACTGGCGCGTGAAGTAACCCGTTTGGTTCACGGTGAAGAAGGTCTGGCAGCGGCCGAGCGTATTACCCAGGCGCTGTTCTCCGGTGATACTGCAGCACTGAGTGAAGATGACTACCGTCAGTTGGCACAGGACGGTCTGCCTTCTACTGATGTGAAGGCTGCTTATGGTGATACGTTGGCTGAGACACCACTGACTACTTTGCTGGTGGACGCGGGTATGGCGAACTCCGGTAAGCAGATCAAGGATGCGTTGCAGCGTAACGCCGTGGTTATTAACGGTCAGGCATACGGTGCGGAAGACAACATGAAGGCGGCAGAGATCTTCGCGGAAGCCAATGCACGTTTCGGCAGCTACTTCCTGGTTAAAGTAGGTAAGAAGAAGCATTGTCTGCTGACAATCTGATCTTTGAGTTTTATTGAAAAAGGCGCCGACAGGCGCCTTTTTTGTGCCTGTTGTTCAGGGTTGGTTGTTTTATGGCCGGTAGTGGGTCGGAGTTGGTGGTTTTTTAGCCGTTTTGTCATTTATTTACCTTTTTTGACGTTTTTTTTAAAAAGGGTGTTGACGGCATTTCTGAAGTCTGTAGAATGCGCCTCCACATCACAGCGACGCTGCACTGCAGCACTCCATGAGCGCTGAGATGGGTTTAAATAAGTAGTTGATTTACTTGATGAATTAGCGGGCTATTTAAACCGTCGTTTTCACCGGCAAGCTTCAAAAACTTTTGAAAAACTTGCAAATAAACGGTTGACAACGACACGGTGCGAAGTAAAATATGCGCCTCGCTTGAGACAGC
>NZ_JASBRH010000001.1 GCF_029961155.1 Pontibacterium granulatum | reverse complement strand
CCGTTGTTGTCGGCTTGCATGGAGTTGGAGCGGTCCGGCCACCCCGAAGGGCTTGGCGTTTACTTTCTCGGTAAGCGGGTTATCGGCGACACGGTACAGGATCACTGCCCAACCAAAGCCATAGTCGGTCAAGGGGTGACTTCACCCCTTGCGGGGAAGCCGCCCGGCTGGGGCAGAGCCCCAATGAGGTTGCAAAGACCGCCGACTCGTCGGCGCTATATCGTGTCAGTAGTCCCGGCTGCTGCTTCGAACCGTCTCGGATGGGGGTCGGGAATCAGGTTTGAACCGGTCGGGTCGTTACCGGCGGGGGTACGTTAAGACGCCCAAACAACTACGCAGCATTAACTAAACGGAGAACCACCAATGGAATACACAGAAGAACAAGTCGTCAGCCTCATCAACCAAATCTTGATCACTGACATATCCCTCACAGTGCTCTTTGCCCTGTGCGTATTGCCTGTCATCAATCAGCTACTACGTCTACTGATCGACCTGCTGCCTATCCGACTGCGTAAAGTCCAGGCAGAGAATGAGAAGCTTCGTCTCATGCTCACATTGGCAACTAACGCCCCTGAAGAGCTTCAGAGCCTGTCTGAGCAGGCTGGTCGCATCATCACAGAAACGGAGCAGCAAACCATATAAGCAGGTTTAGAGACGCCCTGCGCCGCTGGTAACGATGCTATGCGAGGCGCAGGCGGCGCGGGGCGACACCCCGGTCACGTTCCCTGTAGCACGTGACACAAACAACACTAAATACGCTGGTTAAACAGTGGTTACAAGGTAGTTATTTCATAAGGTGAGTTATGAAACTGAAGCATGCAGATCGATACGACACTTGGCTCTATGAAGAAAACGAAAAAGGCCGTCTTTTCTGTTCAACGGACTTTCAACAAGACCTCTCCAAAGTAAAACTGCTACTCAGCTCTGTGGATACCGTTCGTCAACTCTATCGTGGAACACTCGACCAGGATCGCTTTGAAGAACTCGACCAGGAATACGAAGAAGCCCGTAACGAAACCCGTATAGTGCACCTACACGGTTTTGACTTTGTAGTCCGTCCTGGTGGCGCATCCGGCTATAAAATACGCCTACAGAACAACGAAGTAGGAATCATCTGCTTTGTAAAAACACACTTCGCAGAATCCTGTCGCACGGGAACACACCTAAAAATAGAGTGCTCCCCTAAACTACTGCTTACCTCTACACCTGAAGAAGTACAGTCCTACATGGACGGTATCGCAGCAGAACTCCTTCAGGAAGACTTCATATACGGCGGTGTAGCCTTACATCTCGCCCTTGATGTCCAAGGTTATGAACCCGTTAAAAACTTCTCAGATCGCATCGTATGCCGTTCTAATCGCCTGTTTGCTCGCGATGGCATCGACCGGGCAGAAATGACACTCGGTGAAGTCTCCGTACAGTACGGCAAAGGCCAATCTTTCACCTTCGGATCAGTTAACGCTCTACAGTTTGCCCACTACAACAAATCCAAAGAGATCATCAGCTCCGATAAACGCGACTTCATGCACGCTGCATGGTCCGGTGAAATGTCCCGCAACTGGACTCCCGACCAATACGGCTTCGATCCTGACTATGGCGACGTATGGCGTCTTGAATTTCGTTTCAGTCACCAAGTCCTCAACCAGTTCGATGAAGGGTTTCAAACCCTTCCAAACAACAGCGTTAAGGACATCAGAATGAAGTCCTACGCCCAAGCCTTTGAACACCTCGGCGCACTCTGGGAATACGCAATGGAACAGTTCCAGCTTCCCGAAGGCAAGTTCTATAACCCTCACTGGTCCCTGTTCATGCTCGATGCCGACTTCAACCGTCATCACCAAGACGTCATCTACAAACGGGTACGAAAGGAACCTGGAATAGACAACGCTCGAAATGTTGCCTTAGCCTTGGGCAACATCCTCTCCATCCACGCACGGCACGGCTACAGTGCAGGCCGAAGCATCGACTACCTACGCAAAACCGGCATCTGGGATGACGTCTTGGGATACCTCCGAGAACGTAAGATCAGTCTGGAAGAGTTTAACGAGAGTTGGCGGGACAGGCTTCTAGAGCGACGAATGCTTAAACATGCTGCTTAGTGTTGCGTTACGCGACAAATTGTCGCAAAATGATTTTGCGCCTGAAATGATACTGACTAATGATACTGAAACTGAACGATGATACTGAAACTGAACGATGATACTGAAACTGAACGATGACACTGAAACTGAACGATGACACTGAAACTGAACGATGACACTGAGAAGGCGCACGGAGAGATGAAATGGCAACTAGTGTTCGCTTAGACGACGAGTTCGTCGAGAACGTTAAAATTCACTCGCATGTTTCTAGCCGTACAGTGCCGAAACAGATAGAACATTGGGCCAAGATTGGCGAGATTGTCGAAGAAAATCCCGATCTGTCCTATGAGTTCATCAAAGAAGCACTGCTAGCGCGCGAAGAGATTGCGGCTGGTAAGGTATCCAAATATGTACGAAGGACCAAACGGGGCTGAAATCCAGGTTTTAGAGTCTCGCACATTCACTAAATCGCTTAATAAGCTTAGTGAGGACGTATTGACTGTGGTCGAGGATGAGATTGAAAAGATCATCGTCAATCCGGAAATAGGAACTAGAAAGAAAGGTGATCTTAGTTATTTGTGGGTCCACAAATTCAAGATTGAAGGGCGTGAAGTCCTGCTTGGCTATAGCTGGAATGAAGGTAAGCTTGAGCTTCACTTGTTGAACCTTGGACCACATGAAAACTTCTACCAAGCGATGAAAAAGCGCAGGAAGGCTGATTTGAAGATCATCGGCGATTAGGGCTCCCTCGGGAGCCTTTTTCTTTTGCGGCGAGTTGGCCGGTGGCGAGGTTCAATTGGACATTTTTTTTGAGTGTCCACATTTGGTCCACTTTGACCACGTATAACCATCTTTCATCCAGCGGCGAAATCTCTATAGCCCGCTAAACTACTGACTACCACATATAACCATCATTTAGCGCGTTTCTTGTACGGAATTGTTGATTTATGCCTAAATGATCGAATTTTTGCCGACTTTCCGTTGCAAGACCGATCAGGATATGAACAATACCGCGAGTTTGTACACTATACGAAAGTCGCGACACTAATTAGAGATTGCAATGCAAGAGAAACAATCAATTCACGGTTCCTGGGCGAACCGATGGATCTTTATCCTGGCAGCGACCGGATCCGCTGTTGGTTTGGGTAACATCTGGAAGTTTCCGTATATCACCGGCGAGAACGGCGGCGGTGCTTTTGTTCTCGTTTATCTGGTCTGTATCCTGCTGGTAGGTGTACCTATCATGATGGGGGAAGTGCTGATCGGCCGTCGTGCGCGACAGAGCCCGATCAACGCGATGCGTGAAGTCGCGAAAGAATCCGGTCACAGCGGTACGTGGTCGCTGGTGGGTCTGATGGGGGTTCTTTCGGGCTTCATGATCTTTTCGTTCTATTCCGTTGTTGCGGGATGGGTGCTGTATTACATCGCGGGTATGGGCAAAGGGGACTTTGTCGGTATTGGTGGCGAACAGGCCGGTGCAGTCTTTAATGGCCTGCTGGGCGACTGGGAAAGTCTGCTGATCTGGCACACTGTATTCGTCGTGATGGTAATGACCGTTGTAGCGGGTGGGGTTAACAAAGGTCTGGAGCGTGCAACCCGCATCATGATGCCGGCGCTGTTTGTGCTGTTGCTGGTGCTGCTGGGTTACTCCATGAACACCGGGCATTTCTCCGAAGGTTGGAACTTCCTGTTCGAGTTTGACGTTAGCAAGTTGAGCTGGGATGCAGTGCTGGTTGCATTGGGTCACTCCTTCTTTACCTTGTCTCTGGGGATGGGCGCGATCATGGCGTACGGTTCCTACATGCCTAAGAAAGCATCTATCGGCGGCACGGTAATGACCATCGCTGCGATGGATACGCTGGTAGCGCTGATTGCCGGTCTGGCAATCTTCCCGATCGTATTTGCAAACGGCATGGATCCCGGCGCAGGTCCTGGTCTGATGTTCGTGACCCTGCCGGTAGCATTCGGTCAGATGGCGGGCGGTCAGTTGTTCGGCTTCCTGTTCTTCGTGCTGATTGGTGTAGCGGCATGGACCTCTGCGATCTCCCTGATGGAGCCTGCCGCAGCGTACATGGTGGAAAACTTTGGTATGAGCCGTGTGACCTCCTGTGTAATCCTGGCCTTGACGGTATGGGGTTTGGGTATCCTGGCGCTGGGCTCGTTCAACTTCATGTCTGATGTCACTCTGTTCGGCATGAATACTTTCGACTTCCTGGATTTCGCGACTGCCAACATCATGCTGCCGCTGGGTGGTATCTTTATCTCCCTGTTCGCTGGTTGGTTTGTGAAGAAGAAGGTCAGCCTGGACGAGCTGTCAATGGAAGAGAATGGTCAGTTCTACCTGTGGTACATCTCCATCCGTTTCATCGCACCGCTGGCGGTATCCATTATCTTCGTGGTTAACCTGTACCAGAAACTGGCAGGCTAAACTGTGCTTCAGGCGGCTGCCTTAGGGCGGCCGTCTTCTTGCTCTCCGTAATCCACTTTTCCTTCTCCGCCACGTCCGTGAAAATGCGGTGGAATCACGTATAATCACCGCGAACTGTTTTCAGAGGCCGTACAATGACGCAGGTTGATCGTAGCGCTTTGGTTCTGCATACCGCAGAGCAGATGTTTGATCTGGTAAATGATGTGGATAGTTATCCCCAGTTTCTGCCATGGTGTAGCTCCGTTAACGTTATTAGTCGCTCTGAAGATGAACTGGTTGCTACCCTGAATGTGTCCAAGGGCGGATTGAAATACAGCTTCACCACCCGCAACCGACTAACGCGTCCGACAGAGATGACAATGGAGTTGGTGGACGGTCCGTTTTCGGTGCTCTCCGGTGTCTGGACATTCAAACCGTTGAGTGACGAGGCGTCCAAGGTGGAGTTGAGTCTGGGCTTTGAGTTCTCCGGTAAATTGAGCTCTCTGGCTATGGGCAAGGTGTTCAACCAGGTTGCGACCACCATGGTTGAAGCGTTTGTGAAACGTGCTGACGAAATCTATTAACTCACAGGTATTCCCGATGATCCGAGTAGAAGTAGCGTACGCATTACCGCATGATCAGAAAATAATTGCGCTGCAGGTAGAGGAAGATTGTTCGGCGTACGATGCGGTGATTCGATCAGGTATCGTTGAAGCGTATCCTGAAATTGATCCGGACAATATTCCAATGGGGATTTTTGGCAAGGCGATCCGAGATCCTAAGGAGACAATCCTGAAGGAAGGTCAGCGTATCGAGCTGTACCGTCCATTGATTGCGGATCCGAAAGAAGCACGTGCGAAACGTGCAGCCAAGATGAAAGCTAAGAAAGAAGCTGAAGAGGCTGCACGTAAAGGGGAATAATTAGTTGGCGGCGCCAGGACGGTAGTCGCCACGCACGGCAACCAGTTTGTCGTCTTCGAATATAACCATCAGCGTTTGGCGGCCATAGTCGCCTTTGCCTTCCTGCAGGGTGTAAACGTAGTCCCAGCGGTTGGCGTGGAATGTATCGGTCAGCAGTGGTGTGCCCAACACGTAGCGAACCTGGCTACGGGTCATGCCTGGACGCAGCTGGTCAACCATTTCCTGGGTAACGACATTACCCTGTTGAACATCAATCTTGTACACACCCGGAAATCCGGAACAGCCTGCCAACAAAGTTATAAGGGCAATGCTAACAAGAACTTTTTGCATTTCTTTCTGGCTTCCACTTTCACAGTTAAATGCGGATAATGGGAGGCAGTGTATCATTCCGAGTCAGGAACAGCATAGAGAATTATTATGGCAATCGAAAATCAGGAACTGCGCAAGGCTGGGCTAAAAGTAACGCTGCCACGCGTTAAAATTTACCAGATCCTCGAAAAGGCAGAGGCTGGTGAGCACTTCAGCGCAGAAGATATCTACAAGCTGTTGATGTCTGCCGGTGAGGATGTAGGCCTGGCAACCGTATACCGCGTTCTGACTCAGTTTGAGGCAGCGGGTTTGGTGTCCCGTCACCACTTCGAAGGAGGCCACTCCGTATTTGAACTGGCACGTGACGATCATCATGATCATATGGTTTGCGTGAAGTCAGGTGTTGTACGTGAATTCAACGATCCACGTCTGGATGCGCTGCTGGATGAGATAGCCGAGAAGAACGGTTTTACTATCACCGACCGCACTCTTTACCTCTACGGTGTCTCCAAGGACGCGGAAGAGAAATAATCGATCACCCTCGCGCGATCAGTAGCCAATAAAAAAGCCAGCTTCAAGCTGGCTTTTTTATTCTGGACGGGACTAGGCCTTCATTTGGGTATCGCTCCGTGATGGCACAACCTGTGCGTTATCCCAACTCGATCGTTGGTTAGTGCGTGATCGCGCCGTTGAGCATCTCGCGGGCGTGCTCGATGGAGCGTTCGGTGATCTCGATCCCCCCCAGCATTCGCGCTACTTCCTGCACGCGTTCGTCGGTACGCAGGCGGTTGATGCGGGTAAAGGTCTGCTGTTTGCGCGCTTTCTTGCTGACAAACAGGTGTTGATGTCCCTGGGATGCCACTTGCGGTTGGTGTGTTACGCAGAGGACCTGGGTACGCTCACCCAATTGGCGCATTAGGCGTCCAACGACCTCCGCCACCGCACCGCCGATACCCACATCGACCTCGTCGAAGATCAGTGTTGGCGTGCTGGAGGTCTGGGCTGTGATTACCTGTATCGCCAAGCTGATACGGGACAATTCACCGCCGGAGGCGATCTTCGCCAATGGGCGTGCCTGCTGGCCTTTGTTGGTACTGATCAGGAACTCTACCTCTTCCAGCCCCGTGGCGTTGAGCTGATCGGTTTCGTACGGGGTGAGCTGCACGGTGAAGTTGGCCGCCAGCATACCTAAGTTATGCAGTTGTTCGTCTACTGCTTTGCTGAGTTTACGTGCGGCTTTGGCACGCATCGCGCTGAGCTTTTTCGCTTCCTCTCGGAATTGGTCCCTTTTCTGTTCGACATCGTGCTGCAGTTGTTCCAGCGCTTCGTCGCTGTTTTGCAGGTCGTGTAGCTCCTCTGCTAGTTCCTGATGCAGACGCGGCAGAGCTTCTGGCTGTACCTTGTGTTTGCGCGCCACATCGTAGAGTGTGGAGAGTCGCTCTTCTACTTCCATCTGGCGTTCTGGGTTCAGCTCAACGCCGTCGAGGTAGTGGCGCAGTTCGCTACCGGCTTCCTCAATCTGGATATGCGCACTATTCAGCATCTCGCTCACTTGTGTCACGCCCTGCTGATCGGACATATTGCCAAGCAGTTGCAGGCACTGGTTGAGCAGAGCCAGGCAGTTATCACCTTCTCCCTCAGTGGTCAGGGCCATCAGTTGGTGGCCGCTGTGCAAAATCTCCGAGGCATTGGCGAGTTGTTTCTGTTCCTGCTCCAGATCTTGCAGTTCACCCTCGGTGGGACTGATCTGGTCCAGCTCTTCGATCTGGTAGCTTAACAGTTGAATACGGGCAGCTTGCTCATCACTGGCTTCAGTCAGTTGGCGCAGTGTTTTATCCAGCTTGCGCCACTCGTTGAAAGTGCGCTGGGTTTTACCTGCCTGTATGCCCGCACCGGCGTATTGGTCCAACAGCAGGCGGTGGTGTTCTTTCTTCAACAGGCGTTGATGTTCGTGCTGGCCGTGAATGTCGATCAGGTGTTCGCTCAACTCCCGCACAGCGCCGATTGGGCTTGGACGATTATTGATGTAACAGCGGGATCGGCCTTCACGGGTAATCACCCGACGCAGAATGCATTCGCCATCCTGATCCAGTTCCTGCTGGTGCAGCCAAGCTTGGGCCTCTGGGATGTTGGAGACATCGAAACTGGCGGTAATCTCTGCCCGCTCGGCGCCGTTGCGCACAGCGCCACTGTCGGCACGGTCACCCAGGGTGAGGCCGAGAGCATCCAGCATAATCGATTTGCCAGCACCGGTTTCACCGCTGACCACGGTCATACCGTTCTGCAGTTCGAGATCAAGTTCATCAACGATGGCGTAGTCACGGATATTTATCTGATTCAGCATCGCACGGTTGCCTGTAGTTGCTCAAAGGAAGCTGTTTATTTATACAGTATTTTTTACTGTATAAGCAATAACCATCTGCGGTGCAAATTTAAATCATATTCATGACAAAAAATTGTGGCTTTTGGTGTTGAAAAGTGTCGGGCGGGCCCCATATACAGCGACAGGCAAGAATAACTCTGTGCACATCGGTGCAGTAATAGTTGGAGATTCCAGATGGCAAACGAAGAAAAAGCCCCTGAAACCGAAGCAACTGAGCAAGCTCAGCAGGCTGAACAGGCCGTTGCGGAAGAGGTAACAGCTGAAGAGCAAGCTGCGCTTGAGACTGATCCTCTGGCGGAGGAGGCCGAGCCAGAGCTGCAGTCTGTAGCCGAGCTCATGAGCCAGCTGGAGGTTGCTCAGGCAGAAGCGGCTGCCTTGAAAGACCAGATGCTGCGTGGCCAGGCGGAAATTCAGAACATCCGTCGCCGTGCGGAACAGGATGTGGAGAAAGCGCACAAGTTCGGTGTGGAGAAATTCGCGACCGAGATGCTGGCGATCGCTGACAACCTGGAGCGCGCAATCGAAGCAGCCGGAGACGATGAGGCCGTTAAGCCGATGCGCGAAGGTGTTGAGATGACGCTGAACATGTTCGTCAGTGGTCTGGCGAAATTCAACGTTGAGCAGGTGAACCCTGAAGGCGAGCCGTTCAACCCAGAGCTGCACCAGGCGATGTCCATGGTGCCGGCGGAAGGCGTAGAGGCCAACACCGTTGTAGCGGTGATGCAGAAAGGCTACACCCTGAACGGTCGTCTGGTTCGTCCGGCGATGGTGATGGTAGCCAAAGGCTGATTTGAACTGAAGAAAAGTTGGTGCAGGGCCTTGAAACTGAGTTTGGCGCACCAATATAGATTGCAAAGCATTTATTAAAGATTTGACCGCTGACCCGTCTTAACGGGCAGAAACTTGGAGTGACATTCGAATGGGTAAAATCATCGGTATCGACCTGGGTACTACCAACTCCTGTGTAGCTATCCTGGATGGTGACAAGAGCAAAGTTATTGAGAACGCTGAAGGCGATCGCACCACCCCGTCTATCATCGCGTACGCAGAAGATGGCGAGACTCTGGTAGGTCAGCCGGCGAAACGTCAGGCGGTAACCAACCCTGATAACACCCTGTTTGCGATCAAGCGTCTGATCGGTCGTCGTTTTAAAGACGATGTTGTACAGAAAGACATCAAGATGGTGCCGTACAAGATCGTAGAAGCCGACAACGGTGACGCATGGGTACAGGTGCGTGATCAAAAACTGGCAGCGCCTCAGGTGTCTGCTGAAATTCTGAAGAAAATGAAGAAGACTGCTGAAGATTACCTGGGTGAGCCGGTAACTGAAGCGGTAATCACAGTACCTGCATACTTCAATGACTCTCAGCGCCAGGCAACTAAAGACGCGGGTAAGATCGCAGGACTGGAAGTTAAGCGTATCATTAACGAGCCTACTGCTGCGGCACTGGCATACGGCATGGACAAGTCTAAAGGTGACAAGACCATCGCGGTATACGATCTGGGTGGTGGTACCTTTGATATCTCCATCATCGAGATTGCTGACGTGGACGGCGAGCACCAGTTTGAAGTACTGGCTACCAACGGCGACACATTTCTGGGTGGTGAAGACTTTGACCTGCGTCTGATCGAGTACTTGGCTGCTGAGTTCAAGAAAGAGTCCGGTATCGATTTGCACAACGACCCGCTGGCTCTGCAGCGTCTGAAAGAAGCGGCTGAAAAAGCGAAGTGTGAGCTGTCGTCTGCACAGCAGACCGACGTGAACCTGCCGTACATCACCGCTGACGCAACCGGTCCTAAGCACCTGAACGTAAAAGTGACCCGTGCGAAACTGGAATCTCTGGTAGAAGAACTGGTAACCCGTTCTATCGAACCATGCCGCATCGCGCTGAAAGACGCTGACCTGTCTGCGTCTGAAATCGACGAAGTGATCCTGGTGGGCGGTCAGACCCGTATGCCAATGGTTCAGAAAGCGGTTGCTGACTTCTTCGGTAAAGAACCACGTAAGGACGTGAACCCTGACGAAGCGGTAGCGATGGGTGCATCCATTCAGGGTGCGGTACTGGCGGGTGACGTGAAAGACGTACTGCTGCTGGACGTGACTCCACTGACTCTGGGTATTGAAACCATGGGTGGCGTGGCGACGTCTCTGATCGAGAAGAACACCACGATCCCAACCAAGAAGTCCCAGATCTTCTCCACGGCTGATGACAACCAAACCGCGGTTACCATCCATGTGGTACAGGGTGAGCGTAAGCAGGCTGCGCAGAACAAATCTCTGGGTCGTTTCGACCTGGCTGACATTCCGCCAGCTCCACGCGGCATGCCTCAGATCGAAGTAACCTTCGACCTGGATGCTAACGGTATCCTGAACGTATCTGCGAAAGACAAGGCAACCGGTAAAGAGCAGTCCATCATCATCAAAGCCTCTTCTGGTCTGAGCGATGACGAGATCGAACAGATGGTACGTGACGCGGAAGCGCACGCGGAAGAAGACAAGAAGTTTGAAGAACTGAGTCAGGCGCGCAACCAGGGCGACGCTATGGTCCACTCTGCGAAGAAGACCATGGAAGAAGCTGGGGACAAAGCGACTGACGAAGAGAAAGCAAACATCGAGAAAGCGACCGCTGAACTTGAAGAAGCCCTGAAAGGCGACGACAAAGATGCGATCGAAGCGAAAACTGCAGCCCTGACTGAAGCGATCTCTGGCGTAGCCCAGAAGATGTACGCTGAAGCGGCTCAGCAGGCTGAAGCAGAGCAGGCAGCAGGCGGCGCTGAAGAAGCGAAGCCAGGCGATGACGCCGTTGATGCTGAGTTCGAAGAGGTTAAAGACGACAAGAAGTAATTCTACGTCTGACTTCTGAATAGGACGTTATCCGGTGTGGAGTTGCCTCCCGCCGGATAACTGCTGTGCAAGGCATCGCGGGATTCGGGGCTAAAACGCTTCGGCCCGCGTTGTTGTATCCGGCAAATGTCGCCGATTAAAGAGATAGCCAGAACCGACTATGTCAAAACAAGACTACTACGAAGTGCTCGGTGTTGACCGAGACGCATCCGACCGCGACATCAAAAAAGCTTTCCGCCGCATGGCGATGAAGTATCACCCGGACCGTAGCCCGGATGATAAGGAAGCGGAAGAGAAGTTCAAGGAAGTAAACGAAGCCTATGAAATTCTCTCCGATGCCCAGAAGAAAGCAGCGTACGACCAGTACGGTCACGCCGGTGTTGATCCCAACATGGGTGGCGGCTTTGGCGGCGGTGGTTTCGAAGGTGGTTTCGGTGACATCTTTGGTGATGTCTTTGGTGATATCTTCGGTGGCGGCGGTGGTGGCCGTCGTAGCTCCGTGCAGCGCGGCGCAGACCTGCGCTACAACATGGACCTCTCTCTGGAAGAGGCGGTACGTGGTGTAGAGCGCATGATCAAAGTTCCAACACTGGTGAACTGTGAAACCTGTCACGGCAGCGGTGCCAAACCAGGTACATCACCAAAAACCTGTGGCACCTGTGGCGGTATGGGCCAGGTACGTATGCAGCAGGGCTTCTTCTCTGTGCAGCAGACCTGTCCGACCTGTCGCGGCGAGGGCCATGTGATCTCCGATCCATGTACTGACTGTCGTGGCCAGGGGCGCATCGAGAAGACCAAGACCCTGTCCGTTAAGATTCCAGCGGGTGTTGATACGGGTGATCGTATCCGTCTGGCGGGTGAAGGTGAAGCGGGTTCCCACGGTGGTCCTGCGGGCGACCTGTACGTTCAGGTGAACGTAACGGCGCACCCGATCTTCGAGCGTGACGGTAAGCACCTGTATTGCGAAGTGCCGATCAGCTTTGTGGACGCAGCTTTGGGTGGTGAATTGGAAGTGCCAACCCTGGATGGTCGCGTTAAACTCAAAGTACCTGCTGAAACCCAGACCGGTAAACTGTTCCGTTTGCGTGGCAAAGGTGTGAAACCGGTACGTGGTGGTTCTGTAGGTGATCTGTTGGTGCGTGCGGTGGTGGAAACCCCGGTCAACCTAAGCAGTCGCCAGAAAGAGCTGTTGCGTGAGTTCCACGACGAGATGGAGCAGGGCAACAGCAAGCATTCACCGAAGAAACACGGTTTCTTTGATTCGGTGAAGAAGTTTTTTGAAGATATGACCTAAATGGTGGGCCGGTTTCCGGCCCGCGCTGTTTCAAGGGCACGACACTGAGGGCTTTATGACCTCCATACCACTCGAACCCAAAGCACTTTGGGCAATGATTCAGGAAGAAGCACGGGTAGAAGCGGAAAACGAACCGTTTCTGGCCAGTTTCTTTCACGCCACCATTATCGGACACCGCAACCTGTCCTCCGCGCTTTCCTACCTGTTGGCGGGTAAACTGGCCGATGAGGTGATGCCTGCGGTCACGCTGCGCGAGCTGATCGAGCAAGCGTTTGAGTCCGATCCACAGATTATCCTCTCCGTGTGTCACGACCTGAGTGCAGTACGCACCCGTGACCCGGCGATCGGTAAACTCTCGACCGTACTGCTCTACCTGAAAGGGTTCCACGCGATCCAGGCACACCGTGTGGCAAACTGGATGTGGAAACAGGGCCGTCACTCCATGGCACTGTATATTCAAAGCCGCGTTAGCTCCGTCCTGCAGGTGGATATTCATCCGGCGGCCCAGATTGGGCGTGGTGTAATGTTTGACCATGCAACCGGCATCGTGGTGGGCGAAACCTGTGTGATCGAAAACGATGTGTCGATCCTGCAGAACGTAACCCTGGGCGGCACGGGTAAAGAATCCGGCGACCGTCACCCTAAAATCCGCGAAGGTGTATTGATTGCTGCCGGTGCGAAAATCTTCGGTAACATCGAAGTGGGTGCTGGCGCTAAGGTCGGTGGCGGTTCCGTTGTGCTGGAAGATGTACCGCCACACACCACCGTTGTGGGCGTACCCGCGAAGATTGTGGGCAGTGCCGGTTGTGAAAAACCTGCGCTGGATATGGACCAGAATATTCCGAACGAATAATGTGTTGCCTGTAACAGGCAGCTAATCAGGATTAAATCGCATGATCAGAATTGCAGTAACCGGTGCCGCCGGGCGTATGGGTAAAACCAACATTGAAGCGATCCAGCAGGCTGAAGGTGTCGAACTGGGTGCCGCGATCGTAGAACCTACCAGCTCCCTGATCGGTGCTGATGCTGGTGAGGTCGCTGGCGTTGGCAAACTGGGCGTTAAGATCGTAGGTGATATCGCTGATGCTGTGGACGACTTCGACGTATTGATCGACTTCACCGCACCGCAGGCAACCCTGCACAACCTGGCGTTCTGTGCCGCCAACAACAAAAAGATTGTGATTGGTACCACCGGCTTGAGCGATGCTGAACGCGATGAGCTGAACAGCTACGGTGACAAGCTGGCAGGTGTTTTTGCCTCCAACATGAGCGTGGGTGTAAACCTGTGCTTCAAGCTGCTGGCGATGGCAGCCAAAGCGCTGGGTGACGACTACGATGTTGAGATCGTCGAAGCACACCACCACCACAAAGTGGATTCCCCATCCGGTACCGCCATCAGCATGGGTGAAGCGGTTGCTGACGCGTTGGGTCGCGATCTGAAAGAGTGCGCGGTTTACGGCCGTGAAGGTCAGGTAGGCGCGCGTCCAAAGAAAGAGATCGGCTTTGCTACCATCCGTGCCGGTGACGTCGTAGGTGATCACACTGTACTGTTTGCCACTGAAGGTGAGCGCGTTGAAATTACCCACAAGGCAAGCTCCCGTATGACCTTTGCAAAAGGTGCTGTACGTGCAGCGCGTTGGGTCAGCGACAAAGATAACGGCATCTACAACATGCAGGATGTGCTTGATCTGCACTGAACCGTCAAGCATCTATCAAGAAGGCCCCAATAGGGGCCTTTTTTGTGCTTCAAGACCAGAAATGAGTCAAACGCTTGTTTATTTCTGGCTGAGGGATTCAAACAGAATAGTATTGATCTGCGCAGGGATTAACTAATAAAAATTATAGAAAATCTTTTAAATCAGCGGAATTATGCTAGCTTAAATCCGCCCCTGTATTTGTCGTGGAAAAAATTAAAACAAAATGAGACCACAGAGCAGTACGATCAATAGCTATCTTTTGAGAAGGATACTCTTATTCTCCGCACTGGGATTTTTGGTTATCTTCGTGATTGCAAGCCAAGCATTCACCAGTAGCATTCGGGAAAACGCTACTCAAGTGGCAGACCGCGTGGCCCGGCAAACATTTAACTCCATGTATGTGGTCATGAGTCAGGGGTGGTCACGTCAGCAGCTGGAACATTTTCTCCATCGAATGGAGGAAGATAATTCAGGCTCAGAACTAAAACTCAGGCTGTATCGCGCGCCAATCGTAGATGCTTTATTTGGCTCCATAGAGCAACCAGAAATGGATAAGGACGTATTGGAGGCGATTAGAACCAGTCAGGTGGCGACTTTTGAAACGGACACCGACAGCCGATTTCTTTATCCTCTGGTAGCCAGAGAGAACTGCCAAGCATGTCATACTAATGCAGATGCTGGTGATAGCCTCGGTGTTATTGAAGTCCGTCAAAATCTCGAACCTGCCGTTTCTCGGGCAAAATCAAACCTTATCTACAGTTTGTTATTAATAGCGCCGCTGCCCTTGTTGCTCGGCTATGTAGCGGTGCGCTCCTTAACTCGTCGCGTGGATGAATCTATCCGTCAGCTGACCGATGGCGTATCTACCGTGGAGTCGATCGCCGACCTGAAAAAGCTGGATTTGGAGCGCTCCAAGTTTGATTTCGAAGAACTGGGGCGTATCTACGACGAGGTCGCCACTCTGGCCACCAAACTACGTGATGTAGCTGTGGATAAAGAGTTGCTGGAGTTTGAGATTCGGCTGCTGGAAAAATTTGTGATCACCTCCGAAGTGGTGCGCGACTGGCGTGAATATGTCAGCGACCTGCTGATGGAAATTAATAAGGTGATCGATGCACACACCATGTTCTCCATCTTCAAGGTGGACGATGAGCTGTTTGACCTGGAGATTTTCTGGTTGCGCCCAGCGACTCAGGAAACGCAGGAGAATATGGAAAAGGCAGTGATCCGCCGACTGAAACAGAGTGACTCCCAGTTGTATGCGGCGGGCCTCAACGTGCGCCATAACGTTGCAAGCAGTGTCGGACCTGAGATCGTATTGGATCAGGACAGTATCGAGCTGCAGTGCAAATCCCTGTTGGTTGATACACCAAAGATTGGCGGTATAGTCGGTATCGGCGTGCAGTCCGAGATAATTCGCGACCAGACTAAATTGTTGGTATTGGAGAGCGTACTCTCCACCCTGCTAAACGTGGTGGGGTCGGTCCGTGCTATCTATAAGTACACCAACGATCTGGAGTACTACGCTACCCGTGATCCGCTGACCAATCTTTACAACCAGCGTATGTTCTGGGAGCTGCTGGAGTACGAGCTGGATCGCTGTGCCCGCCACGACTACAAGGTGGCCGTGCTGATGATCGACCTGGATAACTTCAAGTCGATCAACGACGGCTACGGTCATAGCTGGGGCGACAAGCTGCTGGAAACCTTTGCGGAGTGCCTGCTCGATACCTTCCCGCAGGGCGCTGTTGTGGCTCGATACGGCGGTGACGAGTTTGTCGTGCTGCTGTCTGAAGCCGATCTGGAAGAAGCGGAAAGCGCAGGGCGTCGCCTGCTGGAACGTATCCGCTGCTTCTCCGTTACCCATACCTCCGGTGCTGAACTGAAAGTCACCGCATCGATAGGTATCGGCATCTATCCCGACCATGCCGAGAACAAGAAAGATCTGTTCATGTTTGTGGATAATCTCATGTACCGCGCGAAGCAGGATGGCAAAGACCGTCTCTGTGTACCGGATGAGCACGATCTGGTGAATATCTTCAAAGATATGAGCGAGAAGACGCTGCTGGTGAAACATGCGATCGAACACCGCAAACTGATCCCCGTGTTCCAGCCGATTCAGCGTACCGACAATGGCCGCGTGACTGCGGTCGAAGTACTGAGTCGTATCGAGTTGCCGGACGATAGCCTGATGAAGGCGGCGGAATTTATCGAGATTGCCGAATCGATGGATAAGATCCATGCCCTGGATTACATCGTGATGGACAAGGCCTTTGCTGCCGCCAGAGCCATCAACTACCAGGGTATGTTGTTTATCAATATGTCACCACGGGCGGTGGTGGTGAGTGACTTTATCCACCAGGTGAAACGCCTGACCCAGTTGCATCAGATCAACACCCAGAGTGTGGTGTTTGAGATCACCGAACGCGATACGGTGAAAAGCATCTCGGTGCTGGAGCAGTTTGTGGCCAATCTGAAGGAAGAGGGCTTTAAGCTGGCGATCGATGACTTTGGCTCCGGTTTCTCCTCCTTCCACTATCTCAAGCACCTGCCGATCGATTACGTGAAGATCGAAGGCGAGTTCATCGCCAATATGGCGAGCGACAAGCGGGATATGGCGTTTGTAAACAGCATTGCCAAACTGTCGAAGGAACTGAACCTGGAAACCATTGCCGAGTTTGTGGAAAGTCAGGAGGTGCTGGACCTGGTGGAAGCGGCAAACATTACTTATGCACAGGGCTACTACGTTGGACGCCCAACCCCGGATCTGGCCAGTATCCTGGTGCATTCGGCTGAAATTGAAGAGGTTTAACCCCGGTGGCGGCGCCCGTTATGGATGACGATAGCCGCCACCTCCCTTCTTCTGGCCGCATCGATAGCGGTACTCAATAGTCAGAATAAAGAATCTTTATTTAGAAAGGCCCGCCACGGTTACCTATCCTTATATTGAGCTGTCTTGATTCACTGTTTAGAGGAGAGTGACCATGTCTCTCAAAGGTAGCAGGACGGAGCAGAATCTGAAGGATGCATTTGCGGGCGAATCCCAGGCTAACCGACGTTATCTCTACTTTGCCGCCAAGGCTGACGTAGAGGGGTACAACGACGTGTCTGCGGTGTTCCGCTCAACCGCTGAAGGTGAGACTGGCCATGCCCATGGTCATCTCGATTACTTGGAAGAGGTGGGGGATCCCGCCACCGGTCTGCCAATCGGTCAGACCTCCGACAACCTCAAAGCCGCCATCGCCGGCGAAACCCACGAATACACCGATATGTATCCGGGCATGGCAAAAACCGCCCGTGAAGAGGGTTTTGATGAGATTGCCGATTGGTTTGAAACCCTGGCGAAGGCCGAGCGCAGTCACGCCAACCGTTTCCAGAAAGCACTGGATGCTATGGACTAATCCCTGATACGGGGATCGGAGCAAGGGTGAGTAACGAGCTCCGATCTCCGGCTGCGAGAGCAACGGCATGAGCAAGTCGCCTGACCGTGAGGGCAGCCTGGACGCGCCAACACGCCACCCCCTGGATTGGAAAAACGAATCGTTTTACGACGCCGACGCGCTGAATAAAGAGCTGGAGCGGGTATTTGATATCTGCCACGGCTGTCGGCGCTGTGTGAATTTGTGTGAGTCCTTTCCCACCCTGTTTGATCTGGTGGACGAGTCCGAGACCATGGAGGTGGACGGAGTTGATCCGGCGGATTACATGAAAGTCGCTGATCAGTGTTACCTCTGTGACATGTGTTACATGACCAAATGCCCCTACGTGCCACCCCACGAGTGGAACGTCGACTTTCCCCACCTGATGCTGCGCGCCAAGGCGGTGAAATACCAGCAGCAGGGTGCCAGTTTGCGCGATAAAGTGTTGACCAACACCGATGGCGTTGGACGCTGGGCGACGATCCCGGTGGTCGATGTGACTATCAACACCATGAACGAACAACGCTGGGCACGTAACCTGTTGGAAAAAACCATGGGTGTGCACCATCAGGCCGTGCTTCCCAAGTTTCACTCCAACACCATGCGTAAACGGGTTACAGAGCAGCTTCGCGAATTGCGTGAGGTTAAAGTTCAATCCACTGACCGTACCCGTGGTCAGGTTGCACTGTTCACTACCTGCTACGGAAACAACAACAGTCCGGTGCTGGGTACCCATCTGGTGGACGTGTTCCACCACAATAATATCGCGGTGAAGCTAGTAAACAGCGAGCGCTGTTGTGGTATGCCGAAGATGGAGCTGGGGGATCTGGAAAGTGTTGAGCAGGCCAAAGAGCACAATATCCCGCAACTGGCTGTGCTTGTGGATAAGGGCTACGATCTGACCGCGCTGGTGCCTTCTTGTGTGTTGATGTTCAAGCAGGAGCTTCCGCTGTTGTTCCCGGACGATCCGCAGGTGCAGAAAGTAAAGAACGCGTTCTTTGATCCCTTTGAATACCTCTGGTTACGCCACAAGGCGGGTCTGTTACGTACAGATTTTTCCAACCCGCTTGGCGATATCAGTTATCAGGTAGCCTGTCATTTGCGGGTGCAGAATATCGGTTATAAAGCGCGTGATGTGCTGAGCCTGGTGCCAGCCACCAAGGTTAATGTGCTAGAACGGTGTTCCGGTCACGACGGTACCTACGCGGTGAAAGTGGAAACCCACGATAAGGCTGTGAAAATTGGCCGACCGGTGGCCCGCAAGGTACAGGCTGCCGAGGGCGCAACCCTGAGCAGTGACTGTCCGATGGCGGGGGGGCATATCGCCCAGCTGAGCGAGCGTCCCGAATCTCTGCACCCGATCTCCCTGTTGCACAAAGCGTACGGACTATGAGGAATTCAGATTATGAACAAGCTGACCCGAGATGATCTGCTGTCGTTGGAAGCCTATGCCGACTGCCGCGACAATTTTCGCCGGGAGGTGATGGCCCACAAAACCAACCGTCAGGTGAAGTTGGGGAATCATATCCGCCTGTTGTTTGAAGACCGCCTTACCATGCAATACCAGATCCAGGAGATGCTGCGTGCCGAACGTATCTTCGAGGCTGATGCGATTCAGGAAGAGCTGGACACCTACAACCCTTTGATCCCGGATGGCGGCAACTGGAAAGCTACCATGCTGATTGAATACGACGATGTGGAGCAACGTCGTCAGGCGTTGGCTGAACTGATTGGTGTGGAGCGTAAGGTGTGGGTGCGGGTGAATGGTTACGAACCCGTGTATGCCATCGCTGACGAAGACCTGGAGCGGGATAACGAAGAGAAAACCTCCAGTGTTCACTTCCTGCGTTTTGAGCTGACACCGGAGATGCAGCGTTCGGTATTGAACATCAAAACGGGCGTGAAGATGGGGGTGGATCACCCGCAGTATTCGGTGGAGATGGCTGTGCCGGAGGGAAGTCGGTCGGCCTTGATGCAGGATATTGATGAGTCCTGAGAGCTGACCGTATTTACTGGGTTGAGCGGCATAACACGCAACCCAGTGATACCGTTGCTGCTTATCTCCGCCACTCCAGCGACAGCGATACCGAGTCCGCAAAGCGCAACGCATGCGGTTTATCAATCGTTACACGTGCATACTCGGTCCACGGGTGCTCCGAGCAGATATCCAGCACGTCTGACACCAGTTTCTCCAACAACTTAAAGTGGCCCGATTCCACATGGGAGATCACCTGCTTGGTGATGGTTTTGTAGTTCAGCGCAGCTTCTACGTCGTCGTTTGCCATCGCCTTGTCAGCGGGGTAGTGGATCTCGATATTGATGACAACGTCCTGTTGTTTGGTCATCTCTTCCGGGTTAAACCCGATAAAAGTGCGCAGGCGCAGGTTGGTAATGTTGATGACCGCATTACTGATCGACATAAAAGCTCCTTGGTGTGATCAGGAAGATTTGTCACAGAATACCAGATGCGAATGCTCGGGTATTACTCGGATGTGGTTTTTGCTATCTGCAAACGTGCAGAGCGAGACTCACCTGATCCCAGAATCCAGCTGTCAGCGAATGCAGCACCCCTCTCTACGCAGATAAATTGCTGGTGGATCTCTTCTCCTACATCCGTCATCGCAGCGGCGTTTGCTGCGCCCGGATTCCAGACGATCGCGGTTGGGCAGTTCTCGCCGGTGATGGTCAGATTTGGAGTGCCGGTTATCTGTTGGCGTGTTGGTACGGACTCATACACCCGGTCGACCTCGCCGTGGAAACGGATATCACCTGCCTGATTGACCGATTTCAGCCCCTGCAGGTTATCCAGGTAGTTCAGCCCCGCCAGACCGCTGACACCTGCATCGGCCAGCGTTTCCACCGGATGATAACTGTGCAGGGCCCAGCTAAACTCGGCGTCGCTGTCGGAGTGGTTACTCACTTGCAGTTGTATATCGATCAGGTGGGAAAGACGCAGTGTCAGTTGTGCGCTGAATGCATGCGGGAACAGCTTGAGGTCTTCTTCGCAGGCTGTATAGGCAAATACCAGCTCCGTGGTCTCTGTATCCGGTTCATGGATGGCGATGAGGTGCCAATCCTGATTCCGTACAAAGCCGTGCTTAGGTTTGGAAGGATCCTGGTGGTTTATGCCAAACCAGGGCAGGCAGACCGGGATGCCGCCGCGGATCGCTTTGCCTTCGGCAAAGATGGCATGTGGGCTCAGCCAAAGCAGGTTTGTGCCATCCTTACGGGTGAATTCCAGTAGCTGCGCACCCTGTAACGCGATTATCGCATCGCAGCTCTGGTTGCTGATCTGCAGCAGGGGCAGGCCCGGCTTATCGTAGCAGTCTGCGCTGGAGGTAAGCGAAACGGTTTGGCTTGGGTTGATTATGCCCTGCACGGCTAAGTCCCTGATATGACAAAACGGATAGCAGGGATAGTATGCGATCTCTTTGTCAAAGTGCAGCGTTAGGCGCTGCTATTTTTGCCTTTGTTCAGCGTGTCTTGCAGGCTCTTCAACAGGTCGATGGGCAGCGGGAAAACGATGGTGTTGCTGTGTTCGCCCGCGATTTCAGTCAGGGTATGCAGGTAGCGCAGCTGCATCGCTTGCGGTTGTTCTGACAGAATGCGTGCGGCTTCACGCAGTTTCTCGGAGGCTTCCAGTTCACCGGTGGCGTGGATCACTTTCGCGCGTCGTTCACGTTCGGATTCCGCCTGCTTGGCGATGGCACGGATCATCGATTCGTTCAGGTCCACGTGCTTGATCTCCACGTTACTTACCTTGATGCCCCAATCGTCCGTCTGCTGATCGAGAATGGTTTGTATGTCCTTGTTGAGGGTATCGCGAGAAGCGAGCATCTCGTCCAGTTCATGCTGCCCCAGCACCGAGCGCAGGGTGGTTTGTGCCAACTGGCTGGTGGCTTCGTGGAAGTTTTCCACATTGATAATCGCTTTCTGGGAATCTACCACCCGGTAATACACCACGGCGTTGACCATCACCGAGACGTTATCACGGGAGATTACGTCCTGGGTTGGTACGTCCATCACCACCGTACGGATATCCACCCGCACGATGGTCTGGATCAGCGGGATCACGATGATCAGACCGGGGCCTTTCACCTTATAGAAGCGACCCAGCAGGAAAATTACGCCACGTTCGTATTCACGCAGGATGCGGAAGGTGCTGATCAGCAGTGCGATGACCAGGACAATAATGCTGACGTAGAAGTAGAGAGTGATCATGAAGAATCTCCCGAGGTTGGGCTGTGGGCCTTACGTACTTCCAATAGGAGCCCTTTTACATGTATGACGGTCACCGTTTCCCCAGCGTGGATCGGATAGTCGCTCTGGGCATTCCAGATCTCACCATGCAGCTTCACTTTGCCCAGGTTCTGGAAGTCTTCCATCGCTATGGCCTGTTTGCCGATCAGCATCCCCGATCCGCTGACCACAGCGGCCTTTCTGGCGCGCAGGGCCATTGCCAGTACAAACACACAGAGGGCACCGGTCACGGCGGTAAAAGCGGCGATGACCGGTACCGCGATCTGAAAAGCGGGCAGTTCGGAATCCATCAACATCACCGAACCAATGGCAAATGAGATTGCACCGCCCACACCAAAGATGCCAAAGCTGGGGGACATCGCTTCAGTCACCATCAAACCCACACCCAGGGCGATCAGTGCCAAGCCTGCATAACTGATCGGCAACAACTGGAACGCGTAGAGGGCGACCAGCAGGCTGATGCCACCCAGGATGCCGGGCAAGCCGACACCGGGGTTATAGAACTCCAACAACAGGCCGTAAAGGCCAACCAGCATCAGAATGTATGCCACGTTTGGGTTGGTGATCGTGGCCAGGAATTCGTAGCGCCAGTCTGTTGTGATTTCGGTAAGCTCGCGGTTTGTGGTCTGGAGGATATACGGTTGGTCCCGCACCTTGATTTCGCGACCATCCAGTTGCAAGAGCAGATCGTTGAGGTCGTTGGCGAGCAGATCAATCACTCCTTCCGCAAGGGCCTCAGAGGAGCTGAGGCTGGCGGCATCGCGCACCGCTTTCTCGGCCCAGTCGGCATTACGGCCATGAAGGTCAGCCAAGCCACGGATATAGGCCGCCGCATCGTTCATGATCTTCTTTTGCATGGGATTCTGGGCAGCCGCGCCGGGGCTGTTCTGCGTGTCATCGGGTTGGCTTGGATCTTTGGGTTGTGGCGGCTGCATACCAATCTGTACAGGGGTCGCCGCACCAAGATTGGTCGCCGGCGCCATGGCGGCAATGTGGCTGGCGTAGAGCAGATAGGTGCCTGCGCTGGCGGCACGGGCGCCTTTGGGATGCACAAAGGTTGCGACCGGGACCGGGGAGTCGATGACCGCCTGGATCATGTTGCGCATGGAGCTGTCCAGTCCACCGGGCGTGTCCAGCTGAACAATTAACAGGTGGGCATTATGGTCGCGTGCGTCTTCCAGCGTACGTATCAGCAGGTCGCTACTGGCGGGGCCAATCACACCTGAGATCTTCAGATGCCAGACCTGGGAGGGGCTATCCTGGGCCTGCGAAATGGGCAGGGCCAAGCCTAACAAAAGCAGAAGTGAGTAGATCATCCATGACAGATATTCACGTATCGGCACGGGATTATCCTGCTTGTGGATATACAGGTAGAAACATAAGAAGTATAGCGGGTTGCTGTTCAGGCAGCGGCGTAACCGCAATAAATCCACATCAATGGTGTGTGAGTTCGCCTTTCGCATCCTGCGTTCTTGCTCTAATCTGGCAGGTACGGTGTGCTTTTGTCCGCGTGTTGTTGCCGCATCAGGTGGATGAGCCATAACAGGAATTCGCAGGGGAGCTGAATTGCTATGCCGTCTACGTTGGCTGGTTTCTTACCGCGCGATCACCTGCAGTTGCTGGTGGATCTGTTGCTGACTGAAGGTTATGAGGTGTATGGCCCGCAACTGCAGGAGGAGGCCATCCTCTACCTCCGGCTTGACGATGTGGGGTGCTTACCGCTGGGGATTCATGACCAGCAGTCTCCCGGTTCGTACCGCACACACACTTCGGATTCTTCCCGTTATTTCGATTGGGCCAACGGGCCTGAATCCCTCAAACCTTTCCTTTTTGCCCCGCGTGAGGTGATTTGGCGATCCCGCCGGACGGAGGATGGCAGCATTGAATTTATTCCTCCTGAGCCGGTTCGCCGGAAAACAGCGGTGCTGGGCGTGCGTGCTTGTGATCTGGCCGGCATGCGGTTGCAGGATCAGCATTTTCTGCAAGGTGAGTTTGTTGATCCCTGGTATGCCGCCCGCCGTGAGGGATTGTTTCTTATCTCGGTAAATTGCGCCAAGCCTGCCGACACCTGCTTTTGTGCGTCCACCGGTGATGGACCCTGCGCTACTCACAGTTTCGACCTCAATCTGACCGAACTGGATGACGGCTTTCTGGTGGAGACAGGTTCCAGCGAAGGGAAACGCTTAATCGATCAACTGTACCTGAGAGAGGTGACGGATCAGCAGCTCGCCGTACAGCAACAACAGTATAAAGAGGCGGTAGCGGCGCAGAGTCGGGCGTTGCCCGCAATCCCGCTGAAGGATCTGTTACAAGCCAATCATAATCACCCGCGCTGGGATGATATTGCAGAGCGTTGCCTGGCCTGTGGCAACTGTACCCAGGTGTGTCCAAGCTGTTTCTGTCACAACGAAGGTGATCTGGCCTCGCTGGATGGGAAATCGAGCGAACATGCGCGTGAATGGGACTCCTGTTTTACCTCGGGGCACGGTTATCTGGCGGGATTTCAGGTCCGGCCCGATATCAAAAGCCGTTATCGCCAATGGATGACCCATAAGCTGGATCATTGGCACGAACAATACGGCCGCAGCGGATGCACTGGCTGTGGGCGTTGCACCACCTGGTGTCCGGCGGAGATCGACTTTGTAAAGGAAGCCCGCATCATCAGTGGGGAGGATGAGTTATGAACGGTGTGACCCCGTTGCGTACGGAACCGCTGAGCCCGACTCTGCCGATGGCAGCAGAGGTTGTGGATTACATACAGGAGTCTCCCAGTATCTTCACGTTGCGATTGCGTCTGACCGATGCCGAGCAGCAAAAGGCATATAGCTTTGCCCCCGGCCAGTTCAACATGCTTTACCTGTTTGGCGTCGGGGAGGTGCCGATCTCCATTGTGTCCGATCCACAGGATGAGCGCCTGATTGACCATACGATTCGTGCCGTAGGGCGTGTGACCGAAGGGCTGGCAAAACTGCGACCCGGTGACCAGTTAGGCCTGCGTGGCCCCTTTGGCCGGGGCTGGCCGATGCAGGAGGCGGTGGGCAAAGATGTGATGATCGTAACCGGTGGCTTGGGCTGCGCACCGGTGGTGGCAGTGATCAACTATGTTTTGATGCGGCGCCAGCAGTTTGGCCAGCTCACCATTATCCAGGGGGTGAAACACTCCGACGAGCTGATCTGGCGTGCCCGTTACGATTACTGGCACAGCCTGCCCAATACGCAGGTGCTGATCGCTGCCGACCATGGCGGTACGCTTTGGCCGTATCACCATGGCCGGGTGACCGAGGTGTTTGATCGCGCAAAAGGTGATCCTGCCAACAGTATCAGCATGTTGTGTGGACCGGAGGGGATGCTAAAAGCGGCCAGTGAGAAACTGGTCGCTATGGGAATAGCAGAGCAGCAGATTTACCTGAGCATGGAGCGCAATATGCAGTGTGCCCTGGGGCACTGTGGTCACTGCCAATACGGTGCGGCCTTTGTCTGCAAGGATGGGCCGGTATTTGCCTATCCCGAGGTGAAACAGCATTTGGGCGTACGGGGGATCTGAGATGTCGAACAAGCCACGTATCGCTGTGCATAAGTTCAGTTCCTGTGATGGCTGTCAGTTGGCGTTCCTGAATATGGGTACCGGCCTGCTGGAGCTTTCAGAACAGGTGGAGATTGTGCACTTTGCTGAGGCAGGACCCGTGGCCGAAGACCACCGGGTGGATATCGCCTTTATTGAGGGAAGTATCGTCACTGCCCATGATATCGAACGCGTCAAAAAGATCCGCGCCAGCACCGATTACCTGATTACCATCGGGGCTTGTGCGACTTCCGGTGGCATTCAGGCGCTTAAAAACCTGGCGGCGGACCGGGAGCATTGGCCTGCACAGATCTACGCTCAGCCTCAGTATATCGACAGCCTGCCCGAATCAACGGCTATCGCCGCCCATGTGAAGGTGGATTTTGAGCTTTGGGGCTGTCCAATCAACAGCGCACAGGTGGTAGCGGCTGTAACACAGCTGCTGCACGGTGTTGAGCCCAAGCCCCAGTCCGATAAACTGTGCCTTGAATGCAAGCGGCAGCGTATTGTCTGCACTCTGGTAAGCAAAGGAGAGCCCTGTATGGGGCCGGTGACCCGCGCCGGTTGCGGTGCCCTCTGCCCGAGTTTCGGACGTGATTGCTACGGCTGTTATGGTCCGGCTGAAACCAGCAATGCTCAAGGCTTGGCGCGACGCTTTCAGGGATTGGGTCTGATGCCTGATGACGTGGCGCGGCGGATGCATTTCATCCATCCAGTCGCACCGGACTTTGAGCAGATACCGGTAGTACAGGATAACAGTGCTGGTTACAGCGATGTTGATGGAGGGGATGCATCATGAGCGAACGTAACGTATCGATCAAAGTCCCGATCCTGGCCCGTGTGGAGGGCGAAGGTGCCCTGCATCTGGAGATCAAAGATAACCAGATTGAGAAACTGCAGTTCAGTATCTACGAGCCGCCCCGTTTCTTTGAAAAGTTTCTGGAAGGGCGCAGTTATACTGAAGTGCCGGATATTGTTGCCCGTATCTGCGGCATCTGTCCGGTGGCCTATCAGGTCAGTGCCGTCAACGCGATCGAAACCGCGTTTGCACTGCACGTCGACCCGTGGGTTACAGAGATGCGTCGTTTATTGTATTTCGGTGAGTGGATCGAAAGCCACGCTTTGCATATCCATCTGCTGGCGGCGCCGGATTTCTTTGGTTGTGAGAGCGGCATCGCCCTGGCCAAAGAGTATCCTCATGAAGTCAAGCGAGGCCTTCAGCTCCAAGGATTGGGCAATGAAATCATGCGCTTGATGGGAGGGCGGTCGGTTCACCCGATTGGTGTAAAAGTTGGTGGATTCCACAAAGCACCGGCACTTGAGGATGTGGATAACCTGCTGGCCAAACTTGAGGATACCTTGCCTGACGCTGAAGCGATGGTGGAGTGGATTGCTGCTATCGAGCTTCCCGATAATAGACAGAACTTTATCAATGTGGCGTTAAGCAATAAAACGCCATCCTATGCCATCGAAAACGGGGTGCTGAAGACGTCGAACGGTCTTGCGCTGTCACCTGATCAGTATGACAGTCACTTCAGCGAATCCCATGCATCCCATTCCACGGCACTCTGGAGTCGTCTGGATGGTCAGCCCTATCTGGTGGGGCCGCTGGCACGCCTGAACCTGAATTATGACAAATTGCGAGGTGCCGATGCCCGGCAGTTTGCTCGTTACGCCGGACACTTCCCAAGCCATAACATGTTTGACAGCATGCTCGCACGAGGGCTGGAGATCTGTTTCGCCCTGCGTGAGGCGATCCGTATCCTGAGCCATTACCGTATGCCGCACAAAGCCAGTGTTGAGGTGGTGCCGCAAGCCAGTGAGGGGGCTGGTTGGAGCGAAGCGCCGCGTGGTCTGTTGTGGCACCGTTACCTGCTGGATGAGGAAGGAATTGTGCGAGCCGCCAAGATTGTCCCGCCAACCAGTCAAAACCAGGCACGGATAGAAGAGGATCTTCGGCAGTCATTGCAAGCATTTGGATTACAGCACAGTGACGACGCTTTACGTCTGCATTGTGAAAAAGTGGTGCGCAACTATGATCCCTGTATCTCCTGCGCCACCCATTTTTTAAAGCTCAGTACGGTGCGGCGTTGAGCATGCTGCGGATTATCGGGCTTGGTTCGCCGCAAGGTGATGACCAGTTTGGTTGGCGTGTGATTGAGCTGCTGCGGCAGGAGGGCGTGCCTGATTTGGTCGAGCTTGTGGTGCTGGATCGTCCCGGTACGGCTTTGCTGTCTATGTTGCAGGGCGTTGAAGCGGTACTTGTCGTTGATGCGATGGATATGGGGGCTGCACCTGGACATTTGATTGAGTTGGAGGCATCGCAGCTATTACAGGAATCAACTTTTACCGAGTTGAGCTCCCACGGGTTTGGTGTGATCGACACCCTTAAACTGGCACAGGCTTGTGAGATAGAACTGGCGCCCACCCAGATGCATCTGGTTCAGCTTGGGCATCTGGACTCTTTTGAGCCACTCTCCAATCCTGTTCAGCTGGCCGTCCAAAAACTTGTTAAGCGTATTCGGTTACTGTTCACCCAAGGTTAAGACCTGCTGCGATATAACTGGCAGTGTAAGAGTCCTTCTAAACAGCTTTGAGGTGTCCCATGAAAACGTTGATCGTTTTGGGGCTGTCGTCGCTGATCCTAAGCATGGATGTTGAAGCCAGTCTGAGCAGTAACAGACCGGAGTTTCGGCCCGATCCCCTTATCTCTGCACAAGTCTCTTCCGGGACGATAAATGAGGAAACATACGCGTCCCAGAATCAGCTCGCACGTGTGTATATCGACCTGGGGGTACATGCGCCCATAGGTCGTCATGGGCGGATTGATCTCTATTTTGGAGGTCCATCCCATTACTACGGATACCCGTCCCACTTCCGGCATCGTCACCAGTGGCCCTATTATCGTCACGACAATCATCACTACAAACCTTACTACAGGCATCATTACCGTTCCTATCCGCACCACTGGAAACGGCATCACTATCGCCAGTATGATCATCGGGGACGTCATTACGGACCAGCGCGCAGGCATGGGCATTGGTAGCGCGAAGTTGGTCTCAGTGGGAAGGGGGATACTGTGTATAAGTTGAGTTTTTTTGTGCCGGAAGAGAATCGAGATGCGGTTAAACAGGCACTGTTTGATATAGGTGTGGGCCGGATCGGAAATTACGACAGCTGTTGCTGGCAAACCCTGGGCGCTGGGCAGTTCCGGCCACTAGAGGGCAGTGATCCCCATATCGGCACGCAGGGTGAAGTGGAGATGCTGCCGGAATGGAAGGTGGAGATGGTGTGTGAGGATGACCTTATCCACCAAGCTGTAGCGGCGCTTAAGCAAGCCCACCCCTATGAAGAGGTGGCTTACGATGTGTGGCAACTGGCGGATATCTAAGGCGATAGTCTGCCTTTATTCGGCGCTTGACGCGGCCTTGAGGTGGTCGCGAAATTTCTGGATGTCCCCGGCGTCCAGGGAGACGTGGCGCAGCGGAAACTTGCCGCGTTTGCGATCATCGAAGTAGAAATGCAGGGCGTTACGGATCGTCTGGAACGCCAGCTCATCCCACGGGATCTCATCTTCAGCAAACAGCGCCACTTCAAGCGACTCCGAGCTGATATCAAATTCAGGCTTTGGCATGTAGGCCAGGTAGAACATCTGCACTTGGTTTACATGCAGGATGGAGGTCACGGTATAGAGGCTCTGAATTTCCACCTCAGCTACCGCCTCCTCATAGGTTTCCCGCAGGGCGGCTTCTTCGGTGGACTCACCGTTTTCCATAAAGCCGGCAGGCAGCGTCCAGAAACCCAGGCGGGGTTCGATGGCACGGCGGCAAAGTAGAACCTTATCTTCATACACCGGCAGGCAGCCCGCGATGATACGTGGGTTCTGGTAATGGATGGTACCGCATCTATCGCAGATATGGCGGGGACGGTTATCGCCCTCGGGAATTGCGACGTGGACGCTGTTACCGCAGTGGCTACAGAAATTCATCGGCTATCCTTTCAAACAGATGTTTCCATTTTAAGGTGGGCAGAGACGCAGGGACAAGGTTATTATTATCCTAAAGTGTTTGGCCTATCAGGTATATGCTGCAAGATCTCCGAAACCGACTGAATAATTACACACCGCGACGCCTGCGCACCGATCAGCCCGAAGCCAGTGTGCTGATCGCGCTGACCGATCACCCGACCGAACCGGAAGTGATCCTCACCCGCCGGGCCGCGCATCTGTCCAGTCATAGCGGAGAGGTGGCTTTTCCCGGGGGTAAACACGACCTGACCGATCCCGACTTGCTCTTTACCGCACTGCGTGAGGCGGAAGAGGAGGTGGGGCTGAATCCCGACCACGTGGACGTGATTGGCCCGTTGGGACAGGTGATGTCGAAAAACCGACTGCAGGTCACCCCGTGGGTGGGCATTGTGCCCCACAATGTGCGTCTGCAGGCCAACCCGGACGAGCTGGACGCCATCTTTCGCGTACCGCTCAGTTACCTGATGGATGATAACCGTTGTCGTACGGACGAGATCCGTCTGACCCATGTGACCCACTACGTACCCGCCTGGGAATTTGAGGGTTATGTGATCTGGGGCTTAACCGCCTACATGCTGGCGGAGCTACTCAACGTGGGGTTTGATGCACAGATTCCGATGAAACCGCGGCCCGAACACCGTAAGGCGTAAAGAGGTAATAGCACCGTGAGGTGTGACGGGAAAGAATACCGCAAGGTGTAACAGGAAAGAGCACCGATAGGAGTGAACAATGTTATATGAGCTGGAAGGGCAACAGGTTCGTTTGATTGGCGATGAGCACTTTATCGCTGAAAACGCGACCGTGATAGGGAATGTCGAGTTGCACGACCGCACCAGTGTCTGGTTTAACGTGGTGATTCGTGGCGACAACGATCCGATCATTATCCGCGAAGGGACCAACATCCAGGATGGTTCTGTGCTGCACACCGATCCGGGTTACACACTGGATATCGGTGCCAATGTAACCGTGGGGCACAAGGCGATGTTGCACGGATGTACCGTCGGTGATTGCTCCCTGATCGGCATCGGTGCGGTGGTGCTGAATGGAGCCAAAATCGGGAAAGGCTGCCTCGTGGGCGCCAATGCCCTGGTGCCGGAAGGCATGGAAATACCTGACTATTCGCTGGTGGTGGGCTCCCCGGCCAAGATTAAGCGACTGCTCAATGACGAGCAGCTCAAAGCCCTGGAAGCAAACTCTGAGCATTACGTGGAGAATATGCGCCGCTTCCTCAAAGACTTTAAGCCGCAGGCCGTTTGATGAACGACGTTGTAATGCCGGTGCGCAGCCCGTGTGTGGGTGTTTGCTCGCTGGATGAGAACGATATCTGCATCGCCTGCCACCGCCACGGGATTGAAATTGGTGAGTGGGGTGTGATGACCGATGAACAGAAGCGTGAAGTAATGAGCAAGGTGGCCCGCCGTGAGCGTGGCGAAATCTGCTGAAGCTGAAACAGAGCCTGAGGAGAGAGTCTGATGCAGGTGATGATTGATCTGTGTGTGATTCCACTGGGAGTGGGTGTTTCCGTCTCTGAATATGTGACGGCCTGTCAGTGTGTATTGCAGGACGCCGGGCTGGAGCATCAGATGCACGCCTACGGCACCAATGTGGAAGGCGAGTGGGATGAGGTCTTTGCTGCGGTGAAGCGCTGTCACGAGGTGGTGCACGAGATGGGCGCACCCCGTGTGTCCACATCGATGCGGATCGGTACCCGTACCGATCGAGAACAGAGCATGCAGGACAAGATCGACAGTGTAGAGCAGAAGCTGTCGGAGGCTTAACAACCGTCCTGATAGAGCAATAAAAAGCCCCGTATCTACGGGGCTTTTGTGTATCTTGGTGTTACTAGTCGTCTCTGTCTGCGGGTGCAATACAGCTGATACGGATCGTTTTAATCAGGTTGTCTTTGATCTGCAGGGTTTCCAGCTGGTAGCGACCGATACGCATACAGGCGTTGGCGTCCGGGATCGATTCCAGTGTTTCAGTAAACAAGCCGTTGATGGTTTTTGGACCGTCAGTTGGCAGATCCCAGTCCAGCGATTTGTTCACATCACGGATGTAGGCAGTACCGTCGATAAAGTAGGTACCGTCCTCCTGCGGATGAATGTCCTGGTTATCTTCCTGCTTGTCGTTAGACAGTTCGCCTACAATCTCTTCCAGAATATCTTCGAGTGTCACGACACCTTCGATATCACCGTACTCATCGACAACCAGTCCCATACGGTGGCCCTGCTTCTGGAAGTGCAGCAGCTGGGTTTGCAGTGGAGTGCTTTCCGGGATGAAGTAAGGCTCTGAAATCACCTGCAGGATCGCCGCCTTGGAGATGGTACCCTGGTGGAAAACCTGAGCCAGGTTCCGCATGTGCAGAATGCCTACCACTTTGTTCAGTTCGCCACGATAAACCGGCAGGCGAGTGTGAGGGGTCGCGCTAAGCTGCTGGATGATCTGATCGATCTCTTCGTCCAGATCGATGCCCACCACTTCATTACGCGGCACCATCACGTCGTTAACGGTCACCTCACTCAGCTCCAATACGCCCAGCAGCATGGACTGGTTACGGTGGGGCAACAGTGCTCCCGCTTCGTGTACCAGTGTGCGCAGCTCTTCGGTACTGAGGTTGTGGTTGTTGTCATTATTGATATTGATGCCAAACAGGCGCAGGAAACTGTTGGTAATGCCGTTCACTATCCATACCAGCGGATAGAGTAGCGTCAGGAGCGGTCGCAGCAGGTAAGCTGCCGGGAAAGCGATCTTTTCCGGGTGCAGTGCGGCCAGGGTTTTAGGCGACACTTCTGCGAACACCAGAATGATCAGCGTCAGGGCCACGGTCGCAATAACCACACCTTTATCGCCCCACAGTTGTACACAGACAATGGTGGCAATAGACGAAGCCAGAATATTAACGAAGTTGTTGCCGATCAGAATCACGCCGATCAGTCGGTCGGGGCGCTCCAGCAATCTGCTGGCCCGGCGTGCACCAGGGTGTTTCTTTTTCACCAGATGTTTCAACCGGTAGCGGTTGAGCGACATCATGCCGGTTTCAGAGCTGGAGAAAAATGCGGAGCAGAGAATAAGGAAACAGAGGATGCCTAATAAGAGGCTTATCGATGCGTCTTCCAAGACTGCATAACCCGTGATCTATTGTTGGAGGTCCATTGTCGAGGGGACCTCTGAGGCTGTCAAGTGGCGAAACGGATGGATGTCGGGATTAGGTTGGAGGGAGTTTGAATACAGAGGGAGAGCGGCCGCTTAGAGCAGCCACTCCAGTACCAGCTTGCTGCCAAAAAAGGCCAGGGCAAGCAGGATAAATCCACCGATGGTCCAGCGGGTTGCCGTGTGACTGCGCCAGCCAAAGAACATTCGGCCGCAGATCAGTGTAGCGTAAAGCACCCAGGCGATCAGCGAGAGCACGGTTTTATGCAGCAGGTGCTGAGCAAACAGGTCGTCCACAAACAGGAAGCCGGAAAGCAACGCGGCAGTCAGCAGGATCTCACCGGACCAGATCATCTCAAACAGGAGGCGATCCATCGTCTGTAACGGAGGCAACGATGCGACCAAACCACGGGTGTGGTGGTGCTTCAGCGCAGAGTGCTGGCGCGATACCAGTACGGCCTGGAGTACAGCCAGAGTCAGAATGCTGTAAGCGAGGACTGACAGCAGGATGTGTGTGATCAGCCCGCCGTCATAATCACGGGCGATACTCTCTTCCGGAATGACGCCTGCAATCAGCGTGGCCAGCAGCGCGATTGGGAATACGCCGATAAAGAGATTATCGATCGTCTGGCGGATACTGCTCAGTAAGACAATCGCCACGACCAGCCAGGACACCAGGCTACCCATCGCAAAGAAGCCGAGGTGGATACCTTGCGGTTGGTGCAGTAGCGTATAGACGGCAACCGTATGACATGCGAAACCGGCCCAGCCCAGCAACTGATTGATCTTGCGGGGTTGTTGGCGTTCGCCCTGGAGAATCTGCCACTGAAGAAAGGTCGCTACGGCATAAAAAGCAGCGGCAAGTAGCGTGGGAAGTATCAGCATCCTTTTCCTCCTGTCCGCGGACAGGTCACAACACTAAAACAGGTACCGGATTGCGGTCGCAGTCGGCTAAGCTCGCTAGTGTGTCACAATTGCGGGATGGATGAAATATCGTGGGTGTGGCATGGACCTATTGCTACTGTATAATGTGTGGCAATTGCAAATTTCTCCGAGTCCCGCCTCTATATTTATCAACGCTTATCCGGATGTTAACCCTACCGACCGTTGACCGCGGGACCTGATACCGAGGCAGAGCATGTTCGAGAATCTTACAGAGCGACTCACGCGGACGCTTAAAACCGTCACTGGTCAGGCTAAGCTGACCGAAGACAATATTAAAGGCACCCTGCGTGAAGTGCGTATGGCACTGCTGGAGGCGGACGTTGCCCTGCCAGTGGTAAAAGCGTTTGTTAACAGCGTTAAAGAGCGTGCTGTTGGTACTGAGGTGACCAGCAGCCTGTCACCGGGCCAGGTGTTCGTTAAGATCGTTAACGAAGAGCTGGTTAAAGTCATGGGTGAAGCCAACGAGGCCCTGAACCTGGCTGCGCAGCCGCCTGCTGTTGTGATGATGGCCGGCCTGCAGGGGGCGGGTAAAACCACCTCCGTGGCCAAGCTGTCCCGTTACCTGCGCGAGCGCGAGAAGAAAAAAGTGCTGGTGGTATCGGCTGACGTATACCGTCCAGCCGCGATCAAACAGTTGGAAACGCTGGCGGCAGAAGTGCAGGTTGAATTCTTCCCGTCCACTGCTGACCAGGATCCAATCGACATCGTGAACGCGGCTATCCAGCACGCCAAAATCCAGCACCACGACGTCCTGCTGGTGGATACCGCCGGTCGACTGCACGTCGACGGCGAGATGATGGACGAGATCAAGCGTCTGCACGCTGCGGTGAAGCCGGTTGAGACACTGTTTGTCGTGGACGCGATGACCGGTCAGGATGCGGCTAATACCGCCCGCGCATTTAACGATGAACTGCCGCTGACCGGTGTGATCCTCACCAAGACCGACGGTGATGCGCGTGGTGGTGCTGCGCTCTCCGTGCGTCACATCACCGGTAAGCCGATCAAATTCCTTGGTGTGGGTGAGAAGGTGGAAGCGCTGGAGCCGTTCCACCCGGACCGTGTTGCGTCTCGAATTCTCGGTATGGGCGATGTTCTGTCCCTGATCGAGGAAGCGGAACAGAAGATCGATAAGCAGAAGGCTGAGAAGTTCGCCAAGAAGATCCAGAAAGGCAAAGGCTTTGATCTGGAAGATTTTCGCGAGCAGATCCAGCAGATGAAGAACATGGGCGGCATGATGGGCATGCTCGATAAGCTGCCTGGCATGGGCCAGATGGCCAATGCGGCTCAGATGGCCGGTGCCGAAAAAGGGGTGGTGCAGATGGAGGCGATCATTAACTCCATGACCCAGAAAGAGCGCCGCAACCCGGATATAATCTCAGGTTCACGTAAGAAACGTATTGCTGCCGGTTCCGGTACTCAGGTTCAGGACGTCAACCGACTGCTGAAACAGCACAAGCAGATGTCTAAGATGATGAAGAAGATGAGCGGCAAAGGCGGTATGGCGAAGATGATGCGTGGCATGAAAGGCATGCTGCCACCGGGGATGGGCGGAGGTCCGGGCGGCCCAGGCGGTATGGGTGGCATGGGCGGGGGCGGTTTCTTCCGCTGATTTTTCTGCCTGTTAAGGGATTAAATTTTAATTTGAGCCCTTTCTACGGCGAAAACTCCAGATAAATCCCCTACTGGCCAAGATTTAGTCATAAACTTCTTTGAAAGGGTGGTGAATTCGCGTAGAATTCCCGCCCTAATTTTGCGTTCGTGGGCCTTGGGCCGGCGAACAGACGGATCGGCTGTTGTCCTGAAACGGATACAGTCGGTAGATGAAACTGCGGGCGATACCAAAACTCGCAAAAGTAAAGGGACCATTCGCATGGTAACAATTCGTTTGTCTCGTGGCGGCGCTAAAAAGCGTCCTTTCTATCACCTTACTGTAGCTGACTCACGCAACCCACGTGATGGTCGCTTTATCGAGCGCGTTGGCTTCTTCAACCCACAGGCTCGCGGTCAGGAAGAGCGTCTGCGTGTAAACCTGGAGCGCGTTGAGTACTGGCAGGGTAAAGGTGCACAGGTTTCTGACCGTGTAGCTGCGCTGCTGAAAGAAGCTGCGAAAGCTGCTGAATAATTGGTTGGATCAGGTCGGGTCATCTAGATGAGCGGAAACAACTTGGACGACAAGACAGTCCTGGGACGTATCTCCTCTGTCTACGGTGTTAAAGGATGGGTGAAGATTTACTCTTACACCGATCCAATGGAAAACATACTGACCTACTCACCGTGGCTGTTGAAAATCAAAGGCGAGTGGAAACCTGTAGAGGTGGAAGCCTGCAAACAGCATGGTAAGGGCCTGATTGCAAAGTTGGCTGGAGTAGATGATCGTGAGATTGCCCGTACGTATAACGGGATTGAGATCGCGGTCGAATCGGAGCGTCTTCCAGATCTGGAAGAAGGCGAGTTCTACTGGAGTCAGCTGGAAAACCTGAAGGTATACACCGAGTCCGGCGCGTTGCTGGGTAAGGTGAGTCATCTGATGGAAACCGGTGCGAATGATGTGCTGGTGGTTAAAGGCAACGCTGAGAGTATTGATCGTAACGAGCGCTTGATACCTTACCTGCCCGATCAGGTGATCAAAGAAATTGACTTGGAAACAGGTACTATTCGGGTCGACTGGGATCCGGAGTTCTAAACCGTGTGGTTTGGCGTAGTGACGCTGTTTCCGGAGATGTTTGAAGCGATTTCTCGCTTTGGTGTCACCGGAAGAGCGGTACGAAATGGTTCGATCGAGGTCGAGTGCTGGAATCCGCGTGATTTTACGCATGACAAGCACCGTACTGTAGACGATCGGCCGTACGGCGGTGGCCCCGGCATGCTGATGAAAGTTCAGCCGCTGCGGGACGCGATCCACGCTGCTAAAGCAGCAGCGGGGGATGATGAGGTGAAAGTGATCTATCTGTCACCTCAGGGACGCCGACTGGACCATAACGGGGTGCAGGAACTAGCAACTCGTAAGAAGTTGATTCTGGTAGCCGGACGCTATGAAGGTATTGATGAGCGTCTGATTGAAACCGAGATCGACGAGGAGTGGTCGTTAGGGGATTTTGTCCTCAGTGGGGGCGAACTGCCTGCCATGACCATGATCGACGCGGTTTCTCGGCTGGTGCCCGGCGTGTTGGGGCATCAGGACTCGGCTGTCGAGGATTCGTTTGCTGATGGGTTGCTGGATTGTCCGCACTACACGAGACCGGAACAGTTTGACGGAATGCAGGTGCCTGAGGTGCTGCTGGGCGGCAACCATGAGGAGATCAGACGCTGGCGTCTGAAACAGCAACTGGGACGAACCTGGAAACGGCGTCCGGAGCTGCTGGAATCTCAGGAGTTGACCAAAGAACAGCAGGCATTGTTAAAAGATTTTATCCGGGAGACCCAAGGGTCCGACGGTTGAATATTTAGGAGCGAGCCATGAGCAGCAAGAACCTGATTATTCAGCAGATTGAAGCTGAACAGAAAACCAAAGAAGTGCCAGAATTTGGCCCGGGTGACACCGTTGTTGTACAGGTAAAAGTAGTAGAGGGTTCCCGTACCCGTCTGCAGGCGTTTGAAGGCGTAGTTATCGGTAAGCGTAACCGCGGCGTAAACTCTGCATTCACCGTACGTAAGATCTCTCACGGTGTAGGTGTGGAGCGTACTTTCCAGACTTACAGCACTACTGTAGACAGCATTGCTGTTAAGCGTCGCGGTGACGTGCGCAAAGCTAAGCTGTACTACCTGCGTGAGCGTAGCGGTAAGTCTGCACGTATTAAAGAGAAGCTTAACTAAGCATCTGTTTGATACTGCAAATGAAAAAGCGGCTTTTATGCCGCTTTTTTTGTGCCTGTTGATTACGCTCAGGCGGGTGTGATGGCAAATTTAGGTATCGTTGCCTATAGTGTGTCCATTCCAATCCTGAACTGTCCGGAACGCAATTTTGAAACGGATCTCTCTCCTTCTCTTTATCCTGCTATTGCCTGTGTTTGCGGTGGCGGGTTTCTATGGGTATCTCTGGTGGCGTGCGAGTGATTTGGCAGACCGTATGGTGGCCCAGGCCTCGCCGTTTGTTGAGATCAATTATGGCGGTGTACGTATCGATCTGTTGGCGACCGAAGTGGCATTGCAGGACGTGCGTGTGGCGCCGATGGGAATGGGAGACCAGTTGCGGATTGAAGAGGTGGCGCTGAAGTCGCAGGACTGGTCGCAGATGATGCGCCTGGATGGCAATCTGCAGCATGAGCCCTGGCCGGAGGGGTTGTCGCTGCGTCTGCAGGGTGTGTTGTTTCACCTGGATGGGCCGATGTTGCAGCAGTGGGCGGTTATGGCGCAGCGGGCTCAAGCACAGCAGACGTACACGTTTGGGCGTTTCTGTAGCTCGTTGCAGGGACCGGAGCTGATGCAGGCGATGGGCTATCGCATGATCAATCTGGACATGGAGGTGGGCTACCAGTTTATCCCCGCTACACAGCGCATGACGATTGATATGGCGGTGGATGCGAAACAGCTCAGTGATTTTTCGTTCGAGATGGCGCTTGAGGTGTCGGATAGCTCGCTGACAGCCGCGTCCATGGCAGGTAGTGCTCGGCTTCACTCCATATCGATGGATGCGCGTGATAAAGGCTTTAACAGCCGTTACCGGGAGTATTGTGCCACTCAGGCGGGTGTGCAGGATGAGCAGTTTGATGCGGCGTTGGGTGAGGAATTTATCCAGCTGGGGCGACTGATGGGTGTACAGCCGCCGGAGGTGTTTGTGCAGCACGTAGTAGGTATGTACAAACCGGGTGCGAATCTGGGATTCAAACTGCAGCCACCAAGTCCTGTTGGTCAGTTTGATATGATGGGGTTGGATTCGCCAGAAGCCGTTGTTGGGTTGTTGAATCCGTCCATAAATATCAATGGGCAGCAGATCAATGCTCCGCAAATCAGTGCGTTTTTGAAAGAGGCGATGGCCGCCGTTGCAGTGCCGGAGCCTGAAGTTCAGGTGTTGAATGAGCCGCAGGTTGAGGCTTTTGAGTCGATCGAGCTGGCGGAGGATTCCAAGCAGAAGTTGGATGTGCCGCAGGTTGTTCTGGCTCCGTCACGCCAGGCTCCAGTTGTGCCTGAGGTGAAGGGGTATCGTGCGACGCCGTTGTCTGATATGGCGCAGTATGTGGGTAAGCCGGTCCGTATGGTGACCTATTTTGGGCGTCGTATTGAGGGGCGAATCCTGGAAATGAATCGCCATGAGGTCATGATTGAGCAGCGTATGCAGCGTGGCGTTGCAACCTACAGTATCGCCCTGGATAAGGTAGCGGAACTGGAAGTCTATCGCTGAGTTCTTTTTTGTTTTGCTGGTCTAAGTTGTTGTAATTGTAATGTCATCTTCCTCACAAGCGATGGTTGCTGAATCTGAGGTTCGCCTGATCGAGCAGTACCTTGATGCTGTTTGGATGGAGCGAGGTCTGAGCGAAAATACACTGGCGTCCTACCGACGTGATCTTGTGCAATACGCGGGTTGGCTGCAGGCCCGAGGTGGGCGTCTCATTGGTGCTGGCAAGGAAGACTTGCAGCGCCATCTGGCCTGGCGCTTCGCGGAGCGCATTAAGGCGTCCTCTACCGCGCGTTTGCTGTCTTCTCTACGTGGTTTCTATCGCTATTTGGTGCGTGAGAAGCTGATTGAGGCTGATCCAACGCTTCTGATTGAAAGCCCTAAAAAAGGGCGTTCGTTACCGAAGACCCTAACTGAAAACGATGTGGAAAATCTGTTGCAGGCCCCTGATGTTGGTGATCCGGTGGAGCTGCGGGATCGGGCGATGCTGGAGCTGCTCTATGCGACCGGCTTGCGTGTAACCGAGCTGGTCACCCTGCAGCGTTCGCAGGTGAATCTACGCCAAGGTGTTATCCGGGTTATGGGTAAAGGCAGCAAGGAGCGCCTGGTGCCACTGGGTGAGGAGGCGATTGGCTGGGTGTTGCAGTATATCCGCGATGGTCGTTCCCAGCTAATTAGCGATACAACCAGTGAGGTGTTGTTTCCCAGTCGTCGCGGTCAGCAGATGACAAGGCAGACGTTCTGGCACCGGGTCAAGCGTTATGCAGTTGTGGCGGGTATCGACAAGCCGTTATCTCCCCATGTACTAAGGCATGCATTTGCTACCCATCTGCTGAATCATGGTGCGGACCTGCGTGTTGTGCAGATGCTGCTGGGGCATAGTGACTTGTCCACAACACAAATCTATACACATGTCGCGCAGCATCGTTTACAGTCCCTGCACAGTAAACATCATCCACGCGGCTGAACTTTATCGCTTGTTCTGTATCTTAGGCATTATCAGGCGTGATTATTATGGGGAAAACGATGCGACAGTTATGGGCAGTAGGTCTGGTTGTCTTGGGAATAAGCAGTTGGACATATGCGGCGCCTACCGCCGAGGATGTGATCAAGCAGAGTCTGAAAAAGATTGATGCACGTCTGAGCGTAGTGGCGATTGAGCCAGCCGAGATGGAAGGGATGTATGCGGTGGAGCTGAACACCGGTGAGCTGCTCTACTCCGATGCCAAAGGTGAGTACTTTATGCTGGGTCAGCTGTTCCGTCTTTCTGAACAGGAAGGCTTTGTGAACCTGACTGAGGGCAAGCGCAAGCAGCAGCGTCTTGAGCAAATCGCTAAAATCGAAGAAAAAGATATGATTGTGTTCCCGGCAGAAGGAACACGTAAGGCCACGGTTACGGTGTTTACGGATGTGGACTGTGGATACTGCCGTAAGCTGCATAAAGAGGTGCCGACGCTGAATAAGATGGGTATTCAGGTAAACTACCTGGCATTCCCGCGTGCAGGTGTTGGATCTCGCACGTTCAAAGTGATGGAGTCTATCTGGTGCGCCGCACCGGATCAGCGTAACGCCCTTCTGACCCAGGCAAAGTCAGGTCAACAGGTTGAGGGGAAGAGCTGTGACTCGCCGGTGGCTCAGCAGATGGTGTTAGGTCAGTCCGTTGGGGTTACTGGTACGCCTGCGTTGGTATTCGAAGACGGCACATTGATGCCGGGTTACCTGCCTGCAGAGCAGTTGGCACGTGCGCTGAAGCTAAATTAAGTCTTATTTGTCGAAAAAAGGGGCATTTTATGCCCCTTTTTTATTGCTGATGGCGCGCCATAACCTGCAATAGGCAATAGTCCTGCAACAGGGTTTTCGCTATAATACCCGGCTCAATTTTTGTGCAGTGCTGAAGTTTTTCACAGCGAGAGGTTAAGTTTTGAAACCGGTAAAAGTAGGTATCTGTGGTCTTGGAACCGTTGGTGGCGGCACCTTCAATGTATTGAAGCGTAATGCGGATGAGATTTCTCGTCGCGCGGGTCGTCGAATTATCGTGGAAGAGGTTGGCGCACGCCGTCCAAATCCAGACTGTGATACCAAAGGTGTTCAGGTTACTCAGGATATTTTCGAAGTTGCGACTAATCCGGAGATCGACGTAGTCGTCGAGCTGATTGGTGGTTATGACGTTGCGCGAGATCTGGTTCTGACTGCCATTGAAAACGGCAAGCACGTAGTGACCGCTAACAAGGCGCTGATCGCCGTGCACGGTAACGAAATCTTTGAAGCTGCACAGCGCAAAAACGTGATGGTGGCGTTTGAGGCCTCTGTTGCTGGCGGTATCCCGATTATCAAGGCGATTCGTGAAGGTTTGTCTGCGAACCAGATCAACTGGTTGGCGGGTATCATCAACGGTACCGGCAACTTCATCCTGACCGAGATGCGTGATAAGGGCCGTGACTTCGCCGATGTGCTGGCAGAAGCGCAGGCGCTGGGTTACGCCGAGGCGGATCCAACTTTCGATGTTGAAGGTATCGATGCGGCACACAAGCTGACGATCCTGGCTTCGCTGGCATTTGGTATCCCGCTGCAGTTCGAAAAAGCGTACACCGAGGGTATCAGCAAGATCACCCGTGAAGATGTGCAGTATGCGGAAGAACTGGGCTACCGCATCAAGCATCTGGGTGTAAGTCGTCGCACTGAGGACGGCGTCGAACTGCGCGTTCACCCGACACTGGTACCGGAATCCGCCCTGCTGGCAAACGTAAACGGCGTGATGAACGCGGTGCTGGTTGATGGCGATGCAGTTGGCCAGACCATGTACTACGGCGCTGGCGCCGGTGCAGAGCCAACCGCTTCCGCTGTTGTAGCTGACATCGTTGATGTTGTTCGTACCCTGACCGCAGACCGTGATAATCGCGTGCCTCACCTGGCATTCCAGCCAAGCGAGCTGTCTGACGCACCGGTACTGCCCGTAGAAGAGATCGAAACTGCATACTACCTGCGCATGCAGGCGCTGGAGCAGCCAGGTGTACTGGCTCAGGTAACCAGTATTCTGGGTGAGAAGGGCATCAATATTGAAGCAATCATCCAGAAAGAAACCCACGAAGAGCAGGTGCCGGTCATCATCCTGACTCAGCGTGTGCAGGAACAGAAGATGAATGAAGCGATCGCAGAGATGGAAGCGCTGGACGCTATCTGCGGTGCTGTTACCCGTATCCGCGTAGAACACCTGGCGGACTAAGGAGTCTTGAGCGTGAAATATATCTCTACCCGGGGACAGGCTCCGGCACTGAATTTTGAAGAGGTCCTGCTGGCGGGTCTGGCAAGCGACGGTGGTCTTTACGTGCCTGAAGAGCTGCCTAAATTTTCTCAGGAAGAGATCGCCTCCTGGGCGGGTCTCTCCTACGCTGAGCTGGCGTACAAAGTTATCAAGCCGTTCGTGGATGACTGCGTGGCTGACGATGATCTGAAACAGATGATCGACGAGACTTACGCGGGCTTTAACCACACTGCGGTTGCGCCGCTGAAAGAGCTGGGCAGCAACGAGTGGGTTCTGGAGCTGTTCCACGGTCCTACCCTGGCGTTTAAAGACTTTGCCCTGCAGCTGCTGGGGCGTCTGATGGATTACGCCCTGACCAAACGCAACGAGCGTCTGGTGATCATGGGGGCGACCTCCGGTGATACCGGTTCTGCCGCGATCGAAGGCTGCCGCCACAGCGATCACCTGGATATCTTTATCCTGCATCCACACAACCGTGTATCCGAAGTACAGCGTCGCCAGATGACGACCATTCTGGAAGACAACGTCTTCAACATCGCGCTGGAAGGTAATTTCGACGACTGTCAGCAGATGGTGAAAGACAGCTTCGCCAACCAGGAATTCCTGAAAGGCATGAAGTTGGGCGCGGTGAACTCGATCAACTGGGCGCGTATTATGTCCCAGATCGTGTACTACTTCTCCGCGGCGCTGGCGCTGGGTGGTCCACACCGTCCGGTATCTTTCTCCGTACCAACCGGTAATTTTGGCGATATCTTTGCGGGTTACCTGGCGAAGCAGATGGGTCTGCCGATTCAGCAGCTGGTTGTGGCAACCAACCGCAACGACATTCTGCACCGCGTGATCTCCGGTAACGACATGTCCAAAGGTGAGCTGGTACATACCCTGTCTCCATCCATGGATATCATGGTTTCCTCCAACTTCGAACGTCTGCTGTTCGACGTGTACGGCCGTGACGGAGCAGCGATTGCTGACCTGATGGATCGCTTCAGGTCTGAATCTGTTCAGTTGGGTGATGGCAACTGGGATCAGGTGCGTGAACTGTTTGACAGCTACGCGGTAGATGATGAGACCACTTGCGAAGTCATCAAAGATGTTTTTGCGGAAACCAGTTACCTGCTGGATCCACATACCGCGATCGGCGTAAAAGCGGCGCGTGAGTGCTGGAAAGACAAGTCTGTGCCGATGGTAACACTGGCGACAGCACACCCGGTGAAATTCCCTGAGCCCGTTGTGAAAGCAGGCCTGGAATCGCCACAGCTGCCGCCGCACATGACTGACCTGTTCGAGCGCGAGGAGCGCGTTGAAGTTCTGGCGAATGACCTGCAGACTGTACAGCAGTACATAGCGGGGCACGTTCACAAGAACTAAGGATTGAAGGAATCCCAAAAGGCCCGCATCTGCCGGGCCTTTTTTGTATATGCAGGATCTGTTTTTCTATCTATCCAAGGTATTCTGGGCGCTTGCCAGTCCCGATCACTTGTTTTTGCTGCTGATCCTGGTTGGGCTGTTGCTGGTCTGGGCGGGAAAGCGCTCTGGTCTTTGGTTGAGTCTGGTGTCGGTCATGCTGTTGCTGAGTGTCGCAGTCTTTCCGGTCGGTAACCTGCTTTTGAAGCCTCTGGAGCAACGTATCCCACCGGCGGAGCTTCCGAATCAGATCGCAGGCATTATTATCCTGGGGGGCGCGGAGGAGGCGGCGCTGTCGGCTATGTATGAACAGCCGCATATGAACTCAGCTGCTGAGCGTGTCATGATGCTGCCGATGCTTGCCCGGCGTTATCCAAACGTTCCAATAGTGATTACAGGTGGCAGTAGTTCGGTGCTTTATCAACAGTACCGTGGTGCGGATGTGGTGGCGCAGTGGGCTGAGCAGATCGGATTCAGGGAGCGTTTGATCGTAGAGCGCTAGGCGCGCAACACCTTCGAAAATGCCGTTTATACCGGTGAGCTTGTGGATAAAGGTTCGGGGCAGTGGTTGTTGGTAACTTCGGCATTTCATATGCCACGCTCTGTGGGTATCTTCCGCAAACAGGGGTGGGATGTCGTGCCTCATGCGGTGGACTATCGGGTGTCTGGTAACAATTTTTCAATACAGTTTTGGCGTAATATGCGTGACCTATCTACCGCTGTCAGGGAATGGATCGGCCTTCTGGCGTACTTCCTGACAGGCAAGACCGATCAGCTGTTACCGCAAGTGGAGGCGAATCCACAATGAAGCAGCTGACAATCTGCCAGCGAAGCACTCCTGCAACCAACCTGCCGTTATTCAATCAGGTCAATCCGGTCTTGGCGCGTATCTACGCCAGCCGCGGTTTGCACGACCTCAATGACCTGGGTAGGAATCTCAAAGCGCTGTTGCCGGATGACGATATGCGTGGCGTCGATACTGCTGTAGAGCGGTTGGTAAAAGCCGTGCGCCTGCAGGAGCGGGTGCTCATCGTGGGGGATTTTGACTGCGATGGGGCAACCAGCACTTCGGTGGCGATCCTGGCTTTGCGCCAGATGGGGTTGCACCACGTAGATTACCTGGTGCCCAACCGGTTTGACTACGGATATGGTCTGAGCCCCGAAATTGTTGATGTGGCACTGGCGCGGCAACCGCAGTTGCTGATCACCGTGGATAACGGCATCTCCAGCATCTCCGGCGTGAAGCGGGCCGCAGAGCATGGTATCGACGTGATCGTGACCGACCACCATTTGCCGGGAAGCGAGCTGCCGGAAGCCTGTGCCATTGTGAACCCGAACCAGCCAGAGTGTGGGTTCGCGGCCAAGTCGACCTGCGGTGTGGGAGTGATCTTCTATGTGATGATCGCACTACGCAGAGCATTACAACAGAGCGGCTGGTTTGAACAACAGCGAATTGCACCGCCCAATCTGGCAGAATTACTGGATCTTGTTGCGCTGGGGACGGTAGCTGATGTTGTGCCGCTGGAACAGAACAATCGCATTCTTGTGCATCAGGGATTGCAACGTATCCGGGCTGGCCGAGCCCGTCCGGGTATCTTGGCGTTATTAGAGGTTGCAGGGCGCCAGCGCCACAAGCTGGTGGCGTCAGATCTGGGGTTTGCTGTGGCGCCTCGGCTGAATGCAGCAGGCCGACTTGAAGATATCTCAATTGGCATCGAATGCCTGATCACTGATGATGCTGATCAGGCTAGGCAACTGGCCAGTACGCTGGATCAGTTGAATCGTGAAAGGCGTGGTATCGAAGAGGAGATGCAGCATCAGGCGCTGGATCTACTTGGTGGATTGCAGCTTGAAGCACAATCGATGCCTTATGGCGTGTGCCTGTATGATGAAACCTGGCATCAGGGGGTGATCGGTATTCTCGCCTCGCGTATAAAAGAGCGGATGCACCGGCCTGTGATTGCATTTGCACCGGGCGATGAAGGCGAGATTAAAGGCTCTGCCCGCTCGATTGCGGGCTTCCATGTGCGAGACGGTCTGGACGCAATCGCTGCCGCCAATCCGGGCTTGCTCAGTAAGTTTGGTGGTCATGCGATGGCCGCTGGTCTGACGCTCAAAGCTGGAGATTATCAGCAATTCGCCGATGCATTTGATCGGGAAGTACGCCGCCAACTCAGCGAGTCTGACCTGCAGGAAACGGTACTCACCGATGGCGCGTTGACTGCCGGTGAAATCTCTATCGAGATGGCGGAGATGCTGCGGGAGGCTGGGCCGTGGGGGCATCAGTTCCCCGAACCGCTTTTTGATGGTGAATTTGCCCTTTTACAGCAACGTATAGTCGGACAGAAACACCTGAAAATGGTGTTAATGGATCCCGCGTCAGGATTGGCCGTTGATGGAATTCACTTCAACGCTGATCTTGAGCAGTGGCCGAACGACAGCGTCGCGCGCGTGCGTGCCGTCTATCGATTGGATATCAATGAATTTAGAGGGCAGCGCAATGTACAGCTGATGGTTGATCAGCTGCTGCCAATGTAAATGGACTAGGAAAGAACAGAATGAAAGACCTGACCCTGAATGAACTGGAAACTCTGCTGGCTGTATTCAAAAAAGCGGGCATCGAGCCAAGTGTGGGTGATGAAGGGGAACTGCTGACACGTATCGAGCAGGCCCATGCTGAACGCCAGGAGCTGGAAAGCATGGATTTTGACGACTGTCTCGGCGGCGCGTGTAAGCTCTAAACCATGACTAAGCCCTACTATATCGGTGCGCATGTCAGTGCAGCAGGCGGTGTGGAAAACGCACCGCTCAACGCCGCCAAGATAGGTGCCAACGCCTTTGCGTTGTTCACAAAGAATCAGCGTCGTTGGGAAGCAAAGCCTCTAAGCGCTAAAAGCATTGATACGTTTAAGGAAAACTGCGAACGTCTAGGTTTTGGTCCGGATCAGATCCTGCCGCATGACTCCTACCTGATCAATCTGGGGCATCCGGAAAAAGAGGCGCTGGATAAGTCGCGCAATGCGTTCTTGGATGAGATGCAGCGCTGTGAGCAATTGGGACTGAAGTACCTGAACTTCCACCCGGGGAGCCATCTGCGCAAGATCTCCATGACAGAATGCCTGAGTAAAATTGCCGAGTCTATCAACTGGGCCTTGGATCAGACGCAGGGTGTTACAGCCGTTATTGAGAACACGGCAGGCCAGGGGAGTAACCTGGGTCATACCTTCGAGCAATTGGCGGAGATAATCGACCAAGTAGAGGATAAATCCCGGGTTGGGGTTTGTCTCGATACCTGTCATACTTTCGCCGCCGGATATGACCTGCGTACCACGGAAGCGTGCGCCCACACCTTCGCCGAATTTGAACGGACTGTTGGCTTCTCCTTCCTTTGTGGTATGCACCTGAATGACTCGAAAGGTGCGCTAAACTCCCGAATTGATCGACATCATAGTCTTGGGCAGGGTGAAATTGGTTGGGATGTGTTCAGATTTATTATGCAGGACGACCTTTTCCGAGGCATACCTATGGTGTTGGAAACAATCGATGAGACTATTTGGGCAGAGGAGATTCAGTGGCTCAGATGTGCTACATTGCAGCCAGCGTAGCTGTTTCTGTATTCATGGTGTAGAAAAAGATATCGCTTCATTCCAGTGTTTAATTTATTGATAGGGGCTGCACGAGCAGTTAAGTGTATATGGCGTTAACGCTTGATAGTGTAAATATCGGAATCATCGGTCTTGGATATGTTGGGCTGCCATTGGCAGTTGAGTTTGGTAAAAAGTATTCAACCTTAGGTTTTGATATAAATACCGCTCGGTTAGCGGAACTGGAAGCAGGTCATGACAGCACCCTAGAAGTCAGTGATGATGAGCTGGCTGAAGCGGGTAAGCTTCAGTTCAGTACTAATCTGAATGAGCTAAAACAATGTAATATCTACATCGTTACGGTGCCAACGCCGATCACCGAGAATAAGCAGCCTGACTTAACACCTCTTGTTAAAGCATCTGAAACCATTGGTCAGGTGCTGAAGCCAGATGATATCGTGATTTACGAGTCCACTGTATACCCGGGCGCGACTGAAGAGGATTGCGTGCCTGTTTTGGAGGCGGTATCCGGACTGACTTTTAATAAAGATTTCTTCTGTGGATATAGCCCGGAACGCATAAACCCGGGTGATAAGGAGCACCGTGTAACAAATATTCTGAAGGTAACCTCTGGCTCAACGCCTGAAGTTGCCCAAATGGTGGATGAACTGTATCGCTCAATTATTGTTGCAGGCACTCATAAGGCAAGCTCTATTAAAGTGGCGGAAGCTGCGAAGGTTATTGAAAATACTCAGCGCGATTTGAACATTGCACTGGTCAATGAGTTAGCGATTATTTTCAATAAGTTAGATATCGATACTGAAGAGGTGCTGGTTGCAGCTGGAACTAAGTGGAATTTCCTGCCTTACCGCCCTGGATTGGTGGGTGGTCACTGTATTGGTGTCGATCCATATTATCTAACACATAAATCCCAAGCTGTGGGTTATTTCCCAGATGTGATTCTTGCTGGGCGGCGTATTAACAGCGGTATGGGAGCTTATGTTGCTGGTGAGATGGTCAAGGCGATGATGAAGAAACGGATTCATGTAAATGGCTCGCGAATTCTTGTCATGGGATTAACCTTTAAGGAAAACTGTCCGGACCTGCGTAACACCAAAGTCGTTGATATTGTAAGTGAGCTTGAAAGTTACGGTGTTCAGGTCGACGTTTATGATCCATGGGTTTCTGTGGAAGAGAGTCAGGCTGAATATCAGATAACCCCAGTATCTGAGACCGAAGCGGGTGTTTATGATGGGGTTGTGTTGGCTGTTGCTCACGAAGAGTTTAAAGTTATGGGTGTGGATAAGATTCGCAGCTTAGGTAAAAACGAGTGCGTAATCTATGACTTAAAATATCTGCTGCCCCTCGGCGAGTCAGATATTCGTTTGTAAGTAGAAACACCATTGCAAGCAGGGTGAGACTACTTCCCACCCTGCTCCCTCCAAGCTGGATCCATTGCTTCATTCATCAGTTTCTCAAACAGCAAGTCGCGAGCGTAGTGGCTTTCTGCAAATTGTGTAATTCTTTTTTGTGTATGTTTACTATCTTCGTTCCTATTGAAGAATTCAATTAGTGTACTTGCACTCTGTTCAAAGTCTCTATTTAGAACAACTCCAAGATCGTTTTCACGGATGGTTTCAGCTTGCCAGCCTTCATGGTTGATAATTATGGGTTTGCCGGCAGCCAGAGCATCAAAAAATTTATTGGCAGAGTTATTGAAAAGTGCGGGAATATCTTTAACGGTGGAGATGCAGGCATCAGCGTGTTGTATATAACGAATGAGTTCAGATTTTTTAACGGGCGGTAGAATGATGACATTGTCATTTAACTCTAGCGCCTTAACCATTGAGGTGATTTTTTCTTTCTCTGCTCCATCGCCAATCAGTACGATTTTAATATCGGCGGTGGGCCTTTTTAGTTTCTTTGCAAGTTGGACTAGGTAGCCGAGATCGTTCACAAAGCCAAAGGTACCAGCGTACACGCAGATCTTTGTATACGTGGTTGTTCTATACGGAATAAAGGGGTCTGTATCGAACTGTTGCGCAAACTCCTCTAAATCGGAAGCATTAGGCACAGTGACGACTTTTTCACTTGGAATACCTTTTGAGGTTATACCCTGAGCCATGCCGGTCGACAAGGCTACAACCTTCGCTGAGTTCTGGTATATGCAGCGCTCAAATGAACGTAGCAGTTTGATAACAAGCCCGTTTTTGATGTAGCCCATCGCGATGGGTACATCTGGCCAGAGATCCCTTACTTCAAAAACAAGAGGGATGCGTAGCCGCCATTTCCCTATCAAGGCGGGCAATCCAATGGTCAAGGGGGTGCTGGTCGCAAAGATGATGTCGCGCCCCCGGAGCTTGAGCATATAGAGCGAGGAGAGCATCATAAAGAAGAAAAACGCCCAAACCCTTCTTGGAAAGGACATTTTATTGCCATAGTTGACGTGAATGGCATGTACATTGATGCCTTCAATATCGATGTGGCTTATAAACTGAAAGCGTTTAGATTTTTTGACTGGAAAAAAAGCAGTCGAAGTGACTAGATCGACTTGATGACCGGCATTGACCATCCGCTTGGCAAACTGATATGACCTAACGCCGCCAGCGTATTCGGGTGTAGTAAAGTATTGGTGCAGATAGATTATCTTCATTAAACGTACACTTCCGTCGCGAGAGCTGTTGCCACGCGGCGCCAGGAAAATTCTTGAACTGGATTCTTGCCGTTACGGTACGTTAAACCCACCGGATAGTGCTGTAGTATGTACTCTATGGCCCCCTGGATACTCGTTGTTGAACGGGAGTCGCACGCAACACCTACCTCGCCCTCTGGGAACAAGCCATCTATAGCCTGACCACGGCTGTAGATAACCGGTGTGCATTGGCTTATCGCCTCAAGGTATACGAGTCCGAATGTTTCCATATGTGATGGCATAATAAAGATGTTTGCTTCCTTGTAGTACTTCTGTAAAGCCTCGAGATCAGTGATCCTGCCTGCAAAGTTTACCGATGCAAGCTGCTTCTCACTGAGTGGGCCATAACACTTAGTGTATTCCTCATAGGAGCCGCCAACGATTGTCATAAGTCGTTCAGGCGTATCAAGCTTAGCGTTAAGAAATGCTTCGATGGTTCTTGCTATATTCTTGTTGCGATTAATAGCGCCGATATACAGGCCTCTCGTGATGTCACTTATGTCGGACAACTTTGCTGTATTCGATTGGGCCAGCCAGTGTTGGTTGATCCCGTTGGGCATGAGTTGAGTGTGTGGGAGCGTGGCACCATATTTTGCTTCAAACTTATGCTTATGTGCCGGCGATATAAAGATGACTGTTTTGGCATCGCGCAGAACCTTTCTGATTACGGGCTCCCATTGTGGAGACAGTCGATTGAAGATATCCACATCTGTTGTGCGCACTGTGATGATATAAGGGATGCCCAGTTCTCGGTGAAGGCGCCAAGCAAGAATGCCGTCGGAATAGAGCGTGTGGGCGTGTATACAGGTGTAGGGCGGGGCGTTTTGTTGCCGATAAAAGGTCGAGAATGCCTGCTTCAACCGGAATTGTTTCAATGCTAATGACAGGCGTGTGCTTAACCCGAGAGACTTAATGTAGTAGATAAACACATTATCGACGTTCAAGAGGTTGGCGCCGTTATGGCGGTCGGTTCTAATCGGTACAAAGACGTCCTGCGTTCGAACAGTCGGTTGCTTAGCCAACTCCTCGAACAGATGCTTATAGACTTTCGACCCAATAAAGTAGGAGCATAGATGAAGGATGTAACTATCAGGCATGCGGTGAATCCAATTTCAGCTCTTAAGGCTTGAGGACGACGATTGGCTGAAAAGTGTGATCTGCACCAAAGGGCTTGTCAATTGCAGTCGCTCTAGTTCAGCTACATTGGGGTCACAAAGTACGTTACAATCACCCGCGAGGAAAAGAGCTTGAAGATGTTTCAGTTGCTCTTTTAACGTCTTACCTTACCTGCAGTGACTTACCTGCATTACCTAAAGCAATTCAGGATCGTGTTTCATGAAAAAGGTTTGTGTCTTTACCAGTACTCGGGCGGAATATGGCTTGCTGTATTGGTTAATAAAGGCGATAGATGAAAGTCATGACTTTGAGCTGCAGTTGGTGGTAACAGGTACCCATCTTTCCCATGAATATGGGTATACAGTAGAAGACATCGTCGCAGATGGTTTTGAGCCGACAATCCGTATTCCCATGTTGATCTCTGATGATTCTCCCGTTGCGCTCACGCGCTCCTCTGCACTGTTGTCGATCTCGTTGGCCGAATTTTTTGACCGTGAACGCCCCGACTGTTTTGTGGTGCTCGGTGATCGAATTGAGTTGATGGCGGCATGTGAAGCGGCAACCATAGCTAAGATTCCAATTGTGCACATCCACGGCGGTGAGATTACTGAGGGGGCTGTGGATGAGAAAGTCCGTCACGCAGTTTCTAAACTGGCGAATCTTCACTTTACCTCGACCGACGCTTATCGGCGACGAGTGATACAGATGGGGGAGACACCGGAGAGTGTTGTAAACTGTGGGGCACTAGGTCTGGAGTCGTTGTCCAGAAAGGAATTGCCGACATTAGAAGAGTTATGTCAACAATTAAACATGGAGCTTAAATCGGGCTACTTTTTGATTGTATACCACCCAGAGACGAATAAGGACTCTGAAAATATTTCAGACTTGCTGAAAGCCTGTGATGACTACCCGGAGTATAAGAAAGTTATTATCTATCCCAACTCAGATATGATGAGTCGGGAGATAATAAAACAGATCGAGGCCTATGGCGCACAGAGTCAGGACAGCGTCGAGTTGATTCGATCAACCGAAAGGGATAATTATCTCGGTCTAATGAAATATTGTGAGATGTTTATTGGTAATTCATCCTCCGGTGTAATAGAGATGCCCTCTTTTCATCGCCCGATTATCAATATTGGTGATCGTCAAAAAGGGCGCATAAAATCTGAATCGACTGTCGACGTTGAAATGGAATATATCGCGCTAAAATCTGCAATAGACAAAGGATTGTCTGAATCCTTTCAATTTAAAATTTCGACGATGAAAAATCCTTATCAGGGTGATTTACCCTCCCAGACGATTCTCGACGGGTTAAGAGCGTTTTGTGATGGTGCGAGAGTTGAGAAAAAATTTATGGATCTGGAGTTTGATTTATGAGTGTTTACGTTATCGCTGAGGCAGGAGTGAATCATAACGGCTCTATGGAACTGGCTCTAGAGTTGATTCGAGTTGCGAAAGCCTGTGGGGCTGATGCGGTAAAGTTCCAAACATTTAAAACGGATAAACTGGTTACATCGAAGGCAAAAAAGGCACTTTACCAAGATAAAAATGATGCTGAGTCATCAACTCAGGCAGAGATGCTGCGACGCTTAGAACTTAGCGACAGCCAATTCATCGAGCTGGCCAGTGAGTGTAATAAACAAGGTATCGACTTTCTTACAACCTGTTTTGATCGCGAGTCTTTGACGGTTATATGTGAGGGAGCAGATCCAAAGCTGTTAAAGATCGGCTCTGGTGACCTGACAAACCTACCGTTGATCATTGATCATGCCCGTACCGGGCGAGATATTATAATCTCTACGGGTATGGCGACGATGTCTGAGGTAGAGGATGCGCTTGCGGCACTGGCATACGGATATCTGACTGACACCGGACAACCGCAGAGTTACAGTTGGTTGAAGCGACGCTACTTTACGGAAGACGCGCTCGAGAAAGTACGCAACAAGATCACCGTGTTGCACTGTGTTACGGACTACCCGGCTCAACCTGCAGATCTGAACCTGAATGCCATCCGACAGCTGCATGATGTCTACAAAGTAAATACGGGATACTCAGATCACTCATTGGGCATGGAAGCCTGCTGCGCCGCCGTTGCCTTAGGGGCTACCTGCATCGAGAAACACATTACGCTTGATCCGTCACTGCCAGGGCCTGATCATAAAGCGTCGGCATCACCACAACAGTTTAAAGCGTTGGTGGATGCCATTCGTAATCTGGAACAAGCACTAAAACCTAAAATAAAGGCGCCAACGACGGCTGAGATAGCCAACCTGGAAGTGGCAAGAAAGTACTTGGTCGCAGCGAAGCCTATCGCCAAAGGCGAGGTCTTTTCCATCGAAGATATAGAGATTAAACGGTCGAAGGTGGGCCAAATGCCCGGAAAACTCTGGGATCTGCTCGGTCAGGTTGCAGACAAGGATTATGAAGCCGGAGACAGTATTTAATGCCTCAGCCTAAGCCTGAAGGGTTCCTTGTGGTGATTCCTGCGCGTGGTGGTAGTAAACGTTTGCCGCGAAAAAACCTGATGAAAATAGGGCAGGAGAGCCTGTTAGGTCGCGCGATCCGGTGTGTTGATACCTTGGATAAGGTCTCAGAGATCTGTGTCACGACAGATGATAAAGAGATTGCCGATGAGGCATTGCGCTATGGCCCCTATGTACATTTTTTGAGGCCGGAGTTTTTGGCGACAGATAATGCGCGTACCATCGACGTGGTAATACACGCCGTGGAATGGTTTGAGGCGAAGGGGCGATGCTTCAAGGGCGTGATACTCCTGCAGCCGACTTCGCCATTTAGAGCCAAGCAGCACGTTCAGGGGGCAATTGAACTGTTCGAAGTGCGCGGTGCGAACGGCGTTGTCTCGGTAACCGAGATGGAGCATCCCATCCAGTGGTGTGCGCAGTTGTCAGACGATAGCTCGATGGAGGCCTTCGGCGAAAGCCAGGGAACACAGCAGCGTTCACAGGATTTAAAACCCTATCACAGGCTTAACGGCGCAATATATATTTTCAAGACCGGAGCAGAACTGCGCGAAAAGGGGATTGTTTATGACAAGAACACAATCGCCTATCAGATGGATTCGGTCTCGTCGGTAGATATTGATACCGAAGCGGATTTTCTGCTTGCACGTGCGATGTGGCAGTTGGGTCAGGAAAAAAAGCAATAATGCTGTATCCGCGAGTGGATTCGATTTTTTAAGAAGAGTTATTGATGAAGAGAATAGTTGTAGTAGGGGCCGGTAATCTGGGGCGCCGACATATGCAGAGCCTGGGCTTGAGTGAGTATAACCTTGAGATCTTTATGGTGGATGCATCAGAAGAGGCCCTGCAATTAGCACGTGAGCTCTACGAACAATCAGACATTGGCTTTCCTATCCACTACATGACCTCTTTGGAGAACGTAGTCGATGGGGCGGACGCGGCAATCGTTGCGACGACAGCGAACCCAAGGCTCAAAATATTGGACACTTTGATCCAAAAAGGGACCAAGAATATTGTGCTGGAGAAGGTGGCATTTAACTCAGTATCTGATATCGACGATGCATATAAGCTGGTAAATGATACAGATATCAAGGTATGGGTTAATTGCCCCCGACGACTCTATCCGATCTACCAACAGCTGAAGGAACGGTTGGCCGGAAACACGTTTAAACGCTTCTCTCTATCTGGCGATCACTATGGGATGGCCTGCAACGGCATTCACTTTATCGATCTGCTGGCCTATCTGATTGATGACAGTGACTACCAGATTGATGCCACAGGCGTATCGGCGATAGAGGAGAGTAAACGGTCCGGTTATGTGGAGTTTTTTGGTTCTCTGAAAGGGAAATTCAGTCAAGGATGTGAGTGGGTGCTGACATGCGGCTCTCAAGGGGAGCGGCCACAATTTGAATACAGCCTTGAAATGGCAGAAGGTCAGCTGCTGGTTAACGAACAGAAAGGCAAAGCGGAGTTGCGGTTGGCGGATCAGGTCACAGAGATTGAGTTTACGAATCCCTATCAGAGCGAGTTGAGCGGCCCGCTAGTTGACCAGATATTGGGTACGGGGGAGTGCTTGCTAACATCTTTTGATGAATCTATTGCGCTCCATAGACCGTTCATAGCCGCTTCCTACGAGCTCTATGCAAAGCATGCCGGTGAGAACGAACGGCAGATGGTGCCAATCACCTAAGGTGCTCTAAGTAGTAGTTGGAACCTAGATGAAAAAGTTTCTTCATTCAAATGTCGCCTATCTCGTGATGCTGATGGTCATGCAGGCCCCATTTCGGGTTCTAGCTGCCGTACTCTGCAAGGCTGCCTTTATCATCCTGCAGGTCAGTGCTATCTGGATTATGATCATCTGGGTTCGCGGTTCGATGCTTCCTTTGGCGCAACAGATTGTGGGGGCAGAGCCCGGTTCGCTCCTGTATCCCATCTTGTCGGGGGGGCTTTTAATCGGTGCGGCCTGTTCCTCTTGCTTGGCTCGCTCCCTGGGATTGGGGGGAGTTAAAAAAGTAGAGCAACTCGTTATGGCCGAAACGAGTGGGAAGCAGCTTCATGTTGGGGATTATCGTAATTTGGCGAAGTTGTTGCTTGCCGTCATCGATTCATTTGTTCCTCTGGCATTTATTATGTTAGTCATTCTTGTATGGATCTATACGGTTCCTGCTCTGATGCTACCGCTTGCCGGCGTGTTGCTGATTATTCTGTTCTTCTTCCGTCAGGGTGCCCGATTTTCCGCGCGCTATTTTAAATTGAGCTCAGAGCGGCTGGATCCAGAAAGTTATGTCGGTAGCGAGGAGCAGCAGCGGTTTTATCGCACACTCATGCTCCCTCAGTACATCACCGTTGGATCCTATATCTTTATCGCCGCGGCGCTGGTAGCCGTGGTGGTTTCAATCAAGACCTTATCTGCAGGTGATGTAGAGCTGGGGTTGCTTCCTATTGCATCTGCCTTAGCGGTGGTCCAGTTCCGATCTTTTGTAGGTCTGCTTGTTCGGTTCGGTGCTTATTCCAGAAACGTATCCAAAATAGTTGCTCTGATCAGAGCTTGATGGATTTGGCTGTATGATATCCCCTAAAGCGATAATGGATCAGGTGACGTCACTTGAGCGAAACCGTAATGTACACCTCAACTACAAAGGGGTAGATTGCTGGCCTGTTGTACGAAATACGTTGATGACTTTAGCGACGCATGGCGCTAAGAAAGAAGCGCGAAAGAGCCAAGTGCTTGGAATGGTGAAGGCATTCTTTAGCTTTCTCTCCCTGATTCTGTTCCCTACACCGGTATATGCTGCAATCCTGACCGATTACAAGTATCAAACGTACTTTGCTGGCGCCTATTGGTTTCGAGATGCTTCCGTCGTAAAACGTACGCTTGAACAAAAAGGACTGTCATCAGCTGTTCTAACCCAAAATCCACCAGGCACCCGCGGCCGCATCGGGGGCTCTCATACTATCTATTTTCTGATCGCCCTAGCTTCTCTACTATCGCGAGTCCTGAGACGGTTGGATCGAAGTGGCAAGCTGGAGGATTATGTTGATGGCATTTTTGCGAGCCGTGAGGTGGCGGATCTTGTTCAGTCGGGTCAGGTAACCCGTGAAAGACTGATTCGAAATATCTATTTTGTGATTGTTGCACGCTTTTTATTTGTAATACTTCTACGACGTTTGCAGGCGAAGAAGTGTTTTATTGTCTGTTACTACTCATGCTTGGGTATGGCTCTATGTGCAGCCTGTCGCTCTTTATCTATAGAGGCGGTCGATATGCAGCACGGTGTATCAGGTTCCGCAATGAGGGCTTATGGACGCTGGAGCAGTTTTCCAGTTGGTGGTCAGTTAAATACTCTGCCCGATACGTTCTACTGCTGGACTGAAATGGACCGAAAATCGATAACAGAGTGGGGTGCAATGACAGACGGTCAGCATCGAGCCCTATTGACCGGGAACCTTTGGCGTGACTTCCTGGCTCAAGCTGAGCTGGATGGGGGGATGACAGAGAGCATTGAAGATAGTCAGCTGGCGAAACTCTGTTCACAGTATGCCAGGGTGATCGTGTTCTGTGCCCAGCGCAATCCTATGCCGGAGTTGATTCGCGAGGCAATAATTCGAGCCCCCGCTGATTGGCTGTTTTTAATCAGATTACATCCTGATACAGAACACTCGCAATTGTCCGCAGTCCAGAGCCTTTACAAAGCGATAGGGTCTAACGTCGAGGTGGTGGATGCTACAAAGGCATCAATTCGTTCGGTGATGAAATTGGCGGATATTCATCTCACGGAATGGTCGGGTGCTGTTTACGACGCCTTCTTTGAGGGCGTTGATTCGATAGTGTTGACCGCCTACGGTGAAGACTATTTCAGTGACTTTGTCGATCAAGGTGTTGTTACGCGTATGTCCACGCCGGACAAGCTGGTCGCGTGTATCGCGGAAAAGCTCGGGAGCCCTAGTGTGAGTAGTAATTTTCGAGATCTTGGGGCTAAAGAGAGCATCCTTGAGCTGATGACTTCTTGAGCAGCCTGCTGAATTATCGCTGCTTGGTTCTACAGGCTGCGGTGCAGGTTTCATTCGGAGAAAATCTTGCTTGCTAGCGGTTTGGCTACTTTCGTAGCGCCAGTAATCGATAGGTGGTTGTCGTCTCGATAGAGGACTGCAGGGCCTTCTGTAGCGCTATAAGTGGAGGTTTTGCTATCGAACAAGAAGTCTGCAATATGCACTGCGTTGACCTCTAAGTTCGTTGCCGCGTTGTCCAGAAAGCGGTGCGCTGATAACGACTGACTTTCAAAATCTTGTTGTGTGATTCCAATGTTCGGCTCCTGTGTTCCTAAGCCGGTCAGCGCTCTGCGGGCCATATACAAAGGAGGATTCACCTCCATCTGCGGCACCGGATAGATTAGGTGGACTTTTTTACCCGCATTCAGCAGCACTCGGATCACCCTTTCAAAAGAGCTGTTTAAGGTCTCTTGATCATCTATCAGAGGGTTCCGTTTATTGGGATAGATCAGGTGGTTGTCGATATAACCTGTCCAGTAGGCATGTAGGACCACATGCTCTATCTCTTTATTGTGTGCTATATGGTCGAGGATGATCCGAACATTCTCCGAACACATTCGCTTACCGCTGGGGGACTTAGTATCTAAAATGGGTGGGCATCCGGCAATTGCAAACTCAATGAGTGAGTAGCCATGGGATGCGAATGCAGCGGATAGTGGGAAGGCGAGCTGATCCGCATGGCTATCACCCCATAAGGCCGCTTTGGGTAAATGGGATGGGCCGTAGATACATGCGTTATGCGGATCAATTTCACGGTTGCTTATTCTGCACTCGCGCAACCGGGGATTATTTTCATAACGATACTTAAGGTACCGGTTGACCTCCTGGCTTAAAGTGAATTGAGGTAGGTTCTCTTGGTTTCCTGCGTATGAAATTCCCAGCGCTAAACAGAGCGTAGTTAACGTATAAACGCCATACAGTCTCTTTTTATGGGTAGGTGTGCTTGATCTGATCTGGAAAGGCTTTTCCACAAGCATGTAAAGTATACCGGCGGCGACGATCGATACAGCAAGAGTGAGTAACGTTTCGCTGTCGTTGAGGGGGCGTCCAAGAACGGTTCTATAGTAAGCAAATAGTGGTTGGTGAACCAGATATAGGCTGAACGAAATAAGACCGAATAAGCGTAACCAAGATGAAGAAAGGGTGCGACCAGCAAAACTCCCAGGGCTGTAGAAGGCAAGTATAAGCAGGGTGCCCAGGCAGGGGAGAAGCGCCGCCGCGCCGGGGAAGTTAGATCGGTTGTCGAATATATAAACAGATAAGATGAGAGCCAAAATACCTGTGCTGGATAGAATGCTCTGTACTTGGTTACCAACTCTTGCTGCATTGATAAGGGGAAGGGTAAGGCTCAGGGAAATGCCGAGTAAAAACTGCCAGGCCCTCATGATACTTGAAAAGTAACTTTTGTTTGGGTTTTCCTCTACCTGTAAGGTGGCGTAAACAAAGGATATCGCCATTACCAAGATGCACAGGACAATCAGGTGCTTCTCACGCTTGTGTTTTAGAAGTAACCCTATAATCAACGGGGAAATTAGGTAGAACTGAAGCTCAATCGACAAGCTCCAGTAGTGTATCAACGGCTTATACTCGACCCCTATTCCGAAGTAGTTGATCGATGCTGAGGCCCAGCTATTGGCAGATAATAAGAGGAAGCTAAGTGCGCTTGCTGAAAGTTCTTTTAGCTCTTCAGGGAAGAGAATATTCAATCCAATCAGTAGGCAGAGGGCCGCTACGGTAAGTGCGGCAGGAAAAATTCGAAAAAAACGCTTCTTATAAAACTGGGTGACGCTGAAGCGGTTGGCTTGGATGCTGTTTTGGATAGACTCCGCCACCAAAAAACCGCTGAGTACAAAGAACACATCGACGCCAATATAGCCGCCGCTAGCAAAGTCGAAGCCAGCATGAAATAACAACACGGATATCACCGCGATGCCGCGAAGGCCTTCTATATCGCTTCGATAGGTTGGGTTTCTAAGGGTCATAGAGTTCGTGATTGCAACGGATTCAGTATGTGTTTGAAGTGGTATCCCCCACTTCGTTTGGTGGGGTAAGCTTGCGCTCTATTCTCTCTACCGCTTTTGTCACCATTCCCGGCTTAGTCTGATCGCTGTTCTCGCGAGTAATAAAATAAACATGTTTAGAGAAAACGTATTTGTCCTCACCTGGAGGGATCCAGCCAGACATGATGCCGGTGGGGGATAAGACAATGGTATCTGTGCCGACAGATGCTGCCATATCCATCATGTTATTTGATGGTACGATCGCATAATCGAGACAACTCATTAACGCCAGTAAGTTTTCGAAATCATTATAGAGGTCAAACGCTGGAGTGATGACCTTAGCAGAGTACGTATCAGATAGATGCTGGCACTGCTCTTCGGAAAATGCCGCATTAAGATTGATAAATGTGGTATCACTTAAGTTGAAAATAGCCGCCCAGTACTCTAGGGGAACCATGTGGATATCCCTGTTTGGCGTGCTGACGGTGGAACCGCTACAAAAACCTATGACATATTTCGTGTCTAAATTATCGATGTAACTTTGCCAGTAGTTTACACGCTCGGGACATGGGATCAGCCAGCCGCTGTGGCGGTTCTCCTGACAGTAGATTGAGTCAAAGTGTTCCGTTGAATCGATTCTAAAAAAAGCGGAATCTTTCAGCGCATCTCGCGTGGGTCTGTCGATAAAGTTAGCCAACCTTGGTGATATGTTCTTGAACATATCCGGTTGTAATGCCCGCTTTCTTGCCGATGTCTTGGGTATAAAACTCAGGTATGGAAAGGAGCGCTGGTGGATAGACAACATACGTTCATCACAGATGGCACGAAAGGTGCCGTGCTTTTCATACTCGGCTCGGTAAAAGAAGGGCAGGAATACATCGCCGCACAGGTCCTTCTCGGGAAACAGGGTTTTTACCCCATCTCGCCTGCTCTTTTGCTTATAAGCCCTTAGAAAAGAGGATGCTAACAGCTCGGATCTGATGTTTAGCGCAGGAACGGGGTCTCTACTCCCTAAACTGATATTTAGCTTTAGGGATATGTCCTTGTAATCTAGTGCCTTACCAAGGGCGATAGAGCGTTGTAGATCGCCGGATTTGTAGTAAACCGCTGATAACTGGCGAAATGAGCGTAACCTCAAGGGTTTGTTGAGAGGCGTGAGCTCCCTTAACAGCTGGGCCTCAACTTCATGCAGAACCCAAGCCTCATCTCTTATAAACGCAGCATTTATAAGGCTGTTTATATAGGTGGCATTGTACTTTCTCTGAGAAACCGCCAGTGCTGCTGTCCAGTCCGGCAAAACTTCTTTGTGAATGCCGCTGTATACGCACTGCAAATAATGCCTGGATAAAGCGGGTAGCCTATCTTTATGTTCCCTGAATAGATCATAAACAGCGGTTGTGTCCGCTTTGGCTTCAAGTGCCAGGAGGTGCTCCCACGACCTCAGGTTGGCACTATCAGGGCTCTGGGTTTCTAACAGTACCTCAAGAGCAGCTTGGTAATTGCCGACGTTTTCATAGGCACCCGCCAACAGGTTTTGGTAGCGCTGCTTTTTGCTACTGCTACGAAACTGCAGAGGGGACTGGTTATGCTGCTTCAACAGCTCCTGTGGCGCACTTCGCCTCAATAGGGTTTCGTATTGATAAAGTACTCTTTCCTCGGCATTAAACAGGCCCTCCGTCCAGCGCCATGCCCGCCTGGTTAAAGCTAAAACTACCTTGAGAAAAATGCGAATGGCCATAATAGATTTTTGGAGCAGTCTATGGATTAGTAGCCGGCCATTTTTTCGTAGATGGCCGCATGCTTGAGTTGCTCGTCAATCAGACACATATCCTGGAAGTTACCATCAATGAAGCTTTTACACTGTAAATACAGACCCGGCTTGAACTCCTGGTCCAGCTTGTCATTAACCTTAGCTCGATTGATCGCAACGGAGCCGATCTCTTGTACATGCAGCTGCTCAAATGGTCTGAAGATGAAGCGGTGTTTGGCGGTCAGCACTTCCATCGCCCAGCGTCCTGGGGCTTCCCAGTTTCCGGAGTAGGAAAACAATGCGTTGCGGTCAGTAATCCCGGCGCCGGCAAAGCGGGCGGCGGCGGGGTGCCAGCTTAACGAGCCATCGTTGTAGACGCTAATATCTGTTGGGGTACCGCCCAGATAAAATGCAGCATCAATGACATGGGTGGTGTTGGCAAGGAACCAGGTTTGCAGAGTTTGTTTGTCTTTGTCGAGTTTTTCGATGACATGTGCCCACTCAGTAATTTCAAAATTAAATGAGGTTACACCGCCATCAGCTTCAATCATGGCTTTTGCAGCCCTCAGCGAAGAAAAGAAACGTCGGTTATAAGCGATCAGTACCTTTGAGCCTTTAGTTTCAGCAAGTTCTGCGACGGCCGAAATTGAGGCTTTATCTAAGCCGCCAGGTTTTTCAACAAGGATTTTTTTTACACCGTAGTTAAGTAACTGTGTCGTGGCATCGGCAAGTTGCTCTACGCTAGTCGCCACAATCGCTGCGTCAGGCAGTTGAGGGGTCGTTGACAAAAACTCGGTCAGCCCTCCGGTAGCAACCGGCATACCCGTTTTTTCAGTAAAACGGGCTGCACTCTCCCTGGAGCGTCCGATGACTGTACTTTCCTGTTCAAGCGCTTTTAGGACCTGAGAGTAATCTGCTGCCATAGGGCCAGCACCAATAAGCCAAATCATGCGCGCTCCTCATGCGTTTTTCGGTGTTGATTGAGACTTAGATTCGAGCGTAGGGCGAAAATATTGGATAGTACTCCTGCTAGGCAAGGGTTATCCACACGTTTGTCATTACCCGTTGAGTTCGCGAACTATCTTAACAGGTTGTATGTGTGGTGTTGAGGGCATAAGTGGCATTTGATAAAGATGGGTGAAGCCTGATGCGAAGCTGTGATTCTCATCTTGTCTTACGTTGAAGCAAGGTGTTCTATGCGTTATCTCCCTGTTGAGAAAGGCATGGTTTGTTTTGAATAATTCGCGATTTGCATAGGGATGTTGGATCGTTACAATGCTACTAATTTTTAGCCGAAACGCTACTTTCAGTGCTCTCGTGAGCTCTTCTTTCCTCTCTTGTGGTGCATATCTTGAACAGTTTTTTGAAGAGAGTCTTTGATCTCATTGTTGCTATCTCAGCTGCTGTACTGCTATTGCCTGTTGCTGTAATGGTGGCATTGTTTGTGTTTTGTTTCATGGGGAAACCTATCTTTTTCACTCAGATTAGGCCTGGAATCCATGGCAAACCATTCAAAATATATAAGTTCAAAACGATGAAGGATGCGTCTTCTGACGGGTTAGTACATCAGTCGGATGCGGAACGGATGACCCGATTTGGCAGGGTGCTACGCAGTACCAGTTTGGATGAAATTCCACAGCTATGGAATGTAATCAGGGGTGATATGAGTTTGGTTGGTCCGCGGCCACTATTGATGGATTATTTGCCGTTGTACAATGACAGACAAATGACTAGGCATAACGTAAAACCTGGCATCACAGGGTGGGCACAGGTTAATGGGCGGAATAATCTTAGCTGGCAAGAAAAGTTCGAATTTGATATCTGGTATGTAAAGAATCAGTCGTTCTGCCTTGACCTGAAGATCTTGTGGCTAACCGTTAAGAAAGTGCTAAAGCGACAGGATGTGAATTCCAAAGGGCATGCTACCTCAGTGCGTTTTGAGGGAAACGATAAATGAAGCGTTTGGCTATTCTAGGCGCAAGCGGCCACGGTAAAGTGGTCGCCGATGCTGCTCAACTATTAGGATGGGATGTCTTTTTCTTTGATGATGGTAAGCACGCTGGAGAGGGTGTGGGAAGCTGGAAGGTTTTAGGGAGTACGGATGACCTAATCAAACGGTTACTGGAGTTTGATGGAGTAATTGTCGGTATTGGGAAAAATGAGATCCGAATCAGTAAATCTCGGCAGATCTCAGAAGCAGGTGGGCGGCTTGTATCTATTATTCACCCAGGCTCAAATGTTAGTCCTTACGCCGATATTAATGTAGGGACAGTTGTCATGGCAGGTGCCGTTGTGAACGCTTTTACGACAATTGGGACTGCGTCCATTGTCAATTCTGGCGCCACGATTGATCATGACTGTAATGTGGCGGATGGCGTTCATATCTCCCCTGGGGCAAACGTTGCAGGTGGCGTTAATATCGGTCGAGGTAGTTGGATTGGCATCGGAAGTAGTGTTAAAGAATTGGTGACGATTGGCAGTGATGTTGTCGTTGGGGCAGGTGCGGTTGTATTGAGTGATGTAGCTTCATCAAATACGGTTTATGGCGTACCTGCTAAGTGAGATTTGAACAGAGATTTAATATGTTGAACACCGGTTTTAGTTCGTGGCCAAGTTTTACAGAAGAAGAAGCAAATGCCGCAAGATCTGTTTTGCTCTCCAATAAAGTTAATTACTGGACTGGTGGAGAAGGAAGGGCTTTTGAGAAGGAATTTGCGGCGTGGAGCGATACTAAGCACGCTATTGCCGTTGCTAACGGCACAGTTGCATTAGATTTGGCTCTAGTCGCTGTTGGTATTGCTGCTGGTGATGAAGTGATTGTCACTTCAAGAACCTTTTTAGCTTCAGCATCCTCTATCGTGTCGGTTGGTGCAATCCCGGTATTTGCTGATGTAGATCGCGAAAGCCAAAATATTACACCTGAGAGTGTAGAGCCGTTAATAACTGAAAAAACCAAAGCGATTATTTGTGTTCACCTTGCCGGCTGGCCATGTGACATGGATGGCTTTCGTGACTTAGCTGAAGAGCATTCGCTTTGGCTAATTGAAGATTGTGCGCAGGCGCATGGTGCTGAGTACAAAGGCAGCCCAGTGGGGAGCTTGGGAGATATCGCTGCGTGGTCGTTTTGCCAGGATAAGATTATGACGACCGGTGGTGAAGGTGGAATGGTTACCACAAATGACGAGTCCCTTTGGAAGAAAGCATGGTCGTACAAAGATCATGGTAAATCATGGGATTCGGTATATGGCAAGGAGCATCCCCCTGGTTTTCGTTGGCTGCATGATTCGTTTGGCACGAACTGGAGAATGACAGAGGTGCAAGCCGCTATCGGCCGGATTCAACTTCGAAGGATGTGTCAGTGGACTGACCTAAGAAGGCGATATTCCGAAGCTATCTGGACTAGTGCGAGGAATTGTCGTGGACTAAGGGTTCCGGAGCTGCCGTCGTACATAAAGCATGCAGGTTATAAATGTTATGTGTTTGTGGAACCTTTAGAACTGGCGGAAGGATGGGACCGAGATCGTATAATTGCGGAGATAACGAGTCTCGGTATCCCTTGTTTTTCAGGATCATGTTCCGAAGTTTATTTAGAAAAGGCGTTTGATAATACTGGTTGGCGTCCTGAGGAACGCTTGCCAATAGCAAAGGAACTGGGCGATACAAGTCTAATGTTTTTGGTGCATCCGACGCTGCATATGCATGAGATCGAAAATACGTGTCAGGTCTTACAGCAAATTATGGATAAGGCTTCTATCTGACAGTTCGATAATCACCGAGAGACGATTACCTTGAAGGAACAATTTAATTCAGCTCAGCAGCCATGGCATGTGCGAATGGTTTTACTTGATAGGGTGCAAAAGCGTCTTGTCATGAGGGGCTTGGATACAGTTACTATTGCTGTTGCACTATGGTTGGCGTACGTCCTGCGCTTAGCTGATTTCTGGCCAACTGGCTACATTGAGCAGGCTTGGTGGTTGTTCTTGGTTCTGCCTCCAATCGGTGTGCTCGTGTTTACTCAAACAGGATTATATCGTGTCGTGGTGCGCTATATGAGCACAAACGCGATATGGTCCATCCTGCAGGGAGTTGCTTTACTGGCCCTTGTTCTATGGGCATCAGCTTTTGTCGCTCAAATTCCCAAGTTTCCGCGTTCTGTACCTGTTAACTTCGCATTATCGGCATTTGTGCTCATTGGAGGAACACGCTTGCTTATTCGTCAGTATTATCAATGGGCAATACGGCGTTATTTTGATAAGGAACCGGTGCTCATTTACGGTGCAGGGGGGGCTGGAGCACAGCTGGCCCTTGCACTGGCTAGCGGAGGCGAGCTTTCAGCAGTTGGATTTCTGGATGATGACAAGGCTTTGTGGGGAGAAACAGTAGCGGGACTAACGGTATATAATCCCAAGGAATTAGGGGCTCTTATTGAAACACTAGAAATTACGCATGTATTACTAGCACTGCCTTCAGTAGATCGCTCCGTTAGGCAGAAAGTACTTCATAGTCTCTCGGATTATTCTGTGCATGTTAAAACTGTGCCATCGTTACCGGAGATAGTATCGGGTGAGGAGCTAGATAGTCTTAGAGAAGTGCCTTTGGAAGACCTGTTAGGTCGCGATCCTGTTCCGCCAAAGGAGAGCCTTATTCAGTCAAGTGTTACGGGCAAGGTGGTAATGATTTCGGGGGCAGGAGGGTCTATTGGAGCGGAGATTGTCCGGCAGGTGGTTGTTAATAAACCAGCTGCAGTGGTGCTGTATGAACAGAGTGAGTTTGCTCTGTATAGCATTGAAAGAGAAATTTCCCAGATAGTAGTATCAGATCGACTATCGGTACCTCTATTCCCGGTAATAGGCTCGGTTACTGACAAGTTCAGGGTGGTGGAAACACTGCGGCATTTTGATGTAGATACTGTATACCATGCAGCAGCTTACAAGCATGTTCCTTTGGTCGAACACAATATATTCGAAGGAATTCGTAATAACTCCTTAGGAACCAAGGTCCTTGCTGAAGCAGCATTAGAGCAAGGTATTGAGCGATTTATCTTGATTTCCACTGATAAAGCTGTCCGGCCGACTAATGTAATGGGGGCGACTAAGCGGCTGGCAGAGCTTGTTTTGCAGGAACTCGCGACACGTAAGTCTAAAACAACGTTCTCAATGGTAAGGTTCGGGAATGTATTGGGTTCTTCCGGGTCGGTGGTGCCATTATTTCGCAAGCAAATTGAAAGTAAAGGGCCGGTAACTGTTACCCATCCAGAAATTACTAGGTTTTTTATGACAATTCCTGAGGCTGCTTCGTTGGTGATTCAAGCTGGCTCAATGGCGAAAGGTGGAGACGTATTCGTTTTGGATATGGGGGAGCCTGTCAAGATAGAGGAGCTTGCTCGCAGAATGATTCACCTAATGGGGCTGGAAGTAAAGTCAGAAGCCCACCCGCAAGGTGATATTGAGATTCAGTTTTCGGGGTTACGTCCAGGTGAGAAGTTATATGAAGAGCTTCTTATCGGTGAGGATGTCATTGGGACTGAACACCCCAAGATTATGAGGGCCTGTGAGGAAATGCTATCGCGCAGCGAGATTGATAAAATATTCAACGACTTAGCTGTCGCGGAAGCTGATTTTGACTGTGAGCTCGCAAGGAATATTTTACAAAAAGCTATAAAAGGATTTAACCCTTCATCTCCGGTTGTGGATCTTTTGTCTAAGCAGTCAGTTTCTGTAGAAAAGTCTGGTGCTTTGCACTAATTAAAATAGTGTTGCTTATGAAGGTTAACACTTCCCCCCTGTTGCAGGGCGAGTTACTTAATCATCACGCACAGGGCAAAAATAACTTTGTTGGCCACATCGGCGGGGATGATTTTGTGGTGATCTTCCGTAGTGCGGATTGGCGGGAGTGTTGCGAGCGGATCATTTGTGAATTTGATGCCCAGGTTCGGGCATTTTACTCATCGCAGGATCTGCAATGTGAAGGGATCGAAGCGTTGGACCGCAACGGCAGTCCGACTTTCTATCCGCTTCTGGGGTTGGCCATTGGTGTTGTTCATCCGGATGCCAGCCGTTGTGACTCGCACAATGAGGTGGCGGAGCTGGCGACCCAAGCAAAAAAGAAGCCAAAGCGTTGCCGTACAGTAGGCTGTTTATCTCCCGCCGTCGCGGACGGGACGACCGTATCGATCCGCTTAGCTGACCATCGCGTGCTGTTAGCCTGAAAGCGCGCGCATTGCCTGATCGGTGGTGAAGAATACCTGCCCATCGCCCAGGTGTTCGATAAAAGATGTATTGAGCAATTGATCCATTACCGGACCTTTAACCTCCGCCAGATGCAGGGTGATCTGCTCATCACGCAATTTAAGCACCAGGTTTTCTAATGTTTCCAGCGCGCTGGCATCGATAAAGTTCACTGCGTTAAAGATCAGCACCACGTGCCGCAGGCTTTTTTGCTCGGCGCACTGGGCAAGTACAAACTCTTCTACATAACGCGTGTTGGCGAAATACAGGCTCTCATCTACGCGTAGCGCGAGAGTGTCGGCGTAGGTGGTTACATCATGGCGAGCGATATTACGGAAGTGTTCGCTGTTACCTACACGCCCCACAACTGCAATGTGTGGCTGGCTGGATCGGTAAAGCAGCAGGGCAATGGAGATCCCGATGCCTGAGAGAATACCCAGCTCGACTCCCAGAGCTAACACCAATACAAAGGTGGCCAGCAGTGTCAAAGCGTCGGCCTTGTTAAATTGCCAGCATTGTCGGAAAGAGGAGAAATCGATCAGTGGTATCACTGCCATCACAATCACTGCGCCCAGCGTCGCTTTGGGCAGGTAGTAGAAAAGGGGCGTCAGAAATAGCAGGCTCAGGAGTACCAGGAGTGCAGAGATCAGGGACGCGATTGTGGTCTGGGCGCCGGCACTGTGGTTGATCATCGAGCGGCCAAAGCCTCCGGCAACCGGATAGGTACCCGAGATGGCCGCTCCCAGATTGGCGACTCCCAGAGCGATAAGCTCCCTATTGGGATCAATCCGCTCTCGCCGCTTGCTGGCCAGCACAGTGCCAACGGATACACTTTCTAGGAAACCGATCAGGGAGATCAACAGTGCAGGCACAAAGAGATCCTGCCAGAGGGTAAATTCAATTCTGATTGCAAACAGGTTTGGTAACCCGGTGGGGATTGTGCCGACAGTGGATACGTCAGCACTGCTATCCAGCTGCCAGCCCCAGACCATCAAACTGCCGGTGATAAGGGCAAACATCGGGCCCGCTTTGCTCATTGGTTGTGCAGCCCTGGCCGGTACCCCCATCGATTCCAGTAAGCAACAGAGTTTGTCTTTGGTAAACCACAATACGAGCAGTGAAGTTAAACCAACCAGCAGTGTAACCGGGTTGATTTCGTGGATCTGGCTCGCCAGTAAGTCAAATACCTCCCAAATGTGCAGTTCACGTGGAATATTCAGGCCGCTGAAATACTTAATCTGGCTGACAGCGATCATCAGGGCTGCAGCGCTGGTAAAACCTGCGGTTACGGAGTGACTTATAAAGTTAACGATCGAACCTAGGCGCAGCGCGCGTAATAGCAATAAAACAATGCCAACTAGAAGGGACAGGTTCACTGCTGCATTAATGTATGCGTCGGTTCCCTGATCGGCGAACTGACCTATGGTGGAGCCCACCATCAGCGAAACGATGGCTACGGGGCCAACCGCAAGCGAACGGCTGCTGCCCAGTAGGGCATAAACCATCAGCGGCAGTATGCTTGCGTAGAGACCATATTGCGGTGGCAGGCCAGCCAGGAAGGCGTACGCCATCCCCTGTGGCACCAGCATAATGGCCACGATCACGCCCGCCAGCAGATCGCTGATAAATGAGCTGCGTTGATAATGTTGCAGCCACTGTGCAAGAGGGAATGTAGTTAGCAGCGGGTGCATCGTGCCAAACCTTTGCAATAAAAGTGGGATGGGTTTTATATTTCTAAATTATAAGCATATATTTAAAGATTATAAATGGTCTTCGGTGCAGTACAGGATCAGTGTTATATTTTTTGGAAAATTCAGTAGGTCGCGGTTCCAGTTTTAATCTTTGGGTGGTCCCAGATGTTTGATCGTTCCAACGTAGAGATACACTCCTGTGACGTGGTGTACGACGGCTTTTTCCAGATGCACAAATTGCATCTCAGCCATGCCCGATTTGCAGGTGGGAGTGCAGAGATAACACGCGAACTCTTTGTGCGTGGAGAAGCCGTGTGTGTGTTGTTGTATGATCCCGCCAAAGCGTCTGTGGTGATGATTGAGCAGTTTCGTGTGGGAGCACTGGAGCATCCTCGTAGTCCCTGGCTGCTCGAGCTGGTGGCTGGCATCGTTGAGCAGGGGGAAACCTGTGAGGAAGTTGCCCATCGTGAAGCGGATGAGGAAGCGGGGGCAATCCTGACCGAATTGGTACCAATTACCCGGTATCTGGTCAGCCCCGGCGGGACCAATGAGTGGATATCGCTCTATTGTGCACGAGTGGATAGCACCGATATGGGTGGGGTTCACGGGCTGGAAGCCGAAGGGGAGGATATTCGTGTTCAAGTGTTGCCATGCAAACAGGTTTTTGAGATGGTCGCGGATGGTCGAATCGACAACGCGCCATCAATTATTGCCCTGCAGTGGTTACAGTTGAATAGGGATAATCTGAATCAGCGCTGGTTAACATAAAGCTGGAATGCGAAAGCGGTGAGGCATGGGTGAAAATGCTTTCCACGCTACGTGGGATTTGCACTGGATCGATAGGTGTCGAGAGTTTTGATGAGGGTATTTGCAGGATCTCCAACGATGGTGAACGGACAATGATGAAGGCAGAATTTATTAATCCATTTCTCGCTTCGATGACCAATGTGCTCTCCACGATGGCACAGATTGAGTCTCGACCAGGGAAGCCCTCAGTGAAAAAAAGCTCGACTGCCCTCGGGGCGGTAACAGGCATTATCGGTATGGCTGGAGAACAGCTTAAGGGCTCGTTTGCGGTGTCGTTTTCCGAGCCGGTTATTTATGCAATCACCAAGCGGATGTTGGGTGAAGAGGTTGCTACGGTCAACGAGACTGTAACCGATATGGTGGGCGAGTTGACCAACATGGCCACAGGTGGGGCTAAGGCATTGCTTGCGGAAAAAGGCTTTGACTTTGATATGGCCGTGCCAGTGATGGTGAGTGGCAAGGAGCACAAGATTGAACACTCCTCCAGCGGCCCGACCATCATCCTGCCGTTTGAGACTGATTACGGTGATTTTTTCATTGAGATCAGTTTTATCAACGTGAACTGATGCGAACCCATGGTTCTGTCGGTCCCGAAACTGGCGATACATGATTGAAATTTGACCACTTGATGTCGCCGGTATTCCCCTGCACGCAATTACGTTAAGATAACGCTGATTCAATAAATCGTGCACCCAGTTGCGCGTCTGGTAGCTGATGAAACGTAAATATATCCCTGATCTACGCAAACAGATGGCTCAGTGTGAAGTCAACTATATGCGTCTGATGAAGCTGATGCCGGACCTGGATAACGTCGACGAGCGCTGTTATCAGGTGGCCTGGCCAGATCATCAGGCCAGCTTGCGCCTGGAGGTTGAGGAACGTTTTACCTACACCACCACCCTGAAAGTGACCCCACAGCATGATCACGATTCCCCCTGGCTTGGTGCGACCCAGTTGGTCGTGCGTCTGTACCACGACGCAAGCACTGCGGAAGTAGTCTGCACGCGGCGTAAACAGTTGTCGGGTGTATATAGCTATCCCAACAAACGTATGCGTCAGCCCGACGAGAAGATCCAGATCAATGAATATCTCGGTGAGTGGCTGAGTCACTGCCTGAGTCATGGGCATATGATGGAACCCGTGTTCATCGGTTGAGTGACGGCGGGTTGTTAATGCTGAAAGTTCTTCAGGTAACAGACCTGCATCTGCAGGCCGATCCCTCGCAAAAAATGCAGGGTGTTGTGATCGAGCAGCGCTGGCAAACCGTTCTTGAGCATATACAGACGCATCATCATGATGCCGATCTACTGGTACTGACCGGCGACTTGGTTCACCACAGCGGGCCCACGGCGTATCAGCGTCTGGTAAAACAGCTTGATGACCTGAAACTCCCCGCTGTCTGGTTGCCCGGCAATCACGATGATCCAGAGCAGATGCGCCAATACGGAACAGCAGCGCTCAACCGCAAAATCATTGATCTAGGAGGCTGGCGACTGGTGTTGCTGGATTCCACCGCCAATGCCGACGGCGTAGGTGGGGGCAGTCTGGCGCGGGCAGAGCTGGCGCTCCTGCAGGAAACCCTGGTGAACTCAGTGGATGAACACCTGATGGTGCTGCTGCATCACAACCCGGTTCATCTAGGCAGTGGCTGGCAAGACCCGATATCGCTCGGTAATGCGGATGCGTTCTGGCACTGCATCTCCACGTCTCCGGCTGTTCGCTGTGTGCTATTTGGTCATGTGCATCAGGCGTGGGATCTCACCGAACAAGGTGTCCGCTTGTGCTCCTCGCCTGCTGTGGCCCCTCAATACAAAGCGTGCAGTGATAGCGTTGTACTGGAGGATGATCCGCAGAAAACGGGGCCGGCTTATACCGTCTATCATTTGGCAGACGGTGGGCAGGTCAACGCAAACGTCGTCCGGCTGTAGCTCCGGTTGCACGGCCGTCAGCGGTCGGGTAACGTCTCTTCAATCCTGAAACTGCATTATTCTCAGTTCAGGCCGATAAGATATGAGTTCGAGGTTTGAGGAGCATTCATGCAGACACCTCTGTTTATCTACGTACACGGCTTTAACAGTTCGCCATCGTCTATCAAGGCGCAGTTGTTGGGGCAGTATCTGAGAGAGGCTCAGATTGACGTTGATTATGAAGTACCGGAACTCTCTCACTGGCCGGCACAAGCGATCAAGCAGCTGGAAACACTGATCGAAGCGGTGCCAGATCGCCCGGTTACATTGATCGGCAGTTCCCTGGGGGGGTACTACAGCACTTGGCTGGCGGAAAAATACAGCCACGTTCGCGTGGTGTTGGTAAACCCAGCCGTACGGCCCTATGCGTTGCTGGAAGATTGGCTGGGAGAGAACGAAAACCTCTATACCCACGAGCACTATGTACTGACCCGGGATCACTTGCGGCAGTTGCTGGAGATCAACTGTGAGCAGATTCGCAATCCATCCCGTTACCTGTTGCTGACACAAACGGACGACGAAACACTGGACTATCGTGAAGCGGTGGACAAGTTTGCCGGTTCGCCACAGTTTGTGCAGCCAGGCGGAAGTCATGGTTTTGACCGCTTCCAGGATCTGATTCCCGCAATACTGGCCTTTAGCCAAGGGCGTGTTGAGTTACCGCCTGCAGAACCATTAGAGGCCTCCTAAACAGGCCCGAACAGTCGTCACGTCGCTAAGGATCTTATAGATGACGAAACAATATACAGCTGATGCGATTGAAGTCCTCAGCGGACTGGAGCCGGTAAGGCGCCGTCCCGGTATGTATACCGAAACCGATCGTCCGAACCACCTGGCCCAGGAAGTCATTGATAACTCTGTGGACGAGGCTTTGGCCGGTCATGCCAAGCAGATTGATGTTGTTCTGCATAAAGACCAGTCCATCTCTTGTTCTGATGATGGTCGCGGTATGCCGGTGGATATTCACCCGGAGCAGGGGGTGAGTGGTGTAGAGCTGATTCTCTGCAAACTGCACGCTGGTGGCAAGTTCAACAACGACAACTACAACTACTCCGGGGGGTTGCACGGGGTGGGTGTGTCGGTGGTGAACGCGCTGTCTCGCCTACTGGAGGTGACCGTTAAGCGTGACGGTCAGGTTTACCGCATCGGTTTTGCCGACGGTGAAAAAGTATCGGATCTTGAAGTGATCGATACCTGCGGTAAGCGTAACACCGGCACCACGGTACGCTTCTCGCCAGACCCTAAGTATTTTGACTCGCCGAAGTTCAGCGTCAGCCGTCTCAAGCATATGCTGCGCGCCAAGGCTGTATTGTGCCCGGGCCTCAAGGTGACCTTTACCAACCTGACCGGCGCTGAAAAAGAGAAAGATGAGTGGTGTTATGAAGATGGTCTGACAGCCTATCTGCAGGGCACCACCCAAGTCTATGAAACCCTGCCGGCGGAGCCGTTCTCAGGTGCGTTGCAAGGCGAAGAGGATGCCGTCGAGTGGGCGGTGCAGTGGCTGCCGGAAGGTGGCGAGCTGACCTGTGAAAGCTACGTCAACCTGATCCCGACCGCACAAGGTGGTACTCACGTAAACGGTATGCGTTCCGGCCTGCTGGATGCGATGCGTGAGTTCTGTGAGTTCCGTAACCTGTTGCCGCGTGGGGTCAAACTGACCGCCGATGATATCTGGGATAAATGTGCTTATGTGCTGTCCGCAAAGATGCGCGATCCGCAGTTTGCCGGTCAGACCAAGGAACGTCTCTCCTCCCGACATGTAGCGGCGTTTATCACCGGTGCCATCAAGGATGCCTTCTCGCTGTGGCTGAACCGCCATGTGGAAGAGGGCGAGAAGCTGGCGGAGATGGTAATCTCCAACGCCCAGCGTCGCCAGCGTTCCAACAAGAAGGTGGTGCGTAAGAAGGTCACCCAGGGGCCGGCTCTGCCGGGTAAGCTGGCAGATTGTTCCGGCGCTGATGCCACCCAGTCCGAACTCTTCCTGGTGGAGGGTGACTCCGCAGGTGGTTCTGCCAAGCAGGCGCGCGAGCGCGAGTTCCAGGCGATTCTGCCGCTACGCGGTAAGATCCTCAACACTTGGGAAGTGGAATCTTCTGATACCTTGGGTTCCCAGGAGATCCACGATATCTCGGTGGCGATTGGGGTTGATCCGGGCTCCGATAACCTGGATGGTCTGCGTTATGGCAAGATCTGTATCCTCGCCGATGCGGATTCCGACGGCATGCACATCGCCACCCTGTTGTGCGCGCTGTTTGTGCGCCACTTCCGCCCACTGGTGGCGGCGGGGCACGTGTATGTGGCGATGCCACCGTTGTACCGCATCGATGTGGCGAAAGAGGTGTACTACGCTCTGGATGACGGCGAGCGTGACGGCATCATCGACCGCATCCGTGCCGAGCGTAAGAATGCCAAGATCGGTGTCCAGCGCTTCAAGGGGTTGGGTGAAATGAACCCGCTGCAGTTGCGTGAAACCACCATGGCGCCCGACACCCGCCGCTTGGTGCAATTGATGGTGGAGCCGGGTGACGGCACCAATGAAACCATGGACATGTTGCTGGCCAAGAAGCGTTCCGGTGATCGTAAGAGCTGGCTTGAGACCAAAGGAAACCTCGCGGAGGTGTAAGGTGATGCGACCGGTACGCGGCTTTACCATCGTAGAGCTGGTGATCGTAATTGCACTGTTGGGTCTGTTGGCAGCGGTGGCGCTGCCACGTTTTCTCGATATTAGCAGCAACGCCCGGCAAGCGGTACTGGAGCATCTGGAGGGCAAGTTGCACTCCATCGCCAACCTGGTACATGCGGAAGCCGTGTTGCACAGTGTCCAGAACCAAGCCCGTAATGATAGCGATGTGGTGATCGAAGGAATGATCGTGGAGCTGCAATACGGCTACCCCGAAGCGCAGGTAAGTGTCGTGGGTCATGCCGATGTTATGGATCTGCTGGAGCTGCAGCTCTCCTCCGGACTGACAGTCGACACCAGCGCAAATAACCTTGTGCGGATTGGGTACGACAACAGCAACAACGGTTGTTACGTGCAGTACCAGGAGGCGGATGCCGATGCCGCATCGCCTAACCCGTATCAGGTGACATTGGTCACCACCGGCTGTAACTGAGGCTGGAAGAACAGTTTATGGGTGGTGTAGCCACCCGTGCAGAGAACAATTAAGGAATCCTGATGAGCGTAGAAACCACGTTTACCGAGGGTGGTGAGCGCATTGCGCTGCGAGACTTTACCGAGAAGGCGTATCTGGATTACTCCATGTACGTGATCCTGGATCGTGCCCTGCCGCATATCGGCGACGGTATGAAACCGGTACAGCGCCGCATAGTGTATGCCATGTCCGAACTGGGCTTGAGCGCCACGGCCAAGTTCAAAAAATCGGCCCGTACCGTGGGTGACGTGCTGGGTAAGTTCCACCCGCACGGTGACTCTGCCTGTTATGAGGCGATGGTGCTGATGGCACAGCCGTTCAGTTACCGCTATCCGCTGGTCGACGGGCAGGGAAACTGGGGCTCCCAGGACGATCCTAAATCCTTTGCTGCAATGCGTTATACCGAATCGCGTCTGGCGTCCTATTCGCAGGTCCTGCTGCGTGAAGTGGGGCAGGGTACCGTAGATTGGATTCCAAACTTTGACGGCACCCTGAACGAACCGGCCGTGCTGCCGGCACGCTTGCCGAACGTGTTGCTGAACGGTGGTACCGGTATCGCCGTGGGGATGGCCACGGATATCCCGCCACATAACCTGCGTGAAGTGGGCAACGCCTGTATCCACCTGCTGGATAATCCGGAAGCCACGCTGGAAGACCTGTGCCAGATCGTGCCGGGGCCGGATATGCCAACGGCGGCAGAGATCATCACGCCGCGCCATGAGTTGCGTAAACTCTACTCCACCGGGCGTGGTTCGGTGCGTATGCGTGCCGTCTTTGAAAAAGAGCAGGGTGAAATTGTGATCACCGCGCTGCCATACCAAACATCCGGCGCGAAAGTGCTGGAGCAGATTGCCCAGCAGATGCAGCAGAAAAAGCTGCCGATGGTCAGTGACCTGCGCGATGAGTCCGATCACGAAAACCCTACCCGCCTGGTGATCGTGCCACGGTCCAACCGTGTGGATATCGAGCAGCTGATGGCACACCTGTTTGCCTCTACTGATCTGGAGCGCACCTACCGGGTGAACCTGAACATGATCGGTGTGGACGGTAAACCGCAGGTGAAGAACCTGCGTATGATCCTGGGCGAGTGGCTGGGCTGGCGTACCCAGATCGTGACCCGCCGTCTGCAGCACCGTTTGCAGAAAGTGCTGGATCGCCTGCACATCCTCGAAGGTTTGATGGTGGCCTACCTCAATATTGACGAGGTAATCGCGATCATCCGTAATGAGGATGATCCGAAGCAGGAGCTGATGAACCGCTTCGGTCTGACCGATATTCAGGCCAACGCTATTCTGGATCTGAAGCTGCGCCACTTGGCGAAGCTGGAAGAGTTCAAAATTCGCGGTGAGCAGGACGAACTGGAAGAAGAGCGCAAGCAGCTGGAGGCGATCCTCGGTTCCGACAGCCTGATGCGCAAGCTGATCAAAGAAGAGATCACCGAAGCAGTCGAAGAATACGGTGATGAGCGTCGTTCTCCGATTGTTGAGCGTGACGAAGCGCAGGCCTTCAGCGAGAAAGACCTGCTTTCTTCTGACCCGGTGACTGTGGTCATTTCCAAACAGGGCTGGATTCGTGCTGCCAAGGGCCACGAAGTGGATGCCGTGGGCCTGAACTACAAGTCAGGTGACGGCTTCAAACTGGCCTGCAAGGGGCGCACTAACCAGCCCACGTTGCTGCTGGATTCCACCGGGCGCAGCTACACCCTGGACACCCATACCCTGCCATCGGCAAGGGGCCAAGGTGAGCCGGTAACCGGTAAAATTACGCTGCCAAAAGGCGCTACCATCGATGCGGCTGTGGCGGGTAAGGATTCGGATCGGGTGTTGCTGGCCAGTGATGCGGGATACGGCTTTGTCGCCAAGCTGGCGGACCTGACCTCCAAGACCAAGAACGGAAAAGCGGTGCTTACGTTGCCGAAAGGGGCAAAAGTGGTGACGCCGCAACAGCTGGAGAACACCGCCGATCTGTTGCTGGCAGCAGTGACGAATGAAGGACGGATGCTGATCTTCCCGGTTGCAGAGTTGCCTGAACTGGCACGTGGCAAGGGGAACAAGATTATCAACATTCCTTCTGCACGTGCTGCTGCCCGTGAGGAGATTCTGGTAGCGCTGACCGCTTTCAGCCCAGACGACATGCTGGTGGTGCATTCCGGGCGCCAGCATCATAAGCTGAAGGGCAGTGATCTTGAGCACTACCGCGGTGAGCGTGGACGACGGGGTAATAAGCTGCCGCGTGGTTACCAGCGGGTTGATCGATTGGAAGTGATCCGCGCTGAATAAGCCGGGCAGGCGGTTTAGAAAAGGCGTTCGCCGCATTGTAAAAACGGGCAGGTTGAAACCTGCCCGTTTTGGTCTAGGCTGGATTATTTGAACCGCAAGCAAACCGAATGGCTTTGCAGTTCGAATATCCTAATCCAAATGACGAAAAGGGATTTGAAAGAGCGCCAATGGAAGGGCATTTACTCAATCAGCGATACAAAAAGCGGACGGCGCTGCTGGCGACATTGTTGGCGACAGCCATGCTTACACTGGGTGGATCGCTGCTCTATAACCTGGTGAAGCTCAGGCAAAGCTGGGTCGACTACAGCTATGAAACCAGCGCCCGTGGAGATGCGTTGGCGCGTATTCATCGTGCCGTTGGGTACGGTGGTTTTATCCACCACTACAAAAACTACGTCTTGCGCCAGGACCAAGCCTATCTCGACCGCCTTGCGCTGGATATCGATGAAACCCGCAATGCCCTCAATTCCTACAGCCGACTAGAGCTGGCCATGAAAGAGCAGGTTGCGCTGCGTACCATCCGAAAAACCTTTGAGGCCTATATGGCGTCTGTACGCAGTGCCGAGCTGGGAGTTGTGGAGGGCGTTCAACCGGCGTTGTTGAGTAAGCGCGTAGAGATCAGCGACAGCACTGCCATTGCCGCACTGGCGGTATTGCAGCAGGCCTACGATGCATATAACGAGGGCGCAGCTGAGCGAATACAGGCGGATTTTAATTTTCTGATCAATGTGTTGCTGGTGGGCTTGCTGGCAGTACCAATCATCGGCTTTTGGGCGCACGGCCATATGGGCCTGCTGGAACGCTTGGTTGAAAACATTCTGGCCCGGCGCGAAATGCAGCAGCAGTTGCTGGCAAGGGAACAGGAAGCCCAGCAGGCGCATAAGCGCAGCGAGCAATATCGTGATCTGGCGTACCGCTGCTCCTTAACCCAGATCCCCAACCGTCAGGCATTTCACGAGGCCGCCACGGCGGCACTGGACTCCGCCCGTGAGAGTGAGGAAAAGCTGGCGGTGCTCTACGTGGATGTGGATGACTTTAAGCGTATCAATGATGAGCACGGTCACCCAGTCGGCGACAAGGTTCTGGCGGAGATCGCCTGCCGTCTGGACAGTATCCTGCGGGAAGAGGACCTGGTGGCGCGTATCGGCGGTGACGAGTTTGCCATCCTGATCTTCGGGCGCGATGCGCTCAAGGCGAAAGAGCAGCTGGCGTCCCGTATCCTGGATGTGCTGAATGACCCTTTTGATCACATTGTTGAAGACTTGCGGGTAAGTTGTTCCGTCGGTGGCGCAATCGGCCCGGATCATGGTGACGACGTTGATAGCTTGTTGCGTGAAGCCGATACACGGATGTATGTGGTGAAGAAGAGTGGCAAAAATGGCGCGATGATCGGTTAGGAGCCGGTCACCGTTTTAGTGGGTGCTTTCAGCCTGCTGCTTCAGTTTGGTCAGCAGGTGGTTGCACTGTTTCTCAAACAGGGTTTGGTAGCGTTTTTCCACCTTGTGGATAAGTACTTTATCCTCATCCTCGCGGCGGATGTCCGCATCTTTCAACAGTGCTCGCTTGATATCCGGTGCTTCGGTCAGAGCGGTGTGGCTGATCAGCTCATTACTCTGCGTGGTGCGGGTCAGGAAGCGGGATTCCTCCTGCAGGATCGCAGGCTTGCCCTTATGGCCACGTACCAGCGCAATGTGCAGATTCATAACCGGTTGGAACTGTCCAATGCGCTGTTTATTGAAACCTTTGTACAGCAGCACGAACAACAGGCCGGCGCAGAGTGCGTTGATGCCGTGGGCGTCTTTCTCGACGGGCACAGTGAAGTTGATCTGCAGGTCGCCATTTTTCAGAATCTCTAGCTGACCGCTGTAGATGTGTGCGACCTGGGCTGCCAGCTGGGTATAGATTGCGAGCAGTTCATCACGCTCTGACGCGTCGGCGTACTCGGCATGGGCGCTGGTCGCGTCGATATAGAGCAGGTAGGCCGCATCTTCCGCTGTCAGCATCAGCTCCATCTCGTGCTCGAAAGAGTACAGCGTCAGCTGCTCTTCGTCACGGCCGCGGCGACGCAGCGGATTCTCTTTGGCTACCGGTTGCTGGGCCTTCTGAGTGAGCGGTTGTTCTTCCAGCTCAATCGCGGTGGTATCCACCTCCGTGTCAGTTTCTGCGTACTCATCGGCATCTGCTGGCGCTTCCTCTGCTTCTGTCGAATGGGTAGGTGCTAACTGCGGTGTGGGTTGTGCTGGTTCAGGGCGAAGCAGCTCAACCAGATCACGGTTTTCTGTTGCTTGTCGCTCTTCTTCTGGCTCGTCGACAGGGGTGTCCTCACTTACCTCGCCCTGTGCGAGCGACATGGCATCATCGGCTGCCCGGCAGCGATACCAGAGGACAATGGCTGTCAGGCTGGCGCTGATCAGTGCAATCAACAGGGCAAGCAAGAGCTGACGTTGCATCACCTGTTGCAGCGGTTTTGGTGCAAGCCAGAGCGTCAGGGTACCGATGCGGCGCTCCTGTTGCACCATCTGGCGCTGGATACTGATCCCTTCGTTTTCACCGGCACGGGCAATGACCTGGTCCTGGGCGTCGGTAAGCTGCAGACCGGTCACATGTTCCAGCTCAGCCAGCTCTTGCAGCAAATAGTTGGTGCTGATGCGGTCGTCGGCCAGTATCAGAGGGCGAATCAGGAAGGTAGTCTGTTTTGCCAGTGAGTGCCCCAGGCCGCGAGTTTCCGCTTCGGCCTGCTGGTTGGAGGCGAACCACAAGTACCCGCCACCCAGCAGCAGGCAGCCGAGAAATACTACGGCAGCAAACAGCGACAGGGATCTGGCTGAGAAAATGGCGGGGCGGTTGTTCGTGCTCACGTTAATATGGCTTGAATCAGATGCTGAAAGTCAAAATATAGAAAAAGGATCCGCTGACGCGGCCCCATTCAATTTTTCACAAACGAGGTTTTATCTCCTTATTACCTCGTTTCGGCCGCGATGCCGGGTCTATTAGGCCTCTGCACGCGACAAACGTTCAATCATAGCAGGAGATTTCGGGAAGGGTTAACTCAATTCGGCGCAGTGTGACCATGACCCGGAACTCTCTCGGCGCTATAATAGGGCGATTACTGATCGGGAAGATAACTTCATGAACGTGGAAGAGTACATGATCGAGCTGGGCCAGCAGGCTCGCGACGCAGCTCGTTTTATTGCAAAAGCCTCTACCGGCACCAAGAATACAGCGCTGCTGGCGATGGCTGATGCTATCGATGGCAGCCGTGAAGCGCTGCACGCAGCAAACCTGAAAGATCTGGAAAACGGCCGTGCCAACGGTCTGGACGATGCCATGCTGGATCGTCTGGAACTGACCCCCGCACGGATCGACACCATGATTGAAGGTTTGCGCCAGGTGGCAGGTCTGCCCGATCCCGTAGGTGCCATCACTGACCTGAACTACCGCCCGACCGGTATCCAGGTAGGTAAGATGCGCGTGCCGCTGGGCGTCATCGGCATCATCTACGAATCCCGTCCGAATGTGACTGTGGAAGCGGCGAGTCTGTGTCTGAAGTCTGGCAATGCAACCATCCTGCGTGGTGGTTCCGAAGCAATCAACTCCAACCAGGCCGTGGCTGAGTGCATCAAGGTGGGCCTGAAATCGGCCGGTTTGCCGGAGAATGCGGTTCAGGTGGTTGAAACCACTGACCGTGCGGCGGTGGGGCAGCTGATTACCATGCCGGAATATGTGGATGTGATCGTACCGCGTGGCGGCAAGGGGCTAATCGAACGCATCAGTCGTGATGCCAAGGTGACAGTGATTAAACACCTGGACGGTATCTGCCACGTCTATATCGATAGCGATGCGGATAAGGCCAAGGCGGTTAATGTGGCGATCAACGCCAAAACCCACCGCTACGGAACCTGTAACACCATGGAAACCCTGCTGGTGAACAAGGCGATTGCGGCTGAGGTGCTGCCGGAGCTGGCGGAGCGCTACCAGGCGATTGGTGTTGAACTGCGCGGCTGTGATGCAACCCGTGAACTGCTGCCTTACATCAACGAAGCGGTTGATGAGGACTGGTCCACCGAATACCTGGCACCGATCCTGTCGATCAAGCTGGTTGAGGATATGGCAGAAGCGATCCGTCACATCAACAAGTACGGTTCACATCACACCGATGCGATCATCACCGAGAACTACACCAAGTCGCGCGCATTCCTGCTGGAGGTGGATTCCAGCTCGGTGATGGTGAACGCCTCTACCCGTTTTGCGGACGGTTTCGAGTACGGTCTGGGAGCCGAGATCGGTATCTCCACCGACAAGATTCATGCCCGTGGTCCGGTGGGACTGGATGGCCTGACGTCTCAAAAATACGTGGTCCTTGGCGACGGTCATATCCGCAAGTAAGTGGAGTCTCTGTTGAACCACGCGTTTGTTTTTATGGGCGGGACCTTTGATCCTGTTCATAACGGCCACCTGCGTACTGCGCTTGAGATCCAGCAGTGGCTGGATGTACCCCAAGTCAGTCTGATTCCGTCGAAACAGCCAGTGCACCGTGATGCGCCGGGTTGTACGTCGGAGCAGCGTCTGGCCATGGTGGACGCGGCAGTGGCGGATGAGCCATCCCTGCGGGCGGATGCTCGAGAAGTGACCTCCGATAAGCCCTCCTACACGTTGCTGACCCTGCAGGGTTTGCGTGAGGAGTTGGGGGCAGCTACGCCGATCTGCATGGTGATGGGCATGGACGCGTATCTGACCCTGCCTGGCTGGCATCAGTGGCTCGAGTTTCTGGACTATGCCCACATCATCGTGGTGGCGCGCCCGGGCTATCATTTTGAGCCCGATGAAACCATGCAGGGCTTTACCCGGGCTCACCGGGTAAACGATACAGCGACGTTGCTAAGCAAACCCGCCGGTCATGTCCTGATCCATGAGATGACGCCGTTAGGCATTTCCGCCACTCAGGTGCGCCAGTTGGTCACCGATGGCTACTCGCCCCGTTACCTAATTCCCGATCCGGTATGGGCGTATATACAAGACAATAACCTCTACGGTTATACAACCAATTGAACTGAGAAGATGCAGACAGAAAAACTGATCGAACTGGTTTCCAGCATTCTGGAAGACATGAAAGCCAAAGACATTACCCTGCTGGATGTGCGCGGTAAGTCCTCTATTACCGACTATATGATCATCGCGAGCGGAACTTCCTCCCGTCATGTGGTCTCAACTGCTCAGGATGTGGCAGAGAAGGTAAAAAAAGCGGGCGTGCAGCCAATGGGTGTCGAAGGTCAGCAGGTGGGCGACTGGATCCTGGTCGACCTGGGTGACCTGATCGTCCATGTGATGATGCCGGATGCACGCAGCTTCTACGACCTTGAACGCCTCTGGAGTATTGACGAGACCGAGAGTGAGGCTCAGTAAACGAGATGAGAGTGCGCCTGATCGCCATCGGCGGCAAGATGCCGCGCTGGGTAACCGACGGCTATAACGAATATGCCAAGCGGTTGCCGCAGGAGATGCAGCTTGAGCTGGTCGAGTTGCCGTTGGGGCATCGCGGCAAGAACAGCGATGTTGCCCGGGCCAAGAAGCTCGAGGGTGATCAGATGCTGGCGGCTATCCCTAAAGGGGATCGGGTCATCGCGCTGGAAGTGGGGGGCAAGAGTTGGTCCACCGAGCAACTGGCTGATCAGCTGGCAGACTGGCGCATGGATGGGCGCAATGTCTCCCTGTTGGTGGGTGGTCCAGACGGCCTCGACGGTCGCTGTGTTGCCCTGGCTGATCAGAAATGGTCTCTCTCGGCTCTGACCTTGCCACACCCGCTGGTGCGGGTGCTGCTGGCTGAACAGCTCTACCGTGCCTGGACTGTGATCCAGGGACATCCGTATCACAAATAGGGGCTGGAATGAGTTCCACGCCACTCAAAGACCACAACAGGGAAACGCGCACCTTCCGGATCCGGGCGGTGATCGCGTTTATTATTGTGTTGATCGCACTGTTTGGCTTGGTCACCCGCTTCTATTTCCTGCAGGTGATGGAGCATGATCGCTACAGTGCCCTGTCGGACAAAAACCGCGTTCAGCTGCAACCGGTGGCACCTACACGTGGTTTGATCTACGACCGTAACGGAGTCCTGCTGGCGGATAACCAGCCCAGCTACAGCGTAACTCTCCTCAAAGAGGAAGTTAAGGATCTGGATGGTACCTTGGCGCGCCTGCAGGAGCTGATTCCGATTACCGATAAGCAGGTAGAACGGTTCCGCAAACGATTGAAACAGCGTCGCCGCCCATTCGAGTCGGTGCCGTTGCGCTTCCGGCTGACCGAAGACGAAATCGCCCGTATCTCTGTTAACTATCACCGTTTGCCGGGGGTGCGTATTGAAGCGGATCTGATTCGCTACTATCCGTACGGCTCTTCGCTGGTACATGCTCTGGGATATGTGGGCCGGATCAATGAGCGTGAGCTGGAGCGGGTGGATGAGACTAACTACTCGGCGACGCATTACATCGGTAAGCTGGGCATTGAGAAATACTACGAATCGACCTTGCACGGGCAAGTGGGATTCCAAAAGGTCGAAACCAACGCCCGTGGCCGTGTGATGCGTGTGCTGGAACGCACCGATCCTGTACCGGGTGAAGATCTGATATTGAGCCTGGACCTCAAGCTGCAGCAAACCACCGAAAAGCTGTTGGAAGGACGGCGTGCCGCTGTGGTAGCGATCGATCCAAAGGACGGTGGCATATTGGCGCTGGTATCGACCCCGGGTTACGATCCGAACATGTTTGTGACCGGGATTTCCAACAAGGATTACGGTGCCCTGCGTGAGTCCGACGATCTGCCGCTGTTTAACCGCGCCCTGCGCGGCCGCTATCCTCCCGGTTCTACCGTTAAGCCAATCACAGCCCTGGCCGCCATTGATTCCGGGTCAGTCTCACCCTCGTTTAAGGTGCGTGACTTTGGTTGGTACACCCTCACCAAAAATGGTCGCCGTTATCGAGACTGGAAGCGAGGTGGGCATGGCGTTGTAGGCCTGAACCTGGCACTGGCGCAGTCCTGTGATGTCTGGTTTTACTCGGCGGGACACAAGATGGGCGTCGATCCGATGTCCGACTACCTGGGCCGTTTTGGCTTTGGTTCCATCGAGAGTCTCGACCTGCCGGAAGCAACCCGAGGCATCCTGCCGTCACGTGAGTGGAAGCGGAATAACCGCCGTGCACCTTGGTATCCGGGGGACTCGCTCAACCTGAGTATCGGTCAGGGCTTCCTGCTGGCAACCCCGATGCAGCTGGCGACCGCTACAGCGGTGATCGCCAATCGGGGGCGTTGGGTCCAGCCGCGCATGTTGAAAGGGGCATACCAGCCGGATGAAGAGAAAGGTTTTGCCGTGGGTGAGATGGAATATGACTACGGCAAAGGTAAACCTGAAGATGTTCAGCTGAACCATCCGGAGTACTGGAATCTGATTATCCAGGGGATGGTCGATGTAGTTCATGGCCCGCGAGGTACTGCCCGTCGCTCAGCTAAGGGGGTTAAGTATCGTTTCGCCGGTAAGACCGGTACGGCACAGGTTGTGGGAATCAAGCAGGATGAAGAGTACGACGCGGAGAAACTCGCTGAGCGATTGCGTGACCACGCCCTGTTTGTGGCGTTTGCGCCGGTTGAGGATCCCAAGATTGCCGTAGCGGTGATTGTGGAAAATGGCGGGGGTGGTTCAAGTACCGCGGCGCCAATTGCACGTAAGGTGATGGATGCCTACCTGGTGGGTGAGAAAGAGGTTGAAAGCACTGAATTTGAGAGCCTGATGGGTTATGACCACGACTGAATTTCGCCGCCATATGCCTGAGGCCAGTGACTCCCTGCGACGACGACGCTCGCTCTGGAGTTACACCAACCTCGATCCGATTATGCTGTTGCTGCTGTTGGCGCTGGGAGCGTTTGGCCTGTTTATCCTCTATAGCGCCTCCGGCCAGGATATGGGCTATGTCGCGCGCCAGGCGATCCGCATGGGGGCGGGCTTTGGCGTGATGATCATCCTGGCACAATTGGAGCCCCGTTTCTTTGGGCGTTGGGCTCCTTGGCTCTATGTGGTGGCCGTTGCGTTGCTGGTGGGGGTCATCCTGTTCGGTGTGGGAGCGAAAGGGGCGCAGCGCTGGATTCAGCTGCCAGGCTTCCGCTTCCAGCCATCAGAGATTATGAAGTTGGTGTTGCCACTTATGGTCGCAACCTACCTGGCTAAGCGGCCGCTGCCGCCGAGTCTGAAGCATACTTTTGTTGCCTTGACTCTGATCGGTATACCTACAGTCCTGATCATGAAACAGCCCGATCTGGGAACCTCGTTGTTGATTGCCGCGTCCGGTATCTTTGTGCTGTTGTTCAGCGGTATCTTGTGGCGCTATATCTTTGCTGCACTCGGCCTTGCGGCTGCGGCCCTGCCGGGGTTGTGGATGGTGATGAAGGACTACCAGAAGCAGCGTGTGTTGACCTTTCTCGATCCGGAGAGTGATCCGCTGGGATCGGGCTGGAACATTATTCAGTCCAAAACTGCGATTGGCTCCGGTGGTGTCACCGGTAAAGGGTGGCTGGACGGTACGCAGTCGCAGCTCGATTTCCTGCCGGAATCGCACACCGATTTCATTATTGCCGTCATCGCAGAAGAGCTCGGTATGATTGGTGTTGTGGGATTGCTGGTGCTCTACGCAGCGATCATCGGCCGTGGCTTGTGGATGGCGGCGACCGTGCAGCATAGCTTTGGACGACTGGTTGCAGGCAGTATTACGCTGACCTTCTTCGTCTACGTTTTTGTGAATATTGGTATGGTAAGTGGTCTGTTACCGGTGGTGGGGGTGCCGCTTCCACTGGTAAGCTACGGTGGAACCTCCATCGTGACATTGATGGCGGGTTTTGGTTTGTTGATGTCGATGCATAGCCACAAGACGATGATGCTGCGTTAGCTAGTTAAGGGGAAGTCGGATGAAACAGGGTAAGAAGCAACAGGTTAAGAAATATCTTTTTTCGGTGCTGCTTGGCAGTGCAACGCTGTTGCAGGCCGGTTGCGCGATCTCCGAGGCCAAAGCGAGCAATTATGCGCAGCACCCGGATGGCCAGGCATTTATCAAAGAGATGGTATCCGAAGGCTTTGCTGAAGCCGATGTGCGCGCTGTGTTGGCAAAAGCCACCCGCCAGGAATCTATTCTGGAAGCGATCTCCCGTCCGGCGGAAAAACGCCTCACTTGGGGTGAATACCGCAATATCTTCATCCAGCCAAAACGCATCGCCCGTGGCGTGACCTTCTGGCAGGAAAATGCCGAAGCCTTGGCGCGTGCAGAACAAGAGTACGGCGTGCCTGCAGAATATATTGTGGCGATTATTGGGGTAGAAACCCATTACGGCCGGATCATGGGTAACTACCGCGTTGTGGATGCGCTCAGTACACTGGGATTTGATTATCCTAAACGTGCCAAATTCTTCCGCGGCCAGCTGAAAGAATACTTCCACATGGTGCAGGAAGAGCAGATCGATCCGCTCAGCCTGAAGGGGTCCTACGCCGGTGCGATGGGATTTGGTCAGTTTATTCCGTCCAGCTTCCGCAATTTTGCCGTGGATTTTGACGGTGATGGCCAGCGGAATATCTGGACCAACAAAACCGACGCGATCGGCAGCGTTGCTAACTACTTTGCGCGCCATGGCTGGCAGCAGGGTGGGACTGTGATCAGTGATGTGCAGGTGACTGAAAAAGCCGAAGACAGCTGGTTTAACGGCGGCTTGAAACCGCAGCTGACTCTGGCCGACTGGTCTGCCCGTGGAGTACAGGCCGGTACTCCGCTGGCCTCCGACCAACTTGCCACGCTGATGCGCCTGGAAAAAGACGGTGAGTTCCAGAATGTGCTCGGATTGCATAATTTCTACGTGATCACCCGCTATAACCACAGTCGGCTTTACGCTATGGCGGTACATGAGTTGAGCCAGGCGGTAAAAGCTGAATACGGTAAGAGCAAGTCATGAGGCTGCTTGCACTGCTGACGACACTGTTCCTGCTGGTGGGGTGTTCCACGGGAGGGGGCGGGCGTTACTCTATGAAACATGACCGCGGGCCAGCCAAGCCTGTTGATGTCTCTCATGTGAAAGACGCAGTGCCCAAGGTGGAGCCGCGCAGTCGTGGCGGGAACAAAAGCCCCTACGTGGTGTTTGGTAAGCGTTACCACGTATTGAACAGTGCCAAGGGCTACCGTGAACGTGGCGGTGCCTCCTGGTACGGCAAGAAGTTCCACGGTCACACCACCTCGAACGGTGAGGTCTATAACATGTACGCGATGACGGCGGCGCACAAATCCCTGCCGATCCCCACTTATGTGCGGGTAACCAACCTGAAGAATGGCCGACAGGTGATTGTACGGGTGAATGACCGCGGCCCGTTTCACACCGGACGTATCATCGATCTCTCCTACGCGGCTGCGTCCAAGCTCGATATGTTGCGCAGTGGAACCGCACAGGTAGAGGTGGAGGCGATTGATCCACATAATTGGCAGAATTCCTCCGCACTGATTGCCTCCGCGAAACCGGTCGCACCAGTAAGGACCGCACCGAATGTGCGGGTGCCGGTGCGGGACAATGTGCAGCGTACCACGCCGGTTGGGCAGTATCTGCAGGTGGGTGCCTACAGCAACCTGATTGCCGCTGAGCGTGTTACTGCAACTGTAAGGGCACTAACCGGACAACCGGTTGTCATACGCAATCTGGATCGCAACGGGCAGGTATTGTACCGGGTGCACGTAGGGCCGGTCAGCTCCGAAACCCAGGTGCGCGATCTGCTGAGTCAGCTGGAACAGTCCGGATATCCGGACACCCATCTGGTGGACTTAGACTAAGGGGTTCAGTACAGTTGTGCATCATCTGTAGTGTTTAAATGCCAGTTCAGCTTTTGATATTTGGATAACAATGTTTAAAGCCAATATTCGTTTCGTTTTTTTGATGATTTTCAGCTTGTGCGCGATGAGCGTCCAGGCTTCCTCCCTGATTCCAGCAGCACCTCAGATCGCTGCCCGCGCCTATGTGGTGATGGATGCGGATACCGGTAAGGTTATTGCGCAAAAGAATGCGGATACCGCATTCCCACCGGCCAGCCTGACTAAACTGATGACCAGCTACGTGCTGGATTACGAGCTGGGCAAGGGTAATATCACCAAGCAGGACCTGGTCTTGATCAGTGAGAAAGCATGGCGTACCGGCGGTTCCCGCATGTTTGTTCGCGAGGGCACCCAGGTGAAACTGGAAGACCTGATGAAGGGGATCATTATCCAGTCAGGTAATGACGCATCCGTTGCCGTTGCCGAGCATATTGCAGGCAGCGAAACCGCCTTTGCCGACCTGATGAACCAACACGCTGACCTGCTGGGCATGAAAAACTCCAACTTCATGAACGCGACCGGTTTGCCAAAAGAGGGGCATGTGTCCTCGGCGATGGATATGGCGTTGCTGGCGCGTGCGATCATCATGGACTACCCGGAGCACTACGGCATCTATTCCGAGAAGTACTTCACCTACAACAAGATTCGCCAGCCAAACCGCAACAAACTGCTGTGGCGCGACAAGACCGTTGATGGTCTGAAGACCGGTCACACCGATGCAGCAGGATTCTGCTTGGTGGCATCCGCCAAGCGCGATGGTATGCGTCTGATCTCCGTGGTGATGGGGACAAACAGCGAGGAGGCTCGTGCTCAGGAGAGTCAGAAGTTGCTTTCCTACGGTTTCCGTTACTACCGCACGCATCAGCTCTATAATGCCAATGAGACACTGAGCAACGCGACCGTATGGTCTGGCGCACGTGACCAGCTGCGCGTAGGTCTGGCTGATCCACTGGCGGTGACCATTCCGCGTGGACAGGTCGATCAGCTGGAGGCGGTGATGGATATCGATCAGGTGATCAAGGCACCGATTACCAAAGGCGATGTGTACGGTAAAGTAAACATCCTGCTGAACGGTGAGCTGGTAGAGGAAGTGCCACTGGTGGCGTTGGAAGATATTCAGCCGGCGGGGCTGCTGAAGCGAATCTGGCACGCGATCATGCTGTTCTTTATTGGCTTGATCGGCTAACCCTGACCCAACCGTGCAGAGATGCCCGCATCTGCAAAGGTGTGGGCATTTGCGTTTTTAGGTTATGAGTATTGTTTATCTGAACGGCGAATACCTGCCAGCGACAGAAGCCCGCGTATCGGTTTTTGACCGTGGTTTTCTGTTCGGAGACAGTGTCTATGAGGTGATCCCGTTTTATCAGGGGGTCGGTTTTCGCCTCCATGAACACCTCACCCGCCTCGAATACAGCCTACGGGCGTTACAGATCAAACCCCATCTGCAATGGGAGCCGATCCTGGATGAGCTGGTTCGTCGTAATGGCGGTGGCAATCTCTCTGTTTACCTGCAGGTGACCCGCGGCGCGGCAGAGAGACGCACCCACAGCTATGACGACTCAATGCAGCCGACAGTGTTTGCCTGCTGTACACCGATCAAGGATATCTACACCGCAGGCGCGGACGGCGTTGAGCCGATGAAGGTGATTGTTACGGCAGACCTGCGCTGGCACCGCTGTGATGTGAAATCCAACTGCCTCCTACCTAATATCATGGTGGTTCACCAGGCAAAAGCCCAGAACGCCGATGAAGCGCTGATGATGCGCGAGGGCAAGCTGACCGAAGGCGCGTCCTGCAATGTCTTTGTGATTCAGAACGGTGTGATCTACACCCCAAAACGCGGATCAGAGATTCTGGGTGGCACCACCCGTGAGCTGATCATGCAGCTGGCCGACGAGCATACGATTCCCTGGCAGGAGGTGGATATCGACTATGAGATGCTCAAGGCCGCAGATGAAGTTTGGATCTCCAGTTCCACCCGCGGTGTGGTGCCGGTGATCGAGATCGATGGTGAGCCGGTGGGTGATGGGGATAAAGGCCCGCTCTGGCGTGTGATGTTTGAACTCTTTATCTGTTATCAGCAGCAGCTGATGACCGGTAAACAATAAAGCGACTGAAAGATGAGTGATACAGAAGCTCCAAAAATTGAATTTCCCTGTGAGGACTACCCGATTAAAGTGATCGGACGTGGTGGCGATGACTTCAAAGGTTTTGTAATCGAAGTGGTGCAACTGCATGCGCCGGACCTGGACCTGGAAAGTGTCACCATTCAGGACAGCAAGAAAGGTACTTTCCAGTCGGTGCGTTTTCGCATTACCGCCACTGGTGAAGACCAGCTGCGTGCGTTGCATCAGGCGCTGATGGCAACCGGTCGTGTCACCATGGTGATCTGAATGAGCGTTAACGATCAGGTACTGATTCGTACCCTGGGCATCGAACCCTACAATCCCACCTGGGAGAAGATGCAGGCATTTACCGACCAGCGTGACGATGAAACCCGCGATGAGATCTGGTTGCTGCAGCATGAGCCGGTCTTTACCCAGGGGCAGGCAGGTAAGGCTGAACATCTGCTGGCTACCGGTGACATTCCGGTGGTACAGGTCGATCGCGGAGGCCAGGTGACCTACCACGGACCAGGCCAGTTGATTGTCTATCTGATGATCAACCTGCGCCGCCGCAAGCTGGGTGTGCGTGAGATGGTGGATATCATGGAGCGCAGTCTGGTGGATCTGCTGGCCGAGTATGGTGTGGACGCTTATGCCAAACCGGATGCACCGGGTGTGTATGTGGGGGATGCCAAAATCGCATCCCTGGGCCTGCGCGTGCGCCGCGGTTGTTCCTTCCACGGCCTGGCGCTGAACCTGGATATGGATCTGGGGCCGTTCCTGCGTATTAACCCTTGTGGCTACGCGGGAATGCCGATGACACAGCTCGCACAACTGACCGACATGCCAAAAATGGATGACCTTATGCAAAAGCTGATCGACCAATTGGTAGGCAAAATCGGGTATACTCAGGTCTCCCATTCTGACGTTCTGGAATAAGCAAGCAACATGTCTACCGACTCTCAAAACCCAGCGAACGAGACCCCGAAACGTGCCGAGCAAGGTGTAAAGCTGCGCGGTGCAGACAAGGTGGCCCGCATCCCGGTGAAGGTCATTCCTACCGCCAAAGATGAGATGCCACGTAAGCCAGATTGGCTGCGCGTGCGCATGGGATCGAATGCTGAGGTCAAGCGAATCAAGGACAAACTGCGCAATCACAAACTGGCATCAGTGTGTGAAGAAGCCAGCTGCCCGAACCTGGGCGAATGTTTCAGCCACGGTACCGCCACCTTCATGATCATGGGCGATATCTGTACCCGCCGCTGTCCGTTCTGTGACGTGGCACACGGTCGCCCAAACCCGCTGGCGGAGAACGAGCCGCGTGAGCTGGCCGAAGCGATTGCCGATATGGGGCTGCGCTACGTGGTGGTGACCTCGGTAGACCGTGATGACCTGCGTGACGGCGGTGCTCAGCACTTTGCCAACTGCATCAGCGAAACACGTGCCCGCGTTGACAACATCCAGATCGAAACTCTGGTACCGGATTTCCGTGGGCGTATGGATATCGCCATCGATATCCTGACCGAGACGCCACCGGACGTGTTTAACCACAACATGGAAACCGTGCCGGAGCTGTACAAGAAGGTACGCCCGGGTTCCGATTACGAATGGTCCCTGCAGCTGCTGAAAAAGTATAAAGCGCGTAATCCGAATGTACGTACCAAGTCCGGTCTGATGGTGGGGATCGGTGAGACCAACGAGCAGATCATCGAAGTCATGCGTGACCTACGTGCTCACGACGTGGATATGCTGACCATCGGACAGTACCTGCAGCCAAGCCGTGATCACCTCAAGGTAGAGCGTTTCGTAACCCCGGAAGAGTTTGATGAGTTCAGCCGCTTGGCGAAAGAGATGGGCTTCAAGCATGCAGCCTGTGGCCCGCTGGTGCGCTCCTCCTACCACGCAGACCTCCAGGCAAAAGGGGAAGAGGTGAAATAAACCTAAACCCAGATGAATAACCATAGGGAGCCTGAGGCTCCCTTTTTTTGGTTCAGATTTAGGTACCTGCAGTTGCAGAGAGCAGGGCTTCTAATTACATTAGCAAAAACTTAATTAGAGGTGTTTAACATGTCCGCACTGAAGACCCTTTCCGTAACTGCAAATATGGCTGGCAGCGCTGCTGTGTATGCTGATATCCGTGATCACAAGGTTGTGATCGATCAGCCGGTTAATGCGGGGGGGAGCAACGAGGGGCCAACCCCGCTGGAATACTTCCTGTTCTCCCTGGCCGGTTGTATTGCCAGCATCGCCCGTATCGCCGCAATGCAACAGAAGATCGAGTTTCGTGGGATGGAACTGAAGGTCGATGCCACATTGAACCCGGCTGGCCTGTTGGGTAAGGATACGGATGACCGTGTAGGCTTTCAGACCATCTCTGTCGGCGCGAGCATCGATGCAGACCTGTCTGAAGAAGAGAAGAAAGCTTTTCTGGATGCAGTGTGTGATCGCTGCCCGCTGCACGACAACATCAAGTTGGAAACGCACGTGGATCACCTGTTGGTATAAGTGGAACTGGCTGTATAAAAAACCGGCATAACGTCGGTTTTTTTATGCCTGTTGTCTTACTTTTGGGTTATTCACAGAATCTGTTGATAACTCTGGGGGTAAACCGGGTATAGGCTTGGTGTATCTGTCTGTAAGCCCCGGTTTATAAGGGGTTGGGCTCGGCGTACTATTTCTGTGCTGTGTGACTAACTTTTTGTGGGATGTGAATTGTCAATAGATTTATAAAAAAATATTGTGAGTATCCGCACGGTTATCAACATTTTCATGACAACGGTTATACAGGAAATCTGGGGGCAAAATTGTGGAAAAGCTTAGGGTAACGTGCCGGGAGCAGCAGAATACGGGGCTGTGGCTGACTGCTCAATAATTGCCCGCGTGCTTATTCTTGGGCATTACGTTGTTCTTGGCGCTTCTGTACCGTGTAAGAAGAGACAGCCTCTGCCTGTTCCGCACTGAGGTTGTCAAAGGTGGGCATCGAGTGCGAGTCGTAGTAGCCATATTTGATCATCAGCATGATCTGGTAATCTTTGAGGCTATTTTCGGTAATGGGTAGGTTTTCCAGATAGGGGCCCAGGCCACGGTTTGTATGACAGCCGATACAATAATACTCGTAGAGTTCATCGCCTTTTTTCAGGCGTGCAGGATCAAATTTCTGTTCACAGCCGGTGATGGCCAGACTCAGGCAGGCCACTAGCAATGCTATTGTGCGCATGGGAAGCCTTTCCTTTGCAATCCGTGTGTCGCGTTAAGACGCATTAGAATTACATGATAGTTAAGAAATGGGCAGAGTGACACCCGCAAGGGTCAAACAGATGCTGGCGAGATTCACCCAGGGGTCACCCGTCTGTGCGCCTTTCACAATCCGGTCAACCGCACCACATTCTTGCAGCAGCTTTTCCAAAACCGAGCGACGCAGGCGCTGGGAAGCGCGGCCAAGCTGGGGTTTGCGTTTACCCCAAATCTTCTCTCGCTGGCATACGGCGTCAAAGCTCATACCGCCAGACTGGCCCAACTGAATGTTATAGAGCGCACGGACTTCGCGTACCAGTGCCCAAAGTACGATGGCTGCTTCCGTACCGTCTTGGTGCAGAACCTGCAGGATCTTGTGACAACGATCGGCCTGGCCCAGCAGGGCGGCTTCCGTCAGTCCGTAGATATCGTAGCGGGAGCTGTCGGTCACGGCTTCGATCACGTCATCGGCGCTGACCGGTTTATCCGGGTAGAGCAGGAGTAGTTTCTGCAGCTCCTGTTTAGCAGCCAGCAGGTTGCCTTCGATACGGTCGACTAGCAGGCTGACGGCATCGTCCTCCAGCTGCAGTTCAATCTGGGCGGCACGTTGGCGGATCCAGGTGGGAAGCTGATTGGGTTCAATCGGCCAGAGTTCAACGATTATGCCGCTTTGGTCAATGGCTTTGAACCAGGCGGACTTCTTGCTTGCGCCGTCCATCTTGTCCGCTATCAAAAGCAGGACGTTGTCCGGGGAGGGGGACGCCAGGTACTGGCGCAGAATCTCACTCGACTGCTTGTTCAGCTTGCTGTTGCCCAGGCGCAGTTCGATGATCTTCTTGTCGGCAAAAAGGGAGAGGGCGTTGGCGCACTCTAGCAGGTATTCCCATTTAAAACCGGTTTCCACATGCAGAACTTCCCGTTCGGTGAAGCCCTGCTGGCGGAAATAGCAGCGGAGCATGTCGCAGCTCTCTTCAGAGAGCAAAGGCTCGTCACCGGTGATCAGGTAGACGGGGGAAACCTCGCCTTTCAATCGGCTGGCGAGCTGCTCCTGTTTTAGCTTCATTTCTTGCTGTCAAATGCCATGTAGCTGCGGATGATACGGGTTGCCATAGCGTCGTACATCTCGTTACGCAGCAGGGTTTCCTGCTCATCCTTAGCGGCAGCATCGTCTGCATCGTAGGTATACACTCGCTCGATGATAGCCGACTCGGTTTTCGTCAGATCTGACTTCAGGGAGTGCAGGGTGTAATTCACGGTCAGGGTCAGGGAGTATTCGTCCACGCGGGCGCTACTGTCCAGAGAGACCGACTCACGCGAGAAGCGGGATTTGTCGATCTTCAGGTTATACGGCGCATCGGCAGTCAGCTGGACACCGTTGTCCTGCAGGCTGCGCTTCAGGGAACGGCTAAGTCGTTCACCCGCGCGCTCATCCTGCAGGCTCAACAGCAGTTTGTCGGCGGATACATCCACGGCACCGCGCAAATGAAACCCGCAGGCAGACAGCAGCGACAGGGTAAATGCCAGCGTAATCGCCAGCAGCGGTTTTACATTCAGTTGCAGGGCCATGGGATGCTCCTTTATCCACTTCTTATCCGACGACGATGTTGACCAGTTTGCCCGGCACCACAATCTGCTTGCGGATACTCTTGTCGGCCATGTGCTTCTGTACGTTCTCTTCCGCCAGGGCGGTGTGCAGGATCACATCTTTGTCAGCGTCTGCGGTCACGTTGATTTTTGCACGAACCTTGCCGTTCACCTGCACCACCATCTCGATGGAGGAACGTACCAGCGCGCTTTCATCAACCTGTGGCCACTGTGCAGTCAGGATGTCGCCATCCTGGCCCAGGGTAGCCCACAGCTCGTGGGTGATGTGAGGCACGATGGGTGCCAGTAACTGAACAGCGGTGCACAGGGCTTCCTGAGTCACAGCCCGGCCCTGCTCACTCACATCAACAAACTTGCCGATCGCGTTGGACAGTTCCATCACCGCGGCGATGGCGGTGTTAAAGGTCTGGCGACGTTCGATATCGTCGGATACCTTCTGGATGGTTTCGTGAACCTTACGACGCAGCGCCTGCTGATCATCGGTCAGTGCCGCTGTATCCAGGGCTACGGAAGAGCCACCATTCTGGTTGTGGTCGAATACCTGCTTCCACAGACGCTTCAGGAAGCGGTGTGCACCTTCCACGCCGGAGTCGGACCATTCCAGAGACTGCTCTGGTGGCGCTGCGAACATCATGAACAGACGCACGGTGTCGGCACCGTACTTGTCGATCATTACCTGTGGGTCGATGCCGTTGTTCTTGGACTTGGACATCTTGGAGACGCCCGCAGACAAAACCGGTTGACCGTCGGATTGTAGAGTCGCATTGATGATGCGGCCTTTGTCGTCGGTCTCCACCTGTACGTCAGTCGGTGAGAACCACTCCTGACCGCCGTTTTCAGTCTCACGGTAGTAGGTGTCTGCCAGAACCATGCCTTGGCACAGCAGGCGCTGGAACGGCTCGTCAGAATCCACCAGGCCCTGGTCACGCATCAGTTTGTGGAAGAAACGGGAGTAGAGCAGGTGCAGGATCGCGTGCTCGATACCACCGATGTACTGATCCACCGGCAGCCAGTAGTTGGCTTTCTCCGGCTCCAGCATCTGGTTTTCGCTCATACGGCTGGCGTAACGTGCGTAGTACCAGGAGGACTCCATAAAGGTGTCGAAGGTGTCGGTTTCACGCTCCGCATCGCCGCCACATTTCGGGCAGCTGCAGTTAATGAAGCTATCCATCTTCTTAATCGGAGAGCCGACGCCGTCAAAAGTCACATCTTCCGGTAGGGCAACCGGCAGCTGGTCTTCAGGCACCGGCACGGAACCACAGCTTGGGCAGTTGATCACTGGGATCGGTGTGCCCCAGTAGCGCTGACGGGATACACCCCAGTCGCGCAGACGGTAGTTGACGGTAACCTTGCCCTTGCCTTTGGCTTCCAGCTCTGCGGCGATCGCCTTGAACGCCATGTCGAATTCCAGGTCGTCGAAGTCGCCGGAGTTCACCAGCACACCCTTGTCGGTGTACGCCTCTTCGTCCAGGTCAATGCTTTCTGCTGCGTCTGCTGGCTTGATCACCTGCTTGATGGTCAGGCCGTACTTCTTGGCAAATTCGTAGTCGCGCTGGTCGTGGCCTGGCACGGACATTACGGCACCAGAGCCGTAATCCATCAGGACGAAGTTGGCAGTCCAGACCGGCACTTTTTCGCCGGTCAGCGGGTGGATCGCTTCCACACCCAGCGCCATGCCTTTCTTCTCCATGGTCGCCAGGTCAGCTTCCGCCACCTTGGTGTGCTTGCACTCTTCTATGAATGCGGTCAGTTCCGGGTTGTTCGCCGCTGCCTGCTGTGCCAGTGGGTGCTGCGCTGCAACCGCCACGTAGGTAACACCCATCAGGGTATCCGGGCGGGTGGTGAAGACTTCCAGCTCGCCGTAACCGTCCACGTCGAAGACCAGTTCGACACCTTCGGAGCGGCCGATCCAGTTTTTCTGCATGGTGCGGACCTGTTCCGGCCACTGCTCCAGCTTGTCCAGGTCTTCCAGCAGCTGATCGGCGTAGTCGGTGATTTTCAGGAACCACTGTGGGATCTTCTTGCGCTCAACCAGTGCGCCGGAGCGCCAGCCGCGACCGTCAATTACCTGCTCGTTGGCCAGTACGGTCTGGTCAACCGGGTCCCAGTTAACCTCGGCTTCTTTCTTGTAAACCAGACCCGCGTCCATCAGCTTGGTGAAGAACCACTGCTCCCAGCGGTAGTACTGCGGGTGGCAGGTAGCCAGTTCACGGTTCCAGTCGTAACCAAAGCCCATCTGCTTGAGCTGGTTGCGCATGTAATCGATGTTTTCGTAGGTCCACTTCGCTGGCGCAACGTTGTTTTTCAGCGCCGCGTTTTCTGCGGGCAGGCCAAACGCGTCCCAGCCCATTGGCTGCAGTACGTTTTTACCCTGCATACGCTGGTAGCGGGAGATCACGTCACCGATGGTGTAGTTACGAACGTGGCCCATGTGTAGACGGCCGCTTGGGTACGGGAACATGGACAGGCAGTAGAACTTATCCTTGCCCGGCTCCTCGGTACATTTGAAGCTGTCATTGTCTTCCCAGTGTTGCTGGGCCTTATTCTCAATGTCCTGTGGCTGATACTGTTCGTTCATCGTGATCTTTTCTGAACCCGGTAACTGAAAACCGGCATCCGATTGATGCCGGTTAAATGTTCATATGGAAAGTTTGAGTTATGGTGCATAGCATACAATATATGAAGTAGAGCCAACAGAGTTTCACCGATGGGAGTGCATCATATGACCGATAAAGATAGTGATCGCCGTGAAGATTCGGCTCAGGGAATCAATGCCTATAACCGTGTGATGGCCCGGTTGCATAAAAACCTGTCCGATGCGGAAGCGACTTCCTGGGATTATCTGCAGGAGAAAATCGAGGAAGCGGTTGAAGTGGAGCTGACTGCGGAGGAGATGACCCGCGACGAGATGGAGCTGATGAAGGCCTATATCAAGCGGGATATGAAGCAGCTCGGCTTCTACGCCCACGAAACCGGCGAGGGGATCGCTGCCTGGTTGCATTTCGACCTCAACATCCTCGAAGACCGCATGAAAAAAATGCTGATGGGGCTGGCAGACAAAACCCGGATCCAGCAGGAAGAACTGCGTGAACGCCTGGAGCACGGTGATGATGAGTATATTGCCGGTGAGCTAGCGACTGCGGGTACGCTGCAGTGCCTCAATTGCGAAGCCACTCAGGTGCTTACTCAGACTGCGCAGATTGGCGAGTGTGAATCATGTCACGGTCGTTTTTTCCGGCGTATCTCTCAGCCGTGGCAGCAGGACGAAGCTTAGGCCCTGTCGCCCGGAATATGTTGATGCGATCAGACAATAAAAACAAGTGTGTGCTCAGCACTGGTGTTGAACTCCACTGCTGCAGCGCGGGGCTCTATGCCGGAACCGATAAACCGACACAGACGCTGTCGGTTCAGTTAGTTTCTTCTGAAGTGATCAGCGACGAGGACTTAGACGAAGTCCCGGGGCGTTATCGTTAATCGTGTCGTGTTTGCGGTTTCCTAATCCCATTACGCTGAACAGCAGCGCCAGTCCGAGTACGGGCCAGCTACCGTATTGCTGATAAGGTGTCAGGCCGTGGCGGGCCTGCACGCTGCCGCTCAGGGTCGCCTGTGTATAACGCGGCGCCTGTTCAACCACCTTGCCTGCTGGATCAATAAAACCGGAAATACCGTTGTTGGTGCCGCGGATAATCCAGCGCTGGTTCTCCAGGGCGCGCATGCGGGCAATCTGCATATGTTGCGCCGGTGCGATCGAGCGGCCAAACCAGGTGTCGTTTGACACGGTTAGGATGATATCGGCTTGCTGGCCGCCAAGGCGGACCAGTTCCGGATAGGCGATCTCATAACAGATAGCCGCTGAGAGCTTGTGACCGTTCACTGCCAGCAGTGGTTGCGCCTGCTGGGGTAGACTGAAACTCGACATTGGCAGGTTAAAGAATTCCAGTGTGCCACGGAGGTAGTCCTCCAGCGGAACATACTCGCCAAACGGTACCAGGCGTTGTTTGTGGTATATGCCGGATCCGTTGCTCAGTACCGCCAGGCTGTTGTGGTAGAGACGACGCCGACTGTCCGGATCCTGTGTGGAGGTGGGCAGGCCACTGATTAGTGTGGTGCCATCGTTATCCAGTTGCTGCAGCAGGCGTTCCAGCTGCGGCGCCGCGTGGCTGAAAAAAGTCGGGATCGCCGTCTCTGGCCAGATAACCAGATCATCACCGCTGTGCGGCAGGGTGAGGGCTTCGTACTGGGCGAGTATGGTTTCACGGTGACGTGGATCCCACTTTGCTTCCTGATCGATATCCGCCTGGATCAGAGTGACTGTCAGTGGTTCGCCACGGGTTTCGGTCCACTGTTGGTTGAGAAATGGCAATCCCGCCCAGGGTAAAGTCAGCAGGATCAGGTAACTACCACGGGCGCTCCAGCGGCTATCACGCACCAGCTCCACCAGTAAAATACCGCTGGCGGCAACAACCAGAGAGTTGAGCCAGACGCCGCCAAGCGGCGCCAATACCGCCAACGGCGTATCCAGTGTGGCGTAACCCAGGTAGAGCCAGGGAAAGCCGGTAAACAGCCAGCTGCGCAGCCATTCTCCCAGTATCCACAGGCCGATAAATGAGAGTGCTCCCCAACTGCCGCTGAACCAACGTTTCCAGACCCAGGCCTGCAACAGGTAGAGTAGGGCGAGACCCATCACAAACAGTGCGGTGAGCAGGATGGCGATTGGTAGTGGGGTCGCGCTGTGCTCCGAGATGCTGACAAACACCCAGGAGGCGCCGGCCCCAAAAAAGCCCACACCAAAAATCCAGCCCAGTAACAGGGATTGGTGTGTTGAGACGTTTTGCAGGATCAGGTAGAGCAGCAGCGGCGCGACGGGCGCAAGCCAGATAAGATTGAATGGCGCGAGTGCAGCTGTTGCTGATGCACCGGCGAGCAGGGCCAACAACAGGCGCACAGTCAACATCGGTCAGGCCGTCGCTTTAGGAATAACTTGCAACAGGCGGATACGTCGGTTGTCAGCTGAAAGCACCTTGAAGCTGAAACCGTCGAGCTCAACCTGTTCATCTTTCTGTGGCAGGTGGCCAAATCGCTGGGTCACCAGGCCGCCGATGGTATCAAACAGGTCATCGGGCAGGCCTACGTCGAAGAACTCGTTGAAGTCCTCGATGGGTGTCAGCGCTTTGACGATGTAACCGTTATCGGAGAATGGGCGGATATTACCGTCATCCTCTTCCACGTCGTGTTCATCTTCGATCTCGCCAACGATCTGCTCCAGTACGTCCTCAATGGTGATCAGGCCGGCCACGCCACCGTACTCATCCACCACAACCGCCATGTGGTTGCGGGTGGTACGGAACTCCTGCAACAGTACATTAAGGCGCTTGGATTCCGGAATCACAGTCAGTTCACGCAATCTGCTACGGATATCAAACTGTTCGAGATTACCCTCAAGGATCAGGGGCAGGAGGTCTTTGGCGAGCAGGATGCCCAAAACTTCATCCGGAGTATCGCCGATTACAGGGAAGCGGGAGTGGGCGCTGGAGATAACCACCGGCAAGAATTCGCGCGGGGTTTGCTCGGCTTCCACAACGACCATCTGGGAGCGCGGAATCATGACGTCGCGAACCTGTTTGTCGGATACGTTCATGGCACCTTCAATAATGCCCAGGGCTTCTGTATCCAGGAGGTTTTCTTCGGCGGCGTCACGCAGATCGGTTAACAGATCATCTCGTGTTCTGGGTTCATCGCTGAATGCCTGAGTCAGTTTGCTCAGCCAGCCACGAGATTGTCCCGTTCGGTCTTCGCTCATAATGCGTCTCTGTCAGATTTCCTTATAGGGGTCCGGGATACTCAGCTGGGCCAGAATTTCGCGTTCCAGCTGCTCCATCTTCTCGGCGTCTTCGTCATTTATATGATCGTAGCCGATCAGATGCAAGGTTCCGTGCACAACCATGTGTGCCCAATGGTTGTGCAGGGGTTTATGTTGTTCTTCTGCTTCCTGGCGCACCACGTTGGCGCAGATCACCAGATCACCCAACAGGTTGAGTGGAATATCGTCCGGCACCTCGAAGGGAAAGGAGAGAACGTTGGTGGGCTTGTCCTTGCCACGGTACTGGTGGTTCAGCTCGCGGCTCTCTTCCGGGTCGACCAGGCGGATGCATAGCTCCGCCTCATCTTTGCGGCCGGTCAGCGCCGCTTCAACCCACTGATTGAACTGCGCTTCGTCAGGCAGATCGTTGTCGTCAATCTCGACCTGCAGGTCTACAAAGTTGCTCACTTAGCCTGTTCCTTTCGCTTCGCTTCTTCCCGTGCCTGTTCCACTTTTTCAAAGCGGTCGTAGGCACGGACGATGTGTTGTACCAGCGGGTGACGCACTACGTCCTTGGCTGAGAACTGGGTGAAACCGATATCCTTCACGCCATCCAGTACTTTCATCGCGTGCACCAGACCTGACAGGGTGCCCTTCGGCAGGTCGACTTGGGTAATGTCACCGGTGATCACGGCGGTGGAGCCGAAGCCGATACGGGTCAGGAACATCTTCATCTGTTCGCGGGTGGTGTTCTGGCTCTCGTCGAGGATGACAAACGAGTTGTTCAGGGTGCGACCACGCATGTACGCCAGCGGTGCCACTTCGATCACGTTGCGCTCGATCAGTTTGCCGACCTTCTCGAAACCCAGCATCTCGTACAGGGCATCGTAGAGTGGGCGCAGGTACGGATCGACCTTCTGGCTCAGATCACCGGGCAGGAAGCCTAGTTTTTCGCCCGCTTCCACGGCTGGACGCACCAGCAGGATACGGTCGATCTCTTCACGCTCCAGTGCTTCCACCGCACAGGCCACTGCCAGGTAAGTCTTGCCGGTACCGGCCGGGCCGATACCGAAGTTGATATCGTGGGTCTGGATAGAGCGTACGTAAAGTTGCTGGTTTGGGCCACGCGGGCGGATCAGCGCTTTTTTGGTGCGGATGCTGACTTCCCGGTCTTCCTCGGCCAGCTCCTGTTGCTTCTGCTCGACACCGGATTGCTGCAGGTACAGGTGGACCTGTTCCGGGGTCAGTTGATTGCCTTGTTTGGCTTCGTCGTAAAGGTCTTCGAGCATTTCGGAGACGATACGAATGATGTCCATATCGCCTACCAGCTGAAAGTTATTACCGCGATTGCGGATTTGGATACCGAGGCGTTGCTCGATCATTTTGATATGTTCATCAAGCTGGCCGCACAGGTTGGCGAGGTATTCCGGATTATCCGGCTCAAGCGCCAGCTTGATGGAAGGTGATGTGTTCAAATTATCTCCTGAATACAGTGAGAGTTACTGCATTTGATCCAATTCTGAGCCAACCAGTTCCCCAAGCAGGGAATTAGCGTAGGCTTGTTCAATCTGTACATCCGCAAAATGACCGATCAGGTCAGGATTGTCGCAGCGGAAGTTTACAACACGGTTGTTCTCGGTGCGGCCGGACAACATGCCCGGATCTTTCTTGGAGTAACCGTTGACCAGGATGCGCTGAGTGGTGCCTACCATGCGGCGGCTGATCGCCATTGCCTGCTGGGTGATGCGGTCCTGTAGAATCTTAAGTCGTTGCTTCTTGGTTTCTTCGCTCACATCGTCCGGCAGGTCGGATGCCGGCGTACCTGGGCGGCGGCTGTAGATAAAGCTGTAGGACTGGTCCATACCCACATCGGCGATCAGGTTCATGGTTGCTTCGAAGTCTGCATCGGTTTCACCCGGGAAGCCGATGATGAAATCGGAGGAGAAGCAGATCTCCGGGCGCACTTTCTTCAGGCGGCGCAGCTTGGACTTGTACTCCAGTGCGGTGTGGCCGCGTTTCATCGCCATCAGGATACGGTCGGAGCCGCTCTGAACCGGCAGGTGCAGGAAGCTGACCAGCTCCGGTACATCGGCGTAGGCCTCGATTAGGCTGTCGGTGAACTCGACCGGGTGGCTGGTGGTGAAGCGGATACGGTCGATGCCGTCGATCGCCGCCACGCAGCGGATCAACTCGGCCAGGTCGGCAGTATCCCCGTCGTGGGTGTCACCACGGTACGCATTGACGTTCTGACCCAACAGGTTCACTTCACGTACGCCCTGTTCGGCCAATTCGACGCACTCGGTGATTACGTCGTCTAATGGGCGACTCACCTCTTCACCACGGGTGTATGGCACCACGCAGAAGGTGCAGTACTTGGAGCAGCCTTCCATCACCGATACAAAGGCTTCGGCGCCTTCGACCTTCGGTGCTGGCAGGTGGTCAAACTTTTCAATTTCCGGGAAGGACACGTCTACAATGCCGACGCCACCGTTGTCGGTTACGTCGATCATCTCCGGCAGGCGGTGCAAGGTCTGGGGACCAAAGATCATATCCACGTACGGTGCGCGTTTGAGGATGGCATCACCCTCCTGGCTGGCGACACAACCGCCCACACCGATCTTCAGATCCGGGTTTGCGGCTTTCAGCTTGCGCCAGCGACCGAGCTGGTGGAACACCTTCTCCTGCGCCTTTTCGCGAATCGAACAGGTGTTGAGCAGCAGGACATCTGCTTCGTCCTGGTTGTCTGTCAGTTCAAGGGCATGGCTTTCACCCAACAGATCCGCCATACGGGCAGAGTCGTACTCGTTCATCTGACAGCCATGGGTTTTGATAAACAGCTTCTTCGCCATTATTCACCTGTGTTTCGTTCGGAATGATCAACGGGCGTGCGTATGTCAGTGCCCGGAATATTGAGGACCGCGAATTATACTGGATGGGTGGGAGCCTGCCTAGCCAAAATGTGTCTAAAAAATAACCAGTCTTTCGGTGGGGATTAAGCTTGTAAACGGTGGCAACGCCTCCATATATGAGACGAGCAGTGAGCATTTGAAGTGAGGTAAGAAGAACGCCAATGGCCAGTGATGATCGAATGTACCGGGTGATATTTATAAATCAGGATCAGGTGTATGAACTGTACGCCCGTCACGTTTATCAGAGTGATCTGTGGGGGTTTCTGCAGGTTGAGGAGTTTGTCTTCGGCAATCGCTCCGAGCTGGTGGTGGATCCGGGGGAAGAGAAACTGAAACAGCAGTTTGCTGACGTGAGAAGTTCCTTTATCCCGATGCAGGCAGTGGTGCGTATTGATGAGGTGACCACCGAAGGGGTGGCCAAGGTATCCGATGCCAAGGGCGTGGTGACGAGCTTCCCTATGCCGGTGCCGCCCAAGTCATAATTGTTATTAAATGCAGTAAAAAAGCGTAGGCACTGCAACGCTTTTTTACTGCTCAGATCGCGTCCGCTGTCTGCAGTTGATAGCTGTCGAAGCGGATCATCTTATTGCGATTGATAAGGGAGCGCAGGCGGCTGATATACTCATCGCCGATCTCGCTGTAGTAATGCAGGTGCTTGATCAGCTCCAGTGGATCATTGGTCTGGATGCGCGCCTCACGGAACTCACGGTACGGGCCGCCCCGGGCGATGATGACAAAGTAGTCGTCAACCGCTTCAATCAGCGAGCCATATCGCTTCACGTAGATCGGTTTACCTTCGCGGGTCTGGCTGGCGCGCATGCGCGGTTCTCTCGGATTAAAGGACCAAATACCAAAGATATTGTTGCCTTCAAGGAAGAAGCGGGAGGTACCCCAACCGGTTTCCAGGGCTGCCTGAGCCAGAATGATACTGGTTGGGTGGTCGGCCAGTTTTACCTTAAGCTGATTGATATCTTTGGCTTTGTAGCGCTTGAACTGTTGTTGCAGCCATAGTTCGGAGTCAGTATCCCGGGTTGCCATCGTTTCGATCTTTGCCAGACGCCCGCGTTTATCTTCCAGACGCTGCTTACTGATCAGCACAGCGGGCAGAATCATGTCGAAGAATTTTTGCTTCTTGGTGCCTGCTTCCAGCGTGGCCAGCGTGCTGACACGGGTGTAGGCCACCGGTTTTATCAGTGGTGGTGTCAACGCCTCGATGTCGTCCGGTGAATGGATTGGTTTGTAGGTGATTTTCAGTGCAGCTTGTGACGCAGATGTCTTGTCTTTTGATGGCGACAGTTGGGTAAGTGATAAGGTGAGAAGTAGCAGTACCACGAGGGTGGCAATCGTTACCCTGACTGACAGATACATCCTGAACTGAACCCTATATTGATCGAAATTTGCGCGCAGTCTACAGGTAAAGCATAGCGTAATCCAGTGAACGTCGTTAAAGATGCAGCTAACGGCGCTAATTGGTCAGGATCTTCGCTTTATTGTTCTGGTGAAAGGAGGCCAGGTCTGGGAAAAACTGTAGGAAACCTGCTTCCAGAACGGCGTACTGTTGTTTAATTTCGGTGATTGAGCCAGTGAAGTTGTTCCGGAAACGGATTCGACCGGCGATGCGGTCCAGGGCAAATCCAACCTGATTAATATCTTCATAACTACGAATCCAGTCTCCTTCAATCATCTTTCTCACCACCAGTTGCATCCGGTCCGGCATGAGTGGAAGGCCTTGATGCAGGTCTTCGTAAGCCTGATCGAGAAAATAATCTATGGGTTCTGTCGTGTAACGGTGCCAGTGATGGATTAGGAAATGGTCGAACAGTACGTCTAGTGCAATCCCTGAGAAACGGCGTCGTTGTGAGGAGAACAGGGTTTTGAGCTCGCATACCTGCGGATGGGTGTCGGTGAACTGATCAATAACACGGTGGTTGATCAGGCCCTGGCGTATCGGCCCCGACAACTGATCGATATCGACACCCCGGGCAAAATCACCCAGCAAATTACCCACGCGGGATTCCACGTTTGTATCGGAGAAGTAAAGGTGGGCGAGGTAGTTCAAGGTGCGATACGTCGGTTGACTGGGGTTATTTCCACTGTAACGGATCACGGCCCTGGATGACAGGCTGGTGGGGATGAAGCAAGGCGTGAAACCGGGGGCGATGCTTTATCCCCCAGTGGAATTGCGGTTAAATGGGCGCCTTGAACTTCCGCTTGGACACCGCCATGCCAAGTGGGTTGTACAGACTGGAGCTGTCAGGAATCACCGATGAAAATATCCATTGTTGCGCCGTTTCACAATGAAGAGGAAAACGTTGATGAGTTCTTCAATCGGGTGCTGCCGATTATACGGTCTGAAAGCGACTCGATTGAGATTGTCTGCGTAAACGATGGTAGCCGAGATAGCACACTGGAGCAGTTGCGCCGCTGGCGTGAGAAGGAACCGGTTGTTCGGGTCGTGAATCTGTCACGTAATTTCGGTAAAGAAAACGCACTGACTGCGGGGCTCGACCATGCCAGCGGTGACGTGATCATTCCAATGGACAGTGACCTGCAAGACCCGCCTGAATTGATTCCAGAGATGATCGCCAAGTGGCGTGACGGCTACGATGTGGTGTACGCACGCCGTACCTTGCGTGATACGGATACCTGGGCCAAACGCGCGACGGCGGTGTGGTACTACAAGTTGTTTAATGCCATTGCCGACCGACCTATCCCGGACAACACAGGCGATTTCCGCTTGATGGATCGCAAAGTCCTGGATGAAGTGAAAAAACTAGGCGAGAGTGCGCGCTTTATGAAGGGGTTGTTCTCTTGGGTGGGCTTTAAAAGTACCGCCGTGGAGTATGAGCGCCCGCCACGCCATGATGGCAAAGAAAGCCTGAATTTCCGCAATCTCTGGCGCCTGGCGCTGGACGGGATCACCGCCTTTTCCACTTTGCCGCTGAAGGTGTGGAGTTATATCGGGATGGGGGTCGCGGGGGTCGCCTTCCTCTACGGCCTGGTGATTATCTTTAAAACCTTGATCCTGGGGATCGATGTACCGGGTTATGCCTCGACGATGGTTATCGTCCTTTTCCTGGGCGGCGTGCAGCTGCTGTCTCTGGGCGTCATCGGTGAGTATGTGGGGCGTATCTACCTGGAGGTGAAAAAACGTCCGCACTATATCGTCGACCCGGAAGACAATGAAATGAGGCCGCGTCGCTAATGCTATTCCGTTTTCAGATTGCCCGTTTTGGGGTGGTGGGGATCGCAGCAACACTGGTGCACGCGGGTATTCTGTCGCTGTTGATTGAGATGCTGGCGCTACCGGTGCAGTTGGCCAATATCAGTGCCTTTATGGTGGCGTTTGGGGTGAGCTACCTGGGCCACCACCGCTGGACCTTTGATTCCGATGCCGGGCACAGGCAGGCTGCGAGCAAGTTTCTGCTCACAGCTATCGTCGGGTTCCTGGCCAATGTGGCGATCATGGAGCTGGTGGTGGTCCAGCTCGGATACCACTACCTGATCGGCTTCCTTTGTGTTGTTTTTACCGTGCCGCCGGCTACCTACGTGGTGAGCCGCCTTTGGATCTTCTGAAGATCTATCCGCGGCTCATCCGAGTTTTCTGTAGCTCTCAGCGGGTGCCTGGTGTCACTTGGCTGGCGGTAGAATCGCCCAGCCAATGCGCACAGGTGCCCGCTCGCTATCCAGGTGCCACGGGTATTCACGTGCCGGTTGCAACTGCGCCTGAGGATACCGTTGCAGAAGTTGCTGATACTGCGTCTTTTCCCCGTCCATGCTTTCATTCCAGATGATCAGGCCGCCCTGGCTTAACAGCTCCGCATTGTCTATCCATGGACTACGGCTGTTATCCGCATCGTAGAGAATTGAAGGGTGCTGGTTTGAATAGTAGGCCATATTGCCGCCGATCCAGATCGACCCCACTACGTAATTAAGCGGCTGTGGGTAACGTGCTTTCCATGCTTCGGTCAGTTCGGTTGCCATCGCTTCACCCGGGAAGTGGGCGCGCTTTTTCAGCTTGCCAAACTGGGGGGCGATCAGCATCTCGGCGACAAATACACCGGCGAAGAAGAGGCTGCTGATCACCCACACACGCATTAGCTTCTTTATTCGACCGTCGCCCAGCATGACACCGTAGAACACGATCAACCAAAGTGGTAGGAAGGTGAACAGTGGCGTGCCCCACATGGAGCGCAATTTCATGCCGGTGCCCAGTGAGATCAGTAAGGTGATCACCAGCGGGCCGAAGGTCAGTAGAGTCAGGTAGTTGCGGTTGGCCGCTGCGCGGGGATCTCTGGCGGGTGGGGATGCTTTGCTATCACGCAGGACCAGGAAGAACGTCGGCAGCAAAATGATCAGCACCATCAGCTGAGAGATGCCAAAGCGAAGCGGGTTCAGCAGGTGGTCGGTCAGTTCCTTCTCGCTACCACTGCCGCGTGCGGCACCGTAGCGGATGGTGCTGAAGTCGTGATCGATCAGCCAGATGAGGTTGGGCAGCCAGACCAGTGCGGCAGCGGCCAGGGCGATATAGAGGCCTTTGTCTTTCCAGTGCACGCGTCCGGCGGGTGTCAGGAAATAGCAGGCAATCGCCAACAGCATAACCACAGAATAGTACTTGGTCAGCATCGCCAAGCCGCCACAGATGCCCAGTAACACCCAGTCCCGGATGAGGTTATGGTTGATGGCGCGGAAGCCGAAATAACCGGTCAGTGCCCAGATCGCCAGCTGCAGAATATTGGGATTAAACTCCGGCGTCAGGTAGTTGTAGTACGGCACCAACGTCAGCAGCAGTGTGGCAACCAGCGCAGGTTCGCGACTGACAAAGTTGCGCGCTACAGCGTATAGGGTGCCAAATGCGGTGATTACTGCGACCTGGCTGAGCAGGAAGATCGGCCAGTTGCTGCCGGGGGCCAGCAGGGTGATTGCATAGGTTAGCCAAGGCGCCAGCGGTGGGTGTTTATCGTAGCCCAGTTGCCATTCCTGGCCCCAGGTCAGGCCCTCCACCACGTCCAGATTGGCATTGGGCTGCAGCAGGCTGGGTAACAGCAGCCACATCAGACTGTGCAGTACCAGGGCGATGATCAGGGGGCGGTGTTGTGAGCTGTAGATCTCTGTCATGTTCGTGAGCCTGATGAAGAACACTGCATATTCCGGCGGTACGCATTGGTCTGGGCACTTGGAACAGACGTGTGCATCCCAGCATGAATCCAGCCGTGTCGTTAGAAGGGCTATATCCGTTGCAGGTGTGAGTCGCTATTTTTTCATTATCCGATGACTGTTGGTAGTACGGTTTTTGCCGGGCGGTCGGGGATCTCACGCGCCAGTCTGGGCACCAAGTATCCAGGCAGTGTGCCCTGCAGTTTACCAACCAGTTGTTGTGCGACCTCATCCGGTATGTCGAAGTGGGCGGCACCCTCCACCGGATCAAGCACAAACAGATAGTAGGGCAGCACGCCCCAGTTAAACAGCTCTTCGCTCAGGGCTTTGAGGCTATCTACCGAATCGTTGATACCGCGCAGCAGGACGGCCTGATTGAGCAACGTTACGTTGGCCCGTCTGAGTTGTGTCAGGGCTTGTCCCACCTGATGGTCCACTTCGTTGGCGTGGTTGACATGTAGGACCAGCGTGGTCAGCAGGCGATTGTTGCCGAGAATATCGACCAGCTCCGCCGTGACCCGTTGTGGGATGACGACTGGCAAACGGCTGTGGATACGCAGGCGTTTTATATGTGGGATGTCCGAAAGGTCATCAACCAGCCGCTGCAGGCGGCTATCTGACACGGCTAGCGGATCACCGCCGGAGAGGATTACCTCCGAGATAGAACGGTCACTGCTGATGTATTCCAGCATCGACTGCCACTGTTCCGGCCCGAGACGGTTTTCGTCATACGGAAAGTGACGGCGGAAGCAGTAGCGGCAGTTGATCGCACAGGCGCCGGTCATGATCAGCAATACACGGCCCTGGTATTTGTGTACCAAGCCCTGGCGTGGATTGAACTGGGCCTCGGCCAGTGGGTCGGTAACATACCCCGCCACTTTTCGCGTCTCTGCACTGAGTGGCAGTACCTGTTTCAGCAGTGGGTCGTCCGGGTTGCCCGGTTCAATGCGACGCAGATAAGGGATGGGGACCCGCAGTGGAAATCCTTGTGCAGCGGCCTGTGCCGGGGCGATCAGGTCCTCCGGCAGATCCAGCGTACGGATAAGCTCGGCGGGATCATCAATGGTATGGCTGAGTAACTGCTGCCAGCTATCGAGGGCGGTCAGAGGGAGATTCATTGGCGGAAAACGGGTCGCAGGGGGCTGTGAAAGTTGCTCGCATTCTGCTTTCAAGTAGAATAACTGTCAATTATGGTGCTGGGGTACCCGGTTTGGTTCGCAGATGCGTATAGGGCACCCCCTTAGTCGCGCCACTTTCACGCTTTAATAGATATCGAGACAGTCATGGCAAACTACTCTACTAACCAGTTTAAAAACGGCCTTAAGGTAATGATCGACGGCGATCCATGTAACATGGTTGACGTCGAAATGGTAAAGCCGGGTAAAGGTCAGGCCTTCACCCGTGTGAAACTGAAGAACCTGATGACCGGTCGTACCTGGGAACGCACCTTCAAATCTGGCGATAGCGTGGAAGGTGCGGACGTAATGGATACCGATATGGAGTACCTCTACAACGATGGCGAGATGTGGCACTTCATGGATCCTGCTACGTACGAGCAGGTAGCTGCGGACGCAAATGCCGTGGGCGATTCTCACAAGTGGCTGAAAGAGCAGGATTCCTGCATGATTACGCTGTTCAACGACAACCCGATCTCTGTAACGCCACCTAACTTCGTTGAGCTGGAAGTTACTGAAACTGACCCGGGTCTGAAAGGTGATACTGCACAGGGTGGCTCTAAGCCAGCTACGCTGCAGACCGGTGCTGTTGTTCGTGTGCCTCTGTTCATCAACCAGGGTGACGTGCTGAAGATCGACACTCGTACTGGTGAGTACGTATCCCGCGCATAATTCGCGAATACGATCAGGAAACGGCAGCTTCGGCTGCCGTTTTGCGTTTCAGGCAAAGCAACACCGATAATTCAGAGTGAATTCGACAATGGCAATCGATCCACAGCACTGGCAGCCCACTGCTAGCATCAATAGTCTGCGCAAGCGGGCGGCAATCATGGCGCAGATCCGTAGTTTCTTTGCTGAGCGGGATGTGCTGGAGGTGGAAATGCCGTTGATGTCCCAATGTGCCGTCAGCGACCCGTTTCTGGATACGATCGAAGCACGCTATGCAGATTATGTGGGATCAGAGAACTACCCACTCTACCTGCAGACGTCGCCGGAATATGCCATGAAGCGGCTATTGGCTGCCGGCAGTGGAGCGATCTTTCATCTGGGCAAGGCATTTCGCAACGGGGAGTCGGGTAGCCGTCGTCATAATCCGGAGTTCACCATGCTGGAGTGGTATCGCCCCGGACTGGACGATCAGCAATTGATGGATGAAGTCGCAGACCTGATTTTACCGATCCTGAAGCTCGATTCCGTTGAACGTCTGAGTTATGCGCAGGTGTTTAAGCGTTTTCTGAATATTGATCCCCATACGGCGACTCTGGAAGTGCTGGTGGCGGAAACCCGCAAACATGTGGATATCGATCTGGATGACGATGATCGGGATACCTGGCTCAACCTGCTGATGTCCCACGTCATCGAACCCAATCTATCGGATCTGGGCGCGGTGTTTGTGTACGACTACCCAGCCAGTCAGGCTGCGTTGGCCCAGGTTAAAACAGATGCGCAGAGCCAGCAGGTTGCATCCCGCTTTGAATTGTTTGTGGATGGTATTGAATTGGCCAATGGCTACCACGAGCTGACCGATGCACAGGAACAGAAGCAGCGACTACTGAAGGACCAGCAAACCCGTGAGAAGCTCGGGCTGCCGCAACGTCCTCTGGAGATGCGTCTGGTCAGCGCGCTGGAAGCAGGTATTCCGGATTGTGCCGGCGTGGCTCTGGGTGTGGATCGGTTGGTGATGTTAGCGCTGGGTGCCGACTCAATCCAGGATGTGATCGCCTTCCCAATTGAGCGTGCCTGAAAGCCGCGAGGATTGACAACAACGAAGCGGTGTCCAACGAGTTAGGTATCGCATTGCGATGACTAACCTACAGAGGAGTTGCAACGCGCTGTACATGCTCTTGTAGGTTGGCCATCGCCTACGGCGATGCCCAACACCCTCACTTAATGGTTACGCAGGTAACTCACCCAAAATCGCCCGTCGAATACGCTTGACTGCCTCTTCCAGCAACTCGCGGCGGCAGCCGAAATTCAGACGTACGTATCGATCATCACCAAAATCCCGCCCCGGCGACATACCGACACCCGCCTGTTCAAAGAAGTGTGGTGGGTTATCCAGCTTAGCGCCGGACACATCAATCCAGGCTAGGTAGGTTGCTTCGATTGGCGCAAGTTTCAGGCCTGGAATCTGGTTGATCTCCTGTACCAGGTAGTCGCGGTTGTCACGCAGGTAGGCCAGTTGCTGGTTGTTCCACGCATCCCCATGTTTGTAGGCGGCGATGGCGGCAGTGAAACCGAGCAGGTTTACATCCGGCACAATACCCTTCATCTGGCGCAGGAACTGCTGACGTAACTGACGGTCTGGGATCACTGCGAAGGAGCAGGCCAGACCAGCGATATTGTAGGTTTTGCTCGGTGCCATCAGGGTGATGGTGCGGGCCGCGATCTCGTCATTCAGAGAGCCCAGTGGAATATGCTGCAGGCCCGGTTCCAGAATCAGGTCGCAGTGAATCTCGTCGGAACAAACCATCAAATCATGTTTAATCACCAGTGCGGCCAGAGCTTCCAGCTCTTTGCGACGATAGACCGCACCACCCGGATTGTGTGGGTTGCAGAACAGCAATATCTTGGATTGTGGTGTGATCGCCGCTTCCAGTGCCTCCAGGTCCAGCGTCCAGCGGTTGTCGCTCTCTTTCAGCGGCACGGACACCAACTGACGGTCGGACAAGCGTGGCGACGACATAAACGGTGGATAGACCGGTTTCGGGGAGAGTACCTGATCCTGGCTTTCTCCTACCGCACGGCAGGCCAGATTCAGTCCACACACCAAGCCTGGCAGCCACACCAGCCAGTCTTTTTCGACAGGCCACTGGTAGAGGTGCTCCAGGCGTTCGATCACCAGGTTATCCAGCTCTTCCGGAGTGTTGGTGTAACCGAATACACCGTGCTTTACGCGATCGTGCAGGGCTTCGGTTATGGCCGGAGGAGACATAAAGTCGGTGTCGGCGACCCACATCGGCAACACGTCGCTATCACGGTACTTCTCCCACTTGAGGCTTGAGGTATTACTGCGGTCGACGGGGTGATCAAATACGTTGGCCATCGGCTTAACTTCCTGTATTTCAGCGGTTGTAATTCTAGGCTGCAGCTTGCGATCTCATTGTAGTTGCAGATGCTTGCAAATGACCAACTGCGCGCTATAGTAGGTGGTCATAATATAAACCAAAAAACCGCACTGAACGGCTATGCAAAACGCAGGGAACTGTTTCACAAGCAGTCAGACAAGCAGTACGTACAACGGTCAGTCTGACGTTGTCACTCCTCTCTACCTGTCTCCTCTTGCGGCGCTGCTACGACTGCCGTAAGGCAGTATACTTTCTATATAACTCCGTCCTTCTCCGTTTTTTAGTTTTACAGCATTCCGCGTCACGTACTGATATGCAACGGGGCGCCATTTGAATATGGAGCATCTCCAATGAGCGACAACAACCGCGTCATTATTTTCGATACCACTTTGCGTGACGGCGAGCAGAGCCCAGGCGCATCCATGACCAAAGATGAGAAGCTGCGTGTTGCCAAGCAGCTGGAGAAGATGCGCGTGGATGTGATCGAAGCCGGCTTTGCGATCGCAAGTCCGGGCGACTTCGCATCCGTACAGTCCATCGCCAACACCGTGAAAGACAGCACCGTGTGTTCCCTATCCCGCGCGCTGGATGCGGATATCGACAGTGCCGGTGAAGCGCTGAAGAATGCTAACTCCGGCCGTATTCACACCTTTATCGCAACCTCGCCGATCCACATGCAGTACAAACTGCAGATGGAGCCGGATCAGGTGGTGGCACAAGCGGTGCATGCGGTTAAACGCGCGCGTAACCTGATCGACGATGTGGAGTTCTCCCTGGAAGACGCGAGTCGCTCCGAACTGGATTTCATGTGCCGCATCATCGAAGCGGTCATCGATGCCGGTGCCCGCACCATCAATATTCCTGACACTGTAGGTTACGCAGTACCGGAGGAGTTTGGTCACACCATCGGTCAACTGATCGAGCGTATCCCGAACTCCGACAAAGCGATCTTCTCGGTACACTGCCACAACGACCTGGGCCTGGCGGTAGCTAATTCCCTGGCTGCGGTCCAGGCGGGTGCCCGTCAGGTGGAATGTACCATCAATGGTTTGGGTGAGCGTGCCGGTAACGCCTCTTTGGAAGAGATCGTGATGGCAATCCGTACCCGTCAGGACCGTCTGGGTGTGTCCACCGGTGTAGACACCACGCAGATCGTGCCGGCCTCCCGTCTGGTGTCTTCCGTAACCGGTTTCCCGGTACAGCCCAACAAGGCGATTGTGGGGGCCAATGCTTTCGCTCACGAGTCCGGAATCCACCAGGACGGTGTCCTGAAGCACCGGGAAACCTACGAGATCATGACCGCCCAGGATGTGGGCTGGAAAACCAATCGTATGGTGATGGGTAAGCACTCCGGCCGTGCCGCCTTCCGCAGCCGTTTGGAAGAGCTGGGGACGACCTTTGCATCCGACAAGGAGCTGAACGACGCGTTCGCCCGCTTCAAGGACCTGGCCGATAAGAAACACGAGATCTTCGACGAAGACTTGGTGGCGCTGGTGAGTGATACCCGTGCAACCGCAAGCAGCGAGAAGTTTAAGCTGAGCAGTATCTCCGTGACCTCCCAGACTGGTGAAACGCCGCTTGCCAAGGTGGTGCTGACCGTTGATGACGTTGAGTACAACGCGGAATCCGAAGGTAGCGGTCCGGTGGATGCAGCGTTCAAAGCGATTGAGTCCATTGCCAATTCCGGTGCCAGCCTGCAGATCTATTCTGTAAACGCAGTCACCGAAGGCACCGACTCCCAGGGGGAAGTGACCGTACGTCTGGAAAACGGTGGTCGTATCGTCAATGGTCTGGGGGCTGACACTGATATCATCATCGCCTCCGCAAAGGCTTACGTGCATGCGCTGAACATGTTGGATGCCAACATCGAAAAAGCGCACCCACAAGTCTAAGTGGTTTAACTGACAGTCTCACACAGGAGCGGTAGCGGATGATCGAAGAACAGCAGCGTCACCAGTATCTGGATGCGCTCGGTATCTCCAGTTGGCTGCCGCGTGACGTGTTGCCGGGGGCGGCACCCTCGGCGGATTGGATATGGGATTTCAGTTACCCGGCACCGGATATCCCGTTTGTTGAAAAAGGCACGCCGGGTACACCGGCTGCGGAGGCGAACGCTGCGCTGAAGGTTGATCCCGCCGCTGCCCGTGCCAGTCTGACCCGCAGCTTTGGTGATGCACCGAAGCCGGAAGTGAAAGCGGCGCTGTGGAAAAAAGACGCCCCTGTCGAGCCGCAGAAACCGGCAGCCAAGCCGCTGCTGGAGCCAACCGCTGATGACGCCAGTCACAGTGATACGGCAGACCAAAAAAACAGCAAACCACAGCCACGCTTTAAGCTGGCCCTGGCCCGCTACGGTCGTGTGTTGGTAGTGGACAGCCTGCCGCCTCAGTCGTTGCAGGACTTTTCAAAGCAGCATGATGCGTTGGCTGCAGCCATTGTTCGCAGTGTTGGCGGGGCCCAGGTTGCGCTACAAGAGAAAGCGTCCCTGTTACCTTGGCCGGCGTTTGCCAGCCCAACGTTGCCGCAGGGCTATGATGACGCGTTGCAAACTGTTCAACACAAGCTGGACCTGCTGCTGGAGAAGGGCGGTGTCGAAGCGGTTCTGTTACTGGGCGAAAGTGCGGCCCAGATGGTGCTGGATCGTGATGAGGATCTGAGTCTGCTCAGCGGTATCCTGTTTAGTCTGCGTGCGGATACCAAGGTCCTGGCCACACACAGCCTGACCGAAGCGATGCAGGTGCCGGGGATCAAGGCGGACATGTGGCAGCAGCTGCAGCCGTTGGTTAAACATTTGAAAGATGCCTGATTTACCTCTTTTGCACCCCCTGAAACCGGACGATCTGCCAGCCTGGTGGGCGATCGAGCAGGCCTGTTTTTCCCATCCCTGGAGTGAACAGCAGCTGAGTGCGCAGCTCAATCATGCGCGTAACCACTGCTTTGGCTTGTTTGAGCTGAACCAGTTGGTGGGCTTCGCCGTATTCTCTACAGTGTTGGATGAAGCGGAGCTACTGCAGATAGCCATTGTTCCTGAACAGCAGGGCAGAGGGCTCGCTGCAGAACTTCTGAGTCAGTCGATCAGAACACTACAGCAGGCGGACATAACCCGGTTTATGCTGGAAGTGAGAGCCTCCAACGTTGCGGCAATCCGGCTCTACGAAAAATTTGGATTCAGCGAAGATGGACGGCGTAAAGGCTATTATCCAACAGCGGGTGGGCGCGAAGATGCAGTGCTGATGAGTCTGTCCGCCGAATCTAAGCTGACGTAAATCAACTGTTGCAGCAGTGTCGCCATAAGTCCTGCCGACAGCGGGGTTGGTGCAGGTTAGAATAGCGACCAATTTCACCCCCTTGAAACTCTCTATCGGTAATCGACATGAGCATCTCCGTTGGCTTGTTAAGTGGCAATTGGTTCTGGCTAAGTCTGCTGATCTATCTACCGGTGCTCGGGTTTGCTTTATACCGGGTGCCCTGGGCCATACTGAAGTCCAACCGCCGCTTGCAGCATTTCTTTCTGGGTGCCACTGTTTTCCTGATGGTGATGTGGAGCATGCGTGCCGGCATCTCGCCGGGACTGGGGATTCATTTTTTGGGCGTAACCGCTTTGACGCTGATCTTTGGTTGGGATCTGGCTATCGTGGCAGGAACCGGAGCCTTGCTGGGGATGATTGTAATTGGTCGAGAAGGTTGGGATAGCCTGCCGATCAACGCGGTGTGCTCGGTGTTGTTGCCGTCGATGGTGACCGTACTGGTTCTGAAAGTGGTGGAAGCAAAGCTGACGAAAAACTTCTTCGTCTACCTCTTCCTGTGTGGATTCTTCGGTGCTGGGCTATCGGCGGCCGTATCGGGGCTGGCCACCGGCACCGTGCTTTGGTTTGATGGTGTTTATACCTGGGCCAAGATTAACCACGAATACATCCAGTACCTGCCGCTCATCATGTTTCCCGAAGGTTTGATGAACGGCATTATCATGACCGGAATATTGGTCTTCCATCCGGACTGGGTGCGTACCTTTGACGCACGGCGCTACATCGACGAGCAGTAAGCGGTTACTGTTTTACTGGCCTTTTTGACAGCTTACGTTGCAGGGTGCGGCGATGCATACCGAGGGCACGGGCAGTGGCGGATACGTTGCCGTCGTGTTCGGCCAGCACTTTCTGAATATGCTCCCACTCCAGGCGGTTAACTGACATCGGCTGCTGGTTCACCTCAATATCCGGGTCGGGTTGGGTTTTACCCAATGCCGCCAGAATCTCATCTGCATCGGCCGGTTTTGGTAGGTAGTTGGTCGCCCCCAGCTTGATCGCTTCCACCGCCGTAGTAATGCTGGCATAACCGGTCAGCACCAAAATTTTCATCTCGTTGCTGGCTGCACGCAGGCTTGGAATCAACGTCAGGCCGGAGGCGGTTTCCATCTTCAGGTCCACGGTCGCCATATCGGGAATGAATGTACTCAGGACGCGCTCGGCTTCCTCTACGCTGTGGGCGACGGTTACTTCCAGGCCCCGTCGCTTCATGGCGCGTGCCAGAATGCGGGTAAACGCTGGATCGTCGTCAACGATCAGCAGGCGCTTGCCTTCCAGTTCAGTCATTCTGTTTGCTCCTTGGAATGATTACTTCAGTCAGCGTGCCGCCGTCAGGATGGTTGTACAAGCGTACGCTGCCATCGTAGCGTGCCAGGGTGGTGGCGGTCAGGAACAGTCCGATCCCCAGACCACGGCCCTTGGTTGATACAAACGGCTTGCCGAGGTTGTCGTGGGCTTCCAGTGACAAGCCCGGGCCCTGATCGTGGATCAGCAGGGTAATGTTGTTATCGTTCCAGTTCAGGCTCACCTCGATATCCTTAGGCTCTGCATCTGCGGCATTGTTAAGGATGTTGAGAATCGATTGGCTCAGGGAGGTGCTGTTACGGATGACCGGGGTTGCGCCACTTGACTCCATGATCAGGTGGTAGGTCACATCAGGCCGCTGGATCATCCACTGCTCGATCACGTCTTCCAGTATATCGTCGAACGGTTCGAGGCGCTGGGAGGCCTGTTCTTCGCGCACCGAGCGCGAGAACTGTTGAAGGCGTTCGCTGCAGGCATCGATCTGTTGGCGCATCAGGTCCAGGTCTTCCTGCAGCTCCGGGTCATCCCCGCGTTCCGCTTTTAGTTCACTCACCAACACGCGCAAGGTGCTCAGCGGAGTGCCCAGTTCGTGGGCGGTACCGGCGGCCATGGTCGCCAGGGAGAGCAGCTGTTGGTCGTGAATGCGCTTTTCCCGCTCCTCTTCCAGACGTTCCTGCTGGCGATCCATTGACTGCCGCATACGCACGATAAACCAGGTCACTACGCCAACGGTGAGCAGAAAGTTTATCCACAGACCCGTGATGTGCAGGTCGAACAAGTTTAGCAGGGCGTGCTGGTGGCGCGAGTCTGCTTCGATAATCGGGATGAAGTAGAACAGTAGCGAGCTGTATATACCGATCACCAGTCCGCCCATCATCAGGCTGAAACGCTGCGACAGAGTGGCCGAGCAGATGATCAGAGGAACCAGCAGCAGGAAGATAAACGGGTTGGTGGCACCACCGGTCTGGAACAGCAAGCAGCCGTAAAGCACCACATCGGCAACCAGCTGGGTAAAGAACTCCGGTTCGGTCACCGGCCAGCCGGAACGCAACCGGGCATAGGTGGCCAGGTTCATCAATGCCAGTGCTGCCAGAGTGGATGCGAGAATCCAGACGTTCAGCTCCGCTTGCAGTACGTAGAGGGCAAACAGAATCGCCGCACTCTGCCCAAAGAGGGTGACGGTACGGATGTAGGTCAGTTGCAGGAGGTTATTGTGGTGGTTGGCCATAGCGGCCGATTATACCCGAGCTGTCGCCAAAAACAGCGGGGCAAAATGTCGCATTGTCAGGTACTCTCAGCCCATTTTTTCCGTCAATGTCGGATGTGTTTCCAGGTATTGTTCAACTTCCGTTTGTTGTTCGGTGCTTAGGTGCAGGCCAAGCTTGCTGCGTCGCCAGAGGATGTCTTCAAGGGAGAAGGCCCACTCCTGATCGATCAGGTAGTCCACCTCTGCGCTGTAAAGTCCGTATCCGAAGTGAGTGCCCAGTGCGTTGAGGTTATGCGCATCTTTCAAAAAAACGTGGCACAGAGTTCCGTAGCTCTGCACGTAGCGCAGGGCGACGTTAAGGGGTAGCCAGGGGTAGCGGGTTTTGAGTGTGTGCAGGAGTTGCGTCGCGGTTTCAAAGTCGCCACCTGGCAGTGGGGTATTGGCGGTCCAGCGAGGGCCGATATCGGGAAAAAACGGTGTCAGCGTATCCACTACGGCCTGCGCCAGTTTACGGTAGGTGGTGATCTTGCCACCGAACACCGAGATTAGTGGTGGGTGATTTTCCGGGGCGTCGATCTCGAAGCTGTAGTCCCGGGTGACGGCCTGGGCATTATCGGATTGGTCATCCAGCAGGGGGCGTATACCGGCGTAGTCCATTACGATATCCGATGGCTTTAGCTGGTGCCGGAAGTGTTGGTTGGTCACCGAGATCAGGTAATCGCGTTCCTCCGGACTGATCTTTACGGCATTGGGTTCTCCGTGGTATTCCACATCGGTGGTGCCAATCAGCGAGAACCGTTTTTCGTAGGGAATCACAAACACGATACGGCGGTCGGAATTCTGCAGGATATAGGCTTCGGGACTGTTGTACAGGCGTGGTACCACGATATGACTACCCTTCACCATACGGATCTGCTTGGGTGCCTGGCTGTGTATAACTTCTGGAAACAGGCTGGACACCCAGGGGCCGGATGCATTGACCAAGGCATAAGCAGATACTTCCCGAGTAGCGCCGCTGTGTTTATCTAGCAGTGATACTTGCCAGTTGGATGCTTGTCGTTGTGCAGATATGCAGCGTGTGTGTGTCAGGATGGTGGCGCCTTTATCCCGGGCGGCCATCGCATTCAGCACAACCAGCCGGGCATCGTCCACCCAGCCATCCGAATACTCAAAACCGTGGGTTATGTCCGCTTTGAGGGGGCTGTCTTTGCCAAAGTTAATTGATTTAAATGGTTGCAGGGTATCCCGTGCTGCCAACCTATCGTAGAGGAAAAGTCCCAGGCGGATCAGCCAGGCAGGTCGCAGGTAGGGCCGATGGGGCAGGCGAAAACGCAGGGGGCGGGTAATGTGGGGGGCGATGTGCAGCAATACCTCCCGTTCCGCAAGTGCTTCGCGCACCAGACGAAACTCGCCATACTCCAGGTAGCGCAGGCCACCGTGGATCAGTTTGCTGCTACTGGAGGAGGTGGCTGAGCCCAGGTCATTCATCTCGCAGAGCAGCGTACTGAGGCCGCGACCTGCTGCGTCCGCAGCAATACCCACGCCGTTGATGCCGCCGCCGATAACAAGCAGATCGTAGTTCGGTCGATCGGACTGCATTGCTAGGTACTCCTAAGTGTACTGCTCCTTGGAAGCTTAGATCAGATTGGATTTTCCGTGTCCATTACGGAGGCTGCGTGGATGGTGTGAAGAGGGCAATTTCTGTAAAATAGCCCGCCTTTTCGTGTGTTCCTTATCCAGGGGCTCATCAGACCAGAATTAACGATGTGCACGTCAGAACGCTGCACGGGAGTGAAAAAGATCAAGATGGCTTCATCAATCATCGACGAGGTAAAGCGCAGAAGGACGTTCGCGATTATCTCTCACCCGGATGCCGGTAAAACCACCATCACCGAAAAACTGCTGTTGTTCGGAAACCTGATTCAGACAGCGGGTACGGTTAAGGGTAAGAAAAGCGACCGCCACGCTACGTCCGACTGGATGTCGATGGAGCAGGAGCGTGGTATTTCCATCACCTCCTCCGTAATGCAGTTTCCGTACAAGGACCGTATGGTTAACCTGCTGGATACCCCCGGGCACGAGGACTTCTCGGAAGACACCTACCGCACCCTGACCGCTGTGGACAGCGCGCTGATGGTGGTGGATGGTGCTAAAGGTGTCGAGGACCGGACCATCAAACTGATGGAGGTCTGCCGCCTGCGTGATACGCCGATCTTCTCCTTCGTGAACAAGATGGACCGCGATATTCGTGATCCGATCGAGCTGCTGGATGAGATCGAAGAGGTCCTGAAGATCGCTGCTGCGCCAATTACCTGGCCGATCGACATGGGTAAGGCGTTTAAGGGTGTGTACAACCTTTACACCGACACCATCCACGTCTTCCAGCCGGGTATGGGACACACCATTCCAGACGATACCCAGATTAACGGTCTGGAGTCCGATGAAGCCAAGGCGCTGCTGGGTGATATCTACGAGGATTATCTGGAAGAGATCGAGCTGGTACGTGGCGCAACCCACGAGTTTGAGCTGGAAGAGTTCCTGGCGGGTCGACTGACGCCGGTGTACTTCGGTACTGCTCTGGCAAACTTCGGTGTGCGTGAGATGCTGGACGGCTTCGTTGAATACGCACCTGCACCTAGCAGTCGTAATGCTACCAGCCGTGATGTTGACGCTTCTGAAGAGAAATTCTCCGGCTTCGTATTCAAGATCCAGGCGAACATGGATCCGAAGCACCGTGACCGAATTGCCTTTATGCGTATCTGCTCCGGCAAGTACAGCCGTGGTATGAAAATGAAGCACACCCGAATCAACAAAGACGTGAAGATCGCCGATGCGGTGACCTTCGTGGCGGGTGACCGTGAAAACGTGGAGGAGGCATGGTCCGGTGACATCATCGGTTTGCACAACCACGGTACGATTCAGATCGGCGATACCTTTACCGAAGGCGAAGCGCTGAAGTTCACGGGTATCCCGCACTTTGCGCCGGAGATCTTCCGTCGTGTGCGTCCAACCGATCCACTGAAGATGAAACAGTTGCAGAAAGGTCTGCAGCAGTTGTCTGAAGAGGGCGCGGTGCAGTTATTCATGCCGGATAAGAACAACGACCTGGTGCTGGGTGCGGTCGGTCAGCTGCAGTTTGACGTGGTTATGTTCCGCCTGAAAGACGAATACAAGGTTGATTGTGTCTATGAGGCTGTAAACGTGCAGACTGCCCGTTGGGTTGAGTGCGACGACGACAAGATGCTGGCGGACTTTAAACGCAAGGCATACGACAACATCGGTGTCGACGGTGCCGGCTTGTTGACCTATCTGGCGCCAACCCGCGTTAACCTGAGTCTGACTCAGGAGCGCTGGCCGGACGTACAGTTCCGCTCGACCCGCGAGCATTGATCGCCTGAACCGATACTTGAAAAGCCCGCTGCCGGTGTGCCGTCAGCGGGCTTTTTGCCGTTTGCTGCTATGCTCCTCTTATGAACATTGAACTGATCGATACCCATTGCCATCTGGACTTTCCTGTCTTTGATGAAGACCGGGCTGATGTTGTGGCGGAGGCAGAAGCCGCGTCCGTGAGTGCCTTTGTGATACCCGGTGTCGTCGCGCAGGATTGGCCGCGATTGTTGGGGTGCTGTGCTGAGTATGGTTTTTCCCCCGCATTGGGCTTGCATCCCTGCTTTATCGATCAGCACCAGGATGCCGACCTGGAACGGCTGGAGGCGTTGCTGGTTTCAGAGCAGGTGGTGGCTGTCGGTGAGATCGGTCTGGATTTCTTTATCGCGAACCCGGATCAGACACGTCAGGTGGCGCTGTTCGATGCGCAATTAGAACTGGCAAAACAGTTTAACCTGCCGGTACTGTTGCATGTGCGCAAAGCTCATGACCAGGTACTGAGGCTGCTGCGCCAGCAAAAACTGCCGCGCGCGGGGATTGTGCACGCCTATTCCGGCAGTGAGCAGCAGGCGACGCAGTATGCCGAACTGGGCTTTAAGCTGGGCATCGGGGGGAGTTTGACTTACGACCGTGCTAAGAAGCTGCGCCGTATCGCAACCGATATGCCCTTATCAACATTGGTACTGGAAACCGATTCCCCGGATATTCCGCTGCTGAATCATCGCGGTACACCCAATCAGCCGAAGCGGGTACGTGAGGTCGCCGAGGTGCTCGCCGGGTTACGCGGCATCAGTCTTGAAGAGCTGGCGCACGCGACTTCGACGACCGCACGCAAACTGCTAAATCTATAAACCCCTTACTTCGTCGGGATCTTGCCATTCGTCTCGTAAAGTTCGTGCTGTTCCTGCCACAGGTAGCGCCACACGGTATTGGAGGCGTAGGTGCGTGGGATCAGGTAGCGGTAGTCACCAATCTGCTTCGCTTCATACTGTTTTTTTGGCGGCGCCAACATCAGTGTCACCAGATCCTCCACATCCCAGCCTTTGGGGCTGGTGGGAATCTCATACGCCTGGGCGATTCGCATCTCATTGTAGGATGGGATAATCAATTCCAGGTTCAGACAACGATTCTGATCTGAATAACACAGCTCGGTGCGTTCTAAGTCCAGAGTGTAGTAGCCGGAATTTAGGCCGCTAGAGGATGCACAGCCAGTCAAAACCAGTACGCCGGCTGCGAGTAACAGTTGCGTCTTCATGATGTCCTGCCGTTGTTATTGGGTGTTTCTCGATTTGACTACGGCAGTGAGGAATAGTTTTGCACCTGTAACAGTCTTCTAGAGACTGTTACAGGGTTTACGCGTGAAGGGGGTCAGCAGATGTCGGAGTATGGGTTATCCACAGCTAGGTCAACAGGGTTCTCGTACCCAGGCAGGCGGATCTCCTTATCGGTGATTTGCAGGTCTTCGCCTTCCAACACGTTGTGGTCGTAAAGGTAGATCGGGCGCGCGGTGCCTTGGGTGGCCTGCTGATCGTACTCTACCGCGTTGGCACTTACCTGCTCGCGTTTCTTAAAATATTCGTTCATGGCGCTGTCACCGTAGCGACGGCGTAACATCTTTTCAGCGACGTGGGGTGCCAGCACCGGCGCCGAGGCGTTGTTGCCGCCGAAACCCTTGGAGTTCAGCAGCACGCTGTCCATACCCTGTGCGCCAACCTCAATGTGCTGGTTGCTCAACAGCAGGTTGGACTGGTGAACGTCATCGGCAAATGCCGGGGTGGTCAGGATACCCGGGATGTAGCCATACGCCCAAGTGCCCAGGGAAATACTTAACTGATCGCCACCGGCGGTACCCTGGGAGTGCCCCAGGTAGGACTTAATCGCCGCCACAGGCCAGCTTTCGATGCCAAATGCTTTTGCCGTTTCGTTGATGACGTGTGATTCGGTGACCCGGTTCTGTGGTGTGCTGGTGCCGTGGGCCTGTACAAAGCTGCGTTGGCGCAGGGACTCTTCGCCCAGCATACCGCGTACCATGGAGGCTGCCTTTGCCAGCGTAATGTAATTACCCACACCCGGTGCGGAGATCGATTTCTTGTGGCCATCCGCGTTGACGAAGACGTCTGGCACGGCACCGAAGATCTGTGCGCCCATCTCCAGAGCCAGATCATCGCTCATCAGCAGGGCAAACTGGCTGGACTCACCCATGGTGAAACCGCAGTTCTGTCCGAATGGGCGGCAGGCGCGACGGTAGTCGTCGTCGCTCAGGCTGCTCAGGCCGTCCAGTGTCAGCAGGTCTTTGTCTTCCGCCAAGGCGCCCATAACACGGAAACCTTCGATCACTTCCGGGGTAACCGGTGCATCGCTGCCGCCGACCAACACCACCTTGCGTCGACCGGAGCGGATATCGTTTACTGCGCTGCGCAGGTTGTAGAGGAAGGTTGCACAGGCGCCCAGTGCGCCGCCGGTGACACCAACGCTGCCTAAGATGTACGCATTAACGAAGTCTGCAGGCATCTGGGCGTAACCCAAAGGCATCTGCTTGGAGGTGGTGCGTTTACCCAGTGCCGGATACTTGGTCAGGCCGCCAAACCCCAGATCATCTAGCTGGCCGATGGAGTTGCTGGCATAAACACCGATCTGGTCTGGTGATACGCGGGCTGCAATCTTTTCAAACGGGATGCCGCTGGAGCGCAACGCGTCGGACGCACTGAAGACGGTCATCTGCAGGTTGCGTGGGTGGTTGCGGGACTGGTACAGCTTACCCGGCTGGAAACCGGTTGGCAGTTGGCCCGCGGCTTTAACCTGGGCTTCTTTGCCGTCCGGGAAGATAACGTCCATGGAGTCGCTGACACTGATATCGAAGACACCCGGCGCAGACTCGGTAACCTGCCAGTTTGCAGGGATGTTCTGTGGCATCTGCCGCTTGCGCAGCTGGAAGCGCAGTTCGCCGTCGTTGCATTTCAGCTTGGCCGGTTTGTTGAACATCACGTTGTTCACGTCAAACCAATCCGGGTGGATCTTACGAATAAGGGTGTTATCCAGTACCTGCTGACCAACAGTTTGCAGCAGTTCCTCAACAGGGAGGGTTTCGCCTGCGCTGTTCCGGTAGCTGCCGTCAGCGTAGCTTGCCAGTCCAGTTAATGTGGCCAGGCCCAGTAATGTCTCTTCCCGACTTTGCGTATCCAGCTTATCGATAATCAGGCGGCGATAGGCGTGATGAAAAGATGCTCGACCCGCAGGGTTAATACCACCAAAACCAACGATGAGAGGCAGCTGAGACAATGGGAACTCCTTGGACTGGATGTACTCAATGAGTGTGGCTGAAATATTCGGCACCGCTATGACTTGGGTGCCCAGTTAACCAAACTTTATGACACCTTTCTTGGGTAGAGGTGTTCAAAACTTGGTTTCTGTTACCGATCCGTCATTTTATCGGTTGTTCAGGGGGGTGACTAGGGATAAATGACGGGTTTTGGAATTTGTAAAGAATTCTTTACAGATATGCGGTATGTGATCCCATTTAAGCTATGGTTCAGGTATTGCCTTTAGACTTGAAAGCATTGCAGGGCTTGGGTGCCGATAACGTTTTTTTTGTGAGAGCTTGTGATGAAAAAGTTTATTTATGTGTGTGTGACTGCGGCAGTTCTTTCCGGTTGTCAGACAATCGATCCATATACCCGTGAACAGAAGACCAGCAACACCGCTTCCGGTGCCGGTATTGGTGCCGTAGCAGGGGCAGTGCTGGGTGCAGCAGTGTCCAGTAAGAAAGATCGCGGCAAAGGTGCGCTGACGGGGGCGCTGGTGGGCGGTGCTGTCGGTGGTGGTATTGGTTATTACATGGATCAGCAGGAAGCACTGCTGCGTCAGGAGCTGGAAGGTACCGGTGTGAGTGTGCAGCGTCAGGGGGACGAGATCCGTCTGATCATGCCAGGTAACGTCACCTTCGCAACCGACTCAACCCGTATCGACGGTAGTTTCTACCCGGTGCTGGATTCCGTGGTGAAGGTGCTGATGAAGTTTGATAAAACAGTGATGTCTGTCGATGGCTTCACGGACAGTACCGGTAGCTTTGAATACAACCAGCAGCTGTCTGAAGCTCGCGCGGCGGCGGTGGCTAACTACCTGACCGGCTCCGGTATCGAACGTCTGCGTATCAGTACGCAGGGTTACGGCGAGCGTTACCCGATCGCTGATAACGGAACGGCGTCAGGCCGAGCCCTGAACCGCCGCGTTGAGATCAATATTCGTGGCCAGCGTGCCTGATTAAAACCAGACTCGCTTATTTCGAAACCACAATGTCGCCCGGCAGAATGTTCTGATGCTGGGCGATATTCACCAGGTGCCCCTTGATCATATTTGGGTGCACCTCATCCACTACCAGGGTGCGATTGGTGTCGGTCAACTGATGGGTCGGCCGCATCTGTACATCGTAGAAGGTGGAGCGGTGCAGAACGCTGAATTTGTCACCTTGCTTGATGCCTGAGCTGGTGCCCGCCTTAAACCAGATCTGATTGTTTTCTGTGTGCGTAATGCGGGCCGAAAATGGGCGGCAGCGCAGATTGCTTTCCATTTCGTCTACCATCTCCTGCAACAGTTTTGAAACTGCCTGGCCGTACTCCTGATTGGCGAAGGCCTGGCTGTTGAAACCCGCGCGCAGCTCCTGCGGCAGACTCCATATACCCAGGGTCTGGTAGCGGCGCTCCATCAAAAGGGCGCCACTGAAACCGTCGTGGATAAACAGGTCCAGCTGGAAGTTGCGCAGATGTTTGCGGCTGCGGTAGTCCAGGCGGTTGTAGAGGTCGACGAAATAGTTGTCTTCGGCATGGGTGCGGGGATCCACCATCGCCATATCACGAATCACGCCTGACACGATGAACTGTGTATCAAGGTTGTTAACATTGGCGGCCACAGAGGTCAGTGCCCCGTCATCCAATTGTCGGCTTGGGGATGTCTGCAATATCGGATAAATATTCAGGTGGCTCGCTTTAAACGGGCGTAGGTTCCCTCGGGCGGCGAGCTTGCTGGCGATCAGATTGGGCATCTCCCAGGCCGTGTCGCCCAACCCGCCAAGGTTGCCCTGTGTCGGGTGTTCCAGCGGGAATGCGGTGATCGCTATAGATTTCAGGAAACGGTCACTGGTGCCATCCTTGCAGCCGGTGTCGGTCAACACATCGGCGCTGATGCGCACCACCAGGATATTGCCAACGATCCTCTCTTCGAGAACCTGCACGTTTTCCACCTGGCCCAGAGTGGTAATCTGCATGTTGTCGATCTCCAGAATCCCGTCCCGTACCTGCTGGCTGCTGGAAACGTAGACTGCGGCTTGCATGGAGGCCTGCTGGGTGGCGGCGGTAATCGCGGCCTTACGGGCGGGTCCCAGGTTGTTGTCCTGGATGACCGCCTGACCTTCCGCTTCTACGGTCAATGCCTGCGCCACCAGGTGGGTGAGCATCAGGGCTACGAACAGGGAATATTTGAGTAACAGGTTAAACATATTCAGCGGCTGACCGACAACTAAGTAAATGTTCCGTTAACAGTATGCAAATGCTCCGGGGATGTAAACTGGCGCACAGGCGGAACCGATGGGCGAACCTGCAGGTAAAAGTGTGGTAGATTGTCTGCAGTCGAGATATGGATTCTACATCATGAAAAAGCTTCTGCTGTTCTCCTTTCTGCTGAGCGGGTGTACCTGGCAAGGTTTCGGTCCGGAACCGCAACCGGTTGTGGCGCCAGAGCCTGTTGTGCAGGAACCTGTGATCAGCAGTGCGGGACTCTCCAGTATTGCGACCCGCGATCAGATTTACGATCCGGTTAGTGAGGCCGTGGCCGAGCTGGCTATTCAGTTACAGGACGGGTTGCAGATGAACCGAGTGCGTCGCTTGCCGATGGCGGTGATGCCGTTTGTTGATCTGAGTCGTGCCCGTGAGCGTTACAACGGTGCATTGGGTGAGCGTTTAGGTGAAAGTTTTGTCTACCAGTTGCAGCAAAACGAGTACAACCTGATTGACTACCGGGCGGTGAGCCTGCTGACCACAGCACGAGACCCGCTGACCAAGCAGAACATGTCCAGCCTGCGCAATCGCTTCCGTATCTATTTCCTGCTGACCGGCACCTATGCGCGTTATCCCGACGGTATCGTGGTGAATGCTCGTGTGTTGGACACCACGACTCGTCAGGTCCTGGCGTCAGGGCAGACTCATTTGCCGGACAGCCGGTTGGAGGGTGGTACACCGGGGTACGATCCAATCAAGGCGATGCAGAAGGGTATGATCATTGAAAACAGTTTGGGGCCGGTAGGGCAGTAATGGGAAAACCGATGAATAATGCAAAAGCGTCCGCTCTGATTCTGGTAGGGGCATTATTAGCGGGTTGCGAAACGGCCTCTCGTTCGCTGGTGGATTTTGCGGAGGCACTGCCGGATGCGCCGCAGAATACCACAGTGGTTGAAGCGCGTGAGCCTGAATGGGTGCGAGCGACCGGTTATGCACCGATCAGTTTGCAGTCCGGTAAGACCAAAGAGCACAAGATGATTCAGGCGATGCGGGCATCAAAGTTGCGTGCGTATCAGGAGTTGACGGCGATTGTGCATGGTCAGTATCTCTTTGGTACCACGGCGGTGCGGGATATGGTGGTGCAGAACGATCAGTTCAAAACTGCGGTGTCCGGGATTGTGCGTGGCGCACGTGTAGTGAAAACCTATCCAGTGCAGGACGATGTGTATGCGACGGTGCTGGAAGTGGATATGAATCAGCTGCAGCGAGCCTGGGTTAAAACCAGTCAGTAGTGCTAAGTGCGTGCGCTGAATAAATAGAAAACGGGCAGTTCGAACTGCCCGTTTTTTATGTTTATTTGCTCTTTTGGGTGGCCTCAAACTGCGCCAGCTGCTCCGGTGTAGCGTCCAGCTGGTATTTCTCTTTCCAGCTGCTGTAAGGCTCGCCATAGATCACTTCGCGGGCCTGCTCATAGTCCATCTCAACACCGCGCTCTTCCGCTTCGGCGCGGTACCATTTGGCCAGGCAGTTTCGGCAGAAGCCTGCCAGAATCATCAGGTCGATGTTCTGCGCGTCTTTGCGGTTGTCCAGGTGGGCCAGCAGGCGGCGGAATGCAGCCGCTTCAATTTCAGTCTGAGTCTGTTTATCCATAGTACTGTCAGCTCGCTTAGCTGATGCAAATGCATCAGGCTTCTTGTTGTTGTATGTGTTCGTCCAGCTGCTTGCAGATGTCGCTCTGCAGGCGCTGGCATAGTTCAGGGTCAGAGATCGGCTGGTTTGATTCGTCGGTGATAAAGAAGAAGTCCTCTACCCGCTCGCCGATGGAGGTGATTTTGGCTTTACGCACCGATACGTGATTCTCGACAAAAATCCGGCCGATGCGCGCCAGCAGCCCCGGACGGTCCGGCGTAAGTACTTCCAACAGGGTTTCCTGACTGACCGGGTCGGTGCTGATGGTGACGCGGGTCGGTGTTGCAAACAGCTTCAGCTGGCGTGGTACTCGGCGGTGGATGATTTCCGGATAGTCTTCCGGGTCATCCAGCTCCTCGACCAGACGCTGCTTAATGGTGTTCAGGTAGTCCGGGTTTTCCGATAGCGGTTGGTTTTCCGCTGTCAGCACGGTGTAGGTGTTGAGGGTCAGTTGGTCGTCGGTGACGATGATGCGGGCGTCCTGGATGCTCAGGTTCAGTTGGTCGAGGGTGGCCACGGACGCTGCAAACAGGTTTGGCTGATCCTTCATGTAGACGAAGATTTCGGTTGCGCCTTCGTGCAGTCGCAACGACGTCTGCCGGATCAATACCAGCGGAGCATCCGGATCGTGGTGCTCAAGGATGGCACGGGTGTGCCAGGCGATACTTTTGCCTGTTTCGCGCAGGAAGTAGTCGTCGCCCAGCGTTGCCCAGAACTCCAGAACTTCGGCCTCGTCCAATCCCTGCCGGGACAGGATCATCATTGCCTCATGCTGTACCTGCTCAATCAGGTCCTCTTTCTGTACCGGGTTTTCCAGGCCGCGACGCAGCGCTGTTTTGGTCTCAGTGTAGAGGGTGCGCATCAGGGTGGCACGCCAGTTGTTCCAAAGGGTGTGGTTGGTGGCGTTGATGTCGGCCAGGGTGAGCACGTAAAGGTAATCCAGGTGCACAATGTCGTGAACCTGCTTGGCGAAAGTGTGGATAACTTCCGGATCGGAAATGTCCTTACGCTGCGCGGTCATCGACATCAGCAGATGGTTGCGTACCAGCCAAGCGACCAGATGGGTATCCCAGCGACCCAGGTGATGGCGTTCGCAGAACGTGGTTACGTCCTCGGCGCCCAGCTCTGAGTGATCGCCGCCGCGGCCTTTGGCGATGTCGTGGTAGAGAGCCGCGATGTAGAGCAGTTCGATTTTCGGCAGCTGGTTCACAATGCGGTGGGCGATTGGGAACTGCTCGCGGAAGTCGCGGTGGCGGAACTGTCGGGTTTTCTGGATCACCTTCAGGGTATGGGCATCCACCGTGTAGATATGGAACAGGTCATGCTGCATCTGGCCCACGATCTTGCCGAACTCCGGCAGGTACAGGCCGAGGATGCCATATTTGTTCATCCGTTTCAGTTCAGTAGAGACGCGGTCCGGGCAACGCAGCAGCTCCATAAACAGCGACGTGTTGCGGATATCGTTGCGGAACTCGTCGTCGATCAGATGGCGATGGTTACGGATCAGGCGGATGGTGGATGCGCGTACCCCCTTGATCTGTGGATTGGTCGCCATCAGGACGAAGATCTCCATCAGAGCAAACGGGTGGTGCTCAAACACCTTGTCGTAGGTGACTTCGATAAAGTTATTGTGGATCTGAAAGCGCTTGTTGAGCGGGTGGAACACCTGCTCGTCTTCGGTGCGTAGGATCGCCTCGTCGAAGTGTTGCAGCAGCATATGGTTGAACTCCGACATTGCTTTGGCAACGCGGTAGTACTTGCTCATAAACTGCTCGACGGCTAGCTCCCCTTCGGAGTCTTCGTAACCGAAGATTTCGGCCAATGCACGTTGGTGGTCAAATAGCAGGCGGTCATCGTGGCGGTTGCAAACCATGTGCAGCGCATAACGCACCGTCCACAGGTATAGTTCGCCTTTGTTCAGCGTATCCAGTTCGCTCTCGGTGAGAAAGCCGTCGTCCACCAAGTCTCGAATAAATGTGGAGCCGAAGTGCCTTTTTGCCACCCAACCGATCGTTTGCAGGTCGCGAAGGCCTCCGGGGGAGTTCTTCAGGTTCGGTTCCAGATTGTATTCTGTGTTGTTGGTTTTTTCGTGGCGGTCCTCTTGTTCGTCGATCTTGGCACGGAAAAACTCTTTGTCGGTCCAGGCGCCTTCTGATGTCACTTCGTCGTACATGCGGGCGTGCAGGTCGCCGCTGCCAACCACGGTGCGGGATTCGATCAGGTTGGTGGCGATGGTGATGTCGTTACGCGCTTCCTCGTAACATTCGCCTATGGTGCGGACGCTGGAGCCGATATCCAGGTTGATGTCCCAGAGCAGGGTAAGAAAACCGCTGATTGAATCGTGGTAGGTTTCCGCTTCGATGCCATCGATCAGGATCAGGATATCCACATCGGAGCAGGGGTGTAGTTCGCCACGGCCGTATCCGCCCACGGCGATCAATTCGATATGTTGGCTATCGGGCCAGTCAAAGCGCTGCCAGATCGCTTCCAGCACCATGTCCATAACCCAGGCGCGACCGTAGATCAGTTTGCGGATATCTTCGCCTTGCCGGAAGCGTTCATCCATTCGCGCCCGTACATCCTTCAGGGTTTGTTTCAGGACGGGAATGGGCTGGCTGCTCTTAGCCAGAGCCTTGCGAAATTCCTCGACGTTGAACAGTTCAATGTCGGCAACCTGATGGTGAGCAGCAGCGTTTGACATGGGAGGGTCCGGTAGTTAAATCTTTTCGCCTTCGCGTAGGGTAAGCACTTCATATCCGTCAGCAGTGACCAAAATGGTGTGTTCCCACTGGGCGGACAGTCGGCGGTCGGTGGTTTCTACTGTCCAGCCATCGTGTTTGTTCAGTTTTACATGGCGCTTGCCAGCGTTGATCATTGGCTCGATGGTAAAAATCATGCCTTCCTGAAGTTCAGCGCCGGTGCCTGCTTTGCCATAGTGCAGGACCTGCGGATCTTCATGGAATTCGGCGCCAATGCCGTGACCGCAATATTCACGCACAACGGAGTAGTGGTTTTGCTCGGCGTGCTGCTGAATTACTGCGCCAATGTCGCCCAGACGAGCACCCGGTTTCACCAGGCGAATCCCCTTGTACAAGCACTCCAGCGTAATATCGACCAGGCGACGGGCGTGCGGTTGTTCCTTGCCTACAAAAAACATCTTGCTGGTGTCGCCGTGGTAGCCGTCTTTGATAACGGTGATATCCACATTGATGATGTCGCCGCTTTTCAGTGGTTTGTCATTCGGGATGCCGTGGCAGACAATCTGGTTTACTGAGGTGCAGATCGATTTGGGAAAGCCGTGGTAGTTCAGTGGGGCGGGGATCGCATCCTGTTCGTTGACGATGTAATCGTGGCAGATCTGGTTCAATTCATTGGTTGTCACGCCCACCTGGATATGAGGTTCGATCATCTCCAGAACCTCTGCGGCCATGCGGCCTGCCACGCGCATTTTTTCGATTTCTTCGGGGGTTTTGATCTTAATGGTCATATTCAGGGGTCCGTTAAACACTCAACACAGAACTTGTATACAAGCTATTCTGCCTTATATGGACAGCGCGCAGTACCGCTCTTCGTATAAAAAGTTATAACCGGGATGCAGCTTGTTGCCAGATTGTAGCAATGCTGCCGGTGAAAGCGAATGCGCCCTTTAAAAATAGAGGGTGTTGTGGTATAAATCCGCGCTCGAAAAATGCGCTTTGCGCAATACATAACACACACGCTCCGTCACGTCGTTCAGGGTGCCTCTTTAAAGGGGTTGGGCGATGGGGAACGTGGAGGTTTAACCCAAAACACTACAGGATTTTATAATGGCTAAAATTAGCATGCGCGACCTGCTGAAAGCAGGTGTTCACTTCGGTCACCAGACTCGCTACTGGAACCCAAAGATGTCCAAGTTCATCTTTGGTGCTCGTAACAAGATTCATATCATCAACCTGGAGCACACTCTGCCTGCACTGAACGGTGCACTGGACGTTGTTCAGGGTATGGCTTCCAACAAGAACAAGGTTCTGTTTGTTGGTACCAAACGAGCTGCTAGCAAGATCGTGAAAGAAGAAGCAGAACGCGCAGGTATGCCTTTCGTCAACCACCGGTGGTTGGGTGGCATGCTGACTAACTACAAGACTATCCGTCAGTCTATCCGTCGTCTGCGTGATCTGGAATCCCAGGCTCAGGATGGTACTTTCGAAAAGCTGACCAAAAAAGAAGCGCTGATGCGTCAGCGTGAAATGGATAAGCTGGAACGTTCCATCGGCGGTATCAAAGACATGGGCGGTCTGCCTGACGCGCTGTTCGTAATCGACGTTGATCACGAGCGTATCGCAGTCAATGAAGCTAACAAACTGGGTATTCCAGTTATTGGTGTTGTTGATACTAACAGCAACCCAGACGGCATTGACTACGTTATCCCAGGTAACGACGATGCTCTGCGTGCTATTCAGATCTACGTTAAATCTGCTGCTGATGCGTGCCTGGAAGGTGCTGAAGCTGCGGGTGGCGCTAAAGGCGAATTCGTAGAAGTTGAAGAAGATCAGGCAGCTGCAGAGTAATCCTGCTGTCAACGATGCCTGATACTATTGCGTGCCAGGCATGAAGGGGGAGCGTTGCTCCCCTTTTTTCGATTTTGATTTTAAGCGTTAATCCTATTTATAGAGGTATTCAACATGGCATTCTCTGCTAAGGACGTGAAAGAACTGCGCGACCGCACTGGTCTGGGCATGATGGAATGTAAAAAAGCGCTGACCGAAGCTGGCGGCGACATCGACGCGGCGATTGAAGAGCTGCGTAAAGCGTCCGGCATGAAGGCTGCTAAGAAAGCTGGCCGTACTGCTGCTGAAGGTATCGTGGTAATCAAAGTAGCTGCTGATAACAAATCCGCAGTTGCTGTTGAAGTTAACTCCGAGACCGACTTCGCTGCGCGTGACGAAAACTTTGCTGCGTTCGCGGAAACTGTTGCTGAAGCAGCTGTAGCTTCTAAAGCTGACAGCGTTGAAGCACTGATGACTGATGAGTTGGTTGCTGCACGTGAAGCACTGGTTCAGAAGATCGGTGAGAACATCACTGTTCGTCGTCTGTTCGTTGTAGAAGGTGACGTTGTAGACGCATACGTTCACAGCAACAACAAGATCGCTGCTATCGTAGTTCTGGAAGGCGGTAACGCTGAAACAGCAAAAGATGTTGCAATGCATGTAACTGCTGTTAACCCGCAGGTGGTTAACAAAGAAGACATGCCAGAAGACGTTGTGGCGAAAGAAAAAGAGATCATCCTGGCTCAGCCTGATATGGCTTCCAAGCCTGCTGAGATCGCTGAGAAGATGGTTGTTGGCCGTATCAATAAGTTCCTGGCTGAAAACAGCCTGGTTGAGCAGCCATTCGTTAAAAACCCAGATCTGAAAGTGGGTCAGTTCGCAAAAGAAGCGGGCGCAGTGGTTAAATCTTTCACCCGTATCGAAGTGGGTGAAGGCATTGAGGTGGAAGAAGTTGATTTCGCAGCAGAAGTTGCGGCTCAGCTGAAAGGCTAATTACGCCGGATACCTCCGGTTGCGCATGACTTGGCGCATGCGCAACCTACTCTTTTCCTGATACACTCTGGTGACCTCATTTCGAGCGGAGAATTCTTAGATGCCTGCCACTGAAAAACATTCTAAATACAAAAGGATACTGCTGAAGCTTAGCGGCGAAGCGTTGATGGGGGATGAGAATTTCGGTATTGATCCGAAAGTGCTTGACCGTATGGCCCTGGAAATTGGCCAGTTGGTGGGTATTGGTGTTCAGGTCGGTATGGTAATCGGTGGCGGTAACCTGTTTCGAGGTGCTGCGCTGAGCGCGGCCGGTATGGATCGAGTGACCGGTGACCATATGGGGATGCTTGCGACCGTGATGAACGCGCTGGCGATGCGCGATGCACTGGAACGCAGTAATATTGCTACCCGTGTTATGTCCGCCATTCCAATGAGCGGTGTTGTAGATCATTATGATCGCCGTAATGCGATGCGTTACTTGAGTCAGGGAGATGTGGTTATCTTCTCTGCCGGTACGGGTAACCCGTTCTTTACAACTGATTCTGCTGCTTGCTTGCGCGGAATTGAGGTAGAGGCGGATGTCGTAATTAAAGCTACTAAGGTTGATGGTGTTTTCACGGCTGATCCGATGAAAGATCCATCTGCCAAACGATATCTTCACGTTAGCTATGATGTGGCTATCGAAAAACAATTGGGTGTTATGGATTTGACGGCGATCTGTCTGACCCGTGACCATGACATGCCTATTCGCGTTTTTAATATGAATAAACCGGGTGCGCTGGCGAATCTGGTACTGGGCGGTGACGAAGGTACACTGATCGATTCATGCGTCGAGGTGGGAGAAAAATATGCTGAATGAGATCGCACAGGACGCGGAAACGCGTATGCAGAAGAGTGCTGATGCACTGGTAGATAACTTCAAGAAGATTCGTACCGGTCGTGCGCATCCAAGCCTGTTGGATTCCATCATGGTGCCTTACTACGGCTCTGATGTTCCACTGCAGCAGGTGGCAAACGTCTCCGTTGAAGACGCGCGTACACTGTCTATTATCCCTTGGGAAAAACCAATGGTGCCGGTGATCGAGAAGGCGATCATGAAGTCTGATCTGGGTCTGAACCCGGCGACTGCTGGTGAAAACATTCGTGTACCGATGCCTGCTCTGACCGAAGAAACCCGTAAAGGTTATATTCGTCAGGCACGCGCAGAAGCAGAGAATGCACGTATCGCGATCCGTAATATCCGTCGTGATGCAAACGGTGATCTGAAAGAGCTGCTGAAGGAAAAGGAGCTGACCGAAGACGAAGCGCGTCGCGGTGAAGATCAGATCCAGAAGCTGACCGACAAGTATGTTGCACAGGTTGATAAGCTGCTGGAGCAGAAAGAAGCCGACCTGATGGAAATCTGATGATTTCGGCGGGGCGCTTCATAGGTGCCCCGCAGTTTCCCGCTATCTGCCCTTTTCGAATAAGACTATGACCGATTCCGCCAAAATAAATCCGCCGCCCAAGCATATTGCAATTATCATGGATGGTAACAATCGCTGGGCAAAAAGCCGAGGACTCCCAAGCTTGGCTGGCCACAAGGCGGGTGTTGATTCTGTCCGTGAGGTGATCACCGGTTGTGTTGAACAAGGGGTCGAAGCGCTGACCCTGTTCGCGTTCAGTTCTGAAAACTGGAAGCGACCAGCGGTTGAAGTAAAAGGATTGATGGAGTTGTTCATGTTCGCGCTGGATCGCGAAGTGAAAAAACTGCATAAGAACAATATTCGTTTGCGTGTGATTGGGGATAAAGCCCGATTCAGTGCCTCTTTGCAGAAAAAAATCGCAGCAGCTGAGGCGCTAACAGAATCCTGTACCGGCCTGCAGCTGAATATTGCCGCAAATTACGGCGGCCGCTGGGATATTGTGAACGCCGCAAAAGTGATTGCGGAGCGTTGTGTTAGTGGTGAGCTGACGCCTGACCAGATCGACGAGGAGCTGTTTGGCAGTTATGTGCACTTGGCCGAGTTGCCCGCTCCGGATCTGTGTATTCGTACAGCAGGCGAGCAGCGTATAAGTAACTTCCTGATCTGGCAGTTTGCCTACACCGAATTTTACTACGCCAATTGTTTCTGGCCTGACTTTGGTAAGGCGCGCTTGATAGAAGCGATCGATGACTTTACCGGACGAGAACGTCGATTTGGGCGGACCAGTGAGCAATTAGAGGCGGATAAAGGTGCTTAAAGCTCGTTTTCTTACTGCCATAGTTCTGGCGCCGCTGGCGCTGGTTGTTCTGTTTCTTTTCCCTAAAGATTGGTTCTTGCTGGTTATCGACGGCGTGCTGCTGTTGGGAGCCTGGGAGTGGTCGCGGCTTTCCGGGTTAAAAGGGGTTAAAGATAAAGCGTTTTTTATCGTCACTGTAGCGTTGGCTTTAGTGCTTTTGCATCAGTTTGAGGCTGTACTTCCTGTTACCGCGTTGTTGACGGCTGGTCTGCTCTTTTGGGTGTTGGCGCTGGTCTGGGTCATTCGTTATCCGAGTACGTCGGGGTGGGCGCCGGTGGGGGTTCGCGTCTTGATGGGATACGCCGTCCTGCTACCTGTGTGGATTGCGTTTGGTGAGCTTAAGTCCTGGGGGCTGAGCACCGAACTGATCCTGATGTTATTGTTACTGGTGTGGGCAGCAGATGTCGGGGCGTATTTTACCGGCAAATCCCTGGGTAAAAATAAACTGGCGCCGTCGGTGAGTCCCGGTAAAACCCGGGAGGGATTGTATGGCGGTTTGCTTTCCTGTGTTCTGGTAGGGCTTGGTTTTTCGTTTTGGTTTGAACTTGATGTTCAATCGTTGGTCTACCTGGTGCTGCTGAGCGTAGTAACCGGGATGATCTCCGTGTTGGGGGATCTCTTTGAAAGTATGTTGAAACGCCATCAGGGCATGAAGGACAGCAGTCAGCTGTTACCGGGCCATGGTGGTATTCTGGACAGGATGGATAGCCTGACCGCTGCCGCCCCTTTGTTTGTGCTGGGCGTGCAGTTCGTTACCCTGAACTGAGTTAATGCCGCTTATGGATCTTTTGCAAACCCTGCTGGCTACACTGGTAACCCTAGGTATCCTGGTTACGATTCACGAGTGGGGGCACTTCTTCGTTGCACGTCGCTGTGGTGTAAAAGTCCTCACCTTCTCAATCGGTTTCGGGCGGTCGCTTTTCCGCTGGCGCAGTCGTCGCAGTGGTACGGAGTATGTACTCGCCGCAATTCCCCTTGGCGGATACGTTCGTATGCTGGATGAGCGTGAAGGCGAGGTCCCTGAAGCCCTCAAATCCCAGGCCTTTAACCGTAAGCCAGTTTTGCAGCGTATCGCCGTAGTTGGTGCCGGACCCGCAGTGAATCTGATTTTTGCCGTGCTGGCCTATTGGTTCATGTTTGTTTATGGCGTGAATGCTATTAAGCCGACTGTGACGGATGTGGTTCCCGGCTCCCCGGCAGCCTTGGCGGATGTGCGCCCTGGCGGTGAAATTACAGCCGTCGATGGGAAGGAGGCGCTCTCTTGGGAGTCAGTTAATCTGTTGCTGGCATCGCGCATCGGAGAGAGCGGCGCCCTTAACCTGCGTATGCAATACCCTGGTGTTACGCTGCCGGAAGAGTACGTTGTTCAGCTGGATAACTGGACGTTTGATGTAGAGTCGCAATCACCGGTGAACGCCCTGGGTTTGGTGGCTTGGAGCCCGGAGGTGCCGGCGGTTGTCGGTCGCTTGCTGGATGAAGGTGTGGCTGCTCAGGCAGGGTTGCGGGCGGGTGATCATGTTCTGGAGATCAACAAAGAGCCGATTCAAGACTGGTACGCACTGGTTGAATATGTGCAGCGTTCACCGGGCGAGAACCTGGCTCTGCTTGTTGATCGGGATGGTCATGAGCTGATTATCAATGTGCGTCCAATGGTTCGCCAAACCGGTGATGCAACGATCGGCTACATCGGTGCTGGCGTGGCTGAGGTGGCGTGGCCGCCTGAGCAGCAGCGTGTGATTAGTTTTGGAGTCCTGGAATCGCTGGGTAAAGGCATCGGGAAAACCTGGCAGATGATTACGCTGATTCTGGATTCCATCTGGAAGATGCTTGAAGGTGTCATTTCAGTAAAAAACTTGAGTGGTCCGATTACCATTGCTAAAGTGGCCGGTGCTTCAGCGGAGTCCGGTATGGAAGAGTTTATCGGATTCCTTGCCTATCTCAGTATCAGTTTGGGTGTATTGAACCTGTTGCCGATTCCTATGCTGGATGGTGGCCATCTGTTCTACTACACCGTTGAGCTCCTGCGCGGTAAACCGGTCAGTGAGCGGATCCAGATGGCGGGACTTCGCTTGGGCATGGCAATTATCTTTACGCTGATGAGCATTGCGATCATCAACGACGTCATGCGACTTTGAACTGGGCCGGGAAGGGTCCGTAATACCAATCTACTGTTAAAGAAGTACTTCATGAAACAAGGATACAGGCTGTTTGCCGCAGTTATCGTCTTTCTGGCGAGCACGTTCAGCAGTGCACAAGGCGCCTTTGAAGTAACCGATATTCGATTAGAGGGACTGCAACGGGTTGCACCTGGTCTGGTATTTCGACACTTTCCAATCAGCAATGGCGAACAGGTTGATGAACAACGTTTGTCAACGGCTGTGCGTAAACTGTTTGCGTCTGGATACTTTGATGATGTGAAGTTGGCGCGTGAAAATGGTGTACTGATTCTCAAACTGCGCGAACGTCCTTCGATTGCGCTGATTCGCCTTGAAGGTAACAAAGCGCTCAAGAAAGAGCAGCTCCTTGAAGGTCTGAAACAGGGTGGCCTGAAAGAAGGGGACGTGTTTAAAAGGGCTACGTTGGAACAGATCCAGCAGGATCTGGTGCGTATCTATGCCGCTCAAGGACGTTACGGAGCTCAGGTGGATGCAGAGGTCGAGAACCTGCCGGGTAATCGCGTAGCCCTGAATATCGAAATTAAGGAAGGCAAAGTTGCCAGCATTCAGCATATCAATATTGTAGGTAATGAGCTGTTTGATGATGAAACCCTCAAAAAGCAGTTTGAACTGCAGTTGCCAGGTTTCTGGTCTTTCTATACCGACGATGATCGCTATGCACGTGAAAAGTTGGCGGGTGACCTCGAACGTTTGCGCAGTTTCTACATGGACCAGGGCTATATCAAGTTTTCCATCGACTCTACCCAGGTTTCTATCACCCCGGACAAAAAGCACGTTTATATTACTGTAAACATCACGGAGGGTGAAAAATACAGTGTTCGAGACGTCAACCTTGCTGGTGAAATGGTGGTGCCGGAAGAAGAGTTGATGCAGGTGATCACCGTAAAAGCTGGCGATACCTTCTCCCGCAATCGCATGGTTAAGTCACAGGAAGCCCTGAACCGTAAGTTGGGCAACGTGGGTTATATGTTTGCGAACGTAGCGCCTTCCCCAGAAATTCATGACGACAACACGGTTACGCTGAACTACTTCCTAGATCCGGGTAAGCGTACATATGTGCGACGCATCGTTATCCGCGGTAATACCCGTACATCAGATGAAGTCATTCGCCGTGAAATGCGTCAGATGGAAGCGGGTGTTGCGTCGACCAAAAATATTGATGCCTCCAAACTTCGCCTTGAGCGCACGGGCTTCTTCTCCACGGTAAACGTTGAAACTATCCCCGTTCCAGGTACATCCGACCAGGTCGATCTGGAATACACGGTGGTTGAGCAGCAATCGGGTTCTTTCTCTGCAAGTGTAGGTTTCTCTCAGGGTTCAGGTCTGATCCTTGGTTTGAGTGTGGAACAGGACAACTTCCTGGGGAGTGGTCGTAAAGTTGCGTTTGGTATTACAAATTCCGACTCCACGACTGAGTATCGATTCAGTAGTAACGACCCGTATTACACCGTTGATGGGGTGAGCCGTGGTTACAAGCTTTATTATCGGGAACGTGATTTTGATGAAGATGATGTGTCTTCCTACGAGACTGATGAGCTGGGTGCGGGGGTAAACTTTGGTTACCCTATTGATGAATTCCAGCGTTTAAACTTCGGCGCGACACTTGAACAGACAGGTCTTAAAACGAACAGTACGACTCCTCAGGAGATCATCGACTTTGTAGCCGATGAAGGTGATGACTATCTTGGACTGGTCGGTAATGTCAGTTGGAGTGATAACCACCTGAACCGGGGTGTCTTTCCGACTGATGGTTATGTGCAGAACGCGTCTCTTGAACTGGGCTTGCCAGGCAGTGACTTGACTTACTACAAGGCCCGCTACTCGTTGCGTATGTACCAACCGCTGACAGAGTCTGAGCGCTGGGTTGGTAAGGTTTGGACCCGTATTGGTTACGCCGATGACTTGGGTGGTAACCAGTATCCGTTCTTCAAACACTTCTTTGCGGGTGGTATTCGATCTGTACGTGGCTTTGAAGCGAACTCTCTTGGGCCTAAAGACACACCACGTAACGGTGCCAGCGCGGATCCGTTTGGCGGCAATATTCTGCTGACCGGTGGCTTGGAACTGATTGTCCCTACGCCATTTGCAGAAGGTAACAGCACCCGTACATCTCTATTTTTGGATGCGGGTAACGTGTTTGATACTAGTTGTGGTGCCTCAGCGACAAACTGTGAAGAGGGTATCGAGTTTGATGAAATTCGTTACACCACAGGTCTGGCGTTCAGCTGGATCACCCCAATGGGGCCGCTCACATTTGTGTTGGCGACGCCGCTCAACGAAGAGAGTGGCGATGATACCGAGCTGTTCCAATTCTCGTTTGGCCGGACGTTCTAAGGAGAGGATATGAAGTTGTTAAAAATCACCGGAATTCTGCTGGCCGCGTTATTGAGTGGCCAAGTGATGGCGGAAAAGGTTGTTGTGCTGGATGCGATGCAGGCTTTGCGCGCGACCGAGGCAGCAAAACAGTTTGATGCGGGTCTGAAAGAAGAGCTGGCCGATAAGCAGGTGCAACTCCTTGATCTGGAGAAGCAGGCTAAAGCAGCGAAGGAAAAGCTGGATGCTAACCGTGGACTTGCGTCGCCTGAGCAGCTTAAACAGCTTCAGGAACAGTTCAAGAAGGCATTTGCCGAGTACCAGCGCCGTGGCAAAGAGATGCAACAGGAGGGTCTGCAGCGTCAACAGGCGTTTATGAATGAGATGCGACCCAAAGTGGATAAGGTGGTAAACGACCTTATCCAGCAGGAAGGTTACGATATTATTCTCAATCGTTCGGCTATCTCCTATGCTAAACCGGAGTTGGATATCACCGCTAAAGTCGTGGACCTTCTGAACAAGCAGTAATGTCTACGACAGTCCGCTCTTTCCGTCTTGATGAACTGGCAACACTTCTCGGTGCTGAGCTGAGAGGAGATCCGGCCTGCGTGGTTGGAGGTCTGGCGACGCTGGATGACGCGGTATCCGGGCAGCTTTCTTTTTTTGCCAACCCACGTTATCTCGATAGCCTGCGTAACACGCAGGCCAGTGCAGTGCTGGTAGCGCAGGAACATGCCGATAACGCGCCTTGCTCTGCATTGGTTATGAGCAATCCATATCTGGGTTATGCCACTGTCAGTCAGTATTTTGAGCGTCGGGGAGCGTTTAACGCCGGAATCGCGCATGGCGTTCAAATAGATCCCAGTGCAAAAGTGTCTGAATCAGCCCAGCTCTGTGCGAATGTTGTTGTGGGCGCAGAGAGTGTTATCGGTAAAGATGTATATCTTGGTCCCAATACGGTTGTGGGCGCGCGCTGCCAGATCGATGAGGGCGTGCGAATTAATGCCAACGTAACACTATATGATGATATTAAGGTGGGTGCTCACTCACTTATCCACAGTGGTGCAGTAATTGGCGCTGATGGCTTTGGCTTTGCCCCGGATAACGGTAAATGGGTCAAGATCAGTCAATTGGGCGGTGTGAGTATCGGAGAAAATGTTGAAGTTGGTGCCGGTACTACGATTGATCGTGGTGCGCTTGCAGATACGGTTATTGCTGATGGCGTCAAGCTCGATAATCAGATTCAGATCGCTCACAACGTGATTATCGGTGAAGATAGTGCAATTGCAGGATGTACTGCGGTTGCCGGAAGTACTAAAATCGGCGCCCGCTGTACGGTAGCGGGTGGTGCAGGTATTACCGGTCATCTGGATATAGCAGATGGTACCCATATCACGGCGATGTCACTGGTTACTAAGTCTGTTACCAAGGCTGGTGCCTATTCGTCAGGAACCGGTTTGATGCCCCATAAACAATGGAAGCGGAGTGTGGTGAGGTTTCGTCAGTTAGATGAACTTGCCAAACGATTGAAATCTCTGGAAGAAAAACTTGATAGGTCTAAAGGTTAAGCGACAATGATGGATGTGAACGAAATACGCGAATACTTGCCACATCGATACCCGTTTCTGCTCGTTGATCGGGTATTGGAGCTGGAGAAAGGTGATTCCATCGTTGCGATTAAGAATGTGACAGTGAACGAGCCGTTCTTTAATGGTCACTTTCCAGATCACCCTGTTATGCCAGGTGTATTGATCGTGGAAGCGATGGCGCAGGCAGCGGGTATTCTGGGCTTCAAAACTATGGACAAGAAGCCACAGGATGGGTCAATCTATTACTTTGTTGGCTCTGACAAGCTGCGTTTCAAGCGTCCAGTGGTGCCTGGTGACCAGTTGAAGCTGGAAGCTAAAGTAATTTCCGAGCGTCGTGGCATCTGGAAGTTTGACGTGCAAGCAACGGTTGAGGGCGACATGGTAAGTTCCGCCACCATTCTTTGTGCTGATAGGAAGGTCTGATTTTGATTGACGCCCGTGCCATTATCGATCCGTCTGCAACTATTGCTGATGATGTCGAGGTAGGCCCCTGGAGTATAGTGGGGCCGAATGTGGAGATCGGTGCTGGAACGGTTATTGGCCCGCATGTAGTCATCAAGGGGCCGACTACAATCGGCAAAAATAACCGTATCTTCCAGTTCGCCTCCGTGGGCGAGGACTGCCAGGATAAGAAGTACGCCGGTGAACCCACAACGCTGGTAATCGGTGATAACAACACAATCCGTGAAGGTGTAACCATTCATCGGGGCACGGTTCAGGATAAAGGCGAAACGATCATCGGTAGCCATAACCTGTTTATGGCCAATGCTCATGTAGCCCACGATTGTGTGGTCGGCGATAACGTTATTATGGCGAATAATGTAGCAGTGGCCGGACATGTGCATGTCGGTGATTGGGCTATTTTGGGCGGATTTTCAGCCGTTCACCAGTTCTGTCATATCGGCTCACATGTGATGTGTGGCGCCGGAACGGTGGTGCTGAAAGATGTACCAGATTATGTTATGACGACCGGTAACCCAGCGAAGCCTCATGGTATTAACGCCGAAGGTCTTAAGCGCAGAGGCTTCTCTGTTGACGCACTGCGAGAGCTGCGCCGTGCCTATAAAGTGATTTACCGCCAGAAGCTTACCGTCGAGCAAGCTTTGGATGCACTTCAGGAAATGGCCTTGAAGACACCTGAGGTTGCTCCGTTGATCTCCTTCCTGAAGAACTCTCCACGCGGCATTATCCGATAGGGTACTGCCGTGTCTAAATCAATTCGTATTGGCATCGTCGCCGGAGAAGCGTCCGGCGATATTCTCGGCTCCGGACTGATCAACGCGCTGAAAAAACGCTTCCCTGAGGCAGAGTTTGAGGGAATTGGCGGTGAATTGATGTTGGCCGCAGGTTGCCGCTCGCATGTTTCAATGGAACGTCTTTCTGTTATGGGGCTGGTTGAAGTACTGAGTCGGTTGCCTGAATTGCTGAAAGTGCGCTGGAAGCTTAGAGATCATTTTTTGGCTAACCCCCCAGATCTGTTTGTGGGTGTGGATGCGCCAGATTTTAATCTTAAGCTTGAAGGCTGGCTTAAAGATGCAGGTATACCAACGGTTCACTACGTAAGTCCATCAGTTTGGGCATGGAAGCAAAAACGTATCTATAAGATCAAGAAGACCACTGATCTTGTGTTAAGCCTGTTCCCGTTTGAAGCCCAGCACTACGCCCCTACGCAGCAGAGCGTGGCATTTGTAGGGCACCCTCTGGCCACTAAGATTCCGGCAAGTGTCAATGTTGTAGAGGCACGTAAGCGTTTTGCTGTTAAGGATGGTGAAACGATCATTGCCATTTTACCGGGTAGTCGTGGCAGTGAGTTAAAGTATCTGTCTGAACCGTTTCTGGAAACGGCACGCTGGTTGTCTGAGCGTATCGAACATGTCCGCTTTGTGATTCCTGCTGCCAACGCGCATCGGCACGATCAGTTGCATCAGCTGATAAATGAAAGGTTTTCCGATCTGAACGTACAGCTGGTGATGAAAAACTCCCGTGCAGTGATGGCTATCTCCGATGCGATTTTGATCGCATCCGGTACCGCTACGCTGGAAGCAACGTTGCTACAAAAGCCGATGGTTGTGGCTTATAAGATGGCCGGGCTAACCTATTCGATCTATTCGCGCATGGTGAAAAGCCGCTTTATCTCTCTGCCAAATCTGTTGGCGGATGAGGCGCTGGTGCCGGAAATCCTACAGGATGAAGTTAAACCCGACGTGCTTGGGCCTGCTGTCCTGAAAGCACTGCAGGATGAATCCTATCGCGCGCATCTCGCGGTGCGCTTTGCAGAGATACACGAACAACTGAATATGGATGCGGATGAAAAGGCTGCAGATGCGATTGTTCACCTTTTGCAGTCAAGGGGCGTGCTTTGATGCAAAGTATGGGATTTGACTTTGCGGCGCAGCAGTTGATTGCAGGCGTTGACGAAGTCGGGCGAGGCCCTCTTGTGGGTAACGTGGTGACCGCTGCTGTCATTCTTGATCCAGCCAGACCGATTGAAGGCTTGGCGGACTCGAAAAAACTATCGGAAAAAAAACGTGAGTTTCTTTACGATGAAATCGTAGAGAAAGCGTTGGCCTGGTGTGTGGCTTCAGCGACACCGGCTGAGATCGATGAATTGAACATACTGCATGCCACTATGCTAGCGATGCAGAGAGCTGTATTGGGCCTGTCAGTGCAGCCGGAGTTCGTTTACGTGGATGGTAATCGCTGCCCTGAATTGCCTTGCCCATCCGAGCCGGTGGTGAAGGGTGATTCCAAAATCAAAGAGATATCGGCTGCTTCTATTCTGGCAAAGGTTGTGCGCGATCGGGAGATGAAGGCACTTGATGCCCGTTTTCCAGAATACGGTTTTGCGAAGCACAAAGGTTATCCTACGCCAGCACATTTTGATGCTCTGAAAAAACACGGCCCGCTGGCCGAGCACCGCCGAAGCTTTCGTCCGGTGCGTGAACTGATTGCAGAATAACGGCATACCGCTTATGGCTGATCCAAAATTTGTACACCTGCGGGTGCATACCGAATTTTCTCTGGTCGATGGACTGGTTCGAGTTAAAGAGCTGGTTAAGGCTGCGAAATCCAATGCGATGCCTGCCGTCGCTATGACCGATCAGGTAAACCTGTTCGCACTGGTTAAATTCTACAAAGCCGCGGTGGGTGCTGGCGTTAAGCCGATCTGTGGCAGTGATATTTGGGTTTACGATCCGGAGCAGCCGGAGGTGCCGCCGAGCCGGTTGACCCTGTTGGTCAATAACGGCAAAGGTTATCGCAACCTGATGGAGTTGATTTCGCTGGCCTACGAACAGGGGCAGAATTATGTTCTGGATAAGGCCGTCGTTACCAAAGAATGGATCATAGAAAAGTCGGAAGGGTTGATAGCGCTGTCGGGCGCGAAAGACGGTGATATCGGACGTGCAATCCTGGCTGACAATGGCAGCGCGCAGTCGTTGCTGGAAAGTTGGATGCAGATCTTTCCCAACCGCTTCTATTTGGAGCTGCAGCGTACAGGGCGTGTGGGAGAAGAGCAGGTTGTGCACGGCAGTGTAGAGCTCGCCCATGCGACGGGTTGCCCGGTTGTGGCCACCAACGATGTGATGTTCGTTAAACCCGACGATTTTGAAGCCCACGAGGTGCGTGTCTGCATCAACCAGGGACGGACGCTGGAAGATCCAACCCGTCCGCGCAATTACAGCGAGCAGCAATACTTCCGTAGCGCGGAAGAGATGGCTGAGCTGTTTGAGGATATTCCGAGCGCGCTAGAGAACACAGTAGAGATCGCCAAGCGCTGTAACATCGATATAGAGCTAGGGACCTACTACCTGCCGAAGTACCCAATCCCGGAAGGGATGTTGATGGATGACTTCTTCCGTAAGGTGTCCTACGAGGGGCTTGATGAGCGTCTCGAGATTCTTCTCGATAGGGATGATCCGGACTACGACGCCAAGAAGAAAGAGTATTACGACCGCCTGGAGTTTGAGCTGGACATCATTATCCAGATGGGTTTCCCAGGCTACTTCCTGATCGTAATGGACTTTATCAAGTGGGGTAAGGAAAACGGTGTACCTGTAGGGCCAGGGCGAGGCTCCGGTGCGGGTTCTCTGGTGGCCTATGCGCAGAAAATTACCGACCTGGATCCGCTGGAATACGACCTGCTGTTCGAACGATTCCTGAACCCGGAACGTGTATCCATGCCTGACTTCGATATCGACTTCTGCATGGATAACCGCGATAAGGTAATCGACTACGTAGCCCGCACCTACGGAAGAGATGCGGTGTCCCAGATCGTGACGTTCGGAACCATGGCCGCAAAAGCGGTAGTGCGTGACGTGGCGCGGGTGCAGGGCAAGCCGTTTGGTCTGGCCGACAAACTCTCCAAGCTGATTCCGTTTGAGGTGGGGATCACCCTCCAAAAGGCGATGGATCAGGAGCCGCTCCTGAGTGACTTCGTTGCAAGCAGCGAAGAGGCTCAGGAGATCATGGATATGGCCTACAAGCTGGAAGGTGTCACCCGTGGCACCGGTAAGCACGCGGGTGGTGTGGTAATCGCGCCGACCAAACTTACCGACTTTGCCGCTACCCTTTGTGATGAAGAGGGTAATGGCCTGGTTACCCAGTTTGATAAAAACGATGTGGAAGAAGCCGGTCTCGTTAAGTTCGACTTCCTGGGGCTTAGGACTCTGACCATCATTGACTGGGCATTGCGGACGATTAACGGTAAAAAGGCGAAGCTGGGTGAAGAGCCACTCGATATCGCCCTGATCGATCTGGAAGACAAAAAGACCTTCGATCTGTTGCAGGCAGCCGAGACCACTGCGGTGTTCCAGCTGGAATCCAGCGGTATGAAGGATTTGGTACGCCGTCTGTTGCCGTCTCGCTTTGAAGACATCGTCGCACTGGTGGCGCTGTTCCGTCCGGGCCCATTGCAGTCGGGCATGGTAGACGACTTTATTAACCGTAAGCACGGTCGTGCCGAGATGGCATGGCCGCACCCGGATTACCAGCTCGAGAGTCTACAGCCAGTTCTGGAACCGACCTACGGCATCATCCTGTATCAGGAACAGGTAATGCAGATCGCCCAGGTGATGGCCGGTTATACCCTTGGTGGGGCAGATATGCTGCGTCGTGCGATGGGTAAGAAAAAACCGGAGGAGATGGCGAAGCAGCGGGCATCCTTCCTTGATGGTTCTGTTGAAAACGGCATCGACAAAGACCTGGCCGGGAATATCTTCGACCTGGTAGAGAAATTCGCAGGTTACGGTTTTAACAAATCCCACTCTGCAGCTTATGCACTGGTCTCCTATCAGACGGCTTGGCTGAAGGCGCATTACCCGGCACCGTTTATGGCGGCAGTAATGTCCTCCGATATGCAGAACACCGACAAAGTGGTGATCTTCATTGAGGAATGCCGCCAGATGGGTATTCCGCCAGCGCTGCCGGACGTGAACAGCGGTGAGTATATGTTCACCGTGAATGACGAAGGCGTCATTATCTACGGCCTGGGTGCGATCAAGGGGGTCGGTGAAGGCCCGATTGAAGCCATTGTGTCGGCCCGTGCGGAAGGTGGTCCATTTAAGGATCTGTTCGATTTCTGTGAGCGTGTAGGTGCCAAGAAGCTGAACAAGCGAGTTTTGGAGGCCTTGGTGCGTTCTGGTGCGCTGGACAATATGGGGGCGCATCGAGCGGTGTTGTGGGAGGCGATCCCGGATGCCTTGAAGGCAGCGGATCAAAATGCCCGCAACCAGGATGCCGGTATGTTCGACCTGTTTGGTGCGGCGGAAGAGGAATCCGAGAGCGATCCGTATGAGAAATACCAGCGGGTACGCGAGTGGACCGACAAGGAGCGTCTGCAAGGTGAAAAAGATACCCTGGGGCTCTACCTGACCGGTCACCCGATCGATGAGTACGAATCCGAGCTGCGTAACTTTATCAGCAAGAAGATTGTGGAAGTTCAGCCGGTGCGTGGCTCCACTCAGAAAATGGCAGGTTTAGTCGTAGATCTGCGCCTGAAGAAAACCAAGAAAGGCGACCCGATCTGCTTTGTGACTCTGGATGATCGCAGTGCTCGTATCGACGTCACCTTGTATGGCGAAACCTACGAGCAGGCGCGCAACATGATCAACAAAGATGCCGTGTTGATTGTGGAAGGGGAAGTGGCTGAGGATAACTTCTCCGGCGGGATCAAGGTTAAGGGCAGTAAAGTGCTCGATATTCCACAGGCCCGTGCCCAGTATGCCAACAGCGTCGAGATCAGTTGTGATGCCAGTCACCTCGCCGGGCGTCGTCTGAAAGAACTATCAGATATTTTGCAATCTTATCGCGGGAACGGGTCGCTTCCCGTGACGCTGCGCTTTCGTCGGGAAGATGCGTCGGCAACGCTGAAATTGGGTTCCAGCTGGGCAGTACAGGCCAACGATGAACTGATTATTAAGTTGATGGATAAATTTGGCGGTGATGCGGTCAGACTGCGTTACTGATCTATCTCCTGCCGGAATGCAGAAAGCGCAGAGATTGATGCATGAGTGACCTATCCAGTCTGGTCCTTAAAGGGGCAAGCAGGTACACTTAGTGCAATTTTTTGATCCGATCAAAGTAACGAATTTTTGATAAGAACGGGACAGCATGAATCCGAATTACCTGGATTTTGAGCAGCCGATCGCTGAGCTGCAGGCAAAAATCGATGAACTACGTTTGGTCAGCGATGACAACGACGGTCTGAATATCTCCGAAGAACTGGAAAAGCTGGAAGAGAAAAGCCGTACGCTGACCGCGTCCATCTTCTCTGACCTGTCTGCGTGGCAGATCTCCCAGTTGGCACGTCATCCGCAACGTCCATATACCCTGGACTACGTTAAGCACATCTTTGATGACTTTGACGAGTTACACGGCGACCGACACTTTTCCGATGACCAGGCAATCGTAGGTGGCATAGCACGTATCGAAGGCAAGCCGGTGATGGTGATCGGTCATCAGAAAGGCCGCGAAGTTAAAGAGAAGGTGTCACGTAACTTCGGGATGCCACGTCCTGAAGGTTACCGTAAAGCACTGCGTCTGATGGAGATGGCTGAGCGCTTTAAGCTGCCCGTGATGACATTCATCGACACACCAGGGGCCTACCCGGGTATCGACGCAGAAGAGCGTGGTCAGTCCGAAGCGATTGCATTCAACCTGCTGAAATTGTCCAGCCTGAAAACCCCGGTTATCTCTACCGTGATTGGTGAAGGTGGTTCCGGTGGTGCGCTGGCGATTGGTGTGTGTGACGAGTTGCTGATGCTGCAATACGGCACCTATTCCGTGATTTCCCCTGAAGGCTGTGCATCCATTCTGTGGAAGAGCGCTGAGCGTGCATCTGATGCCGCAAAGGCGATGGGGATTACGGCCGATCGTCTGTTCGAACTGGGCTTGGTTGATCAGGTGGTGAGCGAGCCGCTGGGTGGTGCACACCGTGATCAGGCGCTGATGGCTGCGAACCTGAAAAAACACCTGCTGGAAACGTTGGTGAAACTGGAAGGTTTCTCAGAAGATGAGCTGCTGGAGCGTCGTTACGAGCGCCTGATGGCTTACGGAATCAATTCCGAACAGTAAGTGAAAGCTTACTTCTCCTGATGTCTGCTGTAATTGAACAACGCTTTAAAGCACAGTTGCAGCAGATGCCCGAGCCCAAGCGCTGGTTAATCGGCCATAGCGGTGGGCTCGATTCACAGGTGCTTTTGCATCTGGCTAGCAAAATCCTGCCCCCTGATCGCCTTCTGGTTGTTCATATCAACCACCACCTGCAGCAACCGGCTGATAGTTGGGCTGCCTTCTCCCTATCGCAAGCTGAGCTGCTTGGGTTGAAGCATACCACTCTTGATGTCTACCCTAAGTCGGACTCAGAAGATGACGCGCGACGCGCACGCTATGCTGCCTTTGATTCGATCATGACCGGCGGCGATTGTTTGCTGTTGGCGCATCACGGTGATGATCAGGTAGAAACGTTGCTCTTTCGTTTGCTGCGTGGTGCTGGTCTGAAGGGATTGTCCGGTATTCCGAAACACCGTGATTTGGCGTCGGGTAAGTTGTACCGCCCACTCTTGGCGACGACCCGTCAGGAGCTTGAGGCGTATGCCGAGCAGCACGGTTTGCAGTGGGTCAGCGATCCTAGTAACCAATCGGACCTTTATGACCGTAACTTTTTGCGACTTAAGATTGTGCCGCTACTTGAACAGCGTTGGCCCGGCTTTCGTCAGCAAGGCTTGGCAACGGTAGAGCAACTTCGTGCATCACATCGGTTGCTGGACGAATACCTGGATCGGGATCTTGCCGCATTAATCGGCGCTATGGGGGAGTTGCAGATCGTACCTATGGCGGGATTCTCAGAGGAGCGGCAGCATCATCTGCTGCGGCGCTGGGTTGAGTTGGGTGGTGGTCTGTTGTTAAACAAGACACAGTTGTTGGAAATTCAGAAAACGCTGATTGCGGCCAGGGTTGATGCACAACCGCAGCTTAGGCTGGGAGATCTGGTGGTCCGTCGCTATCAGCAGGCACTTTACCTGACTGAACGTGAAACCCTCGAACCGCTCAACTTGAGTGAGTTGAGTCTTGGTGAGCATGTACTTGGGGATGGCTGTTTGTTGGTCGAGTCTGAAGAAACGGGGCTCAAAACACTGGACGGCATCTATCTTGAGCGCCGCAAGGGGGGCGAGCGTTGCCGCCCCGTTGGGCGAAGCGGAAGCTGTACAGTGAAAAAGCTGCTGCAGGAAGCAGGAATACCGCCTTGGTTAAAAGCCCATTGGCCGTTGTTAAAATCGGATGATGAAGTCGTCGCGGTGCCCGGGATCTGTGTTTGTGAAAATTGGGACACGAAAAACGGTGGTTTTAACGTATCGTGGCATAGCTTCGCATTGTCCCGCACGCGTTCGTTTGGTATCCTGTAGCCCCATCTTTGATAACGTTTTTCCCTCGTTTTAATCACGAATTACAGGTTCTGCATGACGCGATATATCTTCGTCACTGGCGGTGTTGTGTCCTCTTTGGGCAAAGGCATCGCATCTGCCTCTTTGGCTGCTATTCTGGAAGCCCGAGGTCTTAAAGTAACCATGCTGAAGCTGGATCCTTACATTAACGTAGATCCAGGCACAATGAGTCCATTTCAGCATGGTGAGGTGTTCGTTACGGAAGATGGAGCGGAAACGGACCTGGACTTGGGTCACTATGAACGTTTCATCCGTACCACCATGTCCAAGCGCAACAACTTCACGTCTGGTCGTATTTACCAGCACGTGCTGCGAAAAGAGCGCCGTGGTGACTACCTGGGTGGAACCGTACAGGTTATTCCTCACATCACCGACGAGATCAAACGTCGCGTGATCGAGGGGGCCGGCGATGCGGATGTCGCACTGGTCGAGATCGGTGGTACCGTCGGTGATATCGAATCCCTGCCGTTCCTGGAAGCTGTGCGTCAGCTGAAAGCCGAGCTGGGCTTCTCCCGTGCGATGTTCATGCACCTGACACTGGTGCCATACATTGCCACTGCCGGTGAAACCAAAACCAAGCCTTCTCAGCATTCTGTTAAAGAGCTGCGTTCCATCGGTATTCAGCCAGACATTCTGGTATGCCGTTCCGAACGCCCGCTGCCGGATTCTTCCCGTCGTAAACTGTCTTTGTTTACCAACGTTGAAGAGCGTGCAGTTATCTCCCTGCCGGATGCCGATACTATCTATAACATTCCTCAGATGCTGGCAGATCAGCACCTGGATGACATCGTGGTTGAGCGTTTCCACCTGGAATGCGCTGAACCCGACCTGCACGAATGGAACGCTGTTGCGGATGCACACCTGAACCCTGAGGGTGAAGTGACCATCGCAATGGTGGGTAAGTACATGGAACTGCTGGATGCCTACAAGTCCCTGATCGAAGCGATCAGCCATGCGGGTATCGCGCTGAAACGCAAAGTACGCATCGAGTACATCGACTCCGAGCGCGTTGAGCGTGAAGGCGTTGAGATCCTGAAAGACATGAGCGCGATCCTGGTGCCAGGTGGTTTCGGTGAGCGTGGCGTGGAAGGCAAGATCCAGGCGGTTAAGTATGCCCGTGAGAACAAGGTGCCTTACCTGGGGATCTGTCTGGGTATGCAGGTGGCGGTTATTGAATTTGCTCGTCACGTTGCAGGTATCGAAGGTGCAACCTCCTCTGAATTTAAAGCTGATGCAGAGCATCCGGTTATTGGTCTGATCACCGAGTGGACCACCTCTGAAGGTGATGTTGAAACGCGTGGTGAGCAGGACGATCTGGGCGGTACCATGCGTCTGGGCGCGCAGGTTTGCCATCTGGCGGAAGGATCTACCGCAGCAGCTGCATACGGCTCTACTGAAGTTACCGAGCGTCACCGTCACCGCTACGAAGTGAACAACAATTACGTAGCCAAGCTGGAAGAAGCGGGTCTGCGTATCTCCGGTCGCTCCGTTGACGGCGAGCTGGTAGAAGTGGTTGAAGTACCGGATCACCCATGGTTCGTTGCTTGTCAGTTCCACCCCGAATTCACTTCTACCCCGCGTGATGGCCACGGTCTGTTTACCGGCTTTATTAAAGCCGCGCTGGACCATCAGGCGAAGCAGTAAAAGATTTAATTAATTTCTGGAGTTAATCGAATGGCACAGATTGCTGATATCAAGGCGCGCGAAGTTCTGGATTCTCGCGGTAACCCAACTGTAGAAGCTGACGTAATCCTGGCGTCTGGTGTGGTAGGTTCTGCTTGCGCACCATCCGGCGCATCCACCGGCTCCCGCGAAGCGCTGGAACTGCGTGACGGTGACAAAAGCCGCTACCTGGGTAAGGGCGTACAGAAAGCAGTTGCGGCTGTAAATGGTGCTATTCGCGACGCTTTGGTTGGAATGGACGCGACTGATCAGCGTGCTCTGGATAACAAAATGCTGGAGCTGGACGGTACTGAAAACAAAGAGAAGCTGGGTGCGAACGCTATCCTGGCGGTTTCTCTGGCAGCGGCGAAAGCAGCAGCAACCGAAAAAGGTCTGCCGCTGTATGCGCACATCGCTGAGATCAACGGTACTGCGGGTCAGTTCTCTCTGCCTGTGCCAATGATGAACATCCTGAACGGTGGTGAACACGCGGATAACAACGTGGACATCCAGGAATTCATGGTTCAGCCGGTTAACTTCGACAAGTTCTCTGAAGGTCTGCGTTGCGGTGCAGAGATCTTCCACGCCCTGAAAGCGGTTCTGAAGGCGAAAGGCCTGAACACTGCAGTGGGTGACGAAGGTGGTTTCGCGCCTAACCTGGCGTCCAACGAAGAAGCGCTGGTTGTAATCAAAGAAGCAATCTCCAACGCGGGTTACGAGCTGGGTAAAGACGTAACACTGGCGCTGGACTGCGCGGCTTCCGAATTCTACAAAGATGGCAAGTACGACCTGGCAGGTGAAGGTAAAGTCTTTGACGCGGAAGGTTTCAGTGACTACCTGGCTAACCTGACCGAAAATTATCCGATCGTTTCCATCGAAGACGGTCTGGATGAGTCCGATTGGGATGGCTGGGCATACCTGACCAAGAAGATCGGTGACAAGGTTCAACTGGTAGGTGACGACCTGTTCGTAACCAACACCAAGATCCTGGCGCGTGGTATTGAGCAGAGTATCGGTAACTCCATCCTGATCAAGTTCAACCAGATCGGCTCCCTGTCCGAAACACTGGACGCGATCAAGATGGCAAAAGATGCAGGCTTTACCGCAGTGATCTCTCACCGCTCCGGTGAAACTGAAGACACCTTTATTGCAGATCTGGCTGTAGGTACAGCTGCAGGCCAGATTAAGACCGGTTCCCTGTGCCGTTCCGACCGTGTAGCTAAGTACAACCGCCTGCTGCGCATTGAGGAAGAGTTGGGTGCTGAGGCTGTTTACAACGGCTTGTCTGAAATTAAAGGTCAGGCTTAATTGTCTGAATCGTAAAAGATTAAAAGGGGGCGTTTAGCCCCCTTTTTTGACTTAAGACTATGATGTTTCGCTGGTTATTGATTACGCTTTTGGTTTTGTTGGCTGCGTTGCAGTACCGACTCTGGTTTGGTGAGGCAAACCTGCGCCAGGTATGGTCTCTGGAGCAGGAAATTGAGCAGCAACAGGCAGAAAATCAGGCGCTTAGCCAACGCAACAAACAGCTGGAAGCTGAAGTGCAGGATCTCAAAAATGGGTTATCTGCACTTGAGGAGCGCGCCCGCAGCGAACTGGGAATGATTCGTGAGGGCGAGACGTTTTTTCAACTGGTTGAACCTGGACGGAGTACACCCCAAGAGTGAGCAGTTTTCCCACCCAATACAGCTACCTGTACGGTAAACCCGAAGGCAGTGCGCTGATCCGCAGTTGTAACGAAGATTTCCAGGTTATTGAGCAGTTGGGATTTGAGCCCGAAGGCGAAGGTGAACACCTGTTTCTCTATATCCGTAAGACTGGTGAAAATACCGATTGGGTTGCCCGGCAGTTGGCGCGCTTTTGCCAGATCAGTCCACGCGATGTGGGCTATGCGGGCAAGAAGGACCGTCATGCGGTTACCGAACAGTGGTTTAGTGTGGCATTGCCGCAACATCGCGTGCTTAACTGGAACTTGTTTGGTGGTGATACCATTGAGGTCCTGAAAACGGTACGCCACCCGCGCAAGTTGCGCTTGGGGGCATTGCAGGGCAACCGCTTTCGCCTGTGCCTGCGGGATGTCAGTCATCCTGAAGAGCTGCTTGCCCGGTTGGAACTGATCAAGCAAGGTGTCCCTAACTACTTTGGGGAGCAGCGCTTTGGCCAGGATGGCGGTAACTTGCAGAAAGGTCTGGAGCTGCTGCGCGGTGAACGCAAAGAGCGTCAGCGCGCAAAGAAAGGGATGTATATATCAGCAGTTCGTTCTTGGTGCTTTAATCACCTGTTGTCCCAGCGTATTGATCAGAAATTGTGGGATACACTGCTGATTGGTGATGCGTTGATGCTGACTGGGTCGAAGAGTACCTTTGTTGCAGAAGTGATTGATCCGGAAACAGTGCAACGTCTTGCGGACGGTGATGTTAATCTGACCGGTGCCATGTGGGGGCGCGGAGAACCTTTGAATATTGCTGACTCCCGCCAATGGGAAGCTGAGCAGTTGCAGCCCTGGTCGGAAGTGTTGGAGCGGCTTGAGCACCTGGGATTGCGTCAGGAGCGACGATCTCTGCGTTTGCAGCCGTTGGGTCTTGAAGCTGAGGCCGAGTCTGAACGACAATGGTGGCTGCAATTTGAACTGCCATCGGGCGCTTTTGCAACAAGTGTATTGCGCGAGTTGGTCGAGGCTAAAACTGCGGAACAGAATACGGGCGAATGAAGGTACTAATCTCTAACGATGACGGTGTGTTTGCACCAGGTTTGGCAACACTGGCAAAAGTCCTGCGTCAGGACTGTGAGATTGAGGTGGTTGCCCCGGACCGCAACCGCAGTGGCGCCAGTAACTCACTGACGCTGGATCGGCCTTTAGAGGCCTTCCGTCATGAGAATGGTTTCGTTGGGGTGAATGGGACGCCAACGGACTGTGTTCATCTGGGTACCTCAGGAGTCTTCGATTTTGAACCGGATATTGTTGTCTCCGGTATCAATGCCGGGGCGAATATGGGGGATGATGTGCTGTACTCCGGTACTGTCGCGGCCGCAACCGAAGGGCGTCATCGTAAGTTTCCGCCGATTGCCGTATCTGTTGCAAACCATCATCCGCAGTACTTTGAAACGGCAGCGGAGATTGTCTGTCTGATGGTCGCGGGTATAGCAAAGGTGAACCTGGCACCACGTACTGTGTTGAATGTAAACGTGCCCGATCTGCCGATGGATCAGATTCAGGGCGTACATGTTACCCGCCTTGGGCACCGCAGCCTGGCGGATAAGCCCGTTAAGGTTAAAGATCCGCGGGGGTGCGAGCGTTACTGGATCGCAGGTGTCGGTGAAGTGCTTGATCGTGAGCCTGGAACCGACTTCTTCGCAATAGAACAGGGTTATGTATCGATTACACCGCTGCAGATCGACATGACTCAGTACGAAGCTATGGATAATTTGGGCAGTTGGCTTGAGGGCATTCTGTGACCCATCTAAACCTTGAAGGAATAGGCATGACCTCGCGCCGCACTCGCGACCGGCTGATTGCGCGGTTGCGTGAGCAGGGGGTTGAGGATGATCGCGTGCTGGATGTTGTGCGTGATACGCCGCGCCATATTTTTATCGATGAGGCGCTGTCGCACCGTGCCTATGAAGATACGGCATTGCCGATTGGCTTTAATCAAACCATCTCACAACCCTACAGTGTGGCCCGAATGACCGAGCTGTTGCTGGCAGAGGGGCCGCTGCATAATGTGCTGGAAGTGGGGACCGGTTCTGGTTATCAAACCGCGGTGCTGGCGCAGTTGGTCGATCAGGTATTCAGTGTCGAGCGCATTAAGCCGTTGCAGGATAAGGCACGCAAACGCCTGCAATTGCTGAAGTTGCGTAATGTGCAATTGATGCATAGTGACGGAGGTATGGGCTGGCCGGCAAAAGCCCCCTTTGATGGTATTCTGGTGACAGCGGCGCCGGAAGAGGTACCAGCAGAGCTGCTGGCCCAGCTGACTGTCGGTGGGCGTTTGATTATCCCGGTGGGCGCCCGTCAGCAGGAATTAAAGCTGATTGTGCGTACCGGTGAGGACAGCTTCGACACGCGTGTTGTCGAAGCAGCCAAGTTTGTACCTTTGCTAAGTGGAACTGTGCGTTAACAATGGATAACTGGGAAAACCAGCGCCGGGATTGGCGTGATTATCTGATTTTGTCCGGTAAAGGTGTGATGATGGGCGCTGCCGATGCGGTCCCTGGCGTATCCGGTGGCACGATCGCATTTATGACGGGGATCTACGAAGAGCTTATCGGCTCGCTTAAACGTTGTGGCCCCGAGGCGGTACAAGTCCTGTTTAAGGAGGGGATTGGTCCCACATGGCGGTATGTGAACGGCCCCTTCCTGCTCACCCTGTTGCTGGGGATCCTATTCAGCGTCACCACCTTTGCGCGCGGGGTGCTGTTCCTGCTGGCTAATTACCCTGAGATGCTCTGGTCCTTTTTCTTTGGCCTCATTCTGGCCTCCAGTTGGCTGGTGGCGCGGCAGATTGAAGATTGGCGGGGAAATGCATTTACGGCTTTTCTGACGGGTACGGTGCTGGCCTATATGGTGACCTCCATTGCTCCAGCTGCGGTAGAACCTACATCCTTGATGGTGTTCTTTTCCGGCATGATTGCCATCTGTGCAATGATTCTGCCGGGGATTTCAGGTAGTTTTATTCTACTGTTGCTGGGTATGTATGCGCCAATTCTCGGCGCTGTAAAGTCCATGGATATCCCGGTGCTAGCGTTGTTTGCCGTCGGTTGTGTGATTGGTTTGCTGAGCTTCTCACGGGTGTTGAACTGGATGTTTGCTTCCTACCGTGTAACCACGCTCGCGCTGCTGGGGGGCTTCATGCTGGGCTCGCTGAACAAGGTGTGGCCTTGGAAATACACCACAGCCTATACCATCAATCGGCATGGCGAAGAGGTGCCTCTGGTTCAGGAAAATATTCTTCCCGGCAGTTATGAAATCATGACCGGTCAGAACGCGTATCTCTCTATATCCTTGGCGCTGATGGTGCTCGGAGCGATCTTGGTCATTGTGCTGGCCCGTTCCGCAGGGACCAAGCCGAGTCAGGGGTGATGGGTGGTAAAGGGTGCAGTTTGGCTGATTTCCGCGCTTGTTGCGGTGTTGATCACCGGTTGCGCCGCTCCGCATAGTGTCCCGGTACAGGACCGATCGCGAACGAAGGTTGTACGCCAGGCGCCCTCTGTCTCCTCCTCATCTGTGTACGTCGTGCGTAAAGGCGACACGCTCTATTCAATCGCATTCCGCCACGGTCTTAGTTACCGCACGGTGGCGCGGCTAAACAATATCAGTGGCGATTACCAGATCTATCCAGGGCAACGCCTCGTATTGAAACCCAGCGCCCAAAAAATTGTCCGAGACAGTAGCGCACAAGCGAAAAGCACTTCAGCCAAGTCGTCGACTGTCAGCAAAACCGATAAAAAACCGGTAAAGAAGCAGATCAAGCCGCCGAAAACAGTTGAAAAGCGTACCAATTCAACTGCATCGGCCAACAGGCCTAAGAAGACGGCGTCCGCGGCAGGTCGAATTCATTGGCAGTGGCCAAGTAAAGGACGGTTGATCACGTCCTTCAAGACCAAGGGGCAAGTCAATAAAGGCTTAAACCTTGCAGGACGTAAAGGAGATCCTGTATTTGCGGCAGCGTCAGGAACAGTGGTCTATGCAGGAAACGGACTGTTGGGGTATGGTAATCTTATTATCATTGATCATAACCAGAATTTTTTAAGTGCATATGCGCATAACAGTCGCGTTCTGGTTAGAGAAAGTGATAAGGTTACAGCTGGTGATAAAATCGCCGAAATGGGGCGTAGCGGCGCAGAGCGCGTGATGCTTCATTTTGAAATCAGACGCGATGGTGTGCCGGTAAATCCGTTAAGATATCTGCCCAAAAAACAATAAGTTGTTTCCAGACTATAACTAGAATAGGGTGGCTTTTGATAAAGGACACCAAAGGGGTTGGCAATGGAAAAAGTAGATAAGGACTACGAGCAGAGTAACGCATCCAAAGACCTTGAGGTTGATGGTGGTACCGATGAGTCAACTGCTGACATTTCGGAAGATGTCGCTGAAGAAAGTGAGCAGGAAGACGAAGAAAAGGTTCCTGAGATCATTGCCAGTGGTCGTGGTCGGGGTAGCCTTGCTCATAACGATTTGCTTAACGCAAAGACTCTGGATGCAACGCAGCTTTACCTGAACGAAATCGGTTTCTCGCCGCTGCTTACAGCAGAGGAAGAGGTCTACTATTCACGCCGTGCACTGAAAGGTGATGAGGCTTCACGCCAGCGCATGATCGAAAGTAACCTGCGCCTGGTGGTTAAAATCGCTCGCCGTTACATCAATCGTGGGCTTACCCTTCTGGACCTGATCGAAGAAGGTAACCTGGGTCTTATTCGTGCGGTAGAGAAATTTGATCCGGAACGTGGTTTCCGATTCTCTACGTACGCAACCTGGTGGATCCGCCAGACCATCGAGCGTGCGATCATGAACCAGACGCGCACGATCCGTTTGCCTATTCATGTTGTTAAGGAGCTGAACGTATATCTGCGTGCGGCCCGCGAGCTGGCTCAAAAACTGGACCATGAGCCATCTGCGGAAGAGATCGCAGAGCTGGTTAACAAGCCGGTTGAAAACGTTGAGCGTATGCTGGGACTGAACGAGCGTGTAAGTTCCGTGGATACGCCGATGGGGCAGGATTCCGACAAGTCGCTGTTGGATACCATCCCTGATCAGGACAGTTCCGATCCGGAAACCCTGTTGCAGAAAACCAACATCAGCGGCAACCTCGACAAATGGCTGACCATGCTACCTGAGAAGCACTCTGAAGTATTGGCTCGCCGGTTTGGCCTGCGTGGTTACGAGATGAGTACACTGGAAGAGGTGGGTAGCGAGATTGGCCTGACGCGTGAGCGTGTTCGTCAGATTCAGGTTGAAGCGCTACGCAAGCTGCGAGAGATCGTTGAGAAAAACGGTCTGAGTGGTGAGGACCTGCTGCAGTAAGGTCGAAATTGCCAGAAGCGCTGATTAAAACTCCTTCAAGCCCCGGTGAGAGAGATCTCATCGGGGTTTTTAGTTTATGACGTGGTTACTTCTCTAGCAGGTGGCGCTTTTCTTTCACGTCCTTCCATTCATCGGCGTCCGGTGGTGCATCTTTTACCTGATAAATATTTGGCCAGCGCTCGGCCATCTCCTCGTTGATCTGAAGAAAGTCCAACTGATCCTCGGGTAGTTCATCCTCATGCATGATGGCTTTGACCGGGCATTCCGGTTCGCACAGGCCGCAGTCTATGCACTCATCCGGGTGAATAACCAGCATGTTGGGGCCTTCGTAGAAACAATCCACTGGGCAGACGTCAACGCAGTCGGTGTACTTGCAGCGGATACAGCTCTCCGTGACAACATATGTCATGGGGTAGGCCTCGATTGGGGTGTTGGTTGCAGTATAGAAGAGGTTTAAACAGGGCGACGCAGGTGTCGCCCTGTGGATAAATGCCGGATTAGCTAAGTTTTTGTTTCAGCTGGTAAAGAAGCTCAAGTGCCTGACGTGGTGTCAGATCATCGAGGGAGACAGCTTCAAGTTCGGTGACCACTGGGTGTGGTGCACTATTAAACATATCGTTTTGCATCGGAGGCGGCGGTGGCGGCGTGCTGACCGTCATGGTTTGAGGATTGCCGCTGGCATCCTGTTCCAGGTGCACCAGTTTCTCGCGCGCATACTGGATAACGTTTTGTGGAACCCCGGCCAGCTGTGCCACTTGCAGTCCGTAACTCTGACTGGCGGGTCCTTCCTGAACTTCATGCATAAACACGATGTGGTCGTTATGTTCCACAGCGGTCAGGTGCACGTTGTGTACGCCGGGAAGTTGGTCGGGCAGGGTGGTGAGCTCAAAGTAGTGGGTGGCAAAAAGGGTAAAGGCTTTTACTTGCTGTGCCAGGTATTCTGCACAGGACCAGGCCAGGGAGAGGCCGTCAAAGGTACTGGTGCCACGGCCGACCTCATCCATCAGGACAAGGCTGCGCTCGGTGGCGTTATGCAGGATGTTGGCGGTTTCCGTCATCTCAACCATGAAGGTGGAGCGGCCGCCAGCAAGGTCATCGGAGGAACCCATGCGAGTAAAGATACGATCGACTATCCCGATGGTTGCACTGTCTGCAGGCACGTAGCTACCAATGTGCGCCAGCAAAGTGATTAGCGCAGCCTGGCGCATGTAGGTGGATTTACCACCCATGTTTGGACCGGTAATGATCAGCATGTGGCGGGACTCGTCCAGCGCCAGCTGATTGGAGACAAAAGGTTCGTCCAGCACGCTTTCCACGACTGGGTGGCGGCCGCCCTGGATCTGCAGTTGCGCTTCTTCGGTCAATACCGGCGCACAGTAATTCAGGGTGTCGGCACGTTCCGTCAGGTTGCTCAGTACGTCCAGTTCAGATAGGGCTGCTGCACTGTCCTGCAGGGCTGGCAGTTGCTCTGCAATAGTCTCCACCAGGGTTTCGTAAAGCGCTTTTTCTCGTGCCAGGGCACGGCTCTTGGCGGACAGCGCCTTGTCTTCAAACTCTTTCAGCTCTGGGGTAATAAAGCGTTCCGCATTCTTAAGGGTCTGGCGGCGGATGTATTCAGCAGGTGCCTGATCGGAGTTAGCGCGGCCAATTTCGATGTAATAACCGTGCACGCGGTTGTAGCCGACCTTGAGTGTGGCGATGCCCGTACGTTCGCGCTCACGGGTTTCCAGATCCATCAGGTAGTTGCCGGCGTTTTCGGACAGGCCGCGCAGTTCGTCAAGTTCTGCATCGTAGCCTTCGGCAATCACGCCCCCGTCTCGCACCACGACCGGTGGGTTTTCGGTCACCGCACGTTGCAGCAGCTCGGCCAGCTGTGGGAACTCGCTGATCATCGTCGCCAGCTCTTGGCTACGGACCGAATCGGTGTGGGATAACACGATCTGAAGTTCCGGCAGGATTGCCAGCGAGTTCTTGAGGCGTTCCAGGTCTCGCGGACGGGCAGAGCGCAGGGCGATGCGTGCCAGAATACGCTCGAGGTCACCAATATGACGCAGTAAGCTCTGGAGGGTTTCAAAGCGGTACTGCTCGCGTTGCCAGCGGATAACATCCTGACGGGCCAGCAAAACAGAACGATTGCGCAGCGGGCGGTTCAGCCAGCGGCGCAGCAGGCGGCTACCCATCGGGGTTTTGCAGCGATCCAGCACCGATGCGAGTGTATTGTCCTTACCACCGCTGAGGTTGATATCCAGTTCCAGGTTTTTGCGGGTGGCGGCATCCAGCACCACGCTGTCGCTGCGGGTTTCCACCTGGATGCGCCGGATGTGGGGCAGCTCGGTGCGCTGGGTTTCCTTGGCGTATTGCAGCAGGCAACCCGCGGCGCAGATAGCAATTTCCAGATGATCGCAGCCAAAGCCGCCCAGGTCCTGCACGCTGAACTGTTTACACAGGAGGCGTAGAGCGGTTTCCTCTTCGAAATGCCACGGTGCTTGAGGACGCAATCCACGCTTGTCGGCCAGCAGGAGCCCAAGTGATCCCTCTTCGCTGAACAGGAGTTCGGACGGACGCAGGCGTTCTATCTCGCTCAATAACGGTTCTTCACCTTCAACCTCCAGCAGGCTGAAGCGGCCGGAGCTGATATCTACAATGGCAAGGCCGTATTTGTCCTGTTGTTGGTGTACCGCTACCAGCAGGTTATCGCTTTGTTCGTCCAGCAGCGCTTCATCACTGACGGTGCCCGGCGTTACGATACGGGCGACTGCACGCTCAACAGGTCCTTTACTGGTGGCCGGATCGCCCACCTGTTCGCAGATCACTACGGATTCACCAGCGCGAACGATTTTGGCCACATAGCCTTCTGCGGCGTGGTAAGGGATGCCAGCCATTGGGATCGGCTCGCCGGCTGATTTGCCGCGGGCGGTCAGGGAGATATCGAGCAGTTGTGCCGCTTTTTTAGCGTCGTCGTAGAAGAGCTCATAGAAGTCCCCCATGCGGTAGAAAACCAGTTGGTCCGGATGCTGCGCTTTTATGCGCAGATACTGCTGCATCATTGGGGTATGATTTTTAAACGCGGGAGATTGGCTTGTCATAATCAGGCTAAAATCAGTGGTCTTGAATCGGCTAATCGGTCGATTGTACGTGAATTAAAAAGGGATGCGTAGCGGAGGTAATATGCAGAGTTCTATCGCGGAAAAAGTGGCCAGACTGGCGGATGCTTTGCAACAGCGTGGCTGGACGGTGACAGCGGCTGAATCCTGTACGGGGGGGGCTGTGGCGATGAATCTGACGGAGTTGGCGGGCTCCTCGGCCTGGTTTAACGGTAGCTTTGTGACCTACAGCAACGAATTAAAGGAAAAGATGCTTGGAGTAGCCCCGGAAACATTGCTGACATATGGGGCGGTATCTGAGCAGGTTGTTGATGAAATGTGCGAAGGGGCGCGCGTAAAAGCAGGTGCTGATCTCGCAATTGCCATTAGCGGCATCGCCGGGCCAGGTGGTGGTAGTACAGAAAAGCCTGTGGGGACTGTGTGTTTTGGTGTCGCTGTGGAGGGTGAGCCTGCAGTTACCGAAACCCGTTTGTTTAAAGGAGACCGTCATCAGGTACGTGAGCAGGCAGTAGATTATGCCTTGGCAATGTTGTTGGATAAATTGAACTGAAGTCGCTTGCATTCCGAAAAAGTTGTGAAATAATACTGTCCAAACATACAGTATTTTTTTCAACGCAACGGGTTAGGTTGAAGATGGACGCAAATCGTAAAAAGGCGCTTGATGCTGCGCTTTCTCAGATTGAAAGACAGTTTGGTAAAGGTGCAGTGATGCGTATGGGTGAGCAGCCGCGTGAGGCGATCCCAGCTGTTTCCACTGGCTCTCTGACACTGGATATCGCACTGGGTATTGGTGGTCTGCCATACGGCCGTATCGTTGAGATCTACGGTCCGGAATCTTCCGGTAAAACCACGTTGACGCTGCAGGTTATCGCGGAAGCGCAGAAGCAGGGTAAAACCTGTGCCTTTGTCGATGCGGAACACGCGCTTGACCCAATCTATGCTGAGAAGCTCGGCGTTGATGTTGATGGTCTGCTGGTGTCCCAGCCGGATACCGGTGAACAGGCACTGGAAATTACCGACATGCTGGTACGTTCCAACGCGGTAGACGTGATTATCGTTGACTCCGTAGCGGCGCTGACACCTAAGGCTGAGATCGAAGGTGATATGGGTGATTCCCACGTGGGTCTGCAGGCGCGTTTGATGTCTCAGGCACTGCGTAAGCTGACCGGTAGCGTGAAACAGGCGAACTGTCTGCTGGTGTTCATCAACCAGATCCGTATGAAGATTGGTGTGATGTTCGGTAACCCGGAAACCACAACCGGTGGTAACGCGCTGAAATTCTACTCCTCTGTCCGTCTGGATATTCGCCGTACCGGTGCGATCAAGCAGGGCGACGAAGTGGTCGGTAACGAAACCCGCGTTAAGGTTGTGAAGAACAAAGTATCGCCACCGTTCAAGCAGGCAGAGTTCCAGATCATGTACGGCCAGGGTATTTACCACATGGGTGAAGTGATCGATCTGGGGGTTAAGCAGGGCCTGATCGACAAGTCCGGTGCATGGTATGCCTATCAGGGCAACAAGATCGGTCAGGGTAAGGCGAATGCTGCCAACTATCTGGAAGAGCATCCAGAAGTGGCGCAAGAGATCGAGTCCGAGATTCGCAACCAGTTGCTGACGTCTGCACCGGTGGCGAAAGAGGAAGAAAAAGAGTCCAGTGAACAGCTGGATCTGAACTGATCCTTGTGGGGAACATAGCTCCACTTATCTTTTGCAAAGGCCTCGTATGAGGCCTTTTCTGTTTATGGCGCATTTCATTGGGAGGCACTATGGAAGATAAACAACAGGAGATAAAAAACGCTGTGTTGCGTTTGCTGGCACGGCGTGAATACTGCCGCCAGGAGCTGGAGCAGAAGTATGCCCGCAAATATGCGTCAAATGACGTGGAGCAGGTGCTGGATGAGATGGAGGAGGCCGGTTATCTCAGTGACGAGCGGTTTGTTGAGGTATTTGTACGCAACAAAATCTCCCAATGCTATGGGCTGATGCGCATCAGCTTTGACCTGAAGCAGAAAAAGATTCCGGAGCATTTGCTGCACAAGGCGCTGGACGAGCTGGAGCCGGACTGGTTTGAGTTGGCGCGAGAAGCCTGGGGGCGCCGTTTCCGCGAGCCTCCTGCCGGTGACTACAAGGTATTTGGTAAACAGATGCGTTATCTATTGCAGCGAGGATTCTCTATGGATGAGGCGAGGGCTGCTATCGATTACAACGGTGAAAATGACGAGTAAGTCGTCATTATTACCTTCCCACAAGACATTCTCTCTTTTTCTTCCTTCCATTGCGCTGCCACGGGCGTTGGCTAAGGGGTTGGGCGCTGCTGGGCGTTCAAAAATAGTCGTACAATTTTCACTCACGTTATATACTGTTCCGCCATTTTTGGTGAGTGGGCAAGTCCTGTATGCAGCAATTTAACACTGCTGCTTTATTATCTAGTTGCCCAAACAGAACGGACACGCATACGGTTTCCCTATGAAATACATGACAAGCGCTGAAATTCGCCAGGCTTTCCTGGACTACTTTGCACAGAACGGCCATCAGGTTGTATCCAGCAGCCCGTTGATCCCTGGAAACGATCCGACGCTGATGTTTACCAACGCCGGTATGGTTCAGTTTAAGGATGTTTTCCTGGGTGATGAGAAGCGTGCCTACACCCGAGCGACCACCTCACAGCGCTGTGTACGTGCGGGCGGTAAGCACAACGACCTGGAAAACGTAGGTTACACCGCGCGTCACCACACGTTCTTCGAAATGCTGGGTAACTTCTCCTTCGGTGACTACTTCAAGCGCGAAGCGATCGGTTTTGCCTGGGGCTTTCTGACTGAAACACTGGGTCTGCCAAAAGAGCGCCTCTGGATTACCGTGCACCACTCTGATGACGAAGCAGAGAAGATCTGGAAAGAGGAGATCGGTGTCGATCCTGAGCGCTTCTCTAAATTGGATGAAGATAACTTCTGGTCCATGGGCGATACCGGTCCGTGTGGCCCATGTACCGAAATTTTCTTTGACCACGGTGAAGAGGTTGCGGGTGGTCCTCCGGGTAGTCCAGATGAAGACGGCGACCGTTACATTGAGATCTGGAACGTTGTATTCATGCAGTACAACCGTTCTGCAGACGGCGAGATGACACCACTGCCGAAACCGTCTGTAGATACGGGAATGGGTCTGGAGCGTATAGCTGCCGTAATGCAGAACGTGCATTCCAACTACGAAATCGACCTGTTCCAGAACCTGCTGAAAGCAACGGCTGCGGCGGTTGGTTCCAGCGATATGGATAACAAGTCCCTGCGCGTTATCGCAGACCACATCCGTTCCTGCTCCTTCCTGATTACCGACGGTGTGCTACCGTCCAATGAAGGCCGTGGTTATGTTCTGCGTCGTATCATTCGTCGTGCGATCCGTCACGGCAACAAGCTGGGTGCAAAAGGTCCATTCTTCAACCAGTTGGTGGCTGCGCTGGTGGCCGAGATGGGTGAAGCATACCCAGAGCTGGTTAAAGCTCAGGATCAGATCGAACGTGTGCTGCTGAAAGAAGAGCAGCAGTTCGCGAAGACGCTGGACAACGGCATGAGCCTGTTGAAAGAAGCGATGGATAACCTGGAAGGTAAAGTTATCTCCGGCGACACCGTATTCAAACTGTATGACACCTACGGTTTCCCGGTTGACCTGACAGCAGACGTTGCTCGTGAAAACGAACTGACCATCGATATGGAAGGTTTCGAGGCAGCGATGGAGGCACAACGCGAGCGCGCCCGTGCATCCGGTACCTTCAGCGTTGATTACAACGACAAGCTGGACCTGGAGGGCGAAACCCAGTTCAACGGTTACGACGCACTGGAAGATTCCTCTAAGGTTATTGCCCTGTTTAAAGAGGGTGAAGCGGTTAATCAACTGTCCGCCGGTGAGTCCGGTGTGGTGGTTCTGGAAAACACCGCATTTTACGCTGAGTCCGGTGGTCAGGTCGGCGATACCGGTGTGCTGCGTTGGGATCGCGGTCAGTTCGACGTTACCAACTGCACCAAAGAATCCAAGAACCACCTGCACCACGGTCAGGTATCTGAAGGTGTGCTGAAGGTCGGTGATACTGTTGCCGGTGAAGTAAATAAGGCGAAGCGTCAGGCGACTGCGCTGAACCACTCCGCGACCCACCTGCTGCATGAGGCGTTGCGTATTGTTCTCGGTGACCACGTGCAGCAGAAAGGTTCCCTGAACGACCCTGAACGTCTGCGTTTCGACTTCTCCCACTTTGAAGCGGTCACTGGTGAGCAGTTGCAGCAGGTAGAAGCGATCGTCAACGAACAGATCCGCCTGAACAGTGAAACCGTTACCGAGATCATGCCGATTGAGGAGGCGAAGTCTAAAGGTGCGGCAGCCCTGTTTGGCGAGAAGTACGACGACGTTGTGCGTGTACTGTCTATGGGTGGCAAATTTTCCGTGGAGCTGTGTGGTGGTACCCACGTTAAGCGTAGCGGTGATATCGGCCTGTTTAAGATCACTTCTGAAGGCGGTATTTCCGCCGGTGTACGTCGTATCGAAGCGGTGACAGGTGAAGCAGCGGCAGCTTGGGCCGATGAGGCTGACCGTAAGCTGGCGCAGATCTCTGCGCTACTGAAAGGCTCCCGTGAGAATGTTGTGGATAAAGTTGAAGATCTGGCTGAGCGTAACCGTCAGCTGGAGAAAGAGCTGGCACAGCTGAAATCTAAACTGGCTGCAGCACAGGGTTCCGACCTGTTAAGCAATGCGGTTGACGTTAAAGGCGCTAAGGTTCTGGCCGCTAAGCTGGACGGTGTTGAGCCGAAGGCACTGCGCGATACCATCGATCAGCTGAAGAATAAGCTGGGCAACGGTGTTGTTGTATTGGCGACCGAGGCTGACGGCAAGATCAGCCTCGCTGCGGGTGTAACCAAGGACCTGAGTAAGCAGGTTAAGGCCGGTGATCTGGTGCGTGAGCTGACAGCTAAGCTGGGCGGTAAAGGTGGCGGTCGTCCTGACTTTGCTCAGGGTGGTGGTACCGACGTCGCTGCACTGCCTGCAGCGCTCGAATCTGTAAGCGGATTGGTGGACGCTGCTCTGTGAGCAGCTGACCGGCTACAGGCAGACGCCTGAGAGGAAACGTACACTATGGCACTCTATGTACAAAAGTACGGCGGTACCTCGGTAGGTAGCGTCGAGCGCATCGAGGCGGTCGCCGATAAAGTGGCCCGTTTTCGAGCGGAAGGACACGACATCGTCGTGGTGGTGTCCGCAATGAGTGGTGAGACCAACCGTCTGATCGGTCTGGCAAAAGATATTCAGGAAACACCTAACCCGCGTGAGATGGATGTGTTGGTGTCTACCGGCGAGCAGGTGACGATCGCCCTGCTCAGTATGGCATTGAGCAAGCGTGGTATTGCGGCGCGTTCCTACACCGGTAGTCAGGTTAAGATCCTGACTGACAGTGCGCACACCAAAGCGCGAATCCAGGACATTGAAGTGGAATCCATGCGCGATGACCTCAATGCTGGACGTGTGGTTGTGGTTGCCGGCTTCCAGGGGATCGACGGTAACGGCAATATCACCACGTTGGGGCGCGGTGGTTCCGATACGACGGGGGTCGCGCTGGCAGCAGCGCTGCGTGCGGATGAATGTCAGATCTACACCGATGTAGATGGCGTATACACCACGGACCCGCGTGTAGTGGATGCCGCGCAACGTTTGGACAAGATCACCTTTGAAGAGATGTTGGAGATGGCCAGTCTGGGTTCAAAGGTGTTGCAGATTCGTGCCGTCGAATTTGCTGGTAAGTACAAGGTGCCCCTCAGGGTGCTGTCCAGTTTTCAGGACGGCCCGGGAACCCTGATTAGCATAGAGGATGAAGATACTGTGGAAAAACCAGTTATCTCTGGCATCGCATTTAACCGTGACGAAGCCAAACTGACTGTCGTGGGTGTGCCGGATGTGCCGGGCGTCGCCTCGCGCATTCTGGGGCCTGTCAGCCGTGAGAATATCGAAGTGGACATCATCGTCCAGAACGTTGCGGCTGATAAGACAACCGATTTTACCTTTACCGTGCACCGTAACGACTATCAGGCGGCTGAGGCTGTGTTGCAGAAAGTGGCAGCAGAGCTGGGCGCGCGGGAAGTGGTCGGTGACAGTAAGATCGCAAAAGTTTCGATTGTTGGTGTGGGCATGCGTTCGCATGCGGGTGTCGCCAGCAAAATGTTTGATGCCCTGGCAGCGGAAAACATCAATATTCAGATGATCTCGACGTCCGAGATTAAAGTATCCGTGGTAATCGCGGAGAAATATCTGGAGCTTGCAGTCCGCGCTTTGCACTCTACCTTTGATCTGGATAAGGCGGATGTTGTAAGCGAATAAGATGTTGCTGGTCTATATTTAGATGCAGCAACTCCTCTACTAGGTGTTCGTGTGGCAAGGAGTTGGACGAGATGTCACTCGAATTCCTATCAGGACTCGTACCCGGAGCCCTGAGAAACAGGATGATTTAAGGAGATTCTACACATGTTAATTCTTACCCGTCGCGTCGGCGAAACCCTCATGGTTGGTGACGAAGTTACCGTTACTGTTCTCGGTGTTAAAGGCAACCAGGTTCGCATTGGTGTGAATGCACCTAAGGATGTATCCGTTCATCGCGAAGAAATCTATCAGCGCATCCAGCGCGAAAAAGCCGATGAAGGAAACAAAGAATAATTTTTTCAAAAAAAGCTTTCCTTTTAAAAATCAGCAAGGTATAGTTCGCGCCGTTGTTTAGGTGAGCTGGCCGAGTGGCTGAAGGCGCGCCCCTGCTAAGGGCGTATACCGCAAGGTATCGAGGGTTCGAATCCCTCGCTCACCGCCATTTGCGCCCGTAGCTCAGCTGGATAGAGTACCTGGCTACGAACCAGGCGGTCAGAGGTTCGAATCCTCTCGGGCGCGCCACTTAAAACAACACACTTTAGGGTATGCGCCCGTAGCTCAGCTGGATAGAGTACCTGGCTACGAACCAGGCGGTCAGAGGTTCGAATCCTCTCGGGCGCGCCACCTTAAAGATCAGCACAATGTAATTTACTAAGTGCACACTGCGCGCCCGTAGCTCAGCTGGATAGAGTACCTGGCTACGAACCAGGCGGTCAGAGGTTCGAATCCTCTCGGGCGCGCCACTCCTCTTCTGTATTCCCCTGCTCGAACACTTTATAATCCCGCATCTGATTTTTTACCTCGTTGGGCATTACATCGATGAAGTTCATTGCGAAACTCTTTCCTGAGATCACCATTAAAAGCCGTCCTGTCCGTAAGCGGATGATTCAACGGCTGCAATCCAATATTCACAATATCCTGAAGCGCACCAGTGAAGAGATTCGTGTGCAGGGCTTCTGGGATAAGGTCGAGATTTCTCTGGATGACAACAGTGCAGAGATGCGTGATCTGATCATCGACGAACTGAAACGTACGCCGGGCGTTGCGCACTTCATCGAAGTACAGGAGTTCCCGCTGGGCGACTTCGACAATGTCTTCCAGCTGACGCGTGACGCCTATGCAGATCGTATCAAAGGCAAAACCTTCAAGGTGCGTGTTAAGCGTTCCGGTACGCATGACTTTAAATCCCCTGAGTTGGAGCGGTACGTCGGTGGTGGCCTGCGTGAGCACACCGAAGCAGCGGGCGTTGATGTCCACAACCCTGACGTTTGGGTGGATCTGGAGATCAAAGACCAGAAGCTGTTTATCGTTCAGGAAACCTTTAAAGGTTTGGGTGGCTACCCGCTGGGCAGTCAACAAGAAGTACTGTCACTGATCTCCGGCGGCTTTGATTCCGTGGTTGCCAGTTATATGACCATGCGTCGCGGCTGCAAAACGCATTTCCTGTTTTTTAACCTCGGCGGCGCGGCTCACGAGATTGGTGTGAAACAGGTCGCGCTATACCTGTGGCAGAAGTTCGGGTCCTCTTCTCGCGTGAAGTTTGTCACCGTGCCGTTTGAGGAGGTTGTCGGTGAGATTCTGCAGAGCGTGCATCACTCGCACATGGGGGTGGTGCTCAAGCGTATGATGATGCGTGCCGGTGAGCAGGTTGCCAATCGCATGAAGATCGAGGCGCTGGTTACGGGCGAGAGTATCGCGCAGGTGTCCAGCCAGACCCTGCCCAACCTGGCGTTGATTGACGCGGCGACGGATAAGTTGGTGGTGCGTCCACTGGTTGTGATGGATAAGCAGGACATTATCGATGTGGCGATGGATATCGGTACCTACGATTTCGCCAAATGCATGCCGGAGTACTGCGGTGTGATCTCTGACCGTCCGACTACACACGCCAAGATCGATCGCGTGGAGGAAGAGGAAGCCAACTTCGACGATGAGGTGTTGGAGAAGGCACTGCAGGCGGCTCAGATTATCTCTATCCATGACATTGTCGAAGATGTGAATAGTCACGCGAAAGTTGAGGCGCTAAGCAAGGTGTCTGAAAACCAGGTGATTATTGATATCCGTGCGCCACATGAGCAGGAGAAGAAGCCGCTTAATATGCCAGGCTGTGAAGTGTTGGCAATTCCATTCTATAGCCTGGGTTCTAAAGTTGAATCCCTGGCCTCCGACAAAGAATACCTGTTGTATTGTGAGAAGGGTGTGATGAGTCAAATGCACGCCCAGCAGCTACAGGACAGCGGTTACCAGAATATTAAGGTGTTCCGCCCGGTTGTGCAGTAATGGTGCAGGCCGAAGGGTATCTCCTTTTACAACTTGTGGACAAAGGTCAAGATTTTTCCAGAAAATGTCGCTAATGCGCTGAAAAGTTGCGATCTTTTGTCTACAATGGCCCCCCGTTTTGGTTGCCTGCATTATACTTTTCGGGTTTAATTGTGGTCCATTTGCAACCAGTTTAAGCGCTGTTTGTAGGGCCTCCGGGATGATCTTTCGGAGGGAAAAATAACCTGCATAGCGTGGGTTTCGTTAAACAAAGGAGCACCCTTAGATGGATAACCTCGTCTCAGAAGGCCTCAACCTGATGGTCTTCGGTATGGGATTCGTAGCTGTTTTCCTGACGCTGCTGGTTTTCGCCGTTAGTGTGATGACCAAAGTGCTTGCCAAAGTTGCGCCTGAACAGCCGCCTAAGCCGGCAAAGGCGAAAGCAAAAGCAGCTCCTGCTGCTGGCGCAAGCAACAATGACGAGCTGATCGCAGTTATGACCGCTGCGGTTCACAAACACCGTTCAAACTAATAAGAGCGGCTTAATAAAGAATAACCTGCATTAATCGACAGAAGGCCATTACCCATGTCCGACGCAAAGAAACCTCTTGGCATTACCGATGTAGTACTACGTGACGCCCATCAGTCTCTGTTTGCTACTCGTATGCGAGTTGAAGACATGCTGCCGATCGCGGAAAAGCTGGATAAAGTAGGCTACTGGTCCCTCGAAAGTTGGGGCGGTGCGACTTTTGACTCCTGCATCCGTTTTATCGGTGAAGACCCGTGGGAGCGTATTCGTCTGCTGAAACAGGCGATGCCAAACACCAAACAGCAGATGCTGCTGCGTGGTCAGAACCTGCTGGGTTACCGTCACTACGCTGATGACGTTGTAAACAAGTTCTGTGAACGTGCTGCAACCAACGGTGTTGACGTTTTCCGTATCTTCGACGCAATGAATGACCCGCGAAACCTGGAAACTGCAATCAAAGCAGTGAAGGGTACCGGTAAGCACGCCCAGGGTACTATCTCTTACACCAAGAGCCCTGTACACACCAATGATACCTGGGTTGCATACGCAAAAACCCTGGAAGATATGGGCGCTGACTCCATCGTAATTAAGGACATGTCCGGTATCCTGACGCCTTACGATGGCTTCGACCTGATCTCCCGTCTGAAAGCTCAGACCGACCTGGAAGTTCAGCTGCATGCACACGCGACTTCCGGCTTGTCTGACATGACTATCCTGAAGGCGGTAGAAGCGGGTATCGACCGCGTTGACACTGCAATCTCCTCCATGTCTATGACTTACGGCCACACTGCAACTGAGTCTGTAGTGGCTGCGCTGGCTGGCACCGATCGTGACACCGGCCTGGATCTGCTGGCACTGGAAGAGATCGCGGCTTACTTCCGTGAAGTACGTAAGAAATATGCGAAGTTTGAAGGTTCTCTGCGTGGTACAGACTCCCGCATCCTGGTTGCCCAGGTGCCAGGTGGGATGCTGACCAACATGGAAAACCAGTTGCGCGAACAGAACGCATCCGACAAGTTCGATGACGTACTGGCTGAGATCCCACGTGTGCGTGAAGATCTGGGTATGATCCCACTGGTAACGCCAACATCTCAGATCGTGGGTACCCAAGCGGTAATCAACGTTCTGATGGGCGAGCGCTACAAAACTATCTCTAAAGAAGTTCAGGGTGTTCTGAAAGGTGAGTACGGTGCTGCTCCTGCGCCATACAACGCCGAGCTGCAGGCGCGTGTACTGGACGGTGGTGAAGCGATCACCTGTCGTCCGGCAGACCTGCTGGAACCAGAACTGGACAAACTGGTAGAGGAACTGAAGGGTCTGGCTTCCGAGAAAGGTATCAGCCTGACCACTGGTGAGAACGAGATTGACGACGTTCTGACTTATGCCCTGTTCCCACAGGTAGGTCTGAAATTCCTTGAAAACCGCGGTAATCCTGACGCATTTGAACCGGCACCGACACTAGAGGACGCACAAGCAATGGCTGCACCTAAGAAATCCGGACCAGAAGTTTACACCATCACTGTTAACGGCCAGAACTACGTAGTACAGGTAGCAGAGGGTGGCGATATCACCGCTGTTGCTCCTGCTGCGGCACCAGCGGCTGCGCCGGCTGCAGCGCCAGCAGGTGACGCAGAATCTGTTCCAGCACCGCTGGCGGGTAATATCTGGAAAGTTCAGGTATCTGCAGGTCAGGCAGTACAGGAAGGCGATGTTCTTGTGATCCTGGAAGCGATGAAGATGGAAACTGAAGTCCGTGCAGCACGCGCTGGTACAGTCGTTTCTGTTGATGTTAAAGAAGGCGATGCTATACAGGTTGGCGATAGCCTGCTGACACTGGCGTAAGGGTTACGAATACATGGAAAAGCTAATCGAACTGCTGACAGCCTCCGGCATATATAACATTTCCGGTGGTCAGTTCGTAATGATTCTGGTCGGTCTGTTACTTCTGTTTCTGGCTATCCGGAAGAATTTCGAACCGCTGCTGCTCGTTCCGATCGGTTTTGGCGGTATCATGGCAAACATTCCTGAAGCGGGGCTTGCGTACTCTGCAGTGGAAAACGCCGTGCACTTTGCTAAACCTGAAGTAATGCAGACACTGGCACAGGCTCTGTCTATCACCAGCACCGACCCTCACGACCTTCTGCATGCCTATCATAATGCGACGGCCGCTGCACACACGGATGCGGTTAATGCAGCCTTGGATGGTGGGTATGGCAACGGTATGCTGTACAACTTCTACACCGTTGCGATTGCTTCAGGCGCGGCACCTCTACTCATCTTTATGGGTGTTGGTGCGATGACCGACTTTGGTCCTCTGTTGGCAAACCCTAAGACATTGTTCCTGGGGGCCGCTGCTCAGTTTGGCATCTTCGCTACTGTACTTGGTGCTGTAGGTCTGTCCGCTATTGGCGTGATGGATTTCAACATCCAGGAAGCAGCGGCGATCGGTATCATTGGTGGTGCTGACGGTCCAACTGCGATCTATGTGACCAGCTTGCTGGCGCCTCATCTGTTGGGGGCGATTGCAGTGGCGGCATACTCATACATGGCGCTTGTTCCGCTGATTCAGCCGCCTATTATGAAGGCGTTGACCACCGATGCTGAGCGTAAGATCGCAATGCATCAGCTGCGTCATGTACCTAAGGTTGAGAAGATCATGTTCCCAATCGTGTTGTTGATTCTGGTTGCTCTGTTGCTGCCAGATGCGGCGCCACTGCTGGGTATGTTCTGCTTCGGTAACCTGATGCGTGAGTGTGGTGTGGTGGATCGTCTGAGCGATACTGCTCAGAATGCACTGATCAACATCGTAACCATCTTCCTTGGTTTGTCAGTCGGTTCCAAGCTGTCCGCTGACAAGTTCCTGGATATGCAGACTTTGGGTATCCTGTTGCTGGGTGTTGTTGCGTTTGGTATTGGTACAGCGTGTGGTGTACTGATGGCGAAACTGATGAACAAGCTGGCTGGTGGTAATTCCATCAACCCGCTGATCGGTTCTGCTGGTGTATCCGCGGTACCTATGGCGGCGCGTGTGTCCAACAAGATTGGTCTTGAAGCAAATGCTCAGAACTTCCTGTTGATGCATGCAATGGGTCCAAACGTTGCCGGTGTTATTGGCTCCGCAGTTGCTGCAGGTGTAATGATCAAGTTTGTAAGCTGATCTTTCCGACGCATCTGTAAACAAAAAAAGCTGCCCTTGGGCAGCTTTTTTTGTGCATGTTCGGCGGGTTTGGCTTTGCCGTGCTAAAGTCTAGGCCTTAGTAGCCAGCCAGTACCTCAAGGTGGGCCTGTACACTGAATGCCAGTGAAACCGGGTTATAACCGCCTTCGAGCATGGATACGATACGGTTCTGTGAATATGTACGGGCGCTGTCGGCCAACAAGCTGGTTACCCAGCGATAATCTTCCTCGTCGAGTTTGATGTCGGCCATCGGATCTTCGTGGTGTGCGTCGAAGCCTGCGGAGATAAAGATCATGTCGGGCTTGTGCGCCTGGATGGCTGGTAGCCATTTCCCCTCAACCAGATTGCGGAACACCAGGCTGCCGGAATGAGCTTCCATAGGGCAGTTGATGATGTGGTCGCGTGTAATTTCGCTATAGCGCTCCGGATAAAACGGGTGTTGAAAACTTGAGCAGACCAGGACTTCAGGCCGGTCCTTGAAGATGTCCACTGTGCCGTTACCGTGATGTACATCGAAGTCTACGATTGCCACGCGCTCAATACCCGGTTGTTGCAGCGCATGTATCGCGGCAATGGCGATATTGTTGTAGAAGCAAAATCCCATCGGGATATTATGCTCTGCGTGGTGGCCAGGGGGGCGGACCGAGCAAAACGCATTTCGAGCTTTGCCCTCAAGCACCCTATTAACGGCGAGGATGCCAGAGCCCGCGGCAAGGCTTGCTGCATGAAGTGAATCCGGGCATAGCGCTGTATCTTCATCTGCCCAGAAAATACCTTGTTCCGGCAGTTTCATTTCAAGGCGTTTCTGATGCAGTTCGGCATGGGCCAATTTGACCTGCTCGGCTGTAACATGGACCGACTGGTGTTGATCCAGTTCTTCAATCAAACCGGTTTTTTCCAGTACCTTGCGGATCGCGAGTAAGCGTACCGGTGCTTCGGGATGTTCCGGGCCCATGTTGTGCAGCCCACAATCCTCGTGGGAGATAAATGCAGTGGTCATTGTCTTTCTTTTTTTGCTCTTTTTCTTCAGTTTAAAGAAAAGGGTAGCTGGCTGTCCTTATCCAAACGTCTTAATTTACGGGTAGTGTTGGAATGCTGTGCTTTTTTTGACCTATATCATTAGATTTTGGCGGCTTAATCGTTAGCATAGTTTTTACAGCATAGAACTGTCTTGGCACCGCGCGTTTCACCCTACGTACGGTGCTTTTTTTTTCTAAGCTGATACACTTTTCCCTATACTTCCAGTCACTTACTGAGGCTGGGAGCCCGTCGATAACATAGGTGTTGAGTGTGGCAACAGTTGATTATTCGGATAAGCGTGTTCTGCTCGTAGAGAGCAGTGGCAATATGCGTGCGTCCATCTTCTATATGCTGCGCTCCGTGGGTATTTCCAATATCAGGGCCACCACCGTCAGTAACCGAGTCCTTGCTGAGATCGCTGAGCATAGTTACGACATCATTCTGCTTGGTCACAATGTCAGTGATTCATTTGCCGGTATCCAGCTACTGGAGGAAGCGCGTTATCGTGGCTATATGAAGCCCAGCGCATGCTGGGTCTTTATGACCAGTGATGCATCGCAGGAAGCGGTTTTGCATGCAATCGAGAGTAAGCCGGATATCCTGATTACCAAGCCGTTTACCATCGATAAGCTGAAAGGTCGTCTCGATGCTCTGATGATCCGACGTCAGCGATTCATGGATATTGATCGTGCGCTCGAGTCCGGAGATGAAGAGGCTGCTCTGCGTCTTTGTCTCACGCGCTTCACCTCAAGTGATCCTGATTTTGATGAAGCTCAGTTGATTGCCTGTCAGATTCTGAGTCAGATAATGCGTTATGAGGAATTGCAGCAGTTATCGGAGGAATTGTATTGGCGGACACGGGGTAAAGAGGCAGGGCTTTATTGGGCTGAATCGCTTATGTATCAGGGGATGGAAGCTGAATCGATAAGCTTGTTGCAGGACGTGATCGCTGCTAACCCGCTTTACCTGGCTGCTTACGATCTGTTGGCGCGTGCTCATGAATACCAAGGCGACTTGGATGAGGCGCGAGAGATTGTTAAGTTGGCGACCTCTAAATCCCCTATGGGTATTCCAAGGCAGATGGAGTTGGGGCGTTTGGCGACACAAACCAGCAAGTTGGATGTGGCACAGGGGGCCTATAAGAGGTCCATCACACTGGGGCAGAAAAGTTGTTACAAGTCGGCAGAGCCCTATCTTAAGCTCGCGAACGTATTGCGTTTGAATGTAGATCCGGATTCGGAGAATCAAGTGTTAGATACTGAGCGGCAATTTGATGCATTGCTTGCTCAGGCATCATCACAATTTAAAGAGGACGAGACACTTAAGGTAAAGTCTGCATTGTTGCGGGCCGAGTTGGCGCGGACCCTTGATCGTGAAGATGAGATCGATAAATACACCCAGGAAGCGAAGCGTGAAAACAGTCAGTTGGGCAATCCGCTTGATCTGGGAAAGGAGATCGCACGCTTCAGTGGGGAGGTGATCTCGAAACCTGCGCTTTCTGCGTCTGCTACTTCGAAAGGTGAAGTAAAGGCAAAGACGAAACGAGATCCGGAAATGAGTATGAAGGTGAACCGCCAGGGTGTGCGCCACTATGCCAATGGCCGTTTGTCGCAGGCATTAAGACATTTTGGTCTCGCATTGGAATACGACCACATGAACGGCAGTGCGTTGTGTAATCTGGCGCAGTTGTATCTGGAGCTGGCTCGCGATGATAAGCCCAAGCGAGATGCGCGTTTGATCATGTTTGATCGTAATATGCACTTGGCTGGAAAAATTAGGTTGGCGGGTGAGGTGAGGCAGAAGTGCGAGCAGTTGATGGCGCTGCGTCAAAAGGATATCGATGAGTTGCCAGATGGGCCGCTAGGGGTGCTGCTACGTTAAGTGGGGGTAAAATGGCGTCCCAGAGAGGATTCGAACCCCTGGCCTGTCCCTTAGGAGGGGACCGCTCTATCCACCTGAGCTACTGGGACGCTGTTCGGATAATCTGGCGGCGATTCTAACGCTAATCTACGGAAGAGTCATCTTCTAGATGTGGTGCTTTCGATCAGGCTTTGCCGATTCGGCTTTGAGCTCGATAGTGTCCCGCTGAGCCCTTCTGATTATAAAGGCGGTCCTTTGCGCTGCGTCCGCTCATGATAGAGAGGAGCTGCTCGACGTTTTTCAGGTTGCGGGAGCTGATCAGGCCGTTAACTTTATTTCGCTCTTGCAGTACCTCGAGCTTTTCCTGAAGCTTGCGCCAGGATTCGGTAAGTACCGGTTGAGCTACTGCTGGCGCGTTTTCGATCAGCTTTTCAACGCCTTCGTTGTTTGCGGTCAGGCCAAGAGACTCAAGAAGGGAGGTGCGCTCCTTGTTGATTTCAAGGTAGCGGTTAATCAACCCCTGCTTCTCGGTGATGCTGTCCTGGATCTGGTCCAGCTCCCGGTTGCTGAGCGCTTCCCGCTCTCGCTCCAACAGCTTTTCCAGTTGCTCTAAAACAGAAATGCCCTGCATAAGCTGGGCATTAAAGAGTTTTAATTGTTCGGCCTTCATCGGTTTCAATTAACTCAGCAATCCTTCGAAGCGCATGATCCCTTCCGCTACTTTCTGGCTGTTTACCTGGTAGCTGCCGCTTTCTATTTCTGCTCGTAGCTTTTCAACACGTTCACTGTCCACGTCAGGGGAACTATTAAGTGTCTGCTCAGAACGCAACAGCGTTTTGGCAGTACTGCTCAGCTTGACGGTGTCACCTGCGTTGGACGGTGTCGCGTTGCCAGCACTGTTCTGGTTACCGTTAACGGTAGTACCAGCAGGCTGCGCCGCTTTGCCACGAGCGCTAATAGTCTGTGAAGACGTTAAGCCCGGGTAGTCGATTACCATTCGTCCAATCCTCAGTACATGTTATGCCTTAGCTATCGGCATCTGAATTTAGAACTTGAGAAAGTTTTTTAAGTTTTTGCCATTATAGCAGGCTGATCATAAAGCGGCCATTACGGAGTGCGTACTAACCCGGGAGCTATTACAAACGCTTTTATAACGCGTCCGGACTTGTTGTTGCGTACGGCTATTTGCTGACCTTCTTTGCCGCTGTTGAGGGCGGTCCCCGCGGTGCGAATTGTGAGAGCCCCCCGGCCGGCTTCGATAATTACGGCGTCGTCTTTACGGATCAGAATGGCATCGGCCAGCATGCTGCTGTTAATGACCTTGCCCGAGCCGAGGTTGTACTTCGCAGCTTTGCCAATCACTGAGTCCAAATGTGTAAAAAACTGGTTCCTTAAGGTCGTGATGTCGGTGTCGCGCAGGCTGAGGTCCTGGGCCTGAATGATCTGATTTTTAATGATCGCGTGATTTGTGACTAAAACGGGTTTAGTAATCTGAACTTTGGCCGTCATATATATTTGCCAGCGCGGCTGTGAACAGCTTGCGCGCAGGCTGACGCGACTGCTTCCGGTTCGGCTTGGCTTGAACTGGACAGGTTGCTTGCACGTTACTAGCTTTACCCGGGTGCTGATTGGGTTGAGCGCAATGTGGACGCGAGAATCTGGATAGGTTTGCTGAAGGTGTTGGAGCAGAAATGTATGTGCTTCATTCTCCAGCGCTTTGTTGTCACTGGCTTCAACTACGGAAAGTGATAGGAAAGTGGTGGTCAGCAGTAAAAGTCGTGTTAAATTACGTTTAATCAAAGCGGTGTCCGAATCGGGCGAGCTGTAACGATTGGCTTATTAATTTCCACGGGATAAAGAGATCATGTCAGGTATCCTAGATAGTGTAAACCTGAGAACCCAGATGGTTGGTCAGAACCGGATGGAGTTACTGTTGTTCGGTTTGGAAACGGACCAGCGCTTTGGAATTAACGTTTTTAAAGTGCGGGAAGTGCTGCAATGCCCGGAGTTGACCGAGGTGCCGCGGCAGACCTCCGCCATCAAGGGGATGGCCCATATCCGTGGCGAAACCATTCCGGTACTGGATTTGTCTGAAGCGATTGGTCGTCAGGCTGTTCCGCATGAAGAGCGTGAGCGTTGCTTCCTGATTGTGGTGGAGTATAACCGTCGTATTCTAGCGTTCTTGGTGCGCCGCGTGGATCGCATCCTGAACACCCAGTGGGACCAGATCAGCGCGCCTCCGGCGGAGATTGGTGTGGAAAACTACCTGACGGCGATTCTGGAATACGAAGGCAAGTTGATTGAAATCATCGATGTGGAGCAGATTCTGGCGGATCTGTATCCGACATCTACCGAAGTCAGCCACGATGTGGCGGACGAGAAGGTGCGTGAGCAAGCCAAGCAGCATCACATCCTGATTGTTGATGATTCCTCCGTGGCCCGAAATCAGATGCGCCGTAGTTTGGAAGGGCTTGGTCTCAAAGTGACCTCTGCCAACAACGGCCGTATCGCTTGGGGGGTGCTGGAAGGCATGGTCAACAAAGGTATGGACCCCAATGAAACCTTCCTGATGGTGATCTCTGATATTGAGATGCCAGAGATGGACGGTTATACGTTGACTTCTATGATCCGTGAGGACGAGCGTACCCGAGACCTTCACGTTGTATTGCATACCTCACTGTCCGGCGGCTTTAACGTGTCCATGGTGAAGAAGGTCGGTGCGAATGGTTTCTTGGCCAAGTTTGATCCGAACGAATTGGCGGAAGTGGTTGTAAGGCGTATCCGACAGGTAGAAGGTGGTATCTGAGCCTGTGGAAAAGGATAGCCTTCTGACTCCGCTTAGTCGGCGTCAGTTTAAGATCAGCGATCAGGAGTTCACGCGTTTCAGCCGTTTTCTGGAAGACAGCTGTGGAATCTTGCTGGCTGGTCATAAGCAATATCTGGTTCAGAGTCGCTTGGGCAAGATTATGCAGGATCAGGGCTGTGAAACCCTGAATCAGTTGGTAGATCGTCTCTCGTCTCCTGGTGGCGCCTCGTTGAAAGAAGGGGTTATTGATGCGATGACCACTAATGAAACCTTGTGGTTTCGCGATGCACATCCCTTCGATATCCTGCGCGATAAAATTCTGCCGGAGTGGAATGAAAAGAGTTCGGCCGGACGATTAAGGGTCTGGTCGGCGGCTTGTTCAACAGGTCAGGAGCCGTACTCGATCAGTATGGTGCTGGATGAGTACAAGCAGCTCAACCCTGGCCAGCTCAAGGCGGGTGCAGAGATCGTTGCAACCGATATCTCCAGTAATGTGCTGTCCCGTGCCCGCGGAGGCGTCTACGAGATGCTTGCCATTGGCCGTGGCCTGTCAAAAGAGCGCTTGCATCGCTATTTCTCTGATCACGGGGATGGTTGCTGGGCGGTGAAGCCGGAGATAAAGGCACGTGTGCGTTTTAACAGCCTTAATCTGCTCGGCTCATATGCTGGATTGGGGCAGTTTGACGTTGTGTTCTGTCGTAACGTGCTGATCTATTTTTCCACCGAACGCAAAGTTGAAATCTTGCGGAAGATCCATAAAACACTTAAGCCGGGTGGCTATCTCCTTTTGGGGGCGTCCGAATCCCTATCCGGCTTGAATGACTGCTACAAAATGATCCATTGCCGCCCCGGCATAATCTATCAGGCGATCTGATCCTCTCGTTTGCCGGTAGCGGCAAACGGGCGGTATCTCTTTGCCGCATTTTCCTCTCCCTGTTTCGTTAATATTTCTTAATCTGCCATGATTTCGGGCTTTTCGTAAGTTGGCATTTAAATTGCTTTATTCTCTGCATCCAGTTTAGAGGCAAGGCAATGGCAATCTCTTTCGACAATGCACTTGGTATTCATGACGACGCGCTGATGGTGCGAGCGCGTCGTGCTGAAGTAATCGCTAACAACATAGCGAACGCGGATACCCCAAACTATCTGGCGCGTGATATCGACTTCAAAAGCATTCTTGCGGGTGTCTCCAGCGAGCAGAAGCTGACGATGGCACAAACCGATGAAGGGCATGCGTCTGGTTTTCTTGATCCCGATATGGCAGCTGATTTGATGTATCGAATCCCTTCTCAGGCGTCCGTAGATGGTAATACCGTTGAAGTGCAGGAAGAGATGGCAAGCTACACTGAGAATGCGTTGGCATACCAAGGGTCCTTTACCTTCCTGGATAAAAAATTCAAAGGTCTGATGACCGCCATCAAGGGTGAGTAAGCATGTCGCTGAATAATGTTTTTGGTATTGCCGGCTCTGCGATGAATGCGCAGACCGTCCGTCTGAATACCACGGCGAGTAACCTGGCAAACGCAGAGAGCATAAGTTCCAGTCTGGATGAGACCTACCGTGCCAGGAAACCAGTGTTCTCGCTTAAGGCGGCAGACCTTGAGGCTCCATTCGCCCAGAACGATGTAGTGCAGGCGCAGGGTGTTGAAGTGTTGGGTATTGTTGAAAGCGAAGCGCCGCTGCGACAGGAGTATAACCCCAACCACCCGATGGCCGACGAAGAAGGGTACGTTTACTACCCGAATGTGAATGTGGTGGAAGAGATGGCAGATATGATCTCGGCATCGCGCTCATTCCAGATCAATGCAGAGATTATGAATACTGCCAAGCAGATGGTGCAGCGTACGCTGTCGCTGGGTCAGTAATGCAGTCCGTAACTGAGGGTACAAGCCATGGCTGACATAAATGGCGTAAATCAATCAAGCAGTATATTTGAGCAAATCAGTACGCAGAACAAGCAAAATTCAACGGCGTCCGGCACATCGCAAACGCAGGACACCAGCGAGATGTTTATGCAGCTGATGATTGCTCAGCTGAAGAACCAAAGTCCGACCAGCCCGGCAGAAACCACCGACTTTATGCAGCAGATTGCCAGCATGAGTTCTGTCGAGAGCATTGCCAACCTGAACACCTCCGTGGAACAGCTAAGTAACTCGCTGATGACGAGCCAGACTGCGTTGCAGGCGTCCTCTATGGTTGGTCAGAAAGCCTTTATCAGTACGGATAAAGGGATGCTGAGTGAAGGCGGCAGCGTCGAAGGTGTGGTGTCCCTGCCTGCCAGTGCGTCTGATGTGCGGGTTTCTGTTTACGATAAGGCGGGTACGTTAGTTGACCGGCTTAATCTCGGACCGAAGGTGTCCGGTGACCATGATTTTGAATGGGCGGGAACTGACTATCCGCCAGGTGAATATCGCATCGTTGCAGAGGCGAAAGTTGGTGATGAGTTTGAAACTGCTCAAAGCTACATCGGTTACACCGTGAATAGTGTCACTCTTGGCCAAAACGGCATTGGCACAACCATTAATACCGATGCCGGTTCCGTTGGCATCAACGACGTTAAACAGCTCGGTAAGGCGTAGGAGAGAATAATGGCGGGTTTTAACACGGCTGTTACAGGTATCAAGGCGGCTCAAACGGATCTGGATGTTACCGGTAACAATATCGCGAACTCCAGTACCATTGGCTTTAAAGGGTCTCGAACCGAATTTGGCGATATCTACGCGACTGCAGTGGTGGGCGCGGGTGCTGCTAACGTTGCTGGTTCTGGCGTGACAATTACGGATATTGCGCAGGACTTCCGGGCGGGCACCATTGAATTCACCAACAATAACCTGGACCTGGCGATCAATGGTTCAGGTTTCTTTCAGTTGGATGATGGTCAGGGTGGTGTTACTTATACCCGGGCGGGTTCTTTTGAGCTGAATAAGGATGGCAATATAGTGTCAAAAACCGGCAAGTTTTTGCAGGGGTTTGGCCTGGACGCACAAGGTAACCAGTTGCCGATTGGTGATTTGGCCGTAACTCAGACAGAAAGTCCGCCAAAGGCAACGGAAGATATCGATCTTTCCTTTAACATAGACAGCCGTGATGATGCTTCAACGCTATCGCAGCCGTACAGCAAGGACGATCCTAACTCTCTGACCTACAGTACGACTGTTCGGACCTTTGACAGCCTGGGTAACGAGCATACGATCAAATACGATTTCGTCGAGCAGCCTGCGCACCGTGAAGTGCAAACTATTTCATTCCTGGGAACTGACTTCGCTACAACCGCAGATGCGGATAGCGATGGTCGAGCGGATGCCAATATCAGTATCTCCAGCGCGACAGTGAACCTGACGGTGTTGCAGAAGTCGATTGGAGTGCAGCCTGAGTTTGGTAATATCGGTGAGGTAAAGGGCGTTACCATCGCAGGACTTGAAGCAAACAGTACTTCGGCTGCCGAGTCTCTAACGTTAGATTTTGCGGTAGGCAGCGTTACTATTTCAGACATTGATAACTCCGGTGGTGCATATACCACACCGGCAGGGTCTGTTAACTTGGCTGCGCTTCTGGCGGGTTCAGAAGAGTCGTCGATTGTCAGTCAGTATAACAGTCTGGCGGCTGTTACCGCCGGTACTGCGCCTAAGCTGCTTGGGGTGGCGGTTGACCCTCAGGATAGCAGTACACTGATTTTCCAGTTTGATAATACTGCGAGCGCCCCCGCTGCGGTCACTATTACCGACAATGACGATGACGGTGGCGTAACTCAGACTGCAACAGTGATTTCCTCCTCTCCTGTGGGTAGTGTGACCGGTTGGGAGTTGGGTGACACGATAGACGTTGGTGCTGAAGTCGACGAGCTTTTGACCACTGATCCGCGTATCGCACAGGTTCGATTTGTGGATGGTGCGCCGAATGACCTGGTGGTGCGTTTTAATGCGGATGCCACCGATGTTGAAGACTTGCAGGTGCGTAGCGCTGCTGACAACTCTTTGCGTACTGATATCACAATCACCTCCACCACGTTGGCGGCGAATGAGGTTCACACCTACACGTTCAATGCGGATGACACCAGTGTCTTTGATGCTAACGGACTGGTGTCGGATTATGCGATTAAAATTGGCGGTGTATCGATACCACTTAACCAGTTCTCTTCAACCAGTGATATTCAAGATACGATCGCCTCTTATCAGCAGGTGATTTTGGATGCCAACCCTAGCCTCGAGCAGGTGAGTTTTAACAATAGCGGTCAGCTTGAGTTGACGTTTAAGGCTGAGCTGGGCGATGTCAACGATGAAACCGAGCTTGAAATCGATTTCGGAAGTCCTGATCTGATGGATCGTACCGCTATCGTTGAAGGGGATGGAGGTTATCAGGGGGTTTACCGGATGTATGCCTACCTGAATGGCACTGAACTGCTGGATGTTGGCAAAGACGTAAATCCGGGCTCGCCAAACTTTCTGTCATTTGGAGATGAGTCGAACCCGTCTGAGCCAGGTCCGATTCTGATTAAATTTAACTCGACCAACGGATTGTTGTCCGAGATTAACGGCGAGACAGTCGTTCCAAATGCAACGGCGCCGGTGATTAGTATCACAGGAGCGGATCCAGCTAACCCGACTACAACAATTGAACTGGATCTGACTGGCACGACGCAGTTTGCATCGGCATCCATTGTTAAATCCAGTGCACAGGATGGTTACACCAAAGGTGATTTGGTCGGTGTGACGTTCAGTGAAACAGGTGAAATGGTGGCCAGCTTCTCCAATGGGCAGCAGCAGGCGCTGGGGATTGTGGCTGTCGCTAGCTTTGAAAACCAGGCAGGTCTCACACCGTCCGGTGACACAGAGTGGATTGCGACACTGGCGTCCGGGGATGCAACGGTAAACCCACCGGGGACCGGTCTCAACGGTACGCTTCGCTCGGCTGCATTGGAGCAGTCTAACGTTGACTTGTCTGAAGAATTGGTGCGTCTGATTGAAGCGCAGCGTAACTATCAGGCTAACTCTAAGACCTTGGAAACGTTAAATGCGGTAACGCAGTCCATCTTGCAGATCTGATATTTTTACCTTGTTCTCGAATTTTAAAAGGAGCCCTTTGGGCTCCTTTTTTTTGGCATGTTCATTGCTTGTTTATGTATGCGGCAAAGCTGACACAATGGGAATAGGTGATGGATAAAGTACTTTATATCGGCATGAGTGGCGCGCGGGAGAATATGCTCTCGCAGCAGGCGCATGCCAACAACCTTGCCAACGCCACAACGACGGGCTTTAAGTCAGATCTGGCGCAGGCTCGCGCAATGCAGGTGTTTGGTGAAGGTCATCCATCCCGTGTTTACGCTATGAGTGAACGGCCTGCGACAAATCTTGAATCTGGGACCTTAATTGAGACGGGTCGCCAGTTGGACGTGGCAATTCAAGGGGAAGGTTGGATTGCCGTGCAAGCACCTGACGGTTCCGAAGGTTATACCCGTGCAGGAGAACTGCAGATTGATTCCCTTGGGCGGGTAGTCACCGGCAGTGGTTTGCCGGTTATCGGCAATGGCGGTGAACCGATTGTTTTGCCGCCAATTGAGCAGATTGAAATTGCCAACGACGGCAATATCACTGTGCGTGAGCAGGGTGAAGGTGCCAACGAGCTGATTTTGGTCGACAGTATCAAGATGGTAAAGCCCGAGCCTGGTACGTTATTCAAAGGTGTCGATGGGTTGATGCGTACGGCGAATCTGCAGCCATTGCCTCCTTCATTGGACGTTGAGATCCGCTCGGGTTATCTGGAGTCCAGTAATGTCAATGGGGTACATGAGCTGACCAGCATGATTTCGCTTGCGCGCCAGTTTGAGATGCACATCAAGATGATGAAAACCGCAGAAGAGAATTCAACCGCTGCAACCAAAATTTTGCAGCTGAGCTGATGTAGAAACGGATACCGGAGAATAAAAGATGCATGGTGCTTTATTCGTAGCAAAAACAGGTTTGAGTGCGCAGGATACATCGCTCAAGGTAATTTCCAACAACCTGGCAAACGTTTCTACCGTTGGCTTTAAAAAAGATCGGGCCGTCTTTGAGGACTTGCTTTATCAGATTCGACGTCAGCCAGGGGCTCAGTCAGCAGAAGCGTCACAGTTGCCTTCAGGTTTACAGGTGGGTAGTGGTGTCAAGGTCGTGGGCACGCAGAAGTTGTTCAGTACAGGTGACCTGGAGATCACCGAACAGAGCTTCGATCTGGCGATTAACGGACGTGGTTTTTTTCAGGTTACTTTGCCATCCGGTGAAATCGGTTATACCCGCAACGGACAGTTTCACCTTAATGCGGACAATGAGCTGGTTACTGCGGAGGGGTACCTGCTGGAACCTGCGATCACGTTACCGGCTGAGGTGACCAACTTCACCGTCGGTGTTGATGGAGTAGTCACCGCGACTACCGCCGGTAGTGCTGCGGCAACACAAATTGGCCAAATCCAAGTGGCTGACTTTGTGAATCCGGCGGGCTTACAAGCGATGGGGCAGAACCTGTTTCTGGAAACGGCGGCCAGTGGTGCTCCGGCAATCAATAATCCAGGCGATGCGGGTTCCGGTATTTTACGCCAAGGGGTATTGGAGACCTCTAACGTCAACGCCGTCGAAGAGTTGGTGACCATGATTACCACCCAGCGAGCGTATGAAATGAACTCCAAAGTCATTTCCACAGCGGATGAAATGCTCTCCTTCGTGAGTCAGCAGCTCTAATAAATGACGGAGACAGGTGCGGATGATGAATACGTTGGCTAAGGTCGTTTTGGGATCCATGCTGGTTGCTTCACTAACTGGTTGTGTTCAGAAGGTGGCTAAACCGAATAATCCCTACTATGCGCCGGTGCAGCCTCAAGCGTTGCAGCAGGTGAGACCAGTAACCGGATCGATATACAGTGCCGCAACCAGTCGTGATATCTACGGCGACGGACGGGCGACCCGCATAGGGGACATTATCACGGTGGTGTTGACGGAAAGTACCCAGTCTTCGAAAAGTGCCAAGACATCGCTGGATAAATCCAATGAGTTCAATCTGCCGCAGCCAACCCTGTTCGGTCATGGGGTGAGTGCATTTGGTAATCCGATCAGTGCTGCCCAAGCAGAAGCATCGACTGAGTTTGAGGGTGAAGGCAAGTCGGATATGAGCAATAGCCTGAGCGGTAATATCACCGTTACAGTTCATGATGTGCTGCCAAATGGGAGTTTGATCGTGCGTGGTGAGAAATGGCTCACTCTCAATCAGGGTGAGGAATATATCCGCGTTAGTGGCTTGGTAAGGCCACAGGATGTCAGTCAGGACAACACTGTACCGTCTACCAAGCTGGCAGATGCACGTATTGAATATGCCGGGAATGGAGCGGTAAGTGACACCAATGCTACAGGTTGGTTGGCCCGCTTCTTTATCAATCCGCTCTGGCCATTCTGAGGAGAAGGGTAATGAAACACCTTGTCACTCTGTTTCTGTTGTTGAACCTCATATCCGCACCGGTAATGGCCGATCGCCTGAAAGATATGGTGAGTATTGCTGGTGTGCGAAGTAACCAATTGGTGGGGTACGGGTTGGTCGTTGGTTTGGATGGTACAGGTGACAAAACCAGTTTCACCTCTCAGACATTTCGAAACATGTTGAACAACTTTGGATTAGTTTTGCCACCGGGTACTGATCCCAAATCCAAGAATATTGCTGCTGTTGCCGTTCATGCAGAACTGCCACCGTTTTCTAAGCCTGGCCAAACTATCGATGTAACCGTTTCAGCCTTGGGTAACTCAAAAAGCCTGCGTGGTGGTACGTTGCTGATGAGTACGCTGAAAGGTGCAGATGGGCAGGTGTATGCGGTGGCCCAGGGCAATCTGGTGGTTTCAGGTTTCGGTGTCCAGGGAGCCGATGGATCCAAACTCTCGCTGAACGTACCAAGCGTTGGGCGTATTCCGAATGGTGCCACTGTAGAGCGCGCCGTGCCAAACGCATTTAGTCAGGGGGACAGCATGGTGCTTAACCTGAACTACCCCGACTTCACTACCGCGCGTCGTGTTGCTGAGCAGATCAATGGTCTATTGGGAGATGGCGTTGCGCATGCGCTAGATGCAACCTCTATCCGCGTGCGTGCACCACGCGATCCGGCACAGCGTGTATCTTTTGTGTCCGTGTTGGAAAACCTCCAGGTCACTCCCGCCCAAGAGGTGGCAAAGGTAATCATCAACTCCCGTACCGGCACCATCGTCATTGGGCAAAACGTGCGCGTATCTCCGGTGGCAATTACCCATGGTGGTCTGACTGTATCGATTACCGAAGAGCAGGACGTGAATCAGCCCAATCCGTTGGCGGGAGGTCAGACTGTGGTCACGCCACGTAGTGGAATTCAAGTGGATGAGGGCTCTGGCCACATGTTCGAGTTTTCACCGGGTACAAACCTGCAGGACATTGTTGAGGCTGTTAATCAGGTGGGGGCCGCACCGGGCGACCTGATGGCGATCCTGGAGGCTCTGAAGCAGACCGGCGCGCTTAAAGCTGAACTGATAGTGATCTGACCATGAATATCAAACCGACCGGTGGTAGTGGTAACCACAACGCACTTTATACCGAGCTGAACGAGCTGAACAAAATCAGCCGGCTGGCCAAGGATGATAATGAAGCCGCGTTGAAACAGGTTGCGCAGCAGTTTGAGCAGGTCTTCATGTCCATGCTGATGAAAAGTATGCGTGAGGCCAACGAGAGTTTTGGTGAAGACAACTTTCTCAACAGTAGTCAGACCCAATTCTATGAGGGGATGCTGGATCAGCAGATGACGATGGAGTTGGCGCAGAATGGCGGCATGGGGCTGGCGGATGTGCTCGTAAAGCAGCTCTCTCGTCAGTTGGATATCCCGGTGAAGAGCGACAGCGATTCTTCTGGCAAGGATAAGGATTTTCAGCTGTCCAAAGCAGAACGAATGTTGAATCGCGCTTTTGACACCACTGGGAATATTGCCGCCTCAACCATGCTGAGTGATGCGGTGACTGAAGGCGGCGAGCAAAGACCCCAAGTGCCAACGGAGCTAAAAGCGGCATTAAGCCCTGCTTATCCTGTTGCCGAAGAAGACGCACAATCACCAACAAATATAGCCGGAGCGCAGTATCCGCTGCGTTTCGATTCGCCGGCAGAGTTTGTCAAAACCCTCATGCCACTGGCGGAATCGGTAGCCGATGAGATCGGCGTCGATCCCAAGGTCTTGTTGGCGCAGGCGGCGTTGGAGACTGGTTGGGGTAAGCATCTCATTCAGCGTGCAGAGGGGGGGAGTAGTTATAACCTCTTTAATATCAAGGCAGACAACCGCTGGAGCGGGGATCGGGTTACGACCTCAACGTTGGAGTTCCGTGACGGAGTGGCCCAGCGTGAGCGCGCCAACTTCAGGGCCTATCAGGATTACGAGCAGAGTTTTCGTGACTATATCGGCTTTTTGAAGGGGAGTCCGCGTTATCAGGTGGCATTGCAGTCTGCAGCAGATCCTTATGCATACCTGAGTCAGTTGCAGCAGGCGGGGTATGCGACCGACCCGAATTATGCGGAAAAAATATCCAGCATATTGGACGGTGATCTGTTGGCGTATGCAGCATCCGGCAGTAAAGAAGGTTAAGTGTTGATTGTTACCAAGACGTCCGGTTGAGGTGTGTACCTCATGCGAGGCAGTTTTGGTGGGAGATAATTTATGTCTTTTGGTCTTCTCAATTTAGGTATTCAGGCGGCGCAGGCAAATAAAACTGCGTTATCCGTAATTGGCCAGAATATCTCCAACGTTAACACGCCGGGGTATAACCGACAGGTTGCCAATTTGGCGACGCTGCCGGACCAGCGCGGGGTGGAGGTTGATAGTATCAGCCGCATCACCGACGACTTCCTTACTCGGCAATTGTGGGCCGATACGGCAACCTTTAGCAGTAGCGATATTTTCGAAAGTATGGCCAGTGAGCTGGATAATCTGCTGGCCTCTGGTACGACTAGCATTTCCACCGCCATGGACGACTACTTTAAGGCGCTGCAGAATGTGGTAGACGACCCGACATCGCTTCCTAACCGAGAGCTTTTTGTTGCAGAGTCCGAAGCATTGGCGAGACGCTTTAATGAACTCAATACCGTTGTCGTGCGTCAGAACGAAAGGATCAACCAAAATATCTCCAGTCTGTCGCAACAGGTAACGACTATCGGCAACAATATTGCCGACCTGAACGACAAAATCCGTTTGGAAACTGTAGCGGGTAAATCGGGAAATGAACTGAAAGACCAACGGGATCAGTTAATTGAGCAATTGTCCGAGCTCGTTGATGTGCGGGTTGTGGCGCAGGATTCAGGTGAATATTCCGTTTTTGTTGCCAATGGGCAACCGTTGGTCGTAGGCATTACCTCAAATGAGATGGTTCCGATACTGGGGGATCCCGATTCTACTAAGGATGGTGTTGCCTTGGTTATCGCTGGCAATGAAGTAGAGGTTACCAGTGGTATCAGCGGCGGTAAGATTGGGGGGCTCCTGCAGTACCGTGACAATATTCTTGATCCTGCAAGGAATGAATTAGGGCGTATCGCCGTCGCGTTTGCCGAAACCATGAATCAGCAGCATCAGCAGGGGATTGATCTGGACGGAAATCTGGGTGGATTGCTGTTCAATGACGTGAATGATGCAAGTGCGATGGCTAATCGCGTACTGGCTAACAAACAAAATGTCTCCAGTCTTGAATCCAGCTACGTCAAAATTGTCGATGTTGAAAACCTGATAGCTAGTGACTACGAAGTGCATGTGGGGGTTGATAACGCAATCACCATTGAACGTCTGAGTGATGGTACTCGCATCACCTTGGATGATATGACGGCGGTTGCCGCCTCAGGTTCTAATCCAACTAAGCCAGAAAGTGCGTTGACAGAGGATAGAACGTATTTCTTTCATCCCGACTCGGGTACGTTGCACATCTCCCTGGATGGTTTTACCGCGGAGCTGAATGTCGCTGGGCGCTTTGTAGAGAACGATCGCTATTTGCTTCAGCCAACGCTGAATGGCGCCGCTGAGTTTGGTACCGTTTTAACGTCGGGGCGCCAGTTGGCGATGGCGTCGCCGGTAAGGATAAGTGCATCACCGGATAACCAGGGTACCGGGGCTGTCGAGGTCGGTATAACTGATATTAATTCGCCAACCTTTCAGTCCACTAAAGGTGCGCTAAATCCGCCGATAGATATTGTATTCAACAGCGGTAGTCCGACAACGTTTACCGTTTTCGATATGAGTACCCCTTCCGCGCCGGTGCCCTTAGAGCTAGAAAGTACCGGTCCATTGGAAAACCAGATTTATACTGCGGGGCAGCCCATCGAACTGGATGGTTACCAGATCACTATTGTCAATCAGCCGGTCGCGGGGGATCGCTTCAGTTTCAGCTACAACACCGGAGGGGTATCCGATAATCGCAATGCCTTGCTGATGTCGAATCTCCAGTTGGAAGACACCCTGGAGGGCGGGTCTTATCAGGACATCTATGGCCGTCTTATCGAACGTGTCGGAACGGAAACCAGTGTTGCAACGGTCAGTCGTCAAGCGGCGGAGTCTGTGCTGACATCCACTCAAGAGAGCAAGGCATCTTTGAGTGGTGTGAATCTGGACGAGGAAGCTGCAAAGTTGGTGCAGTTTCAGCAAGCGTATCAGGCGTCTGCCCAATTAATCAGTACGTCACAGACACTGTTTGACACTCTGCTGAACAGCGTGAGGGCTTAATAGATATGCGTATCTCTACACGGCAAACATTTCTTAACTCGATCAGCAACATGCAGAACTCCCAGTCCAAGTTGGCGGATCTGCAGAACCAGTTGTCCACCGGGAAGAAGCTGAATAAGCCCTCTGACGACCCTGTGGCGGCAGCACAGGTGGTGAAGCTTAACCGAGAGTTGGCTCAGACCGAAAAGTTTCAGGATAATATCGATGTTACACAGCGTCGACTGGAGCTGGAAGAAACGGTGTTGGAGGATCTTAACAACGCCACGATTCGTATCCGAGAACTGACTATCCAGGCGGGTAACGGCACCTTGAGTGATGCGGATCGAAAAACTATCGCAACGGAAATTCGCGGGCTGGTGGAATACAGTGCCAGCTTAATGAATACCCAGGATGCTCAAGGGGAGTATTTGTTTGCAGGTAGTCGTGGTTTTGATCAGCCATACGTACTTGGCCCAAACGGTTCCTATAACTATGTTGGTGATGATGGTCAGAGACTTATACAAGTCGCGCCGGAGCTGCTCGTGCCGTCGAATGACTCGGGAGAGTTCCTTTTCGAGGCTGCGAGCGAAACGCTTGCTGTTGATTTGATACCGAGTGGCCAGGGATTTATTTCCAGTTTGGAAGTGGTGAATGAAGAGGTCTTTGCGTCATACGCTGCTGGCAAAGGGGACCTGGCACTGGAGGTACAGCTGGATACAACCAGTGCTACGCCAGCGTGGCAGTATCAATTTAAGGATAGTTCCGGAGCGGTTATTGAAGGGCCTGTGGCATTGCCAGATATCGCAACAGGTGAGCTCGTAGAGTTAAACGGTTTGCAGTTCACGTTATCGGAGCCTTCGTCGTCAGATCTTGTGATTCAGCAACAGGTGTCAGGTATTAAGGAGCTTACCGTTGCCGATCCTGTTGCGGCGACGGCGTTGTATAACCAGGTTGGTGATATCACGCTTACCTTTGATGCAACAAACAATCAATTCAGCCTCACGGATGGTGATGGGGCCGCAGTCAGTGTCGATGGACAATCTAACCCGTTTAGTTACACCGAAGATAGTGATCTGGTGATTGGTGGTTTTCGTCTGGACATCGGAACCCCTGAGGATGGCGAGACGCTAACATTTGGATTGCCCCTCGCTGATCTGTCTCCAGTGAACGATATCGCGGTAACAGACATCACCGAATACGCCTCAGCTGCTAACAGTTATGGCGAGCTAGAAGTTCAGTTTACCTCGGCAACCACATACGACTTGGTTGATTCCAGCGGTACTACGATTTTGTCAGGCGGTGACTTTTCGGCAACCCCAACCAGTGTGTCACTGGAGGCGCCCGCAGGGACCTCTTTGGGAATCACGTTGACGGTAGACAGTCCGGTTGCCGGCGATGTCGTGAAGCTTAAAATTCCTGCCGGAACAGAGACAACACTGCGTCCCGAAGAGCAAAAACAGAATGTTTTGGATGTGGCATTGGAACTGGCCGAAGTGCTGGAACAGCCCCTGGTGGGAGGGGAGCAACACACAGCTCTGAAAGACGCGTTGAGCAGCGCGTTGGATAAACTAAAGCAGGTTGAAGAGCGTAACCTTGAAGCGCGCACAACCATTGGTTCCAGGGTTAATTCTCTGGAGAGCACCAAAACGTCCAATAACGAGTTTAAGCTATTTACGAAAACGGCCTTGTCGGCGATTGAAGATGTGGATTTCGCTGAAGCGATTAGCGAACTTCAGCTTGAAGAGGCGATACTGCAGGCGGCTCAAGCGAGCTTTGTTCGTATTCAGGAGCTGAGTTTGTTTAACTTTATCCGATAAAAAAGCCTGATTAAATCGAAGGAGCCTAGCGGTGTTTTCTATAGGCTCCGTAGGCTTTTTGCATGGCCTTTCCTTTTGATACTTTACGATGCTCTGAGGTTAAAATATCCCTTCCCGCCTCGGCTAACCGTCTACAGCGTCGTTCAAGCTCTCTGCTTTGAATTATCAGCGTTGAGAATTCCGCACTCTGCGTCTGGTTCAGAGATGAGAGGTCAAAAGCGTCCAGTTCTTTGATAAGCGCCTCCCGTTTTGCTTGTATCTCGGCAAGTTTTTGCCAATCTTTCTGCTCCGCCAGAGTCAGCATTTCTTGGCTTAATGTTAAAAGTTTCTGTGCCAGATCAAGCATTTAACCAGTCCGTATTAGGTTGTTGGTAAACCATAGTCTGCGCTTGCCGATAGAGAATAGCAACGACCTTGCATAACCCCTCCGAAAAAAACTAAAAAAGTGCTAAAGCGCAGTAAAGGGTGGTCGATAACTTACATAAGTTTTCGTTGGGTGCACGAAATTCACCCATTAAGGAATTCAAAACAGCCGGTCAGACTAGGCTGATAATGAGGAGTAAATCTCATGGCAATGGTAATCAATTCAAACATCATGTCGCTGAATGCTCAGCGTAACTTGGAATCTGCTCAGAACCAGCAGAACCAGGCTATGGAACGTCTGACCAGCGGTAAGCGCATCAACTCCGCTGCCGACGACGCTGCCGGCCTGGGCATCGCAAGCCGCATGACCTCTCAGATCAACGGTCTGAATCAGGCAGTTCGTAACGCCAACGACGGTATCTCCATGATCCAGACCGCAGAGGGTGCGCTGGATGAATCCACCAATATTCTGCAGCGTATGCGTGAACTGTCTGTACAGTCTGCCAACGGTACCTACACAGAAGGTAACCGTAGCACTCTGAATGCAGAGGTACAGCAGCTGGTGGCTGAACTGGACCGTATCGCTGAAACTACCAGCTTCAACGGGCAGAACATTCTGGATGGTTCCTCCGGTAAAACCAGCCTCCAGGTGGGTTCTGAATCTAATCAGACTATCAGCTTTGAAATCGAAGCGATGGATGCAAAAACCCTGGGTCTGGGATCTACTAGCTCCGATGTGCTGGGTGCTGAAATGGCCGCTACTGTTGCGGGTACTGCAGCTTCTTACACATTGTCGGATGGTGATATTCAGATCAACGGTCAGAATATCGGTGAGTTTGATGGCTCCACTGATGACCTGGAAGATCTGGTGGACAGCATCAATACCAACGTAAACGGTGTAACTGCAGGTACCTATATCGAAGCCGGCGCGACTGATGTTGGTGATGGTATCCTCGAAGGTACTGAGTCCATGACTATCTCTTACGACCGTACAGATGGCACCACTGCTTCTATTGAAGTGTCCGATACTCAGAATCTGGATGAGCTGGTTGATAAGATCAATGAACAGGGCCGTGGTGAAATCGCTGCCTCCCTGGATGATGATGGTCAACTGGTAATCTCTTCCAACGTAGCCCAGGAGATCCGTGTTACTGATGCTGCGGGTGCTGGTGGTGCTGGCCTGAACGGTTCTACCACTTATGCGCAGCTGACACTGTCTTCCGATAACGGCGACCCAATCGAGATCACCCGTGGTACTACTGGTACCCTGGCTGATCTGAATGCCCTGGGCTTCCGTGAGTCCAACGAACAGGGTGAGATTGAAGGTGCACAGATCGAGAGTGCAGCGGCCGCGACTGCTTGGGGTGTCGGCGATGTAACCATCAACGGTGTGCAGATCGACGAAACCGACACTGACAGCCTGACCGGTAAAATCGATGCCATTAACGCATCTTCCGACGAGACCGGTGTTGTCGCGAATGCATTTGCTACAGCGACTCTGGAGCTGGGTGATGTTAACATCACCAGTGCATTTGCCGCTGCAGGCTCTGATTTTGAAATCAACGGTGTGACTGTAGAAGTCTCCGGTGCGACCGATGTTGAATCGCTGGCGACTGCGATTAACGCGCAGCAGAGCAAAACCGGTGTGGTTGCAACTGCCAACGGCAATACCATTATTCTGGAATCTGATCAGGGCGCGATCGATTTTGAGATCGCCACTGCTTCTGCTGTAACCGGTCTGGAAGATGCAAACCTGGTTGAGTTCAACGCAGATGGCACTACAGATACAACTGCGCTGGGTTCTGCGGGTACTGCAACAGATCTTACTGTTGACGCAGGGATCAAGCTGACTTCCACTAACGGTAACCCAATCAGCGTTGAACTGGGTGACAATGCAACTGCCGCCGAGATTGGCCTGCTGGAATCCAACACTACGTCTGCAGGGCGCTTTGGTCAGGCGGTGAACTCCATCGATATCTCCACTGCCAATGGTGCGCAGAAAGCGATTGATATCATCGACAATGCACTGGAGCAGGTGAACGATACTCGAAGCGAGCTGGGTGCGGTAAACAACCGTCTGGACTTCACTATCAATAACCTGTCCAATGTTGCAGAGAACGCATCTGCAGCGCGGTCTCGAATCGAAGACGCTGACTTCGCGGCAGAATCCGCAAACCTGAGTCGTGCGCAGGTGCTGCAGCAGGCAGGTACTGCAATGCTGGCACAGGCTAACGCTGCACCGCAGCAGGTACTGTCTCTGCTGCAATAATCTTTTCAGCCTAACTAAAACTGCCCTGTATTTATGCGGGGCAGTTTTTCCATCTAAAGGGGGTGCATTATGGCTATAGAATCCGCGAGTGGTGCCAACACCGTAGTCTCCTCAATTCAGCAAGCCTCACAGCAACAAAATGTTCAGGCGCAGCAGGCTCAGCAGGTGGAGCAGGCGAATCCGACTGAACAGAACAAGGATCGGGTTCAAGCCACTATCCAGGAAAACGAGCAGGTTTCTGCAGAAGACTTGGAAGCAGCTATTGAGCGCTTGAATGAGCTGATGAAAGACGGTCAGCGGTCACTGAATTTCAGTGTTGATAAAGAGCTCGAAGAAGTTGTTATTAAGGTGACAGACACTGAAACCGAAGAGCTCATTCGTCAAATACCAAATGAGGAAGCATTAAAGTTTGCCAAGAACCTTGAAGGCGTTCTTGGTGTGATTTTTAATGACCGTGCTTAACACATAAATTACCAGCAGAGCGGGTCAGGAGATAGCCATGGGTAGCAATATAATTTCCTCTCTGAACGCGGGTTCAGGGATTGATACAAAGAGCCTGGTTGAAGGCTTGGTGAACGCGGAAAAAGCCCCCAAAGAGCAGCTACTAACCTCCCGCCAGACTAAACTGGAAACCCAAATCTCAGCTTATGGTACTTTGAAAAGTAGCCTTAGTACTTTTCAAAGCGCTTTGGAGCCCCTTTCTAATTCCGATACCTTCAACGCACGTTCTGTCGCTTTTCCCGATAGCGATATCATTACTCCGACGGAGTTAAGTGCGAATGCGCAGAGCGGCAGTTACCAGATTGAAGTACTGGAGATCGCCCAGTCCCAAAGCCTGGCTTCAGGCGCCATCGCAGATGCTGACGCAGCGCTGGGCGCGGGAGAGCTGACGTTCCGCTTTGGCTCATGGGACAGTTATACAGCCGATGACCCGGTAGGCTTCACATTGAATGCCGATCAGGACGCGTTGACGATTGAGCTTGATGCCGATGACTCACTGAATGATCTTGTCGATAAGATCAATGCTGCGGATAGCGGCCTTCAGGCGAGTGTCATTGTTAACGATGGACAATCGCAACTGCTGCTAACAACACCTTCGGGAAAAAACAATGCAGTAGAAATTACCGCAGATGCAGCCTTGTCTCAGTTCTCCTTTAATGAGACTTCCAGCAGCCTGACTCAGACTCAGTCTGGTCAGGATGCATCGTTGAAGGTTAACGGGTTAGAGGTATCCCGGGAGTCAAACGACATCGACGATGTTGTACAGGGTTTGGAGTTTACCCTGAACAAAGCAAGCGTCGGAGAAACGGTCAATTTCACTATCTCGGAAGATAAGTCAACCGGTGAGCAGGCGATTCGTGATTTCGTAGAGGCGTACAACCTGCTTTATGACACCATGAAAAACCTGACGGGTCTCACTTCTGCCGGTGAAGACGACGAAGACCAGACGTTGGGTGCATTGTCGTCGGACGGCTCTGCAAAAAGCATGGTCTCGCAGTTGAGGCAGGTATTGACTGCTTCCGTTGCTGGTACATCCGACAGTGATTTCAGTGCGCTAACTAACCTGGGAATTCGTACCCAGATAGACGGTAAGCTAGAGATTATTGAAGACGATTTTGAGGCTGCGATCGAAGATAATTTTGATAAGATTGGTGAGCTGTTTGCACCCAACTACGCTGCCAGCAACTCCGCCATCTCTGTTACGCCGGGATCATATGTCAACAAGGCAATTTCCGGTACCTATGATGTTGAGATAACCACTGAGCCTGCTAAAGGTTACATCTACGGAGGTACCTTTGATGAAGGCATTCAATTCCCGCTTAATACAGGAAGTGGGGATTCGTATAGTTTTACGATTAGTGTAAACGGTACTGAATCGAATAGCATTACGCTACCAAATGATACGGACTACACGTCGGCGGACGATTTGGCTGCAGAGCTGCAGTCCCTGATCAATGGCGATAGCAACTTAAAAGGCGCTAACATTGCACTGGATGTCGCGTTTAACAGCACCGACGGACAGTTTGAGTTTACATCACGGGAGTATGGTTCTTCCTCTAAGGTGAGCTTCACTGCTGCTAGTGCGAATATGGCGAATATTGGTATTAGTGATGCGTTATCTGGTGTTGATGGTATAGACGTAGTCGGCACTATTGATGGAAAATCTGGATTTGGTGCAGGGAACGTATTGCTTCCCGAGGTGGACAGTGATCCATACGGACTCAACCTGACAGTGGGGGCAGGGAGCCTGGGCAGCAGCACCATCACCTTTGGTAGAGGTCTAGCCGGGGAGCTGTCGCTTCTAATCGATAACCTGTTAAGTGGTGATGGCGGCATTTCTTCCCGGGAAGAGTCTCTGAACGATCAGATCGAAGGGATAGAGGAAGACAAGGAGGCGTTGGATGCCCGTATGCTTAAGGTTGAAGCGCGTTTGCAAAGCCAGTTTCAAGCGATGGAAGCCATCCTGAATTCCCTGCAAACCACAGGCAGTTCATTAGATGGAATCATAGACCGACTGCCGTTCACTGCGCAGCGTAGTTAATTCCTAGAGTAATGTGAGGTGTGATCCTCACGCTTTAATTTTCATAACTTAGTTGGATCGGTATCAATGAGTGTTAATCTGAATGCATTGAAGCAGTATCAAAATGTCGATCTGCGTGCGACAGCTGAGACCGCCTCGCCACATAAATTGATTGAAATGTTGATTGATGGTGCTCTTGGCGCAATGGCGAAAGCGAAAGGTGCAATCGAGCGCGGCGTAGTCGAAGATCGTACTCGGCATTTCAACAAGGCAAACGAGATTATCGTCGGTTTACGAGGCTCTTTGGATTTCGAAAAAGGCGGGGAGGTTGCGGCCAACCTGGAATCATTGTACGACTATATGAATCGCACACTCCTGCTTGCAAACCGAGAGAATAGCGCCGAAAAAGTTCAGGAAGTTATGAACCTTCTGCTCCAGATTAAACAGGGCTGGAGTGGCATGCCTGACGAGCATAAAAATTAAGTCACCTTGCTGTAATTAGCCCTCAGTTATTTGCGTGTGAGATAAATTGTGAAAATTCTCCATGTGGCTAGTTTTGTCGGTAATGTTGGCGACAATGCAAATCATCAAGGGCTTCGGGCCTGCTTGGCGCAGGCCTTTCCTCTTCCCCATGAGATTACCGAACTCGAGATTCGTAAGTGTTATCGAATCTACACGGGGCACGACCGTTGGCGGTTCGATGACGACTTTGCAAGCTTGGCAAATGAGCATGACTTGGTTGTTATCGGCGGCGGAAATTTCTTTGAACCATGGCTAACGGAATCTTCCACCGGTACGACGATTGATCTGGCAGATGCGGTGCTGGAAAAGATTCAATCCCCGGTTGTATTTTTTGGCGTTGGCTTTGACACGTATAAGCCCTGTCCCGACATCTGTCTGGAACGCTTCCTGAGGTTTAGTGAGCGACTGCAGAAACGCCCAGGTACGCTGATGACATTCAGAAACGATGGTTCTTTCCAGAACTATCTGGCCTGTTATGGTAATCAATCGGCAGACCGTATTCTGGTGGTCCCGGACGGCGCCTTTTTCTATCGCCCTCAGAGTTCATTGAATCTGCTTGAGGCAAAGCACGATGTTACTTACTGGGGAATAAACGTCGCTTCAGATATGAAGGACGTACGCTTCCCTGAAGATAGTGATAATTCACTGAGCTGGAGCGGTTTTCTGCAACGCTACGCTGCATTTTTGTCGCTGGAGTTGGAGAGGTCCGCGCACCTTCAATTGGTACTGTTTCCTCATATCTATAAAGATCTTTCAGCCATCGGTGAGTTGCTGGAGTATATGGATGATCGCCTTTGTCGCGACAGAATTACCGTCGCGCCTTATCTGCATGGATGGCAGGGGGCGGATCAGCTCTTTAGCTTGTACCAGAAGTGCTCGCTTGTGATGGGGATGCGATTTCACACTAATGTGTGCGCCATGGCTATGGGTGTGCCTACGATTGGCTTATCAAGCTCACCTAAAATTGCAGACCTGTATAAGGAATTGGGTTTGTGCCGGCGCTCAGTGGATGTAAAACGACCTGATTTCGTGCAGCATATTGAGAGTTTGGTGGAAAGTTTCAAGTCGGATTCTAATCGTGTCATTCAGGAGAATATCGAGCTTAGGGAGTTGCTCGACCGTCAGATGGCGCAGTTCATCACCGTATTGAAGGGGATGTTGTAGTGCAAAAGGGCAGCTTGATAATCAACAATCCTATCTTCGCGCTGTTTTGTGACTATGGGCTATGTGACTACGAACAGCTCGAGAAGATACATGATCGTACGCGTGATAACGAAAATATTTCTGTTTATCGATGTTTAAAAACAGGAATGATTTTTTGTCAGATACCGGGCATATGGATATGTCCCATTACGATCAGAAGCCTCCCACCCATCGCTATGGTATGGATAAGCGTGCCATCGTTAATACCAACGATGATAGCTTACGGCGTCGCGATCGGTTCACGAATCTTATACGGGGCAAGTCTTGGCTTGATGTTGGTGCCGGATCCGGGGCGATGTTAGACCTGTTGGCCCCCTTGGCGAAACGCGCAGCTGCAGTGGAGCCACAGGAGAATGCATCCAGCACGCTCAAGCAGCTGGGATACGAGACCTTCAGGCGTCTGGAAGAGGTGGATGTTGATGGTGTTGACGTCATAACGTTGTTTCACGTACTGGAGCACATCGAATACCCGGAAGAGGTACTCAAGCAGTGCTTTGATCGATTAACAGCAGGTGGGCGTCTTGTCGTCGAAGTGCCTCACGCATCTGATGTGTTGATCAGGCAATTTGATCTGCCGGCATTTAAAGACTTTACATTCTGGAGTGAGCATCTTGTGCTGTACACGCGATACACGCTTGAAACCCTGGTGCGAAAAGTTGGATTTTCCAATATTGTGGTTGAAGGTGTGCAGCGTTATCCGGTTGCCAACCACCTGAACTGGCTGGCAAACGGAACGCCTGGTGGGCATATCACTTTAGACTTTATGAGAGACGCACCACTCGACAGCGCATACGAGGCGATGTTGCGGAAACTAGATATGACGGATACGTTGGTGCTGAGCGCCGTAAAACGCTAGCGAATCAGCGCGCCAGGCGTGAATGAGTCTGACGCGCCGATTTCCATAGGTGGGGCTTAACTTAAAAGTACTTTTCAAGAAAGTGTAGGGCTTGCCAGAATCCTTCGCCGTTATTCTTGTGGCCTTGCCAGACCTCAGGGATAAACATAGCGTGTGGTGCACATTGTTGCAGGGTTTCTGACAGTGCTCTGAAATCCACATCCCCCTGACCAATCTGAATACCTTCACCGTCCACGCCTTTGGCATCAACAATGTGGCAGTATGCGATGCATGAACCGATCGCTTTTGTGAACTCGATCAGGTCCCAGTCGTAGTAGTTACAGGCCATCATTGAGTGTGATACGTCAAAACAAACGCGTACATTGTGCTTTGTGCAGAATTCGCGAATTTCATCAGGTGATACGAATAGGTTGTGATAGCTTTGGCCTCCAAAATGCCACGGGAATGGCGGCATCGTCTGGATGATGACTTCTACACCCTCTTGGTCCACCTTGCGCAACGCCTCGGCTACGCGGTCATACATGGCTGGTAGCTTATCTTTAGGCAGGAAACCAGCGCTGTTGAAGCCGCCCGCATTAATGATGATAAATGGGCGTTGGCTTTGGGGAAAAATTGATTTTAACGAGCGGGCGATGTTAATTACGCGTTGCAGTTCATTGATCGAATGTCGCCAATAGTCCGTGTCTGTACTGGATAGATCCATGATGTGATCGCCCTTGAACAATTCGGGCGCATGTACCGCAAAGCCGTGTCCGTCTTCCCGTAAGGGTAGAATCGAATGGGCATCCACATCCATGTCCTGATAACTCAGGTGGAACTCTACAAAGTCCATGTTTGATTTTTCAATGAGCTTACCGTAGTCGTGATAACGGACGGGAATCCCAAAGGGGCGGCTGAAGGAGAATGCTTTAGGTGAAAGGTCTGCGCTGATCAGGTCAGAATCATAAAAGTAGTCTCCGGGCTCCATGTCGCGTTTGCAACTCAGACCGACCAACTGTTCCAGATAGCAAGGTTGTAGGCCTTGCCCCGGACTTTTGATATCCAGCATGTCCCGATTGATCGTCATACCCTTCCTGATCGGTTGCTTGGCGATCAGGCTTTTGGCAAGAATTTCCCGGTTCATCATTTCGCCTTGAGACATAGAACGGGTATTGTCGCTGCCTAACGCTGATTCCAGCTCACGTATTTGTGACACCATGCACGCAAACTCATCTGGGAGTAACGACACTTTGTGGTCATTGCCTTCCATCTCTTTGTCGATCGTAAAGTGCTTTTCAATTATCTTCGCGCCCATTGCGACGGCAGCGACTGGAATAGCGATGCCTCGCTCATGACCTGAGTAGCCGATGATTGAGCCTGAAATCTCTTTCAGTCTTTTCAGATAGTTGAGGTTGATATCTTTAAATGGTGTTGGGTATGTGGAATTACAGTGCAGGATGGCAAATTCTGATCCGCTGTTGCGCAGCAGGTCGATTGCATGTTGAATTTCTGACTCTTTCGACATACCTGTTGAGCAGATGAGGGGCTTTCCGGTTGCTGCAAGTTCTTTTAATAGTTTGTCATTCGTAAGGTCTGCGGAAGCTACTTTATAGGCTTCCATGCCGTATGCTTCCAGCTTGCGTAGAGATTCGCTATCCCATGGGGTGCAAAGGGGCATCATACCCAGCGATTTGCAGTACTCGAACGCGTCGAACAGCTCTTCGTCAGAGAGTTGAAAGCGTTTAAGCAGGTCTAGTGTGTACTCGGCGCCAAGGTCGGATGAGCCGCTGGCGGATGGTTTATAGAGCGATTCCATGCTGCGCATCTGGAACTTCACACAATCTGCTCCAGCTTCACTGGCAAGGCGTACCAAGCGCTTCGCCAGTTCCAAGTCGCCGTTATGGTTGTTACCTATTTCCGCAATGATGAATGCAGGGCTGGTTTCGTGTATGTGGTGTTCCCCGAACGAGATCCCTTTTTTGCCTTTCAGCGCTATCGCTACAGGCCTTCCAGAATCGTCCAGCAAAGGCAGAACGGAGATCGGACCCGTAAAGCTCTGCTCGATCTGGGTGCGGGGGGAATCGACCGGCAGGCTGTGAACGGTATCGTGAACCAGCGGACTTATCTCTTGTTTAAGATCAAACTCCTCTGTGTTGATCAGCCAGCGTCGGAAGTCACCATCTGTGAACGATCCTACGAGTTGTCCAGAGCTGGAAACGACAAAAACAATGCGATTCTTGTTCTGGTTGATCTTCTCAAGCGCACGAAATACGGATTCATATTCGTAGACGATAAAATCGGAAATTTTGCGCAGAATGATCAAGAGTACTGCTCCCGCATATTGGTGAGTATTGCTTCGTTAACGTACCAGTCTACTGGCGTGTCTATCTCGTAGCTTTCTTCTTCGCTCATGATAAACATGCCAATATTGCCGCCAAGCCGATTGTTTTGGCTACGGTAAATCTCTGTTTTCGTGATGTAGATTGAACCATTCTCACGGTACTTAATGTCGGTAGCCGGAATATCTTGTCTGCGAGGACGATTCTGATAGTTGTAAAGGGCCTTGGGGTGCTGTTCATCTCGCCACAAGAAATGCCAGAATGGAGCTGTGCTAACCATCGAGTCATACCCGCCCTCCAGAAAGGATTGGATAGCTGTTGCTAACGCATTGGCCTGCCTGATGGGTGATGTGCATTGGAGCAGCACTACCAGGTCCGGAATATAACCCTCTTCACTTTTGAGCCAGTCAAGCGCATGAATAATCACAGGCTCTGTAGCCGTTGTGTCTTCCGCCAAGACCGAGGGGCGGATAAATGGGATTTCTGCTCCAAACTCTCGTGCAACGCTGGCAATTTCGTGGCTGTCTGTGGAAACGATAGTTCGGTTAATCAGAGGGCATCGAGTAGCGTGTTCGATTGTCCAGCCAATCAAAGGTTTTCCTGCCATGGATTTAACGTTTTTGTGAGGAATTCCTTTGGAGCCACCACGGGCAGGAATAATTGCCAGAATGCTTGGCTGGAGCATATCTCTTACCTTTTTACTTTTTGATCCAGGTTGCGGGTTTTGGCATCCAGGGTGAGCAGTTCGTTATCAGCCTTATCTTGGCAGAGTGTTACGAACTCAAGAAACAGTTCTCGCACGTTGTTGTAATATCCCAATGCTTCCGTTTTGTTGTTTCCATAATACAGAGCGCGTTGCAGGAAAATGTTAAAGCCGTAGATGCTGCCTTTGATCAAGGTGTAACAGTATTGGGAGTCATTATTAAGCCCAAGTGAAAGCAAAAGCTTGTGCAATGTGTTGATGGATAGCTGTGCTTGGTCCCAGTTCGACTGGGGCGTTTGCAGCAGTGCCTTCATGGCGTTAAGGGCTTTGGTTAGCGGCTTGAACATTGCGCAGACTGTCGCATTGTTTTCCATCGGTCTAATGCCGTCTGTGTAAAAGTGCTGTTGGTAGAGCGCCTTAATCAGCCCGTTTTTGTCTTTTATGACCTGATCCAGATTGATCTCTTCCAGAGGGGTCGGTGTTGCGCCTTCGATCCAAATACCGTTGCTGGAATTGTGGCAGTTGAGATTAGGGATTGCCCGGATCTGTCGTTCAAATGAACCTTTCGCTGCAAGGTAAACGTGCGTGGTGACGACAGAACCACCGAAATTACCGGGTGCAATGCTGTTGCCATCGTCTTTAGCGGAATATAGATGAAGGCCTTTTTGGTGTTTTTCATCCATATTGTAATGGGTGCTGAGCTGGGAGTGGTGTTGCTCTCCAGAGCTGAAGCCCAGATCAAGGCCAAACATGTAGATGTTTTTAAAGCCCAGCGCAACGCTGAAAGCCATACCGGCGTTGCCTACGGTGGGGTTGCAGAATGCCAGATTGATCGCGCTATTTCCCTCGGCAATATAGCGACTGAAGAAGTGAGTCCCGAGGTCATTTGCTTTCATTCCCATGCCGCGGATATCGAACATGTCGAATACCTGAGGATGAACCGTATTCAGTGCCAAAAGCAATATGCCCTTACGGTATTCCTCATCGGTTGCTGCCGAAATCCACTCGACGACCGGGCGCGTGCGCTCCATTTCAATGTGTATGTCAGGTTTAATGCCCATCTTTTTCAATGAGCCAAGCGTTGTACCGCAGGAAACAATAATTGCTTTGTCCTGATTCTCGATCAATACCTCCTTGGCCTCATCCAGAGATGGACCGTTGCCAACGAGGAATACCGGTGTATCGAGGTATTTATTGTTGAGGGGGGAGTACTCTCTTAATGGAGGTATTTGTGAGCGCCAGTTATGCACTGTATGAGCAAGACTAACCTGTTCGTCATCGAAATAGCCATTGGGTAGGAAATCCAATCGGGCGCTTTCGATGAAACGGGATATGATATCTTGCATCTCTTTACTGCTGAGATGTTCTATATGGTAAGCATTGATCAGGTGGTGCGGGCCGATGCGGTAGAAGTGCTTGCGCAGCTCATCCATGCTGTTGCGAGGTGTTTGCCCTACGATCAGCTTGATAGAGTGGTCTGGTTGTTCAAAGTGAGCAAATACCTGTTCCCAGTCCAGAATATGCAAAGACGCATGAAAAATATCATCGTGTGGTTCAAGGATGATCAGATTCCGAATGTCCGTGACGTCAAGTAGCTGCGGAATCAGGTATCCCATGCCGATCCCGTTAAGGATCATTGTGTTGGTTGTGTCTTCCAGGGGTAGCGCTTTTAGGCGGTCTGGTAATTTGCCTAACAAGGCGTGACAACGGTTGGCAATGGAAACATAAGTGACGTTTTCTTCGTCCAGAATGTTCTTTGCTTTGAAGTTGATCTTATAGGTGCGAGGCGTTTTGGCAAACTGATCAACATAATCTTGGCAAAACTGCTGTGGATCGTATGCGTAAACCGGCTTGTTATTCAGCGTGCTATTGACCAGATTCAGATATCCATCCGTCGTGAGGTGGAGTCTGATCTTCTGTGCGTTATGCTTCTGGAAGCGGTTTGCTAATTCTGGTGCTTTGGATTGAAAAAAACGGATGTTCTTCATAAACAGCGATTGTATTTGCTGCTGTAATTGTTGAGCGAGGACTTGAAAGGTTTTTTCGTCAATATTCATTATTTAACCTGATGAATAGGTAAATCCAAAGCCACGAGACCTTGCACATTTGTTGGTCTCGCTCATGCTCACATGTCTCGGGATGCTAACACAGTTATCCGAGACGCTTCTCTATCGATACTAGGGATATCGGCGGAAATGGGAAAGCCTTTATCGATAAGTGCGCCAAAAAGTTGACATTCTTCCCGTTCCTGAAATACTTCCTTCAATGGTTTTTTTGACGCTTTTGTTCTGAGATGACGCCAACAACGTTCAATCTGGTCTTTGTTGATGACGGTGGGGATAACTACCTGCCGACCTGTGTGAGCTTTCTGAAGCTTCCCCTGAGAATGTTTGACTATCCTCAGTGGCTGCAGAGTTCAGGTCAACTGAAGAATATTGATTTTCCCCTGCTGATCCTCGGTAAGTGCCAGACGCCGATCGCGGTTGATCGAATGTTGGTGCAGCTGGCGGAGGATAACGCAGGGCTTCCGGTTGTGCTCTGTGGACTATCAAGGGATGAGGTGGGGGCTCTGCCGAAAGAGCACAAAAAGATGATCATTGGTGAGTTATCCCCTGAGTTTAGCCACGGGGAATTGACCAACCTTCTTCACAAAGCGCAGGTGTACTGCCAGCAGTATACTGTGCCACACAACACAAACCTTAAAGATAGCAGTGTGCTCGGTATATCCAACGCCGTGGTTCAAGTACGCGCTATGATCAACAAAGTTGCCATGCGGGATGTCAGCGTCCTGATTACCGGCGAGTCGGGGACCGGTAAAGAGGTTGTCGCAAGGGATCTACATGATCACTCTGCTCGTCGGAATGGGCCGTTTGTGCCTATTAATTGTGGCGCGATCCCGGCGGAGTTGCTTGAAAGTGAACTGTTCGGGCACGAAAAAGGGGCATTTACCGGCGCTGTAAGTAGTCGTCCAGGACGTTTTGAGCTTGCGCAGGGGGGCACGCTGTTTCTGGATGAGATTGGTGATATGCCACTCAATATGCAGGTGAAAATCCTGCGCGTGATTCAGGAGCGCAAGTACGAACGTGTCGGCGGCACGAAAACATTGGATGCCGATGTGCGCATCATTGCTGCGACCCATAAGAACCTTGAGGCGATGATCGAATCTAACGAGTTTCGGGAGGACCTCTATTTTCGCCTGAATGTTTTCCCTATCGAAATGACGCCGCTACGGGAGCGTATCGAAGATATTCCTGTCCTGCTCGAGGAGATGGTGCGCCGTACAGACGAGCAAGGTCTGGGAAAGGTCATTTTCCATACCAGCGCCATTAAATCGTTGCAGCTGCACCCATGGCCGGGCAATGTGCGGGAGCTCTCCAATCTGGTCGAACGGCTGGTGATTATGTACCCCGATGGCGTGGTGGGTGTATCCGAACTGCCGGCTAAATTTCAGCATATCGAAGAACCCGATCCGGCGCGTTATCAGGCGGATGCGCAGGCTGCTGTGGACTTCGGATCACCTCCGGTACAGGCCGTGGTGGCCAGCTCAGATGGGTGTGTGTTGCCCGAGAGTGGCATCAATTTAAAAGAGTATCTTGAGCAGCAGGAACGCGCTTTGATTGATCAGGCGCTTTCCAGTTGTGAAGGGGTTGTCGCCAGAGCCGCTGACAAGTTACAGGTACGCCGTACGACGCTGGTGGAAAAAATGCGCAAGTACGGTATGCAACGGAAGTAATAAGTAATGGATAAGTTAGCCGCGTCACAGGCGCGAGTGGCTGAGCTTGAGCAGGAAGTGTGTCGACTCAAGGCACAGTTAGCTGCTGAACAGCAGGCCGAGTCGGACGAGTCTAATCGTCTGGCGTCAAAAATGAGGCAGTTGCTGGATCTGCTGCCCGCAGGTGTGATCCAGATCGGTGGTGACGGTGTGATCTCTGATTGCAACCCTGCGGCACTGGAACTGCTGGGTTCGCCGCTGAAAGGCGAAAGCTGGCTGGCAGTGATCCAGCGTAGTTTCGCTCCTCGCAGTGACGACGGCCATGAAGTTTCCCTGAAAGATGGACGTCGTGTCAGTCTGGCGACAAGGGCGATGGACAAAGAGCCTGGGCAACTGGTCCTGCTGAGCAATATGACCGAAACCCGCCTTCTGCAGGAACGCCTGTCCCATTATCAGCGCTTGTCCGAGATGGGGCGGATGATGGCCTCGCTTGCGCATCAGATTCGTACACCGCTTTCTGCGGCGTTGCTTTACACGGACCATTTGTCACGCACAGACCTGTCGCTTGAGCAGCGCTCAAAATTCACAGCTAAAGTGAAGTCCCGGCTCACGCATCTGGAAAAGCAGGTGCGTGACATGCTGGTGTTTGCACGCGCTGAAACACGTCTGGACGACCAACTGAGCGCTGAGCAGCTACTCAGTGAGATTGAAGATCAACTTGATGTGCCGCTGACCTCCTTTGATGCGGATTGCGATTGCACCAACAACGCGGCGGGGGTGCAGATTCAGTGCAATAAAGACGCGCTGCTAGGCGCGCTGGTCAACCTTGTGGATAACGCGCTGCAGGCCTGTGGCGAAGGTGCTGAGTTGGTACTGACGCTGGACCGGGTAGCGAATGATCTTTGTATTCGGGTGCAGGATCAGGGGCCGGGAATGGACCCGGCGACTCTGCAGCGGGCGATGGAGCCGTTTTACACCACCAAATCGCATGGCACCGGTCTTGGTCTGGCCGTCGCTCAGGTTGTTGCAATGGCGCACCACGGCCGGTTTGAACTGCAGTCTGAGCTGGGCAGGGGCACAACCGCATCCATCAGTATGCCGATCAGAACGGCGAATTAATCCACCACGTGTTTTTTAGGTAGTACGGAAAAGGTATGACGGCTCGAATTCTGATCGTTGAAGATGACAATGCGTTGCGCGAAGCGCTGTGCGACACGCTGGAGCTGGCAGGTTTTGACTATGTCGCTGCCGAGAGTGGCGAGGCCGCGCTCAAGCTGCTGGCCGATACCCATGTCGAGATGGTCGTGACCGACGTCAACATGCCAGGGATTGACGGTCATGAGCTGCTGGAGCGCATTAAACAACAGCAACCGGGATTGCCCGTTATGCTGATTACCGCGTTTGGTCAGGTGCATAAAGCGGTGGATGCGATCCGTGCCGGGGCTGTGGATTATCTGATGAAGCCTTTTGAGGCGCAGGCGCTGGTTGAAGCGGTGCGCCGTTATGCACAAGGTGCACTCCGTGCAGACGAGGCTGAGGAGCCGGTGGCCGAAGAAACCAGCAGTAAGCAGCTGTTCCAGTTGGCACGCCGTGTGGCTGCTAGCGACTCGACCGTGATGATCACCGGTGAGTCCGGTACTGGTAAAGAGGTACTGGCGCAATACATCCACCGGCACTCCTCGCGTCTCAGTGCACCGTTCGTGGCAATCAACTGTGCTGCAATTCCGGAAAACATGTTGGAGGCCACGCTGTTCGGTTATGAAAAAGGGGCATTCACCGGCGCCTATGCGGCAACACCGGGCAAGTTTGAGCAGGCCAATGGTGGCACCCTATTGCTGGATGAGATCAGCGAGATGGATCAGGGATTGCAGGCGAAACTGCTGCGTGTGCTGCAGGAGCAGGAGGTGGAGCGCCTGGGTAGCCGTAAGCTGATCAAGTTGGATGTGCGTGTCCTCGCAACCAGTAACCGCAAGCTGGAAACCTACGTCGCCGACGGTAAGTTCCGCGAAGACCTGTATTACCGCCTCAATGTATTTCCATTGCAGTGGAAACCGTTGCGTGAACGCCGCGCTGACATTGTGCCGCTGGCTGAACGTTTGTTGGCGAAATACTGTTCTAAAATGAATCGACCGCCCGCGCTGTTTAGCCCGGATGCCAAAGACGCGCTGAGTCAGCACGGTTGGCCGGGTAATGTGCGTGAATTGGATAACGTTGTACAGCGCGCCCTGATCATGCAGGCGGGAACGGCGATCAGTGCAGCAGACCTGTTGCTCAACCCAGATACCATGGCGACGGATCTTTGTGATCAGATCGATCCGGTGGCTCCCGCCGTCGAGGCCGAAGACGCCAGTCAGCTGGAGACAGGGATGCAGCAGCATGAGTTCCAGCTGATTATCGATGCATTGAAAGCCACCGGCGGCAGTCGTAAAACCGCTGCTGAGAATCTGGGGATTAGTCCACGTACATTACGTTACAAACTGGCGAAGATGAGAGAGGCTGGTCTGGATCTGGAAGCCTTGTTGCGAAAATAGGCGTGAATATCGGTGCGATAGTGTTGCCTTTAGATGCACCCGTTAAAATTGTCAGATATATCGTTTAAGCCGTCTTTTCGTTGCATGATCAGCGCTGTTCGCAGACCTTGCACCAGAGGGAAACAGCAGTGTAAAAATCCACCCAAGACCAATGTCTTAGGTCGGATAGACCAATGTCTAATTCAGACGTTGAGTGCCGGGCGGGTATAAAACTTACCAGTTAACGGACACACGAAACGCCTCCCAATAAGAAGTATAAGGACCTGACAGTTTTGATCAGGTCCAATCAGGGCGAACGGATTCCAAGAATTAAAACAATATACAGCTAAGGGCATCACGATGAGTGAAGAAAAGGTATATCCAGTTTCTCCTGAACTGGCTGCGGAAGCTCACATCAACAACGAAAAATATTTGGCGATGTACGAGCAATCCATCAACGACCCGGATGCATTCTGGGGCGAAGCGGGTAAGCGACTGGATTGGTTCAAACCGTACACCAAGGTTAAAAACACCTCTTTTGACCCGCACAACGTTGATATTCGCTGGTACGAAGACGGTACGTTGAATGCGTCCTACAACTGTCTGGACCGTCATCTGGAAACCCGTGGTGACCAAGTTGCAATCATCTGGGAAGGTGATGACCCAAGCGAATCTGAAAATATCACTTACCGAGACCTGTACGAGCGCGTATGTAAGTTTGCCAATGCGTTGAAAGCACAGGGCGTTGAAAAGGGTGATGTGGTTACGCTTTACATGCCGATGATCCCTGAAGCAGCTGTGGCGATGCTGGCATGTACCCGTATCGGTGCAGTTCACTCTATCGTATTTGGTGGTTTCTCTCCTGAAGCACTGGCCGCGCGTATCGAAGGCGCGAAGTCTAAGGTTGTTGTCACCTCCAACTACTCGCTGCGTGCAGGTAAGTCTGTACCGCTGAAAGCGAACGTAGACAAGGCGCTGACTCACGAAGCTGCGAAAGCATGTGTAGACAGCGTAATTGTTGTTAAGCGTGTAGAAGACGAAGTTGAATGGAACAGCGACGTTGACGTCTGGTACGAAGATATCGTTGCTGAAGCTTCTGCTGAGTGTGCTCCTGAAGAGATGGAAGCAGAAGCACCGATGTTTATCCTGTACACCTCCGGTTCTACTGGCGCGCCAAAAGGCCTGAAGCACACCACCGGTGGTTACATGGTGTATGCATCCATGACCCACGAATACGCGTTCGACTATAAAGACGGTGACATCTACTGGTGTACTGCGGACGTAGGTTGGGTAACCGGCCACAGCTACATCGTATACGGTCCGCTGGCAAACGGTGCGACCTCCCTGATGTTCGAAGGTGTACCAAGCTACCCGGACAACAGCCGCTTCGGTCGCGTAATTGAAAAACACAAAGTTAACCAGTTCTACACTGCGCCAACTGCAATCCGCGCGCTGATGCAGCAGGGCGAAGATGTTCTGGGAGATTCTGATCTGTCCTCTCTGCGTATCCTGGGTTCTGTCGGTGAGCCGATCAACCCGGAAGCATGGGAATGGTACCACCGCGTAGTTGGCCAGGGGCGCTGCCCGATCGTTGATACCTGGTGGCAGACAGAAACAGGCGGCATGATGATCCTGCCTTTGCCTGGTGCAACGGATGCCAAGCCAGGTTCTGCAACCCGTCCGTTTTTCGGTGTACAGCCAGCGCTGCTGGATGCGGAAGGTAACGAACTGGAAGGTGCGACCGACGGTAACCTGGTCCTGAAAGACTCCTGGCCGGGTCAGAGCCGTTCAATCTGGGGTGACCACGAGCGCTTTATCCAGACTTACTTCTCTACTTACAAAGGTGTGTACACCACCGGTGACGGCGCGCGTCGTGACGAAGATGGATACTACTGGATCACTGGTCGTGTCGACGACGTAATCAACGTATCCGGTCACCGCATGGGTACGGCGGAGATTGAATCTGCACTGGTTGCTCATCCAGCAGTGGCTGAGTCGGCAGTAGTTGGTTATCCACACGATGTGAAAGGTCAGGGTATCTATGTGTACGTGACCCTGCAGGCTGGCTACGAGCAGTCCGATGAGCTGCTGAAAGAGCTGCGCACTTGGGTACGCAGCGAGATCGGTCCAATCGCATCGCCAGACCTGATTCAGTTTGCGCCAGGCATGCCGAAGACCCGGTCCGGTAAGATCATGCGCCGAATCCTGCGCAAGATCGCTGAGGATGACTTTGGTTCTCTGGGTGATACCTCCACTCTGGCAGATCCATCCGTGGTTGACGATCTGATCGAAAACCGCATGAACCGTAAGTAATATCCGGCAAGTTCTGCTAGCCTGATAAAGGAAGGTACGAATAAGTCCTGTTTGTGCTCTGCAAGCCCTTAAGTCTGTAGATGCAAGGTGCAGTTTGCCGTTAATGGCCAAGTCCTTAACAAAAACTGCAACACCGCAGATGCGGGCTTAAGGGCTTGCCCTGCGGGGCTTTCGGGAAGATCCACACTCGGTGTCAGCACTTTTTGCAAGGTTACAACCTTACTGCAAAGTGCTTCCTTGATTGTGAACCTTCCCGAAAGCCAGAGTGCTAACAGGACTTGTTCGCACCTTCCTAATGCTCCCGCCGGGTTTTGCCTGGTGGGAGTTTTTGTATTATCGGTGGTATGATTGAGCCAGGATTAGGTTGCAGTACAGGAACTTGCACCTTAACTGGTGTGAGAGGGGGGTAGTGAACGCATGCAGCTCGCACAAAAAATTATTATTGCTGACGATCATCCGCTGTTTCGTGCAGCGCTGAAGCAGGCAGTGGCACAGGCGGTGCCGGGTGTTGCAACTGTAGAGGCCGACTCTCTGGCGGCAGTGCAGGAAGCAGTAGATCAGAATCCTGATGCAGATCTGGTGTTGTTGGATATCCACATGCCAGGTACCAATGGTTTCTCCGGCTTGGTATTCCTGCGTGGTCAAAACCCGGGGATTCCGGTTGTTGTGGTGTCCGGTAGCGAAGAGCCGCATGTGATGAAACGTGCGATCGATTACGGTGCGTCAGGCTTTATTCCTAAGTCCGCACCGCTGGAAACCATCTCCGACGCAATTAAAGCTGTACTCGAAGGTGAAGAGTGGTTGCCGCAGGAGGTTGCTGACAATCTGGGTGACGTGAGCGAAGAGGATCAGAAGTTTGCCGCTGCGCTGGCTGCTTTAACGCCTCAGCAGTTCCGTGTTCTGACCATGCTGACCGAAGGTCTGCTTAACAAGCAGATTGCCTACGAGTTGAATGTCTCCGAAGCGACAATTAAAGCGCATGTGACCGCAATCCTGCGTAAGCTGGGCGTTCACAGCCGTACCCAGGCGGTGATTGCAGCGCAGCGTCTCGGCGTTGAACCACCCAAGACCGACGTAGAATAAGTCTGAGGCTGAATTCACTCGAAAGGGGTGAGAGTCATCGATTAATAAAAAAGGTGCCAGTGGCACCTTTTTTATTGTCTGTATTTCCGACTTATTCGGTGGCCATTGCGCGGGCGTTGGCAATCATCTTGTTGATAATAGCGCGCAGTGCAGCCGGTCTAATGGGCTTGGTCAGCAGCTGTGCGCCGCAGGCTTCGATCTCGGCTTTTACCTCTTCCGTGCGGTCGGCGGTGATCACAACAGCGGGAATGTCACGTTCGGTCAGCGTGCGAATCTCTGCAAGTGCTCGTACACCGGTATCGGTCTCTGAGAGGTGATAGTCGGCCAGGATGATATCCGGTTCGAAGTGCGCCTCCTGGATCCGGGCGATGGCTTCGTTACCAGAGATCGCCACTGCAACCTCACAAGACCAACCGCCGAGCAGGGCGCTCATGCCTTCCAGGATCTTTGGTTCGTTATCGATCACCAGTACCCGGACGCCGTTCAGGCCTTTGCTGCGGATCCAGCCGCGGTTCTCCGGTTTCTGCTTCACGGCCTGTTTGGCTTCACCTAGTGGTACTTCAACGCTGAAGACTGTGCCTTTGGTTGGCCACGAACGGACTTGCAGACGATGCTCCAGCATGCGGGCGATACGTTCGGTGATCGCCAGCCCCAGCCCCAGCCCTTGCACCTGAGAGTGTTTGGGGTTATCGATGCGGCGGAACTCCTCAAACACCTCTTTCAACTTGTTTTGCGGGATTCCAACACCGGTATCCCAGACCTCAAAACGCAACTTGTTGCCTCGCTTGCGGCAACCCAGCAAGATACCGCCCTGCTGAGTGTACCGAATCGCGTTCGAAAGGAAGTTTTGCAGTATGCGGCGCAGCAATTTCTGATCGGAGCGCACCACCAGATTGCAGGGGTGGCAGCGGAATTTGAGCGACTTGTCCGAGGCCATCGCGGTGAACTCGGTGCTCAGGTTGCTGAACAGGTCATCCACCGAGAAATCGGTAATGGACGGTTCCAGTGCGCCGGCATCCAGTTTGGAGATATCCAGAATGGCGGTAATCAGCTCTTCGGCAGCTTTAAGGGAGCCGTCCAGGTTGTCAACTAATTGACGGGTCTCGTCGCTGTGGCTCTGTTGAGCCAGGGCTGATGAGAACAGGCGGGCGGCGTTCAGGGGTTGCAGCAGGTCATGACTGGCTGCCGCAAGGAAGCGTGTTTTGCCCAGGTTGGCCGCGTCCGCATCGGATTTTGCTTGGCGAAGCTCATCTTCCATCAGGGCGCGGATGGTGTTTTCCTTGCGCAACTCTTTGTTTACCACCGACAGGGCGTGGGTTCGCTCTTTGACGCGCTGCTCCAGTGTTTCGTTGGTTTCCTGCAGGGCCTGCTCGGCCAGGCGGCGTTCAGTAATGTCCTGGTAGAGGGTGAAGTAACCCAGAACGTCACCGTATTCGCCGATATGCGGTATGTAGGTCACTTCGGCATAACGGATGCTGTCGTCCTTGGTGGGGAGCATGGTTTCAAAGCGCTGACGCTTGCCACTGAGGACTTCCCTGATGTACGGGGTGCGCAACTCGTATTCGTCGTCAGGCAATACTTTGTAGCAGGGTTGGCCGGAGATATTGTGCCGGTCCAGACCAAAGGTGCGGGCGTACGCCTTGTTGACGAATAGGTAACGCCGGTTGGGGTCCAGATAGGCGATCAGTACCGGAACGTTGTCGGTATAGATACGGATATTCTGCTCACTCTCACGCAGCGCTTCTTCAATCTGTTTATGGTCGGTGATGTCCATGTAGGTGTTAACGTAACCCCCGTTTGGCATCGGGTTGCCGCGTACATCGAGCACGGTGCCATCCGGGCGAAAACGCTCGTAGCTGTGCGGCTGGCTGGAGCGCAGCACTTCCAGGCGTTTTTTTACCTGGGTCTCGATATCCCCGGGGCCGTATTCGCCCTTGATTGCGTTGTGACGGAATACCTCCTCGATCGGGCGCCCGACACAGATCAGGCCTTCGGGGTAGTCGAACATCTCCACGTATGGTCGGTTCCAGGCGACAAGGCGCATCTGCTGGTCCACTACGCTTATGCCCAGGCTGATGTTCTCGATGGTGGATTGCAGCAGGGAGCGGTTAAAGCGCAGTGCCTGCGAAGCTTCGTCTACGATGGTTACCACGTCCCCAATCTGCATATCCCGCCCCTGCAGGATAGAGGCGAGGACGATGCGGGCAGAGGATGCACCAATCACACCGGCGAGCAGGCGCTCGGTGAATTGGATCAGTTCCGGGGTGGCCTTGTCGCCGGATAGGGGCGGTTCTTCGCCCCGTTGCAGGGCAAAGCCGGTAAAAGAGTGCTGGGTACGACTGATACCGAGGAAGCGCTCGGTCAGCATCTGCAGGTCACCCACGGTCACGTGCTCGTAATGGCGTGACGTTTCCGGCAGGGCCTTGTTGTAGATATCCACAAAGGCGCTGGCCTGGATGCGATCTACCAGGCGGCGGGAGCTGTAACGCGACACCAGAATGTAGAGCGCGATGTTGGCAGAGAGGCTCCAAAACACACCGTGGGTCAACGGATCAAGGTGATCCAGGCCAAACAGGGCAGTTGGTTTCAGCCAGCTCACGGACAGTAAGCCGTTTTCGAGGAAGTGATCGCCGATCAGCCCACCTTCCATCAGGGTTGGGATCACCAAGGTGTACAGCCACAGCAGGAAACCTGTGCTCATGCCGATGAACACACCGTTGCGTGAGCCGGTTTTCCAGTACAGGCCGCCAATAATCGCAGGCAGGAACTGGATTGCTGCAACAAAGGCCAGCAGACCAAAGGATGCCAGTGAGCCTTGGTCGCCGAGAATACGGTAGTAGAAGTAAGCCAGCAGCATCAGGCACATGATGGTGACGCGACGGACTTTGAGCAGCAGTGCGCCGAGGTCTTTGCTCTGGGAAAGGTTTAGCCAGGAGATGCGGAACAGCATCGGCATAATGATGTCGTTGCACACCATGGTTGCCAAGGCGATAGCGGCTACGATAACCATGCTGGTTGCGGCGGACAGCCCGCCGATAAAGGCAAAGGTGGCCAGGTTAAACTGGCCCTCGGCTAACGGCAGCATCAGTACAAAGGTATCAGCGTCCACTGCGCTGTATTCATCGAAGTAGGAGAGGCCCGCGGTGGAGATCGGTAATACGAAGAATGCCAACAGGGCCATATAGAGCGGAAACAGCCAGCGAGCCAGCTTGAGGTTGTCGATGTCGGTGGTCTCTACGATGGTGACCTGAAACTGCCGTGGCAGGCAGATGACGGCAGCACAGGCGAGTATCGTCTCGACCAGGAAACTGTCCTGCAGTAATGACTGGAAATTCTGGTTCTGATCCAGCTGCTCACCAATGCTTGTTATCAACGGGGCCGGTCCGTCGAAGATCTCGTAGGTCACAAAGACGCCCACCGCGATAAAGGCGGTCAGCTTGATGATCGATTCAAAGGCGACCGCTAATACAAGGCCTTCATGGTGTTCGGTGGCATCGATATGGCGGGTACCAAACAGAATGGCGAACACGGCCATCAGCATAGCGACAAACAGTGCGGTATCACTGCCTTTTCCGAGTGAGGTTTCGCTTCCTGCCGTGATTGCGCTGAAGCTGATGGCGACCGCTTTAAGCTGCATCGCAATATAAGGAATCGTGCCCAGTACCGCTATTAGGGTTACCAGGACCGCGAGCAACTGGCTCTTACCGTAGCGGGACGAGATAAAGTCCGAGATGGAGGTGATGTTTTGCTGTTTGCTGATCAGGACGATCTTCTCGATCACCTGCCAGCCGAACATAAATACCAGGATTGGACCCAGATAGGTGGCGAGGAACTCCCAGCCGCTGGTGGAGGCACGTCCAACCGCACCATAAAACGTCCAGGAAGAGCAGTAAACGGCAAGTGACAGCGAGTAGATAACCTGCTTGCCAATTCTGTTCGGAGTAGGGGCTTTATCTCCATAATAGGCGATGGCGAACAGTAGCCCGACGTAAGCGAGCGAAATCATGATAACCGTCCAGCCTGACAACATGGCGTGCCTGCTCCTTGAAATGTCCAGGAAAGATAGGAAGGTGTGAATAAGCCCTGTGGGGATATCGGGAAACTTCACACTCGGTATCAGCGCTTTTTGCAAGGTTGCAACATTCCTGCAAAGCGCTTCCTTGATTGTGAACCTTCCCGAAAGCCAGTACCCAACGGGCATGCTAAGTGCCTACAGGAATTGTTCGCACCTTCCGTAGTGTACTCCTTCTGTTAAATAAGCCCAATCTCGTCTTATACCTTTGTATAGAGCGTTGAACGCAAAGGTGTTTTTAGATTTGGCTGTAGCCCTTGAATTTAGCGGGGTGGCCGATAAATTGCTTTAGGAATCAAGCATTCCTATCAGACCAAAGTCGGGCTTTGAACTGGGCAACGCTCTGCTAGTCTCTATCCTGTCTTTAGTTCCACCTAATTCATAAAAAAAATAAGGATGGTGCAATGTCTATCAGCCCTGAACAGGCGCAAGCGTATTGGAAAGAAAACTTGCGCATAATCGTCTCCTATCTTTCCGTTTGGTTCGTAGTCTCCTACGGCTGCGGTATCCTTTTTGCTGATCAGTTGGATGCTATCCAGTTCTTCGGATTCCCACTGGGTTTCTGGTTTGGTCAGCAGGGTTCTATCTTCGTCTTCGTTATCTTGATCTGGATGTACGTTTCGTCCATGAACAAGCTCGACGAAAAATATGACGTTCACGAATAACAAAAATAAAAATAATTTATTAAGGACGGCATTGTTATGAGTCTCGATTTACTTACTTACCTCTTCATTGGTGGATCATTCGCGCTTTATATCGGTATTGCGATCTGGGCGCGCGCAGGATCTACCAAAGAATTCTACGTTGCAGGCGGTGGTGTACCTCCCATTGCGAACGGTATGGCGACCGCAGCAGACTGGATGTCTGCAGCATCCTTTATCTCCCTGGCGGGTCTGATCTCTTTCATCGGCCGTGATGGTTCCGCTTACCTGATGGGCTGGACCGGTGGATACGTACTGCTGGCGCTGCTGTTGGCTCCTTACCTGCGTAAATTCGGTAAGTTCACCGTGCCTGATTTCGTGGGCGACCGTTACGGTTCAAACCTTGCGCGTACCATCGCAGTCGTTTGTACGATCGTAATCTCCTTCACTTACGTAGCTGGTCAGATGCGTGGTGTTGGTATCGTATTCTCCCGATACCTGCACGTTGACATCAACACCGGTGTAGTCGTAGGTATGGCGATTGTATTCTTCTACGCTGTGCTGGGTGGTATGAAAGGTATTACCTACACTCAGGTTGCACAGTACTGTGTACTGATCCTGGCGTTTACCGTTCCAGCATTCTTCCTGTCTGCACAGATTACCGGTCACTTCCTGCCTCAGCTGGGTCTGGGTGCAACACTGGAAAGCGGTCAGTCTGTACTGGCGACGCTTGACCAGCTGTCGATTGATCTGGGCTTCTCTCAGTACACCGCAGGTAAGAAATCCACCGTGGATATCTTCTTCTTGACCGTTGCACTGATGTGCGGTACCGCAGGTCTGCCACACGTAATTGTACGTTTCTTCACAGTACCTCGTGTAAAAGATGCGCGTACTACCGGTGGTTGGGCGCTGATCTTCATCGCGCTGCTGTACACTGCAGTTCCTGGTGTTGCTGGTTTCGGTCGTGTAAACCTGATCCAGGAAGTAAACGGTCCGGATAACGCCGGTACTGCTTACGCTGAGATGCCGGGTTGGTTCAAGAACTGGGAAAATGCGGGTCTGCTGGCGTGGAACGATCGCAATGGCGACGGCAAAGTACAGTACGCTGCAGGTGCTGCGTTTGATGGTGCGAAAGGCAAGCCGGCGTTCATCGAAGAGCGTGGCGAAGAGGGTCAGCGTATGACCTCCAACGCTAAGACTGATGCTTCTTTCGACGCAAGCAAACAGCCATTCGCCAACGAAGTATATGTTGACCGTGACATCATGGTACTGGCTAACCCAGAGATCGCGAATCTGCCTGCATGGGTAATCGCTCTGGTGGCTGCAGGTGCGGTTGCAGCAGCATTGTCTACTGCGGCGGGTCTGCTGCTGGTAATCTCCACAGCGATCTCGCATGACTTGATGAAGAAGACAATCAACCCGAATATTTCTGATAAGCAGGAGTTGATGTACGCACGTCTGGCGGCAATCGTAGCGATCTGTATCGCTGGTTACTTCGGTATCAACCCTCCAGGCTTCGTAGCTCAGGTGGTTGCGTTGGCATTCGGTATCGCATGTGCGTCCGTATTCCCGACTCTGATGCTGGGTATCTTCTACAAGCGCATGAACACTCAGGGTGCGATCGCAGGTATGCTGGTAGGTCTGATCTCTACTGTTGGCTACATGTGGTACTTCGTATTCGGTGGCGGCAGCTCCGCAGACTACTTCATGGGTATCTCCCCAGGTGGTTTCGGTACTGTTGGTATGATCCTGCACTTCATCGTAGCGGTAGTCGTTGCTCAAGTGACTCCTCCGCCATCCGAAGAGATGCAGAGTATCGTAGAAGATCTGCGTATCCCTCGCGGCGCAGGTACTGCTCACGCTCACTAATAGCCTGAGTTAGTCACTTCGTAAGGCGCATCAACGCGAGTTGGTGTGCCTTTTTTTATTTTTGGTTGGGAGAAAGGATATGCCTTCATCTTTTAATATGGAGAACATGCCATTCAGCTTGTTGGATGAGCGTGAGCGTGACCTGCTTCGTCAGAATCTGGATATCGGCTATTACCAGAAAGGTGAAAAGTTGTTAGAGGCTGGGTCTGAACCGGAAGGGGTGTTCATCATTCTGAAAGGTTTGGTCAGCGAAAGTGAAGCCGCTGACAGCGGAGAGTCAGATCAGCAGTTGCATGTGTTTGTGCATTACACCAATGAAGATTACTTTGGTGCCTGGTCTGCTATTCGTGGTACCGCGATTCACAACTTCATAGCGGAAGAGGAAACAATCTGTCATATCCTGCCAACCAAGATTCTGCTGGATCTGATGTCCTCGAACAGCCTGTTTGCGGACTACTTTCAGCAAAATCTTTCTGCCAAGTCCGAAATCGTCGCCCAGCACGGTGGTGATCAGGATATGGCGGAGTTTATGCTCGCTAAGGTATCCAGTGGGGTAATCCGTGAGCCGCTGATCATCCTGGAAGGCACCAGTATCGATGAAGCGACCCGTCTGATGCGTGAGCAGAAGGCGGACTGTATGATGGTCAAGCGCGGCAACCGTTACGGTATTGTCACCGGTACCGACCTGCTGGATGCGATCATTATCAACAAGATGCCTCTGCATAAAGATATCGCCGAGGTGGCCAGTTATCGTCTGATCACGATAGATCCCGAAGACTACCTCTTCAATGCTCTGATCATCATGACGCAGCAGCGTATCGAACGTGTTGTGGTGATGAGTGGCGCTCAGCTGGAAGGCATTATCGAGCTGACCGATGTGCTGAGTTATTTCTCCAGTCACTCCCATGTTATCGGCTTGCGTATTGAGCGAGCACAGACCGTGGAAGACCTGCATGAGGCGGCTTCCGGTCTGGATGATCTGATCAAGGCTTTGGTCTCCCATGGCGTAAAAACCCGTTTCGCGATGGACCTGCTGGCGGCCATGAATGGTCGTATCATGGCCAAGCTGTTCGATATCATGATTCCGGCGGATATGCAGCCACACGTATGCCTGGTGGTGATGGGCTCTGAAGGCCGTGGCGAGCAGATCATGAAGACCGATCAGGACAACGCAATTATCCATCGCGATGGCCTAGTATGGCCGGAGATGCAGGAACGCCTGAATGAGTTCAGCAAAACGCTGATTGAGTTTGGTTTCCCGCCATGCCCGGGCAACATTATGGTATCCAACCCCGACTGGGTTAAATCCTTGGGTGACTGGACGCAGATGCTAAGTGACTGGGCGGAAACCTGCGATGGTGAAGCCTTGATGAATCTGGCAATCGCTGTTGACGCCAAGCCGGTAGCGGGTAACCCAGCGATCTTTAAGGCAAGTCGCAATTGGTTTATGCGTTACCTGCGCAACAATGATGTGTTCTTCTCTCACTTCGCCCGTGCGTCCATTGAGTTTGATACGCCGCTGACATTCTTTGGAAACCTGAAGGAGAAAGGTGAGCTGGATATCAAGAAGGGAGGGATTTTCCCAATCGTGCACGGTGTCAGAACTTTGGCGCTTGAGCATCGTATCAAGGTGACCAACACCTTCAAGCGAATTGAAGCGCTGGTTGCCGCCGGGCAAATACAGGAAAAACATGGCCGTGAGATGAGCGAGGCGCTGAGCTTGTTTATTCAGTTGCGTTTGCGTCAGCAGATCAAGCGTATGGAGCAGTCCGAGAGCGGCGTAGACCAAACGCCTAATATCATTGAGCTGGCGGGTTTGGATAAAATGGAGCGTGACCTGTTGCGAGATGCGCTGCATATCGTGAAAGGCTTTAAGAAACACCTGACATTACGCTACCACCTTGGGAGCTAGGCGATGATTATCCCAAGAACAATAAGAAGATTAAAAGAAAAGTACAATCACAAGAACGGTCCTCATGCCCACCTTTTTGAGGCGTATGACGGGGATGAAGTTGTGTCACTGGACTGTGAGACAACCAGTCTGGATGTCAAAAAGGGCGAGATCCTTTCCATTGGCGCTGTGCGCATCAAAGGCAACCGCGTGATGACCAGTGACCGACTGGACATCAAGTTAAAGGCACCTGAGTCCCTAACCGGCGATTCGATCAAGATTCATAAAATCCGCGCCAGTGATTTGACTGAGGGGATTGAGTTGGACGACGCGCTGGAGCAGGTGCTGGAGTTTGTGGGTAACCGGCCCATCCTGGGTTATTACGTCAACTACGATATCCGCATGCTTGATAAGTTTATCCGTCCCAAATACGGCTTTAGCCTACCAAACAAGGCGGTAGAGTTGTCCCATGTTTATCACGACATCATTAAATGGCGTTCTGTGGGCGGTAATGTGGATCTGCGCTTTGATACCATCTCAAAATCCTTGGATATCCCGATGCTAGAAAGGCATACGGCACTGGGTGATGCAATCACTGTGGCGCTGATGTATGTGCGTTTGAAGCACGGCGAGCCCCCTGCTGTTAACTGCTAAACACAATCTCATTAGGTTTAAATCTAAGCGGGCATATGGCCCGCTTTTTGCATTTATACTTCGCATTGGTCCTTGAAACGACTATTTACGCCAATAAATTGTCATAATTTTGGCGTTAGTGATTGAAGGGCGTTTTTTGTTACTTATAATGTCAATATATTGCCGAAGTGCGGAGTAAGAGATGGTCGAGCGAGCTGATATCAACAGTGTGCTGATGCAGATGCGGACGATACAGTCTCAAGTCCAGAGCGGTGCCGGTATATCTGGCCCGTCGCCGATAGCATCCAACCAGGCGGAACTAAAGACAGACCGCACCGGGTTTGGTGACCTGCTGAAAAATGCTGTCGACAGTGTCAATGAAGTTCAGGGTACCGCCAAAAAACTGGCAACCGCTTATGAGAAGGGTGATCCAACCGTGGATCTGCCCCAAGTGATGATTGCTGCACAGAAAGCGTCTGTATCTTTCCAGGCGATGACTCAGGTGCGAAACCGTCTGGTGAGCGCCTATGAAGACATCATGAAGATGCCTATTTAATAAGCCCTCTGGGGGCAAGTAAGTTATGGCTGAAGGTTTAACTGCGAGCGGAATGGAAAAGGGTAGTACAGTTCTGGGCTTTAATCGCCTGAGCATTTTCCGTCAGATCGGTCTGATGGTCGGGCTCGCGGCGACGATTGCTATTGGCTTCGCAGTGGTGCTCTGGTCGCAGGCGCCGGACTATCGCGTGCTGTTCAGTAATCTGGGGTATGCGGATGCCAACCAGGTGATCGAACAGCTGCGTCTGTATAATGTCCCATACAAGTTTGATTCCGACGGCCGTGCGATTCTGGTACCCGAAGAACATGTGCACCAGGCACGTCTGAAACTGGCTGCCGAAGGCTTTACTGCCGATAAAACCGTGGGCTTTGAGCTGCTTGATAAGGACCAAGGGATCGGCAGCAGTCAATTCATGGAAACCACCCGTTACCGTCGAGGTCTCGAGGGTGAGTTGTCCCGTACGATTGCCAGTATGATTGCGGTGCGTAATGCGCGTGTGCACCTGGCGATACCAAAAGATTCTGTGTTTATCCGCGACGAACGTAAACCGTCCGCATCTGTATTTATTGAGCTGTTTGCCGGCAGAAAGCTGGAACGTGACCAGGTGTCTGCGATCGCCAATCTGGTGGCATCCAGTATCCCTGAATTGAAGTTTGAAGACGTGACGGTGGTGGATCAGCGCGGCCGTTTGCTCAACAGTCGGGAGATGGATACGGACTCTGTACTGGCGGCAAAACAGCTGGAGTACACACAAAAGGTTGAAGAGCGCCTGCTGAACCGTGTCAACAGCATCCTGCTACCGGTGGTCGGCACGGACCGGTTCCGAGCGGAGGTGTCTGCAGATATCGACTTCACTGCCGTTGAACAGACCGATGAGATCTACAATCCGGATCTGCCGGCATTGCGTAGTGAACAGACTAACGAGGAGACCCGTGTCGGCGCGTTGGCTGCCATGGGAATTCCGGGTGCGCTGTCTAACCAGCCGCCGGGGCCAACGGCGGTGCCGGAAGAGGCAGCCGGTGAAGGTGTTGTTAATCGAAACGCCCAGCAGCCAGGCAGTAGCCGAAATCAGGCTACGCGAAACTACGAGTTGGATCGCTCGATCAGCTATACGCGTCATCAGCAGGGGCGGGTACGCCGCTTGAGTGTTGCGGTAGTGGTTGATGATCTGGCGGTGATTGATCCGGCTACCGGCAAACCAAGCCGTAGCCCGTGGAGCGAAAACGAGCTGGAGCGTCTACGTCTTCTGGTTCAGGATGCGGTGGGTTTCTCTGCCCGTCGTGGTGACAGTGTCAACGTGATCAACTCACCCTTTGTCGCGGCTGATAAGTTTGAGACCGAAGAGGTGCCAATCTGGAAGCAGGACTGGGTCTGGGAGATCGTAAAGCAAGTTCTGGCAGCGCTGTTTGTACTGTTGTTGGTGTTTGGTATTTTGCGGCCGATACTGCGTAATTTAGCGGATACGGGTTCTGCCAGTACGGTTGCAGGTTTAGGTGCGGCCGGTGAAGTGGCTGCTGAGCTGGAGGGGCTGGATGCCGCCGGTATGGCAGGGGATCAGGTGACCTTTGGTTCAGACGATGAGCTTTTGCCAACGCCAAATGAAAGCTTTGATTATCAGGTGAACGCCATTCGTAGTATGGTGGCGGAAGACCCGGCCAAAGTAGCGCAGGCGGTAAGACAGTGGATCGCGGAAGATGAGTGAAGAAAATGACGGCGAGCTGACGAATCTGGACAAAGCGGCGATCCTGCTGATCAGTCTGGGGGAATCGGATGCTGCAGAGATTCTAAAACACCTGGGGCCGAAGCAGGTGCAGCGTATCGGTCAGGCGATGGCTGCGCTCGATAATATTCCGCAAAGCAAGGTTGAGTCCGTCGTGGGCGATTTTCTTGGGATGCTGGGTGATCAGACTGGTATTGGTATCAACAACGACGCCTATATCCGCGCTATGCTGAACGAAGCGCTGGGCGAAGAGAAAGCGAAGACTCTGCTTGATCGTATCCTGATCAGTAAGAATACCTCTGGATTGGATACGTTGCGCTGGATGGATCCACGACAGATTGCGGAAATTATCCACTACGAACACCCCCAGATTCAGGCGGTGATCATCTCCTACCTCGAGCCCGATGTGGCGGCGGCCGTGCTGTCTTATTTTGATGAGAAAGTACGTCTGGATATTGTGATGCGTGTCGCATCCCTCGACAGTATCCAGCCTGTCGCACTGCAGGAACTGAATGATATTCTTGAGCGTCAACTTACAGGCGGTGGCGGTACCAACAGCGTTTCCAATCTGGGGGGGATCGAAGCTGCCGCTGGCATCATGAACTTCATCGACAGTAATATCGAAGCTGAGGTGATGGAAGGCATCAAAGAGGTTGATGAGCTCATGGCAGGCAAAATCGCCGACAAGATGTTCGTGTTCGACAACCTTATTGACGTGGAAGATCGTGGTATTCAGGCGATTTTGCGAGAGGTGTCTACCGATGTGTTGGTGTTGGCATTGAAAGGTGCCGATACATCCCTGCAGGAAAAGATATTCCGCAATATGTCCAAGCGTGCTGCTGAGCTGCTGCGTGACGACCTTGAGGCTAAAGGTCCGGTGCGTGTCAGCGAAGTGGAGGAAGCGCAGCGTGATGTTCTGTCCACGGCACGTCGCTTGGCCGATGAGGGTGAAATTATCCTCGGCGGTGGCGGAGAAGAGATGCTCTGATGAGTGGCAAGCAAGATGGTGATGATATCCGCATCCGATCCGTGGATGCCGCCAGCCTGGCAACATGGTCGTTGCCTGAAGTTAGCGGCTCGCATCTGGTAGCGCTTGAAACCAAGAAGCAGCCCAGAAAAAAGCAACCGCTGCCGCTGGATGATCTGCCGAGTGTTGGTTTGGCGTTACAACCTGAAAAACCGAAAGACGTTGTCACCGTTGATGAGGCCGAATCCATCCGTGAAGCGGCGTATCAGGAGGGATTGCTGCAGGGGCTTGTTGAGGGGCGGGAGCAGGGTTACCCCGAGGGTCTTGAGAAAGGTTTGGCCGAAGGGCGAGAAAAAGGATATCAGGAAGCGCTGACGCAAGGGCAAGCTGAGATAGCACAGATCCAGGCTAACCTGGCGCAGATGCTGACGGCTCTGCAACGACCTATTGCCGATCAGGAAGCGCAGCTGGAAGGGGTTTTGACTGGCCTGGTGGTGAAGCTGGCCAGTGCTGTTGTGGATGCAGAATTGCGTTCCCGTCCCGAGTTGATCCAGTCGGCTATCCGTGATGCCTTGCAGCAGCTGCCACAAGGCGGAAGCGCCCTCACGATTGAAGTTTCACCGGCAGATCATCCGCACATAGAGCCGATCGCCAGTCGGTTGTCATTTCCCGTGACAGTGGTGGCGGAAGGGACCATTTCTCCGGGAAGTTTCCGTCTCCAGACCAGCGACAGCCTGATCGAATCCGATATTCAGCAGCAGTTCCGGGCTCTGGCCGAGCAGTTGTTCGGAGCACTCGCACCACAAGAACCGGAGGCGTAATGTCTCAGCTTATTGCCCGACTATCCCGTTGTGGCGAAACGCCACTCAAGCGTCAAAAAATCGTCGCTGAAGGGCGTATCACCCGTATGATCGGTTTGACCCTGGAGGCTGTGGGTATTCAGGCCGCTGTGGGCGATTGCTGCCGTATTGTGTTGTCGGATACCAGTGTGGTTGAAGCCGAGGTGGTGGGTTTTTCCGGTGACCGTCTTTACCTGATGCCGCTCTATCCTATTGAGGGACTTAAGCAGGGGGCAAAGGTGTATCCGCTGGCAGATTCCGGCCAGGTTCCGGTTGGCGAGTCCCTGCTGGGACGGGTTATCAACGGAATCGGCAACCCAATTGATGGATTGGGTGAGCTGCAGGGGGTTGCCGAAGTATCCCTGGCTGGCGACATCATTAACCCTCTTTCCCGTGACCCGATCAAAGAAACGCTGGACGTAGGTATCCGTGCCATCAACTCACTGCTGACCGTTGGCCGAGGGCAGCGTTTGGGTCTGTTTGCCGGCAGTGGCGTGGGTAAGTCAGTATTGCTGGGTATGATGACCCGTTTTACCGAAGCTGAAATCGTGGTTGTTGGCCTGGTCGGTGAGCGAGGCCGGGAAGTAAAAGAGTTTATCGAGCACAGTCTGGGATCCGAAGGTTTGAAGCGATCCGTGGTTGTGGCTTCGCCTGCGGATGACTCGCCTTTAATGCGTTTGCGGGCCGCACAGCTCACCACCCGGATTGCAGAATATTTCCGCGATCAGGGTAAAAACGTGCTGCTGTTAATGGATTCTCTAACGCGGTATGCCCAGGCACAGCGTGAGATAGCCCTGGCTGTCGGTGAGCCACCGGCGACCAAGGGGTATCCGCCATCGGTATTTGCCAAGATCCCCAAGCTGGTGGAGCGTGCCGGTAATGGCTTGCCGGGTGAAGGTTCCATCACTGCTTTCTATACCGTATTAACCGAAGGGGACGATCAGCAGGATCCGGTTGCTGACTCTGCACGTGCGATTCTGGATGGTCACGTGGTGCTTTCCCGGCGTTTGGCCGAGCAGGGGCACTATCCAGCCATCGATATTGAGGCCTCCATCAGCCGTGCGATGCCACAGATTATCTCGCCAGAGCATTTGCAAACGGCTTTGCGATTTAAGCAGCTATATTCTAAATATCGGCAGAGTGAAGATCTGATATCTGTGGGGGCTTACGTGAAGGGCAGTGATCCCGATACGGACTTTGCCATGGAGCGAATGCCGGTGATGAACGAAATGTTGCGGCAATCGATGACCGATCCGATGCCGCTCCAGCAATGTGTTCAGCAATTGGCGATGGTGCTGACACCGATGCCGCGTAATAACCCGAATAAAACTTCTGCTGTGGTGCAGTAAATGGCAAAACGCTCCCAGCGTCTAAAAGTTGTGCTTGATCTCGCGGAGCGCAAGAAGAAACAGGCTGATCAGCTGTTGGCTGCCAGTCGCGTGCGCGTGGAGAAAGATCTGCAGGCGATTGAGCAACTGAAAGCGTTTTTAGCGGACTATCAGCGTCAGTACGAAGATGCCGGGCGGCAGGGGGTTGGCATTGCCCGCCTGGAGGTTTACCAGTCATTTATCCGAAAGATCTCTGCCGCACTTCAGCAGCAGGAAAAAGCGCTGGAGATGAACCGGAACGAACTAAAAATTGTCGAGCGTCACTGGACCCAGTGTTACGGCCAGGCGGTGGCGATGGACAAGCTTGTCGATAAGGCGCGAACCCAAGAGCAGCAGGCGGAAGACAAAAAGCTTCAGCAGCAACTGGATGAGCGCTCGCAACTGATCAAAACCAACTTTATCTGAGTTGGCCTCACTTTTGCTTATCCGTAAGCAATATTTCAAAAGTACTCGGGCTTTTTCCGACCGGGAGTGATAGATGAGTGAGCAACTGACCAACACCGGTGTTTCCGGGCTGCTTGCTATGCTGGGTGCTGCGCCTGCTGCCACCGGGCAGAGTGGAGCTGCGCCAGCGGGCGGCGTATTGCCGTTTGGTGCGATTATGCAAGCGCAGGGAGCCGGTTTTAATCCCGTTCCGTTGGATGCAAACGGCCAGTCATTGCCGCAATCAGGCGGTATTTTGCCTCCATCAGCCGAGATGCTGGCACAGATGCAAGCGCAGATCGATGCTAAAGCCCGCGCACCGGAGTTGTCGCAGTTGCTTGCAGAATCCTCTGATCCTGATCTGCGGGCGATGTTGTTGACGGAAAACCAGTCGTTGCGCGATGGCGTAGTGATGGAGCCTCAGTGGCCGGGTGTATTGCCGGAATCATCCGAGCTGTCACTGGATTCGCCCGAGATTGTGGCCTTGATGCAGCGTGCGTTTGAAGGTCATGATGATGCGCAGCAGCGATTAAGTGAAGCGATGGGGGCAATGCAGCCGCCCGCTCCCTTAGCGGTTGACGAAAGCGTTGCTTCATTGGCGTCGGCGTCCGGACAAGGTCCAATTGCCTTGGTGCCTGATAAAAGCCCTGCTCCGTTAAATGAAAATCTCTCGCCGGAGGTTCCTGAAACCATGGGGGATGTGGCGGTAGTGCTGCCGGACCATTTGCAGACTCCAGATGGCGAAGCGTTGCTGGCAGCTGTTGCTGATGAGTATCACACGCCTGAGCAGATGCCGGGACCGCTGGTTAATTCGGAAACGGAAGCTAAAGCGCTCCAGCAGGACGACGAGGTTATGAATGCGATGGCACCTGCGCGGGTAGCGCAAAATCCAATGGCTCCGGCAGAGCTATCGCCAGAGTCCGAGCGTCCTGAGTTGGTTGGATTGCCGGAAGGGCGCAAGTCGACCCAGCGTGACCCCTTAGTCAATGCATCTCAATCAGCCGATGAACAGGTGGTGTTACAGGAAGATCTGAGCATCAAGCGAACGGCAGTGCAGGCCGCTATGACACAATCTGCAGGGGAAAGCCCGATAGTTGATAGTCAGGGTGCCGCTGCTGCTGTTATGCGGACAAACCAGCCGGCCAGAAAGGCTGATAGCGCACAGGGTGCGGCGGCATCGGATACGGTAGCGGGATCGGCGTCCGCTAAAGATGCGTCTAATTTGGGTGCGGCAGTCACGCCTTTAAACACGCCGGGACAAGTGCAGGCCTCGCCTGCGACGATGCAGGCCCCACCCGGGCAGACTTTGATGCAGGATAGTGTGCAACCGGAAAGTCGATCCAGTACAGCGGCAGATGCAACGGCGGCTCGTCAGGAGTCCGTCGACAGTGAAGCGGCGTTGGGTGCTGAAGATGACGCTGAGGGGTGGCAGCGGGCTGAAACGGGTGTGGCAAGACAAGCGAATGCTGCTGTGGATAACCTGTCGCGCATGACACCGTCCCAGGCTGCTTTCACGTTGGCGGGGAAAGGGCAGATGGGATCACCGGCCTGGAACCAGGCGCTGAATGAGCGGGTGATGGTGATGACAGCCCAAAACAATCAGATCGCCGAGATCCAGCTTGATCCGCCAGAACTGGGTTCATTGAAAGTGCGCCTGCATGTCGGTCAGGATCAGGTCAGCGTAAGCTTTACTTCGCCACATGCTTCAGTGCGTGACGCGGTTGAGCAGGGCATGCCGCGACTGCGCGAAATGATGGAGCAGCAGGGGCTGAATCTGGGCGAATCCTCGGTGAATGATCAGTCCTCTGAATCCGGTGAAGATGGCGGACGTCAGCGTTTTGCTTCGCAAAATGATGCAGAAGGTCCTGTTGGTTCTGAGGAGGCTGTTTCCGCTCCGGTAAGCGGAGAGGCCTTGTCGCTTGTGGATTACTACGCCTGAGTAGCTTCAGCCTGAAAATCAGTGTGTTATAGTTAGCGCTGAAGTCACCGGGGCGAGCCCGGATTAACCTTTCGGTACCTTGGCGCAGGAGACTGATAATGGCTGATGATCAGGCAGCAGAAGCGGAAAACAGTGAAGAAGAGGGCGGAAAGAAGAAGTCCAAACTCAAACTTATTATTATCGCGGTCGTTGCTCTGTTGATTCTTGGTGGCGGTGGTGCCGCAGGGTATTTCTTTTTCCTAGCCGATCCTCCGGCTGAGGAAGTTGCAGAAGAGGCTGAGCCGGTTGAACCTGCGCGTGGTCCCGCTATTTACGTCAAGGTGCGTTCTCTGGAAGGGCGACCTATGTTTGTCGTACCACTACGCAGTAAAGAGAAAATGCGGGCCGGGCGTGGTCATTACATGCAGGCATATGTAGAAGCCAAGACTCGAGACCCAGAAGTGGAAGCGGCGCTGAAGCTGCATATGCCCGTGGTTGTATCCCGACTGAACAAGATGTTCTCTTCGCAGGAGTTTGAAGTCCTGCAGACTAAAGAGGGACGCAGCGCGCTGCGACAGAACGCGGTTGATGAGGTGCGTGAGGTGATGATGGAAAAAATTGGAAGACCTGGTGTAGAAACGGTTCTCTTTACCAATTTTGTGATGCAGTGATTACTGAATGTCGGTAAAAGATCTTCTCTCACAGGACGAAATCGATGCGTTGCTGCATGGTGTTGATGATGGCGACGTAGAGACATCGGAGGACGTCGAGGCGGAATCCGATGAGGAAGTTCGTCCGTATGATCTGGCGAGCCACGACCGTGTTGTTCGTGGTCGCATGCCTACGCTCGAGATGATCAACGAGCGTTTTGCCCGTCACACCCGCTTAAGTCTGTTTAACCTGTTACGGCGTACCGCTGATGTTGCGGTGGGTGGTATTCAGGTGATGAAATACAGCGACTACGTTCATACCCTTTATGTTCCGACCAGTATAAACCTTGTACGTATCAAACCTTTGCGTGGTACTGCGTTGTTTATTATGGATGCCAAACTGGTGTTCAAGCTGGTGGATAACTTTTTTGGTGGTGATGGCCGTCATGCCAAAATTGAGGGACGCGAGTTTACGCCGACTGAAACCAGGTTGGTGCACAAGGTTATTGCCCAGTTTTTCCATGATCTGCGAGATGCCTGGACGCCGGTGATGGATATCGACTTTGAATATGTCGGTCATGAAGTGAACCCGGCGATGGCAAACGTGATCAATCCCGGCGATGTGATCGTGATCAGCAGCTTTCAGGTCGATATGGATAATGGCAGCGGGGAGTTTCACGTCGCCATGCCTTACTCCATGTTAGAGCCGATCCGCGATAAACTGGTAGCGGGCGTACAGAATGCTGAGGACCACTCCGACGAGCGATGGCAGATAGCGATGCAGCGTGACATCATGATGGCGCGTTTGAATCTGCAGATTACTCTGGCAGAAAAGAAGCTGACACTGCGTGATGTGCTGGAGCTGGAGGCAGGCGATGTGATCCCGGTGGAGATTCCGGAAAATCTGCGTCTGAAAGTGAATAAAGTACCCGTGTTCGAAGGTAAGCTGGGGGTATCGCGGGGTAACCTGGCGATTAAGCTTACCGGACAAGTTAAAGAAGAACTGCGTCTGGATAAGTAACGGATTGTGGTTGGAGAGCGTGATTAAATGAGCGATGAGAACCAGGTAGACCAACAAGCAATGGCTGATGAGTGGGCGGCCGCGATGGAGGAGCAGTTAACCTCTGAAGCGGATGAGGGTGCTCCTGCGGCTGGCGAGTCGGTAGAGTTGGATGAGTTGCGAGATGAAGCGGTTCCGGTCGATGATCCTAAACTGGATGTGATCCTGGATATTCCGGTGACCCTGTCCATGGAAGTGGGTGAAACCGATATCGCTATCCGCAACCTGCTGCAGCTCAATCAGGGCTCGGTTATCGAGCTGAACCGTGTGGCCGGTGAACCGCTGGATGTCAAGGTAAACGGCACTCTGATCGCACACGGTGAGGTCGTTGTCGTGAACGATCGATACGGAATCCGTCTGACGGATGTCATCAGTCCGCAGGAGCGCATCAAGCGCCTGAAATAAGGTGGTTATGACCAGCCGTATCACATACTTTTTTTGTGCCCTGCTCGCCGGTTTAATGTCTTTGAATGCAGTGGCGGCCGAAGATGTGGCGGCTGCTGTACCCGTCGCAGCGGTGCCCACCGCTGCTGCCCCTGTCTCTGACCCCTTCTCAACTGAAGCGGTGCTTCAGCTCGTACTGGTCCTGTTTTTTATCATTGCGCTGATTCTGGCTTTGGCGTGGTTTGCACGCCGTACCATGGGGGCTGCCCAAGGGGGGCAACATATGCGGGTGGTTGCCGGTCTGCCATTGGGGGCGCGGGAGAAGGTGGTGCTGGTTGAAGTAGGCAAAGAGCAGATGTTGCTGGGCGTCGCGCCGGGGCGTGTGAACCTTATTACCCGTTTTGATGAACCGGTGGTCGATAGCAGTTCGCAGCCTAATAACGTGTTTGGGCAGCGTTTGGCGGAAGTGCTGCAAAGGGGCGCGGAAAAGTGAGAATTCTGCTTACGCTTCTGGTCTTGTTGGGCTGGGCGGCTCCTGTTTTCGCCGCTGATGTGGGAATACCGGCGGTCAGTGTGACCACCGGTGAGGGTGGAGCTGAAAACTACAGTGTAACGCTACAGATCCTCATCCTGATGACCATGCTGACATTCCTGCCAGCGATGGTCATGATGATGACGTCCTTTACCCGCATTATCGTCGTGTTTGCGATACTGCGTCAGGCGTTGGGCTTGCAACAAACGCCGTCCAATCAGGTGATGGTGGGGCTGGCAATGTTTCTTAGTCTGTTTATTATGATGCCGGTGCTGGAGAAGGTGAATCAGCAGGCTGTTCAGCCCTATCTCGATGAGCAGATCGGTGTGGTGCAGGCGTTGGAAACAGCCAGTGGACCGTTTCGCGAGTTTATGCTGAAGCAAACCCGTGAGACCGATCTGGAAATGTTTATGAAGATCTCTAAAACGCCCAAGGTGAGTGGTGCGGAGGAGATTCCGTTTACGGTGTTGGTGCCTGCCTTTGTGACCAGTGAACTGAAAACAGCATTCCAGATCGGGTTTATGCTGTTTATCCCGTTTCTGGTAATTGATATGGTGGTAGCCAGTGTCCTGATGGCGATGGGTATGATGATGCTGTCGCCGGTGATTATCTCGCTGCCGTTTAAGATCATGCTGTTTGTATTGGCTGATGGCTGGGCCATGGTGGTGGGTACACTCGCAGCTAGCTTCGGAATATAGAGGGCTTCGTTATGTCGACCGACGTGGTGCTCGATGTTTACGGTGAAGCGTTTATGCTCATCGTGACTCTGGTGGGTGTGATCATTACGCCCAGTCTGATTGTGGGTTTGATCATCTCCATGTTTCAGGCGGCTACCCAGATCAACGAACAGACCCTCTCCTTTTTGCCGCGTCTGATTATCACGTTGCTGGTCATTATGGCGATGGGGCCCTGGATTGTCGGCAAGATCAAAGATCTCTTCTCCTTCCTGTTTCACAACATCCCCTACCTCATAGGGTAATCCGGTGCTGGAACTGGATCCTGCGCAGTTGGAACGGATGGTCTCATCCTTTCTTTGGCCGTTCTTTCGTATTGCGTCGTTTTTTATGGCGATTCCGATGATTGGTTCGCAGATGGTGCCGATCCGTATCCGCCTTGGTTTGGCGATCGCGGTGGTTGTACTGCTGCTGCCGGTGGTCCCGGAAATGCCGCTCTACGACGGATTGTCATTTGCCAATGTGAAGGTCATCGGGCAGCAGATCCTGATAGGTGCGGTGATGGGGTTTATTGTTCACGTGTTGTTTCAGGTATTCGCCTTGGGCGCCCAGATTACAGCAATGCAGATGGGTCTGGGTTTTGCGTCGACCTCCGATCCGGCAAACGGTGTCTCGGTGGTGATACTGGGACAGTACTATCTGATGATTGTGATGATGCTGTTCCTGGCATCCAATGCTCATTTGATCATGATTGAGGTGATGGCGGAGAGCTTTGCCTTGATTCCGGTAGGGACTCCCATCGCGATGGACTCCTTCTGGAAGATGGCACTGACGGGGAGTTGGATGTTTTCAGGTGCCATGATGATCGCGTTGCCCGCCGTAACGGCGCTGCTGGTCGTGAACTTCGCCTTTGGTGTGATGACCCGTGCAGCGCCACAGCTGAACATCTTTGCGATCGGTTTCCCGTTTACCATGCTGATGGGGTTGCTGATTGTGTGGGTATCTATGAGTGACCTGTTGGGCCACTACTACAACATGACCGAGTTCGCGCTGGAATACCTGCGTGGCTTAATGGTGACGGAGTAACTGCGATGGCAGAAGAATCCGGTCAGGAAAAAACCGAAGAACCCACGGCCAAACGATTAAGTGAGGCGCGGGAAAAGGGCGACGTTCCCCGATCGCGAGAACTGGTTACCATGGCGGTGCTGCTGGCATCGTCCGCGGCGGCTTTGATGTTTGGCGGCATCCTGGCTGAGCATATGATGAATGTCATCAAGTTCAGTTACGAGTTGGAGCGGGATGTGATCTTTGACGTGAATCAGATGGCTATCTTCCTGGGGGTGGCTCTGTTTGATTCATTTAACGGGTTAATCGGTTTCTTTGCGCTGGTGATGTTGGCTGCGCTGGTGGGGCCGATTGCGCTGGGGGGGTGGAACTTCAGTTCGCAGGCGTTTGCTCCGAAGGGGAGTCGCCTGAATCCGCTGTCGGGTATCAAGCGTATGTTCTCCATGAACGCGTTGGTGGAGCTCATAAAAGCGCTGGGCAAGTTCTCGGTGGTTGCGGCGGTGGCGATCGGTGTGCTTTGGAGTATCAAGGCAGACTTGCTGGCGCTGGGGCACGGAACGCCTCAAACGGCCGCGTCTGATGCCGTTGAGCTGGTGATTTGGGTATTCCTGATGCTCAGTGCCAGCCTGATCATCATCGCCGCGATCGATGTCCCCTTTCAGATGTACTCCTACTCCAAGAAGTTGAAGATGACGATGCAGGAGATCAAGGATGAGATGAAAAACACTGAGGGTAAGCCCGAGGTAAAAGGTCGCATCCGTCAGTTGCAGCGTGAGATCGCTCAGCGGCAGATGATGAAGGAAGTTCCTGCTGCCGATGTGGTGATCACCAACCCGACTCACTTCTCTGTTGCGCTTAAGTACGACGAAGAGCGCGGTGGGGCACCGTATGTAGTGGCTATGGGGGCAGATTTTGTTGCGCTGAAAATACGTGAGATTGCGCGTGAAAATGATATTCCGCTTGTCGCTGCGGCGCCTCTTGCGCGAGCCCTCTATTATGCTTCAGAAGTTAATGAGGAGATTCCGGCGGGGCTCTATACCGCAGTGGCCCAGGTACTGGCATACGTGTATCAGTTGCGGAACTACAAAATCTATCAGGCCCAGAAACCCTATCCCCCGTCAGAAAAAGATCTGCAGATTCCTGATGAGTACCGGCGCGACGAATAATCTGGCGTATTAATTGCAGGGTTATTGGCTGCGCCCGTGCGGATCGTCAAAATATTGTCTTTATCGGTTTGTTAGTATCGCTTTTTGTTAAAGTGCAGGGGCGTGTGTTGTTTATAAGGTGTCATAATATTGACGTTGGTAGGTTGAGTGGATAGAACGGAAATCCTGACAAATCTTCGCAGTCTCGGTCAGGGGAATCTGGGGGTTCCTTTCCTGCTGCTGATCATCCTGGCAATGGTTACGTTGCCGATGCCGCCTTTCCTGCTGGACGTGCTCTTTACGTTTAATATTGCACTGTCGATCGTGGTGTTGCTGGTAAGCGTGTATGCGATGCGACCGCTCGAGTTTGCAGTGTTTCCGAGCATTCTGCTGGTGGCTACGCTGATGAGGCTGGCGCTGAATGTGGCCTCTACCCGTGTGGTGTTGTTGTATGGTCATGAAGGTGGTGACGCTGCGGGTAAAGTGATCGAAGCCTTCGGTGCCGTGGTGATCGGCGGCAACTACGTTGTCGGTCTGGTGGTGTTCCTGATTCTGGTTATCATCAACTTTGTAGTGGTGACCAAAGGCGCCGGGCGTATTTCGGAAGTAAGTGCTCGCTTTACTCTGGATGCTATGCCGGGTAAGCAGATGGCAATCGATGCGGACCTGAATGCCGGTTTGATCGATCAGGATACAGCGCGTTCCCGTCGTGAAGAGGTTACGCAAGAAGCCGACTTTTACGGTTCGATGGATGGTGCTTCAAAGTTTGTTCGGGGTGATGCGGTTGCAGGTATCCTGATTCTGGTGATCAACATTCTGGGTGGATTTTCGGTCGGTATTCTGCAGCACGACTTGGACGCGTCGGTTGCGGTGGAATACTACACGTTGTTGACCATCGGTGATGGTTTGGTGGCTCAGATTCCATCGTTGCTGCTGTCAACAGCCGCGGCGATCATGGTAACCCGTCAGAACGCGTCTCATGATATGGGGCGGCAGGTGGTGGGGCAGTTATTTGCATCGCCCAAGTCTCTTGCTGTGACTGCAACCATCCTTGGGGTGATGGGAATCGTGCCGGGGATGCCGCATTTTGCATTCTTGTCTTTGGCGATCGCTGCGGGTGTAGGTGCATGGTATATCTACAAGCATCAACAAAAACAGGAACAAGAGGAGGTGCAGCGCGCTGAGGAGAGTCAGAAATCTGACATGGATGCAGTGGATGCCGCAGAAGAGCAGAAAGAGCTCGATTGGGATGATGTGATGCCCGTGGATATGGTCGGTCTTGAGGTTGGTTACCGCCTTATCCCAATGGTGGATAAGATGCAGGGTGGTCAGCTATTGAGCCGTATCAAGGGGGTGCGCAAAAAACTTTCTCAGGACCTGGGCTTTCTGGTGCCCTCGGTGCATATCCGGGATAACCTGGATCTATTGCCCGGCGCTTATCGGATCACGCTGATGGGCGTTGTTGTCGGTGAGGCAGAAATCTACCCAGACCGCGAGCTGGCGATTGATCCGGGGCAGGTATTTGGTCCGTTGCAGGGGATCGAGGTCAAGGATCCGGCCTTTGGTCTGGATGCGGTGTGGATTGAACCGACGCAGAAAGAGCATGCCCAGTCGCTGGGTTATACCGTGGTAGATGCGTCCACGGTGGTGGCGACACATCTCAACCAGCTGTTACAAAACAATGCCCACGAACTACTGGGGCATGAAGAGGTGCAACAGCTACTGGATATGCTGTCCAAAGGATCGCCGAAGTTGGTTGAGGAGTTGATACCGGCTAAATTGTCGGTCAGCGTACTACTGAAAGTGCTGCAGAATCTGCTGATGGAGCAGGTTCCGCTGAAAGATTTCCGCACAATTGCCGAAACATTAGCAGATGCCACTGGCAGAACGCAGGATCCGGTTGCGCTGACCGCCGCCGTGCGTGTATCGCTGGCCAAGCTGATTGTGCAGACAATCAACGGAGCGGAGCTGGAACTGCCGGTGATTACGCTCGATTCCCAGCTTGAGCAGTTGTTGCTGTCATCGGTACAGCAGCAGGGCGAAGATGGTGGCCTGGTGCTTGAGCCGGGTATGGCCGAGCGTTTGCAGGCGTCGCTGGCTGCTACGGCGGCGCAGCAAGAGATGAACGGTCGTCCATCGATCCTGTTGGTTGCGGCGCCGGTAAGGCCGCTGATGGCGAAGTTTGTTCGCTATGGAGATCACCATATTCATGTGCTGTCGTATCAGGAGGTCCCGGAAAATAAACGGGTGACGATTGTGGCGACGGTAGGAGGGCAGCAAGGTGCTTAGGCTAAATCGCTAAGCGCAGCTGTACGAAAGGTGGGTTATGAAAGTTAAACGATTTTTTGCACCCGATATGCGTCAGGCGATGGCGCGGGTACGTGAGGAGATAGGTCCGGATGCGGTAATCGTGTCTAACCGTCGCGTCGCCGGTGGTGTAGAGGTCGTTGCCGCCCACGAACACGAATATGAAGCAGCTCAGGCGGAGTTTAAGCGTGAGCGTGCACGCAAGAAACGCCGTGACGAACAGATCCGCCTTCTGACTGGAAAAGGCGGTGTGCCTGTCTCTGGTCATTTGGCTGAAGAGAAAGAGAGGGCGCGCGCCCGTATCGCCGAAGCACAACGGGACGATGAAGTGCCTTCAGCCATTACTGGTAATCGAAACCAGCAGATTGAAGCGGATGATGATCTGGAGACCATTCTGGCGTCGCTGAAACAGCGTCAGCGTGCTCGCGCTCAAGTCCCTCCGCAATCCGCACCGCCACAGGCAGATCCCGAGTCTTCGTTCTCCGGCTATGAACCGGAGTATACGTCCCGTCCTGAGCCCGTTATAGCGCCAGGTCCTGCGCCGGAGCGCGGTGCGCTGCAGGAGATGCAGCAGGAGATCCATCAGCTGAAAGCGATGCTGCAGCAACAATCGCAGCTGTCTGCACAGATGGAGCAGCCCGCATCACCGTTGGAACGCAAGCTGAATGCATTGGGGTTAAGTCCGCGTTTGCAAAAGCATCTAATGGCGGGGGTAGAGCTGGGTACGGCACCGGATAAGGCTTGGCAGAATGTTTTGGCCCGCCTCGCGGAATCGGTGCCGGTGATGGGGGAGGAGTTTACCGATCGGGGCGGCATGATCGCCTTTGTGGGACCAACCGGGGTGGGGAAGACCACTACCATCGGTAAGCTGGCCGCCCGCTACGTACTGAAGTACGGCAGTTCCAGTGTCGCGCTGGTAACTACCGATACCTACCGTATTGCCGCGCATGAGCAGCTTAAAACCTTTGGTCGAATTCTGGATGTGCCGGTGCGCGTGGTAGACGACAGCAACAGTCTGGAGCAGGTTTTACAGTCGCTGCGCAATAAACGTTTGGTACTGATCGATACCGCCGGTCTGAGTGATAAAGACCCCCATAGCCGACAACAACTGGAGATGCTGGAAAGTGTCACTGTGCGGATGAAAAAGCTGTTGGTTGTCTCCTGTTCCAGTCAGCGTCAGGTGATCGAAAAAGGTTACGAGGCGTACAAAGGGCTCGGGCTTAATGGCTGTGTGCTGAGCAAGATGGATGAATCCGGCAGTCTGGGTGAGGCTCTCTCGTTTGTGGTCGAGAAAAATTTGTCAGTTGCCTACGCGGCTGACGGTCAGCGCATCCCGGATGATATCGGAGTGGGTAATAAGCGTGATCTCGTAAGTCGGGCGGTGTTGACTGCCCAGGAGTCACAGTCTGAAGCAACCTTGGGGGGACGAAACGATAATGTTGCCCCTCTGTTTAATGCAGGCTGAGAGTTGAAGTTAGGATGATTGGATATGAGTGCTAGGCCTGTAAAAGTTATTGCTGTAACAGGGGGGAAAGGTGGCGTTGGTAAAACGAACGTTTCTGTGAACCTTGCGTTGGCACTCAGCAAGCTGGAGCGCCGCGTTGTTCTGATGGATGCGGACCTGGGTCTGGCTAATGTGGATGTCATGATGGGGCTCAGTCCCAAGATGAATATCGCGGATGTGTTGGCGGGAAATTGTGGATTGCGTGATGTTTTGATTCCGGTCAACGAATACTTTGGCATAGTGCCGGCATCATCCGGCACCCAGGAAATGACCACGCTGAGTGTGCATGAGCACGCCGAGCTGATTCATGCCTTTAGCGAATTTGCAGATGATATCGATGTGCTGGTGATTGATACGGCGGCAGGTATCTCTGAATCGGTGGTGAGCTTTGTACGTGCGGCTCAGGAAGTGCTGGTGGTGGTGTGCGATGAACCAACCTCCATCACGGATGCGTATGCGCTGATCAAGCTTTTGAATCGAGATTACCATACGACGCGCTTCCGTGTGCTGGCAAATATGGTAAGGTCAGAACAGGAAGGCCGGAATATGTTTTCCAAGCTGCAAACCGTCACCGATAGGTTTCTCGAGGTAACACTTCAATATGTGGGGGCAATACCTTATGATGAATCGGTGCGCAAAGCAGTACAGCGGCAAGCTGCTGTTTTAGAAGCATTTCCGAAGAGTAAGGCAGCTCTTGCGTATCGTCAGTTGGCTGCGAAAGTGGAAGCCTGGCCGGTGTTGAATACGCCGCGTGGCCATCTTGAGTTTTTTGTTGAGCGTCTGGTGCGCGGAAATTAGCCATTGAGTTAATTAAGGGGTGGCATGTATAACCAGCTTCAATTCACGTCAAGTGAAGAGTTGATACAGCAGTATGCACCACTGGTTAAACGCATTGCGCATCACCTCATGGCTCGACTTCCCTCTACTGTCGTACTGGATGATCTGATCCAGTCTGGCATGATCGGCTTGCTGGAAGCGGCCTCCAAATACGATCCCTCCAAAGGTGCAAGCTTCGAAACGTACGCGGGTATTCGCATCCGTGGTTCGATTATTGATGAAGTTCGACGTGGCGATTGGACCCCAAGATCCGTTCACCGAAACGGCAGGCGAGTGTCTGAAGCTATTCAACAGGTCGAAGCTCGAACCGGTCGTGATGCGTCCGATGCAGAAGTTGCTAAAGAAATGGGCGTATCGATCGATGAATATCATAGTTTGTTAAAAGATTCCGTGGATAGTCGCCTTTTCAGTCTGGACGAACTATTGAATCCGGACGACGAGTATCCGGGTGAGCAGGTTGTCGCTGCCGGAGAGGGACCGAATGCCCGGGTTGAAGAGCAGGCATTTGTTTCTGCCCTGGTAACAGAGATCGATAATTTGCCCGAAAGGGAAAAGCTTGTGCTTGCGCTTTATTATGATGAAGAGCTGAATCTCAAGGAGATAGGACAAGTACTGGGTGTTAGTGAATCTCGCGTAAGTCAGATTCACAGCCAGGCGGCACTGCGATTGCGGTCTCGTTTGGGTGAGTGGCGATAAAAAGCCGGGGCTACAATTTCTTGTTGACCAAGCACGTCTAAATTTGCAGTAATTGGCATTCGGCTCGAATGCGATGCAAGTATGTCATGGGAGAATGGTGTTGAAAAAAGACATCAAAATACTCGTTGTAGACGATTTTTCTACAATGAGGCGCATTATCAAAAACCTGTTGAAAGAGCTGGGTTTAACAAATGTTATTGAGGCTGACGACGGTGCCACTGCGCTTCCTATTCTGAAGCAGGGTGGGATCGAGTTCCTCATCACTGACTGGAATATGCCGAATATGAGCGGTATTGACCTGCTCAAGCATGTCCGCTCTGATCCTAACCTAAGCAGCATTCCTGTGTTGATGGTAACTGCAGAAGCTAAGCGAGAGCAGATTATCGCGGCAGCGCAGGCTGGCGTTAACGGGTATGTTGTTAAGCCATTTACGGCCGTAACGCTGAAAGAGAAAATCGACAAGATTTTCGAGCGTCTCGAAGGCTGATTTTACAAAGGTAGGTTATGGCCGGTGCAGAAAATCTCCACGGAATTGAACATTTGGAAAGCCTGCTGAAACAGAAGGCTGACAAACTGGTCGACGTGTTACAGCAGGGAGATATTCCCTCCGCACTGGACCAGATCCAGGACCTTTATGAGTTCCGCCATCAGATGTTCTATCAGGAAGTGGGTACCCTGACCCGCGGTCTCCACGAAGCCCTGAAAGCGTTTGGTAAAGATGTTCAGGATTCTATCCATACCGAAGGCGAACATCTGGACCTCACCGATGCGTCTGCAAGCCTTGACCATGTTGTCGGGCTAACAGAAAAGAATGCTCATCAGACCCTTGACCGGGTTGATCGTGCCCTCTCTATTCTTGTTGAGTTGGAAGAGGAAGGTCAGAGCGATAGCGCACTAAAAAACGTCGCGAACCTGCGCTTGGAATTGACCGAGATTATGGTGGCCCAGGAATATCAGGATGTCGCCGGTCAATTGATTCGTAAGGTTATGATGTTGCTCAGTAATGTCGAGATGCACCTGGTGCAACTGATGGATACGGCGGCAACGGTAGAGCGACTGGGTGGCGCATCCAAGGTGGCACAGACAAACTTGTCTGACGAACAGGCTAAAGAAAAAGCCATCGCCGCCGAAGGACCTCAGATCAGAGCTAAAGATTCCCCCGATGTTGTGACTGAACAGGACGATGTTGACGAGCTACTGTCCAGTCTCGGGTTTTAATTAGGAGCGCTTCATGAGTTTAGATGTTGATCAGGAAATTCTGGAAGACTTTCTTGTAGAAGCCGGAGAGATTCTTGAGCTGCTATCTGAACAGCTAGTGGATCTCGAGCAGCGTCCGGATGACCGTGACCTTCTTAATGCGATTTTTCGCGGTTTTCACACGGTTAAAGGCGGTGCAGGTTTTCTGCAGCTGGAGGCAATGGTTGAGTGTTGCCATAAGGCGGAAAACCTGTTTGACCAGCTGCGAAACGGCGAACTCGCTATCTCCCCTGAACTCATGGACGTGGTTCTTCAGGCACTGGATGCGGTTAACGTCATGTTCGAGGCTGTGCGAGAGGGCTTGACCCCTGAACCCGCTGATCCTGGGTTGATTAACCAGTTGATCGCGTATACCAGCGGCACAGCACCTGCACCAGCTGCAGCACCCGCATCCGCATCCGCACCAGTACCGGCTTCGCTAACGCCGCAACCGGCGCCTGTCGCAGCGGCAGCGGTAGCCGCTTCACCAGCGCCCGAAGCACAAGATGCTTCAGATGCCGAGTTTGAGCTGTTGCTGAATGCGTTGGATGAGTCCAATGCCGCCAGCGAAGCAGCTGCCCCAACTTCAGCTCCCGCTTCTGCTGGTGATGAGCTGATTACCGACGATGAATTTGAAGCGTTGCTGGACGAGCTGCAATCAAAAGGTGAAGGTGCTTTCTCACAGGCCAATGCCGCAACGCCTCCTGCACAACCTAACGCACCTGTTGCGAAAACGGACGATGGTCTGATTACCGACGATGAATTTGAGGCCCTGTTGGATGACTTGCAGGCGAAGGGTGAAGGTGCATTCTCGGCCAATTCTCCGGCGGAAGCCCCAACAACACCTGCCGCGGCCGTAGCGCCTCCCGTGGCAACAGTTGCAGCACCGCAGCCTGCGGCGACTCCTGCAGCCGCAGCTAAAGTGGCTGACAATAAACCAGCCCCTGCCGCTCAGCATAAGCCAGCGGCCGAGAGTAACGTGCGTGTTGATACCCGCTTGCTCGACAAGATCATGAATATGGTGGGTGAGCTGGTACTGGTGCGTAATCGTCTCGTGCGCCTGGGGGTATCTCAGGAAGACGAGGAGATGGGTAAAGCGCTGGCTACGCTGGACATGGTCACTGCAGATCTGCAGATGTCGGTGATGAAAACCCGCATGCAGCCGGTGAAAAAAGTATTTGGCCGCTTCCCTCGCCTGATTCGCGATCTCTCCCGCAGCCTCAAAAAAGAGGTGAATCTGGAGTTGCGTGGTGAGGAGACCGATCTGGATAAAAACCTGGTGGAGGCATTGGCCGATCCACTGATCCACTTGGTGCGCAACGCGGTCGACCATGGTATCGAGTCTCCCGAAGAGCGCGAGCGCCTGGGTAAACCGCGCGAAGGTAATGTATTGCTGTCGGCGGAACAGGAGGGTGATCACATCCTGCTGATCATTCAGGACGACGGTGCCGGTATGGACGCTGACAAGCTGCGTAACCTTGCGGTGCAGCGCGGTATGCTTGACCAGGAAGCGGCAAGCCGCCTGACCGAACAGGAATGTTACAACCTGATCTTCCAGGCCGGTTTCTCCACCAAAACCGAGATATCTGATGTATCCGGTCGTGGTGTGGGCATGGACGTCGTGAAAACCAAGATTACCCAGCTGAACGGTACGCTGAGCATTGACTCCGTTATCGGTCAGGGTAGCCGTATCGCAATTCAGGTGCCGCTGACACTGGCGATTATGCCAACCCTGATGGTTATTCTGGAAGGACAAGCCTTTGCGCTGCCGTTGGTGAATGTAAACGAGATCTTTAACCTGGATCTGACCAAGACCAATATCGTTGACGGACAGCAGGTGATTATAGTACGTGACCAGGCGTTGCCACTGTTCCACCTGAAACGTTGGTTGATTGGCGGTAAGCACGACGAGAGCCTGCCAGAGCAGGGGCATGTGGTTATCGTAACGGTGGGCACACAGCGTGTAGGTTTTGTCGTTGACCAACTGGTGGGTCAGGAAGAGGTGGTAATCAAGCCGTTGGGTACCATTCTGCATGGTACGCCGGGGCTGTCCGGTGCAACCATCACCGGCGATGGCCGCATTGCTCTGATCATTGATATTCCGAATCTGCTGAAGCGTTACGCGCGCTGATCATTGGTGGACTGAAGTGAATGTCTATGCCGGTTAAGGTGCTGATAGTTGACGATTCCAGCTTCTTTCGAAATCGAATCGCAGACCTGTTGGAGGGTGATGCCCGCATAAAAGTGGTGGGTACCGCCGCCAACGGCCGCGAGGCTATTGAGCAGGTCAAGCTGCAGCGCCCTGACGTTGTTACCATGGACGTTGAAATGCCGGAAATGAATGGCATTGATGCGCTGCGTACAATCATGCAGCAGTCACCGGTCCACGTCATTATGCTCTCGTCCCTCACCCATGAAGGGGCCCGTATTTCGATGCAGGCACTGGAGGCGGGTGCTGCCGATTGTATCCCTAAGGATCTGCGTCAATGGATGGGCAGCTCGTCTGATATTCAAAGTCAGCTCCGCGAACAAGTGGTTGCGCTGGGTAAAAGTCAGCGACCACGTACCTTTAACGGTTCCTCGTCTCTGGAGCGTAATCGTTCCCCCCTGCGTCGCACGGAACGCAAGGACGCACCTCTTGCAAGCGACCCCGGTGCGGCGCTGGCAGCATTGCGTCAGCGTGCTGAGGCCGCGAATACGGCGACCCGGCGGCCGGAAGTTTCACATCGGGTGAGTTCGGGGGCTAAGGTTCCCGACTGCAAGGTTGTGGTTATCGGTTCTTCGACCGGTGGACCCGCTGCACTGCAGAAGATCTTGACCCGTTTGCCGGCGGCGTTTCCATATCCGATTATGCTGGTCCAGCATATGCCTTCCACGTTCACTCCCGTGTTTGCAGAGCGCTTGAATCAACAGTGCAATATCAATGTGAAAGAGGCGGAAGACGGTGACCGTATGGTCGCGGGTACTGCCTATCTGGCGCCGGGCGGCAAGCAGTTGATTATTGATCCTAAGCAAAGCGATCGCCTGAAAGTGATGCCGGGCGATGAGCGTCTGACCTATAAGCCCAGCGTTGATGTTTCTTATGCCTCGGCGGCAAAAAGTTTCGGTGATAAAGTGTTGGCTGTGATTCTGACCGGCATGGGCAGTGACGGTACCGATGGGGCGCGCCTGCTCAAGCGTAGTGGTGCCACAGTGTGGGCACAGGATGAGAACAGTTCAACCATTTATGGCATGCCGAAATCGGTGATTGAAGCCAACCTGGCAGACTCGGTACTGGATCTGGATGAGATCGGTACGCTGCTGAGCAGGCGCGGGGAGCGTTAATGGATCCAATGACGATACTGGGGGTGCTGGTTGCACTCGGTGTAGTAGTGGGTGGTCACTATCTGGATGGTGGCCTGGTGCACCAGTTGGTGAACCTGCCTGCGGCCCTTATCGTATTTGGTGGTACGTTTGCAGCCGCTGCGGTGCAGTCTCCGAAAGAGGAGTTCGGGCGTGCTATTCGTTTGTTGGGCTGGGCTTTTGGTGGTCAGCGCTATGACTTCCGCGAGGGGATCAACGAACTCGTGGCCTGGTGCGGGATGGTTCGTCGTGACGGTATCCTTACCCTGGAGAAAGAGCTTGAACGTACGCGGGATCCGCTGGTGATGAACGGTCTGCAGATGCTGGTGGATGGCAAGAGTTCTGAAGCGATCCGTAATAGTCTGGGCACCGAGCTGGTGACACTGGAGCAAAACGACCTACGCGGTGCCAAGGTGATTGAAAGCATGGGTGGCTACGCGCCGACCTTAGGTATCATTGGTGCCGTACTGGGCTTGATCCACGTGATGGGAAACCTAAAAAGCCCGGACGAGTTGGGTTCCGGTATCGCCCTGGCGTTTGTGGCAACCGTTTACGGTGTGGGTATTGCTAACCTTCTGCTGATCCCGATCGCAAACAAAATCAAGGGGCTGATCCTGACCCGTTACAACTATCAGGAAATGATGCTGGAAGGAATGGCGTCGATTGCGCAGGGGCAAAACCCCCATGTGGTCCGCCAGCGCCTGCAGGGCTACCTGAGATAAGTTATGCCAAGACGTAATCCACCTGAAGATTATGTGCACAACGATCGGTGGGTGATCTCCTACGCCGACTTCATTACGCTGTTGTTCGCGTTCTTCGTGGTGATGTACTCCCTCTCCAGCGTTAATGAAGAGAAGTACAAAGAGCTCTCTAAAGCGCTGACCGGCGCGTTTGATGGGGCAGGGCTTGAAGCGGCGATTATCGGCTCCGGCCAGGGGGCGATTATCGGCATCGGAGAAGAGCCCGCGATGCCGGATACACCAAAAGAAGCTGCGCCAGACCTGGATGCGCCGGATGAGACGGAAAGCGATCAGCTTCGTACTATTCGTCAGCGACTTGAGCAGCGTATTCAACCGAATGTATCCGCCCAGGATCTGAAGCTTGTCAGCAACGAATTATGGTTATCGATTGAGCTGCGTTCAGGGATGTTGTTCCGTTCCGGTCAGGCTACGCCGACACCGGAAGCGGATGAGTTGTTGCAACGCTTGGCCGTGGTATTAAGGCCCTACGACAATCCGATCCATGTTGAAGGTTTTACCGATGACCAGTTGATCGAAACCGCACAGTTTCCATCGAACTGGGAGCTTTCGGCGGCGCGTGCGGCAGCCGTCGTCCGGGTTCTGACCTATTATGGCGTCGATCCGGCGCGTATGGCCGCTGTGGGTTATGGTGAACATCAACCGGCTTACAGCAACCGCACGGAAGAGGGGCGCCAGCTCAACCGCCGTGTGGTGATTGTGGTTTCGCGTGATGAAAAAGTCAGACGTACGCTGTCGGCGTTTGGCAGTCAGCAGGTGAGTAAAGATGCCGTGTCTACGGTGATTGCTACAGACCCGAGTGAACCAAAAAGTTCGCCGGTGATTGAGCAGGTTCAGACCGCCACAGGCGGCAAGCTGTTCCGGCAGGTAGTACCTGAACCGGATTCTGAATCGCAGGAAGATGAGTGAGTACATATGCAGGTATGGACCGTCGCAAACCAAAAGGGTGGCGTAGGTAAAACCACCACTGTTGTCAGTCTGGCCGGGCTCCTGGCGGAAGTAGGCTATCGGGTGCTGTTGGTTGATCTTGATCCACACGGCTCCCTGACCAGCTATTTTGGCTACGATCCCGACGAGCTGGAATTCAGCGTATTTGACCTGTTTGAAGGCAGCAACCCGATCAGTAATGGAACCGTGCAACGAATGTTGCTGGAAACATCCCATGAGCGTCTTGAGTTGATGCCGGCGTCGACGGCCTTGGCTACGCTGGAACGACGCGCCGTTGGTCAAGAAGGTATGGGGCTGCAGATCGCAAGAGCCCTGCTGACTGTGCGTGAAGAATATGATTATGTCATCATTGATACGCCGCCGATTTTGGGGGTGTTGATGGTGAATGCGCTGGCGGCCTGTCAGCATCTTCTGGTGCCAGTACAGACCGAATTCCTGGCGCTGAAAGGCTTGGAGCGGATGGTACGTACAATCGGTATGATTAACCAGGCCCGCAAGAACAAGCTGAACTACACCATTATTCCCACGTTTTACGATCGCCGGGCGCATGCGTCCGTCACTAGTTTACGTGAGCTGCACAATCGATACCCGGACCGCATTTCCAGCGCGATCGTGCCGGTTGATCCTGAGTTACGTAACGCAAGTATTAAGGGGCTTGTGCCTTCATCCGTAGATTCCAGCAGTCGTGGTGTGCATGCCTATGCCCGCATACTGCGCACTTTGGTAGAGTCTCAGAAACAGGAGGCGACTGTATGAGCAAAACGGAACAGGATAACGAATTCTACGCCCCAAAGACCGGCAATCAGCAGGTCGTCTTTGATTACCTCGAGTCACTGTTAGAAGACCCGGACACCTTGGCACATGACACCATGGAAGAGCTGAAAGCAATTGGTGCGCTGGAGCGCACTAAGCCTGCAGCTTTGCAAGAGTCTGTACTTGGTGCAACCGCGCCTCGAGAAGCTGTATCGGAAGCTCTAGTATTAGATGAGCCTGCTGTTGTAGAGGAAGGGTTTGCTCAAGCCGATGCATCTGGGATCGAGGATCTGGTAGAAGATGATGAGCCTGAGCTGGTTGTGGCCGATGATCAGGCAGAATCAGAGGTGTTTTCTGAAACAGAACTCTTTTTTGGGGAATCTGAGTTGCTTGCTGCACCTGAGGAGCTGATCAATGAAATGGAAGACGTTGCAACCTATTCTCATCAGGTCGGTTTTGAGCCGGAGCTACAGCTTGAACCGGTATCAGAAGAGCCGGACCTGTTCGCAGCACCGGCAGTGTCGCAATCTGTAATAGAAAACGAGCCACCTGCAGGCGCTGAGCCGACCCGGTCAGCGCCAGAAATAACCCCGGAGCCCACTCCAGACGTTGTGTTGTCGGCCGCTCCTGCCGCTGATAACTCATTCAAGCCCGCCCTGCATGTAGCTGATAATGTGCTTAATTGTATCCTCTTTCAGCTACAAGGGTTGACGTTGGCTATCCCTGTAGACGATGTGGAGGGCGCGGTTTCCATGGAACGCCTGACTTTACATCTCGATCTGGAGCATGAATGGGTATTGGGTTTCTTTAATGCGATGGGCAAAGAGACCAGTGTTGTTGATACCGGGCAATGGTTGTTGTCAGGCCGGTTTGATGCGGCTAAGGCTAACTACGAAGAGGTGCTGATCCTCAAGGGGCGCCGTTGGGCGTTGGCATGTGACACCTTGGTTAAGTCTATTCGGATGTCCCATAGCGATATTGTGTGGGCAGGTGAAAACAAATCACGCCCCTGGTTACTGGGCACGAATATGACAGAACGCTGTGCAATCCTTGATGTGGATAAGCTGCAGATGTTGCTGAACCAGCAAGCGTAATGTTTCGCAGGCTGTATAAAGCAGGAATGCTTTAGTATCCTTAAGCCTGTACCTCTCAGTTTCGGAGCTCGCCGTGGCGGATTTTTCCATCTGGACACCTATTTTTGCACTTCTCAGCTTGCTGGCATTGGTAAGCTGTTTTGTGCTGCTCAGACGGGTGCGCGAGCATGAACGTCGCCAACAGGCGCTGATTGGATTGCTACGTAACGAGATCCAGGCCATCACCAACTCATCCATAGGCATGGGGCGTCGTGTGATTGAGATTGAGCAAAAGCTTAACACGACTGCGGAAAAGCAACTGGAGCTTGAAAACCGTGATCCGGGCGCAATGGCCTTCAATCAGGCGGCACGGTTGATGGAGATGGGGGCTAACGTTGACGACCTGGTTGAAAGCTGTGGTATTGGTCGTCCTGAGGCGGAGCTGATGGCCCTGTTGCATCAGGAGCTTAAGGCCACCGAAGCGCTCAATCACCAAAAATAACCACCGGCGTAATCCGCGCTTTAATTCAGTGTGCGCTCAGTTCTGGCTCTTCAGGCTGTACGCAAACGCAATCACTTCTGCAATCGCCCTGTACAGGATTTCTGGGATTTCATCCCCCACATGCAGGCGAACCAGCACCTCCACAAGTTCCGGGCTCTCGTGGATATGAACACCACTTTCCTCGGCAAGGGCGATGATCTGCTCCGCAATCAGTCCCTGGCCTTTGGCTGCCACGGTAGGAGCGGACTGTTCGCCCAGCTTGTATTTTAATGCGACGGCCTGTTGGCGCTTTTCGATATCAGTCATGTGTGGATATCCACCAAATGTTTCTGGATCAGATCACCTTCTCGGTTGGGTGAGTGACCGTGGTAACAGTTGAGCTCAGGTTCGGCAAATCCCTTCTGTTGAAGGAGCTGGCCGAAATCCTGTAGCTGTTTCTGGATATGTCTTTGTGTCGTCTTCTCGTCACACCAGAACTGCACCTGGATTTGTTCGTCACCGGTGAGTTTTATCTCGGCATCGACGGCGCCAAATTCCTCCAGATCAAAGTGAAGTCGTGCCCGCCAGAGAGTGGCAAGTTCGTAATCACTTTGCCCACCGCGCTCCTGGCTAATGCGCAGTTCTAAATTATCGGTGCGGTTGTTACCGATGATTGGGATGTCGAGCTGAATGACACGTTCAAAGCTGCCATCGGGGGCTTCTTTCCACTGTTGCAGCGAGGAGACCTGGTTATGGGTAATTCTCGACTGCATATTCTGAATCAGTTGCTCAATCCGTTGCCTTTGTTCAACGGGCAGATCTGTGCTCGCTTGCTGCAATTGCCGTAACAGACTTTTGAGGTCGTTTTTCTCCGGCACTTTACCGGATGCCAGATTGAACTCGGTCTGCATGCCGCCGGATTGAACGTTGCGTTGCAGTGCTTGTGGTGCTTCGGGTGTGCCCGGACGTACACCAAACAGCTGCAGCATGGAACGCACCAAGCCGGATACCTCGGGTTTAGCGGTTTGGGTTTGTGCGGCTGAATTCTGTAACTGTGCCAGTACTTCGCCCACCGGTTGCTGGTTGGGAAGGGCGTTGCGCAGGGCGTCCTGGATCGCACTCTGTTCCCGTTGCACGCTATCGATATTGGGTGTTTGTGGCTGAATGCGGGCTGATATTTGGCCCTCTGCATCCCGAGAGATCAGCAACTGAGTATTGGGTTGCAGAGCCGTGCTGGCCTGTAGCGATGTGGATTGACCGCTTGTCAGCCGTATATCGATGTTGAAAGCGGGGCTGGTTGTTCCTTGTGGTTGCGTTGGCGTGGGTGGTGCTGCCTGAACCACAGGTGTCGGTTTACTTGCTGTTGCGTTCCCCGTGGCTTGGTTGCTGGGTGCTGCTGGCATTGCGGGTGCTGGCGCGTTGGTGCCTGAGGCTGCTTGTGGCGGTGCAGTGGTGGGCGGCAATGATGTTCCTTGAGGGGAGGGGACCGCCTGGCTAGATGTCTGCGTCGTCACCGGAGTGGACGGTATTGTGGCTGTTTGAGAGAGAGTTGCTGGTGACTGGGCTGGGGGCGCAGTTCCGGTCCGAGTCGTCGCAGCAGATGGCTGACTTGGTACAGTGCCCGTCTGCGGTGTTGGTGTTTGAGCTGTGGGGCTAGTTTGTCTAGCCGTGGTGCCTGCATTGCCTGTCTCTGATGGTGGCGCAGGGGGGGCAGGTTGTGCCGGTTGCTGTGCGACCACTTTGGTGACAGTTGCAGAAGCCGGTGGCTGTGGCGCTACGGGCACTGATGCAGGCTGTTGTGCTGGGGCCGGTGTGCTCGAGTTTGCACCTTGGAACGCCATACTTCCGGGGATCGGTCGGGAATAGGTTGCTCCACTTGGGGCGGTTGGATTTGCGCTGCCGCTGTTTATCGGAGCAGGTGTAAGTGGTGTGCTTTTAATCACCGTGCCTTCTATGGTTGTGCCTTTGTTGATCGGGATCAGTTCCGAGCTGGCTTTGAGGCTGATAACCTGCGCCGCGACCTTCGCTTGTGCCGGTATCTGTGTTTGAGGCTGAGTCTGGATCTGGCTCGGAGCTTGTTGGGGCGCGGGCGTTTGTAACAAAGGGTTGCCAGGTGTGGGGGTAACAGTGGAAGCCGCTGGCGCTTGTTGCAGCAGGATCTTGCCGTCGCTGGTGAGGCTGATTTTCAGCAAACTGCCGCTTTGCAGCGGCTGCTGGGTGAGCAGTTGTACCGTCTTTCCGTTGACCTCCAGTGTGATGCGTGCACTGCCGTTACCGCCGGGTTCGGCAGTGGACCTGAGTACCCTGGCATCCTGGGGGGTATCCTGGTTTAACACCTGACTGAGCGTGCGCTGGGTTTCCGGCGGACTCTCACGTAGGGCTAAAGACAGGGTGGAAATTTGCGGAAACAATACTTTTCTCCATAGTGACGGCTGCTGCACAGGTCGTGAATTCGTATATAATGAGCCGCTGAATTATTGTGTCGGCCATGCCGCTTTAAAGTATAGAAATAAGCCGGGGTTTCGGCTTGGGGTGGGTGTTTTGTCCGAGCCGCTGTTAACGGTAGAACGGCTTTTCTGTGAACGGGACGACCGTATTCTCTTTGATAACCTGTCTTTCGATGTGAAACAAGGTGAAGTTGTTCAGATCGAAGGTCAGAACGGAAGTGGTAAAACCACGTTGCTGCGTATTTTGAGTGGATTGTCCCGCAACTTTGAAGGGGGTATCTACTGGAAAGGTGAACCCATTTCCGATGTCGCGGAAGATTTTCGACTCTCGCTGCTGTACTTCGGTCACCAGCCGGGTGTTAAAGCGATTCTTACCCCCGAAGAAAACCTTAACTGGTATGCCGCAATGCATCCTTCTTCCATCGATCAGTCGCGTATCTATGATGCGTTGGAGCAGGTGGGACTGAAAGGCTATGAAGATGTGCCTTGTCATATGCTATCGGCGGGCCAAAATCGCCGTGTCAGCCTCGCGCGCCTGTACCTGAGTGATGCACAGTTGTGGATTCTGGATGAACCCTTTACGGCGATCGACAAACGCGGTGTGGCAGAAAAAGAAGCTCTTATTGCTCGCCACGCTGAAAATGGCGGAAGTGTGATTCTGACAACCCATCATGAGCTGAATATGGGCGATCGGGTGCGTCGAATCAATCTTGATAAACTGGCCGGAACTTCATGAGCGAAATGCTGACTAAAGAGCCGGTGCGAACCGGGGAGCAGTCTATTGGCGGGTTATTCCTGGCTGTTTTGAAGCGAGATCTGCTGTTGTCCTATCGTCGCCGCAGTGACCTGGTCAACCCTCTGATCTTTTTCCTGATGGTAGCCACACTTTTTCCGCTGGGGGTGAGCCCCGAGCCGGATTTCCTGGCGCAGGTGGCGCCAGGTGTAGTATGGGTGGCTGCTTTGCTGGCTACCCTGCTATCGATGGACAGTGTCTTCCGGTCTGACTACGAAGACGGCACGCTTGAACAGACTTTGTTGAGCCCGCAGCCCCTGTTTGTGGTGGTGTTGGGTAAGATTACGGCGCATTGGATGCTGACCGGCTTACCATTGGCGGTACTGGCTCCTTTGCTAGGGGTAATGCTCTTCCTGCCGGAAGGTGGGATGGGCGGACTGATGCTCAGTTTGCTGCTAGGGACACCGACGTTGAGCTTGGTTGGAGCCATTGGCGCGGCACTGACGGTGGGATTGCGTAAGGGGGGGGTGTTGATCTCCCTGCTGGTATTACCTCTCTATATTCCCGTGCTGATCTTCGGTACCAGTGCGGTGCAGGCCGCAGTGACTGGCTTACCGCTGGATGGCTACATTGCCCTGTTGGGTGCAATGCTGGCACTGGGTATTGGGCTAGCGCCGTTGGCTGTGGGTGCAGCTTTAAGAATTTCCGTGAGCGGATAAGGGTTAAAATGGCAGAGAACAAAAAATGGATGCCACGCTGGTTTTACCAGATGGCGTCACCTCGCTGGAGCTATGAGATCATGGGTAAGTTGATGCCCTGGTTTGCGATCCCTGCAGCGGTTTTGTTGGTTTTGGGTATTGCCTGGGCGCTGGCATTTGCGCCGCAGGATTATCAGCAAGGTAACAGTTTCCGCATCATCTATATTCATGTGCCTTCGGCGATTCTTGCTCAGTCCTGCTACATGTTGATGGCGGTGGCAGGTGCAATCGGCCTGATATGGAAAATGAAAGTGGCCGATATGGTGGCCAAGTCCTGTGCACCGATCGGTGCGACCATGGCGATTCTGGCGCTAGCAACCGGTGCGATCTGGGGCAAGCCGACCTGGGGCTCCTGGTGGGTGTGGGATGCACGCCTCACCTCCATGCTGATTCTGCTGTTCCTGTACCTGGGGGTGATCGCCCTCCACTCTGCCTTTGAAAGCGAAGCCACTGCAGCCCAGGCGACCGCCGTTCTGGCACTGGTCGGCTTGGTGAATATCCCGATTATCAAGTACTCCGTTGAGTGGTGGAACACGCTGCACCAGCCTGCAACCTTTACGTTAACCGAACGTCCGGCCATGCCCGCAGAGATGTGGGTGCCCCTGCTTATCATGGTCATAGGGTTCTACTGTTTCTTTGCCGTTTCCCTGATGATGCGCACCCGTAACGAGATTATTCATCGTGAACGCCGTGCCAGCTGGGTACGCGAACTGATCGAAAAGCAGTGAGGTGAGTGTGAGTTTCGACAGTTTTTCCGAGTTTCTGGCCATGGATGGACATGGCCAATACGTATGGTTGAGCTACGCCATTGCGTTGGTTCTGTTTGTTGTCAATCTGGTGAGTCCGCTGCTACGTAAAAAACAGCTGATAGCCGAGCTAAAACGTCGTCTGCGCAGGGAGAAAAGTACCTCATGAATCCAAAACGAAAACAACGATTGATCATTGTTTTGTTCATCGTCTTCGGCGTAGGGATTGCGGTGGGGCTGACTATGTTTGCGCTGAGTCAGAATATCAATCTGTTCTACTCCCCAACACAGATTGTAAACGGTGAGGCGCCTGAACATACGCGTATTCGAGCTGGCGGTATGGTGGTTGAGGGTAGCGTTACGCGCGATCCAAACAGCCTGAAAGTGAGCTTTGGTATGACCGATTACGCTGAAAGCGTCACCGTTGAATACACCGGTATTCTGCCCGATCTGTTCCGCGAGGGGCAGGGTATCGTGGCACAGGGCGTGATGGATGAAGCAGGGATTTTCCAGGCCAGCGAAGTCCTGGCCAAGCACGACGAAAACTATATGCCGCCGGAAGTGGCGGAAGCTCTGGAAAAAGCGGGCAACATGCCTAAGCCAGAGGCCGAGGAGTTTAATAAATGATCCCTGAACTTGGCCAATATGCGCTGATTCTTGCGCTGTGCCTGGCAGCGCTGCTGTCGGTTGTTCCGCTGGTAGGCGCTTCCACAGGTAATCAGTTGTGGATGGGGTATGCCCGTCCACTGTCCAAGGGTATGTGTCTGTTTCTGGTCATCAGTATCTTCTGCCTGGGTTATGCCTTTGTCGTTGATGACTTCTCTGTGGCGTATGTAGCCGCCAACTCCAATACCGCACTACCGGTCTACTACAAGATCAGCGCGATCTGGGGAGGCCATGAAGGCTCCCTGCTGTTGTGGGTGGTGATTCTCGGTGGGTGGATCTACGCCGTTGCGGTTAAAAGCCGCAACCTGCCGCAGGACATTGTTGCACGCGTGCTGTCAGTGATGGGGATCATCGCCGTTGGCTTTATCCTGTTTACACTGTTGACCTCCAGCCCGTTTGAGCGTCACCTGCCGATGTATCCTCAGGAAGGTGGTGACCTGAACCCATTGTTGCAGGATATCGGCCTGATCATCCATCCGCCGATGCTGTACATGGGGTATGTAGGGTTCTCTGTTGCCTTCGCGTTTGCCATCGCTGCGCTGATGAGCGGTCAATTGGATGCGGCGTGGGCCCGTTGGTCCCGTCCCTGGACAAATATTGCCTGGGCCTTTCTGACGCTGGGGATCGCACTGGGCAGCTGGTGGGCGTACTACGAGCTTGGCTGGGGCGGCTGGTGGTTCTGGGATCCGGTGGAGAACGCATCCTTTATGCCGTGGCTGGTGGGGACTGCCCTGATCCACAGTCTGGCGGTAACGGAAAAGCGTGGTGTCTTCAAAAGCTGGACTGTGTTACTGGCGATCTTTGCGTTCTCTCTGAGCCTGCTGGGCACCTTCCTGGTACGTTCCGGCGTGTTGACCTCGGTACACGCATTCGCGTCTGACCCAGAGCGTGGTTACTTTATTCTGGCGTTGCTGGCGATCACCATCGGTGGCTCGCTGTTGCTTTATGCGATCAAGGCGGCGCACGTAAAAGCCGAATCCTCCTTTGAGTTGATTTCACGTGAATCCTTCCTGTTGCTGAACAACATCGTACTGGTTGTTGTGGCGTTTATGGTCCTGCTGGGCACTTTGTATCCGCTGCTGCTGGACGCGCTGCAGATGGGCAAGATCTCTGTAGGTGCGCCGTACTTTAACGCCATGTTCATTCCACTGATGTCGGTGTTGGTGGTGCTGATGGGCATCGGTGCGATTGCCCGCTGGAAAGTCACCAAGGGTGAGTTTCTGATCAAGCAGCTCTGGTTGCCGGGCGCGCTGGCCTTGGTTGCGGGCGTGCTGATCTCATTGTTTGGCGGCATCGACTACGACTGGCGCGCCATGGGAAGCCTGATTCTGTGCTTCTGGATTGTGTTCTCCGGGATACGGGATATGTACAACCGTGTATCCCATAAAGCGTCGCCAATTAAAGCGCTGGGTAACTTCTCCCTGAGTTACTACGGCATGGTGCTGGCGCATGTGGGTGTGGCTGTATGTATCGTAGGGATCACGATGGTATCACTCTACAGCGAAGAGCGTGATATGCGCATGGCACCGGGCGATCGTTTGGCGTTTAAGCATTATGAGTTTGTGTTTGAAGGTTCACGTCGTGTAACCGGACCTAACTACAGTTCAGATATGGGCCGTATCGTGGTACTTAAAGACGGCGAACCGTACTCCCTTATGAATCCGGAAAAACGTCTTTACAATGCGCGAGGCAACATGATGACCGAGGCCGCGATTGACCCTGGGTTGTTCCGCGATCTGTATGTTGCGTTGGGTGAGCCGCTGGAAGGTGGTGCCTGGGCGGTACGTATGCAGTACAAGCCCTTTGTTCGCTGGATCTGGCTGGGTGGCCTGATGATGACGTTTGGCGGCATGCTGGCAGCGGCAGACAAGCGTTACCGAAAGCAGGCGAAGCGCCGTCAGTCCAAGCCTGTAGCGACTGAACCTGAGTTTGCGTGAGGAAGAGTTAAGATGCGCCGTTTTTTCCTGTTTGTACCGTTAGCTGTTTTCTTTGTAATGGGTATCTTTCTCTATCGAGGCCTGCAGCTTGATCCAACCGAGCTGCCGTCTGCGCTGATCGATAAGCCGTTGCCTGAGTTTAGTATGAGCTCGCTGTACGACGAGCAGCGTCAGGTCACACCGGCAGACCTGAAAGGCAAACCTGCGTTGCTGAACGTATGGGCGACCTGGTGCCCGTCCTGTAAGGAGGAGCACGCCCAGCTCAATAAGATCAAAGAAGAGGGGTACACCATCTATGGTGTGAACTACAAGGACGACCGCGGCAAAGCAAAAGAGTGGTTGCGCCGCTATCTGGATCCGTATGCAGAGAATATCTTCGACGACAAAGGTGCCCTGGGCCTGGATCTGGGGGTATACGGTGCGCCTGAGACGTACGTGATAGATGCCAACGGAGTGATCCGTTACAAGCATGTGGGCGTGGTTGATCAGCGTGTTTGGGACCAGATTCGCCCTTTGATGGATAAGTTGGCCTCCGGGGAGGTGGCAGGTCAATGATTCGCTGGTTCACTACGCTCCTGTTAATGGTCTCGGTGCATGCTACGGCAGCGATCGATACCTACGAATTCAAAGATGACGAAACCCGACAGCGGTTCCAGCATTTGACGGAAGAGCTTCGTTGTCCGAAGTGTCAGAACCAGAACCTGGCGGATTCCAACTCTCCGATCGCGAAAGACCTGCGTCACGAGGTGTATCGTATGTTGGGCGAAGGGGAAACCGATCAGCAGATCGCCGATTTTATGGTGGCCCGTTACGGCGAGTTTGTGTTGTACAAACCGCGCAAGGATCTTTCTACTTACCTGTTGTGGTATGGCCCGTTTGCGCTGCTTCTGGTTGGTGTCGTGGTGGTGTTTGTGATGACGCGTCGCACGTCGTCAGGCAACAAGACGGATGATAAACCAGAGCTTGATGAATCCCAGCGTCAGCAGCTTAACTCTCTACTTGATCAGGATACCGACAAATGACGGGTTTATGGGGTGGTATTGCAGTACTGACACTGCTGGCAGTCGGTTTCGTGTTCTGGCCGCTGTTCCGTGCCAGGAAGCTTCAGCAGGTTGAGCAGGCAGAAGATCGTAAACACCAGAATATCGACATCTTCCGTGAACGCGTTGAAGAGCTGGAAGCAGAGCTGAACAGCGGTAGTCTGGAGCTGGCTGAATTTGACGAGCTCAAACTCGAGCTTGAAAAAAACCTGCTGAACGATGCAGCAGTGGAAGAGGAGCAGGTGGCGCCACTGAAGCTAACCAGCGGCACTGCAGTGACGGTTACCCTGATAGCGATGATCATGACAACCGCTGCGTTTGGCCTGTATGGCAAACTGGGGCGCTCTGTGGATCTCGAGCTGGCCCTGAATGCAGAACAGGGTTTGCAGCAGAACCAGCAACCGTCCATCGAGGATGCCCTGGCGATGCTGGAAGCGGAGCTGAAACAGCGTCCGGATAACGCTGAGGGGTGGTACATGCTCGGTACCACCTATGTCGGCATGAAGCGTTATGACGAAGGTTTGGCCGCATTGCGCAAGTCGATTGAACTGCTGCCGGAAGACGCACCGCAATATGCCGGGGTGATGGGGCAGTATGCACAGGCACTGTACTTCGCCAGTGGTAACAAAGTCACGCAGGAGGTACGGGACCAGATCGACCGTACGTTGGCACTTGAGCCGTTTGAGATCACAACGCTGGGGCTGCTGGGTATCGACGCCTTCGAACAGCAGAACTACCAGGGGGCTATCGATTACTGGAGCAAGGCCCTGGTTAATGCCGATGGTGACGCCGCGAAATCTCTCAAGTCCGGAATTCAGACTGCGCGTGGGCGCCTCGAGGCACGGGGTGTGGCAGCATCAGAAGCAGAGGTTACAGCCGATGCTGCAGCGGCCCAGATCCGAGTTCAGTTGAGTATTGATGAGTCACTTAAAGCGCAGGTGAACCCTGAGCATGTCGTATTTGTCTTTGCCCGCCCGGTGGGTGGTCGCATGCCGTTAGCCGCCGTGCGCTTGCAGGTGTCCCAGCTGCCACTCGAAGTGGTGCTGGACGATTCCACTGCAATGTCGCCTCAGGCGAAACTGTCGCAGCAGACCGAGGTCGAAGTTACGGCACGCGTATCATTGAGTGGTCAGCCTCAGGCATCTTCGGGTGATCTGTATGGTACGCTTAGTCCCGTTCAGGTTGGTGCTGACAACAATGAACTTACGTTGGTTATTGATCGAGTTGTCGACTAATTTTATAGTCTGAAAAATTACAGTACTAAAGAATACGAGGGCGCGATTTATTTATGGATATCGGTTTGCGTGAATGGCTAGTGATCGGGGGCGTTATCCTGATCGGCCTAATCATCCTTGATGGCTGGCGTCGGATGAATGGAAACCGCAACCGTCTGCGCATGGATATTGACCCCAATGTAGCGGATCTGCCGGATGAGCCTGTTCGTACTCACAATCCTGAACTGCCGAACGGTGGCGCTCGCCTGGTAGGCGAAGATCCGCTATTTGCTGAACTTGAGCAAAAGCGCGAAAGTCATAACGGCCACGATCATGCTGAATCTGATCCGCTCTTTGACAGGCCGGATATCGAACCTGATGGCCGTATCGAACCCGCCTTTGGTGATGAAATTGATCGGCGAGGCACTGAGGACGCAGCCTTTGCTTCCCATCGGGTAAATGAAGAGCCGGAAGAACATGCAGTTGAGCCGCAAGTTGCTGATAATGCAGATTTCGATGAATTGCTGGGGCCTGCGCGTGTAGCCTCAGCAGAACCTGAACAACAGCCCTCTGCAGAGCACTACGAATCTGAATCTGCTGAATCCCCTGTGCCCGAATCTCTGGAAGCGGTCTCCGCTTATATGGACGGTGCGCCTGCCGACCGGGAACCAGACATTGAGCCGATGCGTTTCGAGGCGGATACCCGGCCTGAACAAGATCCCGAACCACTGTTTCCTTCACTGGACGGTTACGATGAGCCAGAGATCGCGCGTGATCCGGAAACCGTTGTGGCTGTTACTCCGGATATGCCAGATGTGGCAATGGATGAAGGCATTATTTCCAAAGCACGCATCGTCGAGACTCGTCCTGAACCAATTGTTGAGCACGAATCGGTAGCTTATGTTCAGCCAGAACCGGAATCCTTTGTGGAAGCAGAAGAACCGGCCCGAGAACCGGAACCGCTGTTTCACCGTTCAGTGGACAATAATCCGGAGACTGACGTCGTGTCAGACACCGTGGCTGAAAGTGCACCGCCGGCTGAACCTGTTAAGCCTCAGGTAGCCGCTGTTAGCGGTGAGCCCGAGTTGGATCTGGACAAGCCAATTACGCTGTTGCTGGATGATAACGGACCGGAGGCTGAGGCTGTGGAAGCTGCGCCCTTGTTCGCCGATGATCCGATTTTACCCGAGGTAGCAGAACCGGTGGTGGTTTCTGCGCCGAAGCCGAAGTCGACTGTGAAGCCTGCTTCACGTAAAAAAGCTGTGTTTGACAAAGAATCCGCTGAGCCGGTTCCGGAAACCAAGGATCTGTTTGCCGAGCGTCCGTCACTGGAGAAAACACCGGCGCCGGAAAGTGTATTGGCGATCACCGTGCTTGCCGCCGAGAATCTGGCGATTCCGGGCGCCAAACTGCTGCCATTGGTGAGCGCCTGTGGTATGCGCTTTGGTGATATGGATATTTTCCACCGCTTTGAAGATGGCCTCGAAGAAGGTGCTGTGCAGTTCAGTATGGCCAATGCGATTAAGCCGGGCACCTTCGATATCGATAACATGGATGAACTGGAAACCCGTGGTTTGACCTTCTTTATGTCAATGGAGGAGCCGCGGGATGTGATGAATGCCTTCGAATGCATGCTGGCAACCGCAGAGACCGTAGCTAAACATATGGGTGCGGAGCTACTGGATGAAAATCGCTCTGTGTTGCGACCTCAAACCAAAGAACATTATCGCCAGCGCATCCGTGATTTCGGAATGCGTAACCTGGCCCGACGTGCGCATTAAGCGCACGTTTTCCCTTCGCTTTAAATCTTATCTCTCTCGAAACTTTAATAGGGTTCTACTGTGTCTGTTGAGCAGGAAGTTCTGGCGCTGCGTGAGCAGCTGAATCACCATAACTATTGTTATTACGTGCTGGATAATCCGGAAGTTCCGGATGCCGAATATGACCGCCTGTATCAGCAGCTCAAGGGGCTGGAAAAAGAACATCCCCAGTTGGTAACCGCTGACTCACCGACCCAACGTGTAGGGGGGGCACCGCTCGGTGCGTTTAAGCAAGTAAAGCATGAGATGCCGATGTTGTCGTTGGACAACGCCTTCAATGAAGAGGATATGCAATCGTTTAACCGCCGCGTTGTTGAGCGTCTGGATGCGCCGGCCGGAGAGGTTATCGAATATGCCTGCGAGCCAAAACTGGATGGTATCGCGATCAGTCTGCTTTACGAAGAAGGTGTGCTGGTGCGCGGCGCAACCCGGGGCGACGGGGTCAGCGGCGAAGACATCACGCTGAATGTACGGACGATCCCAACTATCCCGCTAAAGCTTACCGGAGAAGGCTATCCCGTGCGCCTGGAGGTACGCGGTGAGATCTTTATGCCGAAGCAGGGCTTTGAGGCGTTGAACGCACGTATGCGTGCGGAGGGGGGGAAGCCGTTTGTGAACCCGCGTAACGCAGCAGCCGGCAGTCTGCGCCAGCTCGATCCCCGTTTGACTGCTCAACGTCCTCTGGAGCTGTGCAGCTACAGTGTGGGTATTGTTGAAGGTGGTGAAATGCCGGCAAAACATGCCGATGTTCTGCGTCAGTTAAAAGCCTGGGGCTTCAAACTTAATGCGCTGCTGGATGTAGTGGAGGGCGTTGAAGGCTGTATCAACTACTACCAGCGTATTCTGGAGCAACGTGACTCTCTGCCGTATGAAATTGACGGTGTCGTCTTTAAGGTCAACGACCTGCAGCAACAGAAAAGACTGGGCTTTATCTCCCGTGCGCCGCGCTGGGCGATTGCGCACAAATTCCCGGCGCAGGAAGAGATCACTGTGGTACGTGATGTCGAGTTTCAGGTCGGGCGTACCGGTGCAGTAACGCCGGTAGCGAGGCTGGAGCCGGTGTTTGTCGGCGGGGTGACGGTGTCTAATGCGACTCTGCACAACATGGATGAGATTGCCCGTCTGGACCTGCGAATTGGCGACAGCGTGGTTATTCGCCGTGCCGGGGATGTCATCCCACAGGTAGTGAAAGTGGTGACCGAACGTCGCCCGGAGGGGGCGGAACCGGTTGAGATTCCTCATCGCTGCCCGGTATGTGGTTCCGACGTGGAGCGGGTGCAGATCGTCAAGCGGACCAAGTCCGGTGAGCAGGCAACAGAAGGGGCTGCCTATCGTTGTGTCGGGCGCCTGGCCTGTCAGGCTCAGGTTCAGCAAGCCATCATCCACTATGCATCACGCAAGGCGCTGGAGATTGATGGGCTAGGCGAGAAGATTGTCGAGCAGTTGGTCGAGTTGAAGCTGATAACCTCCCCGGCAGATCTGTACCGCTTACAGCCGGAACAGCTGATCGGGCTGGAAGGTTTCGCTGAGATCTCCGCCAATAAACTGTGTGAGTCGATTGCCGCGCGGCGTCAGGTCTCGCTGGCGCGCTTTATCTACGGTCTGGGCATCCCGGATGTGGGCGAGGAGACAGCACGTGTTTTAGCCTCCAAACTGGGTACGCTGGCACGTATCCGTGTGGTGCTGCCGGAGATTCTGACATGGTTGCCGGATATCGGTCGCGAAGTAGCTGGTGAGATCAGTCACTTCTTTGAGGACGAGCACAACGCCAAGGTACTGGATGATCTGCTGGCACAGGGTATCGAGTTTGCCGATGAGGGCGAGCTGGCACCTGATCTGGCCGGGGCGATCACACTGGCTGAATTAATCGACCGTATGGGAATCAGTGGTGTCGCGAAAGTGGGCGCACAACGGATCGCCGATTACTTCGGTGATCTTGAATCGCTGCTGGCGGCGGACCTGCAGACGCTGGATCAGGTGCCTAAACTTTCTGCTAAGGCCATTAACGGTGTGCTGGATTGCCTGGACGATGCCCAGTGGGTTGAGCGTATCCGCCTGATCGAAGCGCAGTTGCTCGCGTTTGGTTTGCACTGGAGCTGTGAAGTTGAACAAGGTGAACAACAGGCAGCGCCTCTGGAAGGCAAAACCTATGTGCTTACGGGTACACTGGAACAGATGGCGCGTAGCAAGGCGAAAGCAGCGTTACAGCAGCTGGGCGCGAAGGTGAGTGGCAGCGTTTCCAAGAAAACCGACTGCGTTGTCGCAGGTCCTGGAGCGGGTTCTAAACTGGCCAAGGCCAACGAGCTTGGTATTCCGGTGCTGGATGAAGACCAGTTTATCGAGTTGCTGCGCGAGCATAGTATTGATCCGGATAGCCTATGATTATCCCCCACAACCAGCTCAGTTCTGATGCCCTGGACGGCCTGATTGAAGAGTATGTTACCCGTGACGGCACCGACTACGGCGAACAGGAGATGACACTTGCGGAGCGTGTGGCGCAGGTCAAGCGTCTGCTCGCCAGCGGCGAGGCGGTGATATTGTTCAGCGAGGGTAAAGGCGAATGCAATATAGTATCCAGTAGCCTGCTGTAGTAGATCTGCAGCTAACATTGACGTGTCAGTGGAGTTGCTTATGGATCAGTTAGACCAGATAGTGAGCCTGATCGCCCTTACGATGGGCGTGGGTTGGGCCAGTGGTATCAATCTGTACGCTACCGTGCTGATGTTGGGGGTGCTCTCCAACATGGGCCATATCAGCTTGCCGGCCGAGTTGATGGTGGTGGCCGATCCATTGGTACTGATGGCCGCCGGTTTTATGTACTGTGTGGAATTTTTTGCCGATAAAGTGCCTGGCGTCGATACCGGCTGGGATGGCCTGCATACCTTTATCCGAATCCCCGCTGGGGCTGCGCTGGCTTCTGCGGCAGTCGGCGATATTAGCCCGGCCGTGGAAGTCGCCGCTGCTCTCGTCGGCGGCAGTCTGGCTGCTGCCAGTCATGCCACCAAGGCGGGTAGTCGGGTACTGATCAATACCTCACCCGAACCGGTAACGAACTGGACAGCGTCTTTCACCGAAGATGTGTTGGTGCTTGCTGGCCTGTGGACCGCACTGAATCACCCAGTCTCTTTCCTGATTGCGCTGGCGCTGTTTATCGTACTGATTGCGTGGTTGCTGCCGAAGTTGTGGCGTGGAATCAAAAAGGTATTCAGTTGGCTGGGAGGGTTGTTTCGAGGTTCGGAGTCCATTCCTTCGGCCCCGCAACTTACAGATAAGGGGAGCGAGGTTAGGCCCAGCGCTCCAGATTCGGACCGCTGACAAGCAGGTGAAGCATATCAGTACGGGTGACAACGCCTACAGCGCTACCCCCGGCATCTACAATCGGAATCGAGTTTATGTTGTACTCCACCATAATCTGGGCGGCTTGGCGTACCCGGGTATCCGGCGAGGCGGCCACGACCTTCTTGGTATAGATGGTATCGATGGAGTCTGGTGAGTTTCTGCCCACCCGCAGAATATCGCGCTCCGACAGCATACCCAGCAGTTGCAGGGATTCGTTAACGACCACCAGATGACGGATATTCAGGTCCACCATTTTGCGCGAAGCAGCAAAGATGGTCGCCCCCGGTGTGATTGTCTGAACCGGCGAACTCATAATATGCGAGATAGCAAGCGTACGTCGATCCGGCAGGCTGATCGCCTTTTCTTCGGTGTCTACATAGGCTTGGGTCGCCGCAGAGGCGGGCGGTAGCCCTTTCTTTTTGCGCTCAGGCTGCAGAATTTGGATAAATTTTTCACCATCGGCATGCAGGCGATCTTCGGTATCTGCTGAGCGATGGGTTGCTTTCAGCTCTTCCAGCTTGTCGACGCCGCTTGGTGGGAATTCCGATTTAGTTGGCGTCTGTATTCGATAACCGTGGTCGTATATAACCAGTGCCATAACTCTGCTCCAGCCGTTGCTTAGTCTTTATATCGACTTCCTGATCAAATTCTTAATAATAAAACGTGCAGGGTTTACGGCATCTACCAGGGATTTCTCCACTGGGAATGGCTCGCCGAGCATGCTCGCTGCAACAATTTCACCACAAATTGGACCGGTGATAAGTCCTTTTGATCCATGGCCAATGTTGATAAACAGGCCTTCCAGGTGCTTTGGTTGGCTGTCGGCGAATTTCCATTTCCTGTCTATACGAAGTTTGGCATAGTCGCTTAGAAATGCCTCATAGTCGGGGGCCGGACCGGCGATAGGCAGATAGTCAGCGGTGCTGCAGCGATATGCCGCACGGCCTGTCAGCTCTTCGGTTGCAAGGCTGTTTGCGATTTCCGGTAACACGGCATGCAACTTGCCGAGGTTAGCATGATGGTCCTCTTCACGGATATCCAGGTCGAGGTCATGCAGGTCGAAAGTCGCGCCAAAACAGTAGGTTGCTTCACGGGCAGGGGAAATATACCCATCTCCACATACAACCGTTTTTAGGGCAGGGCGTCCACTGGCTGATGCTATTGAGGTTTGGCCCCGGATGGGTTTGATCGGAAGGTGGACAAACTGCGTTAGCTGCTTGGCTTCCGCGGCTGTACAGATCACCAGATAGCCGGTTTCGAGCGTGCTTCCGCCCTTTACGCTGATGCTCCAGTGCTTGGTTTCCGGGTTTTGGGTCACTCCGCTGACCTGGGTATGGGTTTGTACTGAAATCAGAGGATGATCAACGAGGCGCAAGCACAAGTCTTGCGGGCTGACCCAGCCGCCGTATTCCATAAAAACACCCGGGTGACTGACAGTCGAACCTGCCAGCCTGGAGGCTTCCTCGGCAGATACTTCGCGGATTATGTTGCCGTCAAATTGGGTTCTCGCGAGCATGTTTTGCTGGCGTTTATGCTCTTTTTCATTGGTTGCGAGTTGTAGTAACCCGCTGTCACCCCAGATCTTGGATTGTGGATCGAGCTGTTTGAGCTGACGTCGGGTGTGCATCAGGCCACTCAGATGCAGTTGTCCCTGAGCATTGTGATCCACAGGCAACTTCGCGTAGAGAGCCCCCTGACGGTTGCCCGATCCTGCCTGAGCGATCTGCTCACTGCGTTCCAGTAACGTGACCGCGATACCCCGTTGTGCCAGCGCGTAGGCTGTTGCGCAGCCGGCGATACCTGCGCCAATGATTACGACAGCGTTGGGGCGCGGTTGTGTTTTCGTATGTTCAAACCAAGGTGCTTTGACATGAGATCGGGATGGGGCGAGGCTAAAGCGGGCGCTTATCATCTCCCGCTTGCGCCCAAAGCCCGGTACCTTTTCAATATCAAAGCCGACCTCTTGTAACCCTCTGCGAACAAAACCCGCCGCGGTAAAGGTGGCCAGGGTGGTAGTTTCTTTACTAAGCCGTCCGAGCTGGCTGAAGAGCCGTTCGTTCCACATCTCCGGGTTCTTGGAGGGAGCAAAGCCGTCCAGAAACCAGGCATCGACCCGGGCTTCCAGTTGGCTGTAGGCATCAAGCGCGTCCATTAGCATCAATGTCAGCTGTATCCGTCCCCCATCCAGGGAAAGACGGTGAAAGCCGGGAACTGGCTGTGGATAAAGCCGGATCAGTTGAGATGCACCATCTTTTAGCTCTGGCCAGTGCTTGAGCGCCTGAGTCAGATCGTCCTGGCTTAGGGGAAATTTCTCTACGCTGATAAAGTGCAGGCAGGCGTTTTCCGGTGCATGTTCTAGCCAAAGCTGCCGTGCCGCCAGAAAGTTCAGTCCGGTACCGAATCCTGTTTCGGCGATAACAAACTGTGAGGCCTTCAGGTTGGTGAATCGCTCTTTTAGGTTGTTTCCGTTGAGAAAAACATGCTCGCACTCTGCCAGTCCGGCCTGAATGTTGAAATACATATCGTCAAATTCAGTCGATACCGGGGTATCTTCTTTCCAGGTGATAGCGGCGTTGCGGATCGGGGCAGAGTGAGGCATTGGAATTCTGTGTACAAGGCTTGATTTGAACGCATATTATATTGCGCTTTGCCCAGGAACATGAAATTTCCGCCACCCTAAATGAAAAAGGCCACATATTGTGGCCTGCTCAAAGAGGGGATTAGACGGCCTTGCGCCCAATGCCGTGGTAGTGAAAGCCGTAATCTTTCATCTCGCCAGGGTCGTAGACATTACGACCGTCCAACAGCAACGGGCGGCGCATGTTGCTGACGATACGGTTAAAGTCACGCATGCCGTATTCAGGCCATTCGGTTACCAGCAGCAAGGCATCAGCGCCGTCGGCGGCCTGTTCAGGTGTGCTGCATAACACTAGATTTTCTGCGTGGCGGTAGTATTCCGCCAGGTTCTGCAGTGCCAGAGGATCGTGCACCCGCACTTCCACGCCTTGTGCCATGCAGGCATCAATGGTCGCCAGGCTTGGTGCATTGTGGATGTCCGCACTGCCGGGCTTATAAGACGCTCCCCAAATTGCTACTTTGCAGCCTTTGAGGTTCCCTTGGAAGTGGCGCCACAGTTTTCGAAATAAGGTTTCCTTTTGTTGCTCGTTAATATCGATAACGGTACGTAGCAACGAAGAGCGGCGTTTCTCCTTCAGGAAGTCGGAGAACAGCAGCAGGTGGTCGGAGAATTTCTCGCCACCGAATCCGCATCCTGGGTTTAGGAAGTGTTTGCCTATTCTGTTATCTCCCGCAATCGTGTCGCGTACAGTCTCAATATCGATCTCCATGCTGTCAGCAAGGTTCGCGAGCTCGTTGATATAGCTTAGGCGCATCGCGAGCATTCCGTTGAGGGCCAGCGTGGCAAACTCAGCTTCCTGAGACGACATGATACGAATACGCTGATTGGGCCCCATCAGAACACGTGCCATAGCGGTAATACGGGCGATTGCCCACTGGGAGTCACTGCCGATGACCAGTTGGTCGGGTTTCATTAGTGTCTCAAGAGCTTGGCCGCCCCGTAGTGAATCGGGTATGTAAACTACGGTTCTCTGATCATCATTGCCCAGAATGGCATTTAACCGAGAGGTCGAGCCGATACCAAAAATACTCTGGTTGATAAATAAAATCGGCCCTTCCTTGAGAGAGGCGATGTTCGCAACTATAGCGGCAGCCTGGTCATAAGACTGAGACTCCAGATTCAGCCAATGGATGTCTGAATCACTCGGTGGGTGATTGGGGTCGTAACTGCGAAGACGCCCGGAGTCAAACTGGCTTTGCAGGAGGCCTCTCAAGCCCGGTTCTGTGACGGAGATTCGGCGGCTGTCCAGATCATGTGAGGAAATCGGCAGATAGACGACGTTGCCACTGCGGGCAAGTACGGCCGCAACTCCCATTGCGGACATGTTATTGCCATAAATGGTTATTTTCATCGCTTATACATCCTGCAGCTCAAGGGTTTGCTTTATTAGTGCCAAGGTGGACGTATCCATCTGCTCTGAGTGAGTTGTGTCCCCATTCAATGCGGCCAATGTCTCGTTTGCCATAACTTTACCTAGCTCCACCCCCCATTGATCAAACGGATTGATATTCCAAATGACGGATTGGGTAAACACTTTGTGTTCATAGAGGCTAATTAACTGGCCCAGAGCAAAGGGCGTCAGCTCGTCTAGTAAGATTGTTGTGCTTGGCTGGTTGCCGTGATACCGCTTATAAAAAGGAACTTCTCCCTTATTGCTAATTGCGTGATCTCCGAATGCCAGAATTCGGGATTGGGCAAAGCAGTTAGACAGCGCGAGGATATGCTGCTTGCGGAGAATTTCGCTGCCTTTTTGGTCGTCGAAATCGTTATATCGGCGAGCTGGGGCAATGAAGTCGCACATTACCTTTTCAGTGCCCTGATGTAATAGCTGGTAGAAGGCATGTTGTGCGTTTGGACCGATCTCTCCCCATATTATTGGACAGGTAGAGTAATCCACGTTCTTCAGATCAAGTGTTGTGTGCTTACCGTTACTTTCCATTTCGAGCTGCTCAAGATAAGCAGGTAAGCGAGCAAGGCGTCCGTCATAAGGAAGTACGGCATGTGCATGAATATCCAGGAAGTTGATATTCCAGATGCCAATAAGTGCCATCAGTACCGGTATATTCGATTCCAATGGCGCCGAGCGGAAGTGCTCATCCATACAATGTGCTCCCGCCAGCAGATCGCGGAAACGGTGCATGCCTATCTGTAAAGCGATCGGGAAGCCAATGCAGGACCACATAGAGTAACGGCCACCGACCCAATCCCAGAAAAGTAACTGGTTATCTTCACGGATGCCGAAGCGGGTCATCTTGTCAGGGTTGGCGGAGATACCCACGAAGTGGTGCTGCAGGATCATGCGCTCCTCAACGTTACTGCGTTCCATGATCCAGTCTTTGGCGGTTTCTGCGTTGGCCAGCGTATCCAGTGTTGTAAAGGATTTCGAGGCGATAACAAACAGGGTTTCCGAAGGTTCGAGCTTGCGCAGTAGTAGTGAAAGCTGACTGCCATCCATAGAGGATACAAAGAAGACTTCAAGCGGATGGCTGGCCGGGCATGGGTAGTCACACAACGCGCGGTTGGTCATGAGTGGACCCAGGTCGGACCCCCCCACACCAATATGGACAACGTTACGTATCGGGCGTCCACTGTATCCACGTGCCTGCGCACTATGCAGACGCTCTACCAAGCGTTCCATTTTGCTCAGTTGCGCGTGGATATCAATAACAACGTCGTTGCCATCAACGTCTAAACTGCGGTAGTTGGGTAGGCGTAACGCAGAGTGCAGAGCAGGGCGGCTCTCAAAGGAATTTACCTTTTTACCGCTGAACAAGTCTTCAATCCGCCCTTCAAGGTTGTTCGCGCGGGCAAGATCTGTCAGTAGTCCAAGTGTATCCGCTACAATGCGCTGTTTGGAAAAATCGATGTGAAGATCCTGATTGCGAAAGGTAAATCGCTCCTGTCGTGCCGGGTCGTCCCGGAACAGGTCATTCAGGTGGCTTTTCTCGATTGTTGTTGAGTGTTCCTTCAGGCTTTGCCACTCGGCACTCTGTGTTAGGTCCATAGGTTAAACGCTTAGCTTCTTTATCAGGGCACGGGTGTGCTCTTTGGTTTCCGGATGCTTCAGTGCGTAGTTCAGTACAGCTTCTACATAGCCTGCTTTGTTTCCGCAGTCGAAGGTCTGGCCTGACATACGGTAAACATTCATCTGCTGTTCCTTCAACAGGGTGTCCATCGCATCGGTCAGCTGGACTTCGTCACCTGCGCCTGGAGGCGTGTCTTTCAGCAGCTCCATAATGCGCGCAGGGAAGACATAGCGCCCTACAACCGCCAGGTTGGAAGGTGCTTCTTCCGCCGTAGGTTTCTCGATAAAACCATTCACTGACGCACTGGAGCCTGCAGCGGGGCCTTCGCTGCAGTCGGCGATGCCATATTTGCTGATATCTTCATCCGCAACGTGCTCCACCATAACCTGGGTTGCGTTGTTGGCATTAAAGTTGGTGATCATCTGGCTCAGATCGTGGGTTTCGCTGTCGTCGCAATCAACCAGCACATCCGGCAGGAGTACGGCGAATGGTTCATTTCCTACCGCTGCGGCCGCGCAGAGTACTGCGTGCCCCAGACCTTTGGCTTCTGGCTGACGGATCGCCATCAGGGTGACGTCGGACGGCAGAATATCCTGCACGGATTCAAGAATGGTCGTTTTTCCTTTGCGGGCCAGTTCTGCTTCGATCTCGTAGTGCTTGTCGAAGTGGTTTTCGATAGCTTCTTTTCCGCTACGGGTAACCAGGACGATCTCTTTGATTCCCGCTTGAATTGCTTCTTCGACAACCAGCTGGATAGCGGGCTTGTCGACAACCGGGAGCATCTCCTTAGGAATTGCCTTGCTGGCTGGTAATACTCGAGTACCGAGTCCCGCGACGGGAATCACTGCTTTCCGGACCATATAAAATTACTCCATTCATTTGCGGTGCGGGGCCTAGTATGCGTTGTTACGACCGCTTTTAAGAGGGGATTATACACTAAATGAATTTTGATCTGAGATACTGTAGCAGTAGCCTAATTGCCGTTTTTAGAGGGTTGTAGTGGTTCAAGCTACCATGGCAGTAGTTGTCAGTGCTATGGAGAGGATATCAGGTTGATGTTACCAGATCATGGATAACCTAATTCATTATACGGTACTGCCAAAAATAGGAGGAATCTGTTGGGGTAGCCTTAAATTAACTAACTTATTTGGGATATTCCTGTGTTTATAGGCCTGGGTTCAAAAGTGTTTTTAACGTGTAAATTGAAGTATCCCCTTGTCTGTACTCTATTTATTTATAGTTTACTGAATAAATGAGATTCAGTTTTTTGAAAGCCGTCTTTTAAAGGGGGAGGGCTTGGTACGCCTATTGGACTCTGCGTTACACAATATGAACTATGTTGAAATGTGACCTGTTAATGGCAATCATTTGACTCCCTTTTGTAAGTACGTGATCTATTACGTGGGCTCTGTCGTGCGCCCCCCGCAATCATGAGGTATCGCTCCAATGTTCTTGTAGCAGGCGAAAATTTGGCCGTGAGCAGGTGCATCAAGGAAAAATAGGATGTCGGTTGACAGGGATAGAGAATCAAAAGGAAGCTGCTGATCTTGAGTTCGCGAATATTGATCTAACAGTGATCTGAAGTAGTGTATGCCTGCTTTAACAGCTGCCGCTTTGTAGTAACAAACGCAATTATCGATATGCTTATCATTCAGCGGCCCCGGAATCTGTTGCCTGACCCATCTGTGTGGTTAAGTCTGCTTATTGCTTGGTGATTACGTATGTCGCCTGTATCAAGAATGAGGGTTACTTTTACTTTTGATTAATGTTGGTTGTATTTACCGTCAATCAAAGTCTGCAACCCTCTCCACTTTGGGGGCTAAGCCTGATTTGGATTGAGCTCGTTCAGGCGATAGTTATGACGAATAGTCCGATATGCTCTTTCCGCGGCCAATACCATAATAAGTGAGGCCTAACGCATCCATTCGCAACGGATCGTAAAGGTTACGCCCGTCAAAGATGGTCGCGGCGCTAAGGCTTTCTTTAAGAAGCTTAAAGTCGGGTGTATAGAACTCTTTCCATTCAGTGCATATTACCAGTGCGTCAGCTCCCTGCAGTGCTGCCTCCTTCGTGCCTGCCAGCATTAAATCACTTCGGTTGCCATAGATACGCTGAGCTTCGTTCATAGCTTCCGGGTCATAGGCCTGAACCTTGGCACCTGCTTCCCATAACGCTTCCATCAGCACGCGACTGGTCGCCTCACGCATATCGTCCGTATTGGGCTTAAAAGACAATCCCCAAACTGCAAAAGTTTTGTCTTTTAGATTCGTGCCGAAGTGCTTCAAAATATTACGGAACAGTTTGGTTTTCTGGTCATAATTGACCGCTTCGACCGCCTCCAGCAATCGGGGTTGGTAGTCAACGCCGTGAGCGGTACGAACTAATGCCTGTACATCTTTCGGGAAACAGGATCCACCATACCCTGCACCCGGGTATATAAAACTATATCCAATGCGTGAATCTGAACCGATCCCTATACGAACCTTTTCTATATCAGCGCCGAGTAATTCTGCGAGGTTGGAAAGCTCATTTATAAATGAAATTTTGGTCGCCAGCATGCAGTTTGCTGCATATTTTGTCAGTTCCGCAGAGCGAATATCCATAAAGATCATTCGGTTGTGGCTGCGGTTGAACGGGTTGTATAGCTCCTGCATTACGGCTTCAACATCAGGATTGTCTGTTCCAATCACGATGCGATCTGGTTTCAGGCAGTCTTCAATTGCGGAGCCTTCTTTGAGGAACTCAGGATTTGATACCACATCGAATGTAAGGTCAGAATCCCTCTCCTTCAAGGTATCCTGCAGCTGTGCCGCGACGCGATCAGCGGTACCTACTGGAACCGTTGACTTATCAACGATGATGCGGTGTTCCTGCATGTGGGTGGCAATTGTTTTCGCCACCGCCAATACGTATTTTAAATCTGCTGAGCCGTCTTCATCGGGCGGTGTGCCTACTGCTATAAACTGAACGTTTCCGTGCTCAACGCCCTCTTTGGCATCAGTAGTAAAGCGTAGGCGTCCAGCTGCGAAGTTCTTCTCAACCAGTGGCGTCAGTCCCGGTTCATAGATAGGTATAATACCTTGCTTCAAGTTGCTAATTTTGGCCTCATCCACATCAACACATACAACTTCGTGCCCCGTTTCTGCGAAAATAGTGGCCTGAACCAAACCGACATATCCAATACCAAAAACTGTAACTTTCATTCGGGTTCCTTAACAACCAACTTCTAAGGCCTGACGGCGACACAGCTCATATATCAATATGAATAATATTCAGTTTTGAGTAGGAGCTCTGTTTTATTTCAAGACTGACTTATACATAATCTTCTAATGAAGCGTTTCGATCTGCAAGTGCGAACCGTTGAAACATTGATCCAGCGTAGCATTTCACTTTACTTGCTGCATGTTTAAATTCTATTTCACACAGTATGACAAGCAGTGAAAGTATTAATTAAATTAATGTCTTTTAAAATTCTGCATGAATTTGTAGTGCGTTTATAAACGGTTATTTGTAAGGGGGGTAATAACCCAGGATATTCAACTAGGTATTAAATATAAATATATCGGGCTGTAAAGATGTAAATGCTATGCTTTTTAATAGTGGCTTTGTGGTTTTTAAGTTTATTGGGTGTGCCGATTGCAAGTGGTCTAGGGGGGAATATGGCTTGAGGTAGATGGGCCTGCCAATAATATCTGATGGGGAGCTTTGAGCATGTGCCCTTAGGGAGTCAAGAGCTTGAAAGTGAAAGGCAAGGGTGGTGGGCCCAGCAGGACTTGAACCTGCGACCAACGGATTATGAGTCCGCTGCTCTAACCAACTGAGCTATAGGCCCGAAGAGGGAGGCCAATGATACCCTGAGAGATATCATTGGCGCAATACACTGAAATAAAAGGAGATTACTCGTCGAGGAAGCTGCGCAGGTGCTCTGAGCGGCTTGGGTGGCGCAGCTTACGAAGTGCCTTGGCTTCGATCTGACGGATACGTTCGCGGGTCACGTCAAACTGCTTACCAACCTCTTCCAGAGTGTGGTCGGTGTTCATATCGATACCAAAACGCATGCGCAGGACTTTCGATTCACGTGCGGTAAGGCCGGAAAGAACCTCTTTGGTCGCTTCGCGCAGGCCTTCGCCGGTTGCGGAATCTACCGGAGAGTCGATGGTTACGTCTTCGATAAAGTCACCCAGGCTGGAATCTTCATCGTCACCGATTGGTGTTTCCATGGAGATCGGCTCTTTGGCAATCTTCAGAACCTTACGGATCTTGTCTTCCGGCATATCCATACGCTCAGCCAGTTCTTCAGGCGTAGCTTCGCGGCCCATCTCCTGCAGCATCTGGCGGGAGATTCGGTTTAGCTTGTTGATCGTTTCGATCATGTGAACCGGAATACGGATAGTACGTGCCTGGTCGGCAATGGAGCGTGTGATCGCCTGACGGATCCACCAAGTCGCATAAGTGGAGAACTTGTAACCACGGCGGTATTCAAACTTATCCACAGCTTTCATCAGGCCGATGTTACCTTCCTGAATCAGGTCCAGGAACTGCAGACCACGGTTGGTGTACTTCTTCGCGATAGAGATAACCAGACGCAGGTTGGCTTCCACCATCTCTTTCTTCGCACGGCGAGCACGGGCTTCCCCGATCGACATGCGACGGTTTACCTCTTTGATCTCTGCCAGTGTCAGTCCGGTGTTCTGTTCGAGCTGGATCAGTTTCTTCTGCGCACGTTTCAGTTCGATCAGGTTGCGTTTTATCGCGGTAGAGTAATCTGCGCCGGATTCGATCAGGCTATTGAACCACTCTGTGTTGATTTCATTGCCCGGGAATTCGTTGATGAATTCGCGACGTGGCATACGACAGCGTTGGGTACAGATACGCATGATGGTGCGTTCCTGTACCCGGATGTTTGCAATGGCGGAACGTACGCGTTCTACCAGTGTGTCATAGTAGCGCGGGGACAGCTTGATTGGTGCAAAAGCGCCGCCCAGCTCGGCCATAGCGTCTGAAGCGGCTTTAGACTCGATACCGTCGTTTTCAATGGCAGACAGGTATTTTTCGAAACATTCGCGGATCAGGCCAAAGCGCTGAGCTGCTTCTTCTGGATCTGGGCCTCGATCTTTTTCTTCATCGTCGTCGCTGTCTTCATCTTCAGCATCCTCGACATCTTCATCATCTGTCGCAGGTGTAGCAGGGCTGGTTGCGTAGCTTGTATCGTCAGCATCGATATAACCGCTGAAGATGTCGCTCAAACGACCGCCGTCTTCCTGTAGGGTTTCATCGTAGGCATCCAGCACGATGTTAACAGAACCTGGAAACGCCGCCAGGGCGGTCATCACTTCACGAATGCCTTCCTCGATACGTTTCGCGATGTCGATTTCGCCTTCACGGGTCAGCAGCTCCACTGTACCCATTTCACGCATGTACATGCGGACCGGATCGGTGGTGCGACCAGCATCGGACTCTACGGCAGCAAGCGCGGCAACAGCTTCGTCGTCGGCATCGTCGGCAGAATCGCCCTCTGTCATCAACAGGGTCTCGGCATCCGGAGTATCTTCGGATACTTTGATACCCATATCGTTGATCATGCGGATGATATCTTCGACCTGATCCGGATCGGCTATATCTTCCGGTAGGTGGTCGTTGACTTCAGCGTAAGTAAGGTAGCCTTGTTCTTTACCACGGGCGATCAATTCCTTGAGGCGCGACTGCTGCTGAGAAGTATCGGACATGTGACCCTGACTTAGATATGAATGATGAAAAATTAGCAGGCAATTATAGCCATTAATGGGCGTTTTTTCTACAAAAGAAGGGGCTAATAATTGATGCTGATGATTAAAAAATAGACCAGATTTGAAGTGCTTGCGATTATTTGAGCCGTGCTGGTGCTGGTCAGCCGTTCAGGCGCTTCATCAGGAGCTGGTTTAGTTCTCTCTTTTCTTCTTCGTTGCGGCTGATCTTGCGCTTCAGTTCGTCGAGGCGCAGGTCATCAATGCGACGTTCCAGTTTTGGTAGTGCGTCCTGAAGAATCTGTTCAGCCTGCTGAATGTCATTTACCGGATCGGCATAGGTGATCCCATTGAGTGTCATCAGATACCCACTGAGGGTTGGGTCTTCCTGCCAATCTACGTATAGGGTACCAAGTGTGGCGCGGGGATGACTTTTCAGATAATCAACCAATGCACAAAGCAGCGGGATGTTTGGTTCAGGTAGCTGTTCCAGTTTTGCAGGCAGTTCGCACAAACGCGCCAGCGTTGGAAAGTGAAGTAGCAGTGAGATGATGCGTTCACTCAGCTCAATCTGAACCGAACTACGTGTTTTGCTGCGTTCTCTGTTTGCGCTAAACCGTGGTTGACGTGGTTCATTGTGTGTCTCATCCGGATAGTAGTCCAATTCAGCGTAGCTATCACCCGCATCATAGTAGTCAGTGGGGTAGTGCTCGGCTTGGGATTGAGGCTCAGGTTCGGGCTCGGCTGGTTTGGTAGCGCTGTGCAGGTTTACAACGCTTTCAAGCTGGTCCTGTGATAGCCCCGTCAGCTCGCTGACGCGATCCAGCATCATCTGCTTCAGGATGCCGGGTTTCATGCTCTGGATTAGGGGGAGAGCGGCACTGCTGAATCGGGCGCGCCCATCCATGCTGTTAAGGTCCATCTCTTCCGACTGGCTTTTGAAGAAGAATTCCGCCAGTGGCAGGGCTTCATCCAGACGTTTACTGAAATCATCGGAGCCCTCTTTGCGTACCAGGCTGTCCGGATCTTCGCCTTCGGGTAGAAACAGAAAGCGGGCTTCTTGACCATCTTTGATGACCGGCAGGGTGGTGCTTAATGCGCGTTTTGCCGCAGTGCGGCCAGCTTCGTCGCCATCAAAGCAGAAAATGACTTCCGGTACGATCTTGAAAATACGTTCCAGGTGCTGGGCGGTGGTGGCGGTGCCCAGCGTTGCAACGGCATAATGAATGCCGTACTGCGCCAGTCCTACCACGTCCATGTAGCCTTCCACAATCAACAGACGCTCAAGCTTGTGGTTGTGCTTGCGGGCTTCGTAGAGTCCGTACAGCTCACGGCTTTTGTGGAAGGTTTCGGTTTCCGGAGAGTTCAGGTACTTGGGTTTGTCGTCGCCTAAAACGCGACCGCCAAACGCAATGACCCGGCCGCGTTGGTCGCGGATCGGAAACATGATGCGGTTACGAAAACGGTCGTAATCGCTGTTGCGTTCTTCATTGTGGATAAGTAGGCCAGCTTTTTCCAGGAGCTTACGGTTTTCGCCGCTGTTGCCTACATGGTTCAGCAGATTGTCCCACCCTGGTGGTGCGAATCCGATCTCGAATGCTTTGGCTGCTTGGCCGGACAGCCCTCGGGATTTGAGGTAGCTAACCGCCTGCTGTCGGCTGGTATGGCTGCGTAGCTGCTGGGCATAAAACTCTGATGCCTGAGTCAGCAGGTCATAGAGCGATTTAAGGTGCTGTTGCTGCTGCCGATTCTGTTGCGACTCTTCCTTGGGTACCTCCATGCCGACCAGCTTCGCCAGTTCCTCTACTGCCTGTGGGAAGTCGAGGTGGTCGTAGTCCATCAGGAAACCCAATGCGTTGCCGCCTGCGCCGCAGCCAAAACAGTAATAGAACTGCTTTTCTTGATTCGCAGTAAAAGAAGGGGTTTTCTCTTTGTGGAAAGGGCAGAGGCCAGAGTAGTTTTTGCCAGTGCGCTTTAGCTTCTGAACACGGCCATCCAGCACGTCGATGATGTTAACGCGTGCAAGAAGATCGTCAATGAAGTGCTGGGGGATTCGTCCGGCCATGTAGTTGCTGCAGCTGAATGATCAGCGGCAGTTTAGCTGGACAGACGCTGTTTTACGAGCTTGGATGTCTCACCTACATCGGCGCGGCCCTGGATCTGGGGTTTCAACACACCCATTACCTTGCCCATGTCCTGCATGGACTGTGCGCCACTGGTGGAAATTGCCTGTTCGATCAGTTCGCTGATCTCTTCTTCGTTTAGCGGTTGCGGCAGGAAAGTTTTAATCACCTCCATCTCCCGTCGCTCTACATCCGCCAGATCTTGGCGGTTCGCTGCTTCATATTGCGAGATCGAGTCGCGACGCTGTTTGGACATTTTGTCCAGCGTCGCCAAGACTCGTGCATCATCCAGCTCCACGCGCTCGTCAACTTCGATGCGTTTCAGCTCGGCAAGGATCATACGGATCGTACCCAGGCGCTCCTTATCTTTGGCGCGCATGGCAGCTTTCATCTCAGTGGTGATCTGCTGCTTGAGTTCGGACATCGTATTACCTGCCTCTAATTTAAGCTGGTGAGGATCTATCTCGTGGATTAGTACAGACGTACGCGACGAGCGTTTTCGCGAGAAACTTTCTTCGCGTGACGCTTAACTGCTGCAGCTGCTTTACGCTTACGAACAGACGTTGGCTTCTCGTAGAATTCGCGACGGCGAACTTCTGCCAGAATGCCTGCTTTTTCGCAAGAACGTTTGAAGCGACGCAGAGCTACGTCAAATGGCTCGTTATCTTTAACTTTTACCGCTGGCATGTGTATACAAACCTTAAATTGATTGAGTTAATCCACTAGTCTCGTCATGCTGCGTTTTGGACGCAATTATGGCGAGGGCCGAAATTCTAATGGCGGGTATGGCGGATGTAAAGAGCAATACGGTGAAATTTTTCTCGGATTGCTGGATAATGGCGCCCCCGATCATTAATTACAGTTTAGACAAGATGCGTGTATTAGGAATCGAGACCTCCTGTGACGAAACCGGCGTAGCGATCTACGACAGTGAACAAGGCCTGCTGGGTGATACCCTGTATAGCCAGGTAAAGATGCATGCCGAATATGGCGGTGTAGTGCCGGAGCTGGCATCGCGTGACCATGTACGTAAACTGATTCCTTTGATTCGGGAAACCTTCAAGCAGGCCAATCTGAAACACGGCGATGTAGATGCGATTGCCTACACAGCCGGTCCGGGTCTGATCGGTGCCTTGATGGTGGGCGCGTCAACCGGGCGGGCACTGGCATTGGCATGGGACAAACCAGCCATTGCCGTACACCACATGGAAGGTCACCTGTTGGCGCCGATGCTGGAAGAGCAGCCGCCTGAATTCCCATTTGTGGCGCTGCTGGTATCTGGTGGTCACACGCAGCTGGTACGTGTTGATGGTATTGGTCAGTATGAACTGCTGGGCGAGTCCCTGGACGATGCCGCCGGTGAAGCCTTTGATAAAGCGGCGAAGATGCTGGGGCTTGATTATCCGGGTGGGCCCGAGATAGCGCGTCTTGCTGAGCAGGGAGATATAACCCGCTTTAAATTCCCGCGTCCGATGACTGACCGTCCAGGGCTGGATATGAGCTTCTCTGGTCTGAAGACCTTCACCCTAAATACGGCCAATAGTCACCGTGATGAAGACGGCAATCTGGATGACCAGACCATCGCGGATATTGCCTGTGCCTTTGAGCAGGCAGTGGTCGATACGCTGGCGATTAAGTGCCGCCGTGCTCTGCAACAGACGGGGATGAAGCAGCTGATTATTGCCGGTGGCGTGAGTGCCAATAAACGTTTGCGGGTTCGTCTGGAAGAGATGGTGAAAAAGGAACGTGCAGGCTTGTTTTACGCACGTCCTCGTTTCTGCACCGATAACGGCGCAATGATCGCCTTTGCAGGTTGTCAGCGTCTGCTGGCCGGGCAGTCCAGTGATCTGACGATTCTGGCGCAACCTCGCTGGCCAATGCACACCCTGGATGCAATCTAACTCGTTCGTTTGGCGGCTTAGAAACGGCTTTCAGCACCATTGACGAGCCGCCGAATATTATCCCGGTGGGTGTACAGCAGCAATAGTGAGATCAGCAACACGGGCATCATCAGGTTCGGTTGTACCAGCCAGGCCGCCAAAGGTGAGATCAACGCACAGCCGATCGATGCCAGTGAAGCAATACGGCCAATACTGATTAACATACCCCACAGCACCATCTGAATAATCCCCAACGGAATCGATAGCGCCAGGCAGATACCCACAGCGGTTGCGACACCTTTGCCACCGTTGAAGCGTGCGAATATCGGGAACAGATGACCCAGCAGAACCGCCAGCGCACACCAGTTGGCGACGTTATTCTCCAGATCTATCCATTGCGGCAGTGAGACCGCACACCATCCTTTGCCGATATCTCCAATGAGCGTAAAGAAAGCCGCTTTGCGATTGCCGATGCGCAAAACGTTACTGGCACCTGGATTACGGGAGCCCTGTTGACGAGGATCGGCGATGCCCATACAGTGGCACACCAAGATAGCGCTCGGCACTGAACCCAGCAGGTAAGCGGTTGCTACCATAAGTGCACTCAGTAATTCGGGCTCGGGCATCGCACCATCCTATAGGTTTGTAAGCATGGATATAGTGTACATACGTGAATTAGAAGTAGAAACGATCATCGGCATCTATGACTGGGAGCGCGAGATTCGCCAGAAAGTCAGTCTGGATCTGGAGATGGGGACTGATATCCGCAAAGCGGCGGAGACAGAAGTAGTGGACAATACCCTTAACTACAAGTCCGTTTCCGAGAAACTGATTGATTTTGTTGAAGCCAGCGAGTTCCAATTAGTGGAAACCATGGCGGAAGAGATCGCGAGCCTGATCATGACCACCTTTGGTGTACGTTGGATTCGTGTTCGTGTAGGTAAACCGGGCGCGGTGCCAGCGGCACAGGATGTAGGCGTTATCATCGAACGTGGAGAGCGCTTCTGATGGCGCAGGTGTATGTCAGCATCGGCAGTAACCAGGATCGCACCCGTTATATCCGCGCCTCGCTGGATGCGCTGGTTGAGCGTTTCGGTTTGTTACAGCTTTCGTCTGTGTATGAAAGTGAGGCTGTAGGCTTTGATGGGGACAACTTTTACAATCTGGTTGCGGGCTTCAGCACCGACCTGCCAGTAGGTGAGTTATCCCGGCTGCTGAAAAGAATCGAAGATGATAACGGCCGTTGTCGAAAAGGGCCCAAGTTCAGCGGACGTACACTGGATATCGACATTCTGACCTACGACGAGCTGATTGGTGATCACGATGGAGTGCAACTGCCACGTGATGAAATCCTGAAGAATGCGTTTGTATTGCTGCCGCTGGCAGAGGTCGCGCCTGAGGTCAAACATCCGGAAGTGGGGCAGAGCTATCAGGCGCTATGGGATGGTTACGAAGGAGGGCAGAAGCTCTGGACTGTTGGTTTCGAATGGCGTGGCCAGACTATCTCTTCGGCTCATTAACCACTTGAGTTATCAGAGGCGTTTCAGCTGAAATCTGTGCTTCAGCTAAATAAGGAGCGCCCACCATCCACTGCGAGTACTTGTCCGGTAATAAACGGGGCATGTGCCAGGAAGTACACCGCATCCGCAATATCTTTAGGAGTGCCACTCCTGCGCAACGGTGTCTTTTGCATGATATCCTCTTTCGCTGCATCCGACAGTGCTGCTTCCGCTTCCGGCCACAGGATCGGGCCGGGGGATACGCCGTTGATCCGCACATTCGGTGCCAGATCTTTCGCCAGTACTTTTACCATCATCTCTACACCTGCCTTGGCGATTGAGTAGATCGGGTAGTCCGGCAGTCCGCGTTGAGAGTGAATGTCCACCAGATTGATGACGGCACCGTTGTTGCGTATCAAGCCGGGACTTAGAGACTGTGTCAGGAAATAGGCCGCACGCAGGTTACTGTTGATCAGATCGTCCCACTGTTGTTGGCTGGAGGCGCCAAGGGTAGTAGGGTAAAAGCTGGACGCATTGTTAACCAACAGGTGAATATCGCCAAAGTCTGCAATGATTTCCTCGGCCAGTGCGGAAACCTGAGTCATATCGGTCAAGTCTGCCTGAACCAGAAAGGCGGAACTCGCTCGCAGGTTGTTGAGCGATGAAACCAGGGCTTCCCCTTCATCACGAGAATGGCGGCAGTGAATGATGACACTATAGCCTTGGCTATGGATGCGGCGGGCGATTTCCGCACCGATGCGGCGGGCCGAGCCGGTAATCAGTGCGGTAGGGGAATTGGATTGAGGCATTGGATATTCCTGCTAAATCTGGTCACAGATCTGTGCACGCCGACGGTTAAGTTCATCACCGAGCGCTTTACCTTTAAACCCCTCTGCTATAAGCTCTCCTGCCTGTAGCTGGTTAAGTGCCGTTAGTAGCTGCTGCATACGTTCAAGCAATGTGCCGTTGAGCTCATGCAATGCGGCGCAGCACTCAAAAACACCGTCCAGACGCTGCGGGCGCCGTAACAGGTCCAGGGATTGAACGATCTCAAATCGCTGCGCACCGCTCAGACTTTCAATGTCAGCAATTGCTTTGTGCCATTGGCGCACTTGCTGAGCCTGTTGTAGCCAGGCTTTTGGTGTACGCAGTCTTTCGCATATCTCTGCTATCAGCTTTAGCGCCGCATCGTCAGGTTGTTGCGTTGTAGCCGAGGTCATCAAACAGCTGAATACGTTTTGCCCGAAGCGTTTGTTGCGCTGCAGTCGGTTTAGTACGGTACGTACGTGCTGTTCGTTCTCGATTAGGCATTGCCACTCTGGAAACAGAACTGGTAAAGCCTGACAACGTTCCAGTAGTTCGATATAGGCGAACGGAGTCTCTTCGGCCAGGGCGCGTTCGGTTTCCTTCCATACGCGCTCAGCGGTCAGATGGATCAGCTCATCGCTTGTGGATAACTGGATCATCAGGTCGACCGTTTCTTCGGCAACGTCAAAGCCGAGATGGGCATAACGGGCGTAAAATCGTGCAACGCGCAAAACGCGCAACGGGTCTTCTGCAAAAGCGGGGGATACATGACGCAGAATATGGTTATTAAGATCCTGCTGACCTTGGTAGGGATCGATGATCTCACCATTGTCAGCTTGAGCCATTGCGTTGATGGTCAGGTCGCGCCTGATCAGGTCTTCCTCCAGCGTAACGTCCGGTGAAGCGAAGTACTGAAACCCGGTATAGCCCTTGCCAGATTTGCGCTCTGTACGCGCAAGCGCATATTCCTCGCCGGTTTTAGGGTGAATAAAGACCGGGAAATCTTTGCCCACAGGCTGAAACCCTTGTTCCAGCATTTCATCCACAGTAGCACCAACAACCACCCAATCCTTATCGTAAACCGGGTAGTTGAGTAGCTGATCGCGGACTGCACCGCCAACGAGGTAGACCTGCATCTTAGCGCTCACATCTGTCCGGATAATCAATACGCCAGGACTCGTAGCCGCCGTTTACGCTGTAAACCTCGTCAAACCCCTGGTGTGCCAGAAATTGGGCGGCGGACTGGCTGGAGATGCCGTGATAGCAACACACCAGTAGAGGTTTATCCATATCGGTATCGTGCAGGAAGTCCTGCAGGTTGTCGTTATTGACGTTGATTGCACCTGGCATGTGGCCCGCGGCAAAACTCTGCTCATCGCGAATGTCGGCTACGGTGGCGTTGTTGTCCAGCAGCTCCAACGCCTGAGCTGTGGATATACAGCTGTACTGTTCCATAATCGGCTACCTGTGGTTTTGTTGGGTCGTATTATTATGATTCTGACCGGCGCAGTACTGCACAGTCGCAGCTGTATCGCGTGCGATCTTCAAGCCGCATCGCGGTTAGCTGGTTGCCCCAGACACAACCGGTGTCCAGGGCAAATACGTTGTCGTGTACCGCATAGCCTTCCAGGGCTGCCCAGTGGCCAAACAGGATTGGCATATCGGTGGCTTTGCGAGGCTGCGAGAACCAAGGCTTGAAGCCTGCCGGTTGTGTATCCAGGTTGCCCTTGGTTTTCAGTTCCAGTGTGCCTTGTTTATCGCAGAAACGCATGCGGGTGAGGTAATTGGTGATCACCCGCAGGCGGTCCCAGCCTTCCAGTTCCTTGTGCCAGCGGTCGGGCTGATTGCCGTACATGTTCTCAAAAAACAGTTCGGCATCGTCGCCTCGCAGTACCTCCTCCACTTCGGCGGCACGCTTGCGGGCATATTTCAGTGACCACTCCGGCGGAATACCGGCATGAGCCATCGCATAACCCAGTGTTTCATCCACAACAAGCAGTGGCTGCATACGTAGCCAGTTCATCAGTTCATCGCGATCCGGGGCGTCCAGGATCTCCTGCAGCGTATCACTGCGGCGTTGGTGGGTCTTGCCATAATGAACTGCCAGCAGGTGAAGATCATGGTTGCCGAGTACCGCGGTGACACGGGTGTCCAGTGATTTCAGAAAGCGTAGCGTCTCCAGAGATTTGGGACCACGATTGACCAGGTCACCAGCAATCCAAAGCGAATCGTTTTCACTGAAGTTGATCTTCTCCAGTAGCTGTATGAGTTGATCATAACAGCCCTGAATATCACCCAAGGCGTAGGTGGACATTACAAACGGGTCTCCTGACGGGTTGGCTGGAGGCGGAATTTTAGCAGATGGTGAACGGGACCTGCAGGTCCCGTTGCGGATAGGGTGCTGAATTGATCAGTGCAGGGCGTTAGGGGTTGCTAGCGTGAAAGGCTGTATCGGTGCGTTGAACACGTTGCCATCATCACTGCGCATTTCGTAGTGCCCCTGCATGCTGCCAACACTGGTCGCCAGCACGGTACCGCTGGTGTAACTGTAGCTGGCCTCTGGCGCAATGATCGGCTGTTCGCCTACAACGCCTTCACCTTCAACCTCCTGGGAATGCTCATTGCCATCAATGATCAGCCAGCGGCGGCTTAACAGCTGAACGGGCTGGTCCAGTTTGTTGGTGATGGTGATGTGGTACGAGAACACATAACGCTTGCTGTCGGGATCCGACTGCTCGGCGAGGTAGTTGGTTTCTACCTGAATGTTGATGCTCTCTTCCGGATTCTGGATCTGCATAGACTGTGACTAACCGTTCTGATTCTTTTGTTCGTAGAGGTAATCGGCGATTCGGACAAACTGTTCCAGCGTGATGCGCTCGGGACGTTCGCCGGGGTTGATCTCCAGTGCTTCCAGGATCTCTGCGCTTACCAGGCCTTTGAGGTTGTTGCGTAGTGTCTTACGTCGCATAGTAAAGGCGGTACGCACCACATTCTGCAAAATCTCGACGTCTTTTGCCTCGAAAGGCAGTGTCTCATAAGGTGTCAGGCGAATGATAGCGGAATCGACCTTAGGAGCTGGGTTGAAAGCGCCTGGTGGTACCACAAACAAAGGCTCTACCTGGCAGTAGTACTGGGTCATGATGCCCAATCGACCGTAGTTGTTTTCGCCAGGGCCAGCTGCCATGCGATCAACCACCTCCTTCTGCAGCATAAAGTGCATATCCTGAATCACGCCTGCGTGGCTCAGAAGATGGAAGATCAGTTGCGTGGAGATGTTGTAAGGCAGGTTGCCCACAACGCGCAGGGGGCGCTCGTCCGCCTGCAGCGATGCAAAGTCAAACTTCATCGCATCGGTTTCGAAGATGCGGAACTTGTCACCGTAACGGAAAAACTTGGTGCGCAAGATTGGTGGCAGGTCGCGGTCCAGTTCGATCGCATCCAGTGCACCGGCCTCGGCAAGCAGTTCTTCTGTCAGTGCGCCCAGGCCCGGTCCAATCTCTACCAGGTGGTCTGACTCGTGTGGAGCAATTGAACGGATGATGCGGCGAATGATGCCGTGATCATGCAGGAAGTTTTGCCCGAAGCGTTTGCGGGCTTTGTGCATTGCTGGTTTTTTGCTCATGGAAATCAGTTGGTAGATTGACGATGTGCGGCCATCTCGGCAGCGTAGTCGATAGCAGTCAGAAGGCTGCCGCTGTCGGCCTGCCCAGTGCCAGCCAGGTCGAGTGCAGTACCGTGGTCCACGGAGGTGCGGATAATCGGCATACCCAGTGTAACATTAACGGCACGCCCGAAGCCCTTATATTTGAGGACTGGAAGCCCTTGGTCGTGGTACATCGCCAGGGCCGCATCGGCAGTTGCCAGGTACTTTTCGGTAAACAGCGTATCGGCAGGCAGGGGGCCGGTCAGGTTCATACCACGCGCACGCAGTTTCTCCAGCGTCGGTTCAATGACATTGATCTCTTCCATCCCCAGGTGACCACCTTCTCCTGCATGTGGATTCAGGCCAGCCACGAGAATGTGCGGATCCCCCAAACCAAATGAGTTCTTGAGATCGTGATGCAGGACTTCGATCACTTCCGCCAGCAGTTCAGGTGTGATGGCATCCGAGATTTCACGCAGCGGCAGGTGGGTGGTGACAAGCGCCACACGCAAACCTTCAGTGGCCAGCATCATCACCACTTTTGAAGTGTGAGTCAGCTCTTCAAGGAATTCAGTGTGGCCACTAAATGGGATGCCGGCATCGTTGATGATGCCCTTGTGCACAGGCGCCGTTACCAGTCCGTGGAAAGTACCATCCAGGCAACCCAAGGCCGCAACACGCAATGTCTCCAACACGTATCGGCTGTTTGCGCTGTTCAGTTCACCTGCAACAGCAACGGTGTTCAGCGCGACCGGATAGACCGTAAGTGTACCGGCTGGTGTTGGTGTTGCCGGTTGTTCAGCGTCGAATGCGCGTATTGTCAGAGGGAGCTGCAGTTGCTTTGCCCGCTGTTCCAGAAGATTCGGATCAGCGATCACAACCAGTTCATGGGGATGACCATGCTGAGCAATCTGAATGCAGAGGTCGGGGCCGATACCCGCAGGTTCACCTGCGGTCACGGCCAGTCGGAGGGTGTTCAAGTGTCTGAACCCTTACTCTTTGATTTCAATGTAGGCTTGGGAGTGTATCTCGCGTAGCCAGTTTTCAAGTTCTTCGTTGAAACGGCGTTTGCGAATGGAGTTACGGGCCTGGTTTTCGATGACCTTTTCTCCAACATCCTGAGTGCGGCGACCTTCTACCTGAAGGATGTGCCAACCGAATTGGGTCCGGAAAGGCTCCGAAAGTTCACCCACCGGGGTGGCGTTCATGGTTTGTTCGAATTCAGGCACCATTTGGCCATCCTGGGTCCAGCCGAGACTGCCACCTTCAGAGCCACTGCCCGGGTCGTCACTGTATTCGCGCGCCAATTGTGCAAAGTCTTCGCCCTGACGCAGTCGTTCCGCCAATTCGTAGATCTTCAGGCGACTCTGTTCGGCGTTACGGATCTCGGTTGGCTTCAGTAGAATGTGGCGAACCTTGGTTTGTTCAATCAGAACGGTGTCGCCACCCCGTTTACCATTCACTTTAAGGATATGGAAACCACCAGGTGTGCGGATTGGTGGTGTAAGTGTGCCAACTGGCTGGTTTTTCAGCGCGTTGCTGAGTTGAACCGGCAATTCGTTGATCTTACGCCAGCCGAGTTCGCCGCCTTTCAGGGCGTTGGGTGCGTTGGAATAGCTGATCGCTGCCTGAGCGAAGTCTTCACCGGCTTTCAGGTCTTCATAAAGTTGCGCTGCTTTTTGCTGAGCATCCTGGATCATGGCAGGGGTGGCTTGCGTTGGAACCGCCAGCAGGATATTGCTCAGGTTGTACTCTGCGTTTGAACTGGCTTTGCCTTCCTCTGATTCCAGGTAGTTGCGCAGGTCCTGTTCCGTTACGCGAATTCGGCTGTTCACAACACTGCGCTGAACTTGAGTAATCATCAGTTCACGACGGATCTGCTCGCGGAAAGTGTCAAAGTTCTGGCCTTCTGCAATTACCGCCTCACGAAACTGGTCCAGCGTCAGGTTGTTCTGGCGCGCAATGTTTTCCAATGCCATCGCCAACTGACGGTCGGAAACACGGATGCCGCGCTGTTCGGCCAATTGCAATTGTAGGCTGTCAAGGATTAGGCGTTCCAAAACCTGTTTGCGCAGAATGTCGTACTGTGGCATCTGGGTGCTGCGCTGTTGAAGCTGATCACGCACTAAGTTGATCCGGGTGTTCAGCTCGCTTTGCAAGACGATGCCATCGTTAACAATGGCAACGACGCGGTCGAGGGGAATCTCCTGTGCCGAAACAGACAGGGAGAGTAGGGTGCCTGCCAGGGTGGCTGCGGCCCGTTTGCCGAGCTTAAAAATCATCTTGCTCATCTCGTTCTTCAAAACCAGTAATATCTTCCAGGAAGCCTACGCTGCTGCTATTGATCGACCCCAGTCCTTTCAGGATAAAGCGCAGATAGATCCCGTCATCGAATTCGTTGTTAGTGGTTGTCAGGTAACGTCGCCCGTAGAGCTGAACCTTCCAACAACAGCTTTCGTATTCAAGCCCCAGAGTCGTCTCCAGATCCTGTTGCGCTTCCAGATCATGCTGCCAGCGGCCAATCGCCGTAAAGCGTTGGGACATTGGCCAGATAAAATGGAAATCGGTCTGATCGCGCACGTCCTCTTCAAAGCGGTAACTGAAATACAGGCGCTGATTGCTATTGGCCATGTATCTCAGTCGGATGTTGGTCTCTTCAGCATTCAGGTCATCGTAGGCTAACACATTGTCTAACGTGATGCGCATTTGACGGCTGTAGTTCCATGTCGCCTGGGTGGCAATATTGGATTGACTGGCGGTATCAACGCTTCCGCCATTCAGAATGACATCACGGTCATCAAAATAGAACGCTTGGCCCACACTGAAGTTGAACGATTCGTAGCCGGTGTCGTCCAGGAAGCGGGTGGTGACCCCCAGCGATAATTGCTGCGCATCACCGAGACGGTCTCGACCACTGAATCGGTTGTATCGAAACAGGGACTGGTAATCAAAATCCAGCAGGGATGTATCGAAATCGGGGGCGTCGCTCTGATCTTTGTCGGGTACGTATAATGCAAACAAGCGTGGTTCCAGGGTTTGAATCCCACCGGAGTCCAGATTCCGATCGAAGAATAGACCACTGTCGATACTGGTTACTGGGATGCTGTACGTTGGTGAATTATCTAATCCTGATACCTGATCCTGCAGTTCATATTGTGTATTCCACAGGCGAAGGCTTGGTGTTACGTAACCATAACTGCGGCTGAATCGTTGGCTGATGGATGGGGCGAAGTGTATACGGCTGCCGGTTGTCAGGTCATTGCCCGTTAAACCTGTAGTATCCCGGTCGAAGTAGACATACTCAGTTAAATACTGCAGTTCAGTTTCATTCCAGTCGTAATCCCCCCTGAGTTGTACCTGGGGCAAACGACGATAGGGGGCGGTACCTGAGACCAATGTCTGGTAGCTGTGAAGGCGAATCAGCGCGTTCCAGTCGGCAGCGTGATATCTGACTTCGCCGCGGCGGTCTAGATTAGACTCTCGTTGCACTTTCAGGTTGGTCGTCAGATCCTCAAAATAGTTTTTATCGCTGACTGCGGTGTAATCGACATAGGAACGCCAGCCTGGTGCAAAATTGCCTTTTTGTTTGACGTTGAATAGCCAACGATCATCGTTTGCCAACTTGTCATCTGGTAGATATGACGTACCTATCACCGTTTCACTGCGTTCATTCAGGTGGCGGAATTCATTTTCCAGCATCACTCCGCGTTCGGTAATCCAGCGTGGTGTCAGCGTGTCATCGTAGTTTGGCGCCAGGTTAAAGTAATAGGGAGCGGCCAGATCTATGCCATCCGATTCGCTGTACCCTATGTGCGGGTACAGGAATCCACTCTTACGCCGATCATCAATTGGAAAAGTCAGTGTCGGTGCGTAGAAAATAGGCACCGAGCCTACTTTCAACCTGGCGTGTGTTGCGGTACCGAAGCCTGATTCCTGATCAAGTTCGACTTTGCTCGCACTGAGCTTCCAATCTTCATTGCCCGGAGGACAGAAGGTATAGTCGCCGTCAACCAACGTGATTAAGGTGTCTGAATTGCGTTGAATCTCGGCTGCTTGGCCGCGCATGTGGTCTTGGTGAGATACAAATCGTGCGTTTTTGAACTTGCCCTGCTGGGTATCAAGGTCGACCTCGGCTTCGGAGGCAATCACCAGCATACCGGGCTCGCGATAGACCACATCGTCTTTGAAATACGCTTCCCGCTTCTCCTGATCCACGTCTGCCGTTTCAGCAGACAGTCGGCGTGAACCCTGGCGCAGATTTACACCATCACGCAGTTTGGTAAAGCCACCCAGTTCAGACTGGGATTTGCCGGCATCCAGATAGACCGGCGCATTAGGGTCGTCTTCGTCACCCTGAGGTTGGAAAGTCGGCTCCAGGTACACACCCTGGCAAACCTGATCTGGGCGATGAACCTTTACCCAATCCAGTGTCTTATAGCTGGGCAGTTCTTTGGCGCTGGTCGCCACAGGCCCTTTGGCTGACTCGGCGCTTGCGTTGGAGGACGTTGCCAGGCCGGTGGATGGCGCAGGTTTGCGGTCGCAATCCCAGCTGCCGCTGGTGCTTGCTTTACAGTCCCAGATCTCGCCGGAGTTATTGGCGAAACTCTGCTGCGGGTACGCAATAGAAGCTACGGCAAGCGCAACAAAGTAAGATAAGGGTTTGATTGAGGGCATATCAACGTGTTCCTTGTGGCTGAATACCGGGCCGCCCGGTTTCTCGCCGACCCCCTGTCGCGTAAGATACGTCAGGCCGTGAATAATAAACATTCGAGCAAATATGTTCTAGAGGATCAGGCTGAATGGATCCACGTTTAAGTGAATTGAAAAGCTGGTCGGTACAGCAAATGGACCAGCTAGGTGAAAACCTCAGCAGCGAATGGCGCTGTGACGTTGTAGCGGGTGATGCCAGTTTCAGACGCTATTTTCGCATTGTCGATGGTGGCAACAGCTGGATCATCGTGGACGCCCCACCGGAAAAAGAGGATAGCGCGCCGTTTGTCGCCGTTGCCAGGCAGTGGCAGAGCTATGGGGTGAGTGTGCCTGAAGTGCTGGCAGAAGATCTGGAACTGGGTTTTATGCTGCTGGAAGATTTTGGCGATGAGCAGCTACTGCCACGGTTGAATCCAGGCAGTGCTGATACGCTCTATAGTCAGGCCTGCGACGAGCTGATGAAGATTCAGCGTTGTGAACAGCAGACTGGGCGAACCTTTCCTCCCTACGACATCGCTCTGCTGCAGCGGGAAGTGGAGCTATTCCGGGACTGGTTTCTCGGTGAACTGCTTGTTTTGACGTTAGATGCTGAGCAGCAGGCACTGCTTGATAATTTATTTGCTGGCCTGATCGGCTCCGCGCTTCAGCAACCTCAGGTGTGCGTACATCGGGACTTCCATTCACGTAACCTGATGTTGTGTGATGATGGCCGCGTCGGCGTCATCGATTTCCAGGATGCCGTCTGGGGGCCTGTGACATATGACCTCGTGTCTTTACTGCGTGATTGCTATATCGCCTGGCCGGAGGCCGATATCGACCGCTGGTTACAACATTATTGGCAGTCGCTTGAAGCTGAACGGCCAGAGCTGATCAACGGTACTAATATTGAGCAGTTTCGTGTCTGGTTCGACCTGATGGGGATGCAGCGTCATCTGAAAGCGGTGGGTATCTTCGCGCGTCTCAAAATTCGGGATGGCAAAGAGGGCTACCTGCAAGACATTCCTCGTACTTTAAGTTACCTGATCAATGTGGGCGCACGTTATCCACAGTTCGCTTCTGTCGTAACCTGGTTGCGCAGTGATGTTGTACCGACCATGCGCGCATCCGGTATTTTCAACGATGATGCGATGCAGAGGTGGTTGACCTGATGCGCGCGATGATTTTGGCTGCCGGGCTCGGGACACGCATGCGTCCCCTAACCCTTGAAACACCAAAACCACTGTTGAAAATTGCTGGCCGGTCCATGATCGAACATCACATCCTGCGTTTGCGTGCAGCTGGTATTACCGAGCTGGTGATCAATCACGCATGGCTGGGTGAGCAAATCGAAAACCATCTGGGGGATGGCGACCGCTTGGGCGTATCGATTAGCTATTCAGCCGAACCGGAACCGCTGGAGACGGCTGGCGGCATCGCTAAGGCGTTGCCGCTATTATCACCTGATCAGGAGACACCGTTTCTGGTGGTAAACGGTGACATCTACTGTGAATACTCTTTCGAACAATTACCCGCGCAGCTGTCCGAAAATACAGTGGCGCACCTGCTGCTGGTGGATAATCCTGAACACAATCCGGACGGGGACTTTGTCCTGCAGGGGCAGGAGATTGTGACAAAAAAAATGGATACCAGCGCTAGTCAACTTACCTTCAGCGGCATCAGCGTATTGTCACCGCGATTGTTTGCGGGAATCCAGGCTGGCGAGAAAGCCCCGCTTGCGCCGTTGTTGCGTCAGGCAATCGCCGATGGGCAGGTCACCGGAGAACGTTATTGCGGTTACTGGGTGGATGTGGGAACACCGCAGCGCTTGGCTGAAGTGGATAAAGCAGTGAGGACTCAACATGGCATTTGATCCGGAAGCGGCGGGGCGCAATCTGGCCGAATCACTTAAACGTTACCGCACAGGCATCCTACTGGGCTGTGTGGTGGGTCTGTTTACAGGTGGTCCTGCCGGTCTGATTATGGGCGGTTTGTTTGGTTACTTTGGAAGCCGCTTCCTGACCGGCGCCGTCAAGGCATTTCACCCCCAGCAAGCTTTGTTTCGTGCCACCTTCACGGTGATGGGCAAAGTCGCCAAAGCAGACGGACGCGTGAGCGAGAACGAGATCGCCTTTGCTTCCGCCCTGATGAATCAGATGCGCTTGGCGGGTGAAAAGCGCCAGGAAGCAATTGACTACTTCAACGCAGGTAAAGACCCTGAATGTGACATTGGTGAAGTTCTCAAACCTTTGGCTGTCTTCCTGCGCAATCGTGCGAATATCAGGATCTTTTTTGTCGAAGTTCAGCTGCAGGCTGCACTGGCAGACGGTGAGGTGAGTCGTCCAGAACTTGAGGTGATTCAGGAAGTGTGTGCCCACCTGCAGATGACCGAGCAGGAAGTGGAAATGCTGGTGGCCCGGATGCGGGCACAGCAGTCTTTCCATCAGCAGGGGCAGCATGGATTCAGTGGTGTGCAGAGCGCACAGATGCTGGATGCGGCGTATAAGGTGCTGGGGGTTGAATCCAGCGCCAGCGATTCCGAAGTGAAAAAAGCGTACCGTCGTTTAATGAGTCAGCATCACCCGGACAAACTTGTTGCCAAAGGATTGCCGGAAGAGATGGTGCAGATGGCAAAAGAGAAATCTCAGGAGATCCAGGCAGCCTACGAGCAGATACGCCGCGCACGTAAGGCGGCCTGATTGAAAGCTTGTAAACCGACCTTTTCTGCTTAGATCGGATTAGGTCGGTTCGGTGTGATGCGGCCCGGGCCCTGTTCTGTTTTCGCGTCGTCCTGCACCATTTCCTCCTCCACTTCGGTTTCCTGCAGTGGTTCCAGAATATGGCGGCGAATCAGACCGTCCACCTGCTGGCTTAACCAACGCTCCTGCTTTTCCCAATCTGCGTACCGAGGGCTGAGACGCCGTTGCATATAATGGCCAAGTTTATTGCGGCGAGCCCAGCGTAGGCGCTGCTTGGGTTCTGCTTCAAACGCGCTGGTGGCTGAAGGGCGTCCTTGGTAGATATCCACAATAGGCACGTTTAGTTCGGGAATCAGGTTTGCCAGCACCGGTGAGACCTCGGTGGTCGGATCAGTCGGCTCGATAATGATCAGTCCGAGCGAATCGATATTGTCCTGTTGATCCTTTACAAATTGGCTGGCCCACACCGCACCGCTGCCTACGCCGATCACAATGATCCTGTTCGCTCCCCGTTGTGTCAGTGCTTGTAGTGCGCTATCCGCGAGAAGCTGGATGCGCTCTGCATAGGGGCGCTCGGGTCTCCGATCAGTTTCATCAGCTGGTGACTGGGGCTGTGGCTCGGGTATCGGCTCCGTTACTGTCGCGGGCGCCTGTGTTGCTGCGGCTGTTTCCGAAGTTGTCGCTTCGGTTGCTTTGTCTTCAGTGCTGCCGGAGCCATTCCCTGACAACAACTGCAGCACCGGCAGCGTACGTTCAGGTGGCCGCAGAGACGGGGGGGGTGGCAGTTGTACTGAAAGGGTCTGCCAGCCATGGTCGCTCAGGTGAAGCCGAAGGGGGTGTGCATAGTCTGGCCAGTCCGCATGAGTTCCTTCGCTGGGAAAGATGATGATGCCTCCCAATGCTTCCGGAATCGATTGCGGGTGATACAGACCGATGGTGCGATCTTCGCTGCTTTCCAGCCAGAGGATCTCTGTTTCCGGACTATTGCCTTTGACGAGCTCCTGGAGTCGGCTCAGATCCGGCGAAGGTTCGGTGCGTGGCGGAATAACCAGAGGCTCGCCTGATGCGGCTGGAGCCGCTTCTGTGGTGTTATCCGCTACTGTCGGCGACGCCTCATCCTCCGCCTTTAACGGGGTGGAAAGAATCAGGCTCAACAGCAGACAGGTCGGGAAAATTGATCGGCTCATGGGCTTGATTATCAACAAGCTACATCAACGAGGCAAGAAAGCTTTATCCATCGCTTCGCTCAGGTACAATAGCGGCTAATTTTTACTCAGCATTATTTAAGAGACCCATATGTCTGATTTCAAAATCGCCCCATCTATTCTGTCTGCTGACTTCGCTCGTCTGGGTGAAGAGGTTGAAAGCGTGCTGGCCGCCGGCGCGGACTACGTGCACTTTGATGTGATGGACAACCACTATGTGCCGAATCTCACAATCGGGCCGATGGTGTGTAAGGCGCTGCGTAACTACGGTATCGAAGCACCGATTGATGTACATCTGATGGTGAAGCCGGTTGACCGTATTATCGGCGATTTTGTGGACGCGGGTGCTTCCATCATCACCTTCCACCCGGAGGCCTCTGAGCATATCGATCGCTCCCTGGCGATGATCCGTGAGGGCGGTTGCCAGTCTGGTCTGGTATTTAACCCGGCTACGCCGCTGAGCTACCTGGAATACGTGATGGACAAGGTGGATATGGTGCTGCTGATGTCTGTAAACCCGGGGTTTGGTGGTCAGAAGTTTATCCCGGGTACGCTGGATAAACTGCGTCAGGCGCGCGAAATGATTGAGCGCAGCGGTCGTGATATCCGTCTGGAGATCGACGGTGGTGTAGGTATCGGCAATATCCGCGAGATCGCCGAGGCGGGCGCAGATACCTTTGTGGCAGGTTCTGCGATCTTCAATACCGATGATTACAAGGCAACCATCGATAACATGCGTGCCGAGTTGGCTAAAGTAGGCAGCTGATGCGCGAGCTGTTTAACGGTCAGGACCCGAAACTGGTCCTGTTTGACCTGGACGGTACGCTGATCGACAGCGTGCCGGATCTGGCGGCGGCTGTAGATGTGATGTTGATCGAGCTGGGGCGATCGGTCGCAGGTATCGAGAGGGTCCGTCACTGGGTGGGGAACGGCGCTCAGGTTCTGGTGCAGCGAGCCCTGACCGGTGAGCAGTATCCTGACACCGAGACAATCGATCCGATCCTGTTTGACCGGGCGTTCAGTCTGTTTATGACGGCCTACGGTAACAGTGCCTCCCATACCAGTACCCTTTATCCGGGTGTGATGAAGTGCCTTGAAGGTCTGCAGGTACGTGGCATCAAGCTGGGTGTTGTGACCAACAAGCCGATCCAGTTTACCCACCCCTTGCTGGAAGAGTTTGGGATAGCGCCGTTCTTCTCTGTGGTGCTGGGCGGTGATAGCCTGCCACAGAAGAAACCGGCACCGGAGCCGCTGTTGCATGCGATGAAACTGATGGCGTGCACACCGCAGGAAACCCTGATGGTAGGAGACTCCAAAAGCGATATTGGTGCTGCCCGTGCGGCGGGTTGCCCGGTGGTGGCTGTGCCGTATGGCTACAACCACGGTGAGCCGGTATCCAGTTACAATCCTGATCTGGAAGTGCTGCAGCTGGATCAACTCCTCTGATCGTTTCGGTTTATTCCTGTTGATCGTCAAACAGTATCCGGCGGGCGCTGTTGGTTACGGCCAGCACCGCCGGGTGTCGGATTCGGCGCTCCAATGAGATCGCGTAGAAACGTTCGCGAATTTCTTCAATGCGTCCAATGCTTTCCACCGAGAACTGACGTTCAATCTGTTGCTCCAGTACGCTGGGGCCACAGAACACCCCTTTCCCTGCTTGGCCAAAGGTCCCCAGCAATGCATGGTCCACGCACTCAACAACAACGTTGGGGCGGATATCATGCCGGTCACACCATTTTTGCAGGCTAGAGCCGATCATGGTGTCCCCGGTGGGCATCAGGAGCGGTGCACCCTGTAGTGAGTTGGGGAAATTCTCACGGTATTGCTGCGCCAGCTCCGGCGCCGCAAACAGCGACATGCTGCAGTCGCCCAGCAAGTGGTTATAGGCGCGGATGTTAAATCCCGCATCCACGGGGCGATCGGTGAGTACCATATCCACCCTGTGGGTCGCCAGATCCGCCAGCAGGGTTTCCATGCTGCCTTCGCGACATTCCAGTCGCACCGGTTCATCCAGTTCCAAGGCGGGTTCCAGCAAGCGGTAGGCGGCCAGTTTCGGTAGCACATCCGCAATCCCCACGCTGAACAGGCGTACTGGCAGGCCCGGGTTGCGGAGATGTTCCTGCAGGGCCTCGCCCATGGAGAAGATCTGCTCAGCGTAGTCCAGTGCCTGCTTGCCGGCTTCGGTGAGGATCAGTTTGCGCCCCTCTTTTTGCAGTAGCTCTACACCCAATGTGTGTTCTAGCTGCTTCAGTTGGCCGGAGATAGTCTGTGGTGTCAGGTTTAGCTTTTCGCAGGCGCGAACGATGGAACCCTCTTGGGCAACAACCATGAAATAGCGTAAGTGCTTGAAATTAAGGTGATGAATCATAGTTCGAAAAAAGCGAAGTAAATTTGTATTAATTTCGAATTTTTTTGTTTATTTGGCTGAGTATACTGGAATCATTAAATGAGTTCTCCCCCCGATAGTCTGGCTGCTGGGACTGAAAATGACAGCAGGCTCTTATCACAATGCTAAAATTATATACCCCGGCTAGCCGGGGTTTTTTTTTAGGGGTGACTATGCAAATTGTGGAACGCTTCCTCAAGCTGGAGTCCGCAAGTGGCATTCTGCTGATAGGCGCGATGGGGTTGGCCATGGTAATGGCGAATAGCCCCCTGGACTCATACTACCAGGCAATCCTGGACCTGCCGGTTGAGGTACGGGTGGGACCATTGCAGCTGGATAAGCCGCTTTTGCTGTGGATAAACGATGGCCTGATGGCGATCTTCTTTATGTTGGTCGGGCTTGAGGTCAAAAGGGAGATCCTCGTTGGGCGTTTATCCGAAACCAGTAACGTTGTATTACCCGTCGTTGCTGCTTTAGGGGGGATGCTGGTTCCAGCGCTCTGTTTTACTTATTTTAATTGGGGCGATGATATTGCGATGCGCGGTTGGGCAATACCCACTGCGACGGATATTGCTTTTGCACTGGGTGTGCTGTCGCTGCTGGGGAGTCGGGTGCCCACCGCCCTCAAACTCTTTCTGATGACCCTGGCGATCATCGATGACCTTGGGGCTATCCTGATCATCGCGCTGTTTTATACCACCGAATTGTCTGCTCTTTCCCTGTACGTTGCCGAAGTGACAATCGCACTGCTGTTTATTATGAACCGTATGGGGGTAATGCGCATTGCAGCTTACATGATCGTGGGGATGGTGCTGTGGGTTAGTGTGCTTAAGTCAGGTGTGCATGCAACGTTGTCGGGCGTCGTGCTGGCGTTTGCGATTCCTTTAACCAATCCCGACAAGCCAACGTTTTCGCCGCTTACGTGGCTGGAACAGCAGTTGCATCCCTGGGTCGCATTCGCAATCCTGCCGTTCTTTGCCTTTGCGAACGCAGGTGTGTCATTAAATGCCATCTCACTGGATCTTTTATTTGCCTCCGCTCCGCTTGGCATAATGGCGGGGCTTTTTTTGGGTAAGCAGGTGGGTGTCTTTCTGTTTACGTGGTTGGCAATCATAAGTGGGATTGCGAAAAAACCTCAGGGAGCGCACTGGAGATCAATTTATGGTGTGTCGTTACTTACTGGTATCGGATTTACCATGAGTCTGTTTGTAGACTCTCTGGCCTACGAAGGTATGGCGGACCTTTATGGTGGTGCTGATCGCCTGGCGATCCTTCTAGGCTCACTTTTATCGGCTGTTTCCGGCTATTGGCTGTTAAAAACTACCCTGAAAGACTAACAGGTCCAATTGGCGGTTGATTCGGAAGGATTGCTGCTATAAGGTCTCGTTATTGATTTATTTTGCTGACATTAAGCGATCTACCGTGAATTCATACGAATCTCTGCAGAACTTTGGTGCGCTGCCCCGTTTGCCGTATATCGGTGAGCGATGGCGATGGTGTGCCTGAACGAGTTTTGTCTTACTCGTTGCAGAGATCGCTGAACTACACACCCTTTCCAGACGACGCTCGTTTACCAGTCGTCTTACCACTGTTTCAGTGCATCCTGCATCGATCTCACACCCGTACCCGTTTTCGTCTGAGAGATAAGCATGACACCTGAACTGTTTGCCGAACTGGCAGCCCAGAATTACAACCGTATTCCCGTCGTTCGCGAAGTGCTCGCGGATCTGGATACCCCCCTATCCACCTACACCAAATTGGCCAATGCACCTTACAGTTATCTGCTGGAGTCTGTAGAAGGTGGTGAGAAATGGGGGCGTTACTCCATCATTGGTTTGCCATGTCGTACCGTACTGAAAGTGTCCGGTTTTGATGTAACCGTAGAGACCGACGGTGCCGTGGTTGAGCGCCACCACGTGCAAGACCCGCTGGCATTTGTCGAAGAGTTCCAGAAGCGCTACCGCGTGCCGGACCTGCCGGACCTACCGCGCTTTAACGGTGGCTTGGTGGGCTACTTTGGTTACGACTGTGTGCGCTACGTGGAAAAGCGTCTGCAGAAAAACGTACCGGAAGATGTGATCGGTACCCCGGATATCCTACTGATGGTATCCGACGAGGTCGTGGTATTCGACAACCTCAGCGGCAAGCTGGTGTTGATCTGCCTGGCCAACCCGGAATACGACGGTGCTTACGAACTGGCGCAACAGCGTCTGGATGCGCTGGTTAACCGCTTACGTTTCAGTGTGCCACTCGAACGCCAGCGTAAAGGTCGGGAGGTGGATGAAAACGAGTTCAAATCCAGCTTCGGCGAGCAGGAGTTCATGGATTCTGTAGATCGCATTAAGGAGTACATTCTCTCCGGTGATGTGATGCAGACGGTGATCTCACAGCGTATGTCGATCCCGTTTGAAAGCCGTCCGTTGGATCTCTACCGCGCGTTGCGCAGCCTGAACCCATCCCCGTATATGTACGTGCTGCACCTGGATGATTTCCACGTCGTGGGCTCCTCGCCGGAGATTCTGGCCCGTGTCGAAGACGGTACCGTCAGCGTTCGTCCGATTGCCGGAACCCGTCGTCGTGGTAAGACCGAAGAGGAAGACAAGGCGCTGGAAGCGGAACTGCTGGCGGATCCAAAAGAGATCGCCGAGCACCTGATGCTTATCGACCTGGGGCGCAATGATGTAGGTCGTGTTGCCGAGATCGGTGGCGTTGAGCTGACCGCCAAAATGGTGATCGAACGCTACTCCCACGTAATGCACATCGTCTCCAACGTGAACGGTAAACTGAAGCCGGATGTGAGTGCGATGGACGTGCTGCGTGCGACGTTGCCGGCCGGTACCCTCAGTGGTGCGCCGAAAGTGCGTGCCATGGAGATCATCGACGAACTGGAACCGGTGAAACGTGGCGTCTATGGCGGCGCTGTAGGTTATCTCTCCTGGAATGGCAACATGGACACTGCAATTGCAATCCGTACCGCCGTGATCAAGGACAACACCCTGCACATCCAGGCTGGCGCCGGTGTTGTGGCGGATTCCGTTCCACGTCTGGAGTGGAAGGAAACCATGAATAAAGGCCGTGCGATCTTCCGCGCGGTGGCGATGGTTGAAAAAGGTCTGGATAATCTCTGAGTCTCAGCACAGGTAAAAAACAATGTTATTAATGATCGATAACTACGACTCTTTCACCTACAACGTGGTGCAGTATCTGGGTGAGCTGGGTGCTGAGGTTGAGGTGCATCGGAATGACGAAATCACCATCGAAGAGATCGAGGCGAAACAGCCGGAACATCTGGTGATCTCCCCAGGACCCTGTACGCCGAATGAAGCGGGTATCTCCGTGGAGGCGATCAACCACTTCGGCGGCAAGCTGCCGCTGTTTGGTATCTGTCTGGGGCACCAAAGTATCGGCCAGGCGTTTGGCGGTAAAATAGTGCGTGCTAAAGAGGTGATGCACGGCAAAACCTCTCCGGTGTACCACAACAACACCGGAGTGTTCGAAGGGCTGGCCAATCCCGTTGAGGTAACCCGCTACCACTCGCTGGTAATTGACCAGGAAACCCTGCCGGAGTGTCTGGAGATTACTGCCTGGACCCAGAATGAAGATGGCAGCATCGACGAGATTATGGGTGTGCGTCATAAGGAACTGGACATTGAAGGTGTGCAGTTCCACCCGGAATCAATCCTCACCGAGCAGGGGCATGACCTGCTGGCGAACTTCCTGAAACGAAAAAAATAACAGGTTGGTAAGTTGCATGGATATTAAACAAGCTTTGGCTGCGGCGGTTGAACGTCGTGACCTGACTTCTGACGAGATGAAAGCGGTAATGCGTCAGATCATGACCGGTGAAGCGACCGAAGCGCAGATCGGCGGTTTCCTGATCGCCATGCGTATGAAAGGCGAGACCGTTGACGAGATCAGCGCGGCGGCTGCTGTAATGCGTGAACTGGCGGTACCGGTATCGATCCAGAGCGAAAACGCGGTGGATATCGTGGGTACCGGCGGTGACGGATCCAACCTGTTTAACGTCTCCAGCGCGTCATCTTTTGTGGTCGCGGCTGCGGGCGGCAACGTGGCGAAACACGGCAACCGTTCCGTATCTTCCAGCTCCGGCGCGGCCGACCTGCTGGAAACCGCAGGCGTGAACCTGGAACTGAATCCTGAGCAGGTAGCGCGTTGCATCGATGAGATCGGTGTCGGCTTTATGTTTGCACCCCAGCACCACAGTGCGATGAAGTACGCGATAGGTCCACGTAAAGAGATGGCGCTGCGCACGTTGTTTAATGTGCTGGGACCACTGACCAACCCTGCCGGTGCTAAACACTACCTGCTGGGTGTGTTTGACGGTGCATTGTGCCGTCCGTTGGCGGAAGCACTGAAAGCGTTAGGTGCGAAACATGCGCTGGTGGTTCATGCCGAGGACGGTCTGGATGAGATCAGTCTGGCGGGTCATACCCAAGTGGCTGAACTGAAAGACGGTGAAGTGACTGAATACACGCTGACCCCGGAAGATGCGGGCATCGACCGTCAGAGCCTGGAGGGTCTGACGGTACATAGCTCAGACGAGAGCCTTGCGGTGATCCGTGCGGCGTTTGCCGGTGAAAATGCCAAAGCGATCGATATGATCTCTCTGAACGCGGGCGCGGCGATCTACGCGGCTGATCTGGCGGACAGTCTGAAAGCGGGTGTGGCCAAAGCGAAAGAAACAATCCTCTCCGGCGCCGCTGCGGCGAAAGTAGAGGAGCTGGCGCAGTTCAGCCAGGGATTTAAAGGTTAAGTGATGTCTGATACACCAACGATTCTGAAGAAGATTCTGGCGCGCAAGGCGGAAGAGGTTGCTGAGCGTTCTGCCAAGGTTTCCATCGACGATCTGAAAGCGCAGATCGAAGCGCAGAAGGGCGGCGACACGGACCCGCGTGGTTTTGTCGATAGCATGGCTCGCGCCATTGCTGAAGGCCGTTCTGCCGTGATTGCGGAAGCGAAAAAAGCGAGCCCGTCGAAGGGCGTGATCCGCGAAAATTTCGTACCTGCGGAGATCGCTCAGTCCTACGAAGCAGGTGGTGCCAGCTGTCTGTCCGTGCTGACCGATGCGGATTACTTCCAGGGCTGCGAAGACTACCTGCAGCAGGCGCGCGCAGCCTGCTCTCTACCGGTGATCCGCAAAGACTTCATCGTCGATCCGTATCAGGTGTACGAAGCCCGTGCGATCGGTGCGGACTGTATCCTGTTGATTGTGGCGGCGTTGGAAGACCAGCAGATGACTCATCTGAACACGCTGGCTCACGAGCTGGGTATGGATGTGCTGGTGGAAGTGCACAACGGCGAAGAGCTGGAGCGTGCGCTGCCGCTGGGTAACCGTCTGATTGGTATTAACAACCGCGACCTGCACACCTTCAACCTGTCGCTGGATCACACCTTTGAACTGCTGGATCGCATTCCGGAAGACACCATTGTGGTGACCGAGAGTGGTATACACACCAAAGATGATGTGGCAGCGATGCGTGAACGGGATGTACACAGCTTCCTGGTGGGTGAAGCGTTTATGCGTGCTGAAGACCCGGGCAGCAAGCTCAAAGAGCTGTTTGAATAAGATAATAAAGATAGCGATTCAGGCCTGCACTGCCAGGCCGGTTCTTCGCTGGATGGCTAATGTCGGAGATAAGCAACGTGGATATGAGTGCAAAAGTTAAGTGGGACAGTGATGTGCGTTTTCAGGGCACAACCGGTTCCGGTTTCGATGTAATGATCGACGGCGAGCTGAAACAGGGGCCACGTCCGATGGAGCTGATGCTGTTGGGTCTGGGCGGATGCACCAGCTACGACGTGGTAGGGATTCTGAAAAAGACCCGTCAGGACGTGGTGGACTGTGTGGCGGAGATCGATGCCAAGCGTGCCGATGAGGTTCCTGCAGTCTTCACTGATATCCACATTAAGTTTGTGGTGAGCGGCCGTAATCTGAAAGAGAATCACGTTGCACGCGCAGTGAAGCTGTCCGCTGACGAGTATTGCTCTGCATCTCTGATGCTGGAGCGCGGTGGTGTGAAGATCACCCACAGCTACGAGATCGTTGAAGTCGAATAATCGACGCACCTCTGATCTGTTATCAATTAAAACGGGCTGTCCTTAAATGGGTGGCCCGTTTTTCGTTTTGAACCCTCCGAGTCTCCTCACAGTCTGATAGATCAGGAGCGTATTGCCTTATGGAGTCTGTATCCCCGTCACCGGGGTGTCGTTGAACCCGGCTGCCCCGGCCTCAAATCAGAGGAGGCGCTGCAATGAACAGAGCTTTGGGTCTGTGCCTGATAAGTCTGGGGTTGGTTGGCTGTGCGTCAATCAGCAAAGACAGTTGTGTTGCTGGAAACTGGTATGATATCGGCCTGCGGGACGGTGCTAACGGTTTCTCCGCCGAGCGGCGTTTCGAACATGAAAAGTCCTGTGATAAACACGGTGTGCCCGTTCAGGTTCAGGTGGATGAATACCTCAAAGGACGAGAGGCGGGTGTCCGACTCTACTGCACGCCTGCAAACGGCTATCAGTTGGGATTGCAGATCGATTACTACCAAGATGTCTGCCCAGCGGATATGAAGGGTGCCTTCGTGCGAGCCTATAACCTCGGGCGGCAAAAAGCACGGCTGCGTTGCCTGTGGGATTTTCATCACCATTCCGCATACCACCGATATGGCGATCATCACCACCATCACTGGTGGCCATACTACCGTCATTCCGCACTGGATTGCTTCTGAACTAACGGCAGGCTGGTTGATGTTAGCCGTAACTGAGCGTATAATGCCGCGTCCTTAAATATTAACCTCCTTGCTTTCGGGGCCATTTAGGCAGTCACCCGAAGGCTATTAACCCGTAAGGAGCTGAAATGCGTCATTACGAAATCGTATTCCTGGTTCACCCGAACCAGAGCGAACAGGTTCCGGCAATGATCGAGCGTTACACTGGTGTTATCACTGGTGCTGACGGTCAGATTCACCGTCTGGAAGACTGGGGCCGTCGTCACCTGGCTTACCCAATCAACAACGCTCACAAAGCACACTACGTTCTGATGAACGTTGAGTGTTCTCAGGAAGCGCTGGACGAACTGGAAAACCTGTTCCGTTACAACGATGCTGTGCTGCGTAGCATGGTTATTCGTCGTAAAGAAGCCATCACTGAAGTGTCTCCAATCAAAGCTGCAGAAGCTCGTGAAGAGCGCAAGCCTCGTCGTGACGAGAAGCCTGCTGAAGCTAAACAGGAAGCACCAGCTGAAGCTAAATCTGAAGAAGCTTCTGCTGAGTAATCACCTGACATCATTCTGAGGAGAGACCAAAATGGCTCGTTTTTTCCGTCGTCGTAAGTTCTGTCGTTTCACCGCTGAAGGTGTTCAGGAGATCGATTACAAAGATCTGGACACCCTGAAAGGTTACGTTACCGAAACTGGTAAAATCGTACCTAGCCGTATCACTGGCACTAAAGCTCGCTACCAGCGTCAGCTGGCTACTGCGATCAAGCGCGCGCGTTTCATCGCTCTGCTGCCATACACTGACGGCCACAAGTAAGCTGTGAAATAAACTGCCAGTGATTGGCAGAGAACTGAAAAAGAGGTTTCCGAGATGGAAGTAATCCTGCTCGAAAAAATTGGTAAGCTGGGTAACCTGGGTGACAAGGTTGCTGTAAAAGCTGGTTACGGCCGTAACTTCCTGGTTCCACAGGGTAAAGCTGTTCCTGCTACCGAAGCGAACGTTGCTAAATTCGAAGAGCGTCGTGCTGAGCTGGAAGCTGCTGCTGCAGAAGCTCTGGCAGCTGCTAATGCTCGTGCTGAAGCACTGAACGAGAAAGAAGTTACTATCGTTTCCAAAGCTGGTGACGAAGGTAAGCTGTTCGGTTCTATCGGTACTAAAGACATCGCTGATGCGATCACTGCTGCTGGTGCAGAAGTTGAGAAGAGCGAAGTACGTCTGCCAGAAGGCGCTCTGCGTCACACTGGTGAGTTCGAAGTAGCTATCCAGCTGCACCCGGAAGTAACCGCAACTATCAAGCTGACTATCGTCGCTGAATAATTGCTGTTAACGTTCTGTTGAAAAAGCACCGTATGGGTTCGCACCCGACGGTGCTTTTTTTGTTTTCATAGAGTCCGTAAAATTGGCTGCAACGGGCTGCATCAGTCCCTCTTTTCAGCCATACTGGGCTGAATCTTCCGTTTGTACCAACTGAGTTATCCTCACCGAGTTTCCTTTACCGAGAGTCTATGGATTACGCTGAACAGAGCCAGGACGAACTGGCAGAGATTAAAGTCCCGCCACACTCGATAGAAGCCGAGCAATCCGTCTTGGGCGGCCTGATGCTGGATAACAATGCTTGGGATACGGTGGCGGAGACTGTAGTAGAAGATAACTTCTACCGCCATGATCACCGTCTGGTGTTCCGCACCATGACCAAGCTGATGAACAACGGGCAGCCACTCGACGTGGTGACGTTGTCGGAAGAGCTGGACCGGATAGGTGAGCTGGATAACGCCGGTGGCCTGGAATACCTTGTCGACCTAGCGCGCAACACACCAAGTGCATCCAACATTCGTGCGTACGGCGAAATTGTGCGCGATCGCGCGTTGCTGCGAAAGATGATCGGCGCGGCAAATGAGATCGCCGAGAGCGCTTTTAATCCGGAAGGGCGTGCGTCCGACGAAATCCTGAACGAGGCAGAAGCCAAGATCTTCCAGATTGCGGAAGATCGCCCAACTGAGGGCGGCCCGCTGGATATCAATCCACTGCTGAAAAAAGCAGTGGACCGTATCGATTACCTGTTTAACAACGACAGCGATATGACCGGTGTGACCACCGGCTTTGACGACCTGGACGGTAAGACGGCAGGCTTGCAGCCGTCCGACCTGATTATCGTGGCGGCCCGTCCGTCGATGGGTAAGACCACCTTTGCCATGAACCTGGTGGAGAACGCCCTGATGGCGACCAACCGTCCGGTTTTGGTATTCAGTTTGGAGATGCCCGCGGACCAGCTGGTTACACGTATGTTGTCCTCCCTTGGGCGTATCGACCAGACCCGTATCCGTACCGGTAAACTGGAAGATGAGGACTGGCCTAAGCTGACTACAGCGGTGAATATCATGCGTGACAAGCCGCTGTTTATAGACGACACCGCCGGTATCAGCCCGAACGAGATGCGTACCCGCGCCCGCCGTATCGTGCGTGAGCACGGCGACATCGCCATGATCATGGTCGACTATCTGCAGCTGATGCGCATCAAGACCGGTAACATCGAAGGTCGTACTGCTGAGATCTCCGAGATCTCACGCTCTCTTAAAGCGCTGGCGAAGGAGCTGGAATGTCCGGTGGTCGCCTTGTCGCAGCTAAACCGTTCCCTGGAGCAACGTCCCAACAAACGCCCGGTAAACTCCGACCTCCGTGAATCCGGTGCGATCGAGCAGGACGCCGACGTGATCATGTTTATCTACCGTGATGAGGTCTATAACGAAGACTCACCGGATAAAGGTGTCGCTGAGATCATTATCGGTAAGCAGCGTAACGGTCCAATCGGTACCAGCCGTCTGGCGTTTATCGGTAAGTACACCAAGTTTGAGAACCTGGCGCCGGATGTGTATGCCCAATACGCGGGCATGGACGACTAACAGGTCACACACAAAAAAGGCTGCTCTGGGAGCAGCCTTTTTTCTATCCACTGTCCTGTCCTGAATAATGTTGACACTTTTCGAGAAACAAATCGGAGAGTGTTATGAAATCAAGCACTAAGCGTACTCAGCGTGACTATTCCCTCGCTTTTAAATTATCGGTTGTCGACCAAGTAGAAGCTGGCGAGCGCCGTTGTTGGTTTCTTCGCTCGCATAATGAATCTCGCTGACCGAGCGGCTGAACTGTCCGGATTTATCGGGGCGCAGGGTCTTTGAACGCAAGTTATAAACAAAAAGGCCGCAGTATGTGCTGCGGCCTTTGGGGTTTTACAGATTTAATCAGGCTTCCTTTTCCATTTTGGCGCGGAAACCTTCCGGAACGGTAATCACCTTGCGCTGGTCATAATCAAAGAACACGATGCCGGTTTTGGCGTGCGCCACTTCGACGGCAGTCTTTTTGTTAGAGAGTAGATAGAAAATATCGCAGCCGTATTTGTTGAAGTCGCCGACGGTGACACTGATTTGGACGTTATCGCCGTAAAAACCTTCTGACTTATACACAATGGCGGAGTCGGTCATGATAATGCCCGCACCTTCCACATCCAGTTCGTTGTAGTGGTAGTTGGCCAGAAAGCGCACACGGGCTTCGTGCACCATCGACAATACGGCATCGTTGCTGAGGTGGCCGCCGTAGTTGATGTCGCTGATACGGATCGGCAGGTCCGTGGTAAAGGTGTAATGCTCTGGCATATCGATCTTAATGCGTGCCATGATAATTCCCTGTTAAAACAAACATCAGTGCTATTGATGTTATTCGAAGAGACGGTGTGGGTAAATGAATCCCTACAGGCAATGGATCTTTCCGTGCTTGCTGGATTGGGCATCCGGCAAGATGGACAAGGAACGTACCGAACTTATTGCCCTGGCCTGTGGGCAGGTACTGGAGTTGGGGGCTGGGACAGGGGCCAATTTTCGGTTCTATTCTGAGAAACTGGATACCCTTTGGGCTCTGGAACCTGACCTTCCGGTGATGGCCCGGGCTGAGCGTGTTCGCCAACAACTTCCGACAGCGCAAGCAGATAAAATCCAGCTGATCTGTGCAGATGGCCATCATCTGCCGTTGGCTGATAACAGCTTGGATACGGTGATCTGTTGTCTGGTGCTGTGTACGGTGCCTGATCCCGGGCGGGTGCTGGCCGAGGTTCATCGCGTAATCAAGCCCGAAGGTCAGTTGCTGGTGTTCGAGCACGTGGCTGCAAACTCGGATTCACCGCGCCTGCAGGACTGGCAACGCCGTCTGAATCCGATCTGGCGAACATTCGCCTGTGGCTGTGAACTGAACCGACCGACCCGTGAAACCATCGAACAGGCCGGATTTCGGTTTGAACAGATTCGGGATGAGCGCCACCCGGATTTTCCGCGTATTGTATCGCCGATTATCCTGGGGGTGGCTCATCTTATCCCGTTGGAGGGGGTTGAAGGTTAACCACGGTATTCGTGAATGCCCTCCACCATGCCGGAGGTCAGCAGGTCCAGGTCGGCATCACTCATCACGTACGGTGGCATGACGTAAACCAGCTTGCCGAACGGGCGGATCCAAAGGCCCCGTTCGATAAACAGCTTCTGGATCTCGATAGTTACAACCGGCTCTTTCATCTCAATCACCCCAATCGCGCCCAGACAGCGCACATCGGCCACGCTCTGCAGTTCCTTGGCGGGGGCGAGGCCGGACTTCAGGGCCGCTTCGATGCGATCGACCTCGCTTTGCCAATCCATCGCCTGCAACAGGCCGAGACTGGCATTTGCCACCGAGCATGCCAGCGGGTTGCCCATAAACGTGGGGCCGTGCATAAAGCAGCCGGCGCCACCCTTGGAGATGGTTTCGCCGATGTGGGAGGTGGTCAGTGTCGCGGCCAGCGTCATGTAGCCACCGGTGATCGCTTTACCCAGGCAGAGGATATCCGGCACGATACCGGCGTGCTCACAGGCGAACAGCTTGCCGCTGCGGCCAAAGCCAGTGGCGATCTCATCGGCAATCAGCAGTACATCGTACTGGTCGCACAGTGTACGGGCGCGCTTCAGATACTCAGGAGAGTAAAAACGCATGCCGCCTGCGCCCTGAACCACGGGCTCCAGTATCAGTGCTGCAATCTCGTTGTGATGCTGCTCCAGCAGTTGTGCCAGCTCGGCAATATCTTTGTCATCCCACGACTCATCAAATCCGATCTGCGGTGCCGGGGCAAAGAAGTGCTGGGGCAGCACACCGGTGAAAATCTCATGCATGCCGTTCACCGGATCACAGACCGACATCGCACCGAAGGTGTCACCGTGATACCCGTTGCGGATAGTAATCAGCTTGTGTTTACTGGCCTGGCCACGGGCGTGCCAGTACTGGATCGCCATCTTCAGCGCCACTTCCACCGAGACGGAACCTGAGTCGGCGATGAAGACCTTATCCAGCGGTTCCGGTGTCATCTCAACCAGCTTACGGCTCAGCTCGATTGCTGGTTCGTGAGTGAGGCCACCAAACATCACATGCGACATTTTGTCGATCTGGTTATGCGCCGCCTCATTCAGAACCGGATTGTTGTAGCCGTGTATCACCGACCACCAGGACGCCATACCGTCGATCAACTCCCGGCCATCGCTGAGTGTCAAACGCACACCTTCCGCTGATACCACTGGATACATTGGCGGTGGATTTACCATGGAGGAGTAGGGATGCCAGATATGCTGCTGGTCGAACGCCAGCTGTTCAGGAGTGATCTCGGACATAAGGTACGGAATTCTCAAAGCTGAATAAAATACGGGCCCCCATTAGAGCCCGCTTTTCTCAGGTCTTCAAGCGATCTGCATCAATCCGGCTGGAACACGCCACCGCTGTGCACTGCCTTAAAGGTTTTGAACAGCAGCAGAGCAATCACCAGACTGACAACCATAAGGGAGACCCAGGAGAGCAAACCCAAAAAGCTGGAGCCGGTTTTTTGATACATCGTCTGGATTGCGATAGAGGAGGCTGCCAGAGGGAACGAGTACGCCCACCAGGACAGAAAGAACGGAATACGACGAAAGCGTTCTAGCTGAGTAATCAGCAACAAAACCAGGAACATCGCGGAATAGAACAGAATACGCGCGAAACCATCGATCTCACCGCCGTTCAACTTGGTGTAGGAGATAAACCCTACTGCCGGTGGGGCGATCAGGATAAACAGGGTTGGTAGCAGTTTCTCCGGCAGCGGGTCGTGAAAGAGCATGCGGTTGAAGATCAGCGTCTTTAAAACCAACCAGTACACCAGTCCAATACTAAAGAAGAACCAGCTCAGTTCTGTGAAACCGTGGGTAACACCTGCAATTGGTACGATGATGTTGCCCACCACAGGGATAAACCATGCCGGTGTACTGTGTTGAATCTGAAATTTTGGATGATGGATCCATTGGGTGATCACATACAAGGTGAAACCCAGATGCATAACACAGCCCAACGCCCACAGAAACAAGGATAGATCTGCCGAAACTTGTAGTGTCGCCACACTCAGCAAAAGCAGCGAAATGGAAAATGCAGGAAAAAAGCTAATTTTGATCGGATGATGAAATTCTTTCAGGCTCATTTCAGGAAAGCGCAGTATCTTGAGCGCATACCCAAGGCAGACGACCAGAAAGAGACAGGTAACCAGAATCAACATGACCTGACTCACCAGTGCCGGAAGTTGCAATACCTCTGTAGCTTTCTGCCAGGCCAGCGTAAGGCCGGAGGTTCCCATAATCATTGCAAAGAATGCGATAGGGAAATGTGGAAGCTTTGCTGAAACAGGAGAGGATGAAGTGGCAGTATCAGCCATTTAAGGTCTCCAATGTAAATTAGGATTGCCTAATATAATAATTTAGTCAAAGCGCAAGGCCAAGGGGAAAAAGAATTAAATTCATCTACCCGGACAATCCGGATGGGTGACAGGAGATCGGAAAAGCGGGTAGATGATGTCAGCGCATTTTCCAATGCCAGCCACAGGATGTGATCGGCACTTTGAATACGAAACGAAACCATAAATTTTAAAAAATTTTGCTACGAGAAGAATGAGGGTGAAAACAATGGCTACTACTAAATCTACTCTGAAACCTGTTGTTGCTGCTGTTGGTCTGGCGCTGGTTGCGAGTGTTGCAACGGCTACAACAGCAAACGCGGCTGCTAACCCATTCGCGGCTTCCGAACTGGACTCCGGTTACGCTCAGGTGCAGCTGGCCGATAACCACGGTCACAAGAAAACCGAAGAAGGCAAGTGTGGTGAAGGCAAGTGCGGCGGCGAGAAAAAGACTTCCGAAGGCAAGTGCGGTGAAGGCAAGTGCGGCGGCGAGAAAAAGACTGCCGAAGGCAAGTGTGGCGAAGGTAAGTGCGGCGGCGAGAAAAAGACTGCCGAAGGCAAGTGCGGTGAAGGCAAGTGCGGCGGTGAGAAAAAGACTGCTGAAGGCAAGTGTGGTGAAGGCAAATGCGGTGGTAAAAGCTGATCAGCGCTTCTACCTGTAAAACCCCAGGGCTTCGGAATTCGAAGCCCTGTTTATAGCAAGGTGAGAGGAAAGGACAGATGAGAGAACAGGGTTATCCGGTAAAGGGTGCAGGCATTGGTTATCGCCGATGCATGGCAGATACGCTACCAGAAGTGGATCCAGCACGGATCGATTTTCTGGAAGTGGCTCCGGAAAACTGGATTGGCCTGGGCGGTCGCTTTGGTAAGAAGTTCCGCGAAACGGCAGAGCGTTACCCGGTAATGACCCACGGTTTATCCCTCTCGTTGGGCGGCCCGTCTCCCCTTGATCTGGATTTCCTGAACCGCCTGAAAGTGTTCATGAAGGAACACAGTATCCGTGGGTACTCAGAGCACCTGAGTTACTGCACTGATGACGGACATCTGTACGATCTGATGCCAATCCCGTTTACCGAGGAGGCCGTGCGCTACGTGGCGCAGCGTATCCGGCAGACTCAGGACGTACTGGAGCAGAAGATTGCGGTTGAAAACGTCTCCTTTTACGCAGCGCCAAGCCATGAAATGACCGAACTGGAGTTTCTACTGGCGGTACTGGATGAGGCCGACTGTGACTTGTTGCTGGATGTGAACAACATCTACGTCAACAGCATCAACCATAAATACAACGCTGAAGAATTTCTGGCAGCAATGCCGGCTGATCGCATCATGTATATCCATGTTGCGGGTCACTACAACGAAGCGGAAGACCTGATTGTCGATACTCACGGTGCCGACGTGGTCGATCCGGTTTGGAAACTGCTGCAGCAGGCATACGACCAATTTGGAACCGTGCCGACTTTGCTGGAACGTGACTTCAACATCCCTCCGATGGCGGAGTTGTTACAGGAAGTGGATCAGATTCGTGGTTATCAACAGGCCTGGAGGAAGCGAAATGACCGCACCGTTGCATAACAAAGACGACTTCCAGGCGCTGCAGTACGGCTTTGCCGCCCATATCCGCAATCCGGAAGCGAACGCAGCACCGGCGGGTATCGAAGAGCGCCGTATGCAGATCTACCGTGAGCTGTTTTACAACAATGTGGAAGGTTTTCTGGCAGGCAACTTCCCGGTGTATAAGGCGATCTCCAGTGACGCATACTGGCATCGCACGGTGCGTGACTTTTTTGACAAGCACCGCTGCCACACGCCGTATTTCCTTGAGATTGGCGAGGAATTTATCGAATACGTCAATGGCGACCGTGCGCCGGACGAAGAGGATCAGCCCTTTATGCAGGAGCTGCTCCATTACGAATGGGTTGAGCTGGCGCTCGATAGCTCCGAAGTGGAACTGCCTGTTGAAGGGGTAGATCCGAATGGGGATCTATTGGCGGGCCACCCGGTTCAGTCTCCTCTGGCATGGTCTCTGGCGTATCAGTATCGCGTGCACTGTATATGTAGTGACTACAGGCCACAGGAGCCGGGCGACCAGCCAACCTACCTGATTGCCTACCGCAATCGGGAGGATGCGGTGCAGTTTATGGAGATCAATCCCGTGACTGCCCGTTTGCTCTACCTGCTAGCCGAATCTGAAGACCTGACCGGTCAACAGGCGCTGGTGCAGATAGCGCAAGAATTGCAGCACCCACAGCCGGAACAGGTTGTGGCCGGTGGACTGCAAACATTAGAACAATTGCGTGTCAACGGGGTCATCCTCGGTACGCTGGTCTGAGCATTATTGACCTTAAGCTTGAGTATGGCCGAGCTTGGGGCCATCAGGGTGAACTAAAGCTGTATCAGTTATTGATCGGCGGCAAGAATAAGAGTGAAGGATTTGAGGAGCTGACACATGGCTAACGCACTTATAAATACCTATAACAAAGTGCACGACGTGCTGGACTATACCCGTCAAATGGACGGCCTGGCGCCACTGTTGCTGCGCTTATATCTGGCACCGGTATTGATGCAAGCGGGTTACAACAAGTTGTCCCACTTTGAAGATACGGCGGCCTGGTTTGGTAATCCGGAATGGGGTTTGGGCTTGCCAATGCCGGAAGTAATGGCTGCTCTGGCGGCCGGTACCGAGTTCTTTGGTGGTCTGGCTCTGGTCATTGGTTTTGCAACCCGCTGGATCTCTATCCCGCTGATGGTAACCATGCTGGTGGCGGCACTGGCCGTGCACTGGGAAAATGGTTGGTTGGCGATCTCTGATGCAAGCAGCTGGTTGGCAAACGATCGTGTCATGGAAGCCGCTGAGCGTCTGGATCGTGTCAAAGATATTCTGCGTGAAAACGGCAATTACAGCTGGCTGACCGGCCGGGGTTCCGTGGTGATTTTGAACAACGGCATCGAGTTTGCGGTGACCTACTTTATCATGTTGCTGGCACTGTTCTTCACCGGTGGAGGTCGCTACTTCAGCGTGGATTACTGGCTGGCGAAGAGGTTCCGTCCACAGGCTGTAGAATCCTGACCGCTGATAGACCGGGTTGAAAGGAGAAGGGTGCTTTGAGGGCACCCTTTTTTGTGTGTGTTGAAAAGACAGGAGTTATAAGCTGCGTTCCAGATCCTGCAACTGTTGGCGTAATGCATCAGCCTCAGCATCGTCCTTCTTCAGGGCTTCGACCATCTCTTCAATAATCGGTGCGCAGTTGTGGCTCGCGCCGAGCAGTTGCTGCAAGAGCTTTTCCAGGTCGGAGTCCGGTTCTTCACGCAGGTTTTTTTCGTCCTGCAGGCACTGCAGGTAGTTGTTCAGATAAGTACCGCTGACTGCGCCTTTTTCCAGCAGCTTCTGCGACAACTCGCCGATCCAGCGCTCGGTTTCATTCGGTTGTGGCTCACTTTCCGCCAGGGCAGTTGAAGTGTTCAGGACGGTCGCCAAGGAGAAAACCAACAGGGTGTGAGACAGTATGCGCACGGGAAGTACCTTCGTCATAGCAATAGTAGGCAGGTTAACCGGGTTTGACTGAACCTGCCATGAATCGTTTGCGAGTGATGCCGATGTCTGCCTGAATCAAGCCATCGCGTAACCGCCCTTGTTATGCTCTTTTCCCTTGTAGAGAGCTTTGTCGGCCCGTGCGATCAGCGTTTCCAGGGTGTCACCCGGTTTCATCTGACTCAGACCGATGGTGCAGCGAACCCGATCGCTACGTTGTTGCAAGCGTGCACGGATGCGTTTGGCGATTGTTGTGGCGCCTTTCAGGTCGCAGTACGGCAGGAATAGCAGGAACTCATCGCCGCCCCAGCGACCGGCGATATCATCATCACGCACAATATCGTTCAGGGTCTGGCCGACCAGGCGCAGCACAGAGTCGCCAAACGGGTGACCAAAGGTATCGTTCAGCTCTTTGAAGTGGTCCAGGTCGATCACCAACATTACGCCGGGGATCTCGTGACGGTGGCAGTTGGCGATACGTTTGCGCATCAGTTCGCTCAGGCCGTGGCGGTTGTATACCTTGGTGAGTGCATCAAACAGAGCCATCTCGGTCAGTTGGGCTTCGCGTTTCTGCAGCTGGGTCACCAGCTTATGACGGCTCAGAACACGGTCGATACGTACCAGCAGTTCCTCTTCTGAGAATGGTTTGCTGACGAAGTCATCGGCACCGAGGTGGAAGGCGAGCAAACGCCGCGATGGATCGTTAAAACCGGTCAGCGCAATCACCGGTAGATTGTTGATCTCTGGGCGTGTGTGGTGACGGATGTTGTGTAACAACTCCAGACCGGTGTGTTTCTCATCCAGCAACAGGTCGGTAATGATCAGATCAAACTCTTTGTATTCCAGTACATCCAGCGCATCCGAGTAGGTCTGGTGCCATTCCACCGTCATGCCCCGCTGTTCCAACATGGAGGTGACCAACTGGCCGTTGGTCGGGCTGTCTTCAACCAGCAGTACGTTATCGGCAAAGCGGTAATCACTCTTGCGCAGCAGGCGGATAATGCCGTTCACCAGCTGTTCGGGCTGGTGGCGGTCCAAGACATCGGTGATACCCTGGGAGACCGCTTCTTTTACGAAGTTGAAGTCATAATCGTAGGCGACCAGCAGTATCGGTGTGAACTGATACTTGGGCAAGGCGCGGATATGTTTAAGTAGCGGGAGATAGTCGTCAGGCTGGATGTAGCGGGCCAGGGTGATCAGATCGTACTGGTGTTTTTCCAGTGCCTTGAGTGTTTCGTATCCATTGGTGCAGCTATCGAGTTCACAGCCGATGGGCTGGATCTGGCTTTTCAACAGTTGGTGGAATGCGCGGTTGGGGTCTACTGCTAGGATACGCATCTACTCGCTTCCTATGTGACTGTTTGAGTATCGGTCCTTCTTGTTGCTCCGCGAGGACGTCTAATAAAGACCATGGATCTTTTGGCTAGGTTCCCGTGCTGATGATCGATTCAACGTATATGTGATCGTTCGTTATTTGCCAGCGTATATCGAAGTTATGAAGTTTTACACCATAAATGCGTTCTGAATCATTTTTCTTGTACGCCGGACGTGGGTCACAGCTGAGAATATCGCAAATCTGCTCGGTTAGGGATGATCCGCTATTCTGCTCATACAGCTGACACACGGTCTTGGCCTCGGGGGAAAACACCACGGGCAGATCGAGCTTTTCGATTTTGTCGGCCACGGCAAACTCCGCATTGTCGATCACGTCGGAGTAGGGCAGGTAGGGTTTGATGTCCAGAATAGGGGTGCCGTCCAGCAGGTCGGCGCCACGCACGTCCAGAAACACTTTATTGCCTTCTACCCGCACTGCTTCCAGTTTTACCGGTGACAGGCCCAACGGATTGGGGCGGAAAGGCGAGCGGGTGGCAAATACGCCCAACTTTTTGTTACCGCCCAGGCGCGGTGGGCGCACCAGCGTACTCCAGCCTTTATCGACACACTCACTAAACACAAAGATCAGCCAGATATGACTGGCCTGTTCCAGGCCCCTTACTGCTTCAGCAGAACTAAACTCCGGCAGCAGCTCAATGGTGGAGATAATGCTGTTGGCCAGACCGGGCTGACGGGGGATGCCAAATTTTTCTTTGAACGCGCTGCGGACAACGGCAATCGGCTGCAGGTGAAGTGAGTCGATCACGAAGATTTCCTGTGAGTTATTGAACCGTTGATTATATCAAACCACTGATGCCATCGATCAATAGCTTGGTACCCGCCAGCGCCAGCAGTCCGTAACAGAACTTGTAGAACCAGCGTTCGTCTATGCGGTGGTGCAGAAAGCTGCCTATATACACACCCAGCGGCGCGAGCGGCGCCAGTACCAATGCTGTTAGCAGAGTATCGGTCGTGAACTGGCCCAGCCAGAAATAGGGCACCAGTTTGATGTAATTGACGGTGGTGAAGAAGATCACCGTGGTGCCGACAAACGCTGCTTTATCCAGCTTCAGGGGCAGCAGGTAGATATTAAGTGGTGCGCCCCCGGCATGAACACCAAAGCTAGTAAATCCGCCTATTACGCCCCAAAAGCTGCCACGCCATACACTGCGCGGTTTTGCTTCATCCTGGCCTTTACCGCGCAGGTGGTTAACCACAAAAGCCATGGCCACCGTACCGATCATCAGCTTGATCTGTGCTTCGTCCAGGTAATGGAAACTGAAGGTGCCCAGCAGGATGCCAAGCAGGGCGGCCGGTAGCAGAATAGACAGGTGGCTCCAATCGGCAAACTTTCGAAAACGGATTACCCCAAAGATATCCATCAGGCAGAGGATCGGCAGCATGATAGCCGCTGCCTGGACCGGTGAAATCACAAAGGACATCATCGGCACTGCCAGCAAGCCCAGCCCTCCACCAAAACCGCCCTTGGAGATACCGGTAATCATCACAGCAGGGATGGCGAACAGATAAAACAGTGGGATATCGATCACGGGGCGAAACATCCTTGGTCATAAAAACTCCGATCTTTGCGGATCAGAGGTTGATTCTGTAGATCCGGCAGGTGTAGGTGCTTCTTACAGTACCTGACGCAGCTGTTTTTCAAGTGCGACCGGATTCAGATCTCTGTGTTCCAGGGTGAACGACATGAAACCGTCACCACGGAAGGCGCGATCCAGTTCCAGCAGCACGTGGGTGCGATTCGTTTCCGGTACAAAGGATACCTCAATCTCCTTGGTGCCGAAGAAACCACCGCTCTCCGGGCGGAATTCCAGCTCCTGATACGCGCCGCAGGTGGAGACAAAGCCATCACCGCGCAGCAAGCCTTTTTCCACATCGGCACTGTGCAGGTAGTAACCGCAGTTTTCCAGGGCGCCAACAAATGCACGCATTGCGTCGGTTGGCACGATGTTCAGTGGATCTTTATCGGAGGCGTCCAGCGCCAGATCGATCTCCAGGCCAGTGGCAATCCAGACATGACAGCGGTTGTCGTGACAGTTCAGTGCGGTAATTGGCGTTTCATGGTGCAGTACGCCTTCAAACGGCACGGAGAGGGTCTGGCCCGGCTGCAGGCTGACATTGTTCTTGATCTGCCATTTTTGCAGTTTGACGTTTTCGGTGTGTTCGCCATCGTCCGTTTCCACTTCGGCGCGAGTAACCAGCGCCAGCTCAATGCCGGAGATATCCTGTTCAACATCGCCTGCGGTGATCTCGATGGAGGCGCGGAACGGTTGACCCGGCATCAGGGTGTCAGTTTCCAGAATGGTATCTACTTTTGCTGCGCCAATCCCTATGCTGGCCAATAACTTCTTAAACATCAGATCATCCGTCTGTTACTTCGTGGGGTGAATTCAATTATCTTGGGCGCCAGGCTTGAGGACGCTGCGATTGCGCCATTTATCGGCGGGTGGTTGGTAGTCGTGAAACGCCTGCAGGATCTCATCCGGGCGTTCTCCCACAACCAGCATGCGGCTGTACTCTTCCCGGATGAACTGTTGTGACTGGGCGTGGTGGATAAATTCGATCAGTTTGTCGTAGAAACCGGCGACGTTATACAGGGCACAGGGTTTGTGGTGAAGTCCTAACTGAGCCCAGCACCACACCTCGAACAGTTCTTCCATGGTGCCGCAGCCGCCAGGCAGCGCGATAAAACCGTCAGCCAGTTCGGCCATCATTGCTTTTCGCTCATGCATGTCCTGCACCGGAATCAGTTCGCTCAGGCCTTTGTGAGCCAGCTCCTTTTGGGTCAGCAGGCTTGGCATGACCCCGGTTACTTTACCGCCTTCGGACAGGGCCCCGTCCGCGACAGCCCCCATGAGGCCAACGGTGGCGCCGCCGTAGATCAGTTCAACGTCGCTACGGGCCAGGATTTGTCCCAGCTCGTAGGCGGTTTGCATATACACAGAACCTTCAGGGCCGGGTGAAGACCCGCAATATACAGCAACTTTCATGGTTCTCGCTTCGCAGACAGTTGGACTGCGCTCATAGTATCGGCTTCCGTACAAGGACACCATGTTAGACTACAGGGCACGTCCTTTAACTTTCTGATGTGCTGTCTGTTGCATGGCTAAACCCAACCCCAAGGGGCCGGTGAAAACCGTCGATATCGTCTGTGCCCGTTGTAAAACCAAGCTGTACCGCTACCGCAAGGGCGGTAAAGGCGCATTGGTGAAGTGCTTCAAGGAACGCATCAGCGAAGACTTCACTGAGACTCCCTGTACCTGTCCGGGCTGTGGACAGGTTTTTGCCCGCGAAGCCCTGATTCGTGGCACGCCTGCGTATAAGGTGATCGGCGGCAAGGTGCTGATGAAGTAATGTCGGGCGTTCAGCGATCTTCCGCAGTACGCACCAGCACCCACACATCAATCGTCTGTCCCGGCGACTGCCGTAACACCTGACAGATCTCGGATACGGTGGTGCCGGTGGTCATCACGTCATCGATCAATGCAACGTGTTGGGCTTCGAAGGGTCTGCAGCTGAAGGCACCACGTAGGTTTTTTTGTCGCTCATTGCGATGGAGAGCCATCTGCTGAGCTGTTGCCTGATGTTTGCTGAGCAACTCGCAGTTGACTGGGATACCGAGTAGCTTCCCCAGCAGTCGCGCCAAAATCTCAGCCTGATTGTAGCCGCGCTGACGCAGGCGTTTTTTGTGCATCGGTACAGGGATCAGCAGATCAGGTTTGCGTTCTGGCTTTATATAGCGCAGATGGCGCGCCATCATTTCGGCCAGTGCCGCCATATATACCGGTTTATCGTGGTACTTGATCTGCGCAATCAGCTCGTTGATGGGAAACTGATAGTCAAAGAGGGCGTGTACCTGTCTGAACGGTGCCTGTGCTTTACGGCATTGTGGGCACAGGTAGCTGTGTGTCTGTGGCAGGGCACAGCGTGGGCAACAGGTATCGATCCAGGGGAGGTCACGCTGGCAATCGGGGCAGATACCACGCGGGTGTTTGGTGTGGGATCTGCATAAAATGCACTGACTAAAAAATAACCAGTAGTTATCCGTGGGTGTTCTCATTGGTTGACAGTTCCTTCTGTCCCTATATTATTGGTCCAATGTGAGCGCGTGGCCATCACGGGCCCGCTTATCAAAGGATTTTCCAGGGGAAAGAAATACGATGCAAGATAAAACCGCTATCCGTCACGACTGGACCGAAGCAGAGGTGCGCGCTCTATTTGAGCTGCCGTTTAACGATCTGATGTTCCAGGCGCAGACTGTGCATCGTCAGTACTTCAACCCGAACGAAGTACAGGTGAGTACGTTGCTGTCGATCAAGACAGGTGCGTGCCCGGAAGACTGTAAATATTGCCCACAGAGTGCCCACTACAGTACCGGCCTTGAAAAAGAGCGCCTGCTGGAAGTGGAACGTGTGGTTGAGAAAGCCAAACAGGCAAAAGCCTCCGGCTCTTCCCGTTTCTGCATGGGCGCGGCGTGGAAGCATCCGCACGAGCGTGATATGCCTTACGTTCTGGACATGGTGCGCCAGGTTAAAGAGTTGGGTCTGGAAACCTGCATGACCCTGGGTATGCTGGATCAGGACAAAGCGGACCGTCTGGCAGATGCAGGCCTGGATTACTACAACCACAACCTGGACACCTCGCCTGAGTACTACGACAAAATTATCACTACCCGTACTTATCAGGACCGTCTGGATACCCTGCAGCACGTACGTGATTCCGGTATGAAGATCTGCTCCGGGGGGATTCTGGGGATGGGTGAAACCGCAACCGACCGCATTGGCCTGCTGCGCCAGCTCGCCAACATGCCGGTACAGCCGGAAAGTGTACCGATCAACATGCTGGTTAAAGTAGAAGGTACCCCTCTGGAGAATGCTGAAGATCTGGATAACCTGGATTTCCTGCGTAGCATCGCTGTGGCACGTATCATGATGCCGGCGTCTCACGTGCGCCTGTCTGCGGGTCGTGAATCCATGAGCGATGAGATGCAGGCGATGGCCTTTATGGCCGGTGCCAACTCCATCTTCTACGGCGAGTGCCTGCTGACCACGCCGAACCCGGAAACACACCGTGACCTGAAACTGTTCAAACGTCTGGGCATCAAACCGGAGCAGCGTATCTCCGAAAACGATGAAACCCAGGAGCAGGCGATCATGAGCGACCTGCAGAAGCAGGCCGACAGCCAGCACTTCTACGAAGCCTGATCGAGTTTTTTCCGCAGGTCCTGTTCCCCTGGGGCCTGCGGCCTTCCTTTATTGATCGGATCTGTCTATGTCATTTGATCAGTTACGGGATGAACTGACCGCCCGTAAAGACCAGTCTCTCTATCGCCAGCGTCGTATGCTGGAGAGCCCACAGGCACCGGAAGTGCAGGTGGACGGCAAAAACTACCTGGCATTCTGCTCCAACGATTACCTGGGGCTGGCCAACCACCCTGACGTGATCAAAGCACTGAAAAACGGTGCTGATCGATACGGTGTGGGTGGTGGGGCCTCCCACTTGGTAAATGGCCACAGTCAGGCTCACCACGAACTGGAAGAGGCACTGGCCGAGTTTACCGGCCGTCCCCGTGCGCTGCTGTTTTCTACCGGTTACACGGCGAACCTGGGGGCGGTCAACGCACTGCTGGATAAGCGCGATGCCGTTTTTGAAGATCGTATTAACCACGCCTCTCTTTTGGATGCCGGTCTTCTGAGTGGCGCGCGTTTCCAACGCTACCTGCACAACGACGCCCAGAGTCTCGAACAGAAACTGAGCCGCAGCGAAGCCCGCCGTAAGCTGGTGGTTACCGACGGTGTCTTCAGCATGGACGGCGACATTGCCGAGTTACCAGAGATCTGTGGTACAGCGAAAAAGCACGATGCCTGGGTGATGGTGGACGATGCCCACGGTTTTGGCTGTGTGGGCAAAGGTGGTCGAGGTTGCGTCGAGCACTTTGGTCTTGGGCAGGAGGATGTACAGGTATTGGTGGGTACCCTGGGTAAAGCCTTTGGTACTTCCGGTGCGTTTGTCGCCGGCAGCGAAGAGCTGATCGAGATCCTGGTGCAGCACGCACGGACCTATATTTACACCACCAGTATGCCGCCGGCAGTGGCGATGGCGACCCTGGCAAGCCTGAAGATCCTGCGCGACGAAGAGTGGCGCCGGGAGAAACTGGCCGCTCTGATCAAGCAGTTCCGCGACGGCTGCGAGCAACTCGGCTTGGAGTTGATGGATTCTCCGACACCAATCCAGCCGATCATGGTGGGGGATTCAGCCGAAGCGATGCGCATGAGCGCCGCAATCGAAGCTGAAGGGATCTTTATCGGTGCGATCCGTCCGCCAACCGTTCCGCAGGGTAGTGCCCGTTTGCGTGTCACCTTCAGTGCCAGTCACACCGAAGCACAGGTGACCCGTCTGTTGGAAGTTTTGGAGAAGGTCAGCCGATGATTCAGTTGTACACCGAACAGCACGGTAATCCCGCGAATCCGGCACTGGTGATGCTGCACGGATGGGGTATGAACTCCTCCATCTGGTTGAATGTTTTGCCAGCGCTGGAAGAGCACTTCAGCATCACGCTGATCGACCTGCCCGGGTTGGGGCAATCGCCAGCCTTGGATCGCTTGACCTTTGATGCCGCCGTTGATGCTCTGTTGGCTGCGGCGCCTAAGCGTGCCCACTGGCTGGGTTGGTCTCTGGGGGGGCAACTGGCAGTGGCGGCTGCGGCGAAAGCGCCTGGGCGCGTAAGTGCGCTGGTGATGGTTGCGTCCAACCCATGTTTTGTTGCCCGTGATGACTGGGTCAGCGCGATGGATACAGAGACCTACCAGGGCTTTAAAGGGTCACTGGCAGACAATCCAGCCAAAACACTGACCCGTTTTATCATGCTGCAAACCCAGGGAGCAGAAGCGGGACGCGACAGCCTCAAAATGCTAAAGCAACTGCTGAAAGAGGATCGGCCATCCGCGTTGGCGCCTGCACTAACCCTGCTGGAAACCGATGCCCGTGATGCCTTGGTTGAGTTGGAGATACCTGTGTTGCTGCAGTTTGGAGAAAAAGATCTGCTGGTGCCAGTGAGTGCTGTAGAAGGCTGTGCAGCGCTGAATGCCGAAGCGAAAACCGCAGTCTACGAAGGCGCAGGGCATCTGCCCTTTATCTCTCACACCTCGCGCTGGTGCGACGATGTGATCGCGTTTCTGTCTGGGGCCCATGTATGAGTCCGGCATCCTTTGATAAAAAGCGCGTGGCCGACTCCTTTAGTCGTGCAGCCTGTTCCTACGATTCCGTGGCCGAGCTGCAACGTGGCGTCGGGCATGAACTGCTCGAGCGCCTGCCGGACACCAACCCTCCGGTGGTAATGGACTTGGGCAGTGGTACCGGGTACTTCACGCCACTGCTGAAACAGCGTTATCCACAGGCGTATATTGTCAGCCTGGACTTGGCGGAAGGGATGCTCAACTATGCCCGTGAAAAGCGCCCACTGGATGATACCGTATGGTTGTGTGGTGATGCGGAGTCCCTGCCGCTGGCGGACAACAGCGTTGATCTGATCTTTACCAGCCTGGCGATTCAGTGGTGCGAGCAAACCGACAGGCTGTTCGCCGAGATTGGGCGTGTGCTGAAATCCAGTGGTCAGTTTGTGTTTAGTACACTGGGACCGGAGACCCTGCATGAACTGCGCACAGCCTGGGCGCAGGTGGATGACCAAGTGCATGTGAACCGGTTTATCGATTGGAATGATCTGCAGGCAGACCTGCCGGACATGTTGCAAGTGGATAGATTCGAAACCGAATACCGGGTGTGCCGCTATGCGCGTTTACGTGATCTGACCAACGAACTCAAAGGCATCGGCGCCCACAACATGAATGCAGGCCAGCCATCCGGCCTGACAGGTCGGGCGCGGATCAAGGCGTTCAGCGAAGCCTACGAATCGCAGCGTCATTCTGAAGGCTATCTGCCGGCAACCTATCATGTATATTACGGCGTACTTTCCAAGCGCCAGACCAATTAAGCCAACCTCTATACAGCGACGAATAAGATGGCAAAGCGTAGTTTCTTTATCACCGGAACCGACACCGATGCGGGAAAAACCATTGTAACGGCCGGACTGCTGGCTGCAGGGAACAAAGCGGGTAAACGCACGATTGGCCTGAAGCCCGTGTCGGCGGGTTGCGAAAAGACCGACGACGGGCTGCGCAATTCTGATGCGGTTATCTTGCAGAATACCGCAAGCGTTAAGCTGAGCTATGAGCAGGTGAATCCAATCGCCTTCGAGCCGCCTATCGCACCGCATATCGCTGCAATGAACGAAGGGCGGATGCTCTCTGGTGAGCGTATTGCGGCTTTCTGTCGGGGGGCCATGATGCAACCTGCAGATTTGGTGCTGGTGGAAGGGGCAGGTGGCTGGCGAGTACCGTTGAGTTACCGCGAAACCATGGCGCAGATTCCCAAGTCATTACAGGTGCCGGTGATTATGGTGGTTGGTATGAAACTCGGATGTATTAACCACGCATTGCTGACGGCAGAGAGCATTACCCGTGACGGTGTACCGTTGGCGGGCTGGATCGCCAACAAAGTTGATCCTGATATGAATAGCTACGACGAAAACCGGGATACCATTGCTAATATGTTGCGCGCACCGCTATTGGCCGAGATCCCGCACCTGGACGATCCAACACCGGAAAACATCGCCGAGTATATCGATATCGATCGGCTGTTGGCTGGCTAAATCGTGACCAGTCGCTGAAACTGGTCTACACTGTCTTGCTGGAAGTCGTATTTGTTGTAGCGCCTGTGTGTCGTTTGGGGGACCGGGGTGTTGCAGCTGATGATCAAATGGAAGGTAAAGGGGTGGTCCTATGAACGTCACCAACGCATTGCAATCCGGCGTAATCGGACAGAACAGAACCCTGGATAATGTCGCTAAAGCATCCGGGGACCTGCATGGCAGCGGTAAACCAGACCATGCTGAGGAAGCGACAGGTCGTGAACCTGCCAGTGTTAGTGCAGTAAAAGACACGACTGTGCAGGAAACTGAAGCAGCAACCAGCAAGGTAGTCACCGCAGCGTCTGAAACCGTAGGCGGCAACATCAACATTCGCGTCTGATATTTGCCATGGAACTGCACGCCGCCAGCGCACTTTCTCCACCGCTTTTATCATCGCCCACGGTTCGACCGGCGGGTGAAACACCCGTGCAGCCTGAAAAAACTCAGGCTGTATCCGCATCTGCAGATCTTGAACATTCGGCTAAGCCTGTTGAAAAAACGGAAAGTGGATCTGGCGACTCCACCCCTACCACCGCCTCTGACGAGAAAAAATCGACCGCAACGGCAGGGTCTGAGCTGACCGGAGAGGAGTTGCAGCTAGTTGAGGAGCTGGAGGCGCGTGACAGGGAGGTACGCCAGCATGAGCAGGCCCATGCCAATGTCGGCGGACAGTACACCGGTGCGCCTGAGCTGGAATACACCCGTGGTCCTGACGGGCGTATGTATGCAGCCAGCGGTGAGGTCAGCGTTGATACCTCGGCAATCCCCGATGATCCGGAAGCCACTATCGAGAAGATGCGTACTGTCATCGCTGCAGCATTAGCACCGGCTGAACCCTCCACGCAGGATCGTCAGGTGGCGGCAAAAGCGCAGGCGCTGATGGCTGAAGCCTTGGCCGAGCTGGCAAATCAGGAACCAGACGAGACTGGTGACGAAGGTGAAACCGGCGGGTCTGAAGCGGTATCTGAGCCGGGAATGACGCCTGCAAGCGCATCACCGCAGGAAGGTGGAGATGAGTCGGAAAACACCGCGCCCAGTGGTGGCTTTGAAAGCTTGAGCGAGACGGAACGGGACGGGGTGAAAACCCTGGATGAAACCCGTTTGGAGATGGAGCGCCGTCTGGTAGAAACTGGCGTGTTTACCAAAGTCTTCCCTGCAGGCAGTATTATCGAGCAGCAGGTTTGAGCGTTACGCTCACGGTCCCGACCTACTGCTTCCCTTCTTAAGAACCTGCTAAATCAATCCAGTAAGAATCCCAGCACGATTTTGCCGAAGATCGATGGCTTCTCTGCGTGTGGCCAGTGGCCAGCACCCTGCATCAGTTTGTAGCTTGTGTTAGGGAACAGGGTCAGTACCTGATTGCGGTGTTCGGGTAGCAGGTAGTGGGAGTTTTCGCCCTTGATAAACAGGGTTTTGCCCTGAAACGGTGTGCCGGACGGTGCCGCACCAATGTGGGCGTATTCGTCGCGCAGTACATCAAGGTTCATGCGCCAGCGGAACTGTTTGTTTTCATCACGATAAAGGTTTTTCAGCAGGAAGGCACGGACACCCAGTTCACCCACATGGGTTGCCAGTTGCTTGTCGGCATCGCCCCGGGATTTAAGCTGATCCAGCTGTATGGAGTACAAACCGGTAAATACTTCGTCATGGTGAGGGGGGTATGCCACCGGGGCGATATCCACCACAATCAGTTTTCGCAGCCGATTGGGGTAATTCAACGCCAGCTGCATGGCGGCTTTGCCCCCCATAGAGTGGCCAAGGATATTTGCACTCGCCAGACCCAAGTCATCCATCAACTCGACAATATCTGCAGCCATCGCCGGATAGTCCATCACCGAATCGTGATCGGAACGGCCGTGGTTACGCATATCCACAGCAATTACCTGAAAATACTCGGACAGCGCTTTGATCTGCGTTCCCCAGTTTTCGTAGGTGCCAAACAGACCATGCATGATGATCAGCGGATCGCCTTCACCATATACCTGATGGAAGAGTTTCACGGATTGTATCTCCGGGTTGTGGATAAAGTGGGGGAGGTGAGCCAGCCGGTACGAGTGACCGGCTGGACAGGCAGGGCTGCTTACAGGATGTCCAGCAACTCTACATCAAATACCAGTGCGGAGTACGGAGGGATACCGCCTGGAGAACCCTGCGCACCGTATGCCAGGTTGTAAGGGATGTACAGGCGCCATTTAGCACCCTTAGTCATCAGCTGCAGTGCTTCAGTCCAGCCAGCGATTACGCCGCCAACAGGGAATTCAGCAGGCTGGCCACGATCGTAGGAGCTGTCGAAGACTTTGCCGTCGATGAATGTACCGTGGTAGTGGGTGCGTACTTTAGAGCTGGCAGATGGTTTTTCACCGTTTTCTTCGCCTGCTTCAACGATTTCGTACTGAAGACCGGATTCCAGCGTCACAACACCTTCGCGTTTTGCGTTTTCAACCAGGAACTCTTCGCCCGCTTTAACGAACTCTTCTGCCTGCTTCTTCTGTGCTTCCTGGATACGCTCGTTGATTACGTTGAATGCGTCCTGAATTTCGTTAACTTCGATAGCCAGTGCTTCGCCGTTAAAAGAGTCACGGATGCCTGCTGCCAGAGCGTCCAGGTCTACGCCTTCAAAGCTGTTTGCGGCCAGCTGATCGCCCATCTGACGACCGATGCCGTAGCTCGCTTTCTGTTCGATGGTTTCCAGTTTCAGTTCGGACATGTGTCTTTCCAAAGATAGAGTTGGGGGCGGGTTGCCCGCCAAATTAGTTGTCGAGGAATAATATTGGGTCGACCCGTACATTATTCAAGCTTACGCTCCAATGCAGGTGTGGACCGGTGACGCGACCCGTTTTTCCGATGGCGCCGAGTGGATCGCCGGTTTGCAGTTTGTCCCCGGGTTTTACGTCGATACGGCTCATATGGCAGTACATGGTGGTCAGGCCTTGACCGTGGTCCATGATCACGGTTTTGCCGTTAAAGAAGTAGTCTCCCACTGTGAGCACAGTGCCTGCTGCCGGCGCGGTGATCGGTGCGCCCTGAGGCGCGGCAATATCCAGACCACTGTGCGGATTGCGGGGTTGTTTGTTGTAGAAGCGCTTCAAGCCAAATGGACTGCTAAACGGTCCTTTAGCGGGCAGCTCAAATTTCACCGGAGGCTGTTCGATCGATTCCCAATGTTTGAAGGCGGCGACCATCTCGGTTTTCTCCCGGCGCCATCGCTTCACCTGTTCCGGATCCGGGTTGACGTGCTTCTTGTTTTTGATGGTCAGGTACTGCGCTTTGTACTCTTTGTTCTGGATGGTGAGCGGATACTTTTCACCACCGGCGGAGATCACCAGTTGTTGATCTGATTTGGCTTTTAGCGGGATACCCACAATGGCGAGCCAGCGGGTCTGGTTTTCATATTCCGTACCCTGTGCGCTGACGACCATCACGCGGTTACCGCGGAAGTCGGCCTGTGGGGCTTTGGAGGAGGTCAGGCCAGGAAGTGGTACAACTGCGATGCCACCCGGTACGCGGGATTCTTTCGGCAGGTCTGCCGCTTGCAGCAATGTGCTTGCAACCAGTAAAGCCGCTGGGGGGAGCAGTGAAGTGAGCAAACGCATTAACAATTCTCCGTAATTATCTGGTCAACGGTACACTGCAGTCGTCCTTTCTGCAGGCGTGTCTGAATCTGTTCGCCCACCTTTACCTGCTGGCTGTCCTGCAGCACTTTTCCGTTTTCGTCCTGCACGATGGCATAACCTCGATCCAAAGTAGCGAGAGGGCTTACCGCATGGAGACGCTCGGCCTGGGCTTTAAGTTCCATTCGGGCTTGCCTCAACCGCGCCTGGAGCAGTTGCTGTAGCTGGTGCTGATATTGAACCACTTGCTGGCGATAGCGACGGATCTGCTGACTCGGTTGTTGGTTCTGCAGGCGCTGTTGTAAGTGCTGCAGGCGGGTTTGACGGTCGCTGAGTTTACGCAGCATTGCCCGTTGCATGCGTTGTTCCAGGTCGTCCAGTCGTTGGGCCTGCTGGCGTAGCTGGTCGCCAGGATGGCGCAGACGGGCGCGCAGTGCCACTAGCCGTTCCCGACGGAAATAGAGCTGGCGCTTGAGTTGCGATGCCAGGCGCTGTTTCGCCTGATTCAGGCGCAGCTGCAATGTGTGCTGGTCAGGACTCACCATCTCGGCCGCAGCGGATGGGGTCGGTGCGCGCACATCGGCGATAAAATCGGTTATGACCACATCTACTTCGTGACCCACGGCACTGATCACCGGAATCCGGCTGTTGAATACTGCGCGGGCAACGCGCTCTTCGTTGAAGGCCCACAGATCTTCCAGTGAGCCGCCACCACGGCCAACGATTAACACATCGCAGATGTTGTGGCGGTTAGCCAGTTCAATTGCGCGTTCTATCTGTGTAATCGCTTCTTCACCCTGCACCGCGGTGGGGTACAGTGTGACAGGAAGGCCTGGGAAGCGACGCTTCACTACTGTGAGGATATCGTGGATGGCGGCCCCGGTGGGGGAGGTGATAATCCCGATATGCGCCGGGTGGCTCGGCAGCGGTTTTTTATGCTGGTTGTCGAACAGGCCTTCGCGGTGCAGCCGGGCTTTTAGTTCTTCGTAGGCCTGTTGCAGACGACCGGAACCACTTTCTTCCATGTAATCGCAGATCAACTGGAAGTCGCCGCGTCCCTCGTACAGACTGACCTTGGCCCGCACGAGTACACGATCGCCGTTCTTGGGCTGGTATTTCAGGAACTGGCTGCGGTTGCGGAACATGGCGCAGCGTACCTGGGCCTTGTCGTCTTTCAAGGTGAAATACCAGTGGCCGGAGCTGGGGCGGACGAAATTTGAAAGCTCCCCCTCTACACTGATCATCAGGAAGGAGCGCTCCAGCAGCGAACGAGCCTGCTTGTTTAGTTCGGAAACGGAGATGGCGCGAGTGGTGTTGGGATTATCGTTATACATAGCGCCCATCTTAAACCAACTTTGATGCCGCTTCAGCGCCTGAGATTTTCTTTCAATCGTTATACTGCTGTCATCGAATGAGCGCAGCATACAGATCGTGAATTTATCGTTGCGGATTGGTCAGGATTGATTGAGCAAAAAGTCTAATGGCTGTATAATTCCGCTCTTAATTTTTTCAACGAAATACAGGTTGGCTGCGAATGTTGCGAATCGCTGAAGACGCACTTACTTTTGACGATGTGTTGCTGGTCCCGGGCTACTCCGAAGTACTGCCTAAGGACGTTTCCCTGAAAACCCGTCTGACCAAGGGTATCGAACTGAATATCCCATTGGTGTCTGCGGCGATGGATACTGTGACTGAATCTCGTCTGGCGATTGCAATGGCTCAGGAGGGCGGTATCGGTATCGTTCATAAGAACCTGACCATTGAACAGCAGGCAGACGAAGTTCGCCGCGTTAAGAAATATGAATCAGGTGTTGTAAATGACCCTGTCACCTGTACTTCCGACATGACCGTCGGTGAGCTGCAAAAGCTGGCTGACCAGATGGGCTTCTCCGGTTTCCCTGTTGTGGATGATGGTGAGCTGGTGGGTATTGTGACCAGCCGCGACATGCGTTTCGAAAATCATCTGGATGCGAACGTTGCCTCTATCATGACGCCAAAGGATCGCCTGGTAACCGTTGAAGAAGGTGTGGATAAAGATAAGGTTCGCAACCTGCTGCGTAAACACCGTATCGAGCGCATCCTGGTTGTAGATGAAGAGGGGAAACTTCGCGGCATGATGACCGTGAAGGACATGAACAAAGCTAAGGCTTACCCAAATGCAGCAAAAGATAGCCAGGGTCGTCTGATCGTCGGCGCTGCAGTGGGTACTGGCCCAGAAACCCCGGATCGTGTAGCAGCACTGGTTGCTGCAGGTGTTGACGTAATCATCGTTGATACCGCACACGGCCACTCTAAAGGTGTTATCGACCGTGTCGCTTGGGTTAAGGACAACTTCCCTCAGGTGCAGGTAATCGGCGGTAACATCGCAACTGCAGAAGCAGCGATTGCGCTGGCTGAAGCGGGTGCTGACGGTGTGAAAGTGGGTATCGGCCCGGGTTCCATCTGTACTACTCGTATTGTTGCTGGTGTAGGTGTGCCACAGATCAGTGCCGTAGCGAACGTTGCTACCGCGATGGAAAAATACGGTGTGCCGGTTGTTGCTGACGGTGGTATCCGTTTCTCCGGTGACCTGTCCAAAGCGATCGTCGCAGGTGCATCCGCGGTGATGGTGGGTTCCATGCTGGCGGGTACTGACGAAGCACCGGGCGAGGTGGAATTGTTCCAGGGGCGTGCCTTCAAATCATACCGTGGCATGGGCTCTCTGGGGGCGATGGGTCAGGGCAACGGTTCCTCCGACCGTTACTTCCAGGACGCGAAAGCGGGTGTGGAAAAACTGGTACCGGAAGGCATCGAAGGCCGCGTGCCGTGTAAAGGTCCAATGGCCGGTGTGGTACACCAGCTGATGGGTGGTGTGCGTGCGTCGATGGGTTATACCGGCAGCGCAGATATCACCACCATGCGTACCGTGCCGCAGTTCGTACGCATCACCAACGCGGGTATGGCGGAGAGCCACGTTCACGACGTGAGCATCACCAAAGAAGCGCCTAACTATCGCGTCGGCTAAATAATTATCCATTATGATCAATGGGGTGGTGTAAAACCGCCCCATTTTCGTTTTTAGATACTCCACTGGAGTGACAGTAGATGACACAAGATATTCATGCTCAACGCATTCTGATTCTGGATTTTGGTTCCCAGTACACTCAGCTGATTGCGCGCCGTGTACGTGAGATTGGTGTTTATTGTGAGATTTACGCCTGGGACCTGGATGAACAGGAGATTCGTGATTTTAATCCGAAAGGTATCATCCTGGCGGGTGGCCCTGAGTCTGTAACAGAGGGTGAGTCTCCTCGCGCGCCTGAGGTGGTATTTGAGCTGGGTGTTCCGGTACTGGGTATCTGCTACGGCATGCAGACCATGGCGGCGCAGATGGGCGGTAAGGTAGAAACCTCCAACAAGCGTGAATTCGGTTACGCGCAGGTGCGCCTGAGCGACAGCCCAAGCCGTTTGCTGGAAGGTATTGAAGATCACTTGGCGAACAACGGCTCCCTGCTGCTGGATGTATGGATGAGCCACGGTGACAAGGTCACCGAGCTGCCGGAAGGTTTCGGTATCATCGCGTCTACTGACTCTGCTCCAATCGCAGCGATGTGTCATCCGGAGAAAAACTTCTACGGTGTACAGTTCCACCCGGAAGTGACTCACACCAAACAAGGTGGTCGTATTCTGGAGCGTTTCGTACGTGATATCTGTGCAACCGAAGCACTGTGGAACCCGGCAAATATCATCGCTGATCTGATCGAAAAAGTGCGTGAGCAGGTGGGTAATCAGAAGGTGCTGCTGGGTCTGTCCGGCGGTGTGGATTCCTCCGTTGTTGCAGCACTGCTGCACAAGGCGATCGGTGACCAACTGACCTGTGTGTTTGTAGACAATGGCCTGCTGCGTAAGAACGAAGGTGATCAGGTGATGGACATGTTCGCTAAGAACATGGGCGTTCGCGTGGTCCGTGCTGATGCGGAAGAGCTGTTCCTGGGACGCCTGGGTGGTGAAAATGACCCTGAGAAGAAGCGTAAGATCATCGGTAACACTTTCATCGAAGTGTTTGATGACGAAGCCGGTAAGCTGCAAGACGTTAACTTCCTGGCTCAGGGTACTATCTACCCGGATGTGATCGAATCTGCTGCGGCGAAGACCGGTAAGGCACACGTGATCAAGTCTCACCACAACGTAGGTGGTTTGCCGGAAGATATGGCGTTTGAACTGGTTGAGCCGCTGCGCGAACTGTTCAAAGATGAAGTGCGTAAGATCGGTCTGGAACTGGGTCTGCCGTACGATATGGTTTACCGTCACCCATTCCCGGGTCCGGGCCTGGGCGTGCGTATCCTGGGTGAAGTGAAGAAAGAGTACGCGGATATCCTGCGTGAAGCGGATGCGATCTTCATCGAAGAGCTGCACAACGCTGATTGGTATCACAAAACCAGCCAGGCATTTGCTGTATTCCTGCCGGTTAAGTCCGTAGGTGTTGTGGGCGATGGTCGTCGTTACGAGTACGTAATTGCACTGCGTGCCGTAGAAACCATCGACTTCATGACCGCGCGTTGGGCGCACCTGCCATACGAGCTGCTGGAAACTGTATCCAGTCGCATCATCAATGAGATTCCACACGTATCCCGTGTGACTTACGATGTGAGCTCTAAGCCACCTGCAACGATTGAGTGGGAGTGATCGGGCGTCTGATCTAGCAGATACCGATCCCTAGAGTTGAAAAAAAACCCATTGGAAACAATGGGTTTTTTTTGAAAAGCGGGCGGCAACACCCGCTTGTGTGGACGTTAGTGTTTTGCCAGAAAAACGTTATAGAAACTCGGTGGTCCTTGAATATCAATAGGTAAGCGTAGCTTACGGGATATGTCACTGGCGGAGAAAATGCCCCGGATATGGTGTGTGGTCTGGTCGATTACCAAACAGTGTTGTTCACCCCAGTCTTTCAGTGTCTCGACCACCTCACGAATCGTTGCGCGGGAGACCTCGTCGTAGTCGAGTGCCTTTAGATCAGTTTTTAAAACCATAAGTTCTGATACGGAAATCTCTTCTCGCTTAAGCCCCTCCGAGATTTTTTGTACCAATCGGCGTTCACTCAAATGATCGCTGCTGATGACACCAAGAAATTGGTCATCTGCATTTACCACGAGTTTCATGCGTACATGTGCTTTTTGCATCATCCATTGAACATCAACTGCCGCGGTGGTGTCTTCGATGACTTGAGGTGTTGTTGATGCGAAATCTGTGAAGAATGCCAGTGCGGGCGAGTCTAGAGTAAGCTCCTGGCTTTCGGAGGGTGTTGCCAGCTTGTCGATGTCGGTGGTCTGGTAGAGGTTGAGGTTTTTCATGGTTAAATCCCCTGATACGTTGTACCAAAATTTAGCTGTAGAAGTTGCTGATATGGTGTGTGATTGGTGCCGTTTGCAAGTGTCAAAATGGATGTAGCTTGCTTGGCATAATCCGATCAAATCAGGGATTCCGGTGGGGCGCGGATGGGGTGGAGACTTAATGTTTGGGCATGGAGCCTGCGGTGCAAAACGAGAGAGACCCATGGCGTTGGGTGCTGATGCCAAGGTGTGAATCCCGATTTGAGAAACCAGTGGTCAGGTATGTCACTATCATCGTCGGTGTCTACATTGGTGATCGATGAATCCGGCGCCATATCACCACTAAGATACAAAGGTGGATGGCTGTTAGTGGTGCTGACAGGGAGGCTTACAGCGGCCAGAAACAACAGGCTTGTCGTGACGAGAATCTTGAACATCAGAGACTCCGAGTGGGTTTCGTATCTAAGTATTGGATTGGCCGTTTGGTTTTGCAACCGTATGGTTAAGCTTTTTCTAAAGTATTGTGGGCAATGATGTGTGCGGGAAGGTCTGCTGTGGTTGATGGAATAGGGCTGGAAGACGGTGCATCTATGCATAACTCAGCACGTGATTTGTCATAATATGTGCTCAATGTAGGCGGCAATGTCTGGTTGATTTAGGCGGTTTTGATGGAAACAAATAGAGTTGAGGTGCAGCGACAGTTGGATGAGCATTGGATGCGTCGTGCGCTTGTGTTGGCTGAAAGTGCTGCTGAGGTGGGAGAGGTGCCCGTGGGGGCGGTAGTTGTGCTGGATGGTGAAGTGATAGGTGAGGGCTGGAATCACCCGATCAGTGGTCATGACCCGACCGCCCACGCGGAGATCATGGCGCTACGTACGGCGGCACAGAAAGTGGAGAACTACCGCTTGGTGGATGCTGATCTCTACGTAACGATAGAGCCCTGTACCATGTGCGCAGGTGCAATCATTCATGCCCGCATTCGCAGGGTGGTCTACGGTGCGACCGAGCCTAAGTCCGGTGCGGTGTGCAGTAACGGGCAGGTGTTTGAGCAGCCCTGGATGAATCACCGTGTCGAAGCGGTTGGTGGAGTGCTGGCCGAGTGCTGCAGCGAACGCATCAGCCGCTTTTTTCAGCAGCGCCGTGCAGAGAAAAAAGCAGCGAAGCAGGCGGCACGGGAAAACGCGGAAAAAAATCCCGCCTCTTAAGTGGCCTAGAGTGTGAGTGGGGCTTCCTTGATTGAGCTGGCGCTTTGGCTGCTATCCGGCAAGGGGCCTTGTTTGCTGGCCTCGCGCATTTGGCGTAGTTGAAATTCCCAGCGAATCAGATCTAGGTAACGTTGGATATTTTTTACGTAGATGACGGGCTCATAACCACGTGCATACCCGCGTTTAACCGTCTTGTAGTAGCGGGGTTTGGTGAGAAGAGGTAGGAATTCACGTACATCTTTCCATTTATCCGGATTCTTGCCGGCGCGTTGGGTCAGGATGCGGGCGTCTTCCAGATGGCCGTAACCCACGTTGTAGCTGGCCAATCCAAACCAGATACGGTCCTCTCCTTGAATACGCTCCGGTATCTTTGCGATCACCTTCTTTAAATAACGTGCGCCGCCACGAATGCTTTGTTCCGCATTGGTCCTGTTCTTAATGCCCATCTCTTTTGCGGTCGCCCGGGTTAGCATCATGATGCCGCGTACGCCGGTTGGGGACACCGCTTTGCGGTTCCAGTGGGATTCCTGATACGCGATGGCGGCTAACAGTTGCCAGTTGATGCCGGTTTCGGCCTCCGCGTCATGGAAGTAGGCTTCCAGCTTGGGGAAACGGGTTTCCATCTGATTGCGGAAGGTGATGGTGTCGAAGAAATTGAGGCGGTTTTCTCTCTGAAAGTACTTGGTCTTAAGCTGCTCAATCAGCGCCAACGTACTCTCTTTGGCAAAGAAGCGCTCGAGTGCGTGTTTCAGTGAGTCATCGGGATGCGGGGAGTACATCCAGGCCAGCGGCTGAGGTTTGTTTAGCAGCATGCTTTTATTTACGCCCGGGAAATAGGAACTCTGCGAGTTATAGGTGACTTCGTCCATCACGGTGAAGTCCACCTTGCGCTCGTGCACCTGTTCCAGTAGGTCGATGGCGGGTTCATCGCTTTCCTGCCAGGTCAGCTCCGGATTCTCGGCCTTGAGCTTCTTAAGAACGTCGATGTGGCTGCTGTTGGTGGGGACAACGATGGTTTGACCGATCACCGATTCCAGCTTTTTCGGGGCCGGACTGCCTTGCTTGATCCGGTAGATCAGCGCAGAGCTGGTATGCAGGTAGGAGGGCGAAAACGCGAAGCTTTCCTGGCGTTGCGGTGTAATGGTCAGGTTGGCGCCAGCGATATCGGCATCGCGGTTTTTAACCAGGGTGAACAGGTCGCTGAAACTGGGGGCGACAATGATTTCCAGCGAAACGCCGATGTGATCGGCAAAGGCCTTGGCGAGTTCATATTCGAAACCTGCTGGTTGGCCTTTCTCCAGGAAGTAAGTGCTGGGTGTGTTGAGGGTTACCAGCTTCAGGCTGCCGGATTCACGGATCGCTTGCAGCTCGGTTTTGCTGTTATAGCCAATGAGCGCCGGAATGATCAGCAGGATCAGTATGCCGATCAGATCAATGATGTCCTTCTTGCGTTTAAAGTCATACAACATAAGCGCGCTATTTCTGGTATCCCTAGGGGTCTTTCGGGTAAAATTACCGCCTAATTTTCTCCTGTAACCACGGCTTGCCCGGCAACCTTCAAGAGGCTTGTAAAAAACATGCTAGCATTGCGTGGAGCACCTGCTCTTTCTGCTTTCCGTCACGAAAAGCTGCTGTCTGCTCTCCAGTCCAAAGTTCCTGCTGTTACAGCACTGTACAGCGAGTTCATGCACTTTGCGGATTTGGAGCAGGACCTATCAGCAGACGAACAACAGGTATTGGACCGCATCCTGCGCTACGGACCAAAAGCTGACGTTGAAGAACCTGCCGGCCAGCTATTCCTGGTTGTTCCCCGCCCGGGCACTATCTCTCCTTGGTCTTCCAAAGCAACTGACATCGCCCACAACTGTGGCCTGAGCAGTGTAAAGCGTCTCGAGCGCGGCGTGGCGTACTATATTCAGGCATCCGGCGATCTGGATCAAGCCGCACAGGATGCAATTGTTGCTGAGCTGTATGACCGTATGGTTGAAGCGGTTCTGCCAGGCATCGACGCGGCATCTGCCCTGTTTGTGGAGGAATCTCCGGCACCGCTGACCACTGTGGATATTCTGGGCGGTGGCCGTGCTGCACTGGAAACAGCGAATACTGCGCTGGGTCTGGCGCTGGCGGAAGACGAGATCGATTACCTGGTAGCCAGCTTTAACGAGCTGGGGCGTAATCCAACCGACGTTGAATTGATGATGTTTGCGCAGGCTAACTCCGAGCACTGCCGCCACAAGATCTTCAACGCCTCTTGGGATATCGATGGGGAAGCACAGGAGAAGTCCCTGTTCGGTATGATCAAGAACACCTACGAGCAGGGCGGTGACAACGTTCTGTCCGCGTACAAGGACAACGCATCCGTAATTGTGGGTGCCAAAGCGGGTCGTTTCTTCCCTAATTCGGAAACCAAGCAGTACGGCTACAACGAAGAAGATATCCACATTCTGATGAAGGTGGAGACCCATAACCACCCAACCGCGATCGCTCCGCACTCGGGTGCAGCGACCGGTTCCGGTGGTGAGATCCGTGATGAAGGTGCGACCGGTAAAGGTTCCAAACCAAAAGCGGGTCTGACCGGTTTCACCGTATCCGATCTGAATATCCCGGGCTTTGAGCAGCCATGGGAGTCCAAGTACGGCAAACCAGACCGTATCGTCAGCGCACTGGACATCATGATCGAAGGTCCGATCGGTGGTGCGGCATTTAACAACGAATTTGGTCGTCCGGCGCTGACCGGTTACTTCCGTACCTTCGAACAGAAGGTGAACGGTGCGGCTGGCGAAGAGGTGCGTGGTTACCACAAGCCGATCATGATCGCTGGTGGTCTGGGTAACATCCGTGGCGAGCACGTAGAAAAAGGTGATATCGCTGTTGGTGCCAAACTGATCTGTCTGGGTGGTCCTGCAATGCAGATCGGCCTGGGTGGTGGTGCGGCGTCTTCCATGTCCTCCGGTACCTCCTCTGCAGACCTGGATTTTGCCTCTGTACAGCGTGACAACCCGGAACTGGAGCGTCGCTGTCAGGAAGTGATCGACCAGTGCTGGCAGCAGGGTGATGAGAACCCAATTGCCTTTATCCACGACGTGGGCGCGGGTGGTCTGTCCAACGCGTTCCCTGAGCTGGTAAAAGACGGCAACCGTGGCGGTAACTTCGAGCTGCGTAATGTCAATAACGACGAGCCGGGCATGTCCCCGCTGGCGATCTGGTGTAACGAAGCGCAGGAACGCTACGTTATGGCGGTTGAGCCCAAGGATCTGGCGCGTTTCGAAGCGATCTGTGCCCGTGAACGTTGCCCATACGCGATTGTGGGTGAAGCAACCGAAGAGCATCACCTGACCCTGGGTGACACTCATTTTGAGAACAAGCCGGTTGACCTGCCGATGAGCGTACTGTTCGGCAAGCCACCAAAAATGCACCGTTCCGTAGAACGTAAGACCTACGAAGTGCCAGCATTTGACGCGTCTGCAATCGATCTGAAAGATGCGGCAGAGCGTGTAATGAAGCTGCCTGCAGTAGCATCCAAGTCCTTCCTGATCACCATCGGTGACCGCTCCATTACCGGTACCGTTGCCCGCGACCAGATGGTTGGTCCATGGCAGGTGCCTGTAGCGAACTGCGCCGTCACAACGTCTTCTTACGATACTTACGCCGGTGAAGCGATGGCGATGGGTGAGCGTACCCCACTGGCGCTGGTGGACTCCCCTGCGTCCGGTCGTATGGCGATTGGTGAAACCATCACCAACCTGGCATCTGCGCCGATCAAGCAGATCAACGACATCAAACTGTCGGCAAACTGGATGTGTGCAGCCGGACACCCGGGCGAAGACGAAAAACTGTACGACACCGTTAAAGCGGTGGGTATGGAACTCTGTCCACAGCTGGGTATCACCATCCCGGTCGGTAAGGACTCCATGTCCATGCGTACCGTGTGGAACGACAACGGTGAAGACAAGTCTGTAACTGCGCCGATGTCCCTGATCATCTCCGGTTTCGCGCCGGTGACCGATGCACGTAAGACACTGACGCCGCAGCTGCGTACCGACCTGGGTGAAACCGACCTGATCCTGCTGGATCTCGGTAGCGGCCAGAACCGTCTGGGTCTGTCTGCGCTGGCTCAGGTATACAACGAAGTGGGCCAGGATGTGCCGGATGTGGATAGCCCTGAACAGCTGGCGGCATTCTTTGCTGCGGTTCAGGAACTGAACACACAGGATCTGCTGCTGGCTTACCACGACCGTGCCGACGGTGGTCTGTTCACCACGGTGGCGGAGATGGCATTTGCCGGTCGCACCGGTATTGATCTGAACCTGGATATGCTGGCTGCTGACAGCAGCGAATTCGCGGCAGCCCTGTACGCAGAAGAGCTGGGTGCAGTGGTGCAGGTGAAACGTGAAAACACCGAACAGGTCCTGACAGAGCTGAACGCAGCGGGGCTGGGTGAGATCGCGAAAGTGATTGGTTCCCCGAACGAAGACGATCAGATCTGTGTTCACTTCGACGACGAAGAGATCTACGCGGAGAGCCGTGTACAGTTGCAACGCTGGTGGGCGGAAACCTCCTACCAGATCCAGGCGATGCGTGATAACTCTGAGTGTGCGAAGCAGGAGTTTGACGCGCTGCTGGATGTAGAAAATCCGGGGTTACACGCAGAGCTGAGCTACGACATTAACGAGGATGTGGCAGCGCCGTTTATCCAGACCGGCAGCCGTCCGAAGATGGCAATCGTGCGTGAACAGGGTGTTAACGGTCAGATCGAGATGGCCGCGGCATTTGATCGCGCAGGTTTCGATGCGGTTGACGTGCACATGAGTGACATTCTGGAAGGTCGTCGCGAGCTGGACGAATTCAAAGGTCTTGTGGCGTGTGGTGGCTTCTCCTACGGCGACGTACTGGGGGCGGGTGAAGGCTGGGCGAAGTCCATCCTGTTCAACAGCCGCGCACGTGACCAGTTCCAGAGTTTCTTCAACCGTGAAGACACTTTCGCACTGGGTATCTGTAACGGCTGTCAGATGCTGTCCAACCTGCATGAGCTGATTCCGGGTACCGACCTGTGGCCACACTTCGTACGTAACCAGTCAGAGCAGTTCGAAGCTCGTGTAGCGATGGTTGAAGTACAGGAGAGTAACTCCATCTTCCTGCAGGGGATGCAGGGCTCGCGCATGCCGATTGCGGTAGCACACGGTGAAGGTCGTGCGGAGTTTAAAGACGAAGCGCACCTGGCAGGTCTGCAGGGCAGCGGTGCGGTTGCACTGCGCTATGTGGATAACTACGGCAAGGTAACCACAACCTACCCTGCTAACCCGAATGGCTCTCCGGACGGTATCAGCGGTGTGACCTCTGCGGATGGTCGTGTGACCATCATGATGCCGCACCCAGAGCGTGTCTTCCGTGCCCTGCAGAATTCCTGGGCGCCGGACGCATGGGATGAGGACGGTGCATGGATGCGTATGTTCCGTAATGCACGCGTTTGGGTTGGTTAAGTCAGCCAATCTGGTGCACTAAGAAAGGCGACCTTCGGGTCGCCTTTTTTGTGGACAGATTTTGCTGTATCGGGAGGCACCGGCGATAGCAATGATCGCTTAACTTTTTTCGGTTGGCAGGTCCAAGCGCCACCAGTTCAGCATGCCGCCTTTGAGTTCGTAGGCTTCGATACCTGCGCGGCGTAGTTTGCGTACCGCCGGTGTACTGCGGTGGGCGCTGAGGCAGATACAGATCACGGGCTTGTTGATCGTATCCAGATCCAGAGAGGGTAAGGAGAAGCGGTGCAGCGGTACATTGATGCTGCCGCGAATGCGGCTTTGCGACCATTCAGCGTAGGTGCGTACGTCAAGTAGGTAGAAATGTTCTGCCAGTGCGTTGGCGGGGCAAGGCGGCTTTGCAGGATCGATTGCCTCAACTCGGCCCAGAGGGATCCACTCCAGCCAGCGGGGTAATTTCATGGGCCTAGGTAGAAGTAGTTTTTTTGTTGCAAAGCGGGGGCGGAGAGCAGGCTAGTCATAATAGCGTCTTCCTTTTCCCTTTCGTACAGAGTATCCCACCGGCAGGATTGCTGAGATTCACCATAGTCTCGGCTATGCAGGCTCTCTCCATGATGCAATTGATACACACTATTTGTTCCCGGTAGTTGTTTACAATCAATGGGGCCTCAAGCTCAATAGCAGAAATAATGCCGTGAACACGGAGCTGAGGGGGCTTCATAAGTGCGTATCTAATAAGAGATAGAGGGGCGCGAGGCCCCTCCGAAACAGATTACTGCTGAACCTGTTTTACGCCGTTGATGGTGACTTCTACACGACGGTTTTCCGCCAGACAGGTTTTGGTGTCTTTGGCACAGGCTTTAACAGGCTTGGTTTCGCCCTGGTAATCAGTAGTGATCAGGCCGCGATCAACACCACCCTCTACCAGTGCGTCAGCGACAGCGTTGACACGTTTGCGAGACAGCGCCAGGTTGTACTCGCTCGCGCCCAGTTTGTCCGCGTGACCGCTCAGAGTGATGCCTTCCAGTTTAGTCAAGCCAGCAACGTAAGAGGTGATCTCTGCAACGCTTTTGACTTCAGTGCTGTCGAAGTCGAAGTATACGATGTGTTGTTCGGTCACCTGAATGTTTTTAACAACAGGTTTTGGAGCTGGGGCTGGTGCCGGTGCGGGTGCAGGCTCAGCAACGACAGGCTTTTGGTAGCCGTCACAGCCTTCAATAGCGTGCATTGCATCCTCTTCTTTCCAGAAGCCGTTACGCCAGCATTCGCCAAAACCTGTGCGCCAGATAGTATCGTTTGTTTGAGTTACGTAGCCTTCGTGTTCTGGGTGAGCCTGAGCAGTCATTGCAGCGGCTGCCAGAAGAATGCCTGAAGCGATTGCGATCTTTTTCATGTTTCTTTCCTTGTACTTGGCGGATGAATAAATTGCAGTATGCGAAGTACACCTTCACCGCGCTTAACTCAAACTGAACAGTGGGTTTGAGTACTCCTAATTAAGCAGGTTCTTATGTAGTGCTACTGCTAACTGAGCGGTTACTGAAACTCTTCTTTGGTTTCAGGGCAGAACTTTTTTATACGGCTTTACGGTTACCTTTTTATATACGCCAGCGGCGAAATATGGATCGGCGTCGGCCCAGGCTTGCGCCGCATCCAGTGAATCAAACTCAGCAATAACCAAACTGCCGGTAAAGCCTGCTTCGCCGGGATCTTCAGAATCGATGGCAGGCAGCGGGCCGGCGGCAAACAAACGGCCCTGCTGCTTGAGCTCTTCAAGGCGCTCCAGATGGGCCGGGCGAGACTTCAGGCGGTTCTCAAGGCTGTTTTCTACATCTTCGGCAAAAATAACGTAATACACAGTCGTGCTCCGATTAGTCTTGGTTATCGGTGTTTTGGATATGACGCGATAGGTACAGTCCTTGCGCCAGAATAAATATCAATGTCAGGCCAAGCATGCCAAACAGCTTAAAGTTTACCCAAGTCTCCTCGCTGAAGTTGTAGGCAACGATGAGATTAAGGATGCCCATGGCAATAAAAAACACGACCCAAGCGTAGTTTAGGTTACGCCACGCAAAAGTGGGTAGTTCCAGATTGCTTTCCATGATTCGCTGTACAATCGGTTTCGAGCCGATAAATTGGCTGCCGAGAAAAGCCAGACCGAACAGCCAGTTTACGACGGTTGGCTTCCATTGGATAAAGGTCTTGTCCTGCAGCAGTACTGTCGCACCGCCCAAGATAACCACAAGTACCAGTGTTACCAACTGCATCTTTTCGATCGTGTGGGTACGAATCCAGGTATAGAGCATCTGCAGCAGTGTCGCGGGAATCAGCACTGCAGTGGCTATGATGATGTCATCCGTGGCTTTATATACGGCAAAGAAGATGATGACCGGAAGAAAATCGAGGAGTAGTTTCATAGCGCCTGCTGAATATCTGGTAAAGTCTAGAGTATAAGGTTGCCAAGGTCAGTTATAAACAGTCATGTCTACTCTATTCCCAAAATATGATCTCCATTGTCACAGTACCGCATCTGACGGTAGCTTACCGCCCGAAGAGCTTTTGCAGAGAGCGCTTGATAGAAGGGTCGAGGTGTTGTCCCTTACTGATCATGACACACTGAACGGTGTGAAGAAGATTATTGAGCAAAAGAATGAACTGCTTAAGTTCATTCCGGGGCTTGAACTAACGGCAAACTGGAATAACCGCATGCTTCATATCGTGGGGCTGGGTGTAGATCCGGCTGATTGCAATTTAAACAGTTATCTCCGGAGGCTAAATGAACTACGTCAGAAACGCGCAGATAAGATATGTGAACGTCTGATTAAAGCCGGAATATCACGAGAGGCACTTTGCGCGGCGGTTAAAATACACGCGGCTGATGCAATTATCGGTCGCCCGCATATAGCTAAAGCGTTGGTTGATATAGGTGCGGTTAACAGTGAGCAGGCTGCGTTTAAGCAATATCTGGGTGCCGGTAAAACTGGCGATGTAAAAATGGACTGGCCGGGTTTTGAGGAAGCAATTGCAGTCATTAAAGGTGCTGGTGGTGAGGCGGTGCTCGCTCATCCGACTAAATACAAGATGACATTCACAAAAATACGATCTGTTGTAACTGACTTTGTATCAGAAGGTGGAACTGCCATAGAGGCTTCATATACTGGAATCTCACCAAACCACCAGGCAGAGCTGGAACGTTTAGCGCGTAAAATGGACATTATGATCTCTGCGGGCAGTGATTTTCACTCGCCATCCTATGGATGGACCGATATTGGTAAATTTCCTCCGGTTCTGGATGATTCCAATCACGTGTTGGCAAAGTTGCTTCAGGCGTAGGCAAGAACAGGGTAAACTGGCGCTAATATAACTGACGTGGATAGCAGCTGTGAGCCAGTTCTTTCAGATTCATCCGGAAAACCCGCAGAAACGACTTATTAAACAAGCGGTTGAGATCATTAATAGTGGTGGTGTGATTGTTTACCCGACCGACAGTGCGTATGCCCTGGGGTGTCATCTAGGTGATAAAAATGCACTAGAAAGAATCAAGCGCATACGTCAGTTAGATGATAAACATAACTTTACCCTGGTATGCCGCGATCTGAGCGAGATTGGTACCTACGCAAAGGTAGGTAACCAGTCCTACCGTATACTTAAATCTCATACGCCGGGTGCTTATACCTTTATATTGAAAGCGACCTCAGAAGTGCCTCGTCGGCTATTACATCCTAAACGCCGTACGATTGGCTTGCGTATCCCTGAAAATGAAATAGCACTTGAGTTGATGCGGGAACTGGGTGAACCCATTATGAGTACATCGTTAATATTGCCGGGTGAAGCTGATCCTATGATGGATCCTTATGAAATTCGTGATGTACTGCAACATCAGGTGGATCTGGTTATTGATGGTGGTTATTGTGGTATAGAGCCAACCACAGTTGTAAACCTGGTCGATGATACGCCGGAAGTTATCCGAGAGGGTGCGGGCTCGCTTGAAGGGCTGTAATTTTATTAAATTTCTGCTGTATTTTTAGCGAAATACAAAAAAGCGAAAAAAATGAATTTTTTTTCGCTTTTTTTTTGGATTTTTTCTAATCTATTAACTATAAAGTTATCCACGTATTTACATTGAATTATTGGTGAACAGAAAAATGTCCGATTTCCTAAAAACGCTGACTCGTAAGAACTCTCTGCGTAAGCAATGCGCTGACCTGTCTGTAGAAGAAATTGAAAAAGTACTGGCAGATTTGAAAGAGATTGCTGACGACAAGCGCGCGGAAGAGGAAGCAGCTGAAGCTGCAAGACAGGCTCGTGAAGAGAAAATCGATGTAATCCGCCAAACTATGAAGGACGCGGGTATCGATCTGGAGGATCTTTTGGGTGCCATAGACGTTGCGCCGAAGAAAAAAGTCCAGCCGAAATACCGTATTACGGACGACGAAGGTGTTACGCACGAATGGTCCGGCCGCGGCCGTACACCTGTCGCTTTTCAGAAGTTCTTTGATAAAGGCAACACAAAAGAAGATTGCCTGATCAAATAATTTGCGCTTCGTTCTGGTAGAATAGAGAAGCTCGCGGGGATGTTCCCTGCGGGCTTTTTTTGTTTATTGAGGCGTGGGCATGCCGGCCCTCGCTGATCTCATTATCAATGATATGTTGGAGCGTCTGACATGGCTGATGAAAAGCTGCATAAAGTTTTGGCGCGCTCTGGAATTGGCTCACGTCGTGAGATGGAGCGTTGGATACAAGACGGTCGTGTTATCGTAAATAACGAAAAAGCGACTTTGGGTGACCGCATCGGACCGCAGGATGTGGTTAAGGTCGATGGTCACGAAGTAAAGCTGGTGTTTGGCAAAGATGCCACGCGCCGAGTGCTGATTTACAACAAACCGGTGGGTGAGATCTGCACCCGTCATGATCCTGAAGGACGGGCAACGGTATTCCGTCACCTGCCGCCACTTAAAGAGGGGCGCTGGATTGCTATAGGTCGTCTGGATATTAATACCTCCGGCTTGCTGCTGTTTACCACTGACGGTGAACTGGCAAACGCCCTGATGCACCCATCGGCCAATATCGACCGTGAATATGCGGTACGCATTTTGGGTGAAGTGGAAGACAATACCTTGCAGACCCTGACCGAGGGGGTGCTGCTGGAAGACGGTATGGCACGCTTTACCGATGTGCGGTACTTCGACGGCGAAGGTGCGAACAAGTGGTTCCATTGTGTAGTCATGGAAGGGCGTAACCGTGAAGTGCGTCGCCTTTGGGAATCACAAGGGCTGCAGGTTAGCCGTCTGAAACGTGTGCGTTATGGCCCGGTTTTCCTGCCGAGTGATGTACGTGCAGGCACCTGGCGTGAGATGACGCCAAAAGAGGTGAAGGAGCTGAGCAAGATGATGGAGGTGGCGCCGAAGAAGTCACGTTCCTTGTCGATTGCTGAGAAAGAGCAGATGAAGCGTCGCTATAAGCGTCAGCGCACCCGCCGCTCTGAGGATCGTAAGCGTCGTCAGGACTGATTGTTCTGAATGTCGTCCAATAAAAAAAGCAGCCTTATGGCTGCTTTTTTGTGTCTGGTGCTGAGATTACTGGGCGTTCAGTGACTGGCCGTTAACCTCTTTGCTGTCTTCCCCCATCAGATAGAGGTAGACCGGCATGATCTCTTCCGGTGTCGGGTTGGTCTGAGGCGGTTCACCTGGATACGCTGTGACCCGCATTTGAGTGCGGGTGGCACCCGGGTTGATGCAGTTCACACGGATGGGGCTGGTGTTTTCCAGCTCGTCAGCCATGACCTGCATCAGGCCTTCAGTGGCAAACTTGGATACTGCATACGCGCCCCAATATGCACGACCTTTACGGCCCACGCCGGAGGACGTGAACACAATGGAGGCGTCATCGGATTCCTGCAGCAGTGGCAGCAGGGCTTGGGTCAGCATAAAAGATGCGTTGACATTAACCTGCATCACCTGATTCCAGATGGTTGGGTCGTAAGTTTCAATGGACGTGCGAACACCCAGCGATCCGGCGTTGTTCAGCAGGCCGTCCAGGCGACCGAACTCCTGCTCCAGCGTATTGGCCAGCTCCATGTACTCGTGCTCGGTCGCGCTTTCCAGATTCAATGGGACAATCGCAGGCTGTGGATAACCGGCTGCTTCAATCTCATCGTAAAGGCTTTCGAGTTTTTCTAACGTGCGGCCTAGCAATACAACGGTGGCGCCGTGAGCGGCATAGGTTTTGGCCGCAGCGCGGCCAATGCCGTCGCCTGCGCCGGTGACCAGAATGATGCGGCCCTCGAGGAGTTGTTCAGGAGCTTGGTAATCAAACATGGGTCCCGTTCCTTAATTTAAAGCGTAGATTGATTGTAGCAGGGGCTTAATTTCCGATGCACAGTCCACGTAGTGATCAGCTTCCCAGTCCAGGGTATTGGTATCGGCGTCGATATAGCCATAGCACGCAGCGATGGTGTGCATTCCGGCGCGGCGGCCGCTCTCAATATCACGGATATGATCACCTACGTAGAGCGTGTTCTCAGGTGTGCAGCCGATTTGGGTGCACGCCAGAAATAGTGGCTCCGGATGGGGTTTGCGCTCGGTGACATGATCCGGGCAGATAATGCTGCCAGCGCGGTCGTGCAAGTTCAGTCCTCGCATAACCGGTAGCGTATAGAGTTCCGGTTTGTTAGTCACGATGCCCCATGGGATCTGTTGTTGGTCGAGCCAGTTGAGCAGGTCGCTGATGCCATTGAAGGGCGCCGTGTGCACATCCAGATGCTGCAGGTAGAGATCCAGCATGCGCTGGTGCAGCTCGCCAAAACGGTCGTTGTCGATCTCGATTTCGAAGGCGGCGCAGACCATCGCTCGGGCACCGTTGGAAACATGCTGGCGCAGAAACTCCAACGATATCGGTGAGCGGTTCTCTTCCTGTAGTAACTTATTGATCACCCAGTGAAAATCAGGTGCCGTATCCAGCAGGGTACCGTCCAGGTCGAACAGTACCGCTTCCAGTGGCTGGTTCATCTGTGTTTACTCCGCCGGTTTGCGGGTAGCGATCATGTAGTTTACGTCTACATCACGCGGATTCAGACGGTACGCTTTGGTGAGCGGGTTGTAAACCAAGCCGGTTATCTCCAGACTCTGAAGGCCGCTCTGGCGAATCCAGGTGCCCAGCTCGGACGGGCGGATGAATTTCTTGAAGTCGTGGGTACCCTTTGGCACCAGCTTCAAGATCTGTTCTGCACCCATTATGGCAAACAGATAGGCCTTGGGGTTGCGGTTCAGGGTGGAGAAGAATACGTAACCGCCTGGTTTAACCAGCTGTGAGCAGGCACGGACAATGGAGGATGGGTCGGGTACGTGTTCCAGCATTTCCATGCAGGTGACAACGTCAAAGGATTCCGGCTGCTGTGCTGCCAGCTCTTCGACCGGAATCTGCTTGTAGCTGACCTTTACACCACTCTCCAGGCCATGCAGTTTGGCAACTTTCAGGGGGGCTTCGCCCATGTCGATGCCGGTTACGGTTGCACCGCGCTGGGCCATTGATTCGGACAGGATACCTCCGCCGCAACCGACGTCCAGTACCTCTTTGCCTGCCAGGCGTGCGATCTGGTCGATAAAGCCCACGCGTAAGGGGTTGATGTCGTGCAGGGGTTTAAACTCACTATTGCGGTCCCACCACTTGCTGGCCAGTTGTTCAAACTTGGCAATCTCTTCGTGGTCGACATTCAGATTTTCGGCTTGGCTATTCGTGCTCATGGTTACAGCAGATCTCCCTTGGTGAACGGTCATTTTACCACTGGTGCGGAGGAGCGCATAGCGGGGAAAATCGTCCAACTTTTGCACAGCTAAAAATGATTGAATGCCTCTGAGAGCTTTTCTAAGGCCGCAGGAGCGTTTTTTGTACTTTCAACTATCTGTACCTAATGTCTTCATTTTACAGGCATTGTGATTCTGATGTGGTATACTCGTCCGGTTATAGAGAACCGGCGGATTCAGTCGCCGGATGAGCTGATCGAAGGATAGTGAATGGGTGAACTAGCCAAAGAGATTTTGCCAGTCAATATTGAGGATGAACTCAAACAGTCCTACCTGGACTACGCCATGAGTGTCATCGTGGGCCGAGCACTTCCTGATGTTCGTGACGGCCTCAAGCCGGTTCACCGTCGTGTGTTGTTCGCGATGAATGAACTGAGCAACGACTGGAACAAGCCGTATAAAAAATCTGCGCGTGTGGTGGGTGACGTAATCGGTAAATACCACCCCCATGGTGACAGTGCTGTATATGACACCATCGTTCGTATGGCGCAGGATTTTGCCATGCGCTACACCCTTGTCGATGGTCAGGGTAACTTCGGTTCGGTTGACGGTGACTCCGCTGCGGCGATGCGTTACACCGAGATCCGCATGGACAAGATCTCCCACGAGTTGCTGGCAGATCTGGAAAAAGAGACCGTCGATTTCGTAGATAACTACGACGGCACCGAGAAGATCCCTGAAGTATTGCCGACCCGTGTACCGAACCTCTTGGTCAACGGGTCTGCGGGTATCGCGGTGGGTATGGCAACCAACATCCCGCCCCACAACCTGACGGAAGTGGTGAAAGGCTGTATCGCCCTGATCGAAAACGGTGATCTGACCGTTGACGAGCTGATGGAATACATCCCCGGGCCAGACTTCCCGACCGGCGGTATTATCAACGGTCGTGCCGGTATTCTGATGGCGTACCGTACCGGACGTGGTCGAATCTACGTGCGTGCCAAGCACCATGTGGAAGAAGACGCCCGTGGTAAAGCGTCCATCATCGTGACTGAGATTCCATACCAGCTGAACAAAGCTCGTCTGATCGAAAAGATCGCCGAGCTGGTTAAAGAGAAGAAGCTGGAAGGTATCACCGAGCTGCGTGACGAGTCCGATAAGGACGGTATGCGTATCGTGATCGAGCTGCGTCGAGGCGAAGTACCAGAGGTTATCGTGAATAACCTCTTCGCACAGACCCAGATGGAAAGCGTGTTCGGTATCAACGTGGTCGCACTGGTGGATGGTCAGCCACGTACGCTGGATTTGAAGTCTTTGCTGGAAAACTTCATCCGTCACCGCCGTGAAGTGGTAACCCGTCGTACCGTATTCGAGCTGCGTAAAGCGCGTGAGCGTGGTCACATTCTGGAAGGTCTGGCAATTGCCTTGGCGAACATCGATCCAGTGATTGAGCTGATCAAGAGCTCGCCGACCCCCGCGGAAGCGAAAGAACGTCTGATTGCTGAGGCGTGGGCGCCAGGTGACGTGGTATCTATGCTGGAACGTGCAGGTGAAGATGCCTGCCGTCCGGAAGATTTGGAAGATCAGTACGGCTTGCGTGATGGTCACTACCACCTGTCACCTGTACAGGCACAGGCAATTCTGGAACTGCGCTTGCACCGTCTGACCGGTCTGGAACACGAAAAGCTGATCGCCGAATACCAGGAACTGCTGGAGCGTATTGCCGAGCTGCTGGAAATTCTGGGTTCCCACGAACGCCTGATGGAAGTGATCCGTGAAGAGCTGGAAGCGGTTCTGGAAGAGTACGGTGATGAGCGTCGTACCGAGATCATTGCATCCCGTCAGGATCTGACCGTGGCTGACCTGATCACCGAAGAGGACATGGTTGTGACCATCTCCCACGGTGGTTACGCCAAGACCCAGCCGATCACTGATTACCAGGCGCAGCGCCGCGGTGGCAAAGGTAAGTCTGCGACCGCAGTGAAAGATGAGGACTTCATCGAGCACCTGCTGGTGGCCAATACCCATGACACGATTCTCTGTTTCACCAGTCGGGGTAAGGTGTACTGGCTGAAAGTGTACGAGATTCCTCAGGCCAGCCGCACGGCGCGTGGCCGCCCTATCGTCAACATTCTGCCGCTGGAAGAGGGTGAGCGTATCACCACCATCCTGCCGGTTAACGAATACAGCGATGATCGTTTTGTCTTCATGGCAACCGAATTGGGTACCGTTAAGAAAGTAACCTTGAGTGCGTTCTCTCGTCAGCGTACGTCTGGTTTGATTGCACTGGATCTGAACGAAGGCGACCGCCTGATAGGTGCAGCAATCACCAACGGTAACGACGATGTGATGCTGATGAGCAGCGCCGGTAAGGCGATGCGTTTCCATGAGGATGATGTACGTCCGATGGGGCGTACCGCACGCGGTGTGCGTGGTATCCGTATGGCGGATGGAACCCGCGTTATCGCACTGATCATTCCTCAGGAGAACGGCGTAATCCTGACGGCCTCCGTCAACGGTTACGGTAAGCGCACCGCTATCGATGAGTTCCCGGTGAAAGGCCGTGGTGGTCAGGGTGTGATTGCTCAGCAGTGGTCCGAGCGTAATGGTGATCTGGCAGGGGCTGTCCAGGTCTTCGAAGGCGACGACGTAATGCTGATCAGCGACCAGGGAACATTGGTGCGTACCCGCACCGAGGAGATTTCAGAGCTGGGACGTAACACCCAGGGTGTTACTCTGATCCGTGTAGCTGAGGATGAAAGTCTGGTGGGCCTGGCCCGCATTGAAGAACCGGAAGAAAGCGAGGACGACGAGGCGCAGGCGCCTGACGATACCCACGCTGAGCAGCCAGTTGCCGAGCCGGCAGATGCTGCTGAAACCCCGGAAGCGTCAGACGACGCATAAACCAAAAGTGCGGCTATTGCCGCACTTTTTACCTGCACACTGATGGTTTATTTAAGGCGACTATGACACGTAAGCACAACTTTAGCGCTGGCCCGGCGGCACTGCCGGAAGCTGTACTGGAAATCGCACAGAAAGAACTGCTCGATTGGCACGGTAACGGTCTCTCCATTATGGAGATGAGCCACCGCAGCAAGGAGTTTGTCTCCGTAGCGGAAACAGCCGAGCAGGATCTGCGTGATCTGCTGGTGATTCCTGACAACTACAAGGTGATCTTCCTGCAGGGGGGCGCTACCGCTCAGTTCGGTATGATTCCTCTCAACCTGCTGGGTGATAAGTCTAAAGCGGACTACATCAACACCGGCGTTTGGTCGAAGAAAGCGATCCAGGAAGCGCAGCGATACTGTGAGGTCAACATCGCGGCCACTACCGAAGCAACCAACTTCACCACGATTCCTGCGCAGGAAGAGTTGCAGCTGGACCCGGAAGCGGCATACGTGCACTACACACCAAACGAAACCATCGGTGGTCTGGAATTCGATTACATCCCAGATACGGGGGATGTGCCGCTGGTGGCTGATCTGTCCTCCACCATCCTGTCCCGTCCGCTGGACGTAAGCAAGTTTGGCATGATCTACGCGGGTGCGCAGAAAAACATCGGTCCTGCAGGCCTGGTTGTCGTTATCATCCGTGAAGACCTGCTGGGGCATTGCGCTGAAACTGCGCCAACCATGATGAACTATACCGTGCATGCGGAAAATGGTTCCATGCTCAACACGCCTCCAACCTTCGGCTGGTATCTGGCGGGTTTAGTGTTCAAGTGGCTGAAAGAGCAGGGTGGCCTGGAAGCGATGGCTGAGGTTAATCAGCGCAAGGCTGACAAACTGTATGCCTTTATCGATAACAGCAGTTTCTACAACAACCCGGTGGCGATTAACGGACGTTCCTGGATGAATGTCCCTTTCACACTGGCGGATGACAGCCTGGACAAGGCCTTCCTGAACGCAGCTGAGGAAGCGGGTCTTCTTAACCTGAAAGGTCACCGTTCAGTGGGCGGTATGCGTGCCAGCATCTATAACGCTGTGCCTGAAAGTTCCGTGGATGCATTGATTGCATTCATGCAACAGTTTGCAGAACAACATACCGCTTAATGAGTAAGTAAGAAGAGTTTGTTATGAGTGATCAGGAAAAGGAATTAGGCGTCCTGCGTCAGCAGATCGACTCCATCGATAAGCAGATTCACGAACTGCTGAACAAGCGCGCTTCATGTGCTCAGCAGGTTGCCGAGGTAAAACTGAAGCACCAGGGTGATGAAGAGGTGGTGTTTTATCGACCTGAGCGCGAAGCACAGGTGCTGCGTCGCGTGATGGAGCGCAACGCAGGCCCTTTGCCGGATAAAGACGTGGCTCGTCTGTTCCGTGAAGTGATGTCAGTGTGTTTGGCACTTGAAGAGCCGATGCGCGTGGCATTTCTGGGGCCAGCCGGTACCTTCACTCAACAGGCGGCACTCAAACACTTTGGTCACTCAGCAGTGAGCGTGCCGCTGAATTCCGTGAGCGAAGTGTTCCGTGAAGTGCAGTCCGGTAATGCGCATTACGGTGTAGTGCCGATCGAAAACTCTTCTGAAGGTATTGTTAATCATACCCTGGACTTGTTTAAGCGTTACGACGTTACCATCTGTGGTGAAGTTGAGCTGCCGGTGCATCAGCATCTGCTGCTGAAAAACGGCGCGGAGCTGTCTGGCATTACCCGCGTGGTTGCTCACCACCAGTCTTTGGCGCAGTGCCGTGTCTGGCTTGATAGCCACTTACCGGATGCCGAACGTGTGGCCGTGATGTCCAATGGCGAAGCGGCGCGCATGATCGCGGACTGCGACGGCACAATGGCGGCGATTGCCGGTGATATGGCTGCAGAACTGTACGAACTGGAGATCGGTGCTCGCAACATCGAAGATCAGCCGGATAACCGCACTCGTTTCCTGATTGTGGGTAACCAGGTTGTGGATTCCAGCGGTGTGGATAAAACATCGATTCTGGTGTCCACCAAGAACAAACCGGGTGCCTTGTACCAGTTGCTGGAGCCGTTCTATCGTCATCAGATCAGTCTGACTCGTGTCGAGACTCGCGCCCTCAGCAACGGCTGCATGTTCTACATTGATTTTGAAGGCCACAGCTCCGATGAGGCGGTGAAGAAAGTATTGGCGGAAGTCACAGCCGGCAGCGATGAGCTGAAACTGTTGGGCTCTTACCCTTGCGCGGTACTGTAAGGAGTGCTGTGGGATGAGCTGTGACTTTAAGGCATTAGCAACACCGGGCGTGCAGGGTTTGCATCCGTACCTGCCGGGTAAACCGGTAGAGGAGCTTGAGCGGGAGCTGGGGATCAGCGATATCGTCAAGCTGGCCAGCAATGAAAACCCGCGCGGTCCGGGCGAACAGGTCCGTCAGGCGGTGAGTCATGTCATTACCGATCTGAGCCGATATCCCGACAGCAACGGCTTTGAGCTGAAACGTGCTCTGAGCCAAAAGTTTGATATTGCCGAAAACTGCATCACCCTGGGCAACGGCTCAAATGATGTACTTGATCTGCTGGGGCGTACCTTTATTCGCGCCGGTGATGAGGTGATCTACTCTGAATACGGCTTCCTGGTATATGCCCTGGTGACTCAGGCGGCTGAAGCCAGCGCTGTGGTCACGCCGGCCAAAAACTATGGCCACGATCTTGAGGCGATGGCTGCGGCTATCACCGAACGTACTCGCATGATCTTTGTTGCCAACCCCAATAATCCAACCGGAACCTGGTTGGGTGAGGCCGAGCTGCGTGCTTTTCTGGAAAAGGTCCCGTCACATATCATCGTTGTGCTCGACGAAGCGTATACCGAATACGTGGCATTGAAGGATTTTCCTGACGGTTTGAAATTGTTGGGTGAATACCCAAATCTGGTGGTGACACGTACCTTTTCCAAGGCTTATGGCCTCGCGGCTATGCGTGTTGGTTTTGCCGTGGCCAATGAAGCCATTACCGATCTGCTGAACCGTATCCGTCAGCCGTTTAACGTGAATGCCATTGCACTGGCTGCGGCGGTCGCGGCGCTTAATGACGAGGCTTACCTGACTGAATCGGTGCGCCTTAACCGTGAAGGGATGGTTCAGCTCGAGCAGGGGTTGGCCAAGCTTGGCTTGGAGTGGATCCCCTCAGCAGGCAACTTCCTGACGGTAGATATGCAGCAGGATGCCGGGCCGCTGTATCAGGCATTGTTACATGAAGGGGTGATTGTCAGGCCCGTAGCTAACTACGGATTGCCAAATCATCTGCGAATTAGTATTGGTCTGCCGAATGAGAACCAGCGTTGTCTGGATGCTCTGGCTAAGGTGTTGTCTGCGTGAGTAGTTGGGTGAACAGAGTCCTGGTCATTGGTTTAGGACTGATCGGAGGCTCGCTGGCGAAAGCCTTGCGGGAACGGAGCACTAGCGCCTGTATCGTTGGCTATGATCGTGATGAGAAAGAGATGCAAACCGGTTTGCGTCTGGGTGTCATCGATGAAATGGCAACGGGGCTTGCGGAAGAGGTCTCCCGTGCTGATCTGATTGTGCTGGCGGTACCGGTGAAAGCGACCGAGGCGGTGCTGGAACAGATTAAGCCGCACCTGACTGACGGTACTATTCTGACCGATGTGGGCAGCACCAAAGGTAACGTGGTGGAAGCGGCGGAGCGCGTCTTCGGTACAGTACCCAATACCTTTATCCCGGGCCACCCGATTGCCGGTTCAGAAAAGAGTGGAGTTGCCGCGGCGGATTCACAACTTTTTAACGGATATAAGGTGATAATCACACCCCTCCCGGATTCTGACCCTGATGCAACCGCTAAGGTTGATCAGATGTGGCGTTATACGGGGGCAGAAGTCCTTAGCATGGGTGTCGCACGTCACGATGAAGTGCTGGCGGCGACCAGTCACCTGCCGCACATGTTGGCCTTCTCGCTGGTGGATACGCTGGCGCGCGAAGAGGAAAACCTGGATATTTTTCGTTATGCCGCCGGTGGCTTCAGAGACTTTACACGTATCGCAGGCAGCGACCCCACCATGTGGCACGATGTCTGTCTGGCGAATAAAGAGCCGCTTTTAAGACAGCTTGATCGTTTTACCACGGGGTTGGCCCGATTACGAAAAGCGATCGAAGAGGGCGATGGCGATATGATGCTGGGCACGTTTACCCGTGCGAAAGCCGCCCGAGAACATTTTTCCCGAATTCTTTCAGATACTGCATCTTCAAATAATATGAATAATGAAAACGTAATTTTCCGCGCGCAGCCAGGTGGCTCCGTTGCAGGGACCATCCGTGTGCCGGGTGATAAATCGATCTCTCACCGTTCCATTATGCTGGGGTCCCTGGCGGAAGGTATCACTGAAGTGAGTGGCTTTCTGGAAGGCGAAGATGCATTGGCAACCCTGCAGGCGTTTCGTGATATGGGTGTTGTTATCGAAGGGCCAAATCAAGGTAAGGTCCGCATTCACGGCGTGGGCCTAAACGGATTACAGGCTCCGCCGGGGCCAATCTATGTGGGTAACTCCGGTACCACCATCCGTCTGCTGTCCGGTCTGCTGTCTGCACAGCAGTTTGATACGGAGTTGAGTGGTGATGAGTCCCTGGCAAAACGCCCTATGGAACGTGTTGCTAAACCGCTTCGTCTCATGGGAGCAGAGATCGAAACCGGCGAAGGCGGTCGTCCACCGTTGAAAATTAAAGGTGGCCAGCCACTGAAGGCAATCCATTACGATATGCCGATGGCGAGTGCGCAGGTTAAATCCTGCCTGATGCTGGCGGGCCTCTATGCAGACGGCACAACCTCGGTAACTGAACCTGCACCAACCCGTGACCACACCGAACGTATGCTGCAGGGCTTCGGTTACGAAGTTGATGTTGACGGTAGTACTGTCTCTGTGCGCAACGGCGGCAAGCTGACGGCAACTGAGATTGACGTACCGGCGGATATCTCCTCTGCAACTTTCTTCCTGGTCGCGGCTGCAATTACCCCGGGATCCGATCTGACCCTGGAGCATGTGGGTATCAACCCAACGCGTGTGGGCGTAATCAATATCCTGAAGCTGATGGGTGCTGATCTGGAACTGCTGAACGAGCGCGAAGTGGGTGGAGAGCCGGTGGCTGACATCCGTATTCGTTACGCGCAGTTGAAAGGTATCCGCGTACCTGAAGATCAGGTACCACTGGCCATCGACGAGTTCCCGGCCCTGTTTATCGCGGCGGCGTGTGCGGAAGGCGAAACAGTGGTGACCGGTGCTGAAGAGCTGCGTGTGAAAGAAAGTGACCGAATCCAGGTTATGGTGGATGGTCTGAAGGCGTTGGGCGCCGATATTGAAGGTACTCCAGATGGCGCGATCATTCGGGGAGGCGAGCTGCATGGCGGCGAAGTCTTTGCGCACGGTGACCACCGTATTGCGATGTCCTTCACCATTGCGGCGCTGCGTTCCAGTGGTGAAATTAAGATCAACGATTGCGCGAACGTGGCGACATCATTCCCAACCTTTATTGAACTGGCACAGGAAGTGGGACTAAACGTGATTAAGGGAGACAGCTGATGTCTGAGGGAAATGAATTAGCTGCGGTAATTACCGTTGATGGGCCTAGTGGTTCCGGCAAGGGGACGCTTTGCCAGCTGCTGGCTCAGGAGCTGGGCTGGAACCTGCTGGACAGCGGTGCGTTGTATCGTCTGGTTGCATTGGCTGCACACCACCATGGCGTTGCACTGGAAGATAAAGAAGCGCTGACAGTGCTGGCCGAACACCTGGATGTGCAGTTCAGCGCCGAAGAGGGTAGCGATGGCGTCCGCATCGTATTGGAAGGTGAAGAGGTGACTGACACCATCCGTACCGAGAAAGTCGGAGGTGATGCTTCCGTTGTTGCCTCTATTCCGGAGGTGCGCGAAGCGCTGCTGAGCCGTCAGCGTGAGTTTGCCACCGAGCCGGGACTGATCGCTGACGGTCGTGATATGGGGACCGTCGTTTTCCCCGATGCGCCGCTGAAAATCTATCTGGATGCCAGTGCAGAAGAGCGAGCCAATCGACGCTATAACCAGTTGATTAACAAGGGGGTGGGTGCTAGTCTTCAAGCTATATTAGAGGACATTCAAGCCCGTGACGCGCGTGATATGAACCGCTCTGTGGCACCTCTGAAACCAGCGCAGGACGCGATCATTCTTGATTCGACCAAGCTCTCTATCGATGAGGTGCTGGCCGCTGTACTGGAAGAGGTACGACACAAAGGGCTCCGCTAACTCTGTTTAGATGGTGAGGATCGTACAGCTATGAGCGAAAGTTTTGCAGAACTTTTCGAGGAGAGCCTCCAGGATCTGGATATGGCTCCCGGTTCTATTGTCACCGGCGTTGTTGTCGCAATCGATAGTGATTTCGTGGTTGTTAATGCGGGACTCAAGTCTGAAGGGGTGATCCCCAAAGCGCAGTTTTTTGATGACAAAGGAGAGCTGACCATCACCGTCGGTGACGAGGTTCAGGTGTCCCTTGAAGCGGTAGAGGATGGCTTTGGATCAACGGTCCTCTCCCGCGAAAAAGCCAAACGTGCCGAAGCCTGGAAAGAGCTGGAAAAAGCCTTTGAACAGGATGAAATCATTACCGGTGCCATTACCGGTAAAGTACGGGGTGGCTTCACGGTCAACGTGAATAGCATCCAGGCTTTCCTGCCAGGCTCTCTTGTTGATGTGCGCCCGATGCGCGATACGACCCATCTCGAAGGGCAGGATCTCGAATTTAAACTGGTCAAACTGGACGCCAAGCGCAACAACATTGTTGTGTCTCGCCGTGCGGTCCTTGAAGCAGCGTACAACATTGAACGGGAGAAACTGCTCGAGCAGCTGGAAGAGGGCAGTGTGGTTAAAGGTCTGGTTAAAAACCTCACCGACTACGGTGCGTTTATCGACCTGGGTGGTGTGGATGGCCTGCTGCACATTACGGACATTGCCTGGAAGCGTGTTAAACATCCAAGCGAAGTGTTGAAGATCGGCGAAGAGATTGATGTAAAGGTGCTGCGCTTTGATCGCGAGCGCAACCGTGTATCGCTCGGTCTGAAACAGCTGGCGGACGATCCTTGGACGCAGTTGAAGAAAACTTGCGATGTAGGTAGTCGCGTCAAGGCGAAGGTCACCAATTTGACCGATTATGGTTGCTTCGCTGAGATTGAATCCGGCATTGAAGGTCTGGTGCATGTCTCCGAAATGGACTGGACCAACAAAAACGTTCACCCTTCCAAAGTTGTACAGATCGGCGACGAAATTGAGGTCATGATCCTCGATATCGATGAAGAGCGCCGCCGTATCTCTCTCGGCATGAAACAGTGTCAGCCGAACCCTTGGGAGCAGTTTGCGGCGACCCATAAGAAAGGTGACCGCCTCAGTGGTAAGATCAAATCCATCACGGACTTCGGTGTGTTTATCGGTCTGGATGGCGGTATCGATGGCTTGGTTCATCTGTCCGATCTTTCATGGGACGAGCCGGGTGAGGTCGCCGTGAAAAACTTCAGCAAAGGTGATGAAGTTGAAGCGCAGGTGCTTTCGGTGGATCCCGAGCGTGAGCGTATCGCGTTGGGCCTCAAGCAGCTGGCGAACGATCCATTTGCGGAATATGTAAACCAGTTTGGTAAAGGCAGTATTGTCAGCGGTGTTATCCGCGAAGTAGAAGCAAAACAGGCGCGTGTTGAACTGGCTGAAGGGGTCGAAGCGCTGTTGAAAGCATCCGACGCAAGTCGTGATGCGCTTGCTGATATGACAACTGCTTTCCATGTGGGTGATGAAGTTCAAGCGATGATCAGTAGTGTGGATCGTCGTAATCGACTGATCAATCTCTCGGTTAAACAGGCAGAGATGCAGTCGGATAAAGCTGCGATGAAGTCTGTGAATCAGCAATCTGTAGATGTGTCCGGTCCGACCACCATCGGTGATTTGATCAAGGCGCAGATGAATAAAGATAAGTCCTGATTCATGGAGGAGAGCGTAGCTCTCCTCTTTCGTTTGTAGGGATTCTGCTGTCGCGGACCATAGGCGACTCAAGAAATAAAAACGAAAATCCAGAGGCTAGCCATGACCAAATCAGAATTAATAGAACGTTTGGTTGATCGACATGACCAGTTGTCGGTAAAGGATGTAGAATTGGCGGTGAAGGCGATGCTCGATCAGATGACCGAGGCGTTGTCTCAAGGTGACCGGATTGAGATTCGTGGTTTCGGTAGTTTTAGCCTGCACTACCGTGCCCCGCGTGTCGGACGAAATCCAAAGACGGGTGAGTCAGTGGAGCTGGACGCGAAACACGTTCCACATTTCAAACCAGGTAAGGAGCTGCGAGAACAGGTAAACTCCAGCCTGGAGCAGGGGTACTGATACCCGGTAACTGTTCAACACAAGAGGTTTAGATAAGTGCGTTGGATTAAAGGTGCAATCCTCGGGTTGCTGTGTTTGTTGTTTCTGTTTGTGGGTGTAATGTTCACAATCAACAACACCGAAATGGTGGCGGTCGATCTGGTTCTGGTCAAACTGCCGGAAGCAAGCTTGTCCTTATGGCTGGTGGCAACTTTTATCCTGGGTGGCATCCTGGGGATGGCTATCAGCGTCGTGAGCATCTTGCTGTTGCGCACCCGCCTGCGTGCTGAACGTCGCCGTGTTTCCAATGCACAGAAGGAGTTGGATCAGCTGAGAACAGCTGGTTTGAAGAATGCCGCCTGAGTTAGAAAACTACCTGCTGATCGTTCCGCTTTTTCTGGCGATAGCCGCAGGTTGGTGGCTAGGACGCAGGGAACGCAATAAGGCGCAGTATCAGCGCCTTTCCAACAATATGAGTCGGGACTACTTTGCCGGACTCGATTATCTATTGAACGAGCGTACCGATGAAGCGATCGAAAGCTTTATCCGTGCGCTCGAAGTCAATTCTGATACCATTCCCGCCCATCTGGCACTGGCAAAACTCTTTCGTCGCAAGGGGGACGTGGAGCGAGCGATCCAGATCCACCAGAATCTGTTAGCGCGCCCGGATCTTGATCGCAGCGAGTTCCTGCGTGTGCAGATGGCGTTGGCACGAGATTACTACGCCATTGGCCTGTTGGACCGTGCCGAGAATCTGCTGCTGGAAATAATCCGCCAACGTCCGGTACGTGAAACACTGGTGAAAGCCCAACGCCTGTTGATCTCTCTCTACGAAAAAGAGGCTGAGTGGGAAAAGGCGTTGTCGGCAGCAGATCAGTTGCCGATGGACGAACGCAAGAAACTGAGCTGTGAACTGGCCCACTATTGCTGTGAGATGGCTGAGGCACTGATCCAGCGACACCAGTATCGTGATGCACAGTCCTACCTGCGTCGGAGTGAAATTTACGATCCGCAGGGAGTGCGAAGTTGCCTGCTTCATGCCCGTATTGCGATGGACCAGAGTGAATGGCGCCAGGCGATCAAGTATCTAAAGCTGGTGGCGGATCGGGATCCGGTGTTTGTGAGCGAAACTCTGGACATGCTGCGTACCTGTTATGGTCATCTGCGTAACGAAAAAGAGCTGAATGCATATTTGAAACAGTGCATGTCCAAGGCGCCGTCAACCAGTGTCACTTTGGCGGTGGCTGAGCAGGTTAAAGACGAGCAGGGCCTGTATGTCGCGGGCAGTTTTATCACCGAAGAGCTGAAAAAACGTCCATCCGTAAAAGGGTTTAACCGCCTGATCGATATGCATATCGAACACGGTGCTGAAAGTGCACGCGACAGCCTGCGTGTATTGCGTGGTCTGACCGGCCAGTTGGAGCTGTCTAAGCCGATCTACCGCTGCATCAGCTGTGGTTTTTCCGGCAAGACACTGCATTGGCAGTGTCCATCCTGTAAAAAATGGAGCACGACCAGGCCTATTCAGGGGCTGGAAGGCGAATAACTTAACTTGAGAGAGCTTTAATGATCAAAGATTCCAAGCGTATTATCGTTGCACTCGACTACCCAAGCCAGGCTGAAGCATTGGCGATGGCGCAGCGTCTTGACCCGACACGGTGTCGGGTGAAAGTGGGGAAGGAGTTATTTACCCGCAGTGGACCAGCGGTGGTAGAAGCTCTGCATGCGCTGGGTTTTGAAGTGTTTCTGGATCTGAAGTTCCATGATATCCCAAATACCACAGCCAAAGCCGTACGTGCTGCAGCAGAACTGGGCGTGTGGATGGTCAACGTACACGCCAGCGGTGGCCGTCGCATGATGGAAGCGGCACGTAACGAGCTGGAACAGGTCAACGGCAGCAATACCCTGCTGATCGGTGTAACGGTGCTGACCAGTATGGAGCGGCAGGACCTGGCCGATATCGGTCTGGATATTGAGCCGTTGGAGCATGTAAAACGTCTGGCGAAGCTGACTGAAGAGAGTGGATTGCACGGTATCGTATGTTCCGCGCAGGAAGTACAGCCTCTGCGTGAAATTATCTCTCCAGAGTTCCAGTTGGTAACCCCGGGTATTCGTCCAGCTAACGCCGCAGTAGGTGACCAGAAGCGTATTATGACACCGGCACAGGCATTGGAAGCCGGCAGCACCTATCTGGTGATCGGTCGCCCTATCACACAGGCTGACGAACCGGTGCAAGCGTTGGCTGACATCGAGAAGGAAATAGCCCCGCTGGTTTAAAGTGTATTGCCCCAAGCTAGGGTATTTGATACAAAGAAAGGGCTGGTTATGGATTAACCGGCCTTTTTTATCAATGACACGGAGATAGTTGTATGACCCTGCTTAGTTCAGTGCGGGCGCTGCTCGCTGTTCTTTTTCTTTCCTTCTCACTTTCTTCAATCGCGGCTCAGCCCGAGCCAATCGATTTGAACACCGCCAGTGTTCAGGAGATCGCTAAAAACCTTGCCGGTATCGGCAAAAAGAAAGCCTTGGCCATTGTGGACTATCGCAGTGCGAACGGACCGTTTATGAATGTGGACGATCTGGCCAAAGTGAAGGGGATCGGCAAAGCGACAGTGGAGAAAAACCGCCATCTGATCATTGTAGGCAAACCGGCCGTAGCGGAGGTTAAGCCTTAACCGGCGTCTGTGGCCATAACCAGGCGGCGCCGCGTACACCACTGGCGTCGCCGAACTGTGCGGGCACCAAACGGGTTGCTACGCTATCCGAAAATACGTATTCCCCCCACAAGGACGGTACTGCTTCATACAGCGAGCTTTCGTTGGACAGCCCCCCACCCAGTACAATCACCTCCGGATCGATAATATTGATAACCGAAGCTAAGCTTTTCGCCAGGCGGCGGTAGTACTGCTGGCTGATCGCCTGTGCCAGCGGATCATTGTCACGCACCAGCTTCCAGATCTGATCTGCACTGAGATCCAGGCCGCTGAGTTTCAGGTATTGCCGACTGAGTGCCGGACCGCTCAGCCAGGTCTCGATACAACCGGTCTGGCCGCAATAACAGGGTACGATAGAGATTTCGCTGTTGTTGGGCCAGGGTAGAGGGTTGTGTCCCCATTCGCCGGTGATAGAGTTCGGTCCGCACACGATCTGGCCGTTGATCACCAGTCCGCCGCCGACACCCGTGCCCAGGATGACGCCAAAGACTGAATTGGCCCCTGCAGCCGCGCCGTCGGAGGCTTCGGACAGGGCAAAGCAGTTGGCGTCGTTGGCGCAACGTACAGGTCGGTCGAGGCGTTCGCTTAGGTCCTGATCGAGCGGATTGCCGATAAGGCAGACGGAGTTAGCGTTCTTAACCCGGCCGGTTGAGGGGGAGATGGTACCAGGGATGCCGACACCCACTGAGCCGCGCCTTCCCAGAACCTGATCGGCTTCCCGCACCAGCTCACAGATACAGTCCAAGGTTCCAACGTAATCACCTTGTGGAGTGCTTACCCGTTTTCGAAACAGGGTCTCGCCGCATTGATCCAGCGCCACTGCTTCAATTTTAGTGCCACCCAGATCAATACCAATTCGCATCGTCTACAACACAAAAGCCAGGGTTAATGGGATTGCTATCAGACTTCCCATATTACCGAGTAATACGATGGAGGCAACTTGTTCCGGCTCCTGGTTGTAACGCTCGGCGACCATATAGTTCAGTACGGCAGGCGGCAGAGCGCCAAACAGGATCAGGTAACCAAACTGCATCTCACTCAGTTGCAGCACCGGTTGCAGCGCCAGCGCAATCGCGACACCGCTGAGTGGGCATAGTAATGCGCCCAGAAGGCCAATGCGCCATTTGCTGAAATCCACGCTGATCATCCTGACGCCAAGGGCAAAGAGCATCAGTGGAATCGAGATCTGGCCAAGCATGCCGATGAACGTGCCAACCGCCTCAGGCAGCGGCAGCTTGAACGTGCCCCAGAGGATGCCCAGGACGGACGCTTGGATCATTGGTATGCGGAATAGGGCCAGCGGATGGGTACGGTGATCCAGAAGATATACGCCTACCGAGAAATGCAGGGTGTTCTCGATCAGGAACAGCAGTACCGCAACCGGCAGGGCTTCTTCGCCAAACGCCAGTACGATCAGCGGCAGGCCGAGGTTGCCGCTGTTGCTGAACATCATCGGTGGTAGAAAGGTTTTTGCCTTTACGCCAATCAGGCGACACAGGGGCCAGAGCAGCAAGCCGGAACCGAGTACGACGATTGCGGCACCAATGGCGAGGTTTTGGTAGGTCCCCGGGTCAAACGACTTGGACGAGAGCACCGAGAAGATCAGGGCTGGGCAGAACAGGTCCATGTTGATCTGGTTGGCGGTGCTCATGTCGGGCTTACGGACACGCCCGTAAAAGAAGCCGACCGAAACGACCGCCACCAGAGGGAACACCGTAAGGAAGATGCGTTCGATCAGGGCGAGTGAAGTGTCTTCCATTGCAGTGTCCTAGGGCCTAGTGATAAATCAGGCGTATTTTTTACCGGTTGGCACCACAAGTACAGGCACCTTTGCGCTTTTAACGACTTGCTGGGTGGTGTGGCTGTGGTGGCCGAAGGTGTTTTCCGAGCCGATTACGATCATATCTGCATTAATTGCGTTTGCTTCGCGCAGGATGGAATCGGTGTGGTTACCCTCGATGACCACGTGCTCGATGTCCAGATCGAACGGTTCCGGCAGGCTCTGCAGCTCATCTGCACAGAATGCTGCAACACGCTCGCGCATCTGGTCCTTAATGGCGTTGATGCCCTCATCATGCATCTTCTTCACCAGGGACTCATCGAGGTAGTTTTGGATGAGCGCATGGCCCAGTTCACCGATAGGTTCAACCACGTGCAGCATGATGATTTTAGCGTTGAACTGATGCGCCAGGTTAACCGCATGACGGAAAACCGGGCGGGTGTGCTTGCCCAGGGAAGTGGTGTACAGGATGGTGTTCATCGCTGGAAGTGCCATCGTTATTTCCTCTGCTATCGGATCAGACCGAGGTGGCCTGAATACGTTGGTTTTCGTCGGTACTTGCCGTGGCACTCAATTTGGGCTGAGTGACACGGTCGACCAGATACACGATCGATTTGTAATCGATACCGCTGTGATGGCTGAGGCCAATCTCACAGGTACGGCTGGTGGAGTAACCGGTTTTACAGCTGCTTACACTGTCTTTCAGCGTGCGCAGTGCCGATGCGTTCAACTCCGGCGTACTAAAGCCTTTGTCCCCGGCGAAGCCACAGCAGGTGATCTGATCCGGAATCACAACTTCGCTGGAGCAAGCATTCATGATGCGCTTCAGTTTGTCGGCCTGGCCCATGCGGGTCGCGCTGCAGGTAATGTGCAGTGCCACCGGCTCGTTGATTGGTTCGAACACCAAACGGTCGAGCAGGAACTGGTCGATAAAATCGACGGTGTCATACAGCTTTATCCGTTCGCTGATGTTCTCGCGCAGCCGCAAGGTGCACGGACTGGTGTCCGAATATACCGGCAACTCGCCGTTGTTGGTCGCCTGCATCAGGATCCGTTCGACTTCACTCGACTTGGAGTCCGCAGCCTCAAACATTCCCTTGGACTGAAACGGCATACCGCAGCACAGCTTGTCCATATCGTCTGGATAGATCACCTCAAAACCCGCTTTACGTAGCAGGGCTTCGGTTTTATCTGCCAAAGAGGTGCGGTCTTCATCGCCACGGGCGGGACCCATGGTACGGCTGGCACAGCTAGGCAGATAAACCACCTTCGGTGCATTTGGATCAGTGATTGGTTTGTGGGTGTCGATCTTAGGTGCTGCCGTCGGCATGGACGGTGTCCATTGCTGCACTGTGCCACCGCTGGCTTTGCGGGCAAAGCCAGTCACTGCTGACATTATTTTGGTGCCCAGTACAGCATGGGTCGCATCGGCGATCTTGAAGGCTGCTTTGGTGGTTTTGGTGATGCCACCGTAGTGGTCAGCCACCCACTGCGCCAACTTGGTGTGGTTTTCGTTGTTGCGGCTGCGGATAGAGCGGGTCAGGTTGCCGGTGTTGATACCGACCGGGCAGGTGGTTGAACACAGACCACAAGCCGCACACGTGTCGGTCCCCTGGTATTGATACTCTTTCCGCAGTTCGGCCAGACGCTCTGCATCTTCGCCGGTTGCTTCAAGGCGCGCAATTTCACGCCAGAGGACAATGCGCTGGCGTGGGCTCAGGGTCAGATCGCGTGACGGGCAGGTCGGTTCACAGAAACCGCACTCGATGCACTTATCCACAATCTCGTCGGCGGCAGGCATCGGTTTCAGGTTTTCCAGATGCACCTGCTTGTTGCGGTTGAGGATAACGCCCGGGTTAAGGATCTCTTTCGGGTCGAGTAGCTCTTTCAGCTCCCACATCAACGCGTAGGCATCGGTACCCCATTCCATCTCAACGTATGGGGCCATGTTACGGCCGGTACCGTGTTCTGCTTTCAGAGAGCCGTCGTATTTTTCCACGACCATCTTGCCAACGTCGTCCATCAGGCCTTCGTAACGGGCCAGCTCTTCATCGTTGTCGAATGCCTGGGTAAATACGAAATGAAGGTTCCCCTCCAGTGCGTGACCAAAGATCAGGGCTTCGTCGTAGTGGTACTTTTCAAAGATCTGGTGCAGGTCGTGAACGGCATCCGCAAGTTGCTCAACCGGGAAGGCCACGTCTTCAATGATCACCGTGGTACCGGTCATTCGGACGGCTCCTACCGCCGGGAACAGACCTTTACGGATCGCCCAGTACTTGGCGTACTCTTCCGGGTTGGTGGTGAACTCAACCGGTTTAGAGGTTTGCAGGTGCGCAATTGATGCTTTGATCTGCTCTACCTGATCAGCCAGCAGGCCTGCTTCTGGCGCACGGGTTTCAACCAGCAGGGCGGCCGCATCTTCCGGGAGTTCGCGGATGAAGTCTGGCATGCCCTCTTTGTTTTCCACCGAGCGCAGGCCGGCACGGTCCATCAGCTCTACGGCAGACACCGGCGTGCTCTTCAGAATGGCCACTGCTTCACAGGTGGTGCGAACGGTGTCGAAGAAGATCAGGGCGGAGGCTTTGTCCGGGAATTCATCCACCGTGTGATAGGTGATCTCGGACATAAAGCCCAGTGTACCTTCGGACCCGATCATCAGGTGCTGCAGGATATCGATCGGATCTTCGTAATCGACCAGGGCGTTCAGCGAGTAGCCGGTGGTGTTTTTCAGGCGGTATTTATGGTTAATACGCTGACGCAGCGCGTCGTTCTCACGGGTCTGGCGTGCCAGGGCATCCAATGCATCCAGCAATCCTTTGTGGGACTCACGGAATGCAACAAGAGATTGATCGCTACCGGTATCCAGCTGGGTGCCGTCAGACAGCACCAGTTTCATGCTTTTCAGCGTACGGTAGCTGTTCTGGGCTGTACCACAACACATGCCGCTGGCGTTGTTGGCAGCAATACCGCCAATCTTGGCCGCATTGATCGAAGCCGGGTCGGGACCGATTTTTTTGTTAAACGGAGCCAGGTATTTGTTGGCATGGCCACCGATCACACCCGGTTGCAGTTTGATGCTGCTGGCATCGTCGGAAATCTCGTAACCTTTCCAGCCATCACCCAATTGGATCAGCACGGAATCGGTGATCGCCTGCCCGGACAGACTGGTACCGGCCGCGCGGAAGGTCACAGGAATCTGGCTGTCGGATGCCAGTTTTACGATACGGGATACTTCATCGGCAGATTCAACGCGCACTACGATCTGCGGTATAAGACGGTAAAAGCTGGCATCGGTACCGTATGCCAGTGTTCTCAGCGGATCGCTGATCAGACGTGTGTCTGGAATAAAGGATTTCAACTGATCATGAAACGCCTGATACTGCTGTTTCATAGCCCATTAACCTCACCAACGCTCTTCTGCCTGTTATTCGACAGTTATTCTTATGTGTTTTTCTTATGGGGAAAAAGGCCACCACTACGCGGGCGGTAGTGGCGGCCAAGGGATTGGCCGTGTTTAGCCGTAAGCCGTTGCTGGCAGCCACAGGACGAGTTGTGGCCAGAACACCAGAATGAGCAGGCCAAGTAACTGCAGCAAGATAAACGGGATCACCCCTTTGTAGATGTCGGACAGCTTGACGTTCGGTGGGCATACACCCTTCAGGTAGAACAGCGCGAATCCGACCGGTGGTGTAAGGAACGATGTCTGCAAGGCCATCGCCACCAACATCACAAACCACACCAGCTCAGGGTTATCCACAACACCGTAGCCGTTGATATCCAGGCCCAGGGCGGAGACTACCGGTGCCAGCAGCGGCAGGATAATCAGCGTGATCTCGATCCAGTCCAGGAAGAA